>DASYDJ010000042.1:0-355685 GCA_036499625.1 Gemmatimonadaceae bacterium
CCGCAGCGCGAGCCGGTGGCAATACTGCCAAAGGCAGTATTGCCAGGTCGCGCGAAGGACACTGCGCCCCTCCGCGCCACCGCAAACGATGCTCCATCGCCGATACCCGCTCGAGACTCAATGCTCCTTGGCACCCCCGCCACTCTCGCGTACCATTCGCCTTCCCGCCACCGCACCAAGGCAGCACCGCGTCGCCCTGCCGGCCCACCCCCGACTCACAGGCGTCAGCATGTTCTGGATCTATGAACTCCCCCTCTGGATTCTCGCCGTACTCTGTATCGGCGTTACCGTCTCACTGAACGTCGCCGGAGTGATGGTCTCCCGACACCGCGAATGGGTTCTCGAACCCACAGAAACCAGCGCCGCATTCGCGATCCACGCGTTCATCGGCGTCGTGTACGCCGTCTCGCTCGGCCTCATCGTCGTCGGCGTGCAAAGCGGCTACGACGAGGTCTCCGCCGCCGTGGTGCGCGAGGCCAGCGCGGCCAGTGATTTGTTTCGCATGATGCAAGGCGTCGAAGAACCGGAACGCTCGAAGATGCAGACGTTGCTCGACGCCTACGTCGACCGCGTGATCCACGTCGAATGGCCGGCGATTCAACACGGTGGCAGTAGCGAGCTCGCCGCACAAACCGTCGACTCGATCGTGCGCGCCATCTTCATCTATGAGCCGCGGTCCGTTCACGCCCAGGCGTTATACCCGCAACTGCTCAGCGACGCCGACGACCTGCTCGACGCACGCCGCGATCGACTCTACCTCGGCAGCTCGGGTGTCGGACCGGTGATCTGGTTCGTCGTCGCAATAGGCGCCATCATAACACTGGGCTTCACGTGGTTTTTTCACATGCCCAGCCGGCGTGCGCACATCACGACGTCCGGAATCGCCGCCGCGCTCGTGGGACTCATGTTGTTTCTCATACTCGGTCTCGATCACCCGGCGTGGGGAAATCTGAGCGTCGATCCCGGTGCGTTCGTCAGCGTCAAGGCGAATCTCGTTCGCTGGCGCGCCGAAACGGCGGTGGAGAAGCAGCCGTGATGGTATAGCGTCGTTGCACAGCACTCCTCTTCCCTTCCTCGACCATGTTCTGGATCTACGAACTTCCGCTGTGGCTGCTCTCCTCGCTGTGCATCGGCGTGCTCGTCGTGTTCGACGTCGCCGGCGTGCTGCTCGCCCGTAAGCGGAAGTGGATTCTCGGCGTAGAGGAAACGGCGGCGGCATTCGCCATTCACGCCTTCATCGGCGTGGTCTACGCGGTGGCGTTGGGTCTGATCGTGGTCGGAGTGCAGGACGGCTACGACAAGGTCTCGGCGGCCGTGATCCGCGAGGCGGGCGCCGCGAGTGATCTGTATCGGACGATGCAAGGCGTCGAAGATCCCGAACGGTCGCACATGCAAGGCCTCGTGTCGCGGTACGTCGATCGCGTGATCACCGATGAATGGCCGGCGGAGGAGTACAACAAGCGGAGCGAGCTCACGGCGCAGACAGCCGATTCGATCGCACGCGATGTGTTTCTCTACGAGCCGCGTTCGACACACGCGCAGTTGCTATATGAGCAAGTGCTCGACGATGTCCAGGAACTGCTCAACGCACGGCGCGAGCGAGTCTATCTCGGATCGGCGAGCGTCGGGCCGGTGATCTGGCTCGTCGTGGTCATCGGTGCGATCATCACGCTCGGTTTCACGTGGTTCTTCTATATCCCGAGTCTTCGCGCGCATGTGATCACGTCTGGTGTTGCGGCGGCGCTCGTCGGGTTGATGATGTTCTTGATCCTTGGTCTGGATCATCCGGCGTGGGGAAGCCTGAATGTCGACGCGGGCGCGTTCGTCGACGTCCAGAGTAGCATCGCCCGGTGGACTGCCGAGACGGCGAGGGAAGCGCCGGTCGCGCCGTCGCCGGCCGCGACGAAGCCGCCGCCCGTGAAGTAGCTCGAATTCGCGTGAGGTAGCGCGCGGCTGTCGCGCCGCCGTTCCGGTCTGCATCTTAGGGCGTTGCGATTCCGTCACTCCAGCCTTGAGACCTATCGTGCACACCCCAGAGGATCTACTCGAAGAGATTCAGCCTACTCTCGCGCTGCGCGCCGAAGAGGCTGAGGACACGTCCGGCATTGACCGGCGCGAGTTCATGTTCATGTCGCTCATCGCCGCGGCGGCAACGACCTTCGGCAGTCACGCAACGCTCGCGCAACGCGGCGGCGGCGCGGGCGCGCCGGCAGGCGGTGGCTTTGGCGGCGCGCAAGGTCAGGCGCAGGAGCCGGCGATGCTCACCGACAGCGGTGAGCCGCCAGCCGAGCAGTTCATGCCGTATATCGGCGGAACGGGCGCGCTGATGCAGAATCTCGTCAAGCAGCACGGCGTCGCGGCCTTTCAAAGATCCTCATTTACCGTTGCTCCATTTGTCGGAGCACTGCCGACGTCTGACGAAGACATCGCGTTCCTGCCGGCGCATCGGTTGTCGGCGCTGATCAAGGCGCGGAAGCTGACGTCGACGCGCTTGACGAAGATTTACCTCGACCGCCTCAAGCGTCTCAATCCCACGCTGCTCTGCGCCGTGACGATCATGGAGTCGCAGGGGTTGGCCGACGCGGCGGCGGCGGACGCCGAGATCAAGGCAGGCAAGTATCGCGGTCCGCTGCATGGTTTGCCGTGGGGCGTGAAGGATCTCTTCGCCGTGAAGGGCACGCCCACGACATGGGGATCGCCGGATCTCGAGAATCGCGTGATCGATGACGATGCCGAAGTCGTGCGCCGGCTGCGCGACGCAGGCGCGGTGCTCATCGCCAAACTGGCGACGGGCTTGTTCGCGCAGAACGATCAATGGTTCCGTGGACGGACGAACAATCCATGGAATCTGTCGCAGGGCTCGAGCGGATCGTCCGCCGGCCCCGCGTCGGCAACAGCGGCGGGATGCGTTGCGTTCGGCATCGGCACGGAGACGTCGGGCTCGATCGTGTCGCCCACGTCGCGCTGCGGATTGAGCGCGCTGCGGCCGACGTTTGGTCGCGTCAGCCGCTATGGTGGGATGGTACTCGCGTGGACGCAGGATCGCGTCGGTCCCATCTGCCGCACGCCGGAAGATGCGGCGATGGTGTTCAACGCCATTCACGGCGTCGATGAGAAGGATCCGTCGACGGTGTTCACGCCATTCAAGTTCGATCCAGCCATCAAGCTCGCGTCGCTGCGCGTTGGCGTCGATCCAAACGCGCCGCCGGAAATGCTCGCGATCCTCAAGGGCCTCGGCATGAAGACGGTCGACATCGGCGCGCGTCCCGCAGTAGCTGGTGCCGGCGGTGGCCTCGACGTGGAAGGTGCAGCAGCGTTTGATAATTTCGTGCAGCAGAAAGCCAAGGAGATCGGTCTCGATCTCGCGGCGCTTCCGGAAGCGCCGGTGGGCGGCCGTCGTGGAGGCGGTGGCGGAGGTGGCGGCGCTGGCCGAGGCGCGGGTGGCGCGGGTGGCGCGGGCGGCGGTCGTGGCGCCGGCGGTGCACCGCCGGATCCGCTCGCCGGCGCAAACTGGAATCCGCGTTTCGTCAATGGACGCACCACGCGCGCGATCGATTTCGTGCAGGGTCAGCGTCGTCGCTACATCCTCATGACCAAGTGGGCGGAGTTCATGAAGGATCTCGACATGTTCATCGCGTCGCCGAATGCGGACGTTGGAGTGAATGCGCAAACGGGACATCCGTGCGCGGTGGTGCCGTACAAGTTCGATGTGCCGGCACAATTCAACGGCGGTGGTGGACGCGGACGTCCCGGCGGGCCGCCGGCCGCAACACCGCCTGCACCCGCGACGCCGCCGACGCCGCTCAACCCGCAGCCGGTCTGCGGAACGATCATCGGCGCGCTGTACAATGACGACAAGATTCTGTCAGTCGCGCATCAGGTTCAACTGCATACGGACTTCGGTAGCAAGCGTCCGTCGTTGTAACGCTCGCGTACGTTTGCTTCACAGTTGAACGGCAGCGGGGCAGCGATGGAGAACGATCCATCGCTGCCCCGCTTTTTTCGTTTAGATATTCACAATATGTGTATTAGCGTTTACTCAATTACCGTTGGCAGCACAACGGCACCTGGCCGGCCCATCAACGGCTGAGCTTCGCGAAAGTGCCGTGGTTGGTGCTTTCCCAAGTGTTCTCGCGGTTGTATCGGCGCGGGCGCCTGAGTCGGCGCGGCACGACTTTAGCTCTTGGGCTCGCCAGACTAGCGGCGGACCCAAGGCTCGAGTCGCCGCGCAACTGGAACGACCCATGACCACCCTCACGCGTTCATTGGCGCTGGCCGCCGCGACGATGCTTTGCTCGTCGGTCGCTCAGGCGCAGCAATACCGAGTAGAGCTCGTGCTCGCCGGCGGGATGGCGACGCACGCCGACTTCCGCCGCTGCCCTTCGGGAGCCGCCTCTGCCGACTGCGGGACCGCCGTTGCGCGGATCACGCGTTCCACCGGAACGCTGTATGGCTTGACGACGCGCGCCGTGTCATCCAACGGCCACGATTCCGTCACCGTCGAAAACGGCAAGCTGCGCATCAAGACGTTGGACGGTCGAACTCCGGCGGTCGTACTTCTCGGAATCGGATCGGGCACGGTCGAAGGCGTGGTGATCAGCCCGGATTCGCACTACGCGTTCGCCGTGGTGCAGAACAAATCCGGAAATCCGAGCGACGTTATGATGATCGATCTGGCGACGCAAAATGGAGTGGCGGGTGTTTCGCTCGATTCGCGCGTAGTCGGATTGGCGATGGGACGCTGACGCGAGTCTGAATTCGGTCGGCTTACGATCCAGTCGACGCAAGCTTCGCCCTTCGCACTTCATACGTCGCAACATGCGTGTACGCCATCCGCAGCACCGAATCCGTTTTGTTCTCGAGCGCTCCGCGCCGCAGCAAATCGCCGAGGACGTGTTCGCCCTCTGTGCGTCCTCCACGCTCGATGTCGCGGTACATCGATGCGGTGAGCGGTGAGCCCGGCTCCGTGAACATTCTCACGCTCCGCTCGAGTGAGGCCGCACTCGGCGGAAATCCGGCCTTGGTTGCGATTGCGGCGCACTCGGCGAGCAGCGCTGCGGCGAGCGGAGCGCCACCCGCGGCCTCGATGTCGCCGACGGAACCGCGCAGGAGGCTCGTGATGCCAGCGCCCGTCGCGATGAAAACCCATTTCTCCCACATGCGCTGAACGATCGCGTCGCTCGCCGCCGATTCGAACCCAGCACCAACCATCTCGGCGGCGATTGTCGCAATTGGCGTTGAGCTCGCGCCGTTTCGCTCGCCAAACAACACCGAGTGATTGTCGTTGAGATGGAGAATCTCGCCGTTCTCACCAAGCGTGCTCGCGATCATGCACAGACCGCCGAGCACCGCGTCGGCGCCAAAGCGTGCGTCGAGTACGTCCAAGTGGCGCATCCCATTCAAGAGTGGGAGGATCGCCGTGTGCGGACCGACGGCCGGCGCAAATGATTCGATCGCGCCGTCCAAGTCGTACGCTTTGCAACTCAACAGCACGAGATCGTACGGACTGTTCAACGCGTTCGCTTGAACTGTAGGCGGATTGTCGCGATGGAAGTCACCGTATCGGCTTCTGATCACGAGCCCGTGCTCGGCGAGTTGCGCGGCGCGGCGCGCTCGAACGAGAAAGGTGACGTCGCGGCCAGCCTGGAGCAGGCGGCCACCGAAGTATCCGCCGACCGCGCCGGCGCCGATGACGAGAATTCGCATGTACGTCTTCTATAAGAAGGGGCAATCTGGATCAGGAGTGCGGAGTCTCAAATCTGCATCGGGCATACAAGCAAACGACCGCGACGTTGCCGTCGCGGTCGTTCATTTGTCTTGCACCGTCAAATGCTTTGCCTTCTCAGGCTTTGTTGTCGAGACAGCCCTTGAAGTTCGGATTACTGCGCTCACTGAAGGGAATGACGATGCTGGTCGACGTTCCGAACGAGCCAACCAGAGGCGCCTGCAGAGTGCCCGTAGGATAGACGGTCTCTGCATCGCGGCCGTAGTTGCGCACGAGCCGCCGCATGTCGCCCAGCCGGTGACCGGTGAGCCACGTCCAGTACGCGCGCTCGGTGAAGAGTTGCGTTACCGCGGCCGCCTGCGTGGTTGGTGCGCTGCCAGTCATCGCCGGAATTGCCGGCGTGTTCGACGTGCGTAATGCGTTGAGCGACGTGAATACCGCATCGCGATCGGCCTGTGTACCGCCCTGCAGCCGAGCCTCGATGATGATCAGTTGAGCTTCGGTTCCATCGGCCACGATTCCAGCGGACGTGCGACCAAACTTTGTTTCCGTCGGCAGATTCGGCGTCGTGCTATTGAAGCCGGTCCGCGTCGATGGAACCCATGGCACACGCGGGTCTGTACCCTGCGTCAGATACGGCAGGCCGTTCTGTCCCTCGTTGTTGATGATGGCGTAGCGCGTCGCACCGTTCGCGACCGCGTTCCACATGCCGTTCTCTTCGCGACCGCTCGAGGTGGAATGGTACGTCAAGTATTGGAACGATCGCGGGACCCCGGCGACGGCTGCTGCAGCGTCGGCATACTGGCCAAGTGCCAACAATGCGCGTCCGCGCCCGAGCTGCGACGCGTATTTCATGGTGTTGCTGGTATCGGCAAGCGTCAACGCGGTATCGAAGCTGGCGACCGCCAACTGGAACAGCTGTGACGTGCTGTTCGGCATTCCATACGTGATGTCGCCGCCAGATTCGCTCGAGAACGCGGTACCCGAGCACCAGCCTTCGGCAAAGAAGATTTCCGTGAACCCACGAATGACGTACATCTCCGAGCGTTGCGACTTCTTCGTCGGCGCTACGGCGGCGAGGACGACCGCCGCGTTGACGGCACCGAGGTGTGTTTGCTGCAAGTGGCGATACTCCGACTCCATGACGCTGTTGATCTCGAGAGACCGGCGCGCATTGATCGACAGACGGTCGTCGAACGTGTCGGGAGCGAAGATTTCGTCGGCAAGGGTTCCAGTGATGACCGTGAATCCGTCGCTGTTGCCATCGTAGGCTCGAGCGAAGTCGGAGATCACGCCGTAGCGCAGCGGATCGGCGCCATCGGGTGTCGAGTACGCATCGACGGAGAGGACGTCTGGTGTGGCGACCTTGAGCACTTGATCCGAGTTGCACGCGCCGAGGACGCTAAGCGCAAGCGCGGCAATTCCGACGCGAGTCCCGCGCCGACGCACGAGCATGAACGCGGTCATAGATCTCGTATGGGCTGAGTGTGTCATGTGTCGGCGCCTCAGAAGGTGAGATTGAGGCGGAGCGTGAAATAGCGGAGCGGTGGCGTTCCGAAGAACTCCTCGTTGCCGCGCTGATCGCCGTTGCCCACACCTTCTTCCGGATCAACGCCCGGATATGGAGTCCACACAGCGAGGTTTCGCCCGGTGCCGATGACGGCGATACGCGAGGCATGAACTCGGCTGGCAAGCGTGTTGGGGAGTTGATACGACACCGACAGCTCCCGGAAGCGTGTGAATTCGCCGTTGAACATCATGCCGCCGTACGCGCTGTAATTGCTCGTCGCAATCGTTGCGGCCTGTTCGTCGAGCGACGTCGTCGGATCGTATAGTCCGCGACACGACGCTCCGCCCTGACATGCGTTGCGTTTGACGCCGTAGTATTTCGTGAAGCCGTCCTTGTGGTCGAATTGCGCCGCGATGGCGAGCTTGCGATGCAACAGTTCGAGGCGCGGGCTCACCGTCAATTCGTGCGTGGGGAACGACGGTCCCTTGTACGACGCCGTGTCGCTCATCTTCACTTCTGACGGCACCAGGATGCCGTCGCCATTGGCGTCGTTATACGTCCACGTCTTGCTCCACAGCCCGTAGAGGGGATATCCCGGCGCGTTGTACTGCGTGTTGACGTTTCCGGAATAGACCGGAAGAATCCCGGGGCCAAGCGAGAGAATGACGTTCTTGTTGGTCGATGCGCCAATCAGAAATTCGAAGCCGACCTGGCTGTTGTCGACCAGTTTCTGATTCAGCGTCAACTCGAGGCCCTGATTGCGGATCGAGCCGAGGTTCTGGAGCTCCGACGAGATGTCGCCGCCCAACGACGGCGCAACCGGCGCGGAGATGAGCGCGTCCTTCGTCTTCTTGTTGTAATACGTCAGCTCGACGCTCGTCCGACTCTGGAACGCCGTGAGATCGAAGCCGGTCTCAAATTCGCCAGAGTACTCGGGCTGAAGCGACGCGTTGCCGAGCGCGCCAAGGGTGACGGCAGCTTGCTCGACACCGACGACGTCGGCGGCGATCGGCGAGAAATAGCGCAACGCCGACGTGGTGCCCGGCTGCACGCCGGACGCGCCGTACGTGCCGCGTAGACGCAGCGAGTTGATCGCGGCGATTCGCGGGAACCAGGGCTCGTCCGTGACCAGCCACGACAGCCCAATCTTTGGATAGTACACGCCGGAGAAGTTTTCACCGAATGCGCTGTTCGCGTCGTACCGAAGGCCGCCGGTGAGAAAGATTCGCTCGGCGTACGACAGCACTTCTTCGCCGTAGACGCCCAGGTTCACGGATTCGGATGTCGACTGACCCGCGCTCTTGATGGCACCGGCGCTCGCCGTCGTCGCGCCGGGCGGAAGGCCCTGGCCGGACGCGGAGGTGCTGGAGTTGAAATTATGAAAATACTGAACACCGACCGATGACTTCGTGCCGAATCGTCCGTGGGGTGAAGCGGTCGCCGTTGCACCGAGGTCCACCGTGTACACGTCGGTTTCGGCACGCACGCTCGAGATCGAGCCTTGGCGTTCGGTTGCGCCATACTCGCCCTGATTGAAGCGAACGAGTGATGTGCCGTTTCGAGCGGTATAGTCGTAGCCGAGGTTGGCGCGGGCATTCAGCCAGGACAGCGGGTAGTAGCGCGCGTTGATCCCGTTGATGAACCGGGTAGCATTCTCGGTATTCACGCGCGACATCACGTCGCCCATGGGGAACGAGCGGTAGCCGAGCAGTGCGACGCCGCGCGCGTCCTTGAGATCCGTACGCGCCGTTCCGGCGAGCGCGTCGACGACGATACCGCCCTGCGTGTCTTCGTTCGTGGGATTGCGAAGATCGCGGTCCACATAGCCGATCGAGACAGAGACGTCGGCCGTCGGCGAGATCTGAGTTCCGAGATTCGTGCGCAGGTTCACCTGCTTGTCGGCATTCGGATACACCTGATCGTCGCCGATCGGCGTACCGCGCTCGGCGGTGAGCCGCTTGATCTCGATATCCGGCATCTTGTAGGGGCCCTGCTCGTGTACGGCGTCGCCGGAGAGGAAGTATTGCAGCTTGTCGTTGCCTCCGGACATCTGCAGTCCGTACTGCGCACGATTGCCGTGTTGGAACGGTGTCAGAACCGGATCATTCAACACGTCGTTGTGAAAGACGCTGTCGATGGTGCAGGTGTTCGCGGCGTCGGAGATGAGCGTGCAAACCCTGGGCACGCCTTTGGAGTCGACTTGATGCGTGTCGAACGCGACCCAAAGATCCGGATAGCTGCCTTTGTACGGGTTGTAGAGCGTACCGTTTTCCGAGAACGCATTCCATTTCGTCGAGCCGGTTTTTCCCTTCTTCGTCGTGATCACGATGACGCCGTTCGCGGCCTCGGTACCGTAGAGTGTCGCAGCCGCGGGGCCTTTGATGACGTCGATCGTCTCGATTTCTTCGGGACTGATGTTGTCCAGCGCCGACGACGAGTTGCCTCCGGTGCCAATGACACTGCTGCTGCTGCTCGCGTTGACGCGGATGCCGTCGACATACACGAGCGGATCGTTGCCCAACGACAGCGACGATTGCCCACGAATCCGGATGCGCGAGCCTGATCCCACGGCGCCCGCGCTCTGGACTTCGACACCGGGTGCGCGGCCTGACAGTAGCTGGCCCGTCGATGCGACAGGCAACTCTTCGATGTGGGACGCGACGTCGAGTGTGGCGACGGTGTTCGAGAGCTCTGCCTTGCTCTGCGTTCCCGTTACGGTGGTCACGACTTCGGCGAGCGAGAACGCTGCCTGTGAGAGCGTCACGTTGACGGTGGCCGTTCCATTGGCGGTCACCGTCGTACTCGCGCGTTTCATCTCGTAGCCGATGTGGTTGATCTGCAGATCGATCGGGCCCGGGACGACACCGCGAATGGTGAATTTGCCGTCTTCGCCTGACTGTGTTCCGAGTTGCGTGCCGACGACTCGGATGTTGCTACTGCCGATTGGTGCACCGCTACCGGCGTCGGTCACGCGACCGGTGATGGTTCCGGTGGCGGTCTGCGCCGACGCACCGACTACTCCCGCTGCGATCATGATCGCAGCGAGCGCCCATTCCCTGGCACGCCTGATCGTGCCTCGATGGTGGGCATGAGGATTCTCTGAACGGGGGTGGCCGTTTGGCATAACTGACGTTCTCCAGTCCGGGGTGGCGATGCAGCGGCTGTCTGCCGCTGGCCTAGCGACACGACGCGACGCACGGCCGATCCAGCGAGGGGCGGTGCGTACCCGAAGTAATTGGAGAGCCACACCCGCCGGCTGCGGCGGGGCTGCGATGGGGGGGGCATCAACTGTGGCGTCGGTTGCGAACGTACGAGCGGTATACCATTGTGTCAACGCCGACGCGGCGCGCGCACTGTCCAATAAAAAAGACGCCGATCTCACGATCGGCGTCTTGTTGTGTCGTTAAGCTCGCGCTCCCATCAAAACGACATCATTTAATCCATGCGATGCCGTTCCCGGGATTCGGGAAGCGCACGAACACCAGCGGGTCGTGACCAGGGATGAGCAGGCGCGGCGCCGATGCCATGGCCTTCATGCGATCCTGCGTTCTGAGATTCGAATCCTTGTCCAAGGATTGTGCGATGGGAACGTGTTTGTCTTCGTTCTCGTACAAGTACATGTTGTCGGACGCGAGCACCACAGTGCCTGACGTTGTTTGCACCGAAGCGAATTGCGATGCGAAGGTGTGCTTGCCGCCGGTGTAGACGGAGATGCCTGGAATGATTTCGACGCCGTCGCCCGGCACCAGCTCTACGCGACCTTCTCTCGCCGCGGCGGCGAGCAGCTTCGCGTCGCCGGCGTCGATGGTGCGATTCTTTTGATTGCCGGCCGAGTCGACGTAGTAGTTGAACTCATCCTTCTGAATCCATATGCGGGCCTTCGGAAAGAGATCGATTCCGTCCAGATGGTCCCAATGGATGTGTGAGATGATGAGATCCGTGACCTGATCGGCTTGCACGCCTGTTTTGGCGACCGCCTGCGCGGGCGTCATGTAATCGGTTGGATGGTAGCGCTTGATCAAATCATCGCGGTGAAAACCTGCGTCGAGCAGAATGTTTCGGCCGGGTGCTTGGATCAGCCACACCATCATCGCGATGTCGAGGCGCCGACTGGTGTCAGCACCGACGACCAAGCCAGAAACTTTGTAGGCGGGCAGCGTCCCGTAGCGAACGGCGTAGACGTTGTACTTCGTCGTTGCGGCCATCGCCGCCGATCCGCTGCCGGTGTTGACCGCGGCACGTCCACCGCAGCCAACGACCAGTAGTGCCGCGACACAAGCCGCGGCGCGAGCAATTGAGGAGACGCGCATGGGTGACTCCTAAAACGGGTGGGTGCCGGCGCCGCGCCGCGCTGGGGTCTTGCGATCATGGAACGCAAACCAGTCGGCGTCAAGCGACACGGCGCACCGCCGCTCGCGCGCTTATGGAAAGTCGGGCGGAGCAATACGCTTCTTCGTCGCCTGCTCGAATGCGTACGCGAGCGCGATCAACTTGGGCTCACTGCACGCCGTTCCGGTGAACGTCACGTTGAATGGCGCGGGCTTCGGCGTGAATCCCGGTGGAAATGCATTCGCGCCCGTCGCGACGACGGGAAGCAACGCGTACGGCACCGTCACCGATGGATAGCCGGTGCGTGCGGCGATGTTCGCGCTCGTCACGCCTGGAAAGAGCAACGCGTCGAGGTGATTCGTCTGCAGTGCCGCATCAAGTCCGTTCGTTGCGGAGAGCAAGTGGTCTTTGCGACGATCGGCTTCGTAGCGCGCGCGGTTTGCGTCGAGGTCCATTTGATCCGACGCGTCGAGCTGCGCTTGTCCATACTTGATCGTTCCGGCATTGGCGTGCGCCGTATTCCATTCGCGCAACTCGGTGAGCGACTTGACCGGTGCGCGATCGCCAAGCGTCGCCAGCCACGCATTGAAATCGCGCTTCATGCCGTACATGAATGCGATCGAGCAACCGGAGTTCTTTCCTTTGCCCTCCTCCAAGCCGCTGCACACGTTCCAGAGAAGGAAGTTGGTCGCCGGATCGGGAGCGACGACGCTGGGAATCTCAGTCGGATCGACGATGACCGCGCCTTTGCTCTTCAGCGTGGCGATGACGGCATTCATGACTGTTCTCTGATCAGGCGACAGTCCGCCGCGCGGCAAATTGCTGCCCGAGGGTGTTGGCTCGTAGAAGAACGTGCGTGGAATGCCGATGCGCGCGCCTTTCAAAGCACCGAGGTCGAGGAACTTTGTGTAATCGCGACCAGCCGGCGGTGGGCATTTGGTCGTCGCCGTGTCGTGCGGATCGGGATGCGCACCTTCCAATGCGCCCAACATGATTGCCGCGTCGCGGACGGAACGAGCCATTGGTCCTGGTGTGTCCTGGTCCGACGTTACGGGAATGACGCCATAGCGACTCACTCGGCCGACCGTCGGCTTGATGCCCACGAGCATGTTCTGATTGGACGGACTCAAGATGGAGCCGCTCGTTTCCGTCCCGACGTTGGCCGCCCAAAAGCTCACGTTGGTTCCGGCGCCGGAGCTCGACCCACCCGTGCCAAGCACTGGGCGTCCGTCGAAGAATGCATCGCGCGGATCGCGTCGTGCGTCCCACGGATTGAACCCGTAGCCGTTGAGCGAATTGTAATTGCCCGGCATGCCGGTGGTCATCCAATTCGCGAGCTCGGTGAGCTGCGTCTTGGCAATGATGATTGCGCCCGCAGCCTCGAGGTTCTTCGTGAGTGTTGCATCGTACGGCGGCACGAGATCGCGAAACGCCAGCGCGCCGCCCGTCGTGCGCATCGCCGTCGTCTGAATGTTGTCCTTGAGCGCGACGGGAATTCCGTGCAGAGGACCGAGGATGTGACCCGCGGCCCGGAGCCGGTCCAGCGAATCGGCGATGGCGAGCGCACGCGGATTCACCGTGATCGCAGCATGCAGTTGATCCTCGTACATTCCGATGCGCTCGAGCGACTGCCGAACCAGTTCGCGCGACGTCACACGCTTTTGCTGAAGCGCGCGCTGCATGTCGGTGATACTCGTCTCGTGCACATCGAAACGCTGCGCTCGTAGCGCAGTGGGTGCGGCGGCCGCGAAGCCAACGATAGCGCACGCGAGCGCAGCGATTCGGATCGGCATCAGTGTGGTCATGATCGGAGAAGGGGACGACGTTTTGCGTAGCGGATCGAGCGGATCGCTCGACCGGGACAGCGTCGATATTATACTGTACTCGTGCCGCGTACGCCGGTACGCGGTGTCTCCCGCGCTTGGTACGTCGAGTCAACTCACTCTTCGACCCAGAGACCGATGCCCGCGCTCGCTCGCCGACCGTTTCTTCTGCTCGCCGCGCTCGTTGGAACGACGCTCGCTCCAGTCACAGCGTCGGCTCAATCCACTCTCCCCGCCGCCATGCAGGCGGCCATCGACTCCGGTGCCGGCGCCGTTCTCGCCAATACCGGCGCGCCCAGTGCGTCGATCGCCGTGGTCCGCGGCGGCAAGATCGTGTATGCCAAAGCATACGGCATGGCACGCATCGACCGCGCCACACCGGCGACGCCGGCCATGCGCTACAGCATCGGCTCGAACAGCAAACAGTTCACCGCGACAGCCGTGCTGCTGCTGGCCGAGCAGCACAAGTTGTCGCTCGACGACAAGGTGAGCCGTTGGCTGCCGCAACTGACGCGCGCCAACGACGTAACGCTTCGCCAAGTCCTCTCGATGACTTCGGGTTATCAGGATTTCTGGCCGCAGGACTATGTGATGCCGCCAATGCTCCAGGCTACCACCGCGGAGCAGATCATCAATAGCTGGGCGAAGAAGCCGCTCGACTTCGAGCCGGGCACAAAATGGCAATATAGTAATACCAATTTCGTCATTGCCGGGATGATCGTCGAACGCGTCGCCGGCATGCCGCTCGTCGATTTCCTGCAGCGCAACATCTTCACGCCGCTGCGGATGTCCTCGGTCTTCATCAGCGACAGCAGCGCGCTTCCGTCCTCCGATCCCGAACGGTACATGCGCTATGCCCGTGGACCGGTGCGCGTGGCTCCGAAGGAAGGGCGCGGATGGATGTTCGCCGCCGGCGAGCTGGCCATGACACCGAGCGACTTGGCGCGTTGGGACATCTCGGTGATCGACCAGAAGATATTGAAGCCGGCGTCGTACAGAGCGCAGCAGACCGAAGTGCTGTTGACGAACGGTGTGGGAACCGGGTATGGACTGGGCGTCGATGTCGGGACGGTGAATGGCCATCGCGCGGTCTACCACACCGGCGAGGTGTCGGGCTTCACGTCTGAGAATCTCATTTTCCCCGACGACAGCGTTGCCGTTGTGGTGCTCACGAACCTCGATGCGGCAGACGCATACCGGCAGATCGCGAATCGGATTACCGCAATTCTATTCGGCGGTACCGACGTCGCCGCCGATAAAGCCGTGGCACAGGCACGCACGATCTTCGCGGGGCTGCAGCGCGGCACGATCGACCGCTCGTTGTTCACGTCGAATGCGAACGCATACTTCAGCGATCAGGCGTTAGCGGACTTCAAGTCGAGCTTGGCACCTTACGGTAAGCCGAAGTCATTCACGCAGACAAATCAATATCTGCGCGGTGGCATGACCTTCCGGTCGTTCGCCATTGAGCTCGGCACGAAGCGCCTCACGTTGACGACGTTCACGATGCCAGATGGCAAGCTCGAGCAATACATCGTGTCGAGCGAATAGCGCGTCCATTTTGCGCGCACCAGCTGCGCGCAAAATTTTCTATCGTTCGTCGATGCGGGCATAGCTCTGGCCAAATGGCAGTGGGTTTTGACATCTACCACTCTCAGCCATGGAGTTCGAGGTATGCGGTTCCGCATTCTTGGATCGACGATCGTTACGGCATTTGCACTTGTCTTGTTCGCCGCGCCTTCACACGCGCAAACCGCCAGCGCCATCGTCTGCGCCGACGGCACGACGTCGACCGCGACGGGCACAGGTGCGTGCGAGGGACACGGCGGCCTCAAGGCCAAAGCGACGTCCACTGTGCACACGCACGTGACGTGCAAAGATGGCACGATGAGTAATGCCGGTCGCGGCGCGTGTGCCAATCATGGCGGCGTGGTCGAAGCTTCATCGACCACCAAGACCACGACGGTGACGAGGAAGGTCGTGCACGCTGACGACAAGGATTCCACGGGCGCGATCGCACTGTGCAAGAATGGACTGTACTCGCACGCGACCATGCGGCGAGGTGCCTGCACGGGTCATGGCGGCGTGGCAAGGTTCCTCAAGCCATAGCTCGACGAGAACGGTGGCGCGGCGCTCAGCCCGTGAGCGTCGCGCTCAAACGCCGCGCGCGAAATGCACGATGATGGCGACGATCGCGACGATGAGCACCAGATGAACGATGCCTTTCGTGATCCGGAACGCCACGACCGCGAGAAGCCACAGCACGAACAGGATGCAGGCGACGACGACGAGCATGGGCTAATCCTTGGCGAGGTGGGTTGGGCCTGCGTCAATATGCGAGAAGCGAGGCGCCGGCGCACGCTCAGTACCGGTCGAACTCCTCCTCGCCGAACAGCTCGATGCGTCCCTTGGCCACGCGCCGATCAAAGTCGCGGAGATTGTTCGCGCGCACATCAGCCAAATCGTCGTGCCCCGCCTGTTTCAGCGTGTCGACGACGATCGCATCCGCGCGCGCATTCCATTCGTCGTTCAGCGCCTTCCACTCAGCTGGCGCCCGGTCGACCGGCCAGCTCTGTCCCGGTGCCAGACCGTAGATGCGTTCGACTCGATCCATCTCGCCGCGAGTGCGCATCAACTCCGGATCGGCGACCGACGCCGAGAAGACCATGCACTCGGTGAAGATTTCAGCAAAGTAGTACAGCGAGTTCTCGCTGATGATCAGCCGATCGGCCAACGTGCGCGCGGCCGAGAGCCACGGCGCCGGGTTGGGTTCTGGCGTTTCCTCGAGGTCGCGTCGAATGCGCAGCAGCGCGCGCAGCGACCGCTCGTGGTTCGGCTCGCGCACCAGCGCTTCGAGTCGCTCGTCTGGCGTGCGACGATCAGTCGTCGGCTCGGCGCGATGCTTTCGGCGGACTGACATCTTGCTGTGTGTTAGGCCGGAGAGAAAAGCGCCGTCGACAAATAGCGCGCGCCCGAATCCGGCGCGATGCACGCCACGCGCTTCCCGGCGCCGAGTTCTTTGGCGACGGCGATCGCAGCGCCGACGATCGCTCCGCTCGACATGCCGACGAACAGTCCTTCTTCGCGCGCCAAGCGTCGTGCGAGCGGAAATGCATCTTCTTCCCACGCCTTCATCACGCGATCGACGACCGAGCGATCGAAATTCGGCGGAATGAAGCCTGGACCCATTCCTTGAAATTGATGCGGCCCGCGCTCTCCACCGGAGAGAACGGCCGAGCGTGCCGGTTCGACGGCGACGACGATGGTGTTCGAGTTGCGTTCCTTGAGAAAGCGACCGACGCCGCTGATCGTGCCGCCGGTGCCCGAGCCGTACACGAATGCATCGATGCGACGGTCCATCTGCTCCCAGAGCTCCGGACCGGTCGTGTCGTAGTGAATCTGTGGATTTGCCGGATTAGAGAACTGATTCGGCATCCACGCGCCCGTGGTGTCGCGAATACGCTCGGCTTCGGCGATCGCGGCAATCATGCGCAACTCGGGATCCGTGAGCACCAACTCGGCGCCGTACGCCTCGAGCGTGCGCTTTCGCTCCTGACTCATCGACGACGGCAAGCACAGAATGAGCTTGTAGCCGCGCGCTGCTGCGACCTGCGCCAATCCGATTCCGGTGTTGCCCGACGTCGGCTCGACGATCGTCCCGCCGGGTTTCAGCGCACCGCTCCGTTCGCCGGCCAGCACCATGCCCAACGCCGTGCGGTCCTTGATCGATCCGCCTGGGTTGAGTCCCTCGAGCTTGACCCACACTTCGCCTTCGATGTTGTCGACGACGCGCGTCAGGCGCACGACCGGCGTGCGGCCGATCGCGCCATCCACGCGTTCGGCCGGGGCGGCGGATGCAACCGGCGCAACAGGTGAGCGCAGCGTATTACTGTCAGACTCGGCGTTCGTGTTGCTCATGCTTCAAATGTGCATGTGGTGCCAAGGTCCAGGCAGCGCATATGCGCGTGAACATCGATCTCGCCGCCTCGTCGAGTCTACGGAACCCAGGTGGTGAACGCTGTCGCCGGTTCGCGTTTCTTCGGAGCGGCCGGCTCGGCCGGCTCGCCAATGTTGACGATCGCAATGATCCGCTCGCCGTCGCGTACGCCGGCAGCGGCGCGCGCCGCCGGATCGTCCATCACGGCGCCGGTCTTGAGCGCGGTAGCAAGTCCGAGCTCGACTGCGGTGAGCGCGAGATTCTCGATGCCCATCATGACGGCCGCGTAGTCTTCCTCGCGGATCTCGGGATTCTCGTTCGTCACCACGGCGACCGCGATCATCGAGGGGAGCGCCTTGTGCTCGGCGGCGACGGTATCGCGCGCTGTTTGCGCGGCCGTTGGGTCCTCGATTTTCTTCGCTTTCCGGTTGCCGAGCGCTAAGCCGTAAGCGTAACGCGCATCCGGGCCGAGGACATAAAAGCGCCACGGTTGCGTGAGTCGGTGATTGGGCCCGACGACAGCGGCCGCCAACATCCTCTCGATTTCATCTCGCGTTACGACGCGCGTGGTGAAGCGCTTGACGTTGCGCCGCGCATGAATGGCTTCGGAAATTTGCATGGGGTGAAGTTAGTCAGGCGTCGCCGGGCGGGTGGAGGCTCAGGGCTCAGAACACGGCAGGTAAAGGGATGTTCGGTACCGGGTGTAAGAGTTCGCGAGCGACTCACGGACGTCAACGGATACCCGCGACTCTTAGACCCGGCACCCAACGACCCTCTACCTGCCGTTCTCGTCAAACACCTCTTGTGGATTTCACCATATGAATGCATTCTATTGATTAACCATATGGTCAAACTGAATGGTTAAACACTCGATTGCGCCGGCTGACGCCGCGCGCGACGGAGACATGGAACGGCGAATCCTCGACGCGGCGCACGTCGTGTTCGTGCGGCGCGGCACCGCCGGCGCGCGCATGCAGGAAATCGCCGACGAGGCCGGCGTCAACAAAGCGCTGCTGCATTACTACTTCCGTAATAAGCAGCGACTGGCAGACGCCGTCTTCCATCGCGTCGCCTCGGCGCTGTTCGCGCGCGTCGCCGAGGTGGGGATGTCCGACCTCGAGCTCGACGACAAGGTGCGGCGCATCATCGCCGTTTATCTCGACCAAATGGTGCACACGCCGTACGCACCCGCGTACCTCATCGGTGAGATGACCCAGCATCCCGAACGCGCGCAGCAGTTGCTCGACGCCGTCGGTGTGACAACGGGACGACCGGCAGCGCCGGTGTTCCTCGCTCGCCTGGCGACGCAAATCGAGGCACAGGTCGCGGCCGGCCGCATCCGGCCCATCGCACCGCGTCAGTTTCTCGCCAACCTCGTATCGCTCTGCATCTTCCCGTTCGCCGCGGCCCCCATGCTGCGCGCGGTGTTTCGCATGGACGAACGCGCCTTCCGCGCGTTCATCGAGGAGCGCAAGACGGCGCTTCCCGAGTTCTTCCTCAATGCTCTCCGACCATGAGGCGTCTTTCCGTTGTCGCAGTGAGTGCGGTTGCCGCGGTGCTGTCCACGGCACCATCGCTTGCAGCGCAGAATGCATTGCCGCCGACGCGCGACTCGCTTCGTCTAGGAGAGCTGCAGACCGCCGCGCTTCGAGTCGATCCACGGCAGCGCCAACTCTCGCTCCAAGCGCAGGCTACGGCGCTTCGTCTCGCAAACATCGACGCCGAACGACTGCCCGTGTTGGCGATCAACGGCCAAGCGCAATATCAGTCGCAGGTCACCAAGATCTCGGTGCCGATTCCAAGTGTGTCGATTCCTACGCCGCCGCACGACACGTACGACGCGCATGTTGGCGCGCAGGAATCGATCTTCGATCCCACGCTGGCGCCGCGGCGCACGGAACTGCGTGCGCAACTCGCCGAGGCGCAGGCGCAGACCCGCACGACGTTGTTCGGACTCCGACAGGAAGTTGACGAAGCATTTTTCTCGGCGGCGTTGATCGAGGCGCGCAGTGCGGCGCTCGATGCGGCGATCGGCGATCTATCGGCGAGGCTCAGAGAGACCGCGTATCGGTTGGATCAAGGCACGGCATTGCCCGCCGACACAGCCGCGATCGCCGCGACGTTGCTGCAGCGCGAACAGGATCGCCTGCAACTACACGCCGACCGCGCGACGGCTGTCGCGCGGCTGTCCGACCTCGTTGGCCGGCGCATCGATCCCGATGAGCCGCTCGCAGTCGGCGACTACGCCGCAGAGACAGCACGGATTGCGGCATCGCTCGACACGATTCGTGCACGCCCAGAGTACGCACAGTTCGCAGCAACACGCAGTCAGCTCGAAGCACAGGACGCAGTCGAATCCTCGCAGACGAAGCCCAAGGTCTCGGCTTTTGGTCGCGTAGGATACGGACGACCAGGGCTCGACATGTTGAGTCGCGACTTTCAGACGTATTGGCTGACGGGCGTACAGGTACAGTGGACACCGTGGAACTGGGGCGTCACCGATCGCGACCGCCAGGCCTCGCAGATTCAGGAACAAGTCGTGGCGACGAACGAGGCGGCGTTCACGCGCGAGCTACAGCGCAACGTACGGCAATTTCTCGGCACTGCGGCGCAGCTCGACAGCGCGCTGGCACTCGACGGCCGCATCATTGCGCTGCGCGAAACCATCGATCGCGAGACGCGCGCCAAGCTCGGTGAAGGTGTCGTGACCGCGGCTGAATACGTCGACAAGAGCACGGACCTTCTCAGCGCGCGGCTGACCCGTATTCAACACAGCATCGCGCTCGCTCGAGCACGCGAGACATTTCTTTCGACCCTTGGCGTGGAGGTACCATGAGACGCGTGCTCCTAATTGGTCTCGCGAGCGTGCTCGCCGCATGCAGTCGCGCGAAGGCACCCGATGCGTACGGAAACATCGAGGCCACCGAGGTGATGGTCGGCTCGCAAGCGAGCGGACAGCTCACGGCATTCACGCCGGCGGAGGGCGATGTGCTGGTTGCGGGTGCCGTTGCGGCGGTGGTCGACACCTCGGCGCTCGTGCTGCAGCTCGAGCAAATCGCCGCGCAGCAGCAAGAGAGTGCGTCGCGCGTTGACGAGGCGGCCAAGCAGATCGGCGTCTTGGACGCACAACGTGTGATTGCGCTTCGCAACTTCGAACGCACGACGCGGCTGTTCAATCAGCAGGCCGCCACCGCGCAGCAATTGGACCAGGCCAATCGTGATTACAAAACACTCATTGCGCAAATCGCGGCCGCGCGCGCGCAGCAACGGACGGCGAGCGAGGCTGTGGTGTCGGTGCGCGCGCACACCGCGCAGGTTCAGGATCAGATCAGAAAGGCGAGCGTCGTGAACCCAATCGCGGGGACGGTCCTCGCCACCTATGTGAAGGCTGGCGAGATCGTGCAGCCGGGACAGGCACTGTACAAGATCGCAAACCTCGACACGATGGAGCTCCGCGCGTACGTGACGGAGCCACAACTCTCCGAGGTGAAGCTCGGTCGAACGGTACGGGTGGCGATCGACGCGGGCAGCCAGCATCGGATACTGTCGGGCGTGGTGTCCTGGGTGTCGTCGCAGGCCGAGTTCACCCCGACGCCAATCGAGACGCGCGACGAGCGCAGCAATCTCGTGTACGCCGTGAAGGTCCGCATCGCCAATCCCAATGGTGTTCTCAAGATTGGCATGCCAGCGGACATCGAGTTCTCGACTACAGTGGCATCGAAGTGAGCGCGACACCGTCGGCCGTTTCCGTGAAGGATCTGACGAAGCGGTTCGGCAACGCGCTGGCGTTGGACGCGGTGTCGTTCGACGTCGCTCCCGGAGAGCTATTCGGCTTCATCGGTCCGGACGGAGCGGGCAAGACGACGCTGTTTAGAATACTCGTAACGCTGATGGTCGCGGACGGCGGCTCGGCCATCGTACTCGACGACGATGTAGTGCGTGACCTATGGAGCCTGCGACGCCGGCTGGGCTACATGCCCGGTCGATTTTCGCTGTATCCCGATCTCAGCGTGGAAGAAAATCTCGGATTCTTCGCGTCGGTGTTCGGCACCACGATCCAGCGCGAGTACGACCGGATCGCGCCGATCTACAGTCAACTCGAGCCGTTCAAGACGCGTCGCGCGGACGCGCTGTCCGGCGGTATGAAGCAGAAGCTCGCGCTGTGCTGCGCGCTCGTGCACAAACCGGAAATCCTCTTTCTCGACGAGCCGACAACTGGAGTCGATGCGGTATCGCGGCGCGAGTTCTGGGATTTGCTGTCGCGGATCAAGGGACCGGAGCTGACGATCGTCGTCTCGACGCCGTACATGGACGAAGCCGATCGGTGCGATCGCGTTGCGTTGATTCAGCGCGGGAAGATCCTTGCGATCGATACACCGCACGCGCTCACTGCTGCCTTCGACCGCCCGTTGTTCTCCATCGCTGCAGCCGATCGATACCACACGTTGCAGGCCGCGCGTGGCTTTCCGCGCGTGCAGGCGGTGTATCCGTTCGGTGCAACGTTGCATCTCACTGATGCGCGCCGAGAAGTACCCGCCGCGCAGACGGTGGCCGAGCTGTCGTCGTATTTGCGCGAGCATGGCGTGCCTGACGCGCACGTAGAGCAGACGCCTCCGACAATCGAGGATCTCTTCATTTCACGCATGGGCGCGCCCGACGACAGAGTCGTCGCATGACCGAACTGGCCATCGATGCCAAGGAATTGACGCGAACGTTCGGCTCGTTCACGGCAGTCGATCACATCACGTTCGACGTACACGCCGGCGAAGTATTCGGCTTCCTCGGCGCAAATGGCGCCGGCAAGACGACTGCGATTCGGATGCTCACCGGTTTGCTTCGGCCGAGCAGCGGCAGTGCGCGCGTTGCCGGATACGACGTGGCGACAGAGAGCGAATCGATCAAACAAGTCATCGGTTACATGAGCCAACGGTTCTCGCTGTACGACGATCTGTCCGTCCGCGAGAACATCGAGCTGTACGGCGGCATCTACGACATTCCTCGAGCCGAGCTTCGCCAGCGGGTTTCGGACGTGTTGACACAGCTCCACTTGGAGAACGCCGAGAAGGAGCTCGTGCGGTCGATTCCTCTCGGCTGGAAGCAGAAGCTGGCGTTTTCCGTGGCGCTTCTACACAACCCCAAGCTGGTGTTTCTCGACGAGCCCACGAGCGGCGTCGATCCCGTGACGCGTCGGCAATTCTGGGAGCTGATTTACGAAGCGGCCCATCGTGGCACGACGGTGCTCGTGACGACGCACTACATGGACGAAGCGGAGTATTGCGACCGCATCTCGATCATGGTGGCCGGGAAAATCGAAGCGCTCGGTACGCCGGCGGATCTCAAGCGGCAGGCCGGCGTGTCGTCGGTCGACGACCTATTCGTGGCGCTGGCGCGCTCGGCATGAACGCGCTCGTCGGTCTGCTTCGCAAGGAAATGCTGCACATCGTGCGCGATCGGCGAACGCTCGCGGTGCTCATACTATTGCCGATCGTGCAGGTCGTGCTGTTCGGCTATTCGATTCGCACCGACATCAAAGATGTTCGGCTGGCGATCGTGGATCCCACGCCGGATGCGACGACCTTAGCGCTACGCGCCCGCTTCGCCGCGACCGGGACCTTCCGTACGGTATCCGTTCTGGCCAACACCTCAGCGCTAGAGACCCTTTTCCAAACTGACGCCGCGCAAGTCGCGATCGTATTCGGGCCGCGGTTCGGCGAGGCGATTGGACGTGGCGAGGCGGCACAACTGCTCGTCATCACCGACGCCACTGAACCGAACTCCGGCGTGGCGCGCGAGAACTACGTTAGCGCAGTCGTGCAGTCCTTCGCCGCCGATCTTCCGCCACACCGCGGTGACATTCGGATCGACACCAGAATTCGGTCGCGCTTCAATCCCACGAGAGCGAGCGCCAACCTGTTCGTTCCGGGGCTCATGGCGATGGTGCTGACAATCGTCTCTGCCTTGATGACCGCTCTGTCGCTGACGCGCGAAAAGGAGACGGGTACGATGGAAGCGTTACTCGTGTCTCCGCTTCGCCCGTGGCAGATCATTGTCGGCAAGGTGGCGCCGTACGTCGTCATCAGCTTCGCGAGTGTGATCGCCGTGCTCGCCGAAGCCCGGCTGATTTTTGGCGTTCCAATTCAAGGCAGCATCACGCTGCTGCTCGCCGAAGGCCTGCTGTTCATCCTGGTCTCGCTCGCGCTCGGTATTCTGATTTCGGCACGGACATCGTCGCAACGCGTCGCGATGATGGGGGCAATGCTCGGCACGATGCTGCCGACGCAGATGCTGTCCGGCTTCGTCTTCCCCATCGAGAGCATGCCGCGCGCGTTACAGATCGTGAGCTACATCGTGCCGGCGCGATGGTTCGTCACCATCGCGCGCGGCATCATGCTCGAGGGCGTCGGCCTGACGTATCTCTGGCGGGAGACATTGGTCCTCGCCGTCATGGCGGCAGTACTGCTCGCGGCGAGCGTCCGGTCCTTCGACATTCGTCTCGATTGATGCCGCGACGTCCGCACGGATTTTCAATGGGTCGGACGCTCGCGCTAGCGCGCGCCGAGGTACTGCATGTGGTGCGCGACAAGGCAACGTTGGTGCAGCTCATCGTCGTGCCGCTCTTACAGCTCCTCGTCCTTGCCAACGCGGCGACATTCGCCATTCGCCGTTCGCCGATCTACGTCGTCGACATGGATCGCAGCTCGGCGTCGCGAGCAATCACGAATCGGTTGGCGGCATCGCAATATTTCTCGCTCGTCGGGTACTCGTCGTCGCCCGGCGACGCGAACGAGGCGATGTTGCGCGGACGGGTATCGCTCACCCTGACGATGCCGCACGACTTCGAGCAATCGCTCGTACGCGAGCATCGTGGTACGGTGCACCTCGACGTGAACTCGGAGAAAGGCTCCGCGGCGAGCATCGTCCAAGGCTACGCCATTCAGATTCTCAACCAGTACGCCGCGGAGCTCGGGGCAGAAATTCAGCCTCGCGATACTCGGACTGGCCGCATTGAAACCGTCGTGCGCGATTGGTACAACCCTACGCTCGACTATCGGCAGTATATGGTGCCGGGCATTCTCGTGGCACTCGTGACGATCATCGGCACACTCGTCACGGCGCAGAATATCGCGCGCGAAAAGGAGATGGGTACGCTCGAACAGCTCAACGTTACGCCGATTACGAAGTCGGAGTTCATTGCAGCGAAGCTGATGCCGTTCTGGGTGCTGGCGCTCGTCGATCTCGCGTGCGGGCTGCTGGTAGGCTACTTCGTATTCGGTATTTCGATGCACGGAAGCCTCGTCCTGCTCTTCTTCGCCGCGGGCCTCTATCTCGTCGCGGCGCTCGGCATCGGACTCTGGATTTCGACGCTCGTCGAGACGCAGCAACAGGCGATGTTCGTGACGTTCTTCGTGCTGATGATCTACCTGCTGATGAGCGGTCTGTTCACGCCGATCGACAGCATGCCGGGATGGGTGCAGCTCGCCTCCGAGTTGAATCCGGTTCGACACTTCGTCACCATCTCGCGCGCCATCCTGGTCAAAGGCGCCGGCCTCAGTGAGATCGTTCGACCACTCGGGATTCTCGCGGTGTATGGTGTCGTCGTGTTGACGCTGGCGGTTCGCCAGTACGACAAGCGCTCTGCATGAACGACGAAGCCGCAGGCGAGTGTCGCCTGCGGCTTCGTTTACAGCTCGTGCAAAAGCTGGATTCAGTCGAGGCTTATCTCGCTCCGGCCAGATCCTTCACCGCAGTCGCGAGCAACCGGACACGCCCGACGTCAGACGATCCGCTCTCGTAGCCGTTGACCTGCGTCGCCAACTTCGACAGCAACCCGCGACGCGCGATCCCTGACGTGCTCTCGGCATCCGTCAACGCGCTGCGCACCGCCGCTACCTGATCCGCCGACAAGCCCTTCCACCGCTCGAGCTGATCGGTGTAGGCGCGAGCAAGCGCGAACGTTGCCGGCCACACAAAGTGCTGCTGATCCTGCACGTTGAGGAACGGCATCTGGACCGTGTTCGCCGCGTCGATTTCGTTCTGCGTGATCGCGCCGCTCGGGATGAGGTCGAACACGTCCATTCCGCGATCGATCTCCGAGCCGTAGATGTGGCCGTTGTACCAGTACGCCGACCAATAGCCGCCGGTGACCATGCGATTGGCATCGTTCGGCCCGCGGTCGAAGAAGCCGATTTCGTGCGGATGCGATGGGTCGGTCCACTCGAACATCGAGATGCCGCCCTGATACCACGCCTGCACCATGATCGTGCGGCCCGGGATCGGAATCAGAGAACCGTTGTGCGCGACGCAGTTCTCCGTCTGCGTCTGCGCCGCCGGCATCTTGTAATAGCTGCGGAACACCATCTGTCCGTTCACGATCGAGAAGATCGCGTCGGCACCCCAGTCCTTCGGGTCCGAAGCGCGGCAATACGCGGCGCTGCCACCACCCCATTCGTCGGAAAAGAGAACGCCGTTGGCGTCGTTCGTGAACGTGGCCGAGTGCCAGAAGGAGAAGTTGGAATCGGCAACGGCGGCGACACGCTTGGGATTCTTCTCATCGTGGATGTCGAGCAGCAAGCCCATACCGGCGCACGCACCGCCGGCGAGTCCGGCGTTCGGATAAACCGTGATGTCGTGGCACTGCGTCAGCGGCCGCGGAGCGGGGTTGGCAGCTGGCGCCGCACCTGCAGCGCCCGCAGCACCTCGACCGCCTGCGCCGCCTCGACCACCCGCGCCACCACGTCCGCCGCCCGCTGCGCCAGCGGCACCGCCGCGTCCCGACGCAGCAGCAATGCTATCGCGCCGCGCCTGTTGGGCCGCGCGTTGGTCCGCGATTTCCTTGATGCGCGCCGCCGTGGTATCGGCCGGCGACGTGCCATGGCTCTTCGGCGACGCCAGACCGTCTTCCTTACCACCCTCGGCGAAGATGCGCGGCGAGCTCACGATGTGCGCGAGCTCAGGATGCGCGAGCGGCACCTGGATGACTTCAATGCGGAACAGCGCCGTGTTCGGATCGTTGGCGTCCGCCACGCACCCCGGGAGTTCTTCGGCCGGACGAACGCCCGACGTTCCGGAGATATAGATGTAGATGTTGTTCGGATCGTTCGGATCGTTGACGACCGTGTGCGTGTGCGATCCGCGGCACGTCTGCACGTTCGCCAGATACTTCGGATGATCGATGTCCGAGATATCGAAGATGCGAACGCCGCGAATACGCTCCTTGCTCACCGTCTCGGTGGGAGCCTTCGTGCCGCAATCGAGCCGCGCAGTAGGCGCTTCCGCGGAAACGAACAGAAGATTCTTGTAGACGGAGACGTCGCTCTGTGATGCCGGACAGAGCGTGGCATCGCGCAAGCGTGGCGCGGCGGGATTCGACACGTCCCAAATCTGGAAGCCGTTGTAGTTGCCCTGGATGACATTCGTGCCGGTGAACGCCTCATCGGAGTTGTCGGCGACGGCGAACGCCTGGGGCGACGGCGTGTGCGACACCTTCTTGAGATTCCAGATCGCTTCGCCGGCGTTCTGCAGACCAGCCGAGAGGCCGACGCGCGGATCCGGCGACGGCGCCACGATGAGCGGCGCGGACATGTTGGGAGTCCCTTCCTGCATCGGCGACATCGAGCCGGTCGAGGAAGAGTGCGCGCATCCGGCGGCAATCGCCGCCGCAACGCCCAATGCGCCGAAGCGCATCGCACGCGCGACCGGTTTCGATCGCGCGCGACGGGTCGTGTGAATGGAATTCATGAGCATTTCATCGTGGGGCGGGAGGGTGAAAAACAACGTTCGGAAAGTACCTATTCACGCCCGCCCTTCGGCGGAGGGAGCGCATCGAGCATCTGCTGCATGCGGTCGATCTCGGTCGTCTGATCGACCTGCACGTTATTAGAGAATTTGAATATCGTTTCGTCCTGGTCCGCGCCCGGCGTGTTGTCGAGCTTATCGACCATCGAGATGGCGCCGCGGTGATGCTGCATCATGTCGATGAGGAACAGCCGGTCGAATGCCACGCCGCGCGCCGAGTCGAGCTGCGCCATCTGCTCCGGAGTGAGCATGCCAGGCATCATCATGTACTGGTCGACGCCGTTCATGGTCATCTTCATGCCGCGCGGATCGGGCTCGGGCACCGGCTGATTTCGGTCGCGCAGCCAATCCTGCATCAACCCAATCTCGGCCGTCTGCCCCAGCGCGATTCGCGCCGCAAAGATCTGCAGCCCTTTGCTCGCGCCGTGCGTCGGCACCCAACTGGCCATCTTCACCGCTTGCGAATGGTGTCCGATCATGCCGGACATGAACTCGATGTCGGCAGCCGTATACGGGCGTCGGATACTGTCGCGTCGAGCTTCTTCCACACCGGTCATCGGCGCTTGGGCCGCGGCAGTCGCACGCGGAACAACGAATGCGCCGACGAGCAGCGCTCCGGCAACCGCAGTTCTATGTATGAGTCTGATCGCCATGGTTGGATTTCCTTCTCCCTTCGCTCCGGAGTCGATGCCGATCC
Source organism: Gemmatimonadaceae bacterium (assembly GCA_036499625.1). GTDB lineage: Bacteria > Gemmatimonadota > Gemmatimonadetes > Gemmatimonadales > Gemmatimonadaceae > JAQBQB01. Next base: position 27,817 of record DASYDJ010000042.1, read on the forward strand.
GGGTCTCGAACGTATGGCCAAGACACACCCTGCGAAAGGGTGTGCTAGGCCGGTGATGCGTCGTCGTCGGACGCCGCCTTGTCGGCCACCAGGTACGCCCAGACGATCCCGAGCGCGATGAGCACACCTACCGTCCACTGGCCGACGATCTCCAACGGTCGATGCACGCCGAGCGCAACACGGCTCGTTCCAATCAGCAGCGGAAGTCCCACCGCGAGAATAGCCACCCAGCGCTGTCGTACGAACCGTTCGCGATAGAGCACGAACGCCAGCACAGTTGCCACTGCCGTCGTGGCCACGGTGCGACCGGCGATCGCTGACTCCAGCAGCGCACGACGCCATCCGATGAGATCCACCGTCGTCAGTGGACGTGCGCTGAATGCGATGACCACAGCAGCCACCGTCGCCGCAGCGGCAGCCGCGTTGGGGCGGTGGCGTTTCAACAACCAAAGCGCGGCAAGGAAGCCAATGACGGCAATGACGGGCGGAAATCCGATGCGCGCGATGTAGACCAACGCAGCCGACGGTCCATCCGCCGACGCCAACCGCGCGTCGGCGCCGATGCCCGAGTCGCCGAGCGTCTGATCGAGGATCGACGCCACCGCGAGCGTGCACAGTCCGGCGATAGTCCAAGTTGAGAGGAACGCCGTTCGCAATCGCACCGACAGCGCCGAGGGTTCATTCTCGTGGTCGCCATCGAAATGGATGTGCTGATCTCTCATGTCGGGTCAGTTCCGGAAGAACTGCGTCGAGAACCGCGTGGCCGTCTCGACAATGGCTACGCAGCGAACGGTTGACAAGGGCTTGACCCGCTCTGGGTCACTCGGCGTCACAGCGCCACAAATGGTGTAGAGAATTAAGTGGTCCGGCACCGGTTCCAACCTGTAGCTCACTGGTGGCTCCGATGGATTCTGCCACGAAGCGCTGGGCCTGCTCGCACGATTCGGCGAGCGACACACCTCGCGCGAGCAGCGCCGCGATTGCGGACGACAGTGCGCAGCCAGTGCCGTGCGCGCTTGCGCCGTTCACTCGTGCGACGCGAAACTCCGCCGCCGTTTCCGACGCGCGCTCGTACAGTACGTCGATACACTGATCGCCGGTATTCACGTGACCGCCGGTCACCAATGCTGCGCGAGCTCCCGCTGCGCAGAGGTCGCGCGCCGCTCGCGCGGAGTTCTGCGGAGATTTGGGCGCCGGCCGGTCTAACAGCATTCCCGCTTCGGCGGCGTTCGGCGTAACGAGCGTAACGAGCGGCAGAAGCTCACGGCGAATTGCCTCGAGGCCGGTCGTATCGAGCAGCGCGCCGCCGGCAGTTGCGCTGAGTACTGGATCGAGCACGACGTACGCCGGCTTCCATCGTTCCAACGCCTCACCGACAGCAGTCACCACAGAGGCGTTCGCGAGCATGCCGATTTTCACCGCGCGAATTTCGATGTCGTCGAAGAGCACGTCGAGCTGGCGCCTGACGAAGTGCGCCGGCACTGGAAAGACATCGTGCACGCCGCGGCTGTTCTGCGCGGTGAGCGCCGTCGGCACGGCGCATCCGTGCACGTGAAACGCCGCGAACGTTTTGAGATCGCCCTGCAACCCGGCACCGCCACTCGGATCGGAGCCGGCGATCGTCAGCACGTTCGGGACAGGTGCGCTCACTGCGGTGCCACACGCCGAGCGCCACGCACGACATCCAGGAGACTCGCCGCGGCAATGCGCGGATCGGCCGCAGCGCAGATCGCCGACACGACGGCGAGGCCGTGTACGCCCGCACTCAACACTTCGCCGGCGTTCGTCAGCGAGATGCCGCCGATGGCGACCGTCGGCACGTTGCGCTCCAGCAGCACGCGAGACACGTCTCGCGTGCCTTCGATGCCAAGCGGTGATGCGGCATCAGGCTTTGTCGGCGTTTCAAACACGGGCCCGACACCCGCATAGTCCACTACGCTCGGATCGAGCGCGCGCGCCTCGGTGACGTTCGTGATCGATAATCCCACCACCGCGTCATTGCCCATCAATCGTCGCGCGTCCGCCGCCGGCATGTCGTCTTGGCCCACGTGAACGCCGTGCGCGCCAGCCACAATCGCCACGTCCACGCGATCGTTCACGATGAGCGGAACGCCGCTCGGCTCGAGCGCCGAGACAACGGCGCGCGCTTGTTCGACGAATGCACGATCACCGGCATTTTTCTGCCGCAGTTGCACCGCGGTCACACCGCCCGCGACCGCTTCGAGGACGAGATCGATCATCGCGCGCCCGACAACGTCATCGGGGCCGACGACGAGATAGACCGACAGATCGCACCCCCCGCGACGCGTCACGACAGCTCGGCCACCTTCATCCGCCGGCGCAACGTCAGCTCGTCGAGCGAATAGAGCGCGTCGAGCAGGCGAAGTTGCAGCGAGCCGGGCCCGCCTGCGTCTTCGGCTGCGATCTCGCCGGCAACGCCGAGTACGACGACTGCCGCCACCGTGGCGACGAACGGATCGATGTCTGTGCCGAGGAACGCGCCGACCATCGCGCTGCAGGTGCAGCCGAGTGCGGTGACACGCGACATCATCGCGTGGCCGTTGCTGATCGCAACGGTGCGCTCACCATCGGTGACGTAATCGACGACACCCGTCATGGCGACGATCGCACCTGTGTCGCGCGCGAGCTTCTTCGCGGATTCGAGCGCTTCGTCGGTGCCGTGTGCGCTATCCACGCCCTTGCCTGCGGAATCGCTCGAGCCGGCGAGCACCATGATCTCCGACGCATTTCCGCGGATGACCGTGGGCTCCATGTGCGCGAGCGCGGCCCCGACATCGGAGCGGTACACGGTGGCGCCTGCGCCGACCGGATCGAGCACCCACGGCACGTGTGAGCCGCGCGCTTGCGCCACGGCGAGATGCATTGCGTCGACCCAACGCGGCGACAGCGTCCCGATGTTGACGACGAGCGCGGATGAAATGCCCGCGAATTCCTGCACCTCTTCCACGGCGTGCACCATCGCCGGCGACGCACCGACGGCCAACAGCGCGTTGGCCGTGCTGTTCATCGCGACGTAGTTGGTGATGTTGTGAACGAGCGGCGCCGACTCGCGCACGAGCTCGAGAGCCCCGTAAACGTTGATGGCAGTCGACTCCATGCGTCAGCGCTCTCCCGCTGCGCCGGCGGCAGCGACATACAGTTCACTGCCTGTCGCGCGGAATTCGGCAGCCTTCTCGTTCATCGCGGCGGCGTAGTCGCGCACATCCTGCGTGATCTTCATCGAACAGAATTTTGGACCGCACATCGAACAGAAGTGCGCGACCTTGGCGCCGTCGGCCGGCAGCGTCTCGTCGTGATACGCGAGCGCGGTGACTGGATCGAGCGCGAGGTTGAACTGATCGCGCCACCGAAAATCAAAGCGCGCCTTGGAGAGCGCGTCATCCCACTCCTGCGCGCGCGGATGACCTTTCGCGAGATCCGCCGCATGCGCCGCGATCTTGTACGTGATGACGCCGGCCTTCACGTCGTCGCGATTGGGAAGCCCGAGGTGTTCCTTTGGCGTGACGTAGCAGAGCATCGCGGTGCCGTACCACCCGATTTGCGCTGCGCCAATCGCGCTCGTGATGTGATCGTAGCCCGGCGCGATGTCCGTCGTGAGCGGTCCGAGCGTGTAGAAGGGCGCCTCGCGGCACCAGTCGAGCTGCTTGTCCATGTTCTCTTTGATGAGATGCATGGGCACGTGGCCCGGACCTTCGTTCATCGTCTGGACGTCGAACTCCCACGCGATCTGATTCAACTCACCCTGCGTACGCAGCTCGGCGAACTGCGCCTCGTCGTTGGCATCGCGGATCGAGCCGGGACGCAGCCCGTCGCCGAGCGAGAAGGACACGTCGTAGGCACGCATGATCTCGCAGATTTCGCGGAAGTGCGTGTAGAGGAAACTCTCACGATGATGCGCGAGGCACCACTTGGCGATGATCGATCCGCCGCGTGATACGATTCCGGTCAACCGATTCGCCGTGAGCGGGACGTAGCGCAGCAACACGCCGGCGTGCACGGTGAAATAGTCGACACCCTGCTCCGCCTGTTCGATGAGCGTGTCTCTATAGAGCTCCCACGTGAGTTCCTCCGGCATGCCGCCGACTTTCTCCAACGCCTGATAGATCGGAACCGTCCCGATCGGCACGGGCGAGTTGCGGACGATCCATTCGCGGGTCTCGTGAATGTTGGCGCCCGTCGAGAGATCCATCACGGTATCCGCGCCCCAGAGCGTCGCCCACCTGAGCTTCTCGACTTCTTCTTCGATCGAGCTACTGACGGCCGAATTTCCGATGTTGGCGTTGATCTTCACCTTGAAGGCGCGGCCGATGATCATCGGCTCGAGCTCGAGATGGTTGATGTTCGCCGGAATGATCGCGCGGCCGCGCGCAACTTCGTCGCGCACGAATTCGGCGCTCATCCCTTCGCGCAGCGCGACGAATTCCATCTCTTCGGTGATTTCACCGCGTCGCGCATAGTGCATTTGCGTCACGCAACCGGTGCCGGTGCCGCGCGCGGTGATCCAAGGCTCGCGTAACAGCGGCAATCCGTCGCGCACGTCGTGACCGCACGGTCCGCTCGTATCGTAGACGCGAAGCGACGGCTCGCCACCCGACAGCGCGATCTCGCGAAACGGAACGCGAATGCCTCCTGGCCCATCGACGAACACTCGGCTCGAGTTCGGAAACGCGTCGCCGTAGTGCGTGCTGACCGAAGGCGCGGGGTTGCCGGGGTTGCGTATCGACGCTGGCATTGTGTCTCTCCTGCGATGAGCGGCAGGGGACGGGCGGCGTGAACGGAGCGAATCAAAGGCGACCGAGCACACACGCCGCGCTCCCTACGCCGGTATGATCCGGATCAGGTTCCAAAGGGACTATCTCAACCCCGCGATCATCGCGGGGTACCCCTGGCGGCTCGGACAATCTACGTCGACGCGCGGACGAAAAGCGAGATGCGCAGAGCAGTAGCGCGCAGTCGAGAGCGGCGCGGAGCCGTGCGGAGCAGTCGAGCTCGATGTGCGCGGCCGTTCGACGCGCTACTTTCTCGTCGCTCAGATTGCCGACTCGACACGCATCCACCGACTTTCAAACCATGGCGACAGCTTCTCCACTCTCGATCCTTGGACCGACTACGCCCAACAGCGCGCGCGTACTCACTCCCGCGGCGCTCGATTTTCTCACGTCGCTCCAGCGCGAGTTTGGCCCGGTGCGCGAGTCGCTGCTGAGCCGCCGACAAGAGCGCCGCGCACGACTGCGCGCCGGCGAATCATTGCAGTTTCTCGACGAGACCGCGGACGTGCGTGCAAAGGATTGGCGCGTCGCGCCCGCACCGCGCGATTTCGATGATCGCCGATGTGAGATCACAGGGCCCGTCGAACGAAAGATGATGATCAACGCGCTCAACTCCGGTGCACGCGTGTTCATGGCGGATCTCGAGGACTCGCTCTCGCCCACGGAGACGAACGTCGTCGAAGGACAAGCCAATCTCGCCGACGCCGTTCGCCGCACGCTGTCGCTCGATTCGCCCGACGGCAAGTCGTATCGCCTCAATCCAACCATCGCGACACTTCTCGTTCGGCCGCGCGGCTGGCATTTGCTCGAAGAGCACGCGCTGCTCGACGGCGCGCCGATGTCGGCGAGCCTATTCGACTTTGGTCTTTACTTTTTTCATAACGCCAAGGAATTGCTCGCACGCGGGACCGGTCCGTACTTCTACCTACCGAAGACCGAAAGCCACCTCGAGGCGCGACTCTGGAACGACGTCTTCACGTTCTCCCAGAAAGCACTTGGCATTCCGCACGGAACCATTCGCGCCACGGTATTGATCGAGACGATCTACGGCGCGTTCGAGATGGACGAAATTCTCTACGAGCTGCGCGATCATGCCGCGGGACTGAACGCGGGCCGCTGGGACTATCTGTTCAGTCTCATCAAGGCATTCCGCGATCGGCCCGACTGCGTGCTCCCCGACCGCGCGCAGCTCACGATGACTGTGCCATTCATGCGCGCGTACACCGAGCTGCTCGTGCGCACCTGCCATCGGCGTGGCGCACACGCGATCGGCGGCATGGCCGCGTTCATCCCGAGCCGCAAAGATGCCGCGGTCAACGCGAGCGCGATGGAGAAAGTCGGCGCCGACAAAACGCGCGAAGCCAACGACGGCTTCGATGGCACGTGGGTCGCGCATCCAGACCTCGTCCCCGTCGCCACCCAAATCTTCGACCGCACACTCGGCGACAAGCCGCATCAAAAGCATCGCCTGCGCGAGGACGTGCACGTCGAGGCCAAGCAGCTCACCGATCTCACCGTACCGGGCGGAAGGGTGACGCGCGCCGGGATCGACACCAACGTCGACGTCGCGCTGCAATACATCGAAGCGTGGTTACGCGGGCAAGGCGCCGTGGCGCTGCACAATCTCATGGAGGATGCGGCGACAGCCGAAATTTCGCGGTCGCAGTTGTGGCAGTGGATCAGGAACGAAACGCCGATCGACGATGCCGCCGGCGAGCCGATGAGCGTGGCGCGTTACTCGGACGTTCGGCGGCGCATGCTCGACGAGTTCCGCGCCGCTGCACCCGCCGGCCGCTGGGACGACGCGGCCCAACTGCTGGATAGCCTCGTGCTCGGGGACTTTGAGGATTTTCTAACGGTGCCGGGTTCGCGGCTGTTGTAGCAGCCTAAGCTGTTCAACGGTCCGTCTTAACACTCTCCGCTCACGCGCGTCGAACGGGCAACGAGCCGGTCGCGCGTGGCGACGGCGAAAGTTGCTGCAGAATCACTCAGAATCACTCAGAGACGCTCGTGTGGGGCGGTCGGGAGGGGGGAGATGCGAATCCGGGGAACGATTCAGACAACAGTGCTCGTGTCGATGCTCGCGTTTGGTGGAGCGTGCGTAAGCAACCCTCGGCCGCGTGTCGGTGTCGAATATTCAATGCGGCGTCCGCCGGCCGATCGGGTCGAGGTCATTCCGGCGGCGCCAGGCCTTGGGTACGTGTGGGTGAAGGGGCATTGGGGCTGGCGACAGAACGACTATCAGTGGGTCGGCGGGCATTGGGCCGTACCCGATCGCGGCTTCCGCGAATGGGTGCCGGGCAAGTGGGACCATGATCGGAACGGGTGGTTCTACGTCGAGGGACACTGGCGTTAGCCAGTGCGTAGAACCGAGGGACGGGAAAGCGTCGAGACCAGCCTTGCTGAGTCTTGGCGCTTTTTCGTGCCGGCGAGCTATTAGAGATGTCTACTTACGCCCTTTCGCCAACGTCAACGATATCTGGCCGGCATGATTTGACGTGTGATAGAGCGCGTGGGCAAACAGCCTGATTCGAGGAAGCGTGCCAAAGAACGGCGTATCAACGGGCTTGAGCCAATCCTCTTCGGTGTTGCTTTCGACGAGCTCCGTAAGGGTCCGGTATCCCCGCTCGATCAGCTCTCTGCTATGAGCGACGTCGGAATGCTGGCCCGTATCGACTTGGCCGATCGTGGTGTTCTTGACGTCGGTCGGGCTTCCGAGGAATTGAGCGAACAGGTTCATCGTTTCGCCGATGTGGCGATAGATGAAGCCGATTGATGCTGTCGTGTCGTTCAGTCGAAGAGGCGCGGTTTCTTCCGTCACGCGGTCAAAACAGAAGTGGGTGGTGAACTGGCTTTGCTTGACCATCTCGAAGAGAAGTTCTTTTTGCATGGCGGTTCTCCTTTTGACGCAAGAAATCCGGTTTGGGCCGGCCGAGGAGCGCCGTGCTCCGGCTCGCGCCCTGTGTCCGGGCAACCCATGGCCCTCTTTACGCGCGAACGGCCACCCTTTCGGGTGGCCGTCACATTTCATCGATTGTTGGTCAGTCCAATACCGCGGCTCATAATGGCTAGGGACGGAATCGAACCGCCGACACGCGGATTTTCAGTCCGCTGCTCTACCAACTGAGCTACCTAGCCCGTGCATTAAGCCCATAAAAATACGCGAGTTGCGCCGCGAGTGTCAATCCGTTGCGCATGTGAGCTGCGGACATAAGCGATGCACACGACATCCACTGCACCGCTTCGAAAACGCCACCCTTACATCATCGATGATGAGCGTTGTATACCGCCGCGTGACCTGTCGCGACTGCATACGAACTGCAACGTATTTATACAATTCTCCCCGCGGAAAAACGCTCGCGAAGACTTCGCATCTTCCATAGATTGGTCGTCGATTCTGCGAGACTGCCTTCACTGTTGACGGGCACGAACGTGACCAAGCCGTGACCGCACAGCAAAGCAACGCTAGTTCGAACGTCGCAGAATTACGAGCTGCTCGCGACCCACTCCCGGAGTTTCGCGAGCAACGTCCGATGTCACCTGGTGGCATCGCTTTCCTAATTTGAGAGGAATAACCCTCCGTATGACGATTCCACGTTTGTTCCTGGGCGCGACGCTGTTCGCCACGCTCAGCGTGGGCGCGATGCCGCTCTGTGCGCAAACGACGACCGGCAACATCGGCGGTCGCGTAATTGGCGCAACGGGCGAAGGCGTCGCGGACGCGCAGGTTCAGGTGACCAACGGCGCCACCGGTCGCGTCCTTGGTTCCACAACGCGTGGCGACGGCGCGTATTTCGTCGCCGGCCTCGAAGTCGGTGACGACTACCGCGTCGTCGTCCGACGCATCGGCTTCGCGCCGCAGACGGTCCAGCCCGTCCACGTGACGCTCGGACAGACCACGCCGGTCAACTTCACCTTGTCCGCCCAAGCGGCGCAGCTCGCCGCGGTCTCCGTCTCCGCCGCAGCCGCGGAGGCGCTCATCGCGCCAAGCCAACGCGGCAGCCAGACGACGATCACCGACACGCTCCTTCGCAAGTTGCCCACGCTCAACCGCAACTTCACGGACTTCGTGCAGCTCACGCCGCAGATCTCGACGGGCGGCCCGGGACTTTCCGGCGGTGGTGTGAATAATCGCTACAACAACATTCAAATCGACGGCGCCACCGAGAAAGATCTCTTCGGCCTCGGCTCCACCGGCCAGCCGGGCGGACAGGCCGGCGGCAAATCGATCGGCGTCGAGTCGGTCAAGGAATACCAAGTTCTCCTCGCGCCGTACGACGTCCGCGTCGGCAACTTCGCCGGCTACTCGGTGAATGCCGTCACGAAGAGCGGCACGAACGACGTCAACGGTTCGTTCTACACCTACTGGCGCGACCGTGCGATGGAACGCTCGCAGCCGTACCTCACCGCGTTCAATCAAACGCAGTACGGCGCCTCGATCGGCGGTCCGATCGTCAAGGACAAAGCCTTCTTCTTCATCAATCCCGAGTGGCAAAGCCAGGCCCGTCCGGCGTCCGGCATCGCGGTTGGTGACGCCGGCACGAACGTCACTGCCGCAAGCGTCCAGCGCTTCACGGATGCGCTCACGGCGCGCGGCATGACCGGCCTGGGCACCGCTGACCGCGTCCCGGTGAAGAACCCGCTCACGAACGTGTTCGCGCGCCTCGACATCGCTCTGCCGTTTAACTCGACGCTCGTGCTGCGCGACAATTACGCACACGCCACCGAGGACGTGTTCTCACGCGGCGCCCTCGGCGGCACGACTCCGGCGTTCCCGCTCACGAGCTGGCTCTACGACTTTACGTCAGAGAAGAACGCGCCGGTCGCACAGCTTCGCACGAACTTCAGCAACGGCTCGTACAACGAAGCGATCGCCGCCTACACCCGCATCCGCGACAAGCGCGCCACACCGGGCACGCTGCAGCCGGCGATCTCGGTGTTCGAGACCGGCACCGCCGATTTCGAAGCGGGCACCGAGAACTCGTCGCAAGCAAACCAACTCGATCAGGACATCTTCGAGTTGACCGACAACTACACCATGGCGATCGGTTCATCGAATCGTGTCACCATCGGCGCGCAGGGCCAGTGGTACAAGGTCCGCAACCTGTTCGGTCAGAACCTCGCCGGATTCTGGACGTTTGGCTCGCTGGACTCACTCGCCGCGGGCCAAGCCGAGAAGTACGCGGTCGGCGTTCCGGTGTGCCCTGATGGTACGATCGGCGGACCGGGCTGCGACGGCGCCGTGCGCTTCCGCGCCGGCCAGTTTGCCGGCTACATCCAAGATGATTGGACGGCAACGCCGAACTTCAGCATGAACCTCGGCCTTCGCTTCGACGATCCCGTGTTCTTCACGAAGCCGCCCTCCAATCCGTCGGTGCTTACGCAGTTCGGCATCAACACCGCGAGCATCCCGAGCGGCAACTTGCAGATCTCACCGCGCCTCGGCTTCAACTGGAATGTGACCGGCGACAGCCGCAACCAGGTTCGTGGCGGCCTCGGCATGTTCCAGAGCGCTCCCGCGTACGTCTGGATGTCGAACTCGTTCCAGAACTCTGGCGGCGTGTCTGGTTTCGCGTCGCTGAGCTGCAGCAACCCGGCCGCGGCGCCGGTCTTCAATACGGCGGCTGTTGCCAGCGCTCCGCAGGCCTGCCGCACGATGGTGAACGCGGCGGCTGGATCCGAAGTCGATTACGCCAACCCGAACCTCAAGTTCCCGCAGGTTCTCCGCGGCAATCTCGCGTATGATCGCGACCTCGGGAACGGATACGTCGCCACGTTCGAAGGCATCTACACGAAGGCGATCAACTCGCTCTTCTACTACAACCTGGCGCTGGTGGACAATCCGGTCGGCACCGGTGTTGACGGCCGCACGCTGTATGGCGTCCAGCCGGGAAAGGCGTCGCTCAAGGTTGCAGCGCGCAACACCGTTTACGATGTGGTCAACGAGTCGAAGGACCACGCGTACAACCTCACCGCACAGCTGCAGAAGCGGTTCACGCAGAACTTCGGCGGCTCGATCGCCTACACGTACTCGCAGGCGTTGTCGATTCAGGATCTCACATCGAGCACCGCGGGCTCGCAGTATCGTTTTGGTCGCACGTACTCGGGCACCCAGCTCGACACGCCGCTCAACCACTCCGAGTTCGAGACGCCGCACCGCATCATCAGCGACGTGAGCTACACGCTGCCGACCAAGACGTCGCTCTCGGTTATCTACACCGGTCAGAGCGGCATCAATTTCACGTACATCGCGCCGGCCGACATGAACGGCGACAACCAGACGCTCAACGACCCGGTGTACATCCCGACCGGCGTCAGCGATCCGAAGGGCCCGGCGTTCATTTCGACCAAGACGATCACTGCGTCACCGGCTGATCAGGCGACCGCGTTCAACAACTTCATCAGCGCGAACCCCTGCTTGAACAGCCAGCGCGGCCACATCATGAAGAACAACAGCTGCGGCTCGCCCTGGACGAACGAGTTCGACGTCTCGGCCGAGCAGGCCCTCACGACGATTCGCGGTCAGAACTTCAGCCTGCGTCTCGACATCTTCAACTTCACGAACCTGTTGAACAAGAACTGGGGCCGTCAGATCAGCACCGGCAACTTCACTCCGGTCACGATCTATTCGGGAACCGGCATCGCGAAGCCGGGCACGACCTCGACGACGGGCGCGGACCTCACCAACGGCGTACCGCTCGTGAGCTTTGACCCGAAGTTCAACCCGTTCACGTACAACAACATCTTCTCGAACTACTCGATGCAGCTGTCCTTCCGCTACTCGTTCTAAGTTCGAATCGCTGTACCGCTGCACGCTGGAAAACAACGAGGGCCCGGGAAAACTCCCGGGCCCTCGTTGCATTTATGCTAATTGTCTAACGATCTCGCGCGGCGTTCAACGCTCCAGCTTGAACCCCGGAATCACGTCCGGTCGCTGCTTCGCCGTGGCCACGATCCACGCGGTCGCGTACATCCACTGCGTCATGCGCTGCAATTTCGGAATGTCGATGCGCGACGCTTCGTCCCGCGGCGTGTGATAGTCCGGATGCAACAACGTGCTGAACATGATCGCCGGAATTCCCGCGCGCGCATACGACAAGTGATCGCTGCGGAAGTACCAGCCTTCCGGATGTGTCGGCCGATCCCAAATCGTATCGAGCTTGAAGTGCGTGGTCTGCGCGTTCGCGCGCAGCGCCGCCTCGACGAGCGCATTGGAGTTCTTGTGCGGCGGCTGCACGCCGAGCAGCGCCGCACTGTCCGGATTGTTGCGACCGATCATGTCGCCGTTCAGCACCGCAATGATCTGCGACCGCGGCACCACCGGGTGATTCACGAACCAGCGTGAGCCGAGCAGGCCGCGCTCTTCCGCGCCTTGCCAAACGAACAACACCGGGCGCGGGCCGGGATGTTTGACGAACGCCCGCGCCGCGGCGAGCACCGCAACGCTCACAGATGCATTGTCGTCGGCGCCGTTCCAAATCGAGTCGCCGTTCACCACGTAGCGCGTGCCATCGTGGTCTTGGTGCGCGCTAAAGAGCACATACTCATTCGCCAATTTTGGATCGGTGCCGCGCACGACGCCGATCACATTGCCTGACGGATAGTAGAACGTCTCGGTGAAGACGAGCGCCTTGAGCCGCGCACTCGCGGATTGCGTTGCCGCAAGCATGCTGTTGCGCACCCAAAATGTCGGCGCGGGTGGCGCGGCGGCTCGACCACCGCGACCGCCTCCGGCACCTCCGCCGGCCGGACGCGCAAACGCTCCCGTGGGCGCGCCTGCTGAGTCGATACCATACGATCCCCGCGACGTAATCGACGCCGCGGCGTCAAACGCGGCATCCTGATCGGGCGTGCCGTTCGAGATGAGAATCACCGCCGCCGCGCCGGCGCGTGACAGAAGCGTGGACCGCTGCCGAACCATCTGCAGCGTCGTCGCCTCGTAGTTGCCGCGGATGGTGAACTCCGATTGCGGCTGCGTCACAACCGACGGCAGCACCATCGCCGCGGCTTTCCCGTGCAGATCCATTCCGGCGATGCTCGCCGAATCGGCGATGAACACCACGGGCATGTCGAGATCGACGAGCGTCGCATTCAGCACGACCGCGTCTTTCCACAACTTCAATGAGGTTCCGTTAATCGATATCTGGCTTCCCTCACCCAAGCGGGACCGACGCATCGGCCACCACTGGAAGAAGGTGCCGTCGTCGCCCATGGGCTGAAGTCCGGCTTCGCGCGCGCGATCCGCGACCCACGAGGTCGCGCGCATCTCGTCGAGCGTGCCGGCCTCGCGGCCGCGCATCGCGTCGCTCGCCATCGCGAAGATGTCGCGCCGGAGATCGGCTTGGGTGATGGCATCGAGTGCCGGCGCCACGGGTCCGCTCACGGGCGACGCCGATGACGATCCGGTCGACGAACATGCGCCGCCGAGTGCCACGATGGCCGCCGCCGAGGCGATGCCGAGGGAGATGACGCGTCGACGCATTGCGCTACCGGTCCGTTCGCGCGCCGACGCGGGCCGTGATGACCGATTTGATCCCGCCGCGAATATTGAAATCACCGACGACCTCCATCCAACGGGGTTTAACGGCGTTCGAGACGTCATCGAGAATTCGATTGACCGCGCGCTCGTAAAAGATTCCGTCGTTTCGAAAGCTCCACAGATAGAGCTTGAGACTCTTGAGCTCCACGCACACGTCGCCGGGCACGTACACGATGTGCATCGTCGCGAAGTCCGGCGCGCCGCCCTTGAGCGCCACCAGCTCGTCGGCATCGCTCTCGATACCGCCCAGTGGACAGAGTGCGGTGAATTCCGGGCATTCCATGGCGATCTCGTAGTCGCGACCCGGGTAGGGATTGGGGAAAGTCTCGAGAAGTTCTGGCTTTGGCATTCGCCAAGAATGCACGGCTCGGATGCGGCGATCAATCGCCAGGTCGCCCGTCGCCACGCGGCCCCACGGCCGGCCGGCAAGCTCGGCGCACAAATCCGTTTTCACGCTCTAGCGACGGTACGGACCGTGCGACATATTGAGTTCGGGCCGGCGCTATGCGCTGGTCATCGCCGCCGCGAGAACGGCGTGGCGGCATTGCCCCTCCGGCGTAGCCCGGGGGGGCTCTTTTTTGTGGGTGGCTCGTCGCGGCTAGTTGTCGCGCAACTTCTTCGACATGTCTTCGAGCGTCTTTCGTTCGTCGCTCGTGAGACTCTCGATTCCCTGCTCCGAGATTTTGTCGAGCACGCGATCGAGCTCGGTGGCGCGCACGTCGCGCCGCGGCTGAGTCTGCGGAGTCATTGACGGCGCACGCTGCGCCGCGATCGCTTTGCTCTTCGCGACAATGTCATCGACTTCGTCGCCCCGCTCGCGTCGCGGCAAGTTGCGCGGAATGGCCCGTGGCGGCTCGTCAGCGTCTGGAAGATCGGCAACCCGCTGCCGCACCTGCTCCATGCCTGTGGACGCCGCCATGCGCACGTACGCGTACGCCACAGCCACGCCACCGAGATGCGCCACGTAGCCGATGTTCGCGCCATCGCTCGTCGCCACGATGCCGATCACCAGATTCAGCACGAGCAAGCTCACCACCAGCGTCCGCACGCGCACCGGCACGGTGAACATGAGATAGAGCTCGTCGTCCGGCCACTGCATCACGAACGCCGTCATCACGCCGAACACCGCCGCCGAAGATCCTACGAGCGTACCCGTCCGCACGAACAACATCTCGAACGCCACGCCGCCGAATCCGCACAGCAGATAGAACCACGTGAACTTCCGCGCGCCCCACGCATGCTCGAGTCGCGGGCCAAACAAATACAACGCGTACATGTTGGCGAGCAGATGCCACACCGTGACGTGCGCGAACATGTACGTCGCGGCTGCCCACCACCGTCCAGGCAGCGTCGAAAAATCGAACGCCAGCGAGCTCGAGAGATCCTGATTGAACGTCCACTGCAAAAACGCCACGGCCACGCTGATCGCAATCAGCGCTTGCACCGCCGGCGTGAGCCTGGGCTGGTCTTGCTCGAAGGTGGCCGGAAACGACATGGGTCCTGCGGGAACGATGAAAAGGGCAAACCTGCAATCACACGACTACTGACACGACTTGGACACGCGAGTTCCCGTCACCGGTACCCCGCAAACTGCCTAACCGACACCCGACTGCTTCAGCGCATTCCAGTCGGCGCCGGAAGCCTGAGCGCCAGCCGCACGTCGGCATGGAGCGCCGCCGCCCGCTCGAACAACGTGATCCACCGCCGATCACGGTCCACCGGCGTTCCCACACCTGGATGTACGACTACGGTGGTCGACTCGCTTGCCGCGTGCGCCCGTTCCACCACGCGCAGGATCTGAGCATCGGTCGTCCGCTCGTCAACCAGCACCGTCAGCGCGTGCTGAAAGTTGGACGACGCCGCGATCTTGATCGACGCAAACGCCCGTTCGTGCTGCGCTTCCACCATCGCCCCTTCGAGCGTCACCTGCACCATCGTCACGAACGCTTCGAGCTCGGCGATCTCGTCCGGACGCTGCCCATCGGTGTCGAGCATCACGGGAAGCGCCGTCGCAGCCTTGGCAAACGCGTCGCGCAGATAGTCGACGTTCGCCAACGGATCGCGGCCGGCAATGCTGATCGAATGGTACGCGGACCGCGCGGTGCTCCGACGCAGCTCGTTCGCCAGCGCATCCGCCGTGTACATCGTGGCAGTCTCCGCCTCGGCAGCAAACCGAACGAAGAGCTGGCGACGGCCAGCCCACACGCCCTGCGCTTGCAATCCGGCCGGAACTCCAGCGAGCGCCGCCGTCGGAACCGCCACCTGTGCCATCAGTCCCTCTCCCCTCCGCGCGTCTCGACCGCCAGTTGCACGATGCGGTCGCACAGCTCGGGAAAATTAATTCCCGCCGCCGCGGCCGCCTGCGGTATGAGACTCGTCTGCGTCATGCCGGGAAGAGTGTTTGCCTCCAGGCAGTAAAACGTGCCGTCCGTCGACATTCGAAAATCAATACGAGCGCAGCCGCCCAGCTTGAGGGCCCGAAACGCCTTGCGCGCCTCTTCCTGTACGCGCGCCGTTTCCTCCTCGGTGAGCTCGGCCGGAAATCGTTCGTCCGCCATGCCCGGCGTGTACTTGCACTCGTAGTCGTAAATCTCGTGCTTCGGAATGATTTCGCCAACCGGAAGCGCGATGTCGCCCAGAATCCCGACGGTGAACTCGCGCCCGGCAATGAAGCGCTCGATCATCACTTCGTCGTCGTGGCGGAAGGCTTCGTCGATCGCCGGCTGAAGCTCCGACGGCTGCTTCACGATCGACAAGCCGACTGTCGATCCCTGCTTCGACGGTTTGACGATCACCGGAAACCCCAGCGCCGCACGGACTTCCTCGACAGTCGCCGGCGCCATGAGCCAGTCGGCCGTGCCGACACCCGCGCGTCTAAACAATTGTTTAGTGATGTCTTTGTCCATCGCGATCGCGCTCGCCAAATGACCGCTTCCCGTGTACGGAACGCCGGTCAGATCCAGCAGCGACTGAATCGTCCCATCCTCGCCGGATCCGCCGTGCAATCCGAGGAACACGACATCGGTCTCGCCGCGCTTGGGAAGAGTGCTGACCAGTCGGCCGAGTGATTCGCGCGCCATCTGTCGGAGAGCGACAGGCGACGGAGGCGTCGTTTGCACGACCGTTCCACTCAGCAACGCACGCTCGTCGTCAGCGCTGATCGGTCCGCGCGCCGGATCAACCGTGGTAACGACGTGTCCCTTCGACCGCAGTGCCTGCGCCACGCGAATGCCCGACGCCAACGACACGTCGCGCTCCGACGAAGTCCCGCCCATCAACAGAGTGACTCTCACGTTTACCGCGCCATGAGGTAATTCAACATGTCTGATCGAGTCACGATGCCCGTCACCGTGCCGTCCGAGCGCACCAGCACCGCAGGATTCGACTTCGATAACAACTTCGCGACCGCGTCCACCGGCTGCGACAGCTCGATCATCGGGAACGGCGCATCCATTACTTGGCCCACCGTGGCGTCGAGCACTTTGGTGTCATCGAGGCTCTTGGCGGAGAGCGACCAGTCCGACACCGAGCCGACGCAATTCGCGCCGTCCATCACCGGAAGTTGCGACACGTCGTGCAACGACATGAGCCGCAGCGCCTGCCGCACGGTCTGTCCCGACGTGACGCTCACGATGCCCGGCGTATCGCCGTGCGACGCGGCCTTGGCGTCGAGCACCATCGACAGCGTCGTCCGATCGGCGTCGAGCAGTTGGTTCTCACGCATCCACTCATCGTTGTACAGCTTGGTCAAATAGCGCTCGCCAGTATCAGGCAGCGGCGCCACCACGAGCGCGTTCGGATCATCCAGCCGACGCGCGACGTGCAGCGCGACGTGCACGATCAATCCGCTCGAGCCGCCCACGAACAATCCTTCTTCGCGCGTGAGTCGGCGCGCCATGGCGAACGACTCCTTGTCGTTCACCGTCATGAAGTCGTCGATCAATCCCATATCGAGCGTGCCGGGGATCTTGTCCTGGCCAATACCCTCGACCTTGTACGGCACGCCTTCCGAGTGGCTCGCGCCCTTCGTCTGCCACATCTCGGCCAGAATCGAGCCGACGGGATCGCCGGCGATGATTTGAATTTTCGGATTCTTTTCTTTGAGGTATCGCGCGACGCCGGTGATGGTGCCGCCCGTGCCGGCCGCGTACACGAAGTGGGTGATGCGCCCTTCGGTCTGCTCCCAGATCTCCGGGCCAGTGCTCTCGTAGTGCGCCTGCGGATTGGCGTCGTTGTAGAACTGGTTCGCGAGAATCGCGTTCGGTGTATCGTGCGCGATGCGCTTGGCCATCATCACGTAGCTATCCGGATGATCCGGCGGCACCGCGGTCGGCGTAATGATCACTTCTGCGCCGAACGCCTTGAGCAGTCGCACTTTTTCCTGCGACATCTTGTCGGGCATCGTGAAGATGCACTTGTAGCCCTTGAACGCCGCTGCGATCGCCAAGCCGATACCGGTGTTGCCGCTCGTGCCTTCGACGATCGTCCCGCCAGGCTTGAGCAAACCCTCACGCTCGGCTTTCTCGATGATCGGGCCGCCGATGCGGTCCTTGATCGATCCGCCGGGATTGAACATCTCGGCTTTGGCGTAGACGGGCGTACGAATGCCGCGCGTCACCGCGTTGAGGCGAATGAGTGGCGTCCAGCCGATGAGCTCGCGGACGTCGTCGTATGGCTTGCGGTTGCGTTCGTGTCCAGCGGTGCGGGGCGTCATAAGAGAATTCTAATGGCTCATCGGTCGCGGGTCAGACGTCGTCCGAACCGCGCGGGGCCGATTGCAGGATGCTGTCACCGGGAAGCGGTCGCGCTTCGGGATGACGGAAGTAGACGGGAAACAGGATCGAAATCGGAATCGCGTCGCCGTGCAGCTTGGCGGGCACGAAGTGCAGGTCACGCGCACCCAGCATCGCCGCGCTGTCGAAGGCCGCAAACCCGCTCGGTTCGTCAATCCGCGTCGACTCGGGCATCACACGCCCGTCGCGGTCGATGAACAGACTCAACGTCACGTTCCCCTGCGCCTTTCGCGCGTAGAGCGCCGCCGGGTACCTGAACGGCAACTGCGAGTTGAGCAATGCCGGCATCTCGTCGGGCCGAGGGCCCGGATCGCGTGCCAGCGGCATTCGCGGTGGCGCGGACTCTTTCCGGCACCCGGCGACCATCGAAGCAGCAATCGCCAGGGCGAGGAGCGAGCGGACCATGACGCAATGTAAGGCGGACCAAACCCTGCTGTCATCCCGAGGGACCGAAGCCCCGTTGTCATCCCGAGGGAGCGAAGCGACAGAGGGATCTCCCGTCGCGCCAATTATCAGACGGCAGACGCAAGATCCCTCGCATACGCTCGGGATGACAACCGGCGACAACCGGCGACAGCCAGCGCTATGCCTTTGCCTCACTCACCAATGCTGCCAGCGCCGTCAGCGCCTCGAGAGGCGTCATGGCGTTGGGATCGAGCGCCGCGAGGCGTGCCACTACAGGATGCGGCGCCAATCCGAACAATCCGAGCTGATCGGTGGGAGCGATTGGCGCAGCGGACTTTCGGCGACCCGGCGGAGCCACGCCCAAGTGTTCGCCGCGTACGAGCTGCTCGCCCTCGAGGAGCGCGAGTATTTGCCGCGCCCGCGCAATCACCGGCGCCGGCAACCCGGCCAGTCGTCCCACTTCAATGCCATACGAACGGTCTGCTCCGCCCGGCTGCAACCTATGCAGAAACAGAATCTGATCGCCGGCTTCGCGCACCGCGACGTTGTAGTTCCTGAGCGCGCCCAACTCTTCGGAGAGCTGCGTCAGCTCGTGGTAGTGCGTCGCGAACACGGTCTTGCAGCCGGTGCTCTCGTGCAAATGCTCGGTCACAGCCCACGCGATCGACACGCCATCATAGGTCGCGGTGCCGCGTCCGATCTCGTCGAGAAGCACGAGGCTGCGCGAGGTTGCCGTGTGGAGAATCGCGCTCGTTTCGCTCATCTCCACCATGAACGTCGACTGACCGCGAACGAGATTGTCGCTCGCGCCAACGCGCGTGAAGATGCGGTCGACCACGCCAACGCTCGCCGAGGCGGCAGGTACGAAGCTGCCCATCTGCGCCATCAGCACGATCAGGCCGATCTGCCGCAACACGGTCGACTTACCGGCCATGTTCGGCCCGGTGAGAATGATCATGCGAGCATCTTCGGGCAGATCGAGATCGTTCGGAATGAACTTGTCGCGCGGCATCATCCGTTCGACGACGGGATGCCGGCCCGCAGTGATCGCGAGCGCGAAGTCATCCTGAATCGTGGGCCGCACATACCCTTCGCGCGTCGCAACATCAGCCAATGTGCTCAACACGTCCAGCTCGGCGACGACGCGCGCGATCGCCTGCAGTCGGCCAATCTCGCGGCCAGCCACACTGCGCGCGTGCTCGAACAGTTCGCGTTCGCGCGTTTCGATGCGCTCCGCTGCCGTGAGCACACGCTCCTCGTACTCCTTGAGCGCCGGCGTCACGAAGCGCTCGCCCGACGTAATCGTCTGCCGCCGCTGAAAGTCCGGCGGCACCAAGTGCAGGTTCGAGTTCGTAATCTCGATGTAGTACCCGAACACCTTGTTGAAGCCGACCTTGAGCGACCCGATTCCAGTGCGCGTGCGCTCATCCGCTTGAATGCGCGCGATCGCATCCTTGCCGCCGTCGCGAAGTTCGCGCAACGCATCGAGATCGTGGTCGATGCCGGTCGCGATCGTCGGCTCGTCGCCCACCGCGATCGGTGGCCGTTCGACGAGTGTCGAGCAGAGGTGCGACGCCAACTCTGCAGCGTTGTCCCACCCGTCGCGAATCGCCGTCAAACGACCGGACGCCGCAACGCGATGCAACGCATTCGCCACCGCGGGCAACGCACACAGCGAATCGCCCAACGCGCGCAGCTCGCGCGGCGTGCTGCGCCCCGCGACTGCTTTCGCCGCGAGCCGTTCCACATCGCGCACGTCGTCGAGTGCCGCACGCATCGCGTCGCGCGTCACGATGTCCGCGGCCAACGTCGAAACGGCATCGAGCCGTGCATCGATCGCCGCGCGTTCCGTGAGCGGCGCGAGAATCCAGTGACGCAGCAGACGCGCGCCCATGGGCGTTCCGGTGCGGTCGAGCACCGACAACAGCGTGCCCTCGGTTCCACCGCCGCGCAGCGACTCCACCAACTCCAGATTTCGACGCGTCATTTCGTCGAGCGGCATGACGCCGCCCGGACGCTCGATCATTGGACGCGCGAGCTGCGGCAAACCGGCTGGCTGGAGCTCGCGCAGATAGCGGAGGAGTGCTCCGGCCGCGCCGACTGCCAGCGAATCGCTCGCGTCGATGCCGAGTCCTTCGAGGGAAAGCACGCCGTATTGGCGCGAGATGTCCTCGCGGGCGAGCGGCTCGTCGAACTCCCATCCCTCCCGCTCAGTCACGAGCGCGTCGTTGCGAGACGGCGGAAGGGGCGCGCGCGACCCCGATGGAAGCAGGATCTCTCGCGGCGACAATCTCGCCAGCAACGGATCGAGCTCGGCGAGCGTCGACAGCACGAGCCGGATCTCGCCGGTGGACACATCGGCGGCAGCGACGCCGACCAACTCGTCGCCGGCGGCGTTACGAGTACCGGGGCCCGCGTTCACGGCGCAGATGAAGTTGTTGCGCGTTCCGTCGAGCAGGTCGTCCGAGAATGCCGCGCCAGGCGTAACGGTTTCTACGACTTCGCGGCGCACCACGCCTTTGGCGACTTTCGGATCTTCGACCTGTTCGCAAATCGCGACGCGAAAACCACGCTGGACCAAACGGCGCACATAGTCGCCAGCGGCCTTGACCGGAACGCCGGCCAGCGGCACTTCCGCCGCGCCGCCGTTGTTGCGCGACGTGAGCGTGAGTCCGAGCACCCGCGACGCCGTCTCCGCGTCGTCATAAAACATCTCATAAAATTCGCCCATGCGAAAGAACAGGATCGCGTTTTGATGACGCCCCTTGATCTCCCGGTACTGCAGCATGAGCGGCGTTTGCGACACGCGACTACTCGTCGTCTTTGGCGACGGTCGTTATGAACCCTTTGACGTTTCTCGCCTCGAGCTTCTTCGCCGCGGCGGTGGCCGCGGCGCGCGTCGGATAGCGACCCACCTGCACGCGGAATGGCTTCTTTGTTCCGACCACGTACGTGTCGAGTCCACGGCCGGCGAGCTTCTTGGCCAGTGCGTCGGCTTCCGGCTTGGACGAATAGGCAGCGACTTGCAGGGTGAAGCTCCCACCATTGCTGTGCACTGACGTATCCGTTGATTCCGTTGAATCGGATGCCGCCTTGCCTGTCGCTTTCGCTGCCGGCTTCGCCGTTCCTTTAGACGTCGTCTTTGTTGCTGTCGTAGGCGCGACCTTGCCTTTCGCCTTGGCTGTCGTCGCGCCGGGCGGCGTCTCCGGTTTGGGCGTATTCGTCGTATCCACGCCGGCACAACGTGGCGAGTAATACTGCAGCTGGTTGCGCAGCTCGATCTGGTCCGTGGGCACAGCGTGCAATGCGCGGCCGAGGGCGATGCATCCTTCCCGCGCGTCGTTCTGCTCGAATGCGATGCGAACGAGCTGCAGTCCCGCGCGACCCTGTTCCGGGCTCGCCGGATTCTCGAGCAGAAAGCGCGCGAGATGTGTTTCCGCGGCCGCGTTGTCGCCGCGCATGGCCTCGAGCTGCCCAAGCTGCAGCAACGCATCGGCACTCCGCGGCGCCAGCGGATACTCAATCACAATTCTCTGAAGATCACGCTCCGCATCCTTCATCGACGCCGATAGCGACGCGCGCCAATACAGCGCCTCGGCGTACGCCGGCGTTCCGGGATCTGCGGCGGCGACCATCGAGTCGACGAGCAATCGCCCGGCGGCTCCGTTGCCGTTGACGACGAGCTGCTTCGCGTGCGCATACACCGAGTCGGGCGTGAGCACGTGGTGCGCCGCGCGGGCCTGCGCCGAGGCAACGCCTGGCGCGCCGGCGAGGCACGCGACGAAACCGATGGCCGCGATACGCAAGAAACGAAGGGGCATTCGAGAATCAGTATGTTAGAAAATCACGCCGCGCGGCGGCGGGATGCCGACCCGCACAACGACAGCACGAGTGTGGCGAGAAGCTGATCGTCGGACGATAGACGAGTATCCTTGAGACACGCATCGGCGTCGAGCAATGCCTCGAGTGCCTCGGCCACTGCCGGCGCCGTCCAGACGTCCGAAGCGCGGACACACGCCGCGACGAACTCGCCCCACGATCGGCCGGTGTACACCCCGCCAGATTCCTTGAGCAAGTTGAACAGATCCCCGTTCAACTTCGCCGGATGGGTGCCCCGCTCCCGCGCCGCTTGTGCCCAGCCCACTGCAAGCGTCTGCGCGGTGAGCGCCATGACGATGGTGACCGCGCTGGCCTTGGGCTGTTGCAAGATGACAGGAAGCATCTCGAGCGCGCGCGGAGCATCGCGCCGCGCAACGGCATCCAGGAAATCGCCCATCGTCTCGCCGGGCCGCACCCCAACGACTGCCGACACCGCAGCTTCGTTGATCGGGCCGCCGCCGGCGTAGCTCGCGAGCTTGTCCAGCTCCACGCGGAGTTGGCTCAGGTCCGTCCCAGCCGCCTCCTGGAGTAACGTGACCGCACCCGGCGTGATCGTGCCGCCCAAGTCGTGCTCGACGTAATACGCAATCCACTTGGGAATGCGGTTCCCCGTCAATGGCTCGAACTCGATCGCCGTGGTCGACTTCGTGAGCCCCGCATCCGACTTGGCGCCTGACGCGCCCACGAGCAGCAGCAGCGAATCCGGCGCGGGCGATTTCAGATATTTGTCGAGCGCGGCGCGCGCGTCTTTCTTGAGCGCATTGACGTCTCGAATCACCACCACCCGGCGGTCCGCCATCATGGGCGGCGTGCTCACCATCGTGCCGAGTGTCTCGGCGTCAACCTCGGCGCCGCGCAGGACCTCGAAGTTGAAATCGCGCGTCGCCGGATCGACGGCCGCGTCGATAATACGCTTGAGCTCTTCGTCCTTCAGATAATCGTCATCGCCGTGCAGATAGTATGCGGGCGCGAATTCGCGCGCCTTGATGGCGGCGCGAAGCGCTTTGGTATCGGCGGCCGATGACATGCCGTCCAATATACGATCTGTTTTCGTGATTGGGTGCACCAACCTCGTGCCGCAGCAACGAGAGGCTGGGCGGTCGAACCGGAGCTACCGCGCGCCGTCGGTGTCGCGGAAATCCAGATCGGCGAATCGCATCGGAGCCTGGCCCAGCATCAGCACCGCGGGCCACACTGGCATTCCAGTCGAAACAGAGGCGACGAATGCCGCATCGCCCATCGACGACGCAGGATCCGATGACACACTCACAACCGCGGATGGCGACTGCGTTCCCACCGGCGGTGCGTAATAGTTGCTCGTCTCAATCGCCATGTACGCTACCGCGACGAGACCTGCCGCGAGCGCCGCGACCGCGCCGACCGACGATAGTCGAACCGAGAACGAGACGACGTCGTCGCGCGACGCCGGATCCACATGCTGCAGTCGTGCGTTCAACCGCGCCATGAACTCGGGCGACGGCTCGATCGCCGGAAGATTGCGGACGAGCAACAGGCTGCGCCGCACGGCCGTGTCCTGCCGCGAACATCGTGAGCAAACCGTCAAATGACGCTGCAATGCCTCCATTTCGACTGCAGGCAGCAGGTCATCGACAAAGGCAACGTGTTTGTTCCGGAACTCGCGACAATCCATCAGGGCAACCGTGTACGGGACTAGTGATTCGTCAGTCGGTACCCGGCGACCCATGGAGGGTTCCGGAGCCGCCTGTCCCGGCTGCCGGCGTCAGCAGCATGCGAAATCAAAATACACAAAGGGACCGGTGTCGCCATGTCTGACACCGATCCCTTTAACCCGCTCGAGATGCGACCTGCCGTTTAGTCGATCTTCGGCTCGATGATCGACGCAAACGCGTTCCGTGCCCGGTTCAGCCGCGACTTGACCGTTCCGAGATTGCAGTCGGTGATCTCGGCGATCTCCTCGTACGACTTGCCTTCGAGCTCCCGCAGCACGAACACCTGGCGATGGTGCTCCGGCAGCTTCGCCACGGTTTCCTCGACGAGCTCGCGCAAATGACGCTTGCGATACATGTCGTCGGGGCGCGCCGTGGTGTCCTCGAACTGCAGAGGGCGGTCTTCGTCCTCCCAATTTCCCTTGATCGTCTGGAACAGCACGAGCGGATTGCGCGACCGATTCCGCAACTCGTTCTTCGCCAAGTTCGAAGCGATCGTGTACACCCAGGTCGAGAACTTCTTCGTACGATCGAAGCGGTGAATGTGGCGATAGACCCGAATGAAGACCTCTTGGACGAGATCCTCGGCCTTCTCGCGATCGCCGATCGTTCGATATATGAAGTTCAGCAAGCGCGTCTGATAGCGCTCGACCAGCTCCTGGAATGCACGCTCTTCGCCGCCGAGGAACGACGTGACTACCGCAGCGTCATCCTGACCCTTGAGCCGTTCTCTCGTCGCCTGTCCAGGCAACGGCGCCCGCTTGAATGCGACTTCAGCCATATGGCCCCCTTTGTCCTACTACAGGGTACGAACTGGAAGACAGAACAGATTCGATCTACAAGCCTTCCGGACTGACTGTCTGTGATAACCGGTAAAGGCAGACTGTATGCCCATTAGACGCCGTTTGGAACTCGGCGTTAATGCTTTGGTATTAAATGGGTTATGCGCTCTCTGCGGCTGCAGGCGGCGGGGCGGTCTGTCCTAAAATCGCGACGTCAGCTGAGAATGGAGCCCTTGGGCTGTCTCAGTTTTGACACAACCTGACCGCCAAGGGTTTTCTCAGCGACCCGCGCGAAAACCCGCAGCGAAAAGGATCCCGAGAGTCGTCTTGGCGTCTTTGATCTCTCCCTTCTCGATCAACTGAAGGGCTCGCGACAGAGTCATCGTTTCCAAAGTGATGAACTCGTCAGCCTCCCGCGCCGCCTCACCATGCTCCAGGCCGGTGGCCATGAAGAGGTGGATCTTCTCGTCAGTAAAGCCCGGCGTCGTGTACATCGTCGTGAGGAATTCCATGGCTGAGGCCGAGCAGCCGGTCTCCTCACGCAGCTCGCGAACCGCGCAGTCCCGCGGTTCTTCGCCCGGGTCCAATCGGCCCGCGGGAATCTCGTAGAGAAATTGATCCGCGGCGTATCGATACTGCTTGAGCAACAGAATCGTCGGATCGCCCCCGACGGGGTCGCTCAGAAACGGAACGATCGCGCTCGCGCCGGGATGCCGGATCATGTCCATCTCGCCGACCGACCCGTCCGGAAAGCGTACAGTATCGCTGTCGAGCTTGATGATCTTGCCGGTGTGAATGCGCCGGCTGCTGATTTGGCCAGGCTCGACCGCGGACGCGGGTCGTTCGCCGTCGCCGACTTTACCGCTCATGACGTCGCGTTTCCATGCGTGTCGTACACGATCGTTTTTCCGAAGCCGAGCGCTTCGAGCGGACCGCGTACGATCGATGGGTCGCCGACGACGACCATCTGCAGTTCGTCTGGATGTAGATACGTTCGCGCCGCGGACAGCAGTTGATCTGCCGTGAGCGCGCGCACTCGCTCGCGATACCTGTCGTAATAGTCTTCCGGCAGCTTGTGCACCACGAGCACGCCGAGCGCCGCCGCGATCGCGGACGTCGTCTCGAAGCGAATTGGAAACACACCGTCCAAGTAGCTCGTCGCCAACGACAACTCATCCGCCGAGATGGGCTCGGCGCGCATGCGGTCGATCTCCGTGAGAATCTCTCGCGCGGCCGCGTCGGTGATGTCGGACTTCACAGCCGTCGATACCACGAACGGACCCGCCTGGCGGCGCCACTGAAAGCTCGAGAACGCGCCGTACGTGTATCCGTGCACTTCGCGCAGGTTGAGATTAATGCGCGAGTTGAACAATCCGCCGAGTACGGCGTTCATCACATTCACCGGAAAGAAATCCGGGTGATTGCGCGGAATGCCGACGTGTCCAATGCGCAATTCCGACTGCGGAGCGTCGCTCTTGGCAATGATGTGAACGCCGCGCTCGCGCTTCGCGGGCAAGTCATCCCCGACAACTGTCGGCGCGGCTCCCCCGGTCCATCCGCCGAGCGCGCGACGCACGAGCCGCTCAGCTTCGTCGACACTCACGTCGCCGGCGACGATCACCGTCGACGAGCCGGGCAAGTAGCGCGTCTCGTAGAACGCCAGGATGTGCTCGCGCTCGATCGCCTCGACGCTGGTCTCGTCGCCGCCATCTGCCCGCGAGTAGCGTGAGTCGGCCCCGTAGAGAAAGCGCGGGAACAGCTCGTCGGCGAGGCCGCCCGGATCGGTGCGCAATTGCATGAGACCGGCGAGCCGCTCGGCTTTGAGTCGCTCGACTTCGCGCGTGCGGAACGCCGGCGAACGAATCACTTCGCCGAGCAAGTCGAATGCTTCCGCGAGATTTTCCGACAGCGTGGTCATCGTCACCGCCGCGGAATCCCAATCTGCATGCGCGTCGATCGACGCGCCGAGTCGCTCGAACCGCTCCGCGAGCTCGGCGCCGTCGCTCTTCTCCGTGCCTTCGACCATCAACTTCGCGACTAGCTCCGCAGTCCCTTCGTTGCCGGCGCGATCACAGATTGCGCCGCCGTCAATCAGCACCGCGACTGTGACGAGCGGCAGCTTCGTGACCGGAGCGACAACGAGTTGCAATCCGTTCTCGAGCTGTCGTCGTTCGAAGGCGGGAAATCGATATTCGCGCGGCGGTCCTGGCGTCGGTCGTACCGACGTGCTGTCGACGACCGCCGTCATCTCGCCTCCGCAGCGCTGCCGGCACCAACGAGCTCGCTCGGCGATTCTTCCTTCGGGACGTACAAGAGGCTCGCGCGATTGTTCTCGTCGAGTCGAGTTCGCACGAATTCATTCACCGCTGCTGTCGTCACTTCTTTGTACCGATCGACCTCTTCGTTGATCGCCTCCGGCCGCCCGAGGTAGGTGGCGAACATCGAAAGTCGATCGGCGCGATCGCCGGCTTCCTGCATGCCCGACACGAACATCGTCTGAATCACCGCGACGGCGCGCTGCACCTCAGCGTCCTCGAGTCCGTCGCGCACGATCGTGTCGATTTCGTACGCCACCTCCTGCTCGAGCTGCTCGGCGGGAATGCCGGGACGCGCAGTGGTATCGACGACGAGCAAATCGCTGCCTTTCGTCAAATCGTATGTAAACGCTGATACCTCGGCGGCGATCTGTCGCTCGCGCACGAGGCGACGGCGCAGTCGGCTGCCGTTGCGGAGGCCGAGTACTGCACCGCACACGCTCGCAGCGTAGTACTCCTCCGTACCAAACGCGGGCGAACGGAACGCGAGGAAAAGACGTGGCAGCATGACGTCGTCGGGAACGACTTCGCGCTTCCATTGGCCGAACACCGGCGGCAGCGACATGTCGGGCAGCGGTGGTTTGCCTTTCCCGCGAGGAATGACGCCGAAGTGCCGTTCGATCATCTGCCGCGCATCGGCGGGATCGAAATCGCCGGCAATCGAAAGAACCGCATTGTCGGGCGTGTAATACGTGCTGAAGAATTGCGCGACATCGTCGAGGCTCGCCGCCGTGAGATCCTCCATTGACCCCATCAGCGAATGATGGAACGGATGCTCTTCCGGAAAACAGAGCGCCGGCAATTTCTCCATCCACGAACCGTACGGCTGGTTGTCCATGGACCAGCGTCGTTCGTTCATCACGACGTCGCGCTGATTGTCGAGCTTCTGCTGCGTCATCGCCGGCAGCAGCTTGCCCATGCGATTCGCCTCGAGCCAGAGCGCGATCTCGAGCTGATTGGATGGAAGCGTCTCGAAGTAGTTCGTCCGCTCGAGCCACGTCGAGCCGTTCAACGTTCCGCCGGCGCGCGCCACGAGCTCGAAGTGTTCGTTGGCCTTCACGTCTGCTGAACCTTGAAAGAGCATATGCTCGAACAAGTGGGCAAAGCCCGTCCGCCCAGGTGGCTCGTTGGCGGACCCGACGTGATACCAGAGGTTCACGGCGACGATCGGCGCGGTATGATCCTCGGACAGCGTAACGAACAGGCCGTTGGACAAACGAAAAGTTTCGATCGGAATACGCATCGCTCTAAATTGCACTCCTGTGGCGACCTCAGGAACCCTGACTCTAGTCCGACAGAGCGTGCGCGTATGATCCGCGCGCTCTTGCTCATCGCCATCGGCCTCGTCGCCTGTTACGCGGCGTGGCTGCTGACGCTCTGGTATTTCCAGGAACGGGTCGTGTTCCAACCTCCGTTACGCGTTCCTCCGAGCGACGTCGCTGCTCGAAAGATCAGCTACCAAACATCTGACGGCGTTCAATTGTTTGCGTACGTGGTCGGCGACTGTACGCCACACAGCGCGGTCATCATCGCGTTCCATGGCAACGCCGACATTGCCCGATGGTTCGTACCATGGGCCACTGCCGTCGCGAGGGAGACCAATGCATGCGTCGTGCTTCCAGAATACCGGGGCTACGACGCGTTGGCTGGTCGTCCGACATACGCCACATCGGCCTACGACGCGCGCGCGGCACTCGAGTACGCGCGCGCGGAGCTCGGTGCACCGCGCGACAACACAGTGTATTTCGGTCACTCGCTTGGATCGGCGATCGCCGCCGAGCTTGCCGCCGCGGAGACGCCGCGTGTGCTCGTCTTGCAGTCGCCGCTGACGTCCGCCCGAGCGATGGCCGAGCGAATGATCACACCTGGTCTGAGTCTCTTTTGGGAAATGATCTCGCGCGTGCACTTCGACACTGTGATGCGCGTGAGCTCACTCGATTGCCCCGTCTGGGTCTCGCACGGCGACCCAGATCCGGTCGTGCCGACGCGCATGGGGCGCGAAGTGTTCGCGGCAGCCAAACACAAAGGCGAGCTGCTGATCGTTCCGGGCGCCGGCCACAACGATGTTGCAGCGGTCGGTGGTCGCGCCTACTGGGACTGGCTGCGCCGTGCCGTCGCGCCAGCCGCTACGAGCCAGCCGGATCGCGGCGCTCCAGCAGAAATGCCACCGGCACCTTGACCGATTCGGCGAGCGCGTATTTCCACGACTCTTTTCTGCTGAACGAGATCGGGCTCGTTCGCGTGGGCGACGCGAACGGCGTCATGCCGTAACGACGCGCAAGAATCGAAAGGCGCAGCATGTGAAATGGGTCGCTCACCAGAATCACGTCGCGTGACGGCTCGGCGTCCATCAGTCGCGCGACGTTCTGCAGCGACTCCGACGTAGATCGCCCGCTGTTCTCGATGAGAATGGCGCGGGGCGGAACTCCGTGCTCGATCGCGTACTTCTGTCCGACCGCGGCTTCGCTCGTGGTGTCGTGATCCCCGAACCCGCCGGTGAAAATCATCTTGGGCGCGAGACCGCGACGGTACAGGTCGATCGCGTGATCGAGTCGGGCGCGTAGCACCGGCGACGGATGTCCTACGTACTGAGCCGCGCCCAGCACCACGATCGCGGACGCGGGACGCGCGTTGTCGCGCCGCTCCCAGAACAGCACGCCAACGAGCGACATGACCCACGTGCCGAGCAGGAGAAAGCCCAGAGTCCAGCCGAGCTGCAGCCAGCTTGCACGTCGCCGCGGGAGCATGGGTGGAAAGGTAGCCAAATGCGCGCGTCCTGCGCGGCGAGGCCCGGCAGTCGGTATTCATTCGCGGGCGCGAGAATGGTAGCTTGCGCGCCATGGACACCACCCCGGCCTTTCCGACGCTGCGCCTGGTTTCGCATCCGCTCGTGCAGCATAAGCTCAGCATCCTGCGCGATCGCGAGACACCGACAAAGATCTTCAAGGAGATCGTCGACGAGATCGCCATGCTCATGGCCTACGAGGCGACCAGCGACCTCGCCCTCGAGGATGCGGTCGTCGAGACGCCGCTCGAGCGCACGCACGGCAAGCGGGTGAGCGGCAAGAAGCTCACGCTCGTGCCGATTCTGCGGGCCGGGTTAGGCATGGTCGAAGGCATTTACCGTCTCGTTCCCGGCGCGCGTGTCGGCCACATTGGTCTCTATCGCGACCACGACACGCTCCAGCCGGTCGACTACTACTTCAAGGTGCCGAGCGACGCAGGCGAGCGCGATTTCTTTCTGCTCGATCCAATGCTGGCGACGGGCGGCAGCGCCGCAGCGGCCGTGTCATCGCTCAAGCGCGCGGGCGCGACGCGCATTCGGTTCATGTGCATCGTCGCGGCGCCGGAAGGAGTGCAGCGTCTGGCAGCGGCGCATCCGGACGTCGTCGTGTACTGCGCGGCGCTCGATCGTGAGCTGAACGACTCCGGCTACATCTTGCCCGGACTCGGAGATGCGGGCGATCGGCTGTTTGGGACGCGCTAGCGCGCTTGCGGCGCGCTGGTGGAACGGTGGTAGGGTGAAACGGTGGTAGGGTGAAACGGTGGAACGAAACCCGACTGAGTCTGGTGTGCCTTTAGCGTTCCGCCCTTCCACCTTTCCATCCGTTCCACCGGCGGCTTCGCCGCCTCGCCTTCACCCAAACCACTCGCGCGGACAATCTCTCTGCTGCCGCGCCGCATCAATGACCCACTGCTGCGTCTGCGCGTCGACGACTTCTGATGCGACGCGATTGAAGCCGTTCGTGGCCTGCTCCATGTCGCCCACGCGACGCCACAGCTCGCCCACGAGGTACGTCAACACTGCGCGCTCTTCTCGCGCGACGCCGTCGAACCCGTTGAGCGCCTCTTCGAATTTCCACGCCGCTTTGCGCCGGAAGTACCGCTCGGCTTCGATGTCGCCTTCGTCCACGCAACACCACGCGGCACGAAGCAACAGATCAGCGACGTGACGCGGCTCCATGCCCTGCCACTCTGAGACCTTTGCTGCGGCTTCGTACTTCTCGGAGCCAGACAACGTGCCGCATGTGATACACGGCGCGAGCTCGTTCCACACGCGCTCTTTGAGCACGGGCGAGACATCAGCCTCGTCGGTGAAGTCGCGATCCGAGCCGGAATATCCGCAACGATTACAGGTATGAATCAGATACGGCAGCGGCTGCGTGCCGGCGGCCCGCTCGTGAAAGTCCGTCCGCTTGCCGCCGAATGAATTCGTCGACACAACCGATTGCGAGCGAAACCGCGTCTCGCAAATGGGACATTGGAGCTCGACTTGCTGTAGCGTAGTCATCGGTGCCTCTCTGCTTCGTGCTGCCTTCCCTTGCGTCTTCTGTGCTGCTTCTGTGCTGCTGGTGACCAGTAAAGGGAAAAACTGTGCCATGTACCACACCGATCGTCGCGGAGCCTTCATCGCTCTTGTACGCGTTTCTTCCGATCACTATCATTCCGCGTCCGAAGTGAGCGTTGCGACGCCCTCCCCGCGCCCGGTCGAATGCTGATCAACCTGCTTCCTGATTTTTTTGCTGTTCTCGATAGCACCGATCGCCTCGCCGCCTACCAGCGCTACTTCGCATCACACCGCAAGATCCTCGAGCCGTACTGGAACAACTACGTCATCGATCCGGACAGCGCGCATTTCACCGACATAGCGCGCGCTGCCGTCACCGCGGGCCGCGATGATCTGAAGACGATGCTCGATCGCATCGACATCGTCGCGCTCGCGCGCTCCACCGAGCTCCAATGTCGTGAGCTCCTTGAAATGGACTGCGACGTCGACGTCGTGCTCATGGTCGGCGTCGGCGCGGCAAACGCCGGCGAATTGGTCGTCGACGGGCGCGGCATTGCGTTCGCCTGTCTCGAGCACTTCACTGGCGTGTCCAACCCCGAGACCGAAGGCCTGGGCCTCGATCCCGAGCTACTGCCGCTGTGGCTCGCGCACGAGATCGCGCACGTGGTGCGATACACATCGCCCACGAGTCGAAGCGAGCTGCGTGAGATCATCGGCGAGTCCGCCGGCTACTACTCGTACTGGGACACCGGGCGACGGGCGACGCTTCGCGAGCTGTTGATCAACGAAGGCCTCGCGGTGCACACCTCGCGCGCCATTAGCCCGGGACACGCCGCGTGGGAGTATTTCGGATACGAGCGTCGCCAGTACGCCGACGTGCGACAACTCGACACTGTGATGTCGCGCGCCATCGCCGGCGATCTCGACCAGTCGGGACTCGGCTTGCGCCTGCGCTATTTGTCCGGCGGCATGAGCGACGAAGCGCGCACCGTAGACCGCTACGTTCTCCCCGAGCGAGCCGGCTACTACCTCGGCGCCCGACTGTGCGAGCCGGCCATTGCCGCCCGCGGACTCGCGTGGACGATTCGCGCCAACGCCGGCGAGATCGCCGCACTCGGTCAAGCCGAGGCGATGACGGCGTAGGTTCGCTTGGTTGGGTTGGTCGCGTTGCTCGAGTAGAGAGCCGCGCTACTTCCCTACGCAGAACCGACGAAACACTTCGTCGAGCACGTCTTCAACATCCACCGCGCCAATCAAGTCCTCGAGCGCGGTAATGGCTTCGCGCAAATGCACGGCGGCGACAGGCGCCGGTAGCGCGTCGGATTGCCACGCGTGACGGAACGCGCGTACCTCGTCGAGCGCGTGCGCAACCGCGTGACGGTGTCGCTCACGCGTGAGTAGTGGCGCGTCCGCATCGGCTGGAAGCACATCGGCGGCGACGGCGCGCTCGATCGTGCGAACGAGTTCGTCGATGCCGGCCCCTGTTTCGGCACTGACAGCGACGACGGAATCGCCGCCGATTTTTGATCTAATTGATACTAATTCGTCTGCGGCGGCCGGAAGTACGTCGATCTTGGTGCGTACACCGATGATCGTCGCCGCGCGGTTCGCGATGGCGTTGCCGACAGCGGTCGCCGAGTCAATGCCGTCTACACAGGCGAGAATCACTGCGGCGCGCTCGAGATAGGACTCGCTGACCTCCACGCCGAGTCGCTCAACGACGTCCGCAGTGTCGCGGAGGCCGGCGGTGTCGACGAGTCGAAGCGGAACCGTAGGTGTGTCGATCACCGCTTCGATCGCATCGCGCGTGGTGCCAGGAATGTCGGTGACGATCGCGCGCCGCTCGCCGACGAGTGCATTGAACAGCGACGACTTCCCGACATTCGGCGCGCCAGCGAGCACGACGACCGCGCCTTGTCGCACGAGCTCGCCGCTCCGGGCAGTGGCGAGCAAGCCTTCGATCGCCGTGATCAGCGCATCGGTGGCGTTGAGGATTCTCTTCGGCGCGATTGGCCCGTCGTCCTCTTCCGGAAAATCGATATCGTACGCGATGAGCGCTTCGAGGCCGATCATATCGTCGCGCAGCGCCAGGACGCGACGGCTCAAACCGCCGTCGAGCTGCCTGAGCGCCACGCGCTGCGCGGCGCGCGAGTCGGCTGCGATGAGATCGCCCGTTGCTTCGGCCTGCAGAATGTCGAGCTTGCCGTTGAGCAGCGCTCGCCGCGTGAACTCGCCGCGCTGCGCCGGACGCGCTCCGCGCGCGATGAGCGCCGCGAGAACGGTCGTCGGAACGACGAGGCCGCCGTGGGTGATGATTTCCACGGCGTCTTCGCCGGTGAACGAGGCTGGCGCGTCGTAGCGAACGACGATCGACTGATCGAGCACCGCGCCACTCGCATCGCGCACATCGCTCAGGACGGCGTGACGCGGATGGTTGGGCCACGCTGACAATGCATCGCGAGCCATCGCGTGTGCGCGCGGGCCAGCAATGCGAACGATCGCCAAAGCGCCGCGGCCGGACACGGTTGCCTCGGCCACGATCGTATCAGACAGATCGAATGGATTCTCGCGGTCGTCGCCGTTCGTTCGCGTGTCGCCGCGCGCGTCAGTCATGCAGTCGACGATTCCGCGTCGAGCTCGAGTGATTCCCCGGGCTCAATGATGCGCACAGCGGCAGCCAAGTGGTGCGACTCGAGGCGTTCGCGAAGTCGGCGAATCGCGTCGTGCGCCGTGGCCGTGACGTGTCGGAACGTGCCCCAGTGATACGGGATGAGTACGCGCCCTCGCAGCTTCTCGAAGAGCACGAGCGCATCTTCGTGCGTGAGGTGTCCCTTTCGGAAACCGGGCTTCCACGCTGGCGCGTAGCCAATGGGTAGCAACGCGAGATCGAGCTCGCGGCCACGGTTCCAAAGCACGCGTTCCACGAGATGATGCGTGTCGGCCACGAGCGCAGTATCGCCGGCAAAGAAGATCGTCTCACCGGCATCGAGCAGGTACATGTTCGCCGCGCTCCGCCAGCGATCGAAGCCATATCGATTTCCGCGATGCGTTGCGCTGGCGGTGTGAATCGTGACCTCGCAGACGTGGACAGTCTCGCCGGGGGCGAGCTCGACGGCATGCGGATATCCGCGCCGCTTGAGCCAGCGCGCGATGACCGGCGGCGCGAAGATCGGAACGTTCGCCTGCAACAGGTGCAACCGATCGAGCGAATCGAACGACAGGTGGTCTGCGTGCGCGTGCGTCAGCAGAATCCCGTCCAGCCGCGGCAGTTGTTCGAGTGCAATCCCCGGCGCGGACACACGCGGAAGAATTCTCCCCAGGCTTTCGTCGAAATTTGGATCGGTGAGGAGCGTGGCACCGCCGATTTCGAGAAGGAGTGTCGCGTGGCCGATGTAGGTGACTTTCATAGCGTCGATGGTTGAGGCTGGAGCCAGAGAGGCAACGAAAGGGCCTCGACCATCGAGCCACGCCCGTCGCCCCTACGTTTTCTTCCCGCCTCCTCCCATTCCCGGCAGCGTCGGCGCCGGTAGGCCGGCTCTCGCTCGCTCGCGCGTGATCATCCACTGCTGGGGCAACGCGGCGATGTTCTGCACCGCGTAGTACAGGTTCAGCCCCGACGCAAAGTTGAGGAACATGACCGTGAACAGCACCGGCATCATGTAGCTCATCATTGCGGTCTGCGGATTCGGCGGCATCGCCCGCATGCCGATCCACGACAGCAGGAACATCGACGCGCCCATCAACACCGGAATGATGTAGTAGGGGTCGCGCAGCGAGAGATCGGACAACCAGAGGAACGGCACACCGCGGAACTCAATCGTATTCTGGAATACGAAATAGAGGGCGTACAGAATTGGCATCGGCAACAGCATGGGCAAGCAGCCCAGCATGGGGCTGAGCGGGCTCATGCCGTGCGATTGATAGATCTTCATCAGCGCTTCGCGCTGCTTGTCGGGCTCGTTCTTGTACTTCTTCTGCACCTCGGTGAGCTCGGGCTGCAGACGCTGCATGGCAATGCTCGTTCGCATCGCCTTTTGGTTGAGCGGCCAGAGTAACAAGCGAATGACCACGCCGAACACGACGAGCACCCAGCCGTACGACAGCTTGAGGTTCGCTTTCATCCAGAGCAGCACGCGCAACATGATCGTGGCGAACGGCTGCACCACCGGATGCAGAAAGCCCGCGTATGGATTCACGCTCTCGAGATCGTTGCCGAGTACGTGCAGGGCTTCCCAGGACTGCGGGCCGGCGTAGACGTCGAAGGCGAATTGACCGTTGCTGAGCGGCATCGCGGTTGTACCGAACGCGCTGCGGGTGATGCGGCCCACGCGTGTTCCGCCGCGCATCGTCAGGCCGTGAAACACTCCCGCCGGCTTCGCCGCTCCAACCGGCTGCATGAGCGCCAACACCCAGTACTTGTCGCGCGCGTCGACCCACTGCATGGAGCCCGTGTCTGCGCGGATTTTCGTCGAGTCGAGCTTCCCGAACTGAATGCTTTCGACATCGCGAAACGGAATCTTGTAGCCATATGCAAAGTGGCGCTGATCGTCGAGCGTGTCTGCTTCGACCGACCGAAACTCTCTCGGAAGATCGATCACCAATGCAGCACCCGCCGGCGCGTTCGTGATGCTTCCACGAACGCTCATGCGATAGCCGTCGGCCGGTTGATACTCGATGGTCATCGCCGGCGACGTCGCTGTGAACGTCGTCGTAGCGCCCGAGTGTTGAACCGTGAACGCAACCGTGTCGAGCGCCACGGTATCTCGGCCGAGGGCGAGGCGGTAATGAAGGAGCGGACCACGCGGAGGCATGAGCCGCATGGTGTCTTGCTTGCCGGGCAGCAGCGAGCGATACGCTGGCAGCGTCACCGACGCGAGACCCGCACCTGGATTCTGCAGCACGTATTCCGCGCGCGGCGTCGCGACAACAACGGCCGACTCGGCGACAACTGGTCGCGCGGTTGGTGCGACGGAGCCCGTTGGTGCGGGCGCCGCAGAGACGGTGGGTATCGGAGACGTCGTGCGTGATGCTGCAGTCGTCGACGGTGTCGATGCTGTCGTCGCCGCCGACGGCGGCGACACTGGCGCCCGCGCCGAATCGGCGCCGTGCAGCGCGATGGCGCTGTCGGTGAGCGTAGTCGCTGGCTTCTTCGCCGACGGAAACAGAATCGGCGTGATCACCAGCACGAGCGCCACGAGTAGGAGCGCGAGAAGAGTGCGTCTATCCATGCAGAAGAGAACGATCGCTAGGGAACTGGGTCGTAGCCGCCAGGCCGAAACGGATGACAGCGTGCAATGCGACGCAGGGCGAGCCAGCTACCGCGCAGCGCGCCGTGGCGCTCGAGCGCTTCGATGGCGTACGCGGAACAACTTGGATAATAGCGGCACGCGGCTGGAAGCAGTGGAGACAACGTGACTTGGTAGCCGCGGACGAACAGAACGAGCAGGGTGCGCATCGCGTCACTCGCCGGCGATGCGGGTGTGGATCGTCCGCACGTCGTTGCGGAGCGCGTCGAGCGGAGCATCATAGGCTTCGTGGCGCGTGCGAATGGCGACGTCGAGCGGCGGCTGCGCGCGAAGGCTGGGAAGGAGCTCGATGCGCACGATGTCACGCAGCCGCCGCTTGAGACGGTTGCGATCGACCGCAGAATGTTGATGACGTGGGACCACGATTCCGATCCGCGGACAAGCAAGAGGGGAAGCGACGACCCGGACATCGAGATGCACGGTCCGAATTCGCTTCCCCTCTCGAATGACGGTCTGAATGTCGGCACCCCGCGTCAGCTTGTTGCGACGCGGGAACGCAAAGCCATCGTCAGGCGCCGGCGTACTTGCTCGGGAGCTTGACGGTGAGGCTCTTCCGTCCCTTCTTGCGACGGCGGCTGAGAACGGCACGTCCCCACTTGGTTTCCATGCGCGCACGAAACCCGTGAGTCTTGATGCGGCGCTTGTTGCGGGGACGATAAGTCGGCTTACCCATGGACAACTCCAAAAACGGTACGAACGAGACTTCTGCGCAGTCGGTAAAGCTATCTCGTACAGAGGGATAGGACAAGGGCGGGACTGGCGTCGCTCAGACGCTGGATTGCGTTTTCCACATTGCGCCTCTAGCTTCGCTCCCCCGCCTTGAATTTTCCCGTTCCGCCGTCATGACGCTGACCGCCCACGAAGCTTGGAGCCGGCTGCTCGATCGAGCTCGACAAGAGCTCCCCGAGCAGACCTTTAAGACGTGGCTCGAGCCGACCGAGGCGTTGTCGATGGACGACAGCACCATCTACATCGGGGCGCCGGATCAGTTCGCGGCGGACTGGAACGAGTCCAAGCACGCCGGCCTCATCGCGGGAATGGCGCCCATCGCTTTAGGCCATCCCATGGCCGTTGTCTTCAAGGTGACCGAAGAGCGCCGCGCTCGGCCCCAGATGGACATGTTCATCGCGCCGCCGCCGCCGAGGCCGAAGACACCACAGAATAGTGGCACTATCTCGCCACCATTGAGCGACCGCTACACGTTCGATTATTTCGTCATCGGGAAGTCGAACGAACTCGCCGCGGCTGCCGCGCACGCCTCGGCACAGGCGCCCGGAAAGGTCTACAACCCCCTTTTCATCTACGGCGACACCGGCCTCGGCAAGACGCACCTGATGCAGGCCATCGCCCACGAAATCGTCCAGCGGAAGCCCGACACGCGGATCACCTTCATCGGCACCGAGCAGTTCACGAACGAGCTCGTCGCCGCGATCCAGAACCGCACGACTGCTGACTTCCGCCGGCGATTCCGCGAGACCGACCTGCTCCTCGTCGACGACGTCCATTTCCTCAAAGGGAAGGAGGCGATGCAGGAGGAGTTCTTTCACACGTTCAACGCGCTGTACGAAGGCGGGCGCCAGATCGTACTCACGAGCGATCGGCCACCTTCGGAAATCCCGGGTCTCGAGGCGCGGCTTGTCTCGCGTTTTCAGTGGGGCATGGTTGCCGACATCGAGTTGCCGGACCTCGAGCACCGGATCGCGATTCTGCGCCAAAAGGCGCAGGTCGACCATCTCGAGCTGACGATCCCGGAAGACGTCATTCGCTTCATCGCCGAAAACGTGCGATCGAGCGTGCGCGAATTGGAAGGATCGATTATCAAGCTCCTCGCCTACGCGTCGCTCAAGCACCGCGAGATCACGGTTGAAGTCGCCCGCGACGCGCTGCGTGACAAGCTCAAGGCAACGGAGGGCGGGGCGCCTGGCAGCTCGCCACTCAACACCTTCGCCATTCAGCAGGCAGTCTCGAAGGAATGGGGCGTCACGAACGAGGGGCTCCGCTCAAAGACCCGCACCAAGAATCTCACGGTGCCGCGCCAAGTCGCGATGTTCTTGATGCGCGAGCTACTGGGAATGCAGTTGGTGGAAATCGGCGCGGCGTTCGGCGGGCGCGATCACTCCACGGTCATTCATAGTCTGGAGCGCGTCGGCGCCATGATGGCGGAAGAACCACTGTTCGCGCAGCGCGTCGCCAAGATTCAGGTCGCGTTGGAAAGTCTCCGGAGTTGAACATGGATGCACGTATTGTCCACAGTGTGCCGGCAGTTGTCCCAGCGCGTGGAGCTTGGCGGTCCGAGAAATCTGGACAATCGTGTCTGCCCACAAGTCTTCCACAGAGCTCGCTATAGTCCAAGAGCTTGAAGTGATGTAAGTTCCAGCGGTTTTCCACGCGTCAACAGCCACTACTACGACTACTAGTTTTTATCTCTTTAAAAGAGAACTACTAGGGTCGCGAAGTTATGCACAGCAGAGGAGCGCGATGCGGTTTACGATCTCCCGAGAGAAACTGCAGGAAGGTCTTGCCGCGGTCGCCGCGAGCATCCCGACAAAAACCACGTTGCCGGTGCTGGCGAACATCATGGTCGAAGCCACCGACAAAGGCATCCGGCTGTCGGGAACGGACCTGGACATTGCAGTGACCACCGAAGTCGCGGCCGACGTTGAGACGCCGGGCGCGATCACCATCCCTGCGAAGAAGCTCAGCGAGATCGCGAAGGAATTGCCACCGGCTCCCGTCCGCATTGCTGCTGTCGGGGAACAACGGGTCACGCTCGACTGTGGTCGATCGCACTTCAAGATCCTCGGCCTGCCGCGCGATGAGTTTCCGGCATTTCCGAATGTGAAGTTCAACGAGAGCTGGCGCATCCGGTCCGGCGATCTCCAGAAGCTCATCTCCCACACCTCGTTCGCGGTCTCCACCGAAGAGAGCCGCCCCATTCTCAATGGCGTGCTCTGGGAGCTCAAGCCGGAGAGCATGCGCATGGTGGCGACCAACGGCCACCGCCTCGCCAAGATGGAAATGGCGATCAAGTCAGGTGGCGCGCCGGCCGCGGATCTGATCGTGCCGCCCAAGGCGCTCGAGCAGATTCGCCGCCTGTTTCCGGAAGACGAGGAGCTCGAGATCGCCAAGGGCGAAAATCACTTGGGCTTCCGGTCGCCGTTCACCGCGGTGTTCACGCGGCTGATCGAGGGACCATATCCGAATTACGATCAGGTCATTCCGAAGGACAACAACCGGGTTGCGATCGCCGACCGGACGGCGCTGATGAGCGCATTGCGGCGCATGTCGATCATTGCGTCGGATCAAACGCATCGCATTCGGCTGTCCTTTAACGCTGGCATGCTCAAGTTCAGCGTCCAGACGCCCGACTTGGGTGAAGCGGCTGACGAATTAGCGGTCCGATACACCGGCGACCCTCTCGACATCGGCTTCAACGCGAATTATCTCCTCGAGATCCTGCGCTACATTCCGACGGAGGAAGTTCGGATGACGTTCAAGGCACCAGAACGCGCCGCGACGTTGGAGCCGGAAGGTTGGGCCGATCCGTCGGCGTATCTGTGTCTCGTCATGCCGCTGCGCTTGCTCGACTGAGCGCCGCGACCTCCCGGAAGGAGGCCGGTCGCAATGTTCAGTTTCATCACGCTCGTGCAGGGCATGGGACTGGCTTACGCGGCCGGCCTCAATTTGTATGCGGCGGTCGCGATCACCGGACTCGCGGTCCGGTACGGCTGGATCGCGAACGTGCCGAGCACGATCGATCCGTTGGGTGAGTGGATCGTCATCGGCATCGCTCTCGCACTCTACGCGATCGACTTCACCGCGACGCTCATCCCCGGCGTCGCGTCGGCGTGGGAGACCCTGCACAGTTTGATTCGCCCGCCGGCCGCCGCCATTCTTGCCGCGGCCACCGCGTGGCATGCCGATCCAGTAATCGTGCTCATCGCCGCGCTCGTCGGCGGAGCGCTGGCGATTACGACGCACACGACGAAGCTCGGAATTCGCTACGCCATCGACGCCTCGCCAGAACCGTTCACGAACGGCGTAGCCAACATCATAGAACTCTTATTGGTCGCCGCCGTCGCGATCGGGATTTGGCATCACCCGTTCATCACGCTCGGCATCGCGCTGATCGTACTCGTGTGCTTGGTGATGATGGTGCGACTCATCTGGCGTGTGCTGCGCCAGGTTTTCTCCGGTCGCTGGATGCCGGCGCAAGGGCTCATGCAAGCACCGCGGGTCATGGAGCGGCGTGGCGGCACGCACGACGACGAAGTGCACGAGACGTGAGAGAGCACCGTTGTTCAGCGTAGAACGACAACGCGGACACCGACAATCGTCGGTGTCCGCGTTTCACGATCACAGTCGCTCAGAGTCGTCGCCAACCTGTAAGCCGGGTTCTGTAAGACGGATCGCTCCGTCCCGGTAATCATTCCTCTCGGAGCGTAGTCGCCTACGCCCTCTAGCAGCCTACCCGCAGCGTCTTGGTCGAGGTGGGCACCTCTCGCTGCCTATTTGGCCTTGCTTCCGCTGGGGTTTACCCTGCCGCGTCTGTTACCAGCCGCGCGGTGAGCTCTTACCTCACCTTTTCACCCTTGCCCGATCCGCGGTTTCCCACGGCCGTCGGCGGTGTGTTTTCTGTGGCACTATCCGTCGTCATTCCGGCTGACCAACACCGGCGACGCCCAGGCGTTACCTGGCAACGCGCCCAATGAAGCCCGGACTTTCCTCGAGCGGCGCGTTGAAAAAACACCGATCGCGATTACCCGGTTAGCGACTGCGTGAAAGATACTCGCGACGCATGACGCCTGCATGACTCACCCACTGTAGGATGCGCTCGCAATCCGTCGACGCCGACGCTGTGCCACGTTGTGCCACCGGCTTCCCACCCAAGGCGTCACCATGCCACATCCACTCGTCGGAGAACCGCCATGTCTGTCGGTCGTCACCATGCTCACCCCCACGGAACGGCTCCGCGTCGATGCGGCCGGCGAGGGATTGTATCGAACAGTGCACCGCGAGACCATCGCTGAAATCGTGCAGGATCTGAAGTCGAATCGTGCTCGTGCGGTGCTCGTCTCCGTCACGTGCTGCGACCAGCGTGCGCAGGCGGGTGTCGCAGCATTGGTGCGTGAATTCCCGCGCGTACCAACCGTCGCGATCCTGACGCAGCTCGACCGCTCGACACCGCACGCCATGCTTTCACTCGGATCCACCGGAGTGTCGCGCCTCGTCGACGTGCGCGAATCGCGCGGCTGGGATGAGCTGCGGAACTATCTCGACTCCACGCAAGGCGAGGACATCGAGCGACACTCGCTCGGTCAACTCGCGATGGATCTTCGCGGCGCGCCGCGCGACTGCTGGCGCTTTTTCGAGACGATCTTTCTTCCCGCGTCGCAGGTGCGAACGGTGCGCGTGCTCGCGGCGCATCTCGACGTGCTCCCCAGCACGTTGATGAGTCGCTTTTTTCGCGCGCACGTGCCACCGCCAAAGCAGTACCTCGCATTCGCGCGCCTCATTCGTGCGGCACGGTTGCT
This sequence comes from Gemmatimonadaceae bacterium, assembly GCA_036499625.1. Lineage (GTDB taxonomy): Bacteria > Gemmatimonadota > Gemmatimonadetes > Gemmatimonadales > Gemmatimonadaceae > JAQBQB01. Next base: position 70,136 of record DASYDJ010000042.1, read on the forward strand.
CGAGAATTCGGGATTCTCCGTGACGAACGTCGCCAACCAGCTCGACTACTCCTCGCCGCAGAGCTTCGGACGGCACCTACGGACTCTCATGCGCTGTACGGCCGAGGAGTTCCGTCACCGATACGATGGCGAGGGGATGCTGCATTGTTTTCGCGAGCGACTCGTGCTCCCGTATCTCGACGATCTGCGCGCGCTGCATCCGCTCAGTCCACCAATCGTTGTGCCGCCGCGACGTAGCCTGATTCACTGAGCTCGCCGAGAGACGTTCCGCCTGTCAGCCGGGGATTAGCGGAACGATCTCGGCGGCGCGAGCGAGGGAGATCACGCGGAGACCCTTCGCTTCTAGCGCTTCGCGTCCCCCCTCTTCGCGGTCGACGAGTGCCAACACGCCGACGACGGTTCCGTCCGCGCTGCGCACGGCATCGATGGCCTTCTGCGCCGACGACCCTGTGGTGATCGTATCCTCGATCACGACGACGCGGTCGCCGGCTCGGAACGGTCCTTCGATCAGCTTTGCGGTGCCGTGTGTCTTAGGTTCTTTGCGCACGGTGAACGCGCGTAACGGCGACTGAGTCGCTGCGCTCGCATACGCGATGGCGCACGCGATGGGGTCGGCGCCGAGTGTCAGGCCGCCGACAGCATCGGTGCCGTCGAGCCAACCGGCTTCGCGAATCGCTTCGAGTCCGAGTGGACCGATCAACGCCAGCCCGTCGGGGCTCATCGTCGTCACGCGAGCGTCGATGTATAGCGAGGACTGTCGTCCCGATGCTAACGTGAACGAGCCGCGTTTTGCGGATCGAGTGGCGAGAAGCGCGAGGAGTTCGTTTCGGCGTGACATGGTAATTGGCGGTTCGCGACGAGGAGGCAACATCCCGATCATTAGCGGAGAAATATGATACGGCCTTCCATGGCGCGAATCTCCGTTGGCGGATTCACGCTGCCGCTGATTGCCGCGTTGCTGTTGATGGTCGGCGGGCTGTTTGCCAGTGAGCGAGAGTTGGACCGCTCGGCGGCTACCGCGCTGCGCACCGATGCGGAGCAGTCGGCGTTAGCGGTGCAGCAGGCGGTCGTGCAGTCGGGAGTCGTTCCCGTCTCGACCGATCCACGGCTCCTCGCCGCGCTACACGTGCTTCTTTCGCGAGGGCCTGCCGAACGGTCGGGTGCAGCGGTCGTCGCCGGGAACGATACGATCGTGACGTCCGGCGATCGGTCGGCACTCGCCCGAGACCCGCACTACTCCGTGCGATTGAGTGTCGCCGGCGAGGTGCCATGGACTCTCGTCGTCGCGCGCACTCCAACCGCCGAGTCGCTGCGACTTGCTCTCTGGCTGTTGATTGTCGCATCGATCGCGATTCTCGCCATTGGCGTCGCGCGCGAACGGCGGCAGGCGCTCCGCGTTGCCGAACGGTCGGCGGAGCTCGAACGACTGTACAGCGAAGTGGCGCGTGCGAACACGGCGAAGAGTGAATTTCTCGCGAACATTTCGCACGAGCTTCGCACGCCGTTGAACGCCATCGTCGGATTCGTCGAACTCCTGAAGGACGGTGTGTACGGAGATCTTTCGCCGCGTCAGGTGCCGCCGGTCGATCGAATTGCCGCGTCGGCGACGCATTTGCGACATCTCGTCGATCAAGTGCTCGACATCGCAAAGATTGCCGCGGGCCGACTCGAAGTGCATTCGGAGACGATCGTCCTCCGGCCATTCGTGCTCAACGTGGCGAGCGAACTCGAGTCGCTCGTGAACGAGCGCGGACTGAGTTTTTCGATTGCGGTTGGCGCGTCATTGCCGCGCGTGCGCACGGATCCCGCGCATCTCCGCCAGATTCTCGTGAATCTGATCGGCAACGCCGTGAAGTACACACCAGCCGGTAGCGTCGCAGTGCGTGCGCGCGTCGTTGGCGCTGTGGATACCAACGCGACTCCGCCGCGGCGCAACACACCGGAAGATCCCAGTCTCGCGAGTCGCTCACCCGATGCGCGTCGCGCGTGGGTCGCGCTGCAGGTCGTTGACACCGGCGTCGGAATCGCGCCGGCCGATCAAGCGCGCATCTTCCAGGAGTTCGAGCAAGTGAATGCAGGGCCCCGCGGCGACTCGATGCAGCGCGGTACCGGCTTGGGACTCGCCATCTCTCGCCGCCTCGCACAACTACTCGGCGGCGACATCGGACTCGAGAGTCAGCTCGGCAAAGGATCCACGTTCACGCTCTGGCTGCCAGTGCAGCCGGCCGATCTGATCTCTGCGCCGTCCGTGCAGGCAGGCGAAGTCACTGCGCCGTGAGGCGTCAGCTCTTCTTCGATCGACCGAACAGCGATGCGAGCTTGGAGCCCAGCCCGGATTTTTCTTCCTCGGGCGGTCGCGAGATGGCGTCGCGAAATTCTGCGGCGAACGCGATCACGTCTGGATAACGTTTGCCAGGCTCTTTGCTCAAGCTGCGCATGATGACCGCTTCGACCGCAGGCGGAAACCGCAGGCCCGCTTTGGCTTGATTGAGCGGAATCGGCGGTTGTGACAACAGTTGCGAGAACATTTCGCGCGGTGTCTTCGCCGGAAACGGCAAGCAACTGGTGAGCAGAAAGTACGCGATCGTCGCCAGACTGTATTGATCGGCGAGTGGTCCGACCAACTCACCCGAGAGCGCTTCCGGCGCGACGTACATCAACGTGCCGACGAAGAAACCGGCGCGCGTGAGCCGCTGCTCCGGCGACTGATCGGTGTCCGTCGCGATCCCGAAGTCGAGCAGCTTTACTTGCCGTGTCTCGGGATCGTACATGACGTTCTCGGGCTTGAGATCGCGATGCACGATGCCAACAGCGTGCGCAGCGTGCACGGCGTCGGCAATCTGCGTGACGATCGTGCTCACTTCGTCGAGCGGCAGCGGTCCTTTCGCCTTTGCATATTTCTCGAGGATCTCGCCCGCTGCCCACTCAATGGCGAGAAAGTGCATGCCCGGTCCAGCCTCGCCGATCTCGATCGTGCGGACGACGTTCGGATGTTGCACGCGTTCGCCGTAGCGAGCTTCGCGCAGGAACCGCGCGACCGCCGTGCGATCTTGACGCAGTTTTTCGCGCAGGACCTTGACCGCGACGACGCCGTGATCGGCGTGCTGCGCGCGGAAAACGGCGGACGTTCCGCCTTCTCCCACTTCGCTCTGCAGCGCGTAACCGGCGATCGTCTGTCCGACGAGATTCTCACGTGGCACGCGGCGAACCTAACCGCGGTGCCCGGACGTGGCAAGCGAATGACCCTGCGATACGCTGCACGAGACGTCGCATTTTCTTGACAAATTCACAAAGTGTTCCTATATAGGGCCCCGCAAGCCAGGCGGCTTGCCCAGCACGCAGGACACAGCAGTGCAGGATCGATTCACCTCGTAGGAGGCAGCTCGAATGGCCAGAGGGAAGGTGAAGTGGTTCAATGATGCCAAGGGTTATGGCTTCATCGAGCAAGACAGCGGAGAGGACGTGTTCGTGCACTTTTCCGCAATCACGATGGATGGGTTCAAAACTCTCGCCGAAGGTCAGGAAGTGGAGTTCGAGATCCACACCGGCGAAAAGGGACTGCACGCGGCGAACGTGACGCGAGTCCAGTAGTCCAGTAGCCCGCCTCCACGAACGAGTGAACCGCATCCGCCCGCCAGCAATGGCGGGCGGTGCTGTTTTTGAACCGCAGGGTCGAGGGTTTAGGGCCTAGGGTCTAGATCCGCCGCGCAACGACGCCGAACTTTCGAGGCGGGTCATTCCAGACCCGAGACCCCAGCCCCCAGATCCTGCAGTGATCAGCCCCCCTCCCTCTCCTCGCCTCTTCCTCGTCGACGGCTACGCGCTGATTTACCGCGCGTTCTTCGCCCTCATCTCGCGCCCACTCACCACGAGCCGCGGCGAGAACACGTCGGCGGCGTGGGGAATCATCAACTTTCTGAATCGTCTAACCGACACGCACAAACCCGAATATCTCGGCTGGGTTCACGACTCGGGGTTGTCGTTTCGTCACGAACGGTATCCGGCGTACAAGCAAACGCGCGAAAAACTCACCGATGAACTACAGGCCGACTTCGACCGCGGCATGGAACGCATCTGCGAGGTGCTCGAGGCGCATCACGTTCCAATTCTCTCATTGCCGGGCTACGAAGCGGACGATGTGATCGGCACGCTTGCGAAGCAGGGCGTTGAAGCGGGACTGAACGTGGTCGTCGTGTCGGGCGACAAGGACTTTCAACAACTCGTACGACCGGGACTCTGGCTGCTGAATCCGGGCCGCGGCGGTCCCGCGAGTGTCGAGGAGTCGTGGGTCGGCGTCGAGAACGGAAGTGAGCGACTGGGTGTCCCGCCGGCGCACGTGATCGACTATCTCGCGCTGGTCGGCGACAGTTCGGATAACGTGCCGGGCGTGAAGGGCATTGGCGAGAAAGGCGCGCAAGAACTGATCGCGGAATATGGCGCGCTCGAGAACATCCTCGCGCACGCCGCGGAGATTACGAAGAAGCGGCCGCGCGAAGCGTTGCTGGCGCAAGCCGACATGGCGACACTCTCGAAAGAATTAGTAACAATTAGAGAAGATTTGGCGATCACGCTGGACTTGGACGCCATGCGGCCGTCCACGCCGAACTTCGATCGACTTCGGTCGCTGTACGTCGAGTTGGAGTTTCACACGCTGGCCAAGAATGCAGCGGCCGCCGCGGCGACCGCACCGTCCGCCGTCGACGACGGTGCGCCGGCACCCGATGCGCCGCCCCCGCCGCCTGCCCGTGTCACCAACTATCAGACCGTCGACACGGTCGCGGCGATGGAACGCGCGGTCGCGCGTGCACGACAAGCTCCGCATATCGCGGTCGACACGGAGACGGTGCTCGATGTCGGCGCGCCGCACGATGTCGATCCCCTGCGTTGCTCGCTCGTCGGCATCACGATCGCCGTGGCACCAGGCGAGGCGTTCTATTTTCCGCTCGCGCACAAGCAACGCGCCGACACACAAGGTGATCTCCTCCTTGGCGACGAGCCCGTCGTGGAAGCGTCGCCGAAAAAAAAGAAGTCGGCAAAGAAGACTGCTGAACCGTCGAGCATTGCCGCACGAGCGCTCGCAGGTGGAGAGCATCCCGTGCGCAATCTGCCGCCGATCGATAGCCCCGAGATGGCGCCGCTGAAGGCGCTGCTCGAGGATCCGGCCGTCAAGAAGACCGCACAGAACGCCAAGTACGACATGCTCGCGCTGCGGCGAACCGGCATCACACTGCGCGGTCTCGACTTCGATACGATGATCGCCAGCTACGTGCTCGATCCCGGTCGTCGCACGCACGGTCTCGATCTGCTTGCGCTCGAGTTCCTAAATCACAAGATGACGAGCTTCGAGGAGTTGTGCGGTAAGGGCAAGGATTTCGTTCCGTTCGACCAAGTGCCCATCGAATGCGCGCGCGACTACTCGTGTGAAGACGCCGACATGACGTGGCAGCTCCGCGAGATGTTCGAGCCACAGCTCGAGGCGCTGCAGCTCGCCACGCTGTTTCGCAATGTCGAGATGCCGCTCGTCGAGGTATTGGCCGAGATGGAGTGGAATGGCATTACGATTGACGTCGAGTGGTTCGCGCAGCTCAAGGAGCGCTTCGAGCGCGAGCGAAAGCGGGTGGAACAGGAGATCTATACGGAAGCAGGCGAGACGTTCAACATCAATTCGAATCTCCAGCTCCGGCAGATTCTATTTGAGAAGTTGAATCTTCCCGTCCTCAAGAAGACCTCGACCGGCGCGAGCACCGACGTCACGGTGCTTCAGCAGCTCGCCGACGACGGCCATCAGTTGCCGGTGCTCCTCATGGAGTTCCGCGAGCTCTCGAAGCTCGAGAGCACGTACATCGACGCGCTGCCGACGTTCGTGCACCCGGAGACGCGGCGCGTGCACACGTCGTTCAGTCAGACGACTGCGGCCACGGGGCGATTGTCGTCCAACGAACCCAATCTTCAGAACATTCCAATTCGCCGCGAGCTCGGGCGCGATGTGCGTCGCGGGTTTGTGCCGCGCAGCGGGTGGACGCTCGTGGCGGCCGATTACTCGCAGATCGAGCTGCGGCTGCTGGCGCACCTCTCGGACGATCCGGCGTTCGTGCAGGCCTTTCGCTCGGGCGGCGACATTCACCGGCAGACGGCGGCGTTGATCTTCGACGTGCCACTCGACGACGTCACGAAGGACATGCGTGCGCGCGCGAAGACGATCAACTTTGCGACGATCTACGGCCAAGGACCGCATGCGCTCTCGCAGCAGCTCAAGATCACGCATGCGGAAGCGAAGGAGTTCATCGAGCGCTACTTCCAGCGTTTCAGTCGCGTGCGCTGGTATCTGGATTCGATGGTCGAGTACGCGCGCGAACACGGCTACGTCCAGACGATCTTCAATCGCCGCCGCTATATCCCTGAACTGCGCGACCGTAACTTCAACATTCGCGCGTTCGGCGAGCGCACCGCCGCGAATTCCCCGATTCAAGGCTCGGCGGCGGATCTGATCAAAGTCGCGATGATTCACATTCACGACGCACTCGCCAAGCGCCAGATGCAGACGACGATGCTGCTTCAGGTGCACGACGAGCTCGTGTTCGAGGTGCCGTCAGACGAGTTGGATGCGGCGCAGGAACTCGTGAAACACGAGATGGAGCATGCCGCCGACCTGTCGGTTCCACTCGTCGTGGACCTCGGCGTGGGCGACAACTGGCTGACTACGAAAATGGGCGGCTGACGTGACTTCGGTCACTTTGTCGCCGCCGCAGCTTGCGAGGTATCTCGCAATTCGACGATGTGACTGATGGCCCTCGGAGGATCTGCGAAGACGTTGAGTGTTGCTAAGTCGTTGGTGCAGAAATTGTTAAGCAGTTTGGACGGAGCGGGCACCCCCTTTGCCTTATCGTGTGGGCGCTCGGTCGCGTGGCAGCATGCCGTGTCGGTCGATCAATTAGAAGTTTCTCGTTTTCGCCCACCCACCCGCTCACGATCTTATGCCCGTGTCCTCCATTCGGCGCGGCTTCACCCTGATCGAGCTGCTGATCGTTGTCGTGATCATCGGCATATTGGCCGCAATCGCGATTCCGAAGTTTGCCGCGACGAAGGGCAAGGCGTATTTCGCGGGCATGGAAAGCGACCTGCACAACCTCACGACGGCGCAGGAATCGTACTTCTACGATCATTCGGCGTACACGACGGTGCTCGATTCGCTGCACTACAACATGTCGCACGGCGATGCGGTGGTCGTGAGTCAGGCTACGGCCAGCGGTTGGGCAGCCACCGCGACGAATCCCGAAGCGTATCCGCATTTCTGCGCGCTGTTCATGGGGACGGCCTCGGCGGTTGCGCCGGCGACGGTGGCAGGAGTCATTGCCTGCCAATAGGCGTCGCGTTCGGAGGATGAGCATTTCGTGAAGCGCGTTCCGCCTTCGTTCTGCGAATTCGTCAAACGGCGCGACGGGATGATTCATGCGATGGACGGCGGCCTGTGGCTGCACCGCCACGTGTGGAAAGGCAAGCCGCTCGCGCACCTCGTGTCCACCGACAAGGAATTGCTGCTCGCGTACGGCGACGCAATCGGGATTCCCGAGTCGCGCCTGCAATTCAAGCCGCTCAAGGATCCGCGCACCGGCATTCGCTGCGACGCGTGGCACTGGGACTTGGGCGGTCCGGTCCTGCCGCCGGTCGGGCCGCGGGTTGCGCTCGTCGTCGAGACGCGGATCGATTCTCAGGACATCACGCCCGCACAGGCGAGCGATCTGGCACGCCGCGAAGGATGAACGCGGCAATCACGAACATCACGGCGACCGTCATTACCGCAGCGCGATAAGCGATCGCCGTCCCCAAGCGCGACTCGAGTCCATCCACCGTCGCCGCCCAGATGAACGGCCCCACGATCGCCGCCGCCCGCGACGACAACAGCATGAGGCTGAAATAGCGTCCCGACTCCACGTCGGGCACGAGACTCAGGAGCACCGGTCGCTCGGCGGTCGGAACGCCGCCGAAGTTGAGCCCGATCGCAAGGCCAACGAGCCAAAACGCAGTCTTCCCCGGCACGGCGATCATCACGGCGAGGAGCACGATCCACAACACGAGCGTCGCCATGAGGCTTCGCTTGGCGCCAAAGCGATCGACTAGATGACCGTAGATGTAGCTGCCGAAAATCGACGGGACGGTCAGCACGAGAAAGAGCGTGATCTCTGATCCCTTTTCGAAGCCGACCGCCTTCACCGCATACAGCGTCATGAAACCGACGATCGTGCCGATCGCATCCTGGTACACGAACGACGCGACGATGAACCGCAGTGCACCGGGATGTTGTCGTGCGTCGCGCAGCGTGCGGGCGACGTCGTGGAACGCACGACGCCAGGCGACTCTCGTTCCCTTCGGGGCGGGGTCGTGATCCCGACAGAAGATGACGAGCGGCAATGAGAAAAGTAGAAAGATCACGCCGGTCGGCACGAATGCCGACACGCGGCCGCCATGCGACGTGTACGGCATGATCTCGTGCAGCGCCGTCATGACTCCGGCGCTCAGTTTTCCAATCACCGGAAGCGTGCCGTTGAAGAACGGAACGACCAGTAGCACGCCGACGACCGATCCCACGTACCCGAGTGCCGTGCCGAAGCCGGATAGTCGTCCGCGTTCCTCAGCTGGCACGAGCTCCGCCATCATCGCGTTGTAGAACGGCTGCGCGGCTTGGTACGCGAAATTTGCGACGACGTACGCGGCGAGCACCCAGAAGAGCGCCGAGCCTCCGGCGTGCCATCCGGGCGGCATCGTTTGTTGTGGGGCGACCGCTTCTCCGGTGAGTGGCAGCAGATGTTGCCCGAGCACACCGATCATTGCGCACGCGGCGCACGACAGCACGGTGAAGCCAACGACCCACGATTTCCGCCGCCGCCGCTCGTCGGACATCGCGCCAAGAAACGGAATCGAGATCACGACGAGAAATGATGCGATCCCGCTAGCCAGCGCATCCATCGTGTTCGATGCGCCGAGGTCGCTCACGAGCCACACTGCGAAGTACAGTGTGACCACGTTCATCGAGAAAATCGTGTTCGCGAAATCGTAGATCGCCCAGCTCACGCGTTCGATCGCCGGTGCGCGCACGAACGGCAGCACGTCGCCATTCGCGAGTTCGATCGAGGCAACAGGCTGTGTGCTGCGAGATGTCATCGCAAAGATCTTCGAGAGGAATACCGCCGCGCCGTTGACGCAGGGGCCGGCCAGTCCAAATTACGAGACATGAAGCTGTTGCGCTCGTGTCGACCAATTCTGACGCTCTTGCTCGTCGCGGCGTGTGAGCGCGCCAAGCAACCGGCCCCTGCGGATTCGGAGCACGCTGCCGTCGCTGCGGCGTCCGACACGTCGGCGTCCGCTGCGTCGAACAGCAATTGGGACGAGAGCGCGGGACCCGTGCTGCTCGTGGCCGGTGAGTCGCCGGCGAGTGCCAGCGTCGTCGTGCCGGACGCAGCGCAGATAGGCACGACGCTCGCCGCAATTCCGCACCCGGCTGACGTAACGCTCTTCGGCCGCGGTGGCACCGTCCAGCGAGCTGAAATCCCCACGCTCGACGATTCCGGCGATTGTACGGTGGCCTCTCTCGATGCAGCCCCGCCGCCGCGGCCATGGAACGTTGGCTTCATCGGTGGTGTGGTCTCACCCATCGGCATGGACTCGGCCGAATCGCTATCACACGCCGACTCGGCAATGCTCGTTGCCGGCGTCACGCGTCTCGCATCGGCGCTGCCCAACGATTCGGCGGGTCGGTTCGCGGGACTGCCGTTCGTGGTACACGCCGTGTGGCGCTTCTCTATTCCGAACGGCAATCAGGTTGTTGTCGGCAATCTCGCGCGGCAGATCAACCAGGAAGCCACGCCTCTTCAAGAACGCACGCTGCTCGTTGCCGAACGCACCGCCGCCGACACGACGCTCACCCTCGGCTATTCGGAGCGCGCGTACGGCACCGAAGACTCCGTCGAAAGCTTCGAGGTACTGTTCGCCGCGGTGCTCGGCAGCTCGAAGACGCCGGCGCTCGTCGTCTCACGCGACTACGGCGATTCGATCGCCTACGGACTCCTCGAGCGCGGTGATGATGGCCACTGGCGCGCTCGCTGGTCGAGCACGCAGCGGCATTGTTGATCGACGGCTAGACGTCGTCGACTCGCGCGAGGGCGAAGGGCGCTCGCACACGTCCCGCTACGCCGGCGAGTCCCGCCAGCGTCAGCACGTACGGCAGCGCCAGGAACAACTGATAGGGCAGCGCGAGACCGAGCGATTGCAGCAGAAACTGCAGAGCGCTTGCTGCGCCGAACACGAGCGCGGCGAGTGCGACGCCGCCAGGATTCCAGCGCCCAAGCACCACAATCGCGATCGCGATGAATCCACGTCCGGCCGACATTCCTTCGGCGAACGTTCCGGCCTGCGCGAGCACGAGCATTCCGCCGGCCAAGCCTCCCGTCAGTCCGCCAAAGACCAGCGCCCACAAGCGTACGCGCTTCACGTTGACGCCCGCCGCTTCCGCGGCGATTGGCGATTCACCCACCGCGCGAAGTCCGAGTCCGGCGTGCGTGCGATACATCCACCACCACACGAGCGGAAATAGCACGTACGTCAGGTACGTGACGCTCGGCTGATCGAACAAACCTGGTCCGATCACCGGAATCGATACCAGAATTGGAATAGGCCGCGCTCCGACTGTCGCGATCGACAACGCGGCACCGGCGGCGCCGTAGAGCGCGCGGTACAGCGTACCCGTGACGCCCGTGGCGAGCAGCGTCACCGCCGTCCCGGTGATGATCTGGTCAGCACGCAGCCAGATCGCGAAAAGCGCGAACACAAGCGCGAATGCGACACCGGCTGCCATCGCAGCGGCAAAACCACCGGCGACTCCGCCGTGCGTCGCGCCGACCAACGCGCCGAACGCGCCGCCGAGTATTACACCTTCGAGGCTGATGTTGATGATGCCGGCACGCTCGACTACCACTTCGCCGAGCGCGGCAAGTGCGAGCGGCGTTGCAGTGCGGACGGTTGCCTCGAGGAACGCTGTGGCGGGCGAGTTCATTTGCCGCCGCTTCCCGTAGATCCGAGTCGCGCGCGGTTCACCGCGACGAGGGCAAGAATGATTGCTGCTTCGACGACGGACACGGTCACTGACGGCACGCCAGCGTCGCGCTGCATTGCCGTGGCACCCGCTTCGAGCGCGCCAAATAGAATGCCCGTGCCAATCACTGCCGCCGCATCCAACTGTGCCAAGAGTGCCACGGCGATCGCGGTGTACCCGTAGCCGGGTGAGATGTCGTCGTAGAGCGCGAAAGTGACACCAGAGACCTCAATCGCTCCGGCGAGTCCGGCGAGTGCACCGCTGATGAGAAACGCGCGAATCATTACCCGATTCACGTCGATCAACGCCGCCGAATGAGCCGCTGAAGGATTCGCCCCCACCACGCGCAGCCTGAACCCGGAAGCGGTTTGGCGAATCATCCACCAGGCTACGAGGCACGCGACGACAGCGATTGCGAATCCCAAATGGAGGCGCGTCGCCGCGCCAAACCTCGGCAGCCGAGCCGCCTCCGCGATCGTTGCCGTCTGCGGGTTCACATGCGTGGGCTCCTGCATCGGTCCGCGCACCAGATACGATACGAGATACACCGCGATGAAGTTCAGCATGATCGTGCTGATCACTTCTAGCACGTGAAACCGCGCGCGCAGCGCGCCGGCGATCCAGGCCCAGGCAGCGCCAGCTATGGCGCCCGCCAAGAGCAGCGCAGGAAGCACGATCATCGACGGTGCGTTTCCCAACGCCAGTGCGACCGCCGTCGCGGCCGCCGTGCCGACCAAGAATTGTCCCTCGGCGCCGATGTTGAAGACGCCGGCGCGGAATGCGACGGCGACCGCGAGGCCGGTGAGAATCAGCGGCGTCGATCGTACGAGCGTTCCAGACCCGAATGCGTACCACGAGCCCGCAGCGCCACGTACGAGAGCAGCACCCGCGGCGCCGACATCGAACCCGGAGACGGCGAGTAGCGCTGCGGTACCCAGCACGATCAACCCAATGACCGATGCGGCGGTCAACTGCGGTGACCATCGCATGCGAGTCACGAAACGCCGTCCATTACCTGGCCGGTCGACGTTTGAATCGCAACAAAAGTTGGATCGACGCGATTCCCGCTGCCGGTCCGAGAGCGAGTACCGGGAACGCCCACTTCCAACCAACGACGTTCACCAACGGCGGAATGAGCTGGATCGACACCATCGTGAGCAGGAATCCGAGCGATGTCTGCACCGTGAGTGCGGTCCCGACTGCGTGGGGAGGAACAGCTTCGGTCACGAGCGCGCTGAACTGCGCGGAGTCGGCGACGACGAAGAATCCCCACGTCCATGCGAGCGGGCCGACGATCCACAAGCTGTGGCCGAACGCGAATGGAATCACGAGCGAACACAGTCCGCTGATCGCCATCGCGATGATCACCAACCGTTCGCGCCCGCGCCGATCGGCATCGAGACCGCCCCACACCGATCCGATTCCGCCGATCGCAATCGTTCCGAAGGCGATCAAGGAGACGAGCGAACCGGTGTGCTCGTGCGCGGTGTCACCGTGTGCCGCTACGCTGGCCGCAAGGAACAGCGGAATCCACGTCCAAAACGAGTAGAGCTCGAACATGTGTCCGAGGTATCCGCCCGTGGCGAGACGCCACTCGCGCGCATCGAACACCGTTTGCACCAAGTTCCACGAGAACGGCCGCGGCGGAAACGGATATGGTCCGTCTGCATAAAAGGAAGCGATGAGTAAACTGGAAAGCAGTGCGCAGCACGATGCAGTAAGAATGACTTGCGACGCGCCCGCATTCGGCATCGCGTGCACCAGATATGGCGTGGCTTTGCCTACGGTCAGCGCACCGACCACGGTACCGATCGCCAAGCCGCGCCGAGCTTTGAACCACGTCGACGCCATCTTCATCGCCGGCGGATAAACGCCCGCGAGCGAGAATCCCGTAAGGAATCGAAGCGCGAGTGCGACGGAGTAGCTTCCCGACAGCACGAGGCACGCGTTGACGATCGCACCCATCAGCGCTGCTATCGCAAAATATCTTCGCGACGGCAACACGTCGGCGAGATTCAGTAGCGAGGCGACGGCCGTGCCACAAACAAATCCCAGTTGCACGATGGTGGTGAGCCATCCAGTCTGCGAGCTATTGAGCGACCAGCGCTGCGCGAGCTGCGGTCCCACAGCGCTCGCGGCAAACCAGAGCGACATGCCCAACAGCTCCGCTGCAGCTAGCAGCGTCAGCATCCGCCAGCGACCCGGATGCTCGTCGACCATCACTGCCGTAGTGCTCATCGAACCCCCAGCATCGACCGACCAACGATGTCGCGGTCACGCTCGGTTTCCACGACCATTCCCGCGTGGACCACGAGAATCCGATCGGCCACCGATAGCACTTCGTCCAAATCGCTCGAGTACATCACCACTGCCATTCCTCTGGCCGCCGCCGCACGTAGTCGTTCATGAATGTCGTGTGTCGCTCGAATGTCGAGACCGCGCGTGGGATTCTCGACGACGAGCAACGACGGATCGCCATCGAGCTCTCGTGCGAGCACGAGTTTCTGTTGATTGCCGCCGGACAACGCTCGCACGGCTGATCGTGCACCGCCGCCGCGAACGTCGAATTCATTGATCAACGACTCAGTGCGTTGGCGAACGCTTCGCCACGGAATTCGACCGCGTCGTGTTCCGGCTCCGTTCAGCGTAACATTTTCCGCCGCGTCGAAGTCGAGTACGAGTGCATCGCGATGCCGATCCTCGGGCACAAATCCAATCGCCGTCGGAAGCGCGAGCTCGCCGGTTAGTACCGATTCCCGTCTCGCAAGCGCACGTAGCAACTCGCGTTGCCCCTCCCCTTCCACGGCGGCAATCCCGACGACCTCGCCGCCACGTACCTCGAACGACGCATCGCGAATGACCACGGCGCCTCGATCGTCGACGATGCTCACTCGCCGCGCTCGTACAACAGACAGTCCCGCACGCTCAACGCTCTTACTGGCGTCGCGACGGCCGAGCGAATCCAGCGACGCACCGATCATTGCAACGGTAAGCGATTCCGCCGTCACCCCCGATGCTGGCCCCTGAGTCGCGACTCGGCCGCGCCGCAGCACTGTGACGTCGTCGGCGATCGACAACGCTTCGCGAAGCTTGTGGGTAATCAGCACCACGGAATTGCCGGCAGCAGCATAGGTGCGCAACCACCGCAACAGTTCTTCCGCTTCACTTGGCGCGAGAACGGCTGTCGGTTCGTCGAGAATCAGAACGTGTGCGTCGCGAGCCAATGCCTTTACGATCTCGAGGCGCTGCTGCGCACCGACCGGCAGATCTTCGGCCCGCGCCGCCGGGTCGAGCGCGAGTCCGGTGCGCGCGCCAATCTCGCGTACGCGGGTCGCGGCTGCATTGGCATCGAATTTTCCGCGACCACCAAGCGCCACATTTTCAGCCACGCTCATTGCGCCGACGTTCGTGAAATGCTGATGCACCATTCCCACACCGGCCGCGATCGCATCGGCTGCGGCACGGATTGGCGTCGACGCGCGCGCGACCGCCACAGTGCCTTCGTCAGCTGACTCGACGCCGAACGCGACGCGCATCAATGTCGTCTTTCCGGCGCCATTCTCGCCGAGCAACGCATGGACGGTCCCACGACGAAGCTCGAACGACACATCGTCCAGCGCCAACGTAGTGCCGAATCGCTTCGTGACGTGACTCAGCGCGAGCGCAGCGTCATCCACCGATTCAGCGCCCGCGATCATCACAGCCCGCTCGGCGCATCGATGAAGGTTGTCGTGACGCCGAACTGCTCGGCCAAGCGATTGCCGAGCGCACGAACGCCGAGTGTTTCCGTGGCGTAGTGGCCGGCATAGATCACGACGATCCCGAGCTCGCGTGCTTCGACCGCCGTATGATGCGGCCCTTCGCCGACGATCAGCGTATCGATTCCGCGCCGTGCCGCTTCTCGCAGCGAATTGGAGTCCGCTCCGGCGCCGGTGCAAATCCCCCATTTCCGCGTGACGCGGCCTTGCTCGAATCGCGTCGCGACGAAGGTGCCACGAAACTCGTCGGCCAACGCACGCGCGCGACGCACGAGTTCCTCCGTCGGCAGCTCCGACTCACCGCTCACACCAACGTCGATCGTCTGGAAGCGCGCGAAGCCGCCCGATGGTTCGAGCTCGAGGCGACGCGCCAGCAAGACATTGTTGCCCAGCTCCGGATGCAGGTCGAGCGGTAGATGCGCGGAATACACGGCCACGTCGTGCGTGACGAGTGACCAGAGTCGCTGATATCGAACTCCGGTAAACGGCTGCACGCCGCTCCAAAACATTCCGTGATGGACCAGCAACAGCCGCGCACCGGCATCGATGGCGCCGTTCACCGTCTCACTCGAGAAATCCACGGCAGTGGCGACGTGTGCGATGTCGCCCATGTTCGCGAGCTGTACGCCGTTCACCGCGCCCGGATAGTCAGGAACGGCGCTGATACCGAGCAGCGCATCGAGATAGTCGGCGAGCGTGGCCAGAGCGGGCATCAGTGCTTGGCCGGCGCGCTGTCGACTTTCACGGAATAGGTGCCGGCCAGCATCTGGGTCTGCAGCGAGTCGATACGCGCGCGCGCCGACTGCGGTATGCCCGCGGACATCGTCGGATTCAGGACGAGCGTGACGACGTGACTCTTTTCGCCGAGCGCGACGACGCCAGGTACGAAGGTGCCGGCCTTGACTTGTTTGGCGATCGTGAGGAAGGCGAGCGGCAAATCGATCACGACGCTGCCCAGCGTCACTGCGGGCGCAAGCGTGTTTTGATTCGAATTCGATCCGATGACGTACGCATTCTTCTTGTCGCGCGCCGCCTGAAAGACGCCGAGGCCGGCGGCGTCCGCGTTCTGGAAAATGACGTCGACGCCCTGCGCGAATTGTGCGAGCGCCTGTTCTTTGCCGGCGCTCACGTCGTCCCAGTTACCGATGTACGACGACACCACTTTGATGGCCGGGTTCACCGAATGCGCCCCCATCTCGAACGCGCGAAAGCTCTCGACTACCGGTGGAAGCTCCGTTCCGCCAATGACGCCGAGCTTGTTCGTTTTCGTCATCGACGCCGCCAGGATGCCGGCGAGGTAGGAGGCATCAGAGAACGCGAATGTCATCCCGGCGAGATTCGGTCCCGCCGTGGTGCCTGAGGTCGTGACGAAGATCGTGTGGGGAAAGTCGGGCGCGACCCGCCGGGCCGCGTCCTGAAATTCGAACCCATGACCGAAGACGAGCGTGTAGCCCTGTGCGCCGTACTGCCGGAAATTCTCGTCGAACTCCGCCGGGGTCTTCGTCTCGATGTTGCTGATGTGCGCGCCGAGCGAGTCGCGAATTTCGAGGAGCCCTTGGTACGCGCCGCCGTTCCACGATTGATCGGAGACGGGTCCCGGCGTGAGCAGCGCGACCTTGAAGCTTGACGTCGCGCTCGCCGTTTGACCGGTGCTATCGGATTTGCCGGCGGGCGCCGCGTGTCCGCAGGCGGCGAGGAGCGTGGCGGCGAACGCGACATAGGGCGCGACGCGTCGAATGGAATAGGGAGTCATTGAGCGAGCGTGACGAGTCAGCGACGTGGTACGATGAGTGTTATATAATTAGTAAATCAGAAATCGCGTCGAGACTCGCGGAGGATGAGATCCAGCACGCGATCCAGGTCGTCGTTCGAGTAGAACGAAATCTCGAGCTTCCCTTTTGCCTCGCCGGATTCGCTCATTTGCATTCGAACGTCGGTCTGGAGGTATCGCCGAAGATCATCTTCAATTCGGCGCACGGCCGGGTCGGCCGCTTTGGATGGCTTCGGCTTGCCGGGTTTGTCCGCTGCGACGAGAGCCGGCGCAGCCTGCTTGCCGCTGAGCTCGCGAACCAACTGCTCGAGCTCGCGCACCGAAAGACTCTGCGACACAGCCTGGTTTGCGATCGTGAGCGGCGATGCAGTCGGCGGCAGCGCGAGCAGCGCTCGTGCATGGCCGGACGTCAGTGCACCGTTCTCGACCATTTCCTGCACCTTCGCCGGGAGCGACAGGATCCGCAGAAGGTTCGTCACCGTCGTCCGGTCCTTCGCGACGACGTCCGCAACCTGCTGCTGGGTCATTTTGAATTCGTCAATCAATCGACGATAGCCGCGAGCTTCGTCGACGGCATTCAAGTTCGCTCGCTGAAGATTCTCCACGAGGGCGAGCACGAGCATCGTTTGATCGTCGAATTCGCGGACGATCGCCGAAATCTCGGTCCAGCCGAGGTTGGTGGCGGCGCGAAGGCGTCGCTCGCCGGCGATGAGCTCGTACGCATCGCCACGTCGACGGACAGTGATCGGTTGTAGCAGCCCGCTCGCTTTGAGCGACGCCTCGAGCTCCGCGAGCTCAGCCGCGTCGAACTCGCGGCGCGGCTGGAACGGATTCGGCTTAACTCGTGACAGAGCAATACGTTGCAGATCGCTGACTGGTGTCGGAGCGGCGCCAGATCCGGGGATCAGCGCGTCCAGCCCACGCCCCAATCTTCGCGGCTTTTCCGGGCTCATCCGTGCCTCGCGATCAGTTCCTTCGCTACGCTCATGTAGGCTTGTGCGCCGACCGATGCCACGTCGTATAGGATGATCGGCTTCCCGAAACTGGGTGCCTCCGCTAAACGGACGTTTCTCGGTACCACCGTCTCGAAGACCTGATTCCCGAAATACTCGCGTGCTTCGGCTGCAACTTGGCGCGACAGATTGAGGCGTGCGTCGTACATCGTCAGCAACACGCCGTCGATGGCGAGGTCGGGGTTCACGCTCCGTTGCACCAAGTGCACGGTATTGAGGAGCTGAGATAGCCCCTCGAGCGCGTAGTACTCGCACTGGAGCGGAATCAGCAGTGCGTCGGCGGCCGCGAGCATGTTGAGCGTGATGAGCCCGAGTGATGGCGGGCAATCGATCAGCACGAAATCGTACTCATCGCGGATCGTCGCCACGGCGTTTCTCATCATGCGCTCGCGATCAGCCCGGTCGACGAGCTCGACTTCGGCCCCGGCCAAGTCCGGTGTCGCCGGAACGAGGTCCAGGTGCTTGAAATGCACCTGCCGGACGACAGCGTCGCGAATGGGACGGTCGCCCAGCAGGACGTCGTAGACCGTGGGGCCGATTTGATCGTCGGATGCGCCCACGCCGCTCGTCGCATTTCCTTGCGGATCGCCGTCGATGAGCAGCGTTTTCTGCTCCGCCGCCGCTAAGCTGGCGGCGAGGTTGACCGCAGTGGTGGTCTTACCCACACCGCCTTTCTGGTTCGCGATCGCGATGACGCGGGCCACGTTCTATGGGCTGGAGACGTCGGGCCCGCCGGCCAACCGCCAGCGGCGCCCTACCCGATTCCTCGGCACGCGCGACGTGGCTGGCATCGAGGGGTCCGGGCGTGACGTGGCCAATCTACCCCGTCGGGGTGCACGATACAACGGATGCGCGACGCCTGGGGCGCGTTACACCATGTGCAGTCGGGTTACACCAGGTGCACAGCGGGGTTACACCACGTGCAGTCGGGTTATACCACGTGCATTCTGAGGTCGAGCGACGTGCAATGTGCCACGTGGCACGTCGCGGAATCGAAACCGCAAACGTGCCACGTGGCACACACCCACCCACCCGAGCGAACCCCAGCGCTTACGGTCGCGGAACGAATTGCCACCGAGCGGTGACGCTGGCGGAAAAGGTTTGCTCGCCGCTCTCGATCGGTGTCGCTTTGGCGTCGGCCATCCTCGACATCATGATCGGCTGCGGTTGTCGAATCGGCATTTCAGTCGTGGAAAGCTCGAGTAGCGATCCCAAACTGCCTCCCGCCGCCTTGGCGAGCGCTTCGGCGTCCGCCCTGGCGCTCGTTACCGCGCCGGAAAGCGCGACGCGGCGCACTGAATCGGCCTTCGACGAATAGAACTCGAGGCTCGAGATCTCATTCGCACCCTTGGCGAGCGCAGCGTCGATGACCTTTCCCACGTCGTCCAGCCGTCGAACGTCAGCACGAACAGTATTACTCACGGTGTACCCCACCACTTTTGGCGGCGTCGACCCATTCGGCGTGTACTGCATTTCCGGCGACACGCTGTAATTCACCGTCGACAACTCCTCACTCGTCAGCCCAAGCGCCCGCAACGTGTCGAGAATCGCACGCTGTCGCCGAGCGTTATCGGCGCCGGCGAGTGCAGCGGTCGCTGCTCGCGTTTGCACGCCCACGGAAATGGTGGCGCGGTCTGGTGATATCCGCGCTTCGCCCGATCCGGACGTGACAATTTGCGGCGGGACCGCGCCGCTCCCGGCAGCTGTCTGCGCGAACACTCGACCCGAGACGGCAAACAGCGCGGCCGCGATGACCGCCGGCGCAAGAAGTCGGTTGTGCATGTTGGATCTCCACGAAAACGGTGCGGTCATTCCCGGCGCAAAGGCCGTGCTCGAACATAAAGTATCAAAGTGATACTAAATAATCCGCGGAACGTTCCACGCACGACAACGGCGGTGGTGAATTCCCGCTGCGCGAGACGCCGGTCTGACTCAGACGCCGGCGTGCCGGCGTCAATCCATGGCGGGCGCCCGTCGCGCTCCCCCGCGGCGGCGTTTCTCGATCTCTAATACGAGATTTTGTAAGTCCGTCGGGCTGACACCCGGAATCCGCGCCGCCTGCGCCAGCGTCGACGGACGAATGGCCGTGAGCTTCTGTCGCGACTCGAACGACAGCGACGGCATCTCGCCATATGGAAGGTCGCCGTCGAGCGAAAACTGTCCCATGCGGCGCAACTTCGCCGCTTGATCGCGCTCGCGTACGAAATAGCCGGCGTACTTGAGCTCGAGCTCCGCCGTCACCACGGCGTCGCGCGACAGCCCACCTCCAACGTCGGTTGCCTCGAACAAGTCTGACAACGCCACGCCCTGTCGCTTCGCCACCTCGGCGATCTTCACCGAGTGCGCGAGTGGCGCGCTGCCGGCACGGTCCAGCAAGGCACTCGCCTGCGCCGGAACGATGCTCGTCGACTCGGCCAGACGCAGCGCTTCGTCTTCGTCGGCGAGCCGTTGCGCAATGCACCGCTGCTCGCCCGCCGAATACAGCTCGGCTTCGAGCCCGATGGGCGCGAGACGCCGAATCGCGTTGTCCTGCCGAACCGTGAGACGAAACTCCGAGCGGGACGTGAACAACCGATACGGCTCGTCCACGCCGCGCGTCACGAGGTCGTCAACGAGAACTCCAATATAAGAACTCTCACGTCCAAGGACCACGCCCGGGTTACCGCGCACTTGGCGCGCCGCATTCAGTCCGGCCACCAACCCCTGTCCCGCCGCTTCCTCGTATCCGGTCGTTCCGTTGATCTGCCCCGCGAAAAAGAGCCCGTGAAGCGCCTTCACCTGCAGCGTCGCGTCGAGTTGCGTGGGTGGATAGTAGTCGTACTCGATCGCGTATCCGGCGCGCGTCATTCGTGCGTTCTCGAGTCCGGGCACCGAATGCAGAATCTCGAGCTGTACGGGCGCCGGCAGCGACGTCGACAGTCCGTTGACGTAGAGCTCCGACGTGTCGTACCCCTCCGGCTCGAGGAAGAGCTGATGGCGTTCGGCGGCCGGAAACTTCACGATCTTGTCTTCCACCGATGGGCAGTACCGCGGACCGCGCGATGCGATCGCTCCGCCGTACATCGCCGACTTCTTGATGTTCGCCTCGATGATCTGCTTGCCCGGCTCGCCGAGGAAGGTGATCCAGCAAGGCAATTGTGCCGGGTGACGCGTGGTGCCGACCGACTCGCGTGGCGTCGGCCAGAAGTGCGACCAGGAATAATCGAATGCGTCGATCTCGCTGTCCTGTCGCTCGAGGTTGGTGTAGTCCACGGAGCGCCCATCAATCCGCGGCGGCGTGCCGGTCTTGAAGCGTTCCACGACCAACCCGACGCCATCAAGCTGCTCGGCCAGGTGCGTCGCCGCCGACTCGCCTGCGCGGCCACCAGAGATTTTGGTCTCCGTTCCAATGTGGATGCGGCCACGCAGAAATGTTCCTGTCGTGATGACGACCGCACGCGCGCCGAACCGGCGTCCCTCGAGCGTCTCGATGCCGATCACACTCTGCGCGTCGTTGTCGATCAGCAGGCGCGCGACCGTGCCTTGAATCGTCTGCAGCGCGGGGTGTTCCTCGAGCAGCGTGCGCACGGCGCGGCGATAGAGTCCGCGGTCGCACTGCGCGCGCGGAGCCCACACCGCGGGTCCCTTGCCGCGATTCAACATGCGGAACTGCAACGTCGCGAGATCGGTGGCGCGGCCCATGATTCCGCCGAGCGCGTCGACCTCGCGAACGACTGTTCCCTTGGCTACGCCGCCGATCGCCGGATTGCAGGACATCTGCCCGATGGTCTCGAGCGCGCTCGTGACGATCGCGACGTTCGCTCCCGATCGCGCCGCGGCAACCGCGGCTTCGGTGCCTGCGTGGCCGGCGCCTACCACGATCACGTCGAACGTGGCTTCGAGCCCGGCAGTGAGACTGGGAGTGAGGGACGGAGCGACCATGCTCAAAGGTAGGGGGTGCGATGAACCCAGGAAGCTTGGCGGTTCGCCGATATATTTGACCGACCACCAGCTACCGATGGAGTCGAATCATGGCCATTGCCGTCGCCACTGGCGCGCCGACGCTGTTCATCCGACGCGCCGCTTACGAATCGAGCGGCTTGAGTCGCGCGGCGATCGACGAGAGGCTCGGTCTCACGGCCGATGAGTTCTCTGTGGACGGCGACCTTGTAGCGATTGGTCCGATCTTCGGCGCCGACGGCGACGGTCTAGGCGATCTGATCGCCGAGCTGGAACGGCTGGGTCTCGTCTATTTCGACGATTTCTTCGAGTTGTCGGGGAACTGGCCTGACTGGCTCAAGCTCGTGGTTGCCGGCGGCCGCTGAAGCCCGCCAGCGCCACGCGAGAACTAGTGTGGGCCGTGCTTGGAAAGCGGCGTCGTGATCGGGGCTGGCGAGTGCGGTCCCTCGCGCAACAGGCCATGCCAGCCGCACTCGTAGCACCAGCTCGTGCGGAACCGGCGCATCATTCGATTGATCCACGGCGACTGAACGCGGATCGTGACGGCGTTGCAGTTGGGGCAGCGGTCGCCTTCAGGTAGCAGATAGAAGAAGACGACGGTCGCCAGGACGCCGCGGAGAACGAAAAATCCGCCGATGATCCCAATGCACAGCACGGCGTCCAACATCGCGTCACCCTCCTCCGGCGATCCAGCCAGCTACACCCGCTACACCAGCTACAGACGCTTTTCGACTTCCTGCCACGCCTCGACGTAGGCGACGTCGTCTTCGATTCGCTCGATGACGACGTCGGTGCCGGCAGGAAGCGCACCCTCTTCGAAGTTACGCGCGCGGAGGACGCGTTGTTCCTGGTCGACCTCGAACGCTACCTCTCCGTCAACATCCGGAGCAATGGGTTTGGTCACACGAGCCAAGTGTCCCTGGAAGACGTATCGCTCGTCCTCGACTTCGTGTTCCGGAGTCACCGCCCACCATTGCCGCACGAGTCGCGCCGTGATCACGGCCGCGATTACACCGCACAGCGCGGCGATGATCAGGGTCGTCGTGAGCCCGGCAAACGCCCGCCGGGACAGCACGTAGCCGACAACGCCGAACACCACGGCAAAAACGCCGGTGGGTGCCGGCGAAAGCCGGAACGAGCGCTCGCCGTTGCGGCTCCGCTCACGCGGCCGCTCGACCCCGAAAATCATCACACCCACGGCGAGCATGAGCCCGCCAATGAAGCTGGCGAGGTAGAGAATCGTCATGGTCGCAATGTAACTGCGGCACTCTGATCGGACTCAGCGAGCAGACCGGCGAGGAACTCGCACGCGCGCCATTCCGCATAGTAGAACGGGCGCCACGGCAACCGCCCGGCGACGAAGCCAACGTGTCCGCCGTGCGCTGGAAATTCGATCGTCAGGTTGGGATTGGCAGCGGCTGCGCCTTTCACTTCATCGAGAACCGCAGCGGGAAGGAACGGATCGTCGATGGAGTTGAGCAGCAGTGTGGGGAGGGCGATGCGTCGAATCCATCCCAACGCGCTCGACCGAGAGTAATAGTCGTGCGCGTCAGCGAACCCGTGAACGGGCGCGGTCACTGCCTCGTCGAACTCGAAGATTGATGTCGCGGCGCGGAGCCGTGTCTCGTCGAACAGGCCGGGAAAGCGCTCGAGCTTCGCAAGCGCCTTCGCGCGCAGCGTCCGGAGGAAGTGCCGATCGTAGATTCTCGACACACCGTGCGAGATGAAGCGCGATCCGCGCTCGAGATCGAACGGCACCGACACGGTCGCCGCGCCGCGAACGCGCTGACCAAGGTCCGCACCGCGCTCGCCAAGAAATTTCAGCAGCACGTTGCCGCCGAGCGACACACCGGCGAGCACGATGGGGCTGCCTGGATGGCGCCGCAGAATCTCCTCGAGAACGAAGGCGAGATCGTCCGTCTCACCGGAGTGGTAGAAGCGCGGCGCACGATTCGGCTCGTCGCCACATCCGCGAAAGAGCAGCAGATCTGCTCCCCACCCGCGATCTTTCGCCTGCTCGAAGAACCCGGCCACGTAATGCGATCGAACGGTGCCCTCGAGTCCGTGCAGTAGAAGGAGTCGGGGAGCATTCGGCGCGCCGTCCATTCGTTGGAGATCTACGAAGTCGCCGTCAGGCGTTTCCCAGCGTTCGATTCGACCCGGGAGTGGTTTGCGCCGCCGAAAGAACTTGCCCCATAGGGTTTGCGCGTGTGCGCCCGGTACCCACCATGCGGGGTGGTAGATATACTCGCTGCGGCGGTGCGATGGCACGAGCGGCGTGAAGAGATGAAGGTGGTGGCACGAACGCGATCAATAACAGTCAGGCACGATCGATGGAAGTTCAAATCTTTGGTGTGAAAAAAAGCGCTGACACGCGCAAAGCCCTGCGGTTTTTTGCCGAGCGGCGCGTGAAAACGCATTTCGTCGATATGGATGAGCGGCCGGCGTCACTTGGGGAGCTGAAGCGATTCGTGCAAAAGTTCGGGTTGGACAAGCTGATCGATACGGAGTCGAAGCGGTACGCAGAGCTTGGGCTTCGCCATGCCCGTCTCTCGGACGAACGCTGGCTCGAACGACTGAGTGATGAGCCTCAGTTGCTGCGGATGCCGCTGGTACGAAACGGGAATGTGCTGACGGTTGGATTTGCCGAGCAGGACTGGAAAGCCTGGATGGCGAAGTGACGCAATTCTCGTTTTCCTCGGTTGGCGTCGACTTCGGGGCCACCACGCTGTTCAAGGACATCACGTTCACCGTGGGCGGTGGCGACCGATGGGGCATCGTCGGGCGCAACGGCACCGGCAAGACGACGCTATTTCGTCTGATCACGGGCGAGATGACACCGACGCACGGCCAGCTCTCTCGACAGCCGGGAATTCGCGTCTCACTCCTCGAGCAGCACCGCGAGTTTGCCGGAGCGACCACGGTGTGGGAGGCGGCGGCTGGCCAGTTCGCCGAGCTCTTGGCGCTCGAGAAGTCGCTGGTCGATCAGGCCGCGCAGCTCGAGCACGACCACAGCGAAGCGGCGATGACTCGCTACGGTCGCGACCTCGAGCGATTCGAACGCGAAGGCGGGTACACCATCGCGCCGCGCGTCGACGCAGTGCTTCACGGTCTTGGCTTCGATCCAGCGACGGCGCGCACGACACCGTTCACGCAACTGAGCGGCGGCGAGCGCGGACGCCTCGGGCTAGCACGCCAGCTCGTGAGTCCGGCAGATCTGTTGTTGCTCGACGAACCGACCAATCACCTCGATCTCGAAACCACGCGTTGGCTCGAGGAGTATCT
This sequence comes from Gemmatimonadaceae bacterium, assembly GCA_036499625.1. Lineage (GTDB taxonomy): Bacteria > Gemmatimonadota > Gemmatimonadetes > Gemmatimonadales > Gemmatimonadaceae > JAQBQB01. Next base: position 94,988 of record DASYDJ010000042.1, read on the forward strand.
CGCGTCCGTGTCGGCGACGGTGCTCCTCATCAGTCACGATCGCGCGTTTCTCGCCGCCGTCGTCGATCATGTGCTCCACTTCGAGGGCGACAGCGCGACGCCGTACACCGGCACGTACGAGGCGTTCGTCGAGCAGCGGTCGCTGCGCCGGCTGACGCAACAGCGCCAGTTCGACAAGCAGGAGAGGAAGGTTGCGAGCGAACAGGACTACATCGCGCGCAATTTGGCCGGACAAAACACGAAACAAGCAAAGGGTCGACGGAAACTCCTGGCGCGCATGCCGCGCTTGAGCGCACCAATCGGTGGCGATTCGGTGATGTCCGTTCGCTTCGAGGTCGCCGAGCGTGGCGGCGATCGCGTCGTTGCCGCCGAGCACGCGACCGTGATGGTCGATGATCGTGTGCTAATTAAAGATCTGAAAGCAACGTTGATGCGCGGCGACACGCTCGGGCTGCTCGGGCCGAACGGCTCCGGGAAGTCGACGTTGATTCGAACGCTCATGGGCGAGCATCCCATTTCTGCCGGCGAGCTGCGAATCGGCGGCGGCATTACCGTGGGCTACTATCGGCAGGATCTCGCCCAGGTCCCAATGGATCGCACGCTGTTCGAGGTGATCAGCGATCTGCGTCCGACGTGGGAGCGCCGGTTGGTGCAGGGCCATCTGGGGCGATTCGGCTTTTCGGGCGACGAAGTCCAACGGCGCGCCGACACGCTGTCGGGCGGCGAGCGGGCACGCGTCGCGTTGGCGATGCTCATGTTGAGCGGCGCGAACCTGCTCATACTCGACGAGCCAACCAACCATCTCGACGTCGAGTCCATCGAGGCACTCGAAGACGCGATCGAGCAGTACGACGGAACCGTGCTGCTCGTGAGCCACGATCGCGCGCTCCTGCGCGCGCTCACCACGCGGTTGTGGGTGTTGCACGACAAACACATCACGGATTTCGACGGCAACTTCGCCGACTGGGAAGTGGTGTCGTCCGAGCGCGAGCACGCGGCCGCCGTGCAAGCCTCAGAAGATGAGGCGCTTCGTCGCGTTCAGGAAAAAAAGAAAACGCCGCGACGGGATACGTCGGACCGGGAAGCACGCTCGACGCTGCGCGCCGCGGAAAAGCGAGTCGCGGAGCTCGAAGCCGAGATTCAATCGCTCGAATCGAGAATTGACGCACTCACTGGTCAGCTCGAGGATCCTGAGCTGTACACCAAGCCCGATGGTGTGGCGCGCGCAAAAGCGCTCGGTGTCGATCTCGAGCGACTCAAGCCGCAACTCGAACGAACGTTGGACGAGTGGGGTAAGGCCACGGAGCTGCTCGACACTCTCGTATCGGACGCCTCGTAGGAGACGTCGTTCTCCTCGGCCACGGTATGCTCCTCTTCGTTCTCGCCGCGCAACTCGCCGTTTCGTCCGGACCTCGCGATTCGACGTATGCCACGCCGGCGTTGCGCGAAGTGATCGCGCATGCGGCCGAGGCGAACCACATACCGCCCGCCGCGCTGCGGGGATATCAGAGTCACATCGAGAGTGAGCTCGCGCTCTTGGTGCGCGACACGCTGGGGCGCGAGCTCACCGCACAGATCGAACAGATCGCAACCACCGCGACCTGGGAACGAAGCGGCCGCTACAACCTGCACGTAGAAGGATATCGGTCACAGAGCATGGGCATTCCCTACTCTGCGCTGAACACAGTGCATGCGTGGACGGTGCCGACGCTCTATGGCGAGCGCCTCCTGCTCGGCGCGTATCCTGAAGGGTCGCGCGATAGCGTCGTTGGTGTGCACCCATTCGCTCCGGACCGCGACCAGTACTATCGCTTCAGCGGCGGCGACACGGTCGCAGTGCTGCGAGCAGGAGCGCGCGAAATCCCCGTCGTGCGCATTCGCGTCGTTCCGGACTTTCACGGTGATACGCGACTCGCGGCATTCGACGGTGAGATCGATCTCGACGCGGTGCGCTTCCAGATCATTCGGATGCGGGGCCGGTTCGTCGTCCTCGGCAAGCCCACGACGCGCGAGCGACGAATGCGGTGGCTCGGCGTGATCGGTGTCGCATACATCGAATTCGTCAACGCCGAAGTAGATGGCAAATACTGGCTACCGGCAACGCAGCGAACCGAGTTCCAGGCGAGCCTGCCGCTGCTGGGTCGCACGCGTCCCGTGTTCCGGCTGATGTCGACGTTCAGTCACATCGCTGTCGATGACACTGGACCGCAATTGAGTGATTCGCTCGGTCGTCCTCGCATCTCGGTCACTTGGGCGCCCGGCGACAGCGTCAGCGCCTTTGATGAATGGGAGCTTCCGCTCGGCCAGCAGTCGGCATCGGTGCATTCCGACGACTTCGATGACGTCGCGCCGCTCGTTTGGCGAGCTGACGGACCGCCGCGGGTGGATCTCTTTCCCAACTCGATGGACCGCGTCCTTCGTTTCAATCGGGTCGAGGGCTTGTTCACCGGGTTCGCACCCTCAGTGGATTTTCGGAGCGTAGCACCTGGAGTGACTGCGAGCCTATATGGAGGTTGGGCTTGGTCCGAGCAGACCGCGCGCGGTGGCGGCTCGGTCACGTACCAGCGTGGGGACAACACGCTCGGCGCGCGAGCGCAGCGCGAGCTCGTTTCGACGAACGACTTTACCCCGACGCTCGGCGGCGATCCTGGTTTGAACGCCCTGCTCACATCTCTCGACGACTTCGATTACGTCGATCGACGTACCGCGCTGGCGTCGCTTACGCACGCGTTGGGAAAGATCGATGTCGGGCTGGTGACGCTGCAGCTCGGAGCAGGCGACGATCAGCCCGAACATGCCCGACTCTCGCAAGGTCTCTTTCGGGGATCGGGCTTTCGTCCCAACCGCGGCGCGTCGCCGGGAGGTTACGCAATTGGCATGGCTGACTTCGAGCTGCACCCTGGTGTGCGCGGAGAGTTCGTGCAGCCGGGCATTGGCGTGCGCGCGCACTACGAGGCGGCGGCCGGAACGCTGAGCTGGCAGCGTTTGGAGCTTGGTGTCTCCGCACGCCGCTATGTGGGTCCGCTCACTCTCACGGCGAGTGCTGACGGCGGTATGCTCTTTGGCCAAACGCTGCCGCCGCAACAGCTCTTCGAGCTCGGCGGGAACGAGTCGCTGCCCGGCTACGACTACAAACAGTTTGCCGGCGATCGCGCGGCACTGTTCCGATCGTTCATCAGCTACCGGTTGCCGGTGCTGCGTCGCCCATTTCGCGTTCGCCGCTTCTTGCTTCCCGGACTTGCTCCGGGGTTCGCTGTCGGCGCACAAGGTGGTTGGACCGAAATCTCATCCGACCGTGCACAGCGTGCGGTGGATTTGCTCGGAGCCGGATGGAGCGCCACACCAGTGTCGGTCGCGACGGGAGGCGCGCGAGCCACTGTGGGCGGCGGGCTGACGCTCTTTTCCGACGTGCTGCACATTGGGCTCGCGCGCCCGGTGGATCACTCAGCGCCGTGGAAACTCGTTGCTGGCTTTGGCTTGGTGTTCTGATTTCCGACGACGGCGCCGCTCAAAACTCGCCGATGAATCCGATCTCAGGCTCGAGGTGAACCCCGCAGTTCTTCTCGACGGTGCTCTGCGCGATCGAAATCAGCTCGCGCACGTCTTTGGCCGTCGCGTGGCCAAGATTCACCATGATGTTGGCATGCATGTGCGAGATCTGCGCGTCGCCGTGTCGAAAGCCTTTCAGCCCACACTGGTCGACGAGTCGGCCGGCACCGACGCCTTCCTTCTTCTTGAAGATCGACCCCGCGCTCGGATGCCATTCCAGCCACGGATGCTTGCTTCCGCGCCAGCTCAGGTTCTCCTGGAGAACGCGCTGCATTGCTGATTGATCGCCGCGCGACAGCGTGAACGTCGCGGTGAGCACGATGTCGCGGCGGTGGTGAAAGACGGTGTCATCGTATCCGAAGCCGACGTACTTCGCGTCGATCGTCTTGCGCTCATTCTCCTGCGACAAGATCTCGCTGGACTCGAACACCTCGGCGATGAACATCGTGCGCTCGCGCTCTGGTGCCGGCGACAGAAAGTGCAAGTTTTGCCAGATGGCGCCACCAACCGTGCTGGGGATTCCGACGTAATGCTCGAGACCCGACCACCCGCGGCCGACTGACTCCTGAATCAGATCTTTGACGATCGCACCGCTCTCAGTCCGCAGGTGGCATCGATCGCCGTCCTCGCGGAACTCATGCGTGCGGGCGGTGTTCCGGATGACTACGCCCCGAAATCCCTTGTCGCCTATCAAGACGTTGGCACCGAGCCCGAGGACGAAGTACGGTACATCGTTCTCGCGCGCGGCGAGCACGGCATTCGCAAGTGCGTCAGCCGACGTCGCTTCGAACAAAAGATCGGCGGGACCGCCGATCTTGAACGTCGTAAATGGCGCCAGCGCTTCGCTGCGGCGTAAGTGTGCCGGATCGAGGCGTGCGGCGACACGTTCTAAAGCCTTCGGATCGGAGCTGGACATGGTGAGGCTGAAAGAAACTATGGATGACCTCGAGACGCCACCGCGCTCGGCAACGCGCGTAGCAACGCGCGTCGCGTGGCGCTCTCGCACGTTTCGAGCGCGCGCCATCATGCTGCTTGCCGCGGCGACGGTGCTGCCGATGCGTGTGTCCGCTCAGAGCACCGAGCTCGAGCGAGACATTCAGCGAACCACCCTTCCGAACGGCCTCGAGGTGATCGTCGTCCAGAATCACGGTGTTCCGCTCGTCACCATCGAAGCCGACGTGAAGAATGGCTCCTTCACGCAGGGTCCCGACTACGAAGGCCTGTCGCATCTCTACGAGCACATGTTCTTCAAGGCCAACACGGCCTTTCCGAATCCCGATGATTTCGTGGGCCGCGCCGCCGAGCTGGGAGCTGAGTTCAACGGCACCACGAGCGAAGAGCGGGTCAATTATTTCCTTACCGTTCCCGCGGATAGCGCCGAAGGCGGAATGAAATTCCTCGCCGACGCGCTCACCGGCCCGCTCTTTCTGAAAGAGGAGTTGGATCGCGAGCGCGAGGTGGTCATTGGCGAGTACGACCGAAACGAATCGAGCCCGTTTTTTCAGTTCACGACATCGATGGGCAAGGCGCTGTGGACAACGGCCTGGAGTCGAAAGAACCCACTTGGCGAGCGCTCGGTGATCGAGAGTACCACGCCGGACAAGATGCGCTACATCCAACAGCGCTATTACATCCCGAACAACACCGCCATCATCATCACCGGCGACATCGCGCCGGACGAAGCATTCTTTCTCGCACGTGCCAATTTTTCCGGATGGAAGCGAGGGCCGGATCCGGCGATCGCGAATCCGATTCCGCCTATTCCGCCTCTCGCGCGCGACACGGCGCTCATCGTTGAGCAACCGATTGGAAGCGCCATGTTGATGCTGCAGTGGCAGGGGCCGAGCGCCAAGAGCGATCCCGCGTCGACCTATGCTGCGGACGTCCTATCCGACGTTCTGAACGAGCCCGGCTCGCGTTTTCAACGCCGCCTCGTCGACAGCGGCCTATTTCAAAGCATTGTCGTCAACTACTACACGCTGAATCACGTTGGTCCGATCACCATCGAGGGTGAGACGTCGCCCGAGCATGCGCTCGAAGCGCTCGCCGCCTTGCGCGAGGAAATTCAAAAGTTGAACGATCCCGGCTACTTCTCGACCGATGAGCTGAATGCCGTGAAAGAACACCGCATTGTCGGAACGGAGCTCGGGTTGGAACGCGCCTCGGGCTTCGCGCAACAGCTTGGGTTTTGGTGGGCGGTGACGGGGTTGGACTACTTCTTTGGCTACGCCGACACGATGGCCAAGCAAACACCCGCAGACCTGCAGTCATACGCCGCGAAGTACATCATCGGAAAACCGCACGTTACCGGCGCCCTCATGTCGGCGGACGCGCGACGCGCGCTGAATCTCACACCGTCCATGCTGCTGAACGCCGGAGCTCGTCCGTGAATTACGTGCAGAGCTGCGCACGGTACGCGCGCCACATTCTCGCGGCCTCATTGTTCCTTGGGCCGGCGCTCCTCCCGGCGCAAACTGATACGGCGACGAGCAGCTTCGACGTGAACGGCCTCAAAGTCATTTTGCGACGGAACACCGCGAACGACGTTGTGGCGGCGAACGTCTACCTGCTCGGCGGCGCGCAGCAACTATCGCCGGCGACGCAGGGCATCGAGACGTTTCTCCTCGCCGCATCGGAGCGCGGCACCAAGCTGTATCCGCGCGAAAAGCTGCGCCAAGTCACAGCTCGTCTCGGCAGCGACATCACCATCACTCCGTCTGAGGACTGGACCGTCTTCGGCGTCACGACGATCAAGAGCACCTTCGACTCGACGTTTGCGGCGCTTGCCGACCGATTGGTCGAGCCGACGCTCGATTCGAGCGAGGTCGCGCTCGTACGCACGCGGTTGATCACCGACGCGCGCGAGTCGGAGAACGATCCCGACTCTCTCTTGAATCGACTCGCCGACAGCCTGTCGTATGTCGGACACCCGTATTCCTTTTCGCCGAGCGGAAACGAGTCGTCACTGCGATCGATCACGCTGGGTGAGCTGCGGAACTACCAGAACACGCAGATGGTGACGTCGCGCATGCTGCTGGTAGTCGTGGGCAACATCGACCGCGCTGAGCTCGAGCCGCTGATCGCGCGAACGCTTGGCCAATTGCCGCGCGGAAATTACACATGGTCGCCGCCCCATATGCCGGCAAAGCTCGGACGGGCGCTCGTCGTACGAGAAGTGCCGCTGCCCACGAATTATCTGCTTGGCTATTACGCCGGCCCCGCCGCGCGCGATCCGGACTACGCGGCGCTTCGCGTGGCCACCGCGGTGCTGGCCGGACGTCTCTTCACGGAAGTGCGATCGAAACGCAACCTGTCGTACGAAGTCGATGCCCCGTTCGTCGATCACGCGATTGCCAACGGTGGTCTCTACGTCACGACAACCGATCCGAATCAATCACTTCAGATCATGCGCGTGGAAATCGATCGGCTACAACGCGAGCCGATCGACATTCAGGGACTACAGCGGCTCATCGCCCAGTTCATCACCGACTATTTCCTGAAGAACGAAACGAACGGCGATCAGGCCACCTTCTTGGCGCGCGCGCAGATCTATCAGGGCGATTTCCGGCTCGCGAGTCACTTCGTCGACGATCTACGCAAAGTCACACCAGAGGACGTGCGCCGCGTTACCCGGCAGTACATGCACGATTTTCGGTTCGTGTACATCGGCAAAGGCGACGCGTTGTCGCGCGCGCTCATCGCCGAATTCTGACGGCTAGGCGGTCGCGGATCCGCCAAATTCCTGCGCGACGGTTCGCGAGTCGAGCTCCCCGTCATACAACGCGCTTCCGAGCACTGCGGCGGCGACTCCGCGATGCTCGAGCGCTCGCAGATCGTTCATCGTCGACACACCGCCGGCGGCCATCACTGGAAACCCGCACGACTCGGCGACGTCTTCCAGCAACGCCAAGTCGGAGACGGTTCGATGCCCGTTCGCGTCGGCGGCCGACAGCAGCAGTCCGGCGAGCGGCAAGCTGTCGAGCTCCGCGAGGACGTCAAAGATGTCGAGCGGGACGTTGTGGACCCATCCGCGCGTCACGACACGGCGCTCGCGGACGTCGGTGCCGACCATGAGCTGGCCCGGAAAGGTCTCGGCGACCGACGCCAGCCATCGGGGGTCTTCGATGCCACGCAGGCCGACGATCACGGAAGCGGCGCCGGTGTCGACGAGACGCTCGATCTGATCTGTCGATTGGATGCCCCCGGAGACCTGGACTTCGATGACGCCATCCCTGACGATGTCCTCAACCAATTCCGCGTTCGTGCCCGCGCCGCTCTCCGCGTCTGCATCGATTACGTGCAGCCGTTGAAAGCCGGCATTAGCCCATGATCGCGCCACTGCGACAGGAGTGGCGGGTGATGCGGCCTCGTTGCCCCCGTTATGGGGACCGGACCTGAGGCATGCGCCCCGACGGAGCTCCAGGGTTGGGATGACGATCATACGTCAACAAACTAGGGCGGCAGACCACGGATTGCCGCTACGGGCGGCCTGAGCCTTGCACCCCCCTGCGCGTTGCATTCGCCGGACTTTGTGAATAGTTTCACATTCTCCGCGACCTCGCGGCGACCATTCAGCGATTCAAAAAAAGAAGCATTACTCGGAGGCCCTAAGAAATGCGGTTCCACGGACTGGCGCTCCTGGCGGGCGCGGTTGTTCTCGGCGCGTGCAGTGGCGGTGCAAACAAGGCGGATACTACTTCAGCGGCGGCTCCCGCTCCTGCGGCTGCGGCCCCGGCGGCCAATGCTCTTGCTGCTCTCCCGGCAACGGGCGCGACGGTTGACATCAAGATGGTCGGCGACGACAAGGGTTATCGTTTCGAGCCGGCGAACGTCACGATCAAGGAAGGCGATGCCGTTCGCTTCACCATGGTCGCAGGCGGACCGCACAACGTCTCGTTCGATCCGACGACGGTGCCGGCCGACTCCAAGGCTCAGCTCGACGCAAACATGCCCCAGAAGCTCTCGGAGCTCTCCAGCCCGATGCTCATGAATCCGAATGAGACCTACACGATCTCGTTCGCTGGCGTGAAGCCTGGTGTGTATCCGTTCCATTGCACGCCGCACCTTGCCATGAACATGAAGGGCACGATCACGGTGCAGTAATTCGTACCTGGTACGAAGCAACAACGAGAGAGCGGTGCCTCAGGGCGCCGCTCTCTTGCGTTTGACGGTGACACGAACGCGTCCTCGGCTGCGCCCTGGCCCGTAGCCTGCCTGTACAGCGGGTGTACCGCACCAGTGCTTGCGGTGCGTCCCCCGCAGTGAGAGAATCGCAGCATGGCTCAAATGACCGGCGAGTTTCCGCGTCCCATTGCGCGGCCAGTCTGGCTGACGGCGCGGGCGCGCAACGCCATGCATCGTCCGGTCTTCATCGGCGCTGTGGGACTGGGGACGTTCGTCGCCGCACTCGTTGCGCTCGTTCTCGCGCCACAGCAGGTGAAGCGAGTGAATCAGGTGGCGCCAAGTCCCGTCGATATTCGTCCGGACACCGCCCCGTTCATCGCCGCATTGGCGCAAGCGCAATTGCGACTCGGCGCGGCGGATTCCTCACTCCGCAGCGCTCGCGTTCGCGCGACGACGGTGGTCAAGCCGACGGTAGACACACTCACGCCGCGGTTGAACAAGCTGCGTGACTCGCTTTCAGTCGCGGTGAACGATCTTGGCGGGTTGCTTACGCGCGTCGAATCCGCACCACTCGTAGCGTCGTACCGCGCGCTCGGCGAGTCGCCCGAATTATCGCCGCTCCCGCGCGTGAAGATGCTACTCGATTCACTGAGTGAAGTAGAAAAGGACCGCGAGGGGTTCGGCGCCTCGGGCGGGGCCGATCCAGCGTACGTCGCTCTGACGGCGCGGGCGACCGAAATCGGCCGCGAGATCGACGCAATCGGCCAAGACCGCCGGTCCGCCCTGCGCGATGAGATTGCCAAGATCGTTCTTCCAGAGCAGCAGCAGATCGTGGCGCAGTCGCCCGTCGTCGACACCGCGGCGTGGAGTGCCGAGCGCGACTCGGCACAGTCGCTCGTCACGCAGGCGAAGACGGCGCTTGCCGACGCACGCTCAAAGGCGGGCGACTACGACCGGCAAATGACTCGCGCCAAGGAAGAAGCGAAGCTGGATGCGCCGCCGGTTGCTCTACTGGGAGCAGCGCTGGTGTTCGGCGTCGCGCTCGGTTTCGGTGCCGCATTCCTTGGCGAGATCAGACATCCGCGCGTGAGCGATGAGCACGAAATCGAGCGCATGACGGGCGCGCGCGTTCTTGCGACTGTGCGCCCTCGGCCGCGAAATCCTGATCGCAAACGCCGTTCAGCCGATCGCGATGCACCGCCGTATTTCGATCCTGGTGCGGATGGATATCAGCTCACCTACCTGCACGTTGCCCGGGCCGGCGCGAGTCGCTTGATGCTCACGATTGCCGGCGAGGACACGGGGATCGCCGCGATCATTGCGACCAACTTCGCGGCCATCGCCGCCGATGAGGCGCGCAGTACGGTCATCGTCGACACTGACTCACGCACGTCGCCCGTGGCAGCCGCACTTCGCATCCATGCCGAACCCGGACTGACGGACATTCTCGATCATCGCGTGGATTGGAGCGAAGCGACGACGCAAGCGATGGTGGGACGCGATCGCAGCATCGATGTCATTCCAAGCGGTATATCGTCCACGGCTCGCGATGCGGCCGCAGTGGTCGCACTGCTCAAGCAAGAGGCACCGCGGTTGGCTCGGCATTACGAAGCCATCGTCATGGTTGCGACAGTTGCCCAAACCGCAGCCGGCTTGCCTGGATCGCTTCCCATTCACGACACCATTCTTTGCGCGCGGGTGGGCTACACTCGGATCGCAAATCTTCAAGCGGCGCTCGACGCCGTGCGCACCGCCGGCGGCAACGCACTTGGCATCGTGCTGTGGGACGCCATGCCGCCCGCATTGCCGACGCCGGAACGGATCGCGCGCTCACCGCGACCAGTGCGGACGGCAGAAATGCGCGCGCTCACCGGCACTCGCTGACGCCACCGCACGTCGCCGCCACTTCCTCGGCTGCGGCGGCTCGGCTAGCATCCCTCGCGTGTGGGCCGACACGCTACTTCACGCCGAGCAGCAGCATCTGCTCCGATTGCTCCTTTGGGCCGCGCTGTCGATCCTGAGCGGAACCGCTGTCGCGACGATGGTTGCAGTGCGCGGTGTCCGATCGCCGCTGCTGAAGCATTTCGGCATCCAGATGCTTGCCTGGGGTCTGGTGATCGCGGCCATCGCCGGAATCGAGTGGCACTTCGCCGAACTCCGCGATCTCTCCGGCGCGGCGCGATTGGAACGCATGGTCTGGATGACCAGCGGCCTCGATGCGGGTTACGTTGCAGTAGGCGCCGCGCTGGCGTTGACCGCCTGGTTCATCGCGAGACGAATGGCAGTGGTGGGCGCCGGCGTGGCGGTGATGGTGCAAGGGCTGGCGTTGTTGCTGATCGAGTTGCAGTTCGCCGCCCTGATCTCGAGATGAGCATGTCCGAAGTCACACTGGATTTTCGCCACATCCCCAAGGAGCGAGCCTACGCGCAATTGCATGCGCATCTCCTTGGTGTGCTCGCCGGAATCGATGACGACATCGCCGGCATGGCGACATTGAGCTCGCTCATCCACCATGGGTTCCGGCATCTCTGGACTGGATTTTATCGCGTGGTCGGCAACGATCTCCTTCGCGTCGGACCGTATCAAGGCACCGTCGGCTGCCTCGAAATCGCATTCGGTCGGGGCGTATGTGGAACTGCGGCCGCCGAGCGTCGTACGGTCATCGTGCCGGATGTCGACCGATTTCCGGGCCACATTTCGTGCGACGCGCGCTCCAAATCGGAGATCGTTGTTCCAGTGCTCAACAAATCAGGCGATCTCATCGCCGTGCTCGACATCGATTCCGAACGGCGCGCGACCTTCGATCAGGAAGATGCGAACGGCCTCGAGCGCATCGTGCGCTGGTTTGCGGGTGACGGGCGTGGTTGACGCCCGCAACGATGCTGTGTAGCCTGGTGACCTGATCATGACCACCGGCTATTCGGATCGCATCAACCACGCGCTGGCCTTTGCCGCGAAGCATCACGACCGGCAGGTCCGCAAAGGCACGCGCCTGCCGTATCTGACGCATCCGGCCAACGTGGCAATCATTCTGGCGCGCTACGGCCAGGACACGGAGACCGTGGTCGCCGGCATTCTGCACGACGTGATCGAGGACTGTGTGCGCGAGGCCGTCTCACGCGAAACCCTCGAGCAACGCATTGGCGACAAGTTCGGTTCGGACATACTCGACACCGTACTCGCCGTGACGTATCGCCTGGTCGACGACGACGGTGTGGAGCTCTCGCACGACGATCGACGCGACGACTACCTCGCGCGACTCGATGCCGCGACCGAATCAGCGCGTTGGGTGTGTGCCGCGGACAAGCTGCACAACGCCAGCAGCATTCTCGCCGATCTCCGACGGACCATCGATCCCGATACGGTCTGGACCCGCTTCAGCGGTGGGCGCGAGGGCACCATCCGGTGGTACCGAGGCGTCTACGACCGGCTCGTCGACGTGGGTTTCAGCGGCGAGATCATGGCCGAGTTGGGCGCGGTGGTCGAAGCGCTCGAGGAATGGACCGACGCCGCGGTGTAGTGCGACGTCACGTAGTCCTCGAGAATCTTTAGAAAATCCTGAACGATCGTGTCGCCCTTGAGAGTGACACGCAGCGCGCCGTCTACGTAGACCGGCGCCTTTGGCTCTTCGAACGTGCCCGGCAACGAAATGCCAATATTCGCATGCTTGGATTCACCGGGTCCGTTCACCACGCAGCCCATCACCGCGACTTTCATCTCCTCGACGCCGGGACGTACTTCGCGCCACACCGGCATCTGCTCGCGAAGGTAGGTCTGAATGTCTTCCGCCATGTGCTGGAAGAAGGTCGACGTCGTGCGCCCGCAACCCGGACACGCCGTGACTTGCGGCGCGAAGCTGCGTAAGCCGAGCGATTGAAGGATCTGTTGTGCGACGAGCACTTCCTCGGTGCGATCGCCGTTCGGCTTTGGCGTCAGCGAGACGCGAATCGTGTCGCCGATTCCTTCGGCCAACAGAATCGAGAGACCCGCGGTGCTTGCCACCACGCCTTTGGTGCCCATGCCGGCCTCGGTCAGTCCGAGGTGCAGCGGATAGTCGCAGCGCGCCGCGAGCCGCCGATACACTTCGACCAGATCCTGCACGCCCGAGACTTTCGCCGAAATGATGATTTGATCGTGGCGGAGTCCGACCTCCTCGGCCAGCTCCGCCGAGCGGAGTGCGCTGGCGAGCATCGCTTCTATGTAGACGTCCTTCGCGTCCGTCGGATTCGCCGCGACGGCGTTGGCGTCCATCATCTGCGTGAGTAAATCCTGATCGAGCGACCCCCAGTTGACTCCGATGCGTACCGGCTTGTCGTTGTCGACGGCGATCTGCACGATCGTACGGAAATTCTCATCGCGGCGCTTGCCGCCGACGTTGCCGGGGTTGATGCGATACTTGGCGAGCGTCTGCGCGCACTCGGGATACTTCGCGAGCAGCAGGTGGCCGTTGTAGTGGAAATCGCCGACGATGGGCACGATGACGCCGGCGTCGATCACGCGACGCGCGATTTCGGGCACCGCGGCCGCGGCTTCCTCGTTGTTCACCGTAACCCGAACGAGCTGCGACCCCGCGCGTGCCAGCGCCACCACTTGCTCGGCGGTTCCGCGTGCGTCGGCAGTGTCGGTGTTGGTCATCGACTGCACGACGATGGGCATCGACGATCCCACCGGCACGCCGCCGACCCAGGCTGTCACGGTCTCTCTACGAACTCCAAATGCCACCTTACTCATCCTCATCCACGAGTTGCTGGTAAAGATATCCGTGCTCCGGGGTTGCCACGACGCGCTTGACCGCATTTTCAGCCACTAGTAGCTTGGCCGACGCCTGAGACCGCGGGACCGGGAGTGCCGGTGCATCGGCTTCGGCGGATTCATCTCCGCGCAACATGGTGTTGTCGCGGCAAGTTCTTTCAGGAGTCGGCTATGCGCACGAGCGGCAAAGTAAAGTGGTTCAATGACGCGAAGGGGTTTGGCTTCATCACTCCCGACAGTGGCGACAAGGATTGCTTCGTCCACTACAGCTCGATCCAGGGCAACGGTTTCAAGACGCTCGCCGAGGGCGACCCGGTGGAGTTTGATCTCGTGCAAGGCCAGAAAGGGCCGGCCGCTGAAAACGTGAGCAAGAGCGCCGCGAACTGATCGTCGCGGCTGGCTCCGCGGGTACCCTGCTTCGCAGCTTGCACAGCGTACGCAGCCTACCCGCGCGCCGGCGGACGACCGCGTCGCGCCGGCGCAAGCGATTCGGCCGCGTCTAGCGTGGCGCGCTCGACATCCCGCTCGAATGCATGCCGGTCGAACCGCACCTGCAGGTGCGGGCCCAGGTCGACATGGACTGAATCCGTCTCGAAGAGCTGTTCCGCGAGTGAGACGGCGACCGACGTACTCAGACCCAATTCCCGGGTCAGGCGCCGGATCATCGCCACCCGATAGATGCCGAGCAGCGTGAGTCGGCGAGCCACGCCCTGGCGTCCGCCGTCGACGCCAGGGACGTCGAAGTGCGACAAGAGATTGTCGATCCACTTTCGATCTGCGTCTGCCGCATGTGCTGCTACATCAACGTGATAGCCGCGGGCCATATTTATCCTTGAGATGAAGGATAAATAATGAATTCCGTGTCGAGAAATAATATCCTCATGAAAAAGGATATTATACGACTGCAGACAGTGGCGCGAGAGAAATCTTAGGAGCGCCCCAGTCCAATTTGGCACGGAACCGGCAGCGCACGGCGCAACGTTCTTTCTGGAGACCACATGACGTCCAAGCTCCGCGTCTGGAGCCTGACTGCGCTACTCGCCACCGTGTCGAGCGCGCTCGCTCCCGCCGCCCTGCTCGCCCAATCGAGCCCCGTTCACTTCAACCTCGCCGCCGGTCTCACCGAGCCGACGAGCACCTTCGGCGACTTCTACGACGCCGGCTACAACCTCATTGTCGGCATTGGCATGAACCCGCCGCTGTCGCCACTCGGCTTCCGAGCCGAAGGCATCTACAACGAATTCGACCAGAAAGGCGGCGGCGACAAGGCAAACGCCGGCGGCGTGACGATCAACGCGACGTACGATCTCATTCATCCCACACCGCTCAACACGACCACGCTCTACGCGATTGGCGGTATCGGCTATTTCAGCACGAAGGAGCCCGAACAGTTCTTCGACGTCGAGAGCCAGAGCAACATCGGTTACAACATCGGCGCCGGCTTCAAATTCGGGTTGAGCGGATTTGCCGCATACGTCGAGGCACGGTACTACTCGGTCTCGAACACCGATGTGCGGTTCGTGCCGATCTCTTTTGGACTCGTGTTCTAATTCGAACGCACGGCGGTCGCCGCTAGACGGCGACCGCCTTCTCCGCCGACTCCAATTGCGCGCGGACCGCGGCCGGTCCCGTTCCGCCGTCCACTTCGCGACGTTCGACAGATGCGCGCGTCGACAGCGCGTCGAAGACGTCCGCCCCAAAGAGCGGATGCGCCGCGGCAAACGCGGACAACGGCAGCGTGTGCAATTCGACCTGTCTCTGCTCACACTCGCGGATCAAGCGTCCCACAGCGCCATGCGCGTCGCGAAAGGTCGAGCCCTTTCGCACCAAGTAGTCCGCGAGATCGGTTGCCAGCATCGTGCTCGTCAACGCCGCCTTCATGCGCAGCGGCTTGAACTCGCACTCGGCCAGCGCGCCCGTCAACGCACTGAGGACGAGTAGCAGCGTGTCGAACGCATCAAACAACACTCGCTTGTCGTCCTGCAGATCCTTGTTGTAGCTGCTCGGCAACCCTTTGAGCGTCGCAAGCAGCGACGTGAGGTTGCCGAGCATTCGTGCGGCCGAGCCACGCGCGAGCTCGAGCGCATCCGGGTTGCGCTTCTGCGGCATCATGCTCGATCCCGATGTGAAGGCGTCGCCGAATTGCACGAATCCAAACTCGCTCGAGCCATAGATGATCAGATCTTCGGCAAGCCGAGACACGTGCGTGGCGATCATCGATGCCGCGAAGAGAAGTTCAGCGACGAAATCACGATCGCTCACAGCGTCGATCGAATTCTTCGAAATCGCGCCGAATCCCAGGCTGTCCTGCAGCAGCGCGCGCGAGATGGGGTACGCACATCCAGCCACTGCACCCGAACCAAGCGGCAGCACCGACGCCGATTGTTGCGCCGCGCGCAGTCGTATGCGATCGCGCTCGAGCGGCCAGAAGTGCGACAGCAGCCAATGCGCCGCGGAAATGGGAATGGCCTGCTGCATGTGCGTGTACGACGGCATCAGCGCCGTCTCGAGTCCGTGTGCTTGATCGACCATTGCGCGCTGCAAGGTGCGCACGCCGACATCGAGTCGAACGCTGGCGTCCATGGACCAGAGGCGGGTCGCTGTCGCGACTTGATCGTTCCGGCTGCGACCCGTGTGCAGCTTCGACGCGACCTCGCCGATCTCGTCGTGAAGTAATCGGTCAATGAGCGTATGGACATCTTCATCACCGGCGGCGGGCTGCTCGCCAGCCTCGAGTCGCGCCGCAACGGCGTCGAGCCCACGCTCGATGTCGCGGCACTCGTCGAGCGTCAACACACCGGCATCGTGCAGCGCCGTGGCCCATGACTTGGAGAGCTGCACGTCGTAGGGCCACAGCCGAAAATCAATTCCAATCGAGCGGTTTAACGCATCGAACGCCGGCGCGGTGTCGCCGGCGAAGCGACCGCCCCAGAGTTTGTGTGTCGCGGCCGGCGCCGGCGGAGACACGGACTGTGTCGTCGCCGTCACGCCATGAGCAGCGCCGGCTCTTCCGGCACTTCCTCGGTCGGCGGTCGTACTGCGAACGAGACCTGCGGCGCAGCAATTGAGCGTGCCAATTCCTGATCTTTGATGGCGCGAACGCGTGCCGGCAGCGCGAACAAGCGAATGAAACCAGCGGCGTCGCTCTGCTCGTAGACGTCGTCTTCGCCGAACGTCACGAAACGTTCGTCGTATAGTGCGTGAATGCTCTCGCGTCCAACGACGGAGATCGATCCTTTGTACAACCGAAGCGTGACGGTGCCCGAGACGCGGCCCTGAGTAGTGCTGACGAATGCGTCGTAGGCCTCACGTTCGGTGGTCCACCAACGTCCCTCGTACACGAGATCCGCGTAGCGCGGCGCGATGACGTCCTTCGCCGAGAGCGTCCGGCGATCCAGAACGAGTTGCTCCAACTCGGAGTGCGCGGCGTAGAGCAGCGCGCCTCCGGGGGTCTCGTAGATACCGCGCGACTTCATGCCGACCATGCGGTCCTCCACCAAATCCACCACGCCAACGCCGTGCTTGCCGCCGATCACGTTGAGCGCGGCAATGAGATCGACCGCGCCAAGCGCGACGCCATTCACCGAGACGGGCGTTCCCTTGTCGAAGCCGATGACAACGCTCTCTGGAGTGTCAGGCGCTTGCGTCATCGGACGCGTGAGCATGAGCAAATCATCGGGCGGCGGGGCGTTCGGATCCTCGAGCACACCGCCTTCGTGCGACAGGTGCCAGAGATTCGCGTCACGCGAATAGATCTTGGCCCGCGTGGCCGCGATCGGAATTCCACGCGCCTCGGCATACGCGATCGCATCTTCGCGGCTGCGAATATTCCATTCCCGCCACGGAGCGATAACTGGAAGGTTGGGAGCGAACGCAGCATAGGTCAGCTCGAAGCGGACCTGATCGTTCCCCTTGCCGGTGCATCCGTGCGCTAGCGCATCCGCGCCCACGAGGCGCGCAATCTCCACCTGCCGGCGCGCGATGAGCGGCCGAGCCATGGAGGTGCCGAGCAGGTATTTGCGATTGTAGATCGCGCCCGCACGCAGCGTGGGGAAGATGAACGACTCGGCGAACTCGCGCCGGAGGTCTTCGACGTAGCACTCGTCGGCGCCGGACGCGATTGCCTTGGCGCGAACGCCGGACAGTTCGTCGGCGTCCTGGCCGATGTCAGCGGCGACGCAGATGACGCGTGCGCCGGCGTAGTTCTCTTTGAGCCAGGGAACGATGATCGAGGTGTCGAGTCCGCCGGAATAGGCGAGAACAATCGTCTGGTACACGGGCGCTCCTTGAGTGCAAGATTATGCAACAGGAACGCATATTTAATCATCGTGCAGGACCGCGTCAATCCTCCTTCGCGGACGCGAGTCAACAACGCGCGGCGGCTAGCGCTGGCCTTTTGAGAGCCGGACGAGCCGCTCAGTGAGCGCGGTCCGCGCCGCAGGCGAACGGCAGACGATGAGGACGGTGTTCTCGCCCGCCAACGTACCGATAATCTCCGGCCAGCCCTGGCCATCGATCGCCTCGGCGATCGGCTGCGCGCCGCTAGGACGAGTGTGCAGAACGATCAATTCGCCAACGCCATCGATGCGCGAGAACAACTCTGGTAAGAGTATGTCCAGCGATGGTTTAGATTCGTCAGCGACCATCTCTGGACGCAGGTAACGCGAGCCGTCGTCCGTGGGCGCGCGCACGACACCAAGGTCGTGAAGATCGCGCGATAGTGTCGCTTGCGTCACCTCCCAGCCTTTCGCAGAAAGGAGCTGTCGAAGCTCCTCCTGATTGGCCACCTCGTGGGCGCCAATCACCTGAAGGATCGCGTTCTGCCGATCGTTCTTCTTACTCATCGCTGGGTTGGCCGAAGACACCGTCGAGTGCGATCCCCGCAACGCCCAGAGACAAGGATTGACATAGCCGCAGTGAATTATTATGCATTATCAGTGAATAGAATCCATGTCGGCGTGCTCGGTGCCAGCGGCTATGCGGGTCGCGAACTCTGCGCGCTCATTCTTCGGCATCCCCAGCTCACGCTGGCGTTTGCCGCTGCCAACGAACAGCGCGGCACCACCGCGCGGATCGCTGGTCGCGACGTGATCTTCGTCGCGCCGGACGATCTGACATTCGACCGTGTCGAGCTGGTTTTCTGCGCGTTGCCGCACGGAACCTCGATGAAGTGGGTGCGGCGAATTCAGGCCGCGGGTGCACGCGCCGTTGATTTATCGGCCGATCTGCGTCCCGGCAATGGCTGTGAAGGTATCGCCTATGGGCTCACCGAGCTCAATCGAACCGTCGTCGCCGGCGCCGCTGTCGTCGCGAACCCCGGCTGTTATCCGACATCGATTCTTCTCGCCCTGGCGCCGTTGGCCGAGCAAGGCTTGATCGCGCCGGGCGCAACGATCGTGGCGAATGCCGCGAGTGGGGTGACGGGCGCCGGCAATTCGCCCAAGCGCGAGCTCCTGTTTGCCGAAGTGGCTGAGGATTTCCGCGCATACGGAATTGGCAACGAGCATCGGCATCTCAACGAGATGCGCGCGACGCTCGGCGCCTGGAGCACCGATGCGGATCTCGTCTTCACGCCGCATCTGCTGCCCGTCGCGCGCGGAATCGTGGCGACCATCACAGTACCGCTGACCGAGCGGCTCGACGATGTCATGGCGCCCTGGCGCGAACGGTTCGCCGCCGAGCCGTTCGTCGAGATCGCGAATGAAACGCCGTCGCTGCGCGACGTGGTGCATCGCAACGTCGTACGCATTTCCGCGACTCCACTTGCAGGGACTCGCCAGCCAATGCTCGTCGTAACCTCGGCGATCGACAACCTCCTAAAGGGTGCGGCGGGCCAGGCGCTTCAGAACGCCAATCTCATGCTCGGCCTCAACGAGACGGCAGGGTTGCCGGCATGACGCGCGTCATCAAGATCGGCGGCCGGCCGCAGAGCGACGCGTCGCTTGCGTCGACGCTCGCGACGTACTGGACGGTGGCTCGTGCGAACGGCGGCATGGTGCTCGTGCACGGCGGCGGCGACGAGGTGAGCCTTCTTCAGGCGACACTCGGCGGCAGCACCAAATTCGTGAATGGGCGGCGCGTGACCAGCGAGCACGACATCGACGTCGTGCGCATGGCGTTGTCCGGCAGCGCGAACAAGCGCCTCGTGTCGCGGCTCATCGAAAATGGAATCGAGGCCGTCGGTCTGTCCGGCGAGGATGCGTCGTTGCTCAGCGCGTTGCCGATGGACGTCGAGCACCTGGGATTCGTCGGAGCGCCAACGACGGTCAATGTCGCCTTTCTTCGCCATCTGTTGGGCGGCGGGTACATGCCGGTCGTTTCGCCCGTGAGCCGCGACGCGAGCGGAGTGATGGGCACGGCGCTCAATGTGAACGGCGATGACGCCGCGGCGGCGATCGCCGCCGCGCTCCAGGCCGCGGAGCTGCTGTTCGTCACTGATGTTGAAGGCGTTCAGCGCGACGGAGCGTTGGTGTCGTCGCTCACCCCGGCCGATGCGAAGCAGTTGCTGGCAAACGGCACCGCGGTCGGCGGTATGCGCGCCAAGCTCGAGGCCGCGCTCGCGGCAGTCGAGGGAGGTGTGAGACGTGTTCGCATTTCCGACATTGCCGCCATTACAGACGCGACCCGCGGCACCGTCGTACACGATTCTAGCATTTTATCATGACAACTTCAGTATTCCCCGCCGTGACGACGGCGGGCGCCGATGCGCTGCTTGCCACATATACGCGTGCGCCAGTGTCGTTTGTCGACGGTCACGGGGTGTACCTCGTCGACGCCGACGGCAAGCGCTATCTCGACTTCGTGAGCGGGATCGCCGTGAACGCGCTTGGCTATGGCGATCCGGCGTTGCGCGACGCGCTGCATTCGGCGGCCGACGGTTTGATTCATGTCTCGAACCTCTACGCGACCGAGCCATGCGAGCGACTGGCGGCCACGCTCGTGCAGAAGTCCTTCGCCGACAAAGTCTTCTTTTGCAATTCCGGCGCAGAGGCCAACGAAGGGGCGTTCAAGTTTGCTCGACGGTGGGCGGGATCACATGGCGAGGCGAAACACCGGATCGTTGCGCTGCGGGGGTCGTTTCACGGACGTCTGTTCGGCACGCTGGCGGCAACGGATCGCCCGGCATATGGCGCGCCCTTTCGGCCGTTGGCCGGAGGCTTCTCCATCGTCGAACGCGACATCGGAGACCTGGATGCCGCATTGAGCGCGGACACGGCTGCGGCCGTGATCTTCGAGCCGATTCAGGGTGAGGGCGGTGTTCGCGTATTGGATCACGGCTTCGTTCGCGAGGTTCGCGCACTCACGAAAGAGCGCGGCGCGGCGTTGATCTTCGATGAGATTCAGTGTGGCCTCGGTCGCACCGGAACAGCGTTCGCTTACGAGCAACTGGGCGTGGTGCCGGACATTCTCACGCTCGCCAAGCCAATCGCCGGCGGATTGCCGATGGGCGCGATCCTCGTGAGCGGTGAGATCGCAACGGCCATCAAGCCCGGCGATCACGGCAGCACGTTCGGCGGTGGTCCCTTCGTAGCATCGGTAGCCAATCATGTCGTCGAACGACTGACTGATCCGGCGCTGCTGCAACACGTCACGGAGAACGGTGCGTGGTTCGGCGAGCAGCTCCGCGAGGTCGCCGATCGCAGCGGACGCATCCGCGCGGTGCGTGGTGTGGGCTACATGTGGGGCATCGATGTCATGGGAATGGCGGCGCACGTCGTGAGCGAAGCGCTTTCCGCTGGCCTGCTCATCTGTTCGGCGGGCGAATACACCGTGCGCCTGTTGCCGCCGTTGGTAGCGACACGCGACGAGCTCGCGCGCGGATTGGCAATTCTCGAAGAGGTACTGTGATGGACGGCAAGTTTGTCATTCGGCGCGCCGAGTACGCTGACGCCGAAATGATGGCGCGGCTCATCGATGTGTACGCCGCCGAGGCCATCATGCTGCGGCGCACGCCGGCGATGATCGAGCTGGCCATCGCCGACTATGTCGTTGCGACGGACTCCCGAAATGCCGTCGTGGCCTGTGGCGCTTTGAAGGAATACTCGCCGTCTGTGGCGGAGATCGCGGCGATTGCCGTGTCGCCGAGCCTGCAGGGTCGCGGCGTCGGGAAAGCTGTCGTGAATGCCGTCGAGGCGTTGGCGCTGAAACGCGGCATCTACGAAGTCTTTGCACTGACGTTGCAACCCGCGTTCTTCTCGGCGCTTGGATATCGGCGGGCCGATCGTGCCCGCTATCCCGAGAAAATTCGGCGCGACTGCCTCGGCTGTGCGCGGCGCACTGCGTGCACCGAGATCTGCTTCGCGAAGACTCTACAGGTCACGGCTCGAACGGCGGCGTAGAAATCCGCCGCACGCGCGGCCTCACGGCTGTTCGCTTCCTCGCAGCGGCGATTGTCGAATAGATTCAGTGACATGAATCGTTCGAGTCGCCAGACGGGACTCAAAGGCCTGCGCCAAGCGTTCGACGAAGTGCGGTTTGGCCCGCAGCGAACACTCAATCTTCGCGAGAATCTTCCGACTGCCGCTGCGGCTACTGCGCGCGCGGAAGCGTGGTTGCGGCAGCAACAGGTAGATCGCGCCGAGGAAGTGCTGATCGTCACCGGTCGTGGCAACAACAGCGAAGGTGGTGTGGCGGTCATTCGTCAGGCGATCAACGTCTTGCTGCACGCGCTTAAGCGTCGTGGCGTCGTGTCGGGTCATGAAGAGCACACGCAGGGCTCGTTCGTCGTGGCGCTTGCGCCGGTGTCAGCCTTGTGGGAGTCGCCACGTCGAAACGCCGGCCGCGGCGTAGCGCCGCCGCCCGCAACGCCGCCGTCGCTCGAGGACCTCGACGCCGACACCAAAGTCATGCTTCGCAATCTCGCCGAGCGCTCGCTCGAAGGACTCGGCGTGAAGGATACGGCGACGTTTCTGCAGGGCGAAATGCTCAAGCATTTCGGTGCGATCGCTGCATCGGTCGGGGACGCGCCCGATCGTGAGCGCCGCCTGCGCGACGCAATCCGAGTCGCGCTCGACCAATACGAATGAGATCGCCAGCTTATTTCAACGGAGGCTTCTAGTGAAAACTCACATTGTTGCTGTGCTACTCACCTGTGCGAGTGCTAACCTCACAGCGCAGCAACCGATGGTGGGATTCACTCCGGCGGATGCAACGCGGGAGCGCGCGCTCGAGACGAGTGCCATCCAACGACCGTCTCCGCAGGCAGCGTCGGTCGATTCCAAGACTCTCTCGCGCGAGACACACGTTGCCGGCACGCCAGCGCAGGCACGCACGCGCGACTACGTCATCGCGCAACTGAAGCAGTGGGGCATCGACACCGACGTAAAGTCGTATGACGTGTGGATGCCGCAGCCAACCTCGGTACACGTCACGCGCGTGTCGCCGAAACCCAAAGAGCTCTCGCTCGCCGAGCCGCCGGTGGCGGGCGATCCGTCGTCGCGGTTGGCGCAATATCCAACCGTGAACGGATACAGCGGTCAGGGAGATGCCACGGCTGACGTCGTGTACGTCAACTACGGGTTGATCGAGGACTACGCACAACTCGATTCGATGGGCGTGTCGGTGAAGGGCAAGATTGCGATCGCGCGCTATGGACGATCGTTCCGCGGCATCAAGGCGCGCGAAGCGGAAAAACACGGCGCGGTGGGTTTGTTGATCTACAGCGATCCGCAGGACGACGGGTACGTGACGGGCGACGTCTACCCGAATGGACCGATGCGCAACAGCGGCGGCGTACAGCGCGGCAGCATCCTGAACACCGACGGCGATCCGTCGACGCCGGGCTATCCGAGCAAGCCAGGCGCGCCGCGGCTCACGCCGGCGCAGATGGATATCCCGCACATTCCGGTCGTGCCGATCAGCTACGGCAACGCAACCGAGTTGCTGGAGTACATCGCAGGTCCGAGCGTGCCGCGTGCGTGGCAAGGAGGACTGCCGTTCCACTATCACATCGGACCCGGCCCGGTTCGCGTGCGCGTTGCCGTTACGGATGATCGCGCCACGAAGGCGATGAAGCCGATCTACGATACGTTCGGCATCGTTCGGGGAAGTGAATTTCCTGACGAGCTGGTGATCATCGGCGGTCACCGGGACGCGTGGGGACCCGGCACGGGTGATAACATCAGCGGAACCGTGAGCGTTCTCGAAGCGGCGCATGCCGTAGCCGAAGAGCTCAAAGCGGGCATGCGACCCAAGCGAACTCTCGTATTTGCAACATGGGATGCCGAGGAGTGGGGGTTGTTGGGCTCGACTGAATATGTCGAGGACGACTCGCTCGCTCTCAGTCGCAACGCGGTCGCGTACTTCAACCAAGACGAAGCCGCACAAGGCTCGCAGTTCAACGCCTCCGGCTCGCCATCGCTCCGCCCGACGCTGCGTGATATCGCGCGCCTGGTGCCTGATCCCAATGGAAAGGGCAGCGTTTACAGCCAGTGGCGCGCGGCGAGCCGCGTGGCGGCTGGCGATGAACCAGCCATGGGAGATCCAGGGGGCGGCTCGGACTTCGCGGGCTTCTACAACCACCTCGGCATTCCAATTCTCGACTGGGGCTTTGGTGGACCGAGTGGCATCTATCACTCGCAGTACGACGACTACACGTGGATGACGAAGTTCGGCGATACGAACTTTCAGTATCACGCCACGGCGGCGCGAATCGGTACGGCGATGATGCTGCGGTTGGCGAATGCCGACATCCTCCCGTACGACTACGTCGAATACGCGCGAACGATGCGCAAATACGTCACGCCAATCGATCGACTTGTCGCACAGCATCACTGGACGGCGCCGACGACCGCACTAAGTGCGTCGATCGACAAGCTCGAGCATGCCGCGGTCGCCTTCAACGCCGCGCGGGACTCGGCGCTTGCCGGAACGGCTTCGACGAACGCTCTGGGTCAGACCAATCAGGCGCTGCTCAAAGTCGAGCGCGCGTTGACGCGGCCGCAGGGTCTGCATGACCGGCCATGGTTTCGCAACCTGATCTATGTGGCCGACGAAGACAACGGCTACGCCAACATGGTGTTTCCCACCGTGAACGAAGCGATTCGCGCCAATGATGAAACGCTCACGCGGAGTGAAATCGCTGATCTCGCCACGCACTTCGATGACGCGGCGTCGGCATTGGACGCGGCGACTCGGACGTTGCGTACGCGATAGCTGAATACGCCGCGATCGAACGCGTTAACGTGCCGTGGACGCCACCGGCGGTGTGCTGATCGAATGTTCGACGATCGCTGCCACGGTGGCGCTCACCGCCGCGACGAGCACCAGCACGCTGACGATGAGATAGAGCAGTTGGCGTGACGGCAGCGGCCATGCGATCGAGGCGAGAGTTGTGGTCGCTGACGGAACAGGTGCGGCGTCGGCCCGCGCGGTTGCCGCCGGCTGCGGCTCCGCGGTCACCAGTTTCGCCTTCGGCGACACGAGCACGTCATCTGGCGCGATTGCCGGCATGCCGCGCGGCGATGATCGGCGCCGCGCGACGTACGCGCGCGGCAGCGAACGTCCCTCGACGTCGCGCGATACGGGCACCGTACCTTGCACGGGACGTGTCATGCCCGGACTGCTCGCTCGTGGCGGGCGCGGCTCGAGAACCGCTACGCCGCGACCGGGGCTCGAGCGCTGGCCAAGCGGCGCCTCGCTGGCGCGCGCCACAGGAAGAGGAGCGTTGAGTACCATACCGGCTGGTACGGCGGCGACGTCGATCGGAGTCCGCGATGCGACAGGGATGTGTGAATCGAGGTCGATGGGTGCGCGTTCCTCAACGACTGGTGCAGCGGCCCGGGGCGGCTCCAGCGCCACGATTACGGATCGCGCGTCGGCCGCACCAACGCCCGCAGCGCCGCCCGCACCGCTGCAGTGGCAACCGAGCTGCGTGGCTGCGTCGATGAGAATGTTCTTACCGTTGAGCAAGTGCTGTACGAGCTCTGTGACGACGTCTTCGCCGCCAACCTCGACGAGCGTGCGCGACCCATGCTCGTTCCACAGCGCGTCGGCCGCGGGGAGTCCGCCGGGCTGCGAGAGAAAACGCCGCCGGTCAGGTGGAATCACCGATTCGAAGACGAGTGGCTGATCGTCGACGACGATCTGTCGCTCCGAGAGCATCGCAATGAGTGCGTCGGGTGTCATGCGAATGTCGATCGACTCATCGAGCGCACCCGGGCAATTGCCCACGTACGTAACACGCAGCCGGCCAGGTTGAGCGAGCGTGCGCAAATAACGCGACACAGCCACCGGCGGCGCGATGAGCGGCAGCAATGCCGGACGCAAATCCGCGCCGACCGTGAGCAGACGGTGCGCAACGATCGGACAACTACAGTGAATCACCGGTCCGTCGCCGAACTGCGCGAGTCGGCGCAGCGTTCCCGCCGCGATCAGCTCATCGCCCCAACTCGCTGGAATCACGTTGGCGAAGCCGGCCTGCATACACGCGTGCGCAAGCTGCACCGGCGTTGCTGGCAACGCGGCGAGCAGCGCATCAGTACCCAGAATCGCAACCGCAATGGTGTGCGAAATGGTCGGCGAAGTTGGCGTGGGCGTGGCGACTGCGAGAGTCATGGGCGCGTAGGCTGATGCTCACGTGCCGGCATGAAGCGAGCAGCACAGGAGCTCGTCTCGCTGGGGAAACGATGCAACTGAGGGGCTGTCAATCGACCTGTCAAGAGCGGCCCAGACATTGCAACCGCCATGGAACGTTGCGGGATGTGAGGATGCCGTGGGTGACACAACTCTTGGGCTCGCGCGCCTCGCCGACGCGGAACGTGACGCACTGGCTGCATACGCAGCGCGCGCCTCGTGGCCGTCGGGATTCGCGATCTATCAACGTAGCGCTCCGGCAGACGGCGTGTTCATCGTCACGCAGGGCCGAGTGGTGTTGCGGAGTCGCGTTCGTGCTGGCCGCGGCTTCGTCCCGTGGATCGCCACTCCCGGAGAAACTTTCGGCTCCGAAGGACTTTCGCCGAACGCGCATTACACCACGGATGCGCGAGCCGATGAGGAAAGCGAAACCCTTTTCCTTAGTTCGTCGCGCTTCCGGTCGTTCGTGCGAGAGCAGCCGCAGCGCTCCCTCGCGCTGATTCACCAACTGATGGCCGAACGCGCAACGTTGCTCGACAAGCTGCGCGAGCTCACCACGTTGAGCGTCGAACAACGACTCGTCACCGCGCTGGTTCGCATGGCGAACAACAACACGTTCACGCAGGATGACGGACGTGTGGTGCTGTGCACATCGCGCTATCGGTTGTTGTGCGAGCTCGTGGGCGCGACGCGCGAATCGGTGTCGCTGGTGCTGTCGCGACTGGGTGGCGAAGGGCTGGTCGAGCGCAAAGGCACCACACTGATCATCGCGCCTCCGGCCACGCTCGCGGAACGAATCGATCTTGCGAGCCTGGACAACGAGCTCCCGTTCCCGACGGTCAGCGACGGCGTGGAGCAGGCCGTCCAGTAAGGGGTCGTTCGACGAAAAAAGGGTCACGTTCGTTCGAGTATCGGACGGACGTGACCCTTTTTCGTGCGTTGTGCTACATCTTGAATCAGGCGCGATCAGCCCGTGACGCGATCGACGATTCCTTCTCCGAATTCCTTGATCGTCTCGACGCCGTCGGACATCGCGCTCGTCGCCTGATGCGCGACTTCCTTTGCGACGCGTGTCACTCGCGCGAGTGCCGAGCCGCCGGATTTGCGCTTGGCCGGCCGTTTGGCCGGCCGCTTCGCTGCACTCGCCGCCTTCTTGGCGCTCTTCTTCAGCGCCGGACCGCGCGACGATTTCTTCGCGGCCTTCTTCACAGAACTCTTACGAGCCGGCCCGCGCTTGGCTGCTGCTTTCTTGGCCGACGATTTCTTTGCGGCCTTGGCGCCGCCGCGTGCTTTTGATCCGCCGCGCTTTTTTCCGGTGCTGCCGCCAGACTTCGTACGAGACTTCTTGGCGCGTGTAGCCATGATCCTTCTCCTCGGAGTCGGTGGTGATGTCAGGATGGAGGATAGCAAGAACCGGACAACGCGGTAAGGCCACGTTTACGTCGTGTTTCCGTTGCCGGCCAGTGAGCAAATACGTACAATCCGATGCGCCAACTTTCCGCCTGCGCGCCAGCCCCGTCTCCGGTCATGCCCCCACTCGTCATCCCACGACTCACACCCGGTGAACGCGTTACCGGCGAGCTGCTCGTCTACGACCGCAGCGACAAGAAAACCAACGCCGGCGATCCGTTCGTCATTCTGACGCTGGGCAATTCCAGCGGAAGGATCGATACGGCACCCATCTGGTCAGACAAGCTGGAATGGGCCGACGGTGCCCGGTCCGGAAAGGTGGTGCAGGCGATTGGCGACGTGACGATCTACACAAAGGGTGGCCCGGGAAAGAAGCAACTCCAGCTCACGGGGCCAGTCCGCATTCTCCCAGACGAGAATTTTCGCGCTGAGGATTTTCTGCCGTCCATCGACGGCGACCTGACAAAGCTGTGGGGCTGGATCGATCGGATTCGTGCCGAGATGGAGTCGACCACACTGCGCCGTGTGCTCGACGCATTCTTTGCCGACGATGATTTTCGCGTCAGGTTCGAGCGCACACCCGCATCCACGAACGGTCACCACGCCAAGCTCGGTGGACTGCTGCTGCACGTCTTCGAGGTCACGAACATCGCCAAGCAGACCGCGCGTACCATGCACGCGAACGTCGACCTCGCAGTCACGGGTGCGTTGCTGCACGACATCGGCAAAGTCGAAGCGTACGAGGTGGGACCGGGCGGCTTCTCGTACACGTCGTGCGGACTGCTGTTGGGGCACGTGGTGCTGGGGAGCCTGATGCTCGAGCGCCGCCTCGCCGCGCTCACAGCGCTTGGCGGCACGACGTGCAGCGACGCGCAACTCACCGAGTTGCATCACATGATTCTGTCGCATCATGGTTCGCTGCAGTTTGGAAGTCCGGTCCAGCCCATGACTGCCGAAGCAGAGATCGTGCATTGGGCCGATGAAGCCTCCGCCAAGGCGACGGACATGCTCGAGCTGCTGGATGACGCAGAGCTATTCAGCGGCGGCAAAGAGTTTTCCGACAAGCCGCACTGGCGGTTGGGCCGCCGCATCTGGAAGCGCCCCCACGGCTGGGACTGACAGCGCCCGGCAGCCTCGAGCAGGGCGGCGACGGGAACCGGCAGCCCCGTGCGGCGTATAACTAAAGACGGCCTATTTTCTATCGTGCAGGCGAGCCCAAGCAGAGGTTCGCCTGATGTTACAAATTCGCCCGTTGATTAGTCTTAGAGCATTAGAAGGTTATCCTGTTTTTACGGCGAACCGGCGCCGATGCCGTCCGGGCTGTCTGCTGTCGAGGAGAGGTAAATGCGCAAGCCACGCCCCGCCACGTATAACCCCGCGCAAGCCCTGAATCTCATCGCGAACGATCGAACGGGTACATCGCTGAGCTGTCCGAGTTGCTCCGGTCCGATCGAACGTACGCCAAACGAGGTTCCACCACCGCCACTCTCGCACGTCACGTTGCGCTGCGCCGAATGCGGTCGAATCGCACGCTACATCGCCGGCGCCGCATAAACGGATCCGCGCTGCACCTCTCGCGAGTTGCACAGAACTTGCCTTGACCCCCTCCAAGCGGTCTCGCCGATATCGTCGGTCGGACCGCGAGGCGAGGTGAGATCACCTCTGCCGATGCGTCACCAGCGCCTCGGTGTGAGGATCGAGATCCAGGGCTTCTTGCAAGAGGTACGTTCAATGGCTCGCATAACCGGCACCGTGAAGTGGTTCAACGACGCGAAGGGTTACGGCTTCCTGTCACGCGAAGGGGGACCGGATGTCTTCGTTCACTTCAGCGCCATCCAGGGAAACGGCTTCAAGTCCTTGGCCGAGGGTGATCGCGTGGAGTTCGAGATCGTTCAAGGTCAGAAAGGACCGCAAGCAGCCGACGTCACGAAGGTGTGACCCCGCGCCAGAGAGGGAGACGCCCCGGCAGTTGCCGGGGCGTCTTTTCGTTTGCGCCGTGCTCGTTGCCGTCGGCTAGTGTGGTGCGCCGACGGGCGGGTTGATTAGCACGTGCGCGTCCTTGGGAACGAACGGCAGCAATCCGAGAGCGAGCAGCTCATTCCGAGATACGACGCGAACGCGGCCCGGATACTCGCGCATCAGCCGGTCGAACGGCACCTCGGCGGAATCGTACATGGCGCGAAGACCCGTGCAGAAGCTTTGGACCTCGATCGCTTGAGCTCTGGCCACAGTGATCGTGCCGCCGACAGCGTTCGCGGCGTCATCCACGCCCGACGATTCACAGTCCGCCGGCATGGACCGCTCGCTCGGCACGTTCATGCTCATGATGATCGGCCGCTTGACGAGAAACGGATCGTTTCGGAGCAGTTGCCGCCCCCACATGAACTCCGATGACCGAAACACCACGATCTCGGCCGATTGGTGCGAGAGAAAGTTGTACGCCTCATAGTAGGGATGGATGATCCACTCGACTTGCACGCCGCGGAGCGGCAGCTCCACCAGCACGCTGGCGGTCAGCGATGACGCCAACAGCATCGTGGTTCGGCGTGATCCGATGACGCGGACCAAGACGTCGGTGCCGGCAGAGGCAAGCAGCGCAAAGATTCCCAATCCGGCGTAGATGAAGCGATAGCCCCAGCCCTCTCCCTGCAGGCTATTAGAGAATGCTCTTGCGACGAGCACAAAGAGCAACGTCAGCGCCGCGTCGCGCTCGAAGGTGCCGAGGCGATGCCATGCAATGCCCGCGACGAACGCGCAGATCACGGCGACGGGCGTGTTCCACGTCGCGATCAAGGCGATATTCATCGCGCTCGTGTACAGATTCAGCATCGAGGGGAGATGAAACATGGTCACCGCGCCAGCCGCACCGATCGCGGCGGTCGCGGCGGTCGTTGGCGCCGTGGCAATCGCACCAGGGGACGTGCGGAGACTCTGAATTTGTATGTACCAGAACACGATTCCTGCGGCGTACACGACGGCCAGGTACAACGCGGGGCCGTACCGCTTCTGCCGTACGTATCGAAGCCAGAAGATCGGCACTAGCAATGCGTGCGGGATGGGGCTGTGCACGCCCATCGCTATCACGCCGACGATCGGCAGCAGCGCGATGGACCACCTGCGGTCGACGACGTAGAGCCACAGCCACACCGACGCGACGAGCAGGTGCGTCGGCATGGAGTACATCGTCATCGACATGACGAGGAACTGCGTCGACGTCGCCAGCACCGCCATCGCGATCCACATCCGCCGCGGTTCGTCCGGCCATAACCGCCGAGCCGTGGCGCCGACGAGAAGAACCGTTACGGCCGCCGTGACTGGCCCCGAGAACCAATCGAGATGCGCGTCGATGAACAGCGCACGCAGCATCGAGTGGATCGGCAAGTAACTGAGGTGCCAGGTGCACGCCTGTGGCTGCGCGATGCTCGTGGGCGTGATGTACGGAATCCACCGGCACCATTCGGCCGGCACCGTGGTGCTCCACTTCCCATGCGCGAAGATCAGCGCCTGGAAATACGCCGAATATTCGTCGTCAGCGAAGATGAACCGGTGGAAGATCAGGTTCGTGCCCACGGCGGTGACGACGAGCACGACGATCGCGAGCCACCACGCGCGAGGCCAGAGTGGCGCGGTGAGCGCATCGCCGCTCGTCGCACCGTGGGGCAGCGCGTAGCCGTTGTCTTCCCTGCCGCGGAGCGCGACGAGCGCTGCGATCGCAAATAGGGTAACGAGCACGAGCACTGGAGGCTCGATACGTGCGAACTGCTCGTAGAAGATGCTGAGGCGCGACAGGCCGAACCGCGTGACCACCGGAATGGCGATTGCCCCGCTGACGGCGCACGCCAGCGTGATGAGCGCGCCCAGTCGGACCGCCGAGCGATCCTTGTCGGCGAGATCGGCGAGATCGCGCGTTTGCATATCGTCGGACTGCGGTGAAAGCTCTGTCACACCGGCCGGGCAAGAGTCGACTCAGCATGCGAACGACGACAAGGTAGCGAGGACCGTTGACAGCAACCATCAAAAAGAAAGCGTCGAAGTCCACGACGATCGTTCAGCAACTCGCGGATATCGAAGCGGCCGGCGGCGATGGCACCATCGACTTCGGCCGCGGCCGGACGCTTCACGTGTCGAGCCTCGACAAGATCTACTTTCCCGCCGACGAGCTCACGAAGGGTGACGTGATGCGGTACTACGCCACCGTCGCCCCGCTGCTCCTGCCGGTAATTGCCGATCGGCCGATGATCCTCAAACGGTATCCGGAAGGAATCGAAGGCTCGTCGTTCTTTCAGCAGAACGCGGGCGCCCATGTTCCTCTAGACGTGCGCACGGAACGTGTCGCAACCGCGGGCGGCGACCGCGCCGAGCGAATTGTTGGCGGCGATTTGCTGACGCTGTTGTACACGGTGCAGATCGGCACCATCGCGGTGCACACATGGCAGGCGAGGATCGATAGTCATAGTGCGGCCGATTCGACGACGATCGACCTCGATCCCGGCGACGACGTTCCGTTTGTGGAGGTCGTCAAGATTGCGAAACGAATCAAAGTCGAGCTTGACAAAAACGCGCTCCACGCCGCGATTAAGACATCGGGCTCCAGTGGTCTGCACATCGCATTGCCGTTGCCGCCGAAGACGGCGTTCGAGGATGCAGCGCGGATCGCGGAGACGATCGCCCAGCGCGTGGTGGAGGATAATCCGGATCGTGCAACGCTCGAGCGCTCGATCAAGGCGCGTCCAGCGGGCACGATCTACATCGACGCCCAACAAAACGCAGCAGGCAAGAGCGTCGTGGCGGCCTATTCCGTGCGTGAGCGAACGGGGGCAACGGTCTCCGCGCCACTCGACTGGCGAGAGCTGCGCTCGACGCTGCGCATTGAATCATTCACGATTCAATCAATGCCGGCTCGGCTCGCGAAAGTCGGGGATTTGTGGGGGCCGCCGATGAAACATCGCAACACGCAACGGGCGATTAGACGCGTCCTCGGATAGGGGACGCACGAGCAGCAGAGGTACTCGATGATGATGGAACAGTCGTTCAACGATGGTCTCGGCCCCGTGTACCGCCGCGAGCTTCCCGGTGGCGGGTATGTCGAGATCGATGTCCGGCGCGAGCGAGAGATCGCGCGCACATGCGTGTCGGTCGAGCGCCGCGGTAAGGAAGAGCGGCGCGACGGGCACCGGCCGGTAGTGATCGCCGAGGCGGCAGGCGATGAACGGTCGGCCAACTTCGCGGACCTTTATCGGATTGCGGCGGACAACGCGGCGATCGCGAGAAAGATGTTGGAGTTGGAAGGACCTGCCGATTAACGGCGGGTTTAGAGTCTTTGGGTTTCGGGTTTAGGGCTGCGGGCCGAGTGGCTCACAACTTCTTTGCGATCGGCCCAACCCTCGAGCCTTTTACAACAGATCGAACCGAATCCCTCGGCGCGCGCGTTTACGGCGCGGCGGCGCATAGCGGAACAACTGCGCTGGTCGACCGCGACCTTCGCTGCGCCATTCATCTGTTGCCTCTACCAGCGCCGACGCGTGCAGTGAGCGACGGAAGCTCGCCTTGTGGAGGCGTCGACCCAGGAGCAGCTCGTAGACCGATTGTAGCTCGCTCAGTGTGAACGACGGCGGCAGAAGACGAAACGCAATCGGTTGCTGGTCGACGCGCGCGCGCATGGCGCTCACGGCGAGATCGATCTCTTCCCGATGGCGCGCGGACAGCGTCGGAAGCTCCGAGAGACCGACCCACTCCTTTGTTGATTCCGGTCGACCACCGTCGGGAACAAGCCCGAAATAGCCGACTGAGACCTGCGTGGCGACAGGACCGCCGTCGTTCGAACGCCGTGCTCCGCCAACCGCCGCGGATTGCTCGAGCAGCGACGGCGTTGCCCCGACGACGTCTCGCGCGACTCGCGCGGCGGTATCGTCGAGTGATTCGTCGCCGCGCGGCGCATCGGTCGGGAGCGACCAACGGTCGCGGCCTCGAGCTCCGCGCGTGCCTTCGGTGGCGACGAGCAGTACGGCGAGCTCGTTGCCGCGCGGCGTCAGGAGAACGACGTCGACCGCAAGGGTGAGGGCGCGAGGAGCAGCGTGAGCAGAGCGTGCGGAAGACGTTCGATCGGGCATCGCACGCGAATTAGTATCAATTTGCTACTAAAGTCAAGACCGTGGATCACACGGTCACGGGCGCGGCGTCGACGGAGCCCCACTCAATCGGTCGATTCCCGCGCCGAATTGCAACAGTGGCGGAATACTGATCGGAAGCCGGCCGGTAATCGGAGCCGCGCCAATGAGCGCGCGTCCAGCTGCTGTCTGCGACACCGGAAACGGTCCCCACGCCACAAGGTAGCTCGATGCAGCTGGCACCTGCTGCAGAAGATACGGGTTTCCAAACGCGACCACGAGTGTGCGCGGATGCCGCTGGATGAGCGTGCGCATGAATTGCGCGAGTGGCTCAGGCGCGTTCGGATTGGAGACGTTCGTGCCCGTCGTGAGATACGACCCCACGATCGCGACGTCGACCGAATCGGACAGCGCCAGCAGCCGGTCGAAGTTCGGCGCCGGATCTTCGGCTGTGATCAACTCGGTGCGCAGGTTCGTTACAACGCGCCGCAATTCGGTGTTGAAGGCCGAGCCGGCCGGGAGATCCGTGCGCGACGCGATGGTGATCGAGAGCACGCGCGGTGGTGCCGCTCCGTTCCGAGTGAGCGGAACAAGCTGCAGCGAGTCCTTGGCCAGCGTGATCGAACGTTCCGCGGCAATCGTCGCGACGGCGAAATGCTCACTGTCGCCGACGATCGCACGAAGTGAGTCGAGGTTGACCACTCGTTGGCGGTCGAGTCCTAACTGGTGCTTGATCTCGAGTACCCGGCGCACTGAAGAGTCCACGCGCGCCTGCGTGAAGCGGCCTTCGCGTACTCCGGCAACGACAGCGTCAATCGCGCCCGGGATGTCGCTCGGCATGAGCAGAATGTCGTTTCCTGCGGCGATCGCCAACTTGCACGCTTCGGCAATGCCGATGCTGTTGCTCACCGCCATGCCGTAGTTGCCGGCGACCGGTTGTCCACTCACCGCCGCGGTCTGCGCCGACGTGACGCGAGCGAGCACGCCGTTCATGTCCATCGCGTCGGTGATCAGCAGTCCCTTGAAGCCGAGCTGCTTCCGCAGCAGGCCGGTCATGATCGCCGGGTTGAGCGTTGCCGGCACCTGCGTGGTATCGAGCGCCGGAATGAGACCATGGAACGTCATGATGCCATCCACACCCTCGGCGATGGCGCGGCGAAACGGCACGAGCTCCACAGTGTCGATTCGTGCGCGGCTCGCGTGAATCGTGGTGACCGTGAGATGCGAGTTCTCGTCGGTGTCGCCGTGCCCCGGAAAATGTTTTCCGGTGGCCATCATGCCGTGTTCCTGAATGCCGCGAATCAGCGCGGCACCCATGCTGGCGACGAGGTGCGGATCTTCGCCGAACGACCGTACGCCGATGACTGGATTGGCGGGATTGTTGTTGACGTCGAGCACCGGCGCGAAGGCGATGTGCACGCCCATCGCGCGTCCTTCGAGTCCGGTGATCCTGCCTTCCTGATAGACGAGCGACGTATCGCGCGTGGCGCCGAGCGCCATCTGCGGCGGAAACTGTGTCGCGCCGCCGAGGTAGATGTCGTTCGGCAGGAAGTAGCCGCCGCGCTGGCGGAAACCGGCGCCAGTTTCGTAGTCCGCGCCAACGACGAGCGGCACGGCGCTCAGTCGTTGCAGTGTATTGAGCTTCTCGGCGGTCTCGATCGGCGAGCCGATGGACATGATGAAGCCGCCGACGTGCTCGTTCGTCACGAGATTCGCGAGACGTTCCCATCCCGCGCTGGACGCCGGCATGTAGTCGCCGAACAGCTGCGGCCACACCAGCTGCGCTGCTTTGTCGCGCGGCGACATGGTGCCGAGCACGTAGTCGACCCAGGACTGCTGAGGTCCCTGGTCTCTGGTCTGAGGTCTCGGGGGCTGCGGCGTTCCGGGAGATGTGCTGCGCTTCGCGACACTTGCGCAGGCGGCGAAAGCCACGAGTGATGCCGCTGAAGCGGCGGCGAGAAGGCGAGCGCCTCTCACCATTGAATGGTGCCCTTTTTCGTGGTGTCGACGTTCTCTTCGTTCCCGGTCTTGAACAGGAACGATTCCATGTTCTGCTTGAGAAAGCTCCGCGCTTGCGGATCCATGACGTTGAGACCGTAGTGGTTGATGAGCATCGTCTGCTGTTTGAGCCACAGGCCCCAACAATCTTGGCAAATATTCTCGACGACGCGTTGGCCGATCGCGCCTGGGAATGGCGGGCGATCGAACGCGGGTTTGGTCTGGTGGCAGCGGGTGCAGACAATTTCCATGAAGGGCTCCGGGTCGTACTGAAAGCTACTTATGCCGGCGCACTAATCGCGCCTTGCGACGCCTGAATACTCAAGGTCTCGGGTCTCGGGTCTGTGGTCTCAGGGGTGAATACGGAACGTGGGCCAATCGGCGACAGCCGATTGGCCCACACTGTATCCTCAGACCGGAGACCCGAGACCTAGAGTGCCCAGTCCTCAGTGACCGCTATTGCTCCGCGTCAATGCCCGCGCGCGTAATCCACTTTAGCAAGCCGTAAGGCCTGCAACAGTCTGATATACAGCCAGCCTACATCGAACTCGAACCACTTGGCGGCAAAGCGCGCGCTCTTGGGGTCGGCGTGGTGGTTGTTGTGGAGCTCTTCGCCGCCGAGCCAGATGGCGATTGGGGAAATGTTGCGGCTCTCGTCCTTCACTTGGAAGTTGCGGTAGCCAACGGCGTGACCCACGCCGTTGACGATGCCGGCGGCCCAGAACGGAATCCAGAGCATCTGCACGCCCCAGACGACCGGGCCGATGAAGAAGCCGAAGAGATAGATGTCGATCGCCAACATCACGAGAATGCCGACCCAGTTCAGGCGGCTGAGGATGTGGCGCTCGATCCAATCGGTGGGCGTGCCCTTTCCGTATTTCTCGAGAACGCCGGGTTGGCGAACGGCGTTGCGATAGTAGAAGGCACCCTTGAACACGATGTTGCGGAGGCCTTCCATGAGTGGGCTATGCGGATCGCCTTCGCGGTCGGCGAATGCGTGATGCTTCCGGTGGCATGCAACCCACTCTTGTGTGACGATGGCCGTGGTGAGCCACAACCAGAGACGCATGGGGAGCGCGGCAAGATAGTGCAGCCGAACACCGCGATGCGTCTGGGCACGGTGCAGGAACAGCGTGACGCAGACGTTGGTGAAATGGCCGGCGACCACGATGAACAGGACGGGCATCCACCAATGGGAGGCCCACGCGCCGAATCCTGGCATTGCTCTACTCCACGATCAAAAGATAAAGAAAGGCGTACGGCAGTAACGGTGGTACAGGCGCCGAAATCTAACGGTCGGCCTGACTCACTGCTATCAGGACGATTCCCCTACAGTGGACGCCACTATCGTACGTGCTTGGTACGTCAGGGTTTGGTCGGGCTCGCTCCAATGGGACTCGCGAGGCCGCCAGCGCTGGACGGCGCGTTCGGCGCAGCCGGCGGCGCATCGCCCCAGACATCGTTGGATGAATTCCAGTCGGGCACGGTCGGGTCGGGCCAGAGTCGTACTCCGATCACGGGTCGCGTGACCGGAATGGTGGCCGTGTACCGATCGGAGTGCGCCCAGATCTGAACCGGCAGCCGGACGTCCTGCGTCGTGCCGTCGTTGAGCTTGAGCCGCATTGCCACGGGAAATGGCACGCTGGTCACGCGCCGGAGCTGCACATCAGCGAGTGTTTGGCCCGCGACTTGTCGCATCGACACGTTGTCGATGCCGATGTCGAGCACGTCGGTGCCGTAGAAGAACGCGTTCCAGAACCACGACAGATCTTCGCCGGACACGTTTTCGACCGTGCGAAAGAAGTCCGCCGGCGTGGGATGCTTGAACGCCCAGCGGCGCGCGTATTCGCGCATGGCGCGATCCATTGCGTCACGGCCAATGACGTTGTCGCGCAACGCGAGCATCACTGCGCCAGGCTTGCGATACCCGATGGCGGCAAGCGCGGCGGCATCGATGCGATCGGGCGGAGTCATGAGGGGCGATTGATTCCCTGCGTCCACCGACTGCTTCCAATTCGTCACGTAGAACGGGAATGCATCAGTGCCGGGCGTGCGGCGCTCGTTGGAAAAGGCGTTCTGATAGGTATTGAAGCCCTCGTCCATCCATGCGTATCGGCGCTCGTTCGATCCGACCACCATCGGGAACCACTCGTGGCCTTGTTCATGGTCGATGGTTCCGAAGGTCGATGCAGGATCGTCGTTGCCGTAGCCGACCATCACGAACATTGGATACTCCATGCCCGCAACCGGACCGGCGACCGAGGTGGCTTGTGGATACGGATAGTGCAGCCACAGCTCGGAGTAGGTGCGAATCGACCACTGCGTCTGCTCGGCCGCCGATTCCCACGCGCGGCCAGATTTCGGAAACTGGTAATAGGATTGTGTCAATACGCCATCCCAGCTCGTGGCGTCCCAGCGAAAGTCTGGCGCGGCGGCCCATGCGACATCGCGCACGTGCTGCGCGCGAAAGCGCCACGTTCGATTGCCGGAAACCGCCTTTCGTCGCGCGGCAGCGGCCTCGGACGACGTGATGATCGGAACGACCGTCGATGACTTCGCGGCACGGGCTAGGCGGTCGCGCTGGTCCGGCGTCAAGACTTCTTCGGGATTCTGGAGGAGACCGCTGCCTGCCACGACGTAGCCGGCCGGCACGGTGACCGAATAATCGATGTCGCCATACTCGAGGTAGAACTCGCCCTGTCCCAAGTAGGGATCGGTGTTCCAACCGCGCACGTCGTCGTACACGACCATGCGCGGATACCACTGGGCGATCTCATACAGCGTGCTGTCGCGTCCCATGCGATCGGATCCGTGCTCGGGAATCGCAAAGTTGTACTGCATCCCGATCGTGATCGCGGCGCCGCCGGGAGCCAGCGGCGCGTCGAGATCGATGCGCATCATCGTGTCATCGACTTTGCCGGTGGTGCTGCGTCCGTCCACCTGCAAGCCGGTGATCGAATAGCCGCCCTCGAAGCCGCGCACTCCCCAGCGCGACTCGGCGGTGAACATCGCTGAGCCTTTGCTGCCGGTGCGATACAAGTTCTGGTCGAGTTGCAGCCACACGAAACGCAGCGTGTCAGGCGAGTTGTTCGTGTAGCGAATGCTCACGGTGCCGCGAATTGTCTTGGCCGTCGTGTCGAGTGTGGCGGCGACGGTATAGTCGGCGCGCTGCTGCCAGTACGATGGCCCCGGCTCGCCCGACGCCGTTCGGTACGCGTTTGGACCAGGCCAGTCCATTCGGTCGATGCGCCGGAAGGGGTCGTCCGCGATGGTTGTAGTCGGGCGGGTGACGGTGGCTTCGCGCCCGGTGGTGTCTGGGGCGAACGCGACGACACGCACCGGCGTGAGAACCTGCGGATGATGCAGGCTGCAGGCGGCCGTGCACAGGACAACAGCAGCCAATGCGAAACGAGCCACGGCAATTCTCCTTGAAGACTTAAAAAACCTTGAAGACCGTGAAAATCGCGAAGACGGTACGGACAATCGGCCGACCTGAATCAAGACACTCGAGCCGGAAGGCATCCTCGCGCTGACTTGCTCGGACAGTCCAGTCCGGATAAGCTCACCCGAGAATGCCCGATCACACTACGTCAAAACCTGCCCTCGCGCCTAGCGTCGATTCGGACGAGCTGCGTGCCACTGTGGCTGGCACAGCTTCGTTTGCCGCTCAATTTGGCCCGAGTTTCGTTGCAGACTTCTATCGTCGCGGAGTCGACGGTCTTTCGTTGTCGTCGATCGGCGCCGGCACCTATTTGGGCGAACATACCGACGCGGATGACGATGCGTATGCCGACGCAGTCTGCCATGCCGTCGCTGCCGGCGTCAATGTGGTCGATGCGGCGATCAACTATCGCGCGCAACGATCCGAGCGAGCCGTCGGTTCAGCCGTGCAACGGCTGCTCGCATCGGGTGTCGTCACGCGACAACAGCTCGTCATCTGCACAAAGGGCGGATATATCCCGCTCGACCGCGTGCCGCCAGCGACGCGCGACGCGTATCGCGAGTACGTGAAGCGCGAGTACGTCGACCAAGAGATTCTGCGTGACGAGGAAATCGTTGCGGGCGGGCACTGTCTGGCGCCGCGGTTTCTCCGCTACTGCATGGCCAAGAGCCGGCAGAACCTGGGACTCAGGTGCGTCGACGTCTATTACGTGCACAATCCCGAGCAACAGCTCGTAAGCGTGGAGCCGGCCGAGTTGGATTTGAGGTTGCGGGCGGCGTTTGGGGTGCTCGAGGAGGCGGTGGGTCGAAAGGAGATCGGGGCGTATGGAGTCGCGACCTGGGAAGGCCTGCGTGTGCCGCCGGGGTCCAAGTCGCATTTGAGTCTGGAGCGCCTGGTGGAGCTCGCTCGGGACGTGGCGGGCAACTCGCATCATTTCCGATACGTACAACTGCCGATCAATCTCGCGATGCCTGAAGCGCTCCGATCCGCGACCCAGCCGGTACTCAGCCGACTGATGCCAGTTGTCGAGGCGGCGGCGGAGTTGGGATTGACAGTTCTCGGCAGCGCATCATTGATGCAGTCCAAGCTGGCGGCCGGGCTTCCGCAGGAGTTGCGGGCTCATTTTCCAGGGTGCGATACCGACGCCCAGCGCGCCATCAGCTTCGTCAAAGGGGCTCCTGGCGTCGCCTGCGCCCTAGTCGGAATGCGTCAGAAGTCACACGTCGATGAGAATCTGGCGGCGTTTCAACGCTGACCTGGCGGCTGTCGTCCAGGTTTGCGTAACCCCAGTAACGTGTTGTTCGTCAAGAGATTAGCGATCTCACGCCGGCGTGACACGAGTCCGCGTTACGGTACGGTGTTCGCGCGTAACGGCAAGGTAATGCGCCCAGGCTACGATACGTTTCACCAAGACGGACCGGCGACGGATGCACGCCGACCGTCTGAACCAGCACAGCCACAACCAATCAATCAAATGCCCATGCGGGTACTTTCTCCGATGCGACGCCGCGCCGGATTTACACTCATCGAAACGATCGTGACGGTCGGCATTCTTGCCGTTCTCGCCGCGTTCGTGGTTCCCACCGTCATTCAGAAGGCCGGCGTCGGAGACCCGGTCAAGGTTCAGAATGACTTGAATACCTTCCGGACTGGTCTCGAGACCTTCGCGACAGATTCAAAGGCGGGATTTCCGCAGCTGCTGAATTCGCTGACTGACGCACCGACGTCGGGAACGAACCGGTTGATCGACAGCACCAAGATGTCGGACGGCCAGATCTCAAAGTGGAACGGGCCGTATATCGGTTCGACGATCAGCCGAACGACCAAGGACAGCATTCCGACCGGATACACCGCATACGTGATGAACTTCGTTCATCGGTTCGACATTGCGGACAACGTTCCCGAGCACGATTCGACGGGTGCTGTGAACGCATCGTTCGTATCGACGGGTTCGCTGTTCTCGGCGGTGGAGATTCATGGTCTGACGCTGGCGCAAGCGACGGCGCTCAACGCGCTGATCGACGGCGCCGGTGACATCAACGTTGCGAGCGACTCGTCCAACATCACTGGGCGCCTGCGCTTCACTGCTCCGGTTTCGGGACAGATCAAGCAGGCGTACTACCTCGCGTCGCCGATCACGCCATGATCGGCATGACCCGGAGTCGTCGCGGATTCACGCTCATCGAGACGGTCGTCACGGTCGGAATTCTGGCCGTGCTGGCGTCATTCGTGATTCCGTCGGTCATGAAGAAGGCGGATGCCGCGGATCCGGTGAAAGTGGCGAACGATCTCAACTCGATTTCGACGGCGATCCAGCAGTTCGCCACCGATGTCAAAGGTGCGTTGCCGGGTGACATCGAGGATCTGACAGAGCCGTTGCTGACCAACGCATCGTGTAACGCGTCGAATCCGTGCGACTCGACGTTGACGCATACCGACATCTATACGATTCAGCAGGTGCGGCAGTGGAAGGGTCCGTATCTCGCTGCGTCGATGTCGGCCGAGCCTACGGCGACGATCAGGAGCGGGTATGTCGCCGACATCCACAATGTATTGCTCCGGTTTGACGCAACGAGCGGAGTGCCGGAATTCTGCGATGGTACTGGCACGATACTGATCCAATGCCAGGGCTTCATCAACACGAATCAGCTCTACGCTGCAGTTCGTGTCGACAGTCTGAACCTGTCCCAGGCGTTGGTCGTCAACGGAATAATCGATGGGCCAAATGAGGCCCAGCCTGGGCTGCAGGGCCGGTTTCGGTTTCCAACACCGACATCGCCAACTGCTTTAGCTACACCAGCTTACTTCCTGGCGACGCCAGTGCCGTAAGCTTGCTGGACCTGGGACTCAAGGTTCTGGTCTGGGTGCCGATACTCCATCCAGCAGGATCCCATTGGCACGCATTGGTACAAAACGGTGCTTGCGCGTCCCAGCGTTTTTCGCAACACTTCCGTGCTCGCAGAAAAGTTCTGCCACTAGCTTGGGGTTTGTTCCTGGCTGTTGAAACTTGCCCTGGGCACCGAACGTGGTAGGGCTGAACTGAATCGCGGCAACGAGGCCGCGGTTTTGATATGCTGGACCGGCGCTTCGCCGGACAACTTAATCTTTGGGATGAGACTTCGACGATGATCTCTCTCCGTTCGCTGGTAACCCTCACCGCTGTTGTCGGCACCGCTCTTACACTCGCGGCCTGCAGTGACAACGCCAATTCGCTCGCCACGGGCCTCAGACCCGGCGATGCATCCCTAAGCCAGTCGAAGAGCGTTACCGGTACCGTGGACGCACGCGTCCTGCTCGACAAATCGGGGAATCCGATTCTCGAGGTCCATACCGGCACCTTCGACGACGCGACGAACAAAGCCACGCCCCAGGGCACGCTTTCGTCGCTGACCTACACGGTCAAAGACGCCGCCAACAAGAACAAGACAGTCACCTCCGCGACCGTCAAATTCAGCAAGTCGGTGTCGAGCTACTTCTATCATCTCAGTCTCTGCGACTCGCAGCACGACGACGATGACGACGATGACGGCAGTAGCCGGTCGTCTTCATGCAGCAGCCACTGGGGCAGCCAATACACGCTGACGTTCTCGGCGACGCTCGCTGGACTCGGCTCGAACGGCAAGTCGACGGGAACCGCGAGCGGCACCGCGACCGTCTTCAACCTGCCCGACGTCGATCTGTCGCAGCAGCACCTGTATGTCGTGGGTGCCGGCGGCTCGCAGACGGTGGCCGGGAACGTGAATCCCGGTACGGCGACGACGTTCTCGGTTCCCTTCCCGAACAACAAAGCCATTGGCGGCGTCGCCAACAAAGTCGGCGCGCAGACGGTGTGTGTCGTCACCGTTGACGGCTTTCCGCAGCTGCCGTTGCCGAACGGCGTCTATAACAAATATCTCAATCCGAACGCGTTCGGGTATGTCGGGTCGGCCACTGAAGACATCGCGGCCGGTACCACCGGATCGTGTGACTTCACGCTCAGCCTGCCGGCCGGAACACACAAGATCGTCGTCACCGCCGGCGTGCTGTATCCGGGCGACTACGATCTGAGCAACAACAGCACGAGCACGTTCACGGTGAACGCGGCCGTGAGCGGACCTCCGGACGTCGCGGTGTCCTTCGCGACGGCTGACGCCGGCGGCACGGCTGGCAACGTCAAGATCGAGAACGCCGTGATCACCGCCGGCCAGGCGGGCATCAAGCTGTATGTCGGCGCCCAGTTGGTATCAGGGGCCGCGCCAAGCGGCGCCGTGCCGTGCACGTTGACGATCACGAATACCACAGCAGGCAGTCAGCCGGCGGTGCTCACAGGCAGCATCACGCTTACGCCCGCGAGCCCGGTCGGCTCCTGCCAGGTGACGTCGTATGTGTTTCCGACTGCCGGCACATACACGGCGGTTGCGAGTGTGAATCTGGCGGGCGATCCGAACGCCGCGAACAATACTGCGGCTCCGGTCACCGTCACCGTTGCTGCACCGGCGCCATCGGCCGCAGTTACGGTTGGCGCGCTGTCGTTCACCGACTCGAAGGAAGCGATCAGCAACCTGCAGTTCCAGCCGACGTCCAACGCGGGCGCCGACACCGTGCATTCCGGCGATTTGGCCAGCTACACGGCCACGATCAACGTCGCGAACCTGCAGAACGCCGCGAGCATTCCGAGCATCGGGTGTAACGCGACGGTTGACGGTGCGGCCGTTCCGGCATCCGCGTGGACCGCGCAGACGCGCACAAACGTTACCGGCTCGACGACGTGCAGCTTCAACTGGACGATCAACGACGCCAGCCTCACGCTGCATCCGCACACGATCGTCTTTACTGCGACGACGGGCTCGTTCAAG
Organism: Gemmatimonadaceae bacterium; assembly: GCA_036499625.1. GTDB lineage: Bacteria > Gemmatimonadota > Gemmatimonadetes > Gemmatimonadales > Gemmatimonadaceae > JAQBQB01. The sequence goes on from DASYDJ010000042.1 coordinate 138,778, forward strand.
AACGTGGCGATCGCTGCCGACACGATGCTCTCCGGCACGATCAACGCGGTGCAGCGAATCGATGTCACGGCGAGTCCGCTCCAGGTACTGGTCAGTGGCACGTGGAAGGACGTCTCCGCCGCCGACGCCGGTATCAAACAGGGCTCGACCAATACGCTGAGAACTGTCATCACGAGCCACAGTCCGGTTGCCACGAAGATCGATTGCGGCGCGCTCGGACCTGCCTCCGCTGCCGACAACGGCCCTGCCGCGCAGCTTACTCCCAGCCAGGTTGGGCCGACGACGAACGTCGCCGTGCCGGCGAACAGCTCGAGCGCGGTTTGCGAATACCAGATCGTTGCTCCGCAGCAGCTCGCGTTGATCGCCATCAACATGGTTGCGACAGTCACTCCGAGCAGCGGTCAGCCGCTCGATCAGAATCCGGCGGACAACGTCGCGACCGGCGTGCTCAGTGTCATCACCAGCGGCGCGTTCACCGATCTTCAGAAGGGTACGTTCGACGCTGTGCAGAACTGGAACACGTTGACGGAAAGTGACGCTGGGGCGGCGATGGCCAGTGGCGGGTCGATGACCGCGCAATATCTCGACATCCATCAGCTGGCGCTGCTCGTCGTCCCAACCCAGGCAGTGCTCGGAAACTTCACAATGACCGCGTCCGTGCAGGCGGATTCGTCGGGCACACTGACCTCGTTCGGAACGGGAACGGCCAGCGGGTCGTTGACGGCAGCGGATGACTCTCATCAGAACCCATGTGTCGGTGCAGGTCAGCTGACGAGCCTTGGCAATTCGAACGAGCCGCAGCTCGTGTATGCAGCCGAAATTTGCGCGGAACAGTCGGCGGACTTCCCCGGCTTCCAACGCATCACGGTCACGTACAATCCGTCGCTCAACGGGACGGTCGCCGGATCGGACATCAAGTACGTGTTTCACAACCCGATCGTGGTGAAGATCGCGCTCGACTTCACCTTGACTGGTAGTCAGGCGGTGAACCACGTCACCGCGACCGTAACGATTCCCATGGATAATCCCACGTACGGGTGCACACCGGCACCGTTTGGCCAGCCGGGATTTGCCTGCTCGAGCAGCTTCAACACGGCGGGCGTGACGGTTACAACCCCGTGATCGACGCGATCGGCGAGTAACGCGCTCGCATCTTGCTCGTCAAGATACGAGGCGCGTTACTCGTCCGAACACGCACTTTGGGGCGCCGATCGGCGCATCAGTTGGCTGATCATACTCGCGGTCCAAACGTGGCACACAGACGACGCTCGTCCGTTCAAACAACAATCGACACAATCGGCGGCAGCGTGATTTCTTCGCGCCGGCCGCGCCGGTCAGGGTTCACGCTGGCTGAGGTGCTCGTGGCGTTCGCGCTCATCGCTATCCTTACCGCGGTGATCGTTCCAACCGTGAGCGGCCGCATGCAGAGCGCGTACGAGAACAGCATTGTCGCGGAGTTCGACAATTTGTCCAGCGGGATTGCGGCGTACCGGCAGGATGTCGGGAAATACCCTCCGTCACTCGATTATCTGACGGCGCTTCCGACAACGCCGAAGGACCGCTGCGGCGTGAATCTCAGCACCTCCGCAAAAGCAAATTATCGTGGGCCGTATGTGACGCGAGAGATTACGACTACCTATGTCTTCGCGTCAAAGGACACCGTCAACGCGACGATCACGACGAAGTCATCACCCGTCGGCATCGGCATAACCATGTTAGGGCCAGATACGCGCACGGTGGACGACGTCGACGTGATGATCGACGGCTTCGTCAACCAGACATCAGGCGCCGTGCAATGGGCCATAACGGGGAGCGACAACGCGCTCACGTACATCATTCCGACAATGTCGGGAGCCTGCTGAACGCCCTATGCGCGCACGCAAGAGATTCGGATTTACTTTGATCGAAATTGCCGTTGCCGCGGCGATCATGGCGATGCTGGCAATGGTCACGGCGCCCTATTTCGTCGGCTACCTCGACAAGCAGCGCGCAGAGACGACGGCGGACCAGCTCCAGTCGATCGCCGCCGGCATCATTGCATTTGGCAACGCCGTGAAAACTGGCGCCGCGGCAACGAACACGACTTATCCTGGTTTCATCTCCGAGCTCACCAGCCAGATCATTTCGGGCAGCAACACGTGGCACAACAGCTGTACGCAGCTGAATACCGGACGCTTCAACGCCACCGCGCAAACGGATTGGAGCAACAACGGTCCGTTCTTGAGTTTTCTCGTTCCGCAAGGCGGTCTAGAAACGCCGTTCGGCGTCATCGCGGACTCGCTTTTTCGAGGGACTCCCTCCGCGGTAGCAACGACGTTGAGCATCCGCATGCCAGGCATCGATGTCGCGTACGGCACCTTGCTCGACTTGGTCATTGATGGCGGAGACGGCTCTAATTCTGGAACGCTGCGAATGACGACGGTCAGCGGCGGCGTCGTCGACGTCTCCTATCTCGTTCCCGTCGGCGCGCACTGCTGAACGTCAACGCCGCTTTGTGCGACCAGCCAAGTCGACGACCACGTTCGACACCGCCACGGTCGCTCCCGTAGCGCGTCCTCCGATCCACAGTTGCGCCGGACTACTGACCGCGGCGCCGAGGTAGGTGAGTGATGACTGCCACCGCGTGACGCCGTCCACCAAGAAACTCACCGAGTCTCCACGCGCGGCGATCGTGATCACGTGATTTGCCGCATTCGCGCCGAGTGCCGCAGCCGGCTCCGAAAAACTTTCCTGCCCGACTGAGTACGTGAAGTTGCCGGAGGCGCCGTCCCACTGCACGCCGATCACGGGATTCACCTGTGGCGCCGACCGATCGATCGACCCGCGTGCCGTGGCCGCAACGAACGCGAATGTCAGCCGCGCAGCCGACGGGCGGCCGGTGAATGGTGCGAAGACTCGTGCTTGCACGCGACTGCCCGCGCGCAACTGCAGCGTGGGCTGCAGCAGCACTCCGCTATCCCACTCCAGATCACCGTTCGGAAAGAGCGCACGCTCCGGCGCGGATCCTGTCGACAACGCACTCGGCGCGGACGCGACGTACGGCGCAGGATCACCCAGCGCGATCCACCGCGGATCGAGCGTCGCCGAGTGGAAGTCGTCGGCAACGTGGAGGGACTGCGGCGAGCTGACCAACACGGTAAGCGTGTCGCTTCTCCATCCGGGAACGTACGTCACGACGCGCGCCGTTCCCGGTAATCGTCCCACGATGTCCAACGCCGCACCACGGCCGGTATCGATCGCGGCGATGTTGTCGTCGAGCAACTTGAACTCGGCGCCTGAGGCACGAAGCGTCGCGCCCGACGGCGTGAGCGCGAGTACGCTGAGCGGCATCGTGTCGCCCACGTCCACAGACGTTGCTCCGACGAGGCGGAGGCGGTCGAGATACTCGAGTGACGATCCGCGCCATTCGTCGATCGACAACTGACGACCGGGCGGCGTCAAGCGGCGGGGAGTTCCTCCGAGCGCCGGCCGCTCGTAAATCGCTCGGTCGCCGTCGCGCGTCGACTCGAACGCGATCGTTCGGCCGTCTGGCGAGAACCGCGCGTGGTCCTCGTCGTCGCGATCGGAAATCGGCCAGAGGCGATGCTCGTCGAAGTCATACACGTACAGCCGCTTTCCGCCCTCGCGCGTGCTCGTGAACGCGAGCAGCGATCCGTCAGGCGACCAATCGATGTTGTACTCGTCGGCGGGGCTCGCGGCGATTACTCGCACGTCGGAGCCATCGGGGCGCCCGATGTAAATATCGCGCTGTCGCGCGGCACCCGCGCCGCTACGGGCAACCCACGCGATCCACGCGCCAGTGGGCGACCATTTCGCTTCGGACACTGCGCGCGCAGTGGATGTGTCGATCGGAACGGACACGCCCGACACTCCAAGCCACGTCAGATACAAGTCCGCGTCGAGTCCACCGTCGGGCAGCGTTCTGGTACGAGACAAGAGCAACGCGCGACCGTCCGGCGACCATCCCAGCGCCTGATTGTCTTGCGACACCGGCGTCACGATCGTGGTGTCTCGCCGATCGGCTGATACGACGATGACCTGTCCGCCTCGCGGCGTAACACGCTCCAACGCGACGCGCTGCCGATGCGGCGACAACACAGGATTGGTGAACGGCGCCGAGAGCGAATCGATCCACGTTGCCGGTCCGAGCGCACTCGGTGGCAGCGCGAGGAGCGTCGTGGTCCGTGCGCCGACAGGATTGGCAATCGCCTGCAGTTGATTCTGTCCGTTGGCATCCCGCTCTACGAGGAGAAGCGTGTCGGACGCTGCCGCGCGCGCGAGCCGCGCCGTGATGGCGCGCCGCACCGGGATGACAGCGAGGATTAGGACGATGGAGATTGCCACCGAAACAATCCATTGCCTCGCAGTTCCGGCGCGCGAGACGACGCGACTTGCCGCGGACGCGTCGAGCGGCTCGAGCGGCTCGACGACGACGTCCGGCTCGATGGCCGCAGGACTCTCGTCGACCACCAAGTGTTCGAGCTCCGGCTCAGCCTCTGGCGTGGACGGTACGGCTTCCGTTGCTGCCGCCGGCGCGTCGTGCGTCGCCGACGGAAGCGTCAGCCGGTCGCGGCCAAATGCGGTGAGCAGCGAATCGATCTCGCGGCGCGCCCCATCGTTGGGCGCGAACGTCAGCGCGATGCCGAGCAGACGCACCACTTCGGCACTCGCGCCGACGCCCGACGCGACAAAGGCAGCCGAGCGCGCACGAGCGAACGCCTTTGCGCCTTGGCCAGCCATTGCGTATAGCGCCGCGAGCTCGGCGTCGGTGGCCGAGGGGTCGTCGGCGAGCGCGTCGGCGGCCCACCCGGCGAGTAGAGCACGACCCGCGAGTCCGCTCGAGTCGACGAGAAAATTTGCCGTTACGTCGTGTGAGACGATGTAGCCGTCCTCGGATTCGTCGAGCAGGCCCGCGCGAACCAATTCGTCGGCGGCATCCCACGTCGCGTTCTCCGGCAAATGCGCGCCAGCTGCGAGAAGACGCAGCGGCGTACTTCGGGCGAACAACGAACAGGCGAAAAAGACTCGACGCTGCGCCGGAGACGCCGCCTGCAATCGCGCCCACAGAATATCTCGGAGTCCGACCGGCGCCTCGCTGGCGAGCGCGCCCTGTGCGGCGCGCCGCGCCAGATCGAGCGCCACCATGGGTCGTCCATTCGCGCGTGAGACGATCTGGTCGACGTCGCGCACGTTGCCGCCGCCGGCGCGGCTCAATTCCTCGCGCACGACCAGCGACGTATCTGACGGCGACAGCGGCGCGATGAGCATTCTCTGATCGTCGCCGCGCGGCGGACTGCCGACCAAGGCGCGTATGCGCTCGATGCTCTGCGATGCCGTTCGCTCTGGACGATACGCCAGGACGAACAGCGCCGGCGACTCGTGCAATCGCTGCGACAGATACGTCAACAGATCGAGCGTCGACGGCGATGCATGCTGCAGGTCGTCGAGCAGGATGCACACGGGTTTCTCGTACGCCGCCGCGTCGATCAGCGCCGCGACACCTTCGAACAGCCGCAGTCGTCCTGTCTCGTCTTCGAGCGCTGCCACGGTGGGGAGATCGAATGAATCGCGCAATTCCGGGAGCAGCCGCGCCGCTTCGGCCAGCAGGTGGCGACTCGCGCCGGCAACGCCCGATGCGCGCACAAGCGGTCGGAGCGCTTCGGTCGCCGCCGCGTACGGCACCACTCCGCCATTGCCGGCCTCGCGGCCGCGCAAGACGAGCACGCCGCCAAGATTTCGCGTTCGGTCGGCGAATTCGTCCAGCAGCCGCGACTTGCCGATGCCGCTTTCGCCCTCGATCAATACGGTACCGCCTGATCCCGCCTTGAGGCGATTCAGCGTTCCGACGAGTCTCGTGATCTCGGATTCGCGGCCGACGAAGGTCGACGGACGCAGCCGGTCGCGGGCCGTGCCGGAACCGGCCTCCTGACCCCGCGGCGTGTCGCGACGCTTGTCCAATCGGTCGATGAGCGAGCGAACGGCTGCCGACACGCGAATGTCCAGATCGTCGTCGAGTCGAGCGGAGAACTGGCGAAGCGCGGCAAGAGCCTGGCTCGGCCGTCCGGCGGCAACGAGTGTATTGGCCTCGAAGAGCGCTGCCTCTTCATCATATGGCGCGACCGCAGAAAGGCGCTCGGCAAACGCTAGAGCTTCGCGCAAGTCGCCGTCGGCGGTCGCTTGGCGTCCGGCGGCAAGCAGCGCCTCCTGGAACCGGGACCGAAGGCGCACCCGCTCGCCGTCAACCCAGCGATCGAACGCCGACTCGCCGGTTTCGAACCCCTCGAGGAATTCTCCCCGGTAATTCGCCACGGCGAGGGACCAGAGGCCGTTTTCGCAAGCGGTCAGGAAGAGGTCTCGATCAACCCGGATGAGACTGGTGTCAGCAATGGCGACCTGATCGCGGCTCTGGGGCAATATTGCCTCGCCGAGCGCGTTACGGAGGCGGTGTAACGACTGACGGAAGGCGTTACGGGCGTTTGATTCCTGGGTGTCGCCCCAGAGCATGCTGATCAGCTCGTCGCGCCGGGCGCCACCGCGGACGGCAACATAGGCGAGCATCGCCAGTGACTTGCCTGGGCCCAGCCCTGACAGCCCGGAACCGTCAACAGACGTGATTCCCAGGGGTCCCAGGAGCTGTAACGCGAACAGCGGACTATCAATTGGCGAGGATGGGACCGGCTCGGCGTCGAGGGGCATCCTGGGTCATGTAAATGGGTAGATCAACAGGCCTAACCGTTAGAAAGACAGCCAATTAGGCCAGCCGTAACACACTGGGGTTAGTCCATAACGGTGGAATAACGATGCCCCTGTATTCTTCCCGCGTCTCGATGAACATCGCGTAACCAACGACTTCCATCGTTCGTCCACGTTGGCTGACAGATTGAGACTGACCGACCTACAGACCCCTCTATATGAACATTCGCTCTGGCCGTTCCCACGGCCGCTCACGGGGCTTCACCTTGCCCGAAATCATCGTCACGGTCACCCTGATCGCCATTTTGGCGTCGGTGGTGGTCCCGGCGATCGTCAGTCAAGTAAAGAAGGGTGATCCCGCCCGGATGGGCAGTGACTATCTCGCCATTCGAGGCGGTACGGAGCAGTTCCTGTCCGACGTGCGACGCTACCCGGCGTCGATCTCGCAGCTCACGAACGCCATCACGGCCACGACGATGAGTCCGCTCACCGGGACGTCAGTCGCGCCCTACGGGGTCGCCGAGCAGAACCGGTGGCGCGGCCCGTACCTGAACAAGGATGGCTCGGCAGCCTTGTTGACGGGTTTCGGCCTCTCGTTCGCGAACGCGTTCGAGGTTGATCAACTCGACGTGAGCGGGACGACGAGCAGCTCCGGCGCTACGCAGAAATACATGGTATTGGCCCTATCCGGTACGTCTCTCGACACGGCGGGGCTCAACGATTTCGACCGCCAGTTCGACGACGGTGTCCCGACGACCGGCTCGATTCGCTCGACGACATCCAAGCTTTTGTTGTTACTCATGCCGATTTACTAACAGTTGTAGGCCCCTTTCCTTCCCGCTCGATTCTCAGGAGATCATCAAATGAAGAAGAACGTTCGCCGCGGCTTTACGCTGCCTGAAATTCTGGTCACTGTGACGGTCGTGGCAGTGCTTGCCGCCGTGGTCGTTCCGGCCGTGACGCAGTTCACGACGAAGGGTGACGCGCCGGCCACCTCGTCCGACATCTCGCAGGTTCGCAACGCGATCTCGTCCTACGTGTCTGATACGCGTCACTATCCGACGGACTTCTCGGATCTGGTTTCGAACACCGCGTCCGGTATCGCCAACTGGAAGGGCCCCTACTTCGCCGGCGCATTGTCGGGCACGTCGGGCGTGTCGGCGACGTTCATCAGCAACGGCGCGGGCGCCACGCTCGGACCGGCGATCTCCCAGGCGAACGGCTACCTGACGACGACCGTGTCGCTCTCGTCTGATGCGACCTGTCAGGACATCTGGAATCTCGACAAGACCGTCGATGGCACGAACACCGACATCACCACCTCGGCAGCGAATTCGGCGAGCGGTAGCTTGACGTGGTCCGGTGCGTGCGCGGATGGCGTTGCCACTGGAAGCTCGTCTGCAACGGGCGCCTCGATCACGCTCCAGCTGATGGCGATCGGCCAGTAAGCTTTGCTGGATTCTTGACCAAGAAAAAAGAGCGGCGACCAACAACTGGTCGCCGCTTTTTTTTTGTTCGTGCGACTACACCGGAATACGGCGTGCCGCGGTCAGTACGGCTTGATCCGAAATCCACCGAGGTAGTAATCGCCCGCCGGAAAGCCGTGCGCCCGCAAATCGTCAGTCGTCAGCACCTTCACTCGCTTGGTCGAATCAGCGAGCAGCGCGGCAAGATCATTCCGGCCCAGCTCGGAGCGGCTCATGATCTTCGGGCTGTTTCGGAGGTACGGATCGTTGCGCACGAGCTGCCGTCCCCACTGCACGTTCATCGACGGGTAGACCACGGCGTCATACGGTAAGCTCGACATCCATTCGTAACCGTTCCGGAATGGCGAGATGATGCTGCTCACGCCCCATGCGCGAAGCGGCAACTGTACCGCGACTGCGGCCACAAACGAGGCAACGATGAAGCGCACGGCTCGGCGACGGCCGATCGCGTGAGCAAGCAGCTCGGCGCCAACGGCCGACAATAGCGCAATGTCGGCGAGGCCGTCGTAGATGTATCGATAACCCCAGCCCTCACCCTGCGGCGTGGGCATGAACGCACGCGCAACGACGATGACGATGACGCTCAACGCGGCGTCGCGCGAAAAACTGTCAAGCTTGCGCCACGCCAGCATCGCCGTCAGGACGAGCACGATCACAACGGGCGCATTCCAGCTCGGCACCAGAGCGAGATGTAGGGCGGTCGTGAAGCCGTGCAGCGCGGTAGGCAACCGAAAAATGCCAGTCACGACTGATGCAGTCTGGCCCACCGTCGCGACAGTCGTTGCCGTTCCTTGAGCGATGTGTTGCCTGAAGCCATACCAGTACATCACGCCGACGCCATACACCACGCCCAGGTAGCCAAGAAACGTGAACCGTCGGTTTCGCAGATAGCGAAGCAGGAATGGCGGAATGAAAAGCAGATGCGGAAACGGACTGTGGACGCCGATCGCCGCCACGCCGACCCATGGCAGCAAGACGTTCGACCAGCGCCTGTCGTCCACATACAGCCACAGCCAGATCAACGTGAAGAGCAGGTGTGTCGGCATCGAGTACATCGTCATCGACATGATCAGCACCTGCGTCGATGTCGCCAGCGTCAGCGCTGCGATGTACGCGCGCAGCGGACGCGCCGGCCAGAGCTTTCGCGCAATGCTTGCGACGAGCCAAACCGAAACGCCGGCCGTCAGCGGCACTCCCAAACGACCGACGCCGAGCGCGATGAACGGCGCTTGCAACATCGAGTGCAACGGCAGATAGTCGAGGCGCCAACGGCAGGTTTCATCCGAGTAGATGCTGCTCGGCGTCAAGGAGCCGATCCACGGACACCAGTTTGGCGGCACCAACGGCGATCGCTGTCCGCGCGAGAATGAGAGTGCTTGAAACCAGGCCGAATACTCGTCGTCGGCCAACAGATAGCGGTGAAAGATCAGGACGATGCCCGCGTACGCCACGATCACCACGCCAAGGGAGAGCAGCGCGATGATCCACGGCCGATACGTCGCGCCCGGTAGATCGCGCTCTGCGGCATCCACTGGCCGCGAGGCAGCGATGAGCATTGCGAGCGCAAACACCGCGACGAGAAGCAGCGGAAATTTTTCGATCCGCGCGAATTGCTCGAAGAACAAGCTGAATGCCGCGAATCTCGGTGACGCGGCGCGAGGAATCGCCAACAGGCCGGCCGCCACCAGTCCTAACACGCCGAGCGCCGCCATACGAACAGCGCGCCGAGCAGTATCCTGCTCCGCGCGCGTGAACGTGGGAATTACGGGTTCGGTGCTCGTGCTGTCGAATCGTTCAGCCATGCGTCATGGCTTGACGGTCCTCGCATTCACGATCACTTCTGCAGCCGTCCGCCCGATGCCGAAGCGTTTCATGATCGCCTCCACCGAGAGCGAATCGACGTTTGCGGGCAATTGATAGAACACTACTGACGAGGTGTGCTCGGGTGCCTTGGGCGCGTTCATGTTCTCGAGCGTGAGGCCAGCCGCGTCGAGCACCGCCTTCAGCGCCTGCGATACAGGCACGTTGGTGAGCTGCAGTCGCACTTTCTTATCGACGTCGGGCGAGACGATGAGGTTGAGCTTTCCCTGCTCGGCGAGGTATGCGAGCGCTTGCCGCACATCCATCTCGCCAGTGATGGTAACCAAGTGTTCGGGAGCCGTGTCCGGAACGACTGCCGGCGACGTGGTGGTCGTCGTCACTTCTGTCGTCACCGACATCGGCTGTTCTGCGGATAGCACCGGCGGCGGCGCTACAACCGGCGCCGCATGGCGGCAGGCCGCCGCGAGCAAAACCGCGCTCACCGCGAGAACCGCAACTGGCCGCGCTGCACGAATGCGATCGGCGCTCATGGCACGTACCGGCCGAGCGTGACGATATACTGGCGGATCATAGCGATGTTCTCCGCTGAAAATTTGCCGGGCGCGAGGTCGACGAACGATTGATACTCGCGAATCGCGCCGCGATAGTCGCGCTGGGACTGCAGGAACATTCCATATTTATAATGAACGTTCGGGTCCTTCGGCGCCTGTTTTGCGGCGTCGTCGAACATGCGGCGCGCGGTCGCCGTATCGCCGATGGCTTGATACTCGGCGGCCAGCCGGATCTTCACTGACGGATTGGCTGCGTCGAGTTGCAACGCCCGGGCATACGCGCTCATGGCGTCCGCGTGATGGCCGATCGCGTTGTCGGCGTCGCCCAGGTTGATCCATGCGTCGACACTCTTCTCGTCGCGACTGATCGCTTGCTTGAACATCTCGGAGGCGCCGAGCTGATTGCCGTTTTGCAGGAGCAGCACGCCGTAGTTGTTGAACGTGGCGGCCGATGCCTGCGGCTGCGCAATGGCCTTTTCGTACAACTCTTTCGAGCGATCGATGTTGCCGCGCACTTGTTCGGCATACGCTTGCGTGAACAACGAGTCGCCGGGACGAGAGCTACCGGCGTCAACGATGACTCGCACGCCGGCACCACTCGACGACTGTGCGGGAGCGGGTGCGGGAGCTAGCGGCGCAGGCGCTGCCGCTGGCGCAGACCGCGGCGAAGTGGAATCTGCTGCCGCCTTTGTTGCCGAGCGGGCAGCGTCATTTTTCGTGCTGCCATCGACGCTTGCAACTGTGCGCGCCGGCGCCGCGCCGGCGTCAGCATGCTTTGCCGATGTCGACGTGACCGGTGAGCTCGCGACTCCCTTCTGCTGCGGCGATGACGCGGGAACGGCCGGCGGTGTTGCGACTGTGACTCCCGATGCCGGCGTCTCCGATGCGACGGGCGCCACCGGTGCGGCGGCTTGCGCCGGCGCATGCACCACGGGTAGCGCAAGCGGCGACGGCCGATGCCGCATTTTCACGACGACCGCGGCGCCGAGTATCAGTACGATCGCGGCAGAGCCGCCGATGAGAAAGAGATTTCTCGATCGCTGCGCTGGCGCACGTCCCTCAGGATATGGAAAAAATGCTTCGCCCGCGGACGGCGTATTCTTGGACGAGGTCCGCCGGGCGTGCGACCGTTGCGCTTCTTTCAGCGCTTCGCTGATCAGACTCACGGCCGAGCGCTCCGACCGCTCTTTGCCGACAGCGTGCTGCTGTCGGGCGCTGCCGCGGAAGAATCAGCCGACGCCGAAGTGGCCGTTGGTTGAGCCGCGCACATTGCCGTTACAGCCGCCAACCGTCGCGCCAGCGTCGTGTCGCCGTTCGTTGATGCGGGCGCAGGCGCAGGCTCGAGCGTTTGACAGGCTGTTGTCGTGTCACCGGCGTCGAGCGACGCTGCGGAAGAGAGGACCACAGCGCGCGTGTGCATAGCGCCCGTTGGCGCGTGCTTGGCGAGCTCCGTCAGATGTTGCAGCGCCGCTGTCCGGTCGCCGCCCGAGAGCTCGAGCTGCGAGAGGCGAAGCAATGCGTCCTCGTATCGTGACGACGTCGGATAGTTCGCCACGAACGTCTGCAGATCATGCTCCGCATCGGTGGCCGTAGCTTCCGTCGTCGCGCGCCAATACAGCGCTTCGTCCGGCGGCGTTGTGTCGCGATGTGGCCAGAACGCGACGCCACCAGCAACGGCTGCGACAGCGACCACTGCGCCGATGACGGCCGCACGATACCGCCACCGCGGACGTCCCGAGCTGAGGATGTTCGCGCTCACCTCGGCGTCCTCGCCGCGAAGCGCGGCGATCGCCTTGCGGACGTGGTCCGGCTGAATGTCGCGCGTCTGCGCTGCGTAGCCCGCCAGCAGCGCGCGATCGCAAATGAGATTGATCAGGCGCGGCACACCGTGCGAGCCGCGATAGATCTCGCTGACGGCCTTGGGGTTGAATCGAATCTGTCCACGCGCGCCCGCGACATTGAGCCGATGATGGATGTAGCGATCCGTCTCTTGCTCGTCGAGATCGGTGAGCGTGCAGCGAATCGACACGCGTTGGTCCAGCTGCGCCATTTGCGGCGTCCGGATTTTATCGAGCAGCTCCGGCTGGCCCACGAGCACGATCTGAATGAGCTTTTCCTGATCGGTCTCCAGGTTCGACAACACACGAATCTGCTCGAGAAACTCAGCCGAGAGATGCTGCGCTTCGTCGAAGATCGCGACGCAACTCTTGCCGAGCGCGAGCTGCGCCAGGAGAAATTGGTTGAGGCGGTCGAGCAGATCCTTGCGCGATCCACCAGACGGCGCGCTGACGCCGAACTCCGTGAGCAGCGCCGCGAGCATCTCGACGCCGTTCAGGAACGGATTGAAGATGAGCGCCGACTGCGACTTGTCGCGATCGAGCTTCTCGATCAGGTCGCGGCACAACGTGGTCTTGCCCGTGCCCGGCTGACCGGTCACGAGCATGAAGCCTTCGCGGTTGTTGATGCCGTACAACAGCTGGCCTTCCGCTTCGCGATACTGCTGCGAGTAGAAGACGAACCGCGGATTTGGTGTGAGCGAGAACGGCTTGTCGGTCAGCCCGTAAAACTGCTCGTACATGTTACCGGCCGCCTCCCGCCGGCGCGCCGCTGATCACGGTCGGTGTCAGGAAGATCACGAGCTCGGACCGTGATTCGGTGTTGTCCACGTGCGTGAATATCCTGCCGAGCAACGGAATGTCGGATAAGACCGGCACGCCGCTCTTCGTCGAGTTCTTCGTGGTTTGCACGAGGCCGCCGATGATCATCGTTTCGCCGGCGCGCATCCGCGCGATCGTGTCGCCTTCACGGCGCGCGATCACCGGCGCGCTCGTGCTCGTGCCATCGGGGAGCGTGATCGATTCGACACTCTCGACGTTCGTCACCGCCGGGCGGATGTCCATCGTCAATACGTTGTCCGCCGAAATCTGCGGCAAGACGTCGAGCACGACACCCACGGAAATTTCTTGAGGATTGATGGCGCTCTGGAGCGAAATCACGCCACCGCTCGCGTTGAACAGCGGCGTGCGCGTGACGGAGAAATAGATTTGATCGGTCGTGACGTTGAAGATCGCACGCTGATTATTGAGGGCGCTCGTCTTCTCGTTCGACAGGACACTCACGTTTCCTTGAGAGCTCAATGCGGTGAGTACGGCGTTGATCTGCGTCGAGCCGCCGGGAAGCTTGAACGTCACGTTGCCCGCGGTGCCGGTGGTCTGCACGCTCGGGTCATTGGTAACGGTGACGCCGTACTTTCCGCCGGCCGTGATCACGTTCCAGTCGAGACCGTACTGGAATTTGTTCGACAAAGTGACTTCGACGATCTTCGCTTCGATGAGCACCTGTCGCAACACCGACGACTGAAAGTCGTTGATGAATTTCTCAACCTGGACCAGCTTGTCGGGCATGGCCGTCACGTTGATCAGTCCGGAGATCGGACTGATCACCAGGCTCGAGCCGTCGGGGAAATTCATGCTCGATGCACCGCTGCCGAATGACCCCGCCTGCGCTTGATTCGGCGCCACCGGCGTGGCTGTAGTCGCCGCTCCCGTGCCGGGTCCCCCCTGACCGGTGCCAGCGTTCGCGCGCTGAATTGCGCCCGCCTGCATGATGCCGACCAGCGACACACGGATTTCCTGCCAGATGTCAGCGATGGACTGCGCGGTGAGCACGTCGCCGCCGCCGCCACTCGATGCAACCGCGCTCAGCCCGGAGTTCGTGCCCACCTGCTCACCACCGGAGCTCGAGAGGCGCCGCTGAACGACGGTGCTCATCGAGCCTTGCCGCGACAGCGCTACGTAGTCGAGCGTGAACGTCTTCGTCTGCAAGCGAATGGGGACGACGCGCAGCACATTGCCGGTGATCTGATACTGATAGCCGTTTTCCGTCACCAGCGTGCGCAGCGCTTCATCGAGCGTCACGTTGCGCAAGTTTGCGTGCGTCGTGCCGCGCACGTCGGGATCGACGCTCACCGTGAGCCCCAACTTGGAGCCGAGCTGCGACACGGCGGTGGCGATCGACGTACCGGCGGGAACGGTCACCTCGCTGATTCGCGCCTCCGGCGCGGCGGAAAGCGCCGGCTGTCTTTGCGTGCCCGTCATCTGCGGCAATGCCGGAGGTGCTGGCGGTTCGAGTGTGCCGGTTCCCGGCGCCGTCGCGGTTCCGGCGCTCGTGCCAGTGTTAGTGCCAGAAGCCGCGGCGCTCGGCGCCGGAGTCGCAGCGGTGGCCGTAGCTCCCGTTGCCGGCGCCATGCTCGGGTAGGGTACCGGATCCACATGAACCGACGTGTGCACCTCGTGCTCTGGCGCCGCGCTCGCGCACGCGGCGACGGTGCCGGCGAATGCACCCAGCAGCAGGCGGCGGATCGCGGAGCGCGACCGATAATGGCGAAACAAGTAAAACCTCATCAATCGTCTCCCTCTTTGACGGCAACTATGTGCGGCGCACCTTTCGGATCGGTGACTACCACGCGATCGCGTTCCACCGATGTGAGCTTGCCACCGCCGGGCA
This sequence comes from Gemmatimonadaceae bacterium, assembly GCA_036499625.1. Classification (GTDB taxonomy): domain Bacteria; phylum Gemmatimonadota; class Gemmatimonadetes; order Gemmatimonadales; family Gemmatimonadaceae; genus JAQBQB01. The sequence goes on from DASYDJ010000042.1 coordinate 153,836, forward strand.
CCGTGTCGCCGACGTAAATCAACTGATCATTGATCACCGCCGCCCGGCGCGTGCCGGCCATCATCGTTGCGGTGACGTGGAGCTCCGCGGCTTCTTTCGCCGGCTCCTCAATGCGCTCGCCATGCGAAATCTCTAAATTCTGAGCTGGAAGCGCGCCGAATGGATCGTGCGCCAAAGCCACCGCGGTCGGCGCTGTCCGCCTGACAACGACACTGTCCGTCAACGGCTGCGAAAACGGCATGAGATCCGTCAAATGCGGACTCGGGAGCGCGGCCGCGGCCGGAGCGCCGCGCACTGGATCCGTGGCGCGCAACGAGCGCCATCCGAGAAATGCAACCAGGGCGATCGCGACCCCGACGGCAATCAGCATACGATGGACGCTCTCACCCATGCTGCGCAGACCCCGCCGACTCGAACACCGCCAGCATGACGAGAAAGTGCGAGCCAGCCTTGTCGCGCACTGCCGTTATTCGCTGCAGCGCAACTGACGAAGGAAGCTGATCGACAAAGGACAGCACGGCCGCGAAACTGCCACCGCATTCGACGGCGACTCCGTAATCCGCCACGGACACCGGCGCGCCAAAGAACTCGGGATGTTCGGGCGCCGCTGAGCTATCGGGCGGCGCGAAGTTCACGCGCACGTTGCGCAACCCCACCTGCTCGGCGCGCGACGCCAGATCGCCGGCGAGCGACACGCGATTCGCCCGTGGAACGGAGATCGCGAACGAATCCGGAAGTGCCATCAGAACATCGTGGCCAACCGGTTCGGGTTTGAACGCCGTCCGAAAGTTCGAGAGCTCGCTCTCGACCATCGACACTGACACCTGGTCGGCGCGCACCGGCGCCAGCCTGCGCTTTGCCGCCACGCCAACTCCGACGAATGCCACGAACGCGAACAGAGCCACGCCGATGCACTCAGCGTGCACGCGATAGCGCAGAGAAAATGCCTTGAGATCGGCGACGGTCATCGGCATCAGGGCGTTCCTGCCGCGGCGGGAGCAGCTGTCCGCGCTATCTCGAAGGTGATTCGGAATACCAGACCCACACTTTGGTTCCCCGCGTGCGTTGTGTCGGGTCCCGATGACGGATAGTTGAATTGGTCGAGGCTCGCCGAGGACACGCCGGGTTTGGCGCGCACGGCGTTGAAGAACGTCTCGAGGCTGCGCACCGACTGGGCCGTCGTCGCTCCGGAGGTCTGCCCGTCGATTGCGCCGGACCAACCGGCGGCGCTGCGCGATACGCGCAGCGAGTCGAAGTGCACGCCCACGGGCGCTTCCTCAGCGATTGCCTCGAGTGCCGCCGTGAGCGTTGCGCGCTCCGCGTCCGACTGCTCCACGAATGCGGCTTGGCGCGTGAAATCGGCGCGACGCTCCGCAATCTGCCGCATCGGTTCCACAGCCTGGGCACTGCTCCGCGCAGCAGCACGCAACGCGGTGGTCTCGCGGCGGACAGTAGAGAGTGCGGTGAACTGCGAGAAAGCCCAGAACCCGGCGATGACCGCCGCGGCGACGGCCGCGCTCACCGCGAGGTTCGGCCCGCGCATCAGCACCGCAGCTCGATCGGCGATCGTCGGCGGATGGGGATACAGGTCGAGCGCATCAGCATCTTCGTTCCGCGCTTCCAGTACCGCTCCCATCGCGACCACAGCCTCCGGCGATGACGTTCCTTCGAACAGCGGACTGACGCGCACGCCGATGCGTTGCTCGATCGCGGCCGCGAGCTCCGCGTATTCGTTCTCGCGCGTCGCGAGCAACAGCCGCGTCGCCTCGGCACCGCGAAACTGTTGCCGGAAGTAGACTGCGCCGCGCTCGACTTGATCGACGATCACGCTCGGCGACGGACGGTCGCCCTCGAGCGCGATGGGCGGATCGATCGCCAGCTCCAACCGGCCGTCGAGGAAGAACGACAAGTGCGGACCACCGTCGAGGCACACGAGCACCGCGGTCGGTTCAACGCCACCGCCGCTCGCCTGGTACAGGCTGTGAATCGCCTTCGGCACCACCGTCGCGATGTCGACGTAGACGCGCTTCTCCGGAAACGCGCTGGCCAGCGCGTCGACCGTCTCGCGCGACGCTCCGGCGACGAACAATTGCCGGGGAGCCGTGCGTGCATCCGCGCGGCCAGGCGCGCGCCGTTCCTGCATGCCGCCGCGGGTGAACACGAAGGCCGGATCCGTCACGCCGAACACGCGTTGCACTTCGCGCCGCACGACGGGCCGCAACACGTCGTCGTTCGCGCCAGGCAACATCATGACGTGATGGAATACTCCGAACTGATCGATTGCCAACGCGATGCTGCCGCCGCGCACGTCATTCGCGGACAGAAGGCCGCGCAGTCGCTCCAGCGCATCGCCGATCGACGCCGAGTGACCGCTCTCGCTCCACTCGCCGACGACGCGAATGCCCGTTCGCTCCACCGCGTATTCCACGAGGCACACGCCATCGTGCGACACCAGCGCGCCGAACGTCCGTTTGGCGCTGCTCATCGGTGACCGATCGAGTTATAGATGTTCAGAATCGGCAGGATGATTGCCAGCGCCACGGTCAGAATCACTCCGCCGATCATCGCGATCAGCGCCGGCTGCAGCAGCGTGATCATGCGGCGTACCGCCGCGGGGATTTCTCGACTGTAATAATCCTTCGTGCGTGCGAGCGCCTGATCCAGATTACCCGTCGCTTCGCCCAGTGCGACGGCGCGCAGCACGACTGTCGGAAACAACGGCGACTGACCGAGGGCCGCGGCGATCGTTATGCCCTGCGTCACCTGCTCGCGCGCGTTACCGACGGCGAGCGACACGGCTCGATTGCCGATGATGCGCTCCACGATCGTGAGCGACAGCACGAGGTCGACGCCGGTGCGGTAGAACAAACTGAGATAGGTCACCACGCGCGCCATGTTCACGTCGCGAATGAGCGGCCCAAAGATCGGCAGTTTGAGATTCATCGAATCGAAAAACAGCCGTCCACGGTTCGTACGGCGGATGAAATACACCGCGAGCACGAGCGCATTGAACGTCACCAACACGGCGAGCCAATCGCCGCGCACGATGTTCGACGCGGCGAGAATGACGCGCGTCGGCAGCGGCAGCTTCACCTTCTGACTCTTGAGCAGCGGCAGAATCTTCGGAAAGACGAACCCGATCAAGCCGATGACGAGGAGCGTGACGGCGCCCACGACGACGATCGGATATGTGGTGGCCTGCCGAAGTTGCGAGCTGATCGACTCCTGCCAGTCCATGTATTCCACGAGCTGGCGGAGCGCGTATCCCAGCTCGCCGCTCGCCTCGCCCGCGCGGATCGTTCCAATGCACAGCTCCGGAAACGCGATCGGATGCTTCGCCATCGACGCCGAGAGGCTCATGCCCTCTTCCGAGACGTCGTAGCGAACTTCGAGAATGATCTTGGTCAGCCGCTTGGAGCCGAGGCGCGTCGACACGTCGTCGAGCGCTTCGAGAATTGGAATGCCGACGTCGAACGCGCCGGCGATGTACTCGAGGAACGCGAGCAGTTCCTTCCGGTCGACTTTCCCGTCCGTGAACTTGCGCACGACAACCGGCTTCTCGCGCATCTCAGTGCGAATGAGATACGCGCCCTTGTCACGCAACTGATCCTCGAGTGCAGTCTCATTTGGGGCGGTGAGAAACCCCTCCTGAACTGCACCGTCGTCGGTGAGTGCGCTATACCAGAATTCGGGCACCGGTGTCCTCTACGTCCTCTAATTCGCGAATACGACTTACGCCGTGACGCGAAGTACTTCGTCGAGCGTGGTCGTGCCGTCCATGACTTTGCGAATGCCGTCGTCCAGCAGCGTGGGACGATTGGCCAAACGGCGGATGTCTTCCGACGACCGCCTTTCATATATGGCGGAGACGATTTCCTCGGTGATTGGCAAAAACTCGAAGATGCCAATTCGACCGCGGAACCCTGTGTTCCGGCATAGGTTACACCCGACGCCCCGGAATGTCCGCGCCCCGTCCATGTGAAAACGCTCCCGGACTGCCTCGGGTACAACTGCCGGCACTTTGCAGTCCGGACAAAGCGTTCGAACCAACCGTTGCGACGCGATCAACGAGATCGCCGACGCGACGATGAACGGCTCGGCACCCATGTCCAGGAGACGCGGAATGGCGCCGGCCGCCGTGGTGGTGTGCAGCGTCGTGAGCACCAAGTGACCCGTGAGCGCAGCGCTGAGCGCGATCTGCACCGTTTCCTGATCGCGCATTTCGCCGACGAGAATGACATCCGGGTCGTGGCGCAGCATCGAGCGTAGTCCGGACGCGAACGTCAATCCGGCGCGCACGTTGATCTGCGACTGCCGGATCTTCTCCACCTCGTATTCCACCGGATCTTCGAGCGTAATCAAGCAGCGCTCGCCGGTGTTCATCTCGAGCAAGGCGGAGTAGAGCGTAGTCGTCTTACCGGAGCCCGTGGGCCCGGTGACCGGCATCAGTCCGAACGGCTTCTGCAGCGCTTCGCGCAGCAGCGTGAGATCCTCGGCACGAATGCCCAGCGTCTCGAGCTTCAGATTGACTTTGCCACGGTCCAGAATACGGAGGACGGTGTCTTCACCGTGGACGGTCGGGAACGTCGACACACGGAGATCGATGAGCCGACCATCCACACGTGTGCGAACGCGACCATCCTGCGGAAGTCGATTCTCGGCGATGTCGAGACTCGAGAGAATCTTGATGCGGCTGAGGAGCGATGCCTGGAGCGCCTTGGGATAGCTCGGGCCGTTCTGGAGCAGACCATCGACGCGATATCGGATCTGGACGACGTCTTCGAGCGGCTCGATGTGGATGTCGGTTGAGCCGAGCAGCACACCGCGACGAATGACATCGTCGGCCAATTCCGCCGCGGTCATGCTGTCGTCAGTGACGACGTTCACCGCGCTACGTGCCGGGGCGGCAGGTGCAGTTGGTGCGGGACCTGACTTCGGCGACCACGTCGAGCGCGCACGCGCGGCGTTGGCTTGGCCGGCAGCCTGACTCGCGACGGAGCCGCTGCCGTAGACAGTTTCTACGATCTGCGCGATGTCCGCTGGGTCGGCGGCTGCAACGCGAATGTGTCGGCCGGTCGAACGTTCGAGCGAACGAATGACGCCGACATCGAACGGATTGGCCATCGCAACGAGGAGTGCTTTCGCCTCGTTCCGGAGCGGCAAAACGTGCTGTGATTTGGCGATTGGAGCGGAGACGAGGCCCGCCACCATGGGGTCGACGACGAGCTCGCGCGCTTCGAGGAACGGGATGTCCGCGTCCTGCGCGAGGGTGCGCAGGAGGTCGCGCTCGCTGATGAAACCGAGCCCGACGAGTGCTTCACCGATCCGCTCCCCAGACGTGAGCCGACGCTTGAGGGCTTCATCCAACTGGCTTTGCGTGATGAGGCCCGATTCGACGAGTGACTCGCCGAGCCGAATTCTGCGCGACATGTACGATACCGTTCCGGGATCAGCGGTGACGCGTTACACGCGGTCGGCCGTCGTCGGCCAACACCCGTCGATCGGACAGGGGGAAACTGCAAAAAGAAAGGGAAGCCTACAGCTTTGCAATCTACTCAAATTCGTCAAATTCCGCTATCGACTTCAAATGTTTCAGTAAGCAGAATTATTCGCAAACTGCGACAAAATGTGGAGCTCGTCGCGGTCCGACCACCGTACCAGAATGGACGAGCGAGCCGGCATTTCAGCACATACGAAAACCGCCGCCACGAAGATTCTCGCGGCGGCAGTCGGCTAAACGAGGCGCGTCCGCTCGATCTACGGCTTCTTTACGCCCGCGCCGGCCGGTGCCGTTGCCAACGTCTCGCCGGCCTCGGTGAACAGGTCACGCTGCGATGACCCCTTGTCCAGCAGATCGATCGCTTTGCGCAACGGCGCGTCGTACGGCAGGTCGCGGCGCTTGGCCGTGGAATCGCCGTACGCATAGTGCGCCACACGTTGCTCGAGCGCACGCGATACGTACCGGCTCGCCGCGTTGTACGTCGGACGATCCATCGTCACGCCCTTCGCCTGCAGTCGAGTATAGAACTCGTTGACCCACGCTGGCTGCACGGTAAAATCCGGTTTCACCTGCTTGGACAACTCGATCGAATAGTCCTGGAGCACGGTGAAGAAGTTCTGGCTCTTCGGCGCGATCGCCTTGGTGAACGCCTGCTCGGCCGTGGTGAGCGTGTCGTCCTGCACGATCACATCCGGTGTAATGCCGCCGCCGCCGTACACCACGCGGCCGCCGTCCGATTTGTAGACCGGACGGGTGACTTTGCTGGCGTTCGTCTCGTTCGTGTCGGGCTTCACTTCGACAAATTGACCATTCACAAACTTGCGCGGACGCTGAATGGAACGGCCGCTCGGCGTGTACCACTTGCCCGTCGTCAGCTTGAGCGCATAGCCGCCGTCGAGGTTGTAGACGCCCTGCACCAAGCCTTTGCCGAAGCTCGTTTGGCCAACGACCAGCGCACGATCGTGATCCTGCAACGCGCCAGTCACGATCTCTGATGCCGACGCGCTGTGGTCGTCGGTGAGGATGACGAGCGGAATAGTCGGTGCGATCGGTGCGACCTTCGCGTTCTCGACCTGCGGCTCGCCTTCGCGGCCGCGCACGCTCGCCAACAACTGTCCCGGCTGCAGGAACATGTTCGCGATCTCGAGGCTTTCGGTGAGAATGCCACCCGGATCACCGCGCAGATCGATGATGACGCCGCGCGCACCCTCGGACTCAAATTTCTTGACGGCCGCGCCCGTGTTGTCGGCCGCGTTCTCGTTGAACTGATTGAGCGGCAGATATCCGATCTTGTTGCCGAGCGTGAGCGTGTAGGGCACCGCTGGGATGTGAATCTCGCGGCGCACGAAATCGCTCGCGATCGGCGCGGCGGCGCCGGGCCGCGCAAACGTGACGTTGACCGTCGTTCCCGGCGTGCCGAGGAGCGAGTCAGAGACTTGAGTGATCGTCCAGCCAGACGTCGACAGCGGGCCGACTTTGACGATCTGATCGTTTTCGCGAATGCCGGCTTCTTCAGCCGGCGAGTTCGGATACACCTGCACGACCTCGAGCGCCTTGGAATCCGGATCCTGCTGGATCAACATGCCGAGACCGCCGTAGCGCCCGTTGGTCTTGGTGTTGAATTGCTTCAGATCCTTGGGCGTGAACAGCTCGCTGTAGGGATCGTTGAGCTCTTTGACGAGGCCGGTAGCCGCCTTCTCATAGACGTCCTGAGCCGGCAGTGTGTCGACGTACTGATCGCCGACGAGGGACATCACCTGATTGAGCAGCAGGGCGCCGTCTTGCGAGCTCTTCGCCTGCAGCAGGAATCCGCCGGCTATCACGGGGATGAGGCACGCGCCGATGAGCGCGACGGTACGTTTGCGTTGCATGCGAATGTCCGGCGGAATGTTTGTACGTGAACGATAACTCAGCTTGGAATGAAGGCGAGATTCAGGCCGGTTTTCCGGCCTCATCGCGGTTCTCGGGCGTCACTGGGCCGTGTTGCCGCGTCCACAAAGATTTCCACGACAAGGCGACACCCGAGCGAAACCGCTTTCGAGTGAGGCGGAATCCCTCGGGTGAAATCGTGATCGTGAACGGCTCGCCGTCGATCTCGATCTCGCGCCGGATGGTCTTGTCGAGTTTGGTGGACATGGGCTGCTGAGTAGTACCCGGTAATACCCGTTGGCTGGAAATGTGTTCAGGCGGACGCTTTGGCTCTGCCTGCCAGCACGTAGTCGACGAACCACTCCCGTTGTTGCTGACGAATGATCGCCTCGCGGATCACGCCGCTGGCCTTGAGCATCTCGTGCGCGGGCTGCAGCACGCGCTGCAAGTGCGACGGATAGCGCTGCGAGAGCGGCAACTGATCGCGCAGCCGATCGAGTGACGTGCGCCACGTGGCGGAGCCGCAGGCACGAGCCAGCTCGATCAGGCGGTAGAGGCGTCGCGCGACTGGAGAGGGCAGTGACAAATACCGCTGCACGTCGACCGACACCGAGTACCGCGCCGCCAGGTTCTGCCGAATGATCGGCGAAATCGTGACGCGCGCCTCGCCCGGCTCCGCGGCCACGAGCGCGGGGAACAGCGCGAACTGATCGCGCTCGAGCGCGCGGCGGCGTTCGATCATTACAGAACTCAAAATGGTGAAGTTCGCGTTGGCCGCGGCATCGACGGCCGCGTCGAAGTAGCTGCGCTCCGATTGCAACACCGTGCGCTCGAGTCGCGTGAGTGATGAACGGAGCTGCTCGTAGGTGCGCCCGTCAGCCTGGCGGCCCATCGATCTAAGAAACGCGTGCAACGTGAACGACAGCACACCGTCGTGCGGCGCACCGGCCTCGTGATACCTGTGCATCAGCTCGAGGTAGACATCCTGATCGAACGTGCCGGGAAGGCGATCGCCCGGATTGGCGAGCACGCGCCACCGGCCGCCGTCGTCGGTCGTGTACGAGATCGCCTGATCGTCGGGCGTGTCGCTCAGCCGAAAGAGCGGCAATCCCTCGAGGGCGCGGTCGACCAGCGCCGCGCGAGCGTGAGACCGTCGCTTCACGGCGAGCGTCATGACAATGGAATGACGTTGCCTGTCATGGCGCTGGCGTCCGGCGAACAGAGGAACGTTACTGCGGCGGCCACCTGTTCGCGCTCGATGTAGCGGGCGTTCTCGCCCATCGCGCTCACGTTGGCTGCGGTGCGAATCGCGATTGGCGCAACCGCATTCGCCCGCACCCCGTTCTTGCGCTCCTCGGCGGCGATCGAGCGCATCAAGGTCACGACGCCAGTCTTGGCCACCGCATACGCGGATCGCTCGGCGTTCGTCGAGCCAGGCATCGCCGCCTCGGACGCGAAGAGCACAATGGCGCCGCGGCCGGCGCGGAGCATCGGAATAAAGGCGCGAGTGGCGAGAAACGCCGTGGTGAGATTGATCGCGATCTGATGGTTCCACACATCGACGCTGCTGTCGGCGACCGGGCCGCTCATCGCGAAACCGCCGGCCATGTGCACGAGTGCGTGCAACGACTCGCCGTAATCGGCGCGCACGCGCTGCACGAGTGTCGCGACGGCGTCGGCGTTCGTGAGGTCGCAGGCGTATCCGCGAGCGTCATGGCCGCGCGCGACGATGTCGGCCGCGCGCGCCTCGACGGACGCCGCCGTGCGGTCGACCAGCGCCACGGCGGCGCCGAGGTTCGCGAAGGCCTGTGCGACGACCTCGCCCACCTGGCCTTCGGCGCCGACCCCTGTCAGCAATACTGTTGACCCAGAGAACATTGCAGTGGGATGAAGTTCGTCATAAGCATGGTCGATTGCGCACTGTGATACCAGAACCGAGCTCGTCGTGGCACGGACCGTGTTAGGAGAGAAGCATGCCTATGTCGCGCGTGAAACGTGTTGGTCTGGTCGTACTCATGGTGTGCGTGCTGGCCCTCGCGCTGATCGGGCTCTTGACCGTTACGCGTGGGACGCCGGTGGGAGCGGTGGTGACGCTTACCGATCGTGAGGCTCCTGCGGTGGGCGACTCGTTGTTCGAGCGCACCTTCGAGCTGTTCACCGGTACACATGTGTTTCCGGGGAATTCCGTTGAACAGGAACTGAATGGCGACGGAACATACCCCAAACTTTGGGCCGATCTCCGGTCGGCGCAGCACACGATCACGGTGCAGATGTACTACTCGCTGCCGGGGGCGGTGGCCGACACGATGGCTGCCGTGCTGGAGGAGCGGGCGAGAGCCAAGGTCCGTGTGCTCTTTCTCGTCGACGCATTCGGATCGCAGCATCTGTCCAAGGCGTATCTGAACCGCCTTCGCAGCGCCGGTGTCGAGGTCGCCGAGTTGCGTCCGTTGCGGTGGTACACGATTCACAATGCGACCGATCGGTCGCACGTTCGGGTGGTCGTCGTGGATGGGCGAGTGGCGTGGACAGGCGGCTTTGGTCTCGCCGACTACTGGCTTGGCGATGGTCATCACGACGCGCAGTGGCGGGAGTCGAACGTGCGCTTTGAAGGGCCTGCGGTAATGGAACTACAGGCGGCGTTTTCGGCAGCGTGGGCAGAAGCGACCGGCGAGCTGATCACCGGACGGTTGTTCTTCCCGAATTCCGGCTTTGAGCCCGTTGGTCCAACTCACGCCGGTCTCTTGTTTGCTGCGCCGACCACGGGCAGCACGCCGGCTGAGCGATTCATCGTGCTGACGATCGCGAGCGCACGACAGACGCTCTACATCACGAACTCGTATTTCGTGCCGGACACCGACTTCCGGCGATTGCTCGAGCAAGCTGCGAAGCGCGGAGTCGACGTCCGCGTGCTGACGGTGAGCGCCAAGACGGACGTCAAGACGACGTGGTATGCCGGCCGCCATTGGTACGAGGAGCTCCTCGGCGCCGGCATTAGAATTTACGAATACCAGCCGACGATGATTCACTCCAAGACGATCGTGGCCGACGGCGTGTGGAGCACGGTGGGGTCGATGAACTTCGACAACCGGTCGATGTCGTTCAACAACGAGTCGAATCTGGTCGTGCTGGACAGCGCGTTCGGGCGGCAGATGGACTCGGTGTTCATGGACGATCTGCGCTTCGCGAAGGAGATCAAGCTCGACACGTTCAAGCGGCGTTCGGTGTGGTCTCGGTTCATCGAATCAGCGTCGTCGGCGGTTGCTCGGTTGTTGTGAGTTGTGCGTGAACGGCGGGCACTACGGCCGCGAAAAGCCGCGATGTCCTCCGCGCGACCTGGCAATACTGCCTTTGGCAGTATTGCCACCGGCTCGCGCTACGGACACCGCGGCTTTTCGTGGGGAGCGCGCCGTGCCGGCACGCGGGTACGCTTCAACGCGGCGCCGCTCGTATGCCGCCCCAATCTCGATTCGCCTGGCCCGCGCCGCGGCATGTGCGCGCGGACAGAGCGTGCTCTAGTCGGCGCGAGTTGTCGGGCAGCCCGACCGCGCAAGTTCGAGATGCAGCGTGCGATGCTCGATGACAACCGTGGCGCGCGATGACCGGCTATGTCACACATCCGAGCGAAGCGTCGCGCTGCGCGCAACGCTAGCGGTGGAGTCGCAGTTTCAGTGGGTGCCCGCGGGGAGCCGCGGTGTCCGCAGCGCGAGCCGGTGGCAATACTGCCAAAGGCAGTATTGCCAGGTCGCGCGAAGGATACGGCGGCTCTCCGCGGCCGCAGTTCACCGAAAACTCAACGACTGAAAACTCAACGACTCAAAACTCAGCGAATATCCTCTCGACCAAGCGCAGCGCGAATCGCTTCGCGCATCGCGATGAGCGCTTCATCGCGCGCCGACGGCGAATCGTCGCGCACGTGCAGCTCGACGCCGTCCGCGACGGACATGCGACGCCAACTCGCCGCTGAGTCCTCGTCGGTTGGCTGTTTGCGCGTCTCGATCGTGGCGCCGAGCGCAGCGGCGAGCGACGACGCCACGCGGCGCTCGAGCGCATCACCCGTGAACTCCTTCATCTCCTGCTTGATGGAGTCGAGCGTCACGCCCTCGCGCTGACGAATCTTGATCGCCAGAAGCTGGAGGAAATGCCGGTAGTTGTACGTTGCCGCCGTACCGGTTCCTTCGGGTCGTTCGAGCAATCCATTCGCTACGTAGAAGCGAATCGACCGCGCACTCGGCGCCGCGCGCGCCGAGGCGTTCGTCGGGCGCACGCCGGCCGCATCGACCAGGGCTGTGACGTGCGCGGCGAGACCGCGCGCGTTCCATGGAGCCTGGCGCGCATGCGCGCGAAGAAGAGCAAGTGGCGAGTCTGACATGAACGGCGCGAGACCGGTTTCTAAAGAGGGATCTGGAACAATAACGCCGCCGTTCCCCTGTGATCAGGTGCGATCAGGGTTGACGCTCCGGCGGAAGCGTGAATGTCAGTATCGTACTCGAAATGCCGTCGCCATCGCTGGTGCTGTCGAGGCTCACCGCGCCGCCGTGTTCCGCGACAATGCGATGCACGGTCGCCAGGCCAATGCCCGCGTGTCCGGGCTTCGTCGTCACCAATGGATCGAAGGCGCGCGCGAGCGTGTCGCCGGGTACGACGCTGCCGCTGTTCGTGAGTCGCGACTGCCATGTACCGTCGCTGCCGATCGACGATGTGACAGACAGATCGCTTCCTTCGGCCGCCGCATCGATCGCGTTCGTCAGACCATTTCCACAGGCATCAGCGAACTGCTGCCGATCGATGCGACAGACGGTGCGCGGCGTGGCGGGCGTGTGTCGTACGAGGAGCGCTTTGCTCTCGAGCGCGCCGCGATGGTCTTCGATGACGGACGTCCAGACCTCGTCGGGATCGGCGGACTCGAGCTGCACCGGCACCGGGCGCCCGTACTCCGTGAGCGCGGCAATGAGCGTATTCAGTCGCTCCGTTTCGCGCAGGATACGGCCGATGTTCCTTTCCATCACGGGATCGTCGCCGATCCGGTAGCGGATCAATTGTGCCGCCGACGCGATGCCAAAGACCGGCGTGCGCAACTCGTGCGCGATCCCGGCTGCCACGTTCTGAGCGGCCTTGACGCTCTCGCGGTTCATGGCTGGATATTAACGAAAAAACGGCGGCGGAGCGCGCATGCCAACGCTCCGCCGCCGTTTCATTACCGTGGATCGACTAGCGCCGAGACTTTTTTGCGGCCTTCTTGGCGCCGCCCTTCTTGGCACCTGCTTTCTTCGCACCAGCCTTCTTGGCCACGGGCTTCTTGCTCGCGCCCTTCTTGGCCGCCGGTTTGGCGCCCTTTTTCGGGCTCGTTTTCACAGCCTTCTTCGCGCTCTTACCGGCGGGCTTCTTGGCTGCAGCCGCCTTCTTTGCTACCGGCTTCTTGGCCGCAGGTTTTGCCGCCGGTTTTACTACCGGTTTCGCGGCCTTGGCAGGTGCCTTGGCCGCTTTCGCCGGCGCGGCCTTCTTGGCCGGTGCGGACTTGGCGGCTGGCGTGCTGCTCGGCGTGGTCATGCTGCTGGACGCCGGAGCTGCCGCAGCGGACGCGGAACCTCCAGAAGCCTTGGACGACGTCGCCGACTTCGAGCCGGCAGGGCGTCCAGGACGACCGGGCCGGCGCGGAGCACCAAACGCATCTTCTTCGTCTTCCTCGTCTACGACTTCGACGACCGCGGCCTCTTCGTCGTCGTCATCATCCGAGTCGTCGGTGCTGTCCCAGAGATCGTCGCTGTCGTCCTTGTGAGTCGTCCAGCCGCCGTCCTCTTCGTCGTCGTCGTCGTACGACGCGCCACCGCCACCACCACCGCCATATCCGAGATCGTCGACGTCGTCATCTCGTTCGGAGAAAGAATACTCCTCGCGCAACTCGTCACCTCGCGGCATGCCCGCCTCCTGAGGGGTTGTTGTATCATGCGAAAATTGAACGACACACGGTCGCCGTGCGGCTGCACTTCGTATGCCGAGCACCGATGCGGAGCGTGTGTGTCACGCATCGACTCTTTTCATCGCCTTAGTATACTGACCCAGACGCTTCGTCAAGAAGCGACTCGCGACACGAGCGACACACACGAACGTTGGAGCGCGACAGCATGCCCAAAGTCATCGTACTGTACGCGGCCGGCGACAGCACCGCTGCATCGATCGCCGCCGCCGCCGCCGAAGGTGCGAACGAAATTCGATTCACCGAAGTCGACGTGCGATCCGTCGGCGGGACGGATGCGCAAAAGGCGCTCGAGTCGGCGTCGCAACTCAACGGGTACGACGGCGTGCTCTTGGCCTTGTCCGGTTCGGAGCTGCCACCTGACCTAGCGGCGTTGCTCGGCGAGCTCGCGGCCGGCGCGCAGTTGCCGAATATCGTGTTCGGATTGACGGGCACGGATGCGAACGCGCTCCGAAGCGCGGCGCTCGTTGGTGGGATCATTGTTTCCGAGCCGGTTGGCGCAACCGCCCCCGAGCGGGCGCGAAAGCTGGGTGCGCGCATGGCCAAGGTAATTGGGTGGGTGCGCCACGCGTTGGCTCATGAGACGGAGCATCACCACCACCACTAGGATGCAGGGTAGTTGGTCTGAGGATGATAGAAACAGGTTACTGGGTATTAAATGTCGCTATGATGGCTTTATATAGATGACGGCAAACTACGAGTTTGCGGTATGCTTTGCCGCGGCGCTGGAGGGCGCTGGGCTGCCCGACACCGTCGGCGGACGGCCAGTGGCGCGCATTCGGACCGGCGTCGGACCGGTGAACGCCGCCCACGCGGTGACGCGCTTTCTCATGGAAAACACCGTCGACGCGTTGATCGTGTGTGGAGTCGGGGGGGCATATCCCGGGTCCGGATTGGCGACCGGCTCCGTCGTATGCGCCGAGAGCGAAACGTACGGAGACCTCGGTGCAGACTCGCCGGACGGATTTCTCGACATGAAGGCACTCGGCTTTCCTGTGATCGGTGGTAGCGATCCGCTGTTCAATCGATTGCCGCTCGATCTGTTTCCGGTGTCGCAGCGCGTACCCTTCGTCACGTGCGCTACGTGCACCGGAACGGATGCAAAGGCTGCGGCGCTCGTCGCGCGCACTGGCGGCGCGGTGGAATCGATGGAAGGAGCAGCCGTCGTTCACGTCGCCCGCCTCATGGGCGTGAAAGTGGGTGAGGTGCGCGGCATCTCGAACGCGGTCGGCAGCCGCGATCGCGCGGCGTGGCGTCTCGAGGAAGCCGCCGCGGCGGCGCGCACGGCGGTCGTCAATTGGATCGAGGAAATCGGAGGTACGACGGGATGTTGAGCTTGGCGTTTTCTCCCTGCCCGAACGACACGTTCATTTTTTGCGCGATGAAGAACGACTATCGCATCGAGCTCGATGATGTGGAGTCGTTGAACCTGCGCGCCGAGCGCGGGGAGTTCGACGTGACGAAGATCTCGGTGGCCGCGTACGGAAGAATTCGCGACCGCTATGTCCTGCTTCGCGCCGGCGGCGCAGCGGGCTTCGGCGTAGGTCCGCTACTCGTCAGTCGCGTGCCGCGCGAACCCGGTGGCCACATCGCCATTCCTGGCGATCGCACCACGGCGGCGATGCTACTGCGACTGCTCGGCGATTTCGAGACGGTGCCGATGCGCTTCGATCTCATCGAGCCGGCGGTGCTGAGCGGGGAAGTGGATTGCGGCGTTCTGATCCACGAGGGCCGGTTCACCTACGCGCAGAAAGGCCTCGTGAAGCTGGCCGACTTGGGAGAGGTGTGGGAAGCTCGCATGCAGTGTCCAATCCCGCTTGGCGCGATCGCGATCAAACGGGAGCTCGGTCCCGATGTGGCGCGGCGCGTCGATGCGGAGATTCGCGACAGCCTGCGCCGGTCGTGGGCGCATCCGGGCGAATGTGCCGACTTCGTGCGAGAGAACGCGCAGGAGATGGCGCCGGATGTGATCCAGAGTCACATCGATCTCTACGTGAACGATTATTCGATCGAGGCGGACGTCAACGCGGTGGAGCGGCTCGTCGAGCTCGGGGAACAACGCGGGCTGTACCCCGCGTCTGAGCTTCCGATCTTCGCTGTGTGAGTCGCCTGGCGACGACTACGGCCGCTTGGAGTTCAACGCGACCGTGATGTCGTTCTCGTGCTCGATGTATTCTGGTAGTTGCGTTGCTCGTTCCTTCGGCGCGGCGGCAACGAGCTTGTCGTAGTACGAGCGCTCTGCGGCCGTGTCCTTTCGCATGTGGGCCGCATTCTGCGCGAGGATCAAACCGAGCAGGTGGTTGGGGTGTTCGGCGAGAATCGTGTCCGACTGCGCTTTGGCAGTCGCTTCGTCGCCGGAGACCGCGGCGAGGCGGCCGACGTCGTAATGTTGGTCGAGATTCAGGTTGCCGATCATCTGGTATGCCTGAATCGCCATTGGTGAGAACAGCGCCACCGTATCGGCGTGACCCTGTTCGTGTGCGGCCATGACCTTGTCGTACAGCCGCGCTGCCGCTTCGGCCGGCGTCATACTGCTGATGTCCGGCGCCGCGCCATTGCCGGTGGCTCCCGCGAACGGTGCGGCACCACCAGTTCCAGCGCCGGAATCGACGGCAGACACGAGCGGCTGATCGGCCGGTGGCCGGCTGAAACGCTGGCCCGCGATCAGGGCGATGAGCGCGACCAGCGCGATGGCCGCCACAGCCCACGGAAGCGCGGACGAGAAGCTACGCGGGTCGCTCGTGCCTTCGGCTCCCGCCGGAGTGCCGCATCGGTGGCAGAACTTGGCGCCAATACTGAGCGGCGCACCGCAACTGCCGCACGTGGCGCCGGCGAGCGATCCGCCGCAGTTCGAACAGAATTTGCCTGATGCCTGTGTCCGGCAATTGGGACACGTTTGCGCGGCGTCGGCGGAGGGAGACGAAGGGGAAGGAGAGCTCATCGACGTCAAATTTACACCAGAGTCGGCGCGGCCGCCGGTGGAACGGCGGAACGGGCGCAAAGGGTTGTCATCCCAAGCGGCGCGAGGGATCTAGCCGGATGACACGAGATTCCTCAGTGGCATCGCTCCTTCGGAATGACGGGCGGTTTCGTTCCGCCCTTCCACCCTTTTCCCCGTTTCACCGCCAGCGGCGCTCGCCAACGCCACGCCATGGTGCCACATTGCGCCGGCGGCAATTGCGATCACTCTCGAATCCCACTGGTGCCACCCAACCGAGATAGCGTGCCGGCTTCGTCCGATTCCATCCACACGGGCATTCGCTGGCGTCGCACGGCCGACGTCGTGCGCCGCCGGTGGTGGGTCGTCTTGGCCTTCGTCGTCGCCGGTGTCGTCGTGGGATGGGCGACCGGTCGCGTGGCAGCACCGCGCTACGAGGAGCACATCTCCATCTGGATCGCGCGCGGCGATCGCGGTCAAGCTGTCGCGCAAACGAGCGCGCAGCCCGTTCCCGCGCGATCGCTCGATCCGTCGGGGTGGGCCGACTTGGCGACGAGCTTCGCCGTGCTCGATCGCGTCGTTGCCGAGAACGGCCTCGTAGCACGGGGCGCAGATTCAACCACTGCCACGCGACAAGCAGCCGAGGCACTGCGTGGGCGCCTTGGCGTGCGTGTGCCGGATTCGAGTTTCATCGTCGTGGAGTTGCGCGGGTCCAACCCGGCGCAAGATGCGAGAATTCTCAATTCATTGGGACGGCACGTGATCGCGGCGGCCGCCGGGCTCGGTCAGCCGGACGGCGTACAAGTACTAGCAACGTTAGAGATGCAGCTGACTCAGGCGACTGGCTCGCTGGAGTTGGCGGAAGACGCGCTCAATCGATTTCGAATTCAGTCGATCACGCTGCCGAACGAGCAATCTGTTTCGGTTGCGATGGATGACCCGACGGCCGGCGAATACTTCACATCGACGAGCGCGCGCGACAGCGTGCGTCGTGAGCGCACCGCGCTCGAGCGCGTCGTGGCCAACACGCGCCGGCGCCGTTTCGACATGAACGCGCTCGCGGCGATTCCGTCGGCGCGCAACACGCCGGAGCTGATGGCTGCTGCCGCCACGTTGAGCAGCGCCGATTCGAGTTATCAGGTGCTTCGCTTGCAGTCGGCGCTCGCATCGCCGGCCGCGAAAGCCCTCAATGCGCGCATTACGAAGCTCGAGCGGCAAACCATTCCCACGATCGCGGGCCAACTGCTCACCCGCATGCGGGCGTCCGAACGCCGGTTCACGACGCAAGCCACCGCCGCTCGGCGGACGTTGGAAGCGATTCCGCGCCGGACGCTGGAGGAGGCGCGGTTACGCCGCGACGTGTCGACAAAAGAATCTCTTTACAACTTGCTCAAGGCACGTGTCGACGGTCTGCGGTTGGCGCAGCAGAGCGCCGTCGCGGCGGCCAGTGTGCTGGACAGCGCGGTAGCGTCGCCGAGGGCGACCGCGGATACGCGCGCATACTACTTCCTGACGGCGCTGTTGATTGCCCTCGTGCTCGGAGTGGCTGCGGCTCTCGTCGTCGACCGGTTTGATCCGAAGCTTCGCTATCCCGAACAAGTCGGCGACCTCGATCTGCATTTGTTGGCCGCCGTTCCGCACATGGAGCGTGCGTTCGAGTTGAATCATTCGAGCGCCGAAGCGGCGCGGGCTGTCGACGCGTTCCGGATGCTGCGGCTCAACCTCAAACACGGCCAGCCGGGTACGGACCCGGTGCAGCTCACGATCACCAGCCCGGGTGGGTCTGAGGGAAAATCGCTGCTCGCGGCGAACCTGGCGCTGTCGTTCGCTGAGGCGGGATACCGGACGCTGTTGATCGACGGAGACGTGCGGCGGGGCAAACAGCACGAGACCTTCGGCGCGACTGCTGAGCCTGGGCTCACCGACTTTCTGGCCGGTAAAGCGCGTGCGGACGCCATCGCCCGCCGGTCAACGCATCCCAATTTGCTGATTATTCCGGCCGGAACTCGCGTTCCGCGTGCTCCGGAGCTCCTGATGTCGCCGCAACTGCCGAGACTTCTAACAGCAATCCGTCCGTTGTTCAACGCGATCATCGTCGACAGCGCACCACTCGGCGCCGGAGGCGATGCATTGGCGTTGGGGGCGGCGACGGGCAACATCTTGCTAGTGCTCCGGACGGGCGAGACCGAGCGGCGAATTGCGCGGTCTCGGTTGGCGTTGTTACGGCATGCGCCGCTACGCGTATTGGGCGCAGTACTGAACGATCTCGGTTCTTCGAGCGACTACGACGATTACGGCTCGATCCAGAACGACTACATCCCCATGGCGCGCACCCCTGACTCGGGTGAGAGTTTGCCGGCGCAAGTTCAGGTTCAAACGCAGGGCAACTAGACAATGGCTAAAAAACAGCGTCGACCTCTCGTGCAAGACACCGGACCACTGGCGGTCTCGAACGGCGCTCCGTTCGCGGGCGGCGCCGATGCATCTGCGGATTTGTACGATGCCTGGAAGGGTCAAGTCCGTGTGCTGGACGAGCAGCCGGCTGCGGAGCCGGAAGACGCCGCCGGCGACATGCTGCGGCAGTTGCGGGCCGTTGCCGACGAGCTGGAGCAACCGGCGCCGCGGTTCAGCGCGCCGAAGTTGCTTTCATCGACCGACCGAAACGCCGCGGCCGATGCGCGGGTAGACCAGCCAGCTGCAGCACCCGCACCGGTCGTCGACGTCTCGGCAATTCAACGGTCGATCGATTCGTTGGCAGCGCGGCTCGAAGTCTTGTTGGTCAAGAGTCAGGATCAACTCGCGGCCAGAGTGACGCAGGCGGTCAATACTGCCGGCGATCGGCATGGGCTCGTGCACAGCTCGGTATTGAGCGACGCGCAGACGCAACTCGAGGCCACGCAGCAGCAGATCGAGCAGTTGACCGCGCAGCTCGACGACGCGCGCTCACAGATCGAACGGGCGCGCGCGCAGCAGAACGACACGGTCGAGCGGTTGGTCGAACGCACCACCGAGCTCGCGCAGTTGCATGCGGAGTATGACGCGAGTCGCGACGCCGCATGGGAAGGAGCGCTTCAACGCGCGATCGGGATGTTGTCCGTTCTCGAGTCGCTGGACGACGTGATCGTGACGCTTCGCATCAAGCCGGATCGTAAGTCGACAGCTCGCTTGCAGCACTTCGAGCGCGAGGCGCGGAAAATGGCGCAGCTCGTCGAGCTCGAGGAGATCGCGACGGTCGGCTGCGTGGATCCCGACCAACACGAAATCGTGTCGACGGTGGGCGGAAAAGCGCGTACCGGCACGATTGTCGAGGTGCGGCAGCGCGGATATTCGTTCCGCGGTCGCATTCTGCGTCGGGCGCAAGTCGTGGTGTCGGCGCGCGACTGATCGTCATCGGCTCGGGCGCCGTCGTAGCTTTACAACACTGACGGCAACGCCTTAGCGTATAGCCGACTTCTGCCACGAGGCACCTCTGGCCCCGCGCTCACGCTCGCTCACGCCCGACACGACCGGCGCATCGAAGAAGGACATTCTCGAGCTGACGGACAAGCTCAACGTCCGGTTCATGCGTCTGCAGTTCACCGACATTCTTGGCATCAACAAGAACGTCGAGATCCCGTCATCACAGTTCGAGAAAGCGTTGGCCGGCGACATCATGTTCGACGGCTCGTCGATCGAAGGATTCGTGCGCATCGAAGAGTCGGACATGCTCTTGGCGCCGGACCTCGACACGTTTCTCGTCTATCCGTGGGGCGATCCGGACAACCGCATCTGCCGGCTGATCTGCGATATCTCGAGCCCGGGCGGCGACGCGTTCGCCGGCGATCCGCGCGGGGTGCTCAAGTCCGTGCTCGCGCGCGCCAAGGCGCTTGGCTATTCGATGAACGCGGGCATGGAGGCCGAGTTTTTTCTCTTCAAGCCCGAAGCCGGCGGCCAGGCGAGCACGATGACGCACGACGTCGGCGGCTATTTCGATCTCGCACCCGCGGACCTCGGCGAGGACGCGCGCCGCGCGATGGTCGACACGCTCGAGCGCATGGGATTCGAGGTGGAGGCGGCGCATCACGAGGTCGCGCATGGCCAGCACGAGATCGACTTCCGATATGCGGACGCGCTCAAGACGGCCGACAACATCGCGACGTTCCGGTTCGTGGTGAAACACGTCGCAACGCAATTCGGGTTGCTCGCGTCGTTCATGCCGAAGCCGATCTTCGGACAGAACGGCAGCGGCATGCACACGCATCAGTCGCTGTTCAAAGGGAAAGACAACGCATTCTGGGATGCGAAATCCGAGTGGGAGTTGTCGAAGACCGCGCTGCATTACATCGGCGGATTGCTGCGGCACGCACGCGGTATGTGCGCGATCACGAACCCGCTCGTCAATTCCTATAAGCGTCTGGTGCCTGGGTACGAGGCGCCGGTGAACGTGGCGTGGTCGATGCGCAATCGCTCGCCGCTCGTGCGCGTGCCCGATCGTCGTGGTACGGGCACGAGAGTGGAGCTTCGTTCGCCAGATCCGGCGGCGAATCCTTACCTCGCGCTCGCCGTGATGCTCGCCGCGGGACTCGACGGAATCGAGACCAAGGCGGATTACCGCGAACCGGTGGATGAGAACATTTGGGAGATGAGCTTTCGTGAAAAGCGCCGCCTTCGCATCGACGATCTGCCGCACGACTTGAACGAGTCGCTCGACGAGCTCGAGAAGGACGACGTGATCACCAACGCGCTCGGCAGGCACGTCACCGCGAATTTCGTCGAGGCCAAGCGGCAGGAATGGCGCGAGTACATCACGCAGGTG
This sequence comes from Gemmatimonadaceae bacterium, assembly GCA_036499625.1. Classification (GTDB taxonomy): domain Bacteria; phylum Gemmatimonadota; class Gemmatimonadetes; order Gemmatimonadales; family Gemmatimonadaceae; genus JAQBQB01. The sequence continues at coordinate 174,912 of DASYDJ010000042.1, forward strand.
AGCGCATGGGAGCTCGAGAGCTACTTGGCGAAGTACTGATTCCGTCGAGCGGCACGTGAGCGATGTCGTAATTCGCGTCGCGCGCGCCGATGATGCTGCGGCACTCGCGCGCCTCGTCACACAACTCGGCTACCCGGCGACCGCCGAACAGATGCCTGCGCGGTTTGCGCGGCTGTCAACGGACGAGAATGCGCGAGCGTTCGTTGCCGAGAATGCTGGCGTAGTGCTTGGGCTGGCGACGATTCACTTACGTTTTACGATGAATCATCAATCGCCGATCGCGCAGCTCACGCTGCTCGTGGTCGACGAAGCGAATCGCGCTCGGGGCGTGGGTCGCGCACTCGTTCAAGCGGCGGAGCAATTCGCGCAGGACCGCGGCGCGAAACGAATCAACGTCACCACGGCGCTCAATCGTGGAAATGCGCACGCATTCTACGAGCGGATTGGGTACAAGCACACCGGTCGTCGCTACGGTCGCGATTTCGACTGAGCGAGTTCGCTGCTGGCGTTCTCGGGAGTGAAGTCTCCGTCCGTTTTCGTTGCCTCGGTTCAATCCGTATCATCGAGCGTTATGGCCATAACTGCCGCCAGGGCTGGCAATAACTATTTGATAAAAACGAATTGAACGAATGAAACGGATTGAACGGAGACGCGAACCGCGCGGTTACACCCGTCACCCGAAACCCCAATACCCTAGACCTGCCGTTCAATACGGCACGGTCCCCCCACGCTGCTCCGCCGGCCGCGGCGCGTTCTGTTCTGCCACATCGCCGAGATTGAACGCGGTGCTCAATAGCGCAATGTGCGAGAACGCCTGCGGGAAATTTCCGACCTGACAATGATTCTTCGGCTCATATCCCTCGGAGAGCAAACCGACATCATTGCGGAGGGCGAGCAATCGCTCGAAGAGCGCGCACGCCTCGTCGCGTCGGCCCTGCATCACGTAGTTGTCTGCCAGCCAAAAGCTGCAGGCAACGAAGGTTCCCTCGCCCGGGGGTAGTCCGTCGTCCGTCTTTTCGCTGTCGTAGCGGAGCACCAGGCCGTCGACGAGCAGCGTTTTCTCGATGAAGGCGACGGTTCCCTTCATTCGAGGATCCGTCGCCGGCAAGAAGCCGGAGAGCGGAATGAGCAGCACGCTCGCGTCGGGCAATTTCGATCCATACGCCTGTACGAACGAATTCAGCTCGGTATCGAACGCGTTCTTGCAGATGTCGGCGTGAATCTCGTCGCGGACCGCGCGCCATTCTTCGATTGGGCCATGAAGATTGAAATGCTCGGCGCTCTTCACCGCGCGATCGATTGCGACCCACGCCATGACTTTGGAGTGCGTGAAATGCTGCGGCTGGCCGCGGACCTCCCAAATCCCCTGATCGGGCTGGCGCCAAATCTTCGAGAGGTGGCCGGCGAGTGCGACTTGCAACGCCCACGCATCGGGGCTGTCGGTGATGTCGCCGAGACGAGCTTGGTGCAGCGCCTCCATCACCTCGCCGTAGACGTCGAGCTGCAGTTGCTCGTGCGCGGCGTTGCCGACGCGCACCGGTTTGGAATGCGCGTAGCCGTCGAGCCAGGGAACATCCCATTCGCGGAGAAGTCGTTCGCCGCTCAACCCGTACATGATCTGAACTTGATCGGGACTTCCCGCGGCGGCCCGTAACAACCAATCGCGCCATGCTTCCGCTTCGCGATAGTAGCCGGCGTTCATCAGAGCGAGCAGCGACAGCGTTGCGTCGCGCAGCCAGCAGTAGCGGTAGTCCCAATTGCGCGAGCCGCCCGCGAGCTCGGGGAGCGACGTGGTGGGCGCAGCGACGAGGCCGCCGGTTTGATAGTAGGTGAGTGCCTTGAGCGTCAGCAGCGACCGAATCACCGCCGCGCGCCACTCACCGCGATACGTGCAATGCGATGACCAGTCGGTCCAGAATTTCTCGGTCGTCTCCAGTGCGTTCGCGGCGTCGATTGCCGCAGGCGGTTCGAGATTCGAAGGTCCCCACGTCATCACGAACGACCGGCGCTCGCCTTCCGCGAGAGCAAATACGCCGGCCGTCGTCATGCTCTCGCCGTGCAGCGCCGTGTCGCCACGAACCACGATCATGTCAGGCCCGGCGACGGCGCGCAGCGTGCCGTCCTCGAGGCAACTGACCCACGGGACGACCGATCCATAGTCGAAGCGAAAGGCGATGTCAGTACGCATCTCGACGCGACCGTGCAAGCCAACGACGGTGCGCACGATATCGGACCGTCCGTCTCGCAGCGGCATGAAATCGATCACCAGCACGCTGCCCTCGGCGGTCTCGTGGCGGGTTTCGAGAATCATCGTGTCGCCACGATACTGGCGCACCGTGCGCACGTCCGAGTTCGTGGGACACAGCGCCCAGCGGCCGTTCGACGCGTCGCCGAGCAACGCGGCGAAGCACGCGCCGGAGTCGAAACGAGGCCAGCACAGCCAGTCGATCGATCCGGCACGTGACACGAGCGCCGCGGTCTCGCAGTCGCCAATCAGCGCATATTCTTCGAGCGGAAGTGACATGGATTCGTCGGGAAAACTCAAGCGGTGGCGCCGACGTTTGTACGACTTCCGCCACCAATGCTGCTAAACTCGATAACAGTTTTGACATCGTCGAGGCGCTGTACAAACGCGTCGCGCCATTGGTCGAGTGGCACGCGTCGGGTGATGAGCCGGCGCAACCACGCGGGGTCCGCAGCGGCGAGCGCGTGCATCGCCGCCTCGTAATGGCGACGGTTGGCATTCACGGAGCCGAAGATCACGCGATCGCCGAGCACGAGTGCGCGATTCAACGCGCCAACGTCGACGCTCGACTCCACACCCGCCGCCGACACGCCGATGAGGCAAACGATCCCATCGGGTGCCGTGCGCGTCGTGACGTCCAGCGGCAGCGATTTCGCTCCCGTGCATTCCATGACCACGTCGAACGAACCTGGAACGTCGTTGAGACTGCCGACGTGAAAGCTCGCGCCGAGATCGCGCACGAGCGCCGACTTGACGGGATCGTCGGCGCGATCGAGCACGTGAACGCTCAAGTTGCGCTGTGCGCCAAGCAGCGCCGCGAGGAGTCCCACCGGACCGGCGCCGGTCACGAGAACACGCGACGGCTGCCAGAGCGCTCGCCGACCAATGCGCTCCGTATGCTCCCATGCCTTGGCGACCACGCTCGCCGGTTCCACGAGCACGCCGAGATCGCCGAGCATCGGCTCGACGCGAATGACGAATTTCGGATCGAGGCGATACCACTCCGATCCGAAGCCATCGAGCGAGTTGATGCCGTGCTCCGTGTACTGGCCATTGCGACACATATCCCATTCGCCCGCCGCGCAGTTCGGGCAGGGAACCGGGTCAGGATGCCGCACGACTCCCACGGCGAGGTCGCCGCGTACCAAGCCGCAACCGTCGGGAGCGTCTTCGACGACGGCCAATGACTCGTGGCCAATGATCAGGCGCTGGTGTCCCGGAGGTGCCTTTCCATACTTGGCGGAAATGATCTCACGATCCGTTCCGCAAACGCCGAGTCCGACGGCGCGCAGCAGCACCGAGCCTCGCTCGGGGCCTGGGACACGGAATTCTTCCAGCTGGAGCGAATCTGGCACCCCTGGCTGTACGGTCAGCGCGCGCATTCTTTCCATAAGACTCGTCACTTACGCAGAAATCGCACCTCAATGGCACTGCCAGGAGTATACGTGCACCTGTGAGCACCGCGCCGAAAAGGGATCTTCACGTCATCGTGGTGATGGGCGTGTCGGGCGCGGGAAAGACCGTCGTTGGACAGGCGCTCGCTCAGGCGATTGGCTGGGAATTCCACGAAGGCGACGACTTCCACTCACCGCAGAATGTCGCGAAAATGCACCGCGGCGAAGGACTCACCGACGACGATCGCCGCCCGTGGTTGGCGGCGCTCTGCGACTTGATCGCCGACGTCGTACACGAAGGCCGCCATGCCGTGCTCGCCTGTTCGGCGCTCAAGCAGTGGTATCGCGATGTGCTCATGCCGTCTGACGTCGATCATGACAGCGTGCGCTTCGTGCATCTCGATGTGCCCGAATCGGTATTGCGCGAGCGACTGGCGTCACGCAAGCACCACTTCGCCACGCCGGCGTTGTTGCCGAGTCAACTCGCGACGCTGGAGACGCCGCACGATGCGCTGTGTGTCGACGGGACGTTGCCCGTTGACGAAATCGTCGGCCTGATTCGAAGGGAATTGAAATTGTGACCGCCGCGTCGAAAAAAGGCGAGCGGATTTCTCCGCTCGCCTTTCTCTCGACGCTCGAGCGCCGCAACACGCCGATTTAGAGATCGCTCACGGCGCCGTTCGTGGGCCTTTGGGCCCGATCTCGTACTCTTTCGGCGGCTCGTCGCCCAACAGATACCGCACGAAGTAATCCCACCGGCGGCGGGTCATGTAGTTGGCGTCCGGACCGTAACCATGCTGCTGGTTGGGCAGCAGCAGCAGATCGAAGTCCTTGTTCGCTTTGATCAACGCGTCCACGACGAGCATCGTGTTCACCGGCGGTACGTTGTTGTCCATCGTGCCGTGTGCCAGCAACAGGTGGCCCTTGAGATTCTTTGCAAAATTCTCATTGGCCGTGGAATCGTAGTTCGAGCCCGACGCGGTCTTCACGTCGAGACCCTGGTAGCGCTCGCCCCAATCGTCCTCGTACACGCGATTGTCGTGATTGCCCGATTCGGCGATGCCGACCTTGAAGAAATCCGGATACCGGAACATCGCGTCAGCCGTGGCGAAGCCGCCGCCCGAGTGGCCGTAGATGCCGGCTTTGTCGATATCGATCCACTTGTACCGCGCGGCCAGCTCCTTCATGCCCGCCACCTGATCCGGCAGCGTGTTGTCACCCATGTCGGCGTAATACGCGTCATGGAACGCTTTGGAACGCCATGGCGTGCCCATGCCGTCGAGCTCCATCACGACGAATCCAAGCTCGGCGAGTGACTGCGCGTCGCCGCGCGTGGCGGAGAATGACCGGCTACCCACAGAGCCCGTTTGCGGGCCCGGATAGATGTGATTGATGATCGGGTATTTCTTGTTCGAGTCGAGCTGCGTGGGCACATAGAGCAGACCGTAGAGATCCGTCTTGCCGTCGCGTGCCTTCACCGTGAACGGCATCGGGGCCTTCCATCCGGTGGCGACGAGTCGCGAGATGTCGGCCTTCTCCACCGTCACGCGCAGCTTGCCGTCGAGATCGCGCACCACGGTGGTCTGCGGAACGTCCGGCGTCGAATACGTATCGGTGAAGTAAGCGCCCGAAGGTGACAACGCGACGTCGTGGTCGGCATTCTCCGGCGTGAGCAGCGTCAATCCTTTGCCGTCCATGCCGATTTTATAGAATTGGCGGAAGTACGGATCGCGCCCTTTCTCCTTGCCGACGCCCTGGAAGTACAGCTCGCGATTTTTTTCATCGATGCGGATCAACTGCGTGACGTTGCCCTCACCGGTCGTGATTTGATGCTTGAGTTGGCCGGTCGTCAGGTCGTAGAGATAGAGCTGGCCCCAGTTGTCGCGCTCGGAGAACCAGATCAACTCGTTCGACGCCGGCAGCACGTGCCAATTCACGCGACCGTTGCCTGACTCGAATTGTGTCTTCACGTCTTCGCGCATCACGTCGCGAATGGCGCCGGTCGTTGCGTCGGCAACGCGCATCTGCTCGTGCTTGTGGTCGCGCGACGTCGACACGAAGGCAACGTGCGAGCCGTCGGGGTACCACTCGACGTCGGCCCACTCGCCGCCACGACACGCGATGTGATCGCAGAGCGTGGAGCGGTGCTCGTCGGGCGGCATCTGGAAGCGAACCATCTTCGGTGTGGCGCCGCTGACGTCGATGACCACGCGATGGATCATGGGCAGAATGCTGTCGCCCACGAGCGGGTACTTGGCGACGTTCAGTACCGGATGCCCGAGCTGCGTGCGCACGAGATAGAGCTCGCCGACTCCGCGCTGATCCTGCTGGAACGTTGCGATCTTCTTGGAATCGGGCGACCAGATGAGAATCGCGCGATCACTGCTCGACCAGCCGGCGTTGTCCGTCGCGTAACCAAAGTCCTTCACGCCATCGGTCGTGAGTTGCGTCTCCTTGTTCGTCGCAACGTCGCGCATCCACAGATTCCAGTCGCGAATGAACGCGGCCGACTTGCCGTCGGGCGAGAGTGTCTCCGGCGCGCGAGCCGCGGCCCCACGACCGCCGCCTCCGCCGCCGCCACCACCGCGACCTCCTCTCCCGCCGCGGCCGCCGCCGGCGTTCGCCCGCTCGCGATCATCCACGGCCGCGCCACAGCGCGTCGTTTCCACATTGCACGAGACGCTGCGACCCGCCACGGTCACTGTCACCATGCTGCCGTCGGTGGAAAACGCGCTGTTGGTGGCCGACTGACGCAAAACGTCGGCATTGCCGCCGAGCGCCGCCGTTACCGCCGCTGAGAGCCTCGGCTCGTCGAACACTCGCGTTCGGGTGCTCCGGGCGGGGTCGACGAGAATGAGATCGGTGCCAGCCGGCGTGACGCTCCGGTACCAGAACCGGTCGGCCGGCAGCCACGTCGGTCGAACCGACGTGCCGAACACGAGCGGAGTGGTATTGTAGTTCATGTATCGCTCGGCCCGCGCATAGTCGGCAGCCGTGAAAGTGCGCTGCTGGGCAAACGCGGGAGCGGCGAAGAGCAGGGTCGTCGCGACGGTTGTCGCGGCAAAGCGGAATCGCATGGAATGTCCTCGGGGTCGAGTCGGAACCAAGGCTGAACTTGGTGAAAAGCCGCGACGGTGGAAAGGTGAGGTTGTAAGCATTTAGCAGGAGGGCGCCGTTCCGAAACGACGGACCGCCGCGTGTGTACAAACATGTTGCCGCGCGGATCGCGCGCTCTCATTATTCCGGGCCGGTCGTTCCGTGCCCTTTTCTCGCAGCCATCATTATGAACAAATTCTTTCCGATCGCACTGTCGGTCGCGCTTGGATTGCCCCTCGCCGCCCAAACCGCCAAGCCTGCGGCAAAGAAGCCCGCGCCCAAGACACCTGCGACGGCCTCGGCGGCTTCGACCGGCGTGCCGGCGATGTCGACGCCGCTTCCGATCGATCCCAAGGTGCGCATCGGCACGCTGCCGAATGGCATTCGCTACTACATCCGTCAGAACCCCAAGCCAGAGAAGCGCGCCGAGTTGCGGCTCGTCGTGAATGCGGGCTCGATCCTCGAGAACGAGAGTCAGCTCGGACTTGCTCACTTCACCGAACACACGGCGTTCAACGGCACGACGCACTTCTCCCACAACGATCTCGTCAAGTATCTCGAGTCGATCGGAGTTCGGTTCGGCGCCGACCTCAATGCCTCGACGGGATTCGACGAGACCGTCTACATTCTGCCGGTGCCGACCGACACGGCGCGCATCGTCGATAAAGCGTTCACGATTCTCGAGGATTGGGCGCACGGCCAAGTCTTCGATTCTACCGAGGTCGTGAACGAGCGCGGCGTCGTGCGCGAGGAGTGGCGGCTCGGCAAAGGCGCGGGCGATCGCATGCTGCACCAATGGCTGCCGATCGTGCTCAAAGGATCGTTGTACGCCGACCGCCTGCCGATCGGCAATGAGCAAAGTATCATGACGGCCACGCCGTCCCGCCTTCGTTCTTTCTATAACGAGTGGTATCGTCCCGATCTCGAAGCAGTCATCGCTGTCGGCGACTTCAATCCCGCGACGATCGAAGCGGAGATCAAGAAGCACTTCGCGGGAATTCCGAAGCTGGTGAATCCGACGCCGCGTCCCTTGGCGGGAGTTCCGAACAATACGGCGCCGCTCATCGCGGTCGCGACGGACAAGGAAGCCACCGGCTCCGATATCGAGCTGATCTTCAAGATGCCGCCCGAGAAGACCAAGACCGTGGGCGACTATCGCCGCGATCTCATGGAAAGCATGTATATGAGTATGCTCAACAACCGGCTCGAGGAAATCTCCCAGAAGCCGGATGCGCCGTTCCTCGGCGCCGATGTATCAAAGGGCAACTTCATTGGCCGCTCGACCGACGCGTTTACGCTGGCGGCCGACGTGAACGACGGCGCCATTCCGCGCGGACTCGAGGCGCTGCTCCTCGAGGCCAAGCGAGTCGACCAGTTCGGCTTTCTGCAGTCGGAGCTGGATCGCGCAAAGGAAAGCACGGTTCGCGGCTACGAGCGCGCGTATGCCGAGCGCGACAAGTCGCCGTCGGCCTCGTTCGTTGGCGAATACGTCAACAACTATTTGCAGGGTGAGGCGATTCCCGGCATCGACTACGAGTACAAGCTCGTGCAGCAGCTCGTGCCGACCATCACGCTCGCCGACCTGAACAAGCTCGCGAGCAAGTGGATCACCGACGACAACCGCGTGATCCTCGCCGAGTCGCCGGACAAAGCCGGCGTGACAGTGCCGACGCAGGGCGAGTTGCTCGCCGTGTTCGACCGGGCGGCCAAGACGCCAGTGACGGCGTACACCGAAACGCTGTCGAGCAACGCATTGATTCCGAATCCTCCTAGGCCGGGCAAGATCGTCGGCGATCGCGCGATTCCGGGTGCCGGTGCGGCGGAGTGGAAGCTGTCGAATGGCGCACGCGTCATTGTAAAACCGACTGACTTCAAGGCGGACGAAGTATTGTTCAGCGCGCAGAGCCTTGGCGGAACGTCGCTCGCGCCAGACGCCGATGCGATGTCGGCGGATTTGTCGTCGCAGATCATAGGATTGAGCGGCCTGGGCGAGTTCAGCGCTGTCGATCTGCGGAAAAAGCTGACGGGCAAAGTTGCTTCGGCGGGTGCGTCGATCGGCGAGACGACTGAAGGCTTGACTGGCCGCGCGTCGCCCAAAGACATCGAGACGATGTTCCAGCTCATCTATCTCGACTTTACCGCGCCGCGCCTCGACACGGCCGCGTACCAGGCATTCAAGAACCAGGTGGCGCCGTTCCTCGCCAACAAGAGTGCCGATCCGGACCAGGTTTTCTCCGACTCGGTGTCGTGGACGATGGCGCAGCACAATGTGCGCGAGCGTCCAATGACGGCGGCGACGTTTGCCGAGATCAACCCGGAGAAGGCATTCGCGTTCTATAAAGACCGGTTTGCCAACGCGGGCGATTTCACCTTTGTGTTCGTCGGCAACGTCGACACGACGGCGCTCAAACCGCTGGTCGAGAAGTATCTGGCCAGCTTGCCGGCGACCGGGCGCAAGGAAACGTTCAAAGATCTTGGCATCACGCCACCCACGGGTATCGTCGACAAGGTCGTGCACAAGGGCGTCGAGCCCAAGGCGAATACGCTGATCGATTTCACGGGCGCGTGCTCGTACGATCCGCAGACGCGCTTCTCGATGCGGGCGATGGTCGAGCTGTTCCAGATCCAGCTCAACGAAACGCTCCGCGAGAAGTTGGGTGGCGTGTACAGCCCGAGTGTGGGCGGCGGTTGCAGCCGCTTGCCACGTCCGAACTATGCGATCGAGGTGCAGTTCAACTCGTCGCCGGAGAACGTGGACCTCTTGTCCAAGAGCGTGTTTGCGTTGATCGACAGCCTGCAGACCAACGGACCGGCGCAGTCGTACGTGGACAAGGTCAAGGAAGAGCTGTTGCGCGCACACGAAGTCGAGGTCAAGCAGAACGCGTACTGGGTCGGCAACATTCAGGCGCGTGATGCGGCAGGCGAGGACATCGCCGGCTTGTCGACGGCCTATACGCAAATGATCACGAACCTCACCGCGGCGCAGATCCAAGCGGCGGCAAAGTTGTACTTCAACACGAAGAACTACGCGCGGTTCGTGTTGTTGCCGGAAACGAAGTCGGTGCCGTAACGGCCGACTTCAAGCGGAACACGCCGATGCGTCAGGGAGCTTTCGGGATCTGATGCACCTCGGCGGCCTTCTCGACTAACCGTCGCATTTCCGCGATCGGATTCGGGCTGTCGTCTACCTGCAGGCGAAGAACGGTGTCGTTGTGCAACCACACGCCACCGTTCTTTTTTACGATGATGAGCGCGGCGGACTCCATGCCGCGCTTGTCACCGCCCGCCGATTGGCCGCCCTCGAGCGCGGCAACGAGTCGATAGGCCAGATTGCCCGGCGTGCGCTCGAAGCGCGCAACCATGCTGTCGACCACTGCGGGGCTGGCGAGAATGTTTCCCTGCGCCGTGCAATGATTGGGTGCTGCGCACTGCTTGTCGCCGGCCCACGACGTGGCTTTCGGCCCCGTGTACGCGTAGACGTTCCCTTTCGCGTCGATCGCTGCAAACTGGCGGCCGTCCTTCGGCCAATCCGCGGCGGTGTCCGGGTCGGTTCCCCAGATCGCCTTCACCGTCTGCTCGGGAGATACGCCTTCGCGCAGCAATGCAATCGCGCGCGGACCGTAGCCGACGTCGACGACCGCCTGCGTCGCGACCGCGCCGACGCCGGCTTCAGCCCACAGTACGCCGTTGCCTACAGAGAATACCCGCGACTGAACTGCCGCGCCGATCTCGCCAGTCGCGGGATCGTATGCCAGAATTGAGAACGTTCCGGTTGGCCACGGGAGGTCAGACGAGTCGACTGCAGCGGCAACAACAGCCGTCGTCGCAGCCGCCGAAGCCTGTTGAGCGAACGCCGGCGCTGCGATCACGGTTGCGACGGGCACGCTCGCGACGAGCGCGGAAAGAAGGGGGCGGCGCATGAGCCAACATAACGTCGGGCGCCCTACGGTGACGAGGCGACGCTGTAACTTCTTGCGCCGCCGATGGATGTACGCGAGTGTAACTTCAGTTGTACGGAACTCGTTGTATTCAACGACGTTGATCGACCACATAACCTGCATCCTCTGATGGACCTCTATATCTCGAGTCTGTTGCTTGGCGCCGTTGGACTTGGCGTCATGGCGGTCAGCGGCCTCGGGCATCACGGACATGCTGGGCGCGCGTCGGCGCGCGGGCCGATGCGCATCGGTCATGCGGGGCACGGCCATGCAGGACATGCCGGCCACGCGAATGCAAACGCTGCGAACACCGTGAGCGGCGCGCGGAATTCGGCGAGCAACGTTCTGTGGGCCGTCGCGTCACCGCGCTACCTGTTCAGCTTCTTCCTTGGCTTCGGCGCGGTGGGCGAGCTGCTGCGCCCAATGCTCGGCGGCGTTCTGCTCGGCGTGGCAGCGGTAGCGGGCGCGGTGCTATTCGAACGCCTCGTCGTGTCGCCGCTATGGAACCTGTCGATGCGATTCGCTTCGACGCCGGCCTCCATGCTCGAGAGCGCGGTGGCTGACGAAGCCACGGCCGTCACCGCGTTCGACGCGAACGGGCAGGGCATCGTATCCATCGAGGTCGACGGGCAGATCGTTCAGATCCTCGCCACGCTGCGGCGCGACGACCGGCTGCTCGGCGGCGCGCGCATTCGCGCCGGGCAACGCGTTCGCATCGAGGATGTCGACGCCGCGAAGAACTGTTGCACGATTTCATTGATCTAGTATTAAAAATCTCTCCTTCAGGGGTGTAGTATGTCGAATATGCTTTCGGGCGGGGTCGTGATCGCGCTGGTTGTCGGGTTCGTCGTGATCGTGGTCCCAATGATCGTCGCGAGCTTCCTTCGCAACGTCGAGGCGGGAACCATCCGTCTCGTGAGCTGGATGGGCGGCGGCACGGTCACGTACCGCGGTCCGGGCAAATCCAAGGAAATTCCGCTGCTCACGACCGGAACCACGATCTCGAGCAAGGTCATCAACATCGACCTCGACATCACCGATCAAACCGCGGACATCGACGAAAATGGAACGCCGCGGCCGATCAAGGTGCGCGTGCTTGCCAGCGCCATCGTCTCCGTCGGTGATTCCGATCAGCTGATCAAGACGGCAGCCAATCGCTTCTTCTCCAAGAGCGACGCCGATCAGCTCAGCACGCTCACTGATTTGCTGTCCAGCTCCGGCCGCCGCGCCATGAACCTGTTGACGCACGACCAGCTCTTCTCGGCCAAGTCCGCGCCGAATGCGCGCGCGCTGCTGCCGTCCGGAACGAGTGGCGGTGTTCCCGCGCGCATACAGGCAGCACCCCTCGCCACGACGAGCGCCGAGCCGATGTCGCTGGAGGATGAGGACGATCCGCTGGCCGTGATCATCCGAAAGGCGTGCTCCCGCGAGCTCACCGACTTGGGGCTCATTTTCAATTCTTTAAATATCAAAGTAGTACAGTCCGAAGTCGCCGAGGCGCGGCGCCGGCAGTCAGCGGCCGAAGCGCAGGCCAACGCCGACATCGTCGCCGCCACGCAGTCGCGCCGCGCCAAGGAAGCGCAACTCGAAGCGGAACGTGCGATCTCGGACAAACAGCGTGAGCTCGAGCAGACCAAAGCGTCCAACGCGGCCTTGATCGCCCAAGCGGAAGCCAAGCGCCAGGAAGCTCAGGGTCTCATGCGCGTCGCCGAGCTGGACGCGACGCAGATTGCGCAGGCGCGTGCCGACGCGGCGCGTGTTCGTCTCGCGGCCGAAGCATCGGCCGACGCCGAGGCGGTTCGCATCCGCAAGATCGCGGACGCGACGGCTGAGAGCATTCAGAAGGTGAATCAAGCGATCAAAGAAGGCGGCGAGTCGTACTTCCGCTATCGCCAGATCGAAATGCTGCCGCAAATCGCACCGGCGATTGCCGACGCGTTGGCACAGGCGAAAATGGTGACGATCAGCAACGGCGGCGAACAGGGCGCGCCCGAGGCAACGACCAACAACATCTCGAGTGTGATTCAAACGGTGCTCGCCGCGCAGCTCGTGTCGCGTGGCTTGCTCGACGGCCAAAACAGCGCGGGCGGAAACGGAACTGCGCCGGCCGCGCCGACTGCATCGGACGCCAAACTACCCAGCTCGCTCGCGATGCCGTCGTCGACGAAGCGCTAACGTTCCACCGAGGGGGGTGCCGCATGCGTACCCGAATGGTTGTCGTGTTGCTCGTCGCGACCGGCGTGTTGCACGCGGTTGACGCGCAAACCGTGCACGGACGCGTCATCGACACCACGACCGGCGTCCCCCTCGGCGGCGCCACTCTGTTGTTGCTCAACGCATCCAGTGGCGATCTCGGAATAACGACGCGGGCCGACAGCGCCGGCCAATATCGTTTCAGAGTTCCGCGCGCCGGATCGTACCACGTCAAAGCGACGTACGTCGGGTACGAGCCGGCGATCAGCGCGGCGCTCGACGTCGCCAACAACGGTGACGTGGCGGCCGACTTCGTGTTACGTCAGATCGCGCCGCAGCTTCCGACTGTCACGACGACGTCCTCACCGAATGCGGGCGGTCAACAATTTCTCTACCGCCAATCGCGGGGCCTCGGCCACATCATCACGAGTAGTGAGATCGAGGAAAAGGGGTTTACCGAGGTGCTCGATGTCTTTCGCGACATCCCCGCGGCTCTTGTTTCGAAGCGAGCCGGCGCGCTACTCCCCACCATCTTGCTTCGAGGCGGCCAGGGTTCGTGCGAGCCGACGTACTTTCTGAACGGCTCGCGATTTGGATCGACCTCGTCGCTCGCGAGCGAATACCCAGCCGATGCGCCGCCCGGCAGACCGCAGACCGCGCCTCGAAATAGTTCTCTCAAGAACGCAAACCCCGGTGCCAAAGAGATCATCTTCAACTTGCCGATCGATCAGGTGAAGGCAGTCGAAGTGTATTCAGGCGCGTCCGAGTTGCCGGACATCTACAGCGGCTCGGAAAGCGCGTGCGGCGCGATCGCCGTATGGACGATTTCACCGCCGTAACGCAAGTCTCAGTCTGACCGCAGTGCCACCAACGGATCGATACGTGTCGCGCGGCGCGCGGGAAGATAGCTCGCCACGAATGCGACTCCGCAGAGAACCAGCGTCACCGCGACGAACGTGAGCATGTCCGACGCGGCGACACCATAGAGCAATCGGTTCATGAGGCGTGTGAGCACGAATGCCGTGGCGAGACCACTCGCAGCGCCTACGAGCGCCAACGACATGCCTTCGCGCACGATGAACCGAAGCACCTCGCCAGGCTCGGCGCCGAGTGCAATGCGAATTCCAATCTCGTGCGTCCGCCGCGATACGGAATACGTCATTACGCCGTAGATGCCGACCGCCGCGAGCGCGAGTGCAATCGAGGCGAAAGCGCCGAGCAGTACGAGATAGAAACGGGACTCGGCCGTCGCGTCATTCACGACGTGCGTCATGGATTCCACGGCCGAGATCGCGACGCGCGCGTCGAGGTCGCGAATTGCGCCGACGATGGCGGGCGAGAGCGTAGTAGCATCGCACTGTGAGCCGCTGTCGCACTTCATGCGCGCCACGAGCGTGAGATACTCGAAGTGCGAGCTCGGCGTCGTTGCGAACGGCGACTGCGCGAACGGTAGAAACATCTCTTCGGCCGGCGGGGCGGACCACTGCTGCGTCACGGTGTTCTTCGAAACGCCAACGACGGTGATCCAGGTCGAGTCGCCGAGCGAGATGCGTTTGCCGACGGCGTTCTCGTTCGGCCAGTATTTCTTCGCCATGAACTCGTTGATCACCACGACCGGAACTCCGCCGGCTCGATCTGCATCGCTCACGTCGCGGCCGTAGCGCAGTGGAATCCGCATGGTTCGGAAGTATCCCGGGTACACCACGCGATACACCGCGCTCGGCACGTCGCCCGGCTTGGGCCGCGGCCTTCCTTCGACGAAGAACGAAAACCCCCACTCGTCGCCGGCGATCGGCAGATGATTGATGTAACTCGCGGTCTCGACACCCGGCAGCGCGCGCACCCGTTCGATGGCAGCCGAGAAGAACGCTTGGCGCGCGGTGGAGTCGGCCTCCGTGGTGCCGGCAGTGGAGACCATCATCGTCACGACGTTCCGCGGATCGAAGCCGGGATCAACGTTTCGCAGCGCCTCGAAGGTACGAATCATCAATCCAGCGCCGACGAGCAACACCACCGCCAGCGCGAACTCCGAGATCACGAGCGCATCGCGCAGTCGATGCCGTTCGCGCCCTTCACTCGACGCGCGATCGCCGTCTTTGAACGATGCAGCAAGATCGACTCGTGTCGCGCGCAGCGCGGGTGCTATACCGAACAGCATCGCGGTACCGGCGGTGATTCCCAGCGTCATCAACAGCACGCGCGCGTCGATCGTCACGGTCGCAACGCGCGGGATGATTGCCGGACCCGCAGCAACCAGCGCATGCACAGCATAGAAGGCGAGCAGCACCCCGCCTGCGCCGCCAAGCAGAGCGAGCAGCGCGCTTTCGACGAGCAGTTGCCCGGCGATGCGTCCTCTCGATGCGCCAAGTGCGGTTCGAATCGCGACCTCTTTCTGACGCGACGACCCGCGAGCAAGCAGCATGTGCGCGACGTTCGCGCAGGCGATGAGCAACACGAACGCGACGGCGACGAGCAAGACGAGCAACGCGGTCTGCACGTCGCCCGTCACCTTATGCTTGAGACTCTCGACTGTCACGTCGCGATTCGTTCCCGGGAATTGCTGTTCCAGGCGCGCCGTGACTGCGGCGACGTCAGCCCGCGCCTGCTGCACGGTGACCCCTGGCCGTAGTCGACCGAAGATGCGGAGGCTGTTGCCGGTGCGACTCGCCTTGCTCCTGTCGATAGCAAGAGGAGCCCAGAGCTCGGCACGCGTCGCCCAGAACGGCGCGAACTGGAACGACGGCGGCATCACGCCCACGATCGTGTACGGCTCGCCGTCGAGCGAGACGCTCCGGCCAAGGATGGATCGGTCGCCGGCGAAGTGCCGCTGCCAGAGTCCGTAGCTCATCACCGCAACGTGCGCCGCGCCGGGCACATCCTCCGACTCGGTGAACACGCGTCCGAGCAAGGGCTGCACGCCGAGCATTGGAAGCATGCCCGCCGTGAGATGCAGTGCGTGAATCTGTTCGGGCTGATCCGCGCCGGTGAGATTCGGCGTCCAATACTCGGCTGCGGCCAGATCGGTGAAGCTCCGCGTTTGCACGCGCCAATCGAGGAAGTTGCCCGGCGCCACCGGATCGTTTCCCCGATGGAGAACGACCACCAACTGATCGCTGTTCGCGTAAGGCAACGGCTTCAAGAGAACGCCGTTTACTACGCTGAGCATCGCCGACGTGGCGCCGATGCCCAGTGCTAAGGTGAGTGCCGCGGCGATCGTGAAGGCTGGAGTTCGCGCGAGGGATCGTGCGGCGAAACGAACGTCTCGAGTGAGCGGCATCGATGGCAGATTAGGGGTGCACTCCTACAGACAATCGATCTGCCAGAACGGTTGGGTCGTGCTCGGCGCGGGTGCCTACTTCCGCTCGAGCACGACGATGCCACTCATTCGCCGAAAATCGTCCCGCACCCGCTTGGGATAGAGTTTGGCGAGCGATCGCCAGATCCACATACCCTTCATCTCGCGGTCCAGGCGTTGCGCCTCCTCCATGCTCGATCGAAATGTCATTTCGCGCCATCCGAACGGCTCGAAGAACTTCGTGCCCTCTGCGGGGGCGAACTGGAACGGCGCATTGCCTTCGCGCACACTCTTTCCCCACGACCTCTGCATGATTTTGAGCAGCCGCGGATTCGCGAGGTCGATGAGCCACGAGACAAAGCTCGACTGCTCATGCAGGTCGCGCGCGAGCTCGCCGACTTGGTCGGCGGTGAGATAGATCAGCAGTCCCTCGGTGACCACGAGCACGCGTGATGAGCCCGCGCCGACTTGCGAGAACAACGCTCGGCGCTTTGCACCGTCGGTGAGATCGAGGCGAATCGCCTCGTAGTCGCAGACGGGCGTCTCATCCTTGAGCATCTCGAGTTTGTAGTCGAGAATGCCAGGCAGATCGACGTCGATCCATCGCAAATTCTTGGGCACCGGCATGCGCCACGCGCGCGCGTCGAGTCCGGCGGCGAGGTTGAGCACCGTGTCCACATGACCGTTTCGGATTCGATCGAGAATGATCTCGTCGAATATCGCGGTGCGCACGATCATCGCCCACGCCATGCGGCGACCGTCCTTCATCGTGTCGACGATCTCCTCGCCGCGCTGCCCCGCAAGGCGCGAAGCAAATGGATCGCGGAAGATTGCGTCAGGCCGAGCCGTCTCCATCGCGCGGTACACGGCGACCCAGCGAGCGGTATCGGAGATGTGTTCGATCTGCGCCATCGTGGCCTCCCGGCCAGGTGTGGTATGTCGGCGAGGCTGCTGTCGTGGAGTGATCGATCTACGTCGATCGGATCATTCGCGCAATCGTGGCGTCATGGAATCGCTAAATCACCGCGGCGAGGTCGAACCGGCCGCGCGGCGACAATAATGGCTTCCATAGATCACCGAGCGCGGCGATCCGCCCGGGCACGTTGTCGATGCGAAAATCCGCAAGCGTGAATCCCGCTTCGACTTCCTCCCACGCTACCGGCGTAGAGACCGTGGCGTTGGGCTTGGGCCGCGGTGAGTAAATCGACGCCAACGTTCGTCCCCACGCATTCTGATTGTAATCCACTAACACGCGGCCGCGCGGCCGCTTGGCAATGCGATACTCCGCCGTGAGCAGCTTCGGATGCGACGCGGAAAGTTGCTGCGCCATTGCCTTCGCGAATGTCCACACCTGCTTTTGTGTCGGGCCACGCACAATGGGCACGTAGATGTGAACGCCGGACGAGCCGGTGGTCTTTATCAGAGGACGCATACGAAGCGACTCGAGGGCATCGCGCACGACGAGCGCCGCGTCGAGCACTTTCGCGAACGACGCGCCGATCACCGGATCGAGATCGAAATGCACATAGTCCGGTCGATCCACGTCGTCGCAGGTGGCGTACCATTGATTGAGGTCGATGCAGCCGAGGTTGACGACCCAGAGAAGGGACGCGAGGTCCTGGACCATCGGGAAATCGATGATGCTTCCGGAGTCATGCTCGATCGAGCAGGTCTCGATCCAATCAGGCCGCGGCGACGGTGCGCGCTTCATGAAGAAGCATTTGCCGCCGGCGCCGTTCGGATAACGCTTCATCACCATCGCGCGGTCGTGCAGATGCGGGAGCAATACCGGCGACACATCCGCGTAATACTGAAGCAGATCGCGCTTTGTGATACCCAGCGATTTCCAGAATGGCTTGTGAAGATTCGTGAGCTTGACGCGCTTGCCACCAACAGTGAGCTCGAGGTCGCTCGCCTCGTCGGGAATTGCGATCGGCGACTTCACGGTTTTCTTAGGCACCGATCTGGCGCGCCTCGCGCACACGACGCAACAGCAAACCACCACGGCTCATGTCGCCCCGCCCGACGAAGTCGGTCGGAAACATCAACCGATCGCCAAAGATCTCGAGCAACGTGTCGGCATACTTGCCCGTCGCAATGCTGCCGAGCAACACCACGCGATGCGTCGCGGCGTACAATCCGCTCAAGAAGCTGAACACGTCGCCGACCGACGCGCCCGCTCGTGTCCGCAACTGTTGCGCGATGGGGAATGCCGTATCGTGGCTCAAGAGAATCTGTGCCCGCCGTCCGTCGCACCGCGCCGGCGAGAGAAGAGAGACAGTGTTCATTGCCAAGCGAGTCTCCATCGACGAAACTCATGGACCAGCGCATCGAGCGCGCCACGAGGTCGACGGCGCGCCTGCGAGCTCCCCATCCCGCTCGACACGCCAGACACCTTCCATGTTGAGATCCACATGTTGCTGCCTTTGACGCTCCTGATGCTCGCCGCGAGTCCGCAAATGCCGCCTACGACAGACACCCTCACGCTCGATACGCCAACGGGTAAGATCGCTGGAACGCTCATGGTGCCGCAGGGCAGCGGACCGTTTCCGCTCGTCGTCATCATCGCCGGCTCTGGACCAACGGATCGTGACGGCAACTCGCCGCTTCTGCCGGGAGCGAACAACAGCCTCAAGTATCTAGCCGAGGGATTGGCGGACCGAGGCATTGCATCGTTGCGCTATGACAAACGTGGCATCGGTGCGAGTCGCGCGGCGATGACCAGCGAAGACAATCTCCGCTTCAAGATGGGCGCCGACGACGCGGCAGGTTGGGCGACCAAGCTTCGCGCCGATCGGCGCTTCTCCACGATCACCGTGGTGGGTCACAGCGAAGGCTCGCTCCTCGGCATGCTCACCGCTCAGGAGTCGCCAGTCGACGGCTATGTATCGATCGCCGGCGCCGGCCGTGCCGCGGACAAGGTTCTCCGCGAGCAGCTCAGCAAGCAGTTGCCGCCGCCACTACTCGCGGAAGCGAATGCCGGACTCGATACATTGCTCGCCGGTCATACCATCGCCTCGCCGCCGCAGGCATTGCTGGCGCTGTTCCGCCCAAGCGTGCAGCCGTACATGATCTCGTGGCTGGCGGTCGATCCTCAAGTGGAAATCGCGCGCCTGAAGATTCCGGTGTTGCTTCTCCAAGGCACGCTCGACGCGCAGGTGACGGTGAACGACGCCCAACTCCTCGCTAAGGCCCAGCCGAAAGCGAAGCTCGTCATCATCGACGGCATGAATCACGTGTTCAAGAATGTGCCGCCGGATGCCGCGTCGCAGCAGAACTCGTACAGCGATCCAAAGATTCCCGACAACGCCACGCTGATCGCCGATATCGCCGATTTCGTGAAAGCCGTTCCGCGGCACCACTGATTCTTTCACGAGACAAGCGCACCGGTGGCTCTCTCATCAACAATCTATAATTTCGACATTCAGCTTTCGGATGTCGATCGCAACGTGTACGAGACGTTGGCGCTGCGCGTCGCTCGTCACCCGTCGGAGACCGAGGAGTACCTCGTCACGCGAGTGTTGGCGTACTGTCTCGAGTACGCGGAGGGCATCGCGTTCTCGAAAGGGCTCGCCCAAGCCGACGAACCGGCGATTGTCATACGCGATCTTACTGGCGCGCTACGAACCTGGATCGAGGTAGGTGCGCCCGACGCCGAGCGTTTGCACAAGGCGAGCAAGGCCGCGCCGCGCGTGGCGGTGTACATCTTCAAGGAGCCGCGCATCTATTTGGGCCAGCTCGCCGGCACGCGCATTCATCGCGGAGAGTCGATCGACATTTTCTCGATCGACCGCGAGTTACTTCAGGGCTTGGTTGCTCGACTCGACCGTCGAACGGCGCTGGAGCTGGCCGTGACCGAGCGGCACATCTATGCGACGATTGGTGGTGAGACCATCGACGGGACGATCGATCGGCTGTCAGTGCCGGCTGCGACGAATTAGCGCAGACGCCCAAAAAAAGGCCGGCGCATCTGCGCCGGCCTTTTTTCATTCATCAATCCTCAATCGAGAAGCTCACACCGGGAACAACATCTCCCGGTACTTCGGCAACGGCCAGCAATCATCGCCAATCGACGATTCGATCGCGTCCGTCGTCTGCCGCACTTCCGCCATCGCGAACGCGCCGGACGACGTCAAGAACTCAGCCTGCTTCGCGGGATCGTCGTGCATGCCTTCCGCCTTGTCGATCACCTTGCCGAGCTCCGCGCGATGCCGCTGCAGCTCCGTGATCATCTCGCCAAGCGCATTTGCCGCGGCAACCGCCGGAATCGTCTTGATACCCGCCGCCTTCGCCTGCGCCGCGCCCTCGGCAAGACTACCCGAGTACTCGAACGCCGCCGGCAACACCATCGTGTCGACCATCTCGCGCAGCGTGTGCAACTCGATCAGCATGTCCTTGATGTAGCGCTCGAGCCGGATGTGATAGCGCGAGTGCAATTCTTCTTCGCTCAAAATGCCGAGCGACGTGAACAGCTTGTTCGACTGCTTCGTCATCAACTGCGCCAGCGCTTCCGGCGTGCGGCGGAGGTTCAACAGGCCGCGCTTCGACGCTTCCTTCACCCACTCGTCGGAGTAGTTGTTGCCTTCAAAGCGAACGGCGGCCGACTCCTTGAAGATCGGACGCACGACCTTGAGCACCGCGTCGTCCACCTTCTTCGTCTTCTTGAGCTCAGCCTTGAGCGCCACGGTGATCTCGCCAATCGCTTCAGCGACGGCGGCGTTGAGCAGCATCACCGGGAACGCGATCGACTGCGACGAACCCACAGCGCGGAACTCGAACTTGTTGCCGGTGAACGCGAACGGCGACGTGCGGTTGCGATCGGTGTTGTCCTTCTCGATCTCCGGCAGACGCGCCACACCGAGCTTGATCATCTCCTGCTCGGCGCTCGCCGTCGACTTTCCGTCGGCAATCGCGTTGATGACCTTCGTTAGCATCGCGCCCATGAACACCGAGATGATCGCCGGCGGCGCTTCGTTCGCGCCAAGACGATGCTCGTTGCCCGACGTGCCGATACCGGCGCGCAGCAAACCAGCGTGCTTGTGCACGGCCTTGAGCACGGCGGCCAGGAAGACCAGGAAGCGCACGTTCTGATGCGGCGTCTGACCAGGCTTGAGCAGGTTCGAGCCGTCGATCTCCGGGTTGTCCGCCGCGATACCCATCGCCCAGTTGCAGTGCTTGCCCGAGCCGTTGATGCCGGCAAACGGCTTCTCGTGCAGCACGGCCTGCAGTCCGTGACGCAGCGCCACACGACGCAGCGTCGCCATGACGAGTTGATTGTGATCCGACGCGACGTCCGTCTCCTCGAAGCGCGGCGCCATCTCGAACTGGCACGGCGCGACTTCGTTGTGCCGCGTGACGATCGGCACGCCGAGGCGATAAAGCTCGTACTCGACTTCCGCGATGCACGCCTGAATGCGCTCGGGAATGCCACCGAAGTAGTGATCCTCGAGCTGCTGTCCACGCGAAGGTGGCGCGCCAAGCAACGTGCGGCCGGCCATCACGAGGTCGGGACGCATCGCAAAGTGCGCGCGGTCGATGAGGAAATACTCCTGCTCCGCGCCGAGCGTGGTGTAGACGCGATAGACGCCGTCGTCACCGAGCAGTTCGAGCAGCTCGATCGAGCGCGCCGAAAGCGCGTCGGAGCTGCGCAGCAGCGGCGTCGTCTCGTCGAGCGCTTCGCCGTTGTAGCCCACGAACACCGACGGAATGCACAGCGTCTTCACGCCCGCCCACTCGGCGATGAAGACCGGGCTGGCCGGGTTCCACGCCGTGTAGCCGCGCGCTTCCCACGTGGCGCGCAAGCCGCCGCTCGGGAAGCTCGACGCATCGGGCTCGCTCTGAATGAGCTGCGACGCGCCGAATGCTTCCATCGGCTGCCCGTCGTCGAACGACAGGAAAGCATCGTGCTTCTCGGCCGTGAGTCCGGTCTGTGGCTGGAACCAGTGCGTGAAGTGCGTCGCGCCGTGCGCGAGCGCCCACTCCTTCACCGCCTGTGCGACGCGCGGTGCAACGTCTAAGTCGAGCTTTTTGCCGTGCTTCACGGCGTCGACGAGCTTCGCGTACGTATCGCGTGGCAGCTTGTCGCGCATCTGTCGCACGCCAAAGGTGTTGATGCCGAAGTAAGCCGAGGTGGGACCAGCGCCATCGGAGCCGTTGGCTCCAGGGGAGGTGCGGACGTCACGCTCGGTGATTTCCCGAATGACCGTTTTACGCGGTGATACGGAGGACGCGGCCATTGAAACAGACCTCAGGATATGGTTGACGGACGACAGAGGGAGTTCGAAATGTACTGAATTTCCTGCAGAAAATGCAGACTTATTGAAACATTTTGCAATAAAATGCCATGTTTTGTTGCTCAAGACCCGTACATTGTGCGCCGAAAGCGCACAATGTAGCCATTAACTCCTTGGCGAGCCGCGTTTTAGAGGCCGCAGCGGGTCAGGCAGCCGATTCTTCGGGCACCAGGTTGTCGATCCGGCCCAGTTTCCGAAGTCGCGGCACCCTTACTCCAATCACGCCAACTACGCCGAGCGACGCCAGCCCGCCAAGTACCACGGACGTCACCGTTCCCAGCAGTCGCGCGGCGACGCCGGATTCGAATGCGCCGAGCTCGTTCGATGAGCCGATGAAAATGGCGCTCACGGAGCCGACGCGGCCGAGGAGATGCTCCGGCGTCAGCACCTGCAGCAGCGTCGAGCGAACGAGTACGCTCACGTTGTCCGCCATGCCGCTGATCGCGAGCAATGCGAGCGACAGCACGAAGCTGCGCGAGAGACCAAAGCCGATGATGCACAGCGCGAACGTCGCAACGGCGTAAAGCAGCGTGCGGCCGGCGCGCTTGAACGGCGCCCGGTGCGCGAGATACACCGAGGCGATGACCGCGCCCACCGCCGGCGCCGCGCGCAAAATGCCGAGTCCTTGTGGTCCAACGTGCAGAATGGTGTCGGCGAAGACAGGCAGGAGCGCTTCGGCGCCGCCGAGCAGTACCGAGAAGAGGTCGAGCGTCATCGCGGCGAGAAGCACGGATTCATTGAACACGAAGCGCAAGCCGAGCCGAAGACTTTCGCCGATCGACTCGCGCTTCTGCGCCGGGGCGCGACGCTCGTAGTCGATCCACCAGAACGCGGCGAGCGAGACGACCATCATGATCGCGTCGCCAATGTAGGCGAAGCGCGCCGACAGATATCCGTAGATCAGACCGCCGAGCGCCGGTCCGACGACCGCGGCGGTTTGCGATGTCGAGCTGCGCCACGCAACGGCATTCGCATAGAGCGAGCGGTCGACCAGCTCCGCGCCAAGTGCATTGCGCGCCGGCTGCAGAAAGCTGCGCGCCAATCCGCTCACGAAGATCACAGCGTAGAAGGGCCACGCGCCGTGCGTCGTGAGAAAACCTGGAATCAGGTTGAACGTGAGCAGCGTGATCGAGCAGCCGAGCAACGCGGCAAGCGCCGTGATCGCGATTGCGTGGCGGTCGAAGCGGTCAGCGACATGGCCCGCATACAGCGCTGCCGTCACGAATGGCAACGCTTCCGCCAAGCCCATGAGGCCGAGCGAGAGTGGATCGTGCGTGATGTCGTAGATCTGCCACGCGACGACCACACCCTGGATTTGCGACGAGATGGTCATCGTCAGGAGCGAGACGATGAACCAGCGGTAGTTCCTGACGCGCAGGGCGGCGTACGGGTCGTGAGTCACGGCGCGCGAAATGTAATGGCGCCGGCGCCGGCCACCGTGTGCGCGACCGCGCACTCAGGCGATGCATTCGACACGGCGGTTCTTTTTCGCGGAAACCACTTTCGCTTGATTACTTTACAGTATAAAGTACTTCCTCTCACGATGTAGTAAACACGTTGAACTCCCACCCAACGGCGCGGCCGCCGAGTGAACATGCCAATGACCGAGCGCGTCGACGTTCTCGTGGTTGGTGCGGGTCTGGCCGGATTGGAATGCGCCCGTCGTCTGGGCGAGGGCGGTGCGCGCGTACTGCTGACGGATTCCAAGCCTGCCGTGGATCACGCCGTGCACACCACCGGCATCTTCGTGCGCCGGACGTTGGAGACATTCACGCTTCCGGCCGATTGCCTCGGCCCGCCGGTCCGACGCGTCGCATTGTATTCGCCGCGCAGCCGGGCGATGACGCTGGAGAGTCCGCACGACGAGTTCCGCGTGGGCCGCATGCCGCTGCTCTATCGTCGCGGGCTCGATGCCTGTCTTCACGCCGGCGTGCAGTGGTCACCGGCGACCAGCTTCACGTCTCTCGAGACGGACGGGCCGGCATCGATCGCCGTGCTGCAGCGAGGCGGTAAGCTCGAGCGCGTGCGTCCCCGTTTCGTCGTTGGCGCCGATGGCGCAGTGTCCCGCGTGGCCGCGGCGCTCGGATTAGACGCAAACACAACGTGGATCGTCGGCGTAGAAAACGTGTTCCACGGAATCGACACCGGGCATGCCCCCGCGTTTCACTGCTGGCTCGACCCCGAGCTGGCCCCCGGTTACATCGCGTGGGTCGTCGACGACGGCGAGGAGGTGCACGTCGGTGTTGGCGGCTACGCGTCGCGTTTCCGGCCGGCCGAAGCGCTGAACCGGTTTCAGAGCCGAGTCGCGCCGCTGTTTGGACTTCAGGGCGCTGTGCCGAACGAGCGGCGCGGTGGACGGATTCCGGTTGGAGGCGTGCTCCCGCGCATCGCGTGCGCACGCGGGTTGCTCGTGGGGGACGCGGCCGGTGCGGTATCGCCATTGACCGCAGGGGGACTCGACCCGTGCCTCCGCCTGTCTGCTCTCGCGGCGTCGGTGAGCGCCGACTTTCTTGCCTCGAACGATTTAGCCGCGCTCCTCCCCTACGGCGGCATTGAGTTTCGCGACCACTTCCGCTCGCGTCTCCTTCTCCGCAAAGCGTTGGCTTCGGTACGCTCTCCAATGGCGGCCGAGATCTTGTGTGCGGTGCTCCGCTTTCCGCCGATGCGTGCCGCGGCGCAGAAGGTATTCTTCGGACGCGGCTCATTCCCAGACGTTCCGGCCGGATGAAACGATTGGCTGACCACCGCGTACAGTACGCGTGTTCAGCCAACCGCTTCGATACGCCATTGCCGCAGCCGCCGTGCTTTTCAGCGCGGCGTGTGGCCGCTCAAATCGTCGGTCCGCTGCGGCGTCGGCCACTCCCGTTGCGCTTGCGACGGAGCACTTCACGCTGACGTCTTCAGCCGCGATCGACAGTACCACATTGCGAGCGATGCTCGTTTTCCTCGAGCAGCATCGCAACCGTGTCATCAACGATCTCGAAGCGACGACGGTCGGCACGATCCACATCGAAATTCAGTCGAAGCCAATCTTCGACTCCACATGGAAGAAGCTCATCGACTCCGTCGGCTTGGGCTTTCAACCCCAGGGTCTCACTGGCTCCGACGGAACGATCTACATCTACGGCCCGTGGGCCGAATCGCACACCGGCAAGCCGCTCGGCACAGTCGCACTGCACGAGTTCGCACACGCGGTCACGAAACGTTCGGCGGTCGAACACGTTGCAGCATCTGGTCGCGATACGCTTGCATTCCTCGCATCGCTCGGCGCAATCGGTCAACGCACTCGGTGGCTGTCGGAAGCGATTGCTCTATATGAAGCAGGGCAGTCGACGGACCTCAATCACTTCGGCTATCTGATTCGCGGAAAGTATCCGTCGATCGAAACGCTCAACGATCCGGCGAACAGCCAGATCTACGACATCGGATATCGGCTTGCCGAGTACGTCGTGAATACGTGGGGGCGGGACGCGTTAGTGCGCTTGGTGAATGACGATGGGAACGTTCAGGCCGCACTCGGCGTCACGCCGGATGTGCTCATGCGCGGATGGTTCCTGCACATCGAAGATCGTTATCTACTCATTAAGCCGCGGTGGTTCACGCGGGGTATGTAGCGCCGAGCATCGGGCTGATCGGTACATTTCTCGGCATGCATTCATCATTCTCTCGAATCGTCACACTTGCCGCTGTTGTAATGATTGCCGCCGCGCCGGCGACACGCGCGCAATCGAAGGGTCGCGGCGCACGGCCGCCGGCGCGCGCCGCAAAGCCGGCCGCACCGCGCACACCAGTGTTGCTCGACGAGACCAACCCGTTCTGGTCGAAGCACGCGCCTGCGACGGTCACCGCCGACATCGAGACGTCGCGCGGTCCGGTCACCATCGAGCTCACTCGCGACTGGGCGCCGGTGGGCGTCGATCACTTCTATAACCTCGCGCGCGCAGGCTACTACGACGACACTCGATTCTATCGCGTGCTGTTCGGGTTCGTCGCGCAGTTCGGCATCGCGAAAGATCCCGCGGTCGCGAATCTCTGGGGGGCGCACAAGATTCGCGCCGACTCGGCGCGCGAGCACAACGTGCGCGGCACGATCTCCTACGCGCAGTTCACGCCGAGCGATCGTACGACGAACGTCTTCATCAATCTGCACGACAACGCGAATCTCGATACGCTTGGCTTCGTGCCGATCGGGCGCGTGGTGCAGGGCATGGACGTCATCGACAGTCTGTACGCGGCGTACGGCGACCTGCCGATCTCCGATCCGCCGCTTGGCAATCCGAAGCGGCTGTATGCGGAGACGAACAAGTATCTCGACGCCACGTATCCGAAGCTTGATAGAATTCTAAAGATCACGATTCGGCCGGATTCGGCGCGGGCGCCGAGGTAGCGAGTTGTCCGAAGGGTTCCGACACCTAGGTGAGGCATTTCCTTACCTACTAAAAATCTAGTATTGACGACTCTTCATCTACGGCATATCTAGTAGCATCGCGGGGCAGCATCGAGCAGAGAGAGGTTCTTCCTTCTTCCGGTAGCGCCGTCATGAGATATCGAGTTGTCTCGCTTCTCAGTGTAGTTGTCATGCTTGCCAGCGCGGCGAAAACTGCCGCCGCACAAGACACCGTGCCGATTGTCACCCTGCCCGCGGCATCAGCCAAGTCGGCCGACACGTTCGGCGCGATCGTGGACATACGCGAGCTGCCGGGCGGCGCGCTACTTGTCGACGACGGCGGACGTCGGCAGATCAAGCTGTTATCGTCGTCGCTCGGCGACGGAACACTCGTGCGCGATTCAGCAGGGTTGACCCGTTATGGTCCTCGAGTCATGCCGCTGCTTCCGTATCTCGGCGACTCGACACTCTTTCCCGACCTCGTTCAACGTCCGTCAACAGTAGAGATCTTCGATCCGCACGGCGCCGCGGCGCGTACGTTGGCCATGCCAACCGCTAACGACGTCGCAGGCCTCCGAAACGGAGCCGCGGACAACATCGGGCGCCTGATCTTTCTCGGAGTACCGGCGATCACTCGCATGCCGGGACACGGCTTGCCACCAGCGGCGGCAGATTCGACGCCCGTTCTGCGCGCCGACTTGAATCTTCGGCGCACCGATACGATTGCGTACGTGGCGCTGCCGTTGCGTCGCGCCGACGTCCTGCAAACGAACGGCGCTATCATCAGCTATTGGACAGCCGATCCACTGGGGACAATCGACGAATGGGCGGTGCTGACGGACGGGTCGCTCGCCATGGTTCGCGGTCACGACTATCACATCGACTGGATTCGCCCAGATGGTCGCCACGAGTCGACCGCGAAGCTTCCGTTCGATTGGCGTCAGTTGACTGAAGGTGACAAGGAGAAGATGGTCGATTCCGCCGTCGTTCTACGGCGTGTCGCCGCGGGAAACAACACGCTGGTCAATGACGTGATCAGAATACTTCCGTGGCGCAACACGGCACCCGACGGACCAGTCGTTCCGAAGCCCGACACCGTCGGTGCGTTGTATAGTCGCAATAATGGCGGCGGGTTGCTGACGGTGTTACCGGCCGAGCGTCCGTCGGCGGATCGCGTGTTCGACTACTACGCGCCGCTACGGAAGGGCGCAGCGATGGCCGACATGGACGATCATCTCTGGATTCTGCCGACGACCTCCAAGCAATCGAAGGCCGGCGAGCTCGTATACGACGTCGTCAACACGAAGGGCGAGTTATTCGAGCGAGTGCGGGTGCCGCTTGGTCGCTACATCGTTGGCTTCGGCCACGACGGTGTGGTGTACATGGCCACCGGGAATTTGACGAGTGGCTTTACGATCGAGCGAACGAAGCTGCCGAAGTAGAGGATCACACTCTTCTGGATCGTGCATGAGACCCCGGCTCGCGGCTCTTCTCTGCAGTCTCTCGCTCATCTGTGCAGCGCCCTGTGAAGCGCGAGCGCAGGACAACATACCAGTTCTCACATTGCCCGCGGCGTCGGCCAAGTCGGCCGACACATTTGGCGCGATCGTCAGTATTAGAGAACTGCAAGGCGGCGGAGTACTCGTTGACGACGGACGCTGGCGTTACGTCAGGCTGCTGGACGCAAACTTGGGCGCGGCGAAGATCGTGTTGGATTCGACGACGGGCGCGCCGAACTACTACGGCGCGAATGCCGTTCCGCTGCTGCCCTATCTCGGCGATTCGACGCTCATTGCTAGCCGACAAACGGCGACCGTTTCCGTCATCGATCCGCACGGAACCGTCAAGCGTTCGCTGGCGATGCCGGCAGCGCCAGAGGTTCTGCTGCTCAATCGCGGCGGAATCGACAGCGCCGGGCGCATCATCTTCCTCGGGCATCCAGTTCTCACGCGTCGTCCGACGCCAGATGGTATCCCGCCCGCTGTATCAGATTCCACACCGCTACTTCGCGCGGATCTCGACCGTCGCCACACGGACACCGTTGGCTACGTCGGTCGTCCCATGGCGCGCTTCGATGCGCTACGATCGACTGGAGTCGTAGCCAGTGCGTGGCGTCCCGATCCACTTCGTGTGACCGACGATTGGGCGGTGCTCAGCGACGGCTCGATCGCCATCGTGCGCGGACATGACTACCACGTCGATTTGATTCGCCCGAATGGCGACACGATGTCCGCGCCGAAAATGCCGTTCGATTGGCGGCAGTTGGCCGACTCCGACAGGCAGCACGTGATCGACGCCGCGCACGCCGACATGGTTGCCGCCGCGCGTAACAACACGCTGGTGTTGAACGTGGAGATGGTGCTCAACTGGCGCATCGGCGCCGCACCGCTTCCGCCGGGCGCCGCCGCTCCACCACCGCCTCCGATCTCTGCGAGCAGTGCGACCGCGCTGCCGCCCGGCGTGGAACGCATCCGGACCGATGTCGACACCACCGGTGCGCTCTACACGAGCGGATGTTGCGGCGCCGTGATGGTCCTGCCGGCGCCGCAACCACCGCTGTCCGCGGTCTTCGACTACTACCCGCCGGTTCGTAGTGGTTCTCTAATGCCAGATTTGGACGATCATCTCTGGATTTTGCCGACGACCTCAAAGCAGTCGAAGGCGGGCGAGCTCGTATACGACGTCGTCAACACGAAGGGTGAATTGTTCGAGCGGGTACGTGTGCCGCTGGGGCGATTCGTCATCGGGTTCGGGCAGGGCGGCGTCGTGTACCTCGCGTCCGGCAGTATGGCGAACGGATTTGTCCTCGAGCGGACCAAGTTGCCCGCGTCGGGCAGCGGGTCGTCGAAGTAACGCATCATGTCAATACGCGCACGATTTGCGGCGCTCGCGCTGACGGCTCTCATGCTCGTCCTCGGCGCGTCTGTTCTCCACGCGCAGCAGACGGACGTCATCCGCGGCCAGATCACCGGTCCAGATGGCCAGCCGCTCGTCGGCGTGCGCGTCAGCGTGAGCTCGTACCAGGGAGACGTCGCGAAGAGAGCGACGACCGACAACAACGGTCGCTTCACCGTGGTGTTCATCAACGGCGAAGGGGACTACTGGATCGATCTCACCAAAATCGGCCTCGCGCCGAAGCGTATCGAAGTGAGAAAGATCGGCGAGGAAGCGGTGATGATCGCTAACGTGCGCATGTCCGATGTCGGCACAACGTTGGGAGCGGTGGAAGTGACGGGCGAGCGCACGCGCGCGCTGCCGACTCGAAACGGTGTCGAGCCGGACGTCAGCGGAGGCGATCGCGCGATCAGTGCGACAAACGTCGATCCCGATCAAGCGGGAAACCTCGCGGCCATGGCGGCATCAGAGGCCGGATTCCAAATCATTCCGGGCCTCGACGGCGCCGCCGACGCATTCTCGGCGCTTGGTTTGTCCGGCGATCAGAACAACACGACGTTCGATGGACTCGGCTCGGGCGTCACGACGCTGCCGCCGGACATTCTCGCGACGACGTCGATTCGGCCCTATCCGTTCGATGTGTCGATCGGCGGCTTCAGCGGCGCGCAGGTGTCCATTCAAACGATTCCGGGCACCAACATCTCGCGCCGCTCTCTGACGACGGCCGGCATCACGCCGCCGCTCGAGTGGGGCGATCAGAACGCGTTGGCCCAAGGACGGAAGTACACCAACGTTCGCGTCGGCGGGAACGCGGCCGGCCCCATCGTGCCGAATCAAGCGTTCTACAACATGGCGTACAATGTTCAGCGGAACTACAGCGATCTTCAAACTTTACTCAATACCAACTCTACCGGTCTGACGGCAGCCGGGGTTGCCCCGGACTCGGCGGCGCGTCTCGTCAGTATTTTGCACGGCGAGGGCATTCCCGTCGATCGCGCCGGATTGCCTGGCGTGCTCGCGCGTGACGCGGCCCAACTGTCCGGAAATCTCGACCTCATTCCGAGCACGTCCGGCACTGGCAGTTCATTCACGATTGGGGGGGCCGGCAACTATCAGCGCTCGCAGCCAGTGAGCCGAGGCGGCCTGTTGTTGACGACGCCGGCACACTCCGGCGAGACGTCGTTCTGGGGCGCGAACGCCACAGTCGTTCATTCCATCTACTTCTGGTCCGCCGTTCTCTCGAAAACGACGCTCGGCTTTTCTGCATCAGGAAACTCGACGTCGCCGTACGAGGCGATCCCGGAGGGCAGTGTTCGCGTCAACTCCGTGCTGCCCGACGGCAGTATTTCTGTGAAGCCGCTGCTGTTCGGCGGCGCGTCGACAGAGTCGTCACTCAGCGACGAGGCGGTGCAGTTGAGCAACCAGCTCACTTGGTTCACGCAGGATAACCGGCATTCGCTCAAGTTGATGTCGAGCGTGATGAGTGACGCGTTTCGAAATGACGTCGCTCCGAGCCTGCTCGGCACGTTCAACTACAATTCGCTCGCGGACCTCGAGGCAGGCACGCCAGCGAGCTATGTGCGGACGCTCGATGCTATTACCCGCTCCGGCAGTCAGGTTACCGGGTCCGCATCGCTGGGCGATTCGTGGCGGCCGACGACAGGACTGCAAGTGCAGTACGGCCTTCGAGCGGACGCCAACCACTTTCTCAACACGCCGGCGTTCAATCAGGATATTCTAAATACGTTCGGTGTGGCGAATACCGCCGTGCCCAACCGGGTCTACCTGAGTCCGCGCATTGGCGCGCAATGGTACTACGGCGACTCGCCGGAGATACAGTACGCGCCCGGCTCCGCACGGCCGCCGCGTGCGGTGATCCACGCAGGCGTCGGCGTGTTTCAAAATCTCGCGCAGTCGCAGCTCATCGGGACGGCGGTGAGCTCGACCGGTTTGCCGAACTCCACGCGATCGATCAGTTGCGTCGGAAGCGCGACGCCGGTGCCAGATTGGAACGCATTCATCACGAATCCGGACGCGATTCCCACGCAGTGCGCCGACGGATCGGCGGGCACCGTGTTCGCGACGGCGTCGCCAAACGTCACCTTCTTCGATCCGCGGTTTCAGCAACAGCGTTCTGTGCGTGGCGCGGCCGACTGGTCCGGGCCGGTGCTCGACAATCGCTTTGCACTCGGTGTGCAAGCGATCGTGTCGTCCGGTCTCGACCAGCAGGGGGAAATCGACGTCAACTTGAATCCTGCCGCGCGGTTCAATCTTACCGGTGAAGGGAATCGTCCGGTGTTCGTCGATCCTTCCGCCATCGTGCCGACGACGGGTGCGGTCGCCATAGCGGGAAGTCGAACGTCGTCATCGTTTCAGCATGTATGGATGGCGCAGTCGGATCTCAAGCTCGACTCGAAGCAGATCACGATCAATCTGAGTCCGGTGACGGCCAACGCGCTGCTGCACTGGCAGGCGACATACACGTTTCTCGATACGCGCCAGACGTTCAACGGATTCTCGAACACGGCGAGCAACCCGTTCGACGTGCAGTGGGGTCCATCGCTGCAGGCAGGCCGTCACACTGTCTCGCTCCAGTGGAGCAACTTTCCCATCATGGACGTCGTGTACGTGAGCACGTTCGTGCGATTCATGTCCGGGCAGCGGTACACGCCGATGGTGGCGGGCGACGTGAACGGTGACGGGCTGTCGAACGATCGCGCGTTCATTGCGAGTCCGTCGAGTAGCGCAGATCCGGCGCGAGCCGCGGCGATGCAATCGCTGCTGGCGAGCACGACGCCGTCAGTCAGAAATTGTCTGCAGCGGCAATTGAATACGCTGGCCGCGTTTGGAAGTTGTGAAACGCCCTGGACCGCAAACGGCACGCTGGCGATCCGGTTCAATCCACAGAAAATCGGACTTCCAAAGCGCACCACGGTGAGTCTCGTCGTA
Source organism: Gemmatimonadaceae bacterium (assembly GCA_036499625.1). Classification (GTDB taxonomy): domain Bacteria; phylum Gemmatimonadota; class Gemmatimonadetes; order Gemmatimonadales; family Gemmatimonadaceae; genus JAQBQB01. Next base: position 207,597 of record DASYDJ010000042.1, read on the forward strand.
CAAAACACATTGGCGTTGGCCGATCTCGCGTTGCACGGCAACAACGATCTGCGTGGCTGGGGCGAGAATCTTCCACCCGATCAAAGTCTCTTGTTCGTGCGCGGGTTCGATCCAGCGACGAAACAGTTCAAGTACGACGTCAACCAGCGCTTCGGTTCAACGCGGCCGCAACAATCGTCGGCGTACGCGCTGCCGTACGTGAGTTTGAATATCGCGATCGACATCGGCGTTCCGCGCGAGCGACAGGCGTTGTCGCAGCGACTAGACCAAGGACGAAAGGATTCGGGCACGAAAGTCGTTGCCGTTGCGCTCGCGGCGTTTGGGAAGAGTACGATCCCAAATCCGATGGGCTTCATTCTGCAACAGGGCGATTCGCTGCACCTGACGCGCATACAGGCCGACAGTCTCGCCACGTTGAGTCGAACATTCTCCTTGTTCGCTGACACGGTGTGGGCGCCAGTCGGCAAAGCGCTCGCCGCGCTTCCGAACGACTATAGCAGTCGGGAAGCGTATGGTCGGTACGTCATCGCGCGAGAGCGCACGGTGGATTTTCTCCTGACCCTCGTGCCGCACGTGAAAGCGTTGTTGACTCCAGCGCAGCAGCGAAAGTTACCGCCACAGATCGCGAATTTTCTCGACGAGCGAGTGCTCAGGTTCCTTCGCTCGTCGACGGCGTGAGCGTCTCAGTCAGTTTGCGCTGTTCATCATCACCTTAGCGCGATACCACGATACCTCTCGCTCCATTGCCGGCGCCTACTATGGTCGCGTTGAGCGTGAGCGCACCTGTCGATTGATCGACGGTAAAGACGCTAATGCCCGCGACATTCGTGACGTAGACAAACTTGCCCTGTGGATCGCATGCGACCTCTTCCACGCCCGCGCCGGCGCCAATGACGCCGCCGATTTCCGACAGACTGCCCGTAGTCTGGTTGATGAGGTAGCTGTGGATGAAGTTGTTGTTGATGTCGAGGCCGTAGACGTACCTGCCGGTCGCGTCTGCGCATAGCGGGCCCTGCGTTCCGCCGGTGGCGGGGGTGAGCGTGCTTACCAAGGTGAGCGTGCCGTTCGAGGCGATGCTATACGCCTTCACCTGTTGGCCGTTTCGATTCGCCACGTAGGCGAACCGTCCGCTCGGCTCGGCCACAACGCCACCACCGCTGCCGCCGATGTTCAGCGTGCCGGTCGACGAGAGTGTGCCGTCGGCGTTGATCGCATACGTCGACACCGTGCTAGAGCCGGCATTCGCCGCGTACACGTATCGACCGAGCGGATCGACCGTAAGCTCGAACGGTTGGTTGCCGGTGGCGACGCTCCCGTTCGAGACGAGCTGTCCCGACCCGTTGATTGTGTAGGCCGAGACACTGCCCGAGCCGCCGCCGCCGTTCTGATTGACGACGAAGGCGTAGCGACCCGTTGGATCGACGACGACGCCTCGCGGCTGGGTGCCTGTCGCGACGGCTGCGCCGTTCGACGTAAGTGCGCCCGTCGTCGCGTCGATCGTGTACGCCGAGACGGTGTTGGAGCCGGAATTCGTTGCGAACACGAAGCGCCCAGACGGATCCGCTGCGACGCCTGACGGGCTGCTGCCTGCCGCGATGGTTCCACCACCGACCGCCGTGAGAGTGCCGTCCGTGGAGTTGAGCGTGTACATACGGAGCTGATTGTCGGTTGCGGCCGTTGAGTAGACGAACCGGCCCGGCTCATTCGCGAACAGATTCACCGTCGCGCTGGCCAACGCGCCGGCGCTCGACGCGCTCAGCGTGTACGTCTTCGTGCTGCCCGGCGTAATGATCGTGCTGTCCGAGCATGCGATCGTGCCCACGCCATTGTCGATCGAGCACGTCACGGCGTTCGTGGCCGTCCATTTGAGCTTGACCGGTTGCGCGACCGTCACGTGGGTCGACAGCGCGGCGAACGTCGTGATCATCGGACCGACGAGTACCGTGAATGTCTGCGCGCCACTCGTGCCGCCGGCGGTCATCACCGTCACGTCGCGCGCGCCGAGCACCGCGCCGGCTGCCACCGTGAAGTCGGCCGTCAGCGACGTGGCGCTCGCGACGCTGACGTTGCTCACCGTCACGTTGCTGCCACTCACTTCCACCGTGGTCGCTCCGGACACGAAGTTCGTGCCGGTGAGTGTGATGGTTTGTACGCCACCTTGTGCGCCGGTATTCGGCGAGATACTCGCGAGCGTCGGGAGCGGCGGATTCACCGTGAAGGTCTGCGCGGCGCTCGTCCCCGCGCTCGTGGTCACCTTCACGTTGTGCGCGCCGAGTGTGGCGCCGCTCGCGAGGACAAAGTTCGCGGTGAGCGACGTGCCGCTCGTCACATTCACGGTGTTGACGGCGACGCCGGTGCCGTCGACCGCGACGGTCGTTCCGCCGGCGACGAAGGCGGTACCCGTGAGCGTCATCGCCACGGTATTGCCTTGCACGCCGAGCGTCGGCGTAAGGCTCGTCAACGTCGGACCGGTGCCGGTCACGGTGAAGGGTTGCGCGGCGCTGGTGCCACCCGAGGTCGTCACCGTGACGTTGCGCGCCCCAAGCGCCGCGGCTGCGTCGACGGTGAATGTGGCCGTGAGCGACGTGCCATTCACCACCGACACGGCACTCGACGTCACGCCCGTTCCGTCGATGTTGACGGTGGTGCTTGCGACGTCGAAGCTCGAGCCCGTAAGCGTGACGGCAACTGCCGTCGCTAGTGCGCCGGTCGGTGGACTGATGCTGGTCAGCGTGGGTAATTGCGCAGTTACGTTGATAGTTATCGCGAGGCTCGTGCCGGTCCCCGTAGTCACGGTCACGTCGTGCGATCCCAGATCGGCGTTCGTGCCGATCACGAGTAACACCGTGAGCGACGTCGGGCTCGTGACGGTCACCGTACTCACCGTCACCCCGGCGCCGCTCACGTTCACCGTCGTTCCCCCCTGCACGAAACCCGTGCCGGTGATCGTGACGGCGATCGTCTGGCCGCGCTGTCCTGTGCCGGTCGAGGCATTGGTGACCGTGGGCGGTTGGGCGTTCACCGTGAACGACACGACGCCAACGCTGCCGCCGGCCGTGATGACGGAGATGTCATGCGCACCCAGCGTGGCTGCGGTGTCGACCGTGAACGTTGCGGTGAGCGCCGTGCTGCTCGTCACGACGACGTTGCTCACGGCGACACCAGGTCCGGCCGCTGCGACCGACGTCGCGCCCACGATGAAGTTCGATCCGGTGATGCTGACCGCGACGGCGGTGCCGCGCATGCCGTTGTTCGGGGTGATGCTCGCCACCGTCGCCGCCGGTGGATTGACCGTGAACGGCACGCCGCCACTCATCCCACCCGCGGTCATGATCGTGACCGTGCGCGTGCCGAGCGTTGCGTCGCCAACGACAACGAACTGCGTGGTGATGGTCGAGTCGTTCACGACGACGGTGTTGGTGGCCGTCACGCCGGCTCCGCTCACGAGCACGGTGACGTTCCCGGCGAAGTTCGCGCCCGTGAGTGTTTCGTTAACAACGGTATTCGTGACACCGGTCGTGGGACTCAACGAGGCGAGGGTCGGTGCCTGCGGCGTGATCGAGAGCGGCACCGTGCCACTCGTGCCGCCGGCCGTGGAGATCGTCACCGTGCGATCGCCGATCGCGGCACTCGCGTCGATCGCCAGGTCGGCGGTGAGACTCGTGGCGCTCGTGACGTTCACATTGCGAACACTCACGCCGGTACCGCTGACGACGACGGTCGTCGCGCCGGTCACGAAGTTCGTGCCGGCAAGAGTCACGGTCTGCGTCATGCCGCGCACCGCGGCGGCCGGAAGCACCGTCGCGAGCGTCGGCGCCGGCGGATTCACCGTGAACGTCGTCGCGGCACTCGTCCCACCGGCCGTCTCGACGGTCACGTTGCGAACCCCAAGCGCCGCGTTTGCGTCAATGGCGAGCGCCGCCGAGGCCGATGTCGCGCTGGCGACGGTCACGCTCGTCGTCGTCACCCCACCACCGCTCACGACGACGGTCGTCGCTCGGGGCACGAAGTTCGTGCCGGTGAGCGCCAGCGTTGCCGTGGTTCCGCGCACGCCGCTCGCGGCGCCGATGCTCGACAAGGTCGGTGCCGAGAGTGGCGCGAGGAGTTGATCGCTCGAGCACTCAATGGCGACGATGCAGAGAGCGGCGGCAACAAACGGGCGAACGGTGCGATACAGGCGGTACATGAATAATGCTCCGTGACGGTGTGTCACACCGGCGGCTAAGAGTTGGGATTTGCGATTACTGGTAGTACAGGCTGAGCGGCGCGTGCCGCCGGGCAAATAAGCGACTCTCCGATCGCGAATTCCCTCGACGACCGGGCGCTCAGATTCCTCCGCTCATCAATCGCGTGAGCGGCAGTTGGCGCGTGCGAGCGGCAGCTGCTATCGAAGCGTTGCCGCTATTCCGACGTGCGCGAGCGTGCCACCGAGCTTCTGCGCTCCGCGAAAGCCGTTCACCGTGCCGTTCGACTGCGCGGCGTAGTCGAGGTTCGCATACGGTGTGATGGCGAAGCCTCGCGCGACCGGCATGTCCCAGCCGGCGCCGACTATGAAAGCCGGGCTGTGTGACGTGACGGTCGTCTTGCCGACTTGCGTGATCGTGACGTCATCCGTGATCCACGCGGCGCCCGCACCCGCTTTGACGAAGAAGCCGGACGTTGGCCGTGGATGCCACGCCACGTCGACGTCGCCGAATACGATTCTTGCGTTGCCGGTACCGCGCGAGTCCGCGTAGTTCCCGCTCCAGCCACTGGCCTCGGCGGCGACAACGAGCGCGGGGTGAACGCGCACGCCAGCGCTCGCGAGCCAGGCGACGCCGGCGTCGTGGTGGGAGCCGCATGCGTCGCAGGAGAACGACGTCGCGCCGGAGCCGATTCCGAGCGATGCCGTGAACGGGCGCGCCTGAGCGTGCAGCAGCACCGGTGTGCCAATGAGCATTATTAAATGAGCAAAGTATCTAGTTGCCACGATGGACCTCGGTAGAATTGCGTGTCAATCTTTCGTCCAATTGTCTTTGACCTGACCGCTCTGCCTCAGGAGCGTCCCGATGATGTTCGAGGGGCCGCGCACGATATGTCCCGAGAGGGCGCGAATCAACGCGTAGAGTGAATCCGGGTTTCGCGTCGTCGCGATGAGTCGCGTCAATTCCTCGCGATCGCCGGTTTGGGCTCCGTCGATCACGGCGCGCATGACTGTACCGTCGGCCAGCGCGCGGCGCATGTTGCGAATGGTGCCTGGCCACATGCCGTGTTTGTTCCAGCACGCGACGGCGATGTTGGCGTCGCCGGGTGTGCTGGACCAGTGGCCGCCCGCACCGATGACGACGTACACGATGTGCTCGCCGTCCAGGATGAGCAGGTTGTGTTGCGCGGTGCCGGTGAGCGCGTGGCCGTACTCGGTCAGGGCGTTGATGGACAGCAGCGAGTCGCCGAACATGTCGCGGATCTGCTGCGTCGCGCCGGTCAGCCGGATCGGATCTCTGCCGATCGTGACCTGCGCGCGCGCATATCCGCCCTCGAGCAACCGACGGACATTCGACCACTCGAGCTGGACGCCTCCGCTGATGACTGAGGGCGTCCACAGCATGAGGTACACTAGTGGATCGCGCATTCCGGTCAGGACCACCTCTCGCGAGAGCCCGGTGTTGGCCATGATGTCGCTGACCGTTCCGAGATGGCCGGCGACGACGTACGCGTGCTGGCCGTAATAATGGGGCAGCGCGACGCCCGTGAAGATCGATCCCGGGTTCTGCAATCCGACCGACTTGGCCCATGCCACGATTGAATCGAGTCGTGGTGCGCTGAGGTTGGGACACGGTTCCGTGGGCGCCTGCACCATGTCGTAGCTCACGAGCACCTTGAACACGGTGGGTGACACGACGGTCACACCATGAAGCCTCTCCTTGATTACCCGTTGAAGGGAGCGCGTATACACGATCTGCATCGGCCGGCGCACGTATCTGACGGTCGACTTCATCGAGTTCGTATCGAACACCTCCTCCTTATCCACGATCTCCTGCCGGAGGATCTTCGTGTTGATCTTGGTCACCGTTATTTCCGGCAAGCGCATTTTCAACAGGAAGCCGAGGTAAGGCTCGACTTTCTGGCTCACCCGTTTCATCACCTGTTGCAGCACCAAGCTGCCCAGTGGATTCGCCATCGATGCTCCTTTACCGCGAACCGTTCATGGCGTCACCACAACACCCCAAGGGTTCGTTCCAGCCGCTATCGTGGTCAGCGGTGCCGTCACGGGCGAGAGCGCGCCCGTCGTTGCGTCAATCGCGAAAATGCCGAGTGTGTTGCCGAGCTGATTCGTCATGTACGCGAACTTGCCCTGCGGATCGAGCGCGATCGCGAAGGGATTGATGTTCTGGCACGGGTTCGGTGCATGTGGTAGCGTCGGCGCGACAAATTGTGTCAGGATGCCCGTGCTCTGATCGACCGTGAATTCGTGAAGAATGCAGTTGTTGAAGTCCAAGGCATACGCAAAGCGGCTGGTCGCATCGACGGCGACTCCGTCTATGGTTCCACCCAGATTGGTCAACGGCGTGAGCAGGGTCAGCGTGCCGTCGCTCTCGATCTTGTACTGCGCAACGCCGGTCGGATTCGGGGCACTCGAGGTCGTGACATAGAGGAACCGTCCGCCCGGATCCGACGTGAGGTAGAAGGCTCTGGTGAGACCGGAGACGGTGCCAATCGAAGTGAGCGAGCCATCCGCATTGATCGCGAATTCCTGAAGCGATCCGCTGCCGAAATTGGTGGCGTAGAGGAATCGTCCGGCTCTCTCGATCGCGATACCTTGCGGATTGGTGCCGATCGGGGTCGTGCCGTTGGCTGTCAACAGGCCGGTGCTACCATCGATGGTGTATCGTGAAATACTGCCGGTGCCCCCGCCGTTGTTGTTGACGACGTACGCGAAGCGGCCGGTCGGGTCGACCGCGATTTCGCGCGGCTGGGTGCCCGTGCCCACCGTGCCCAACGAGGTCAATGCTCCGGTCGTCTGATCGATGCTGTACATCTGGACGTTGTTACTGGAGTTGTTCGTCACGTAGACGAATTTCCCCGCCGGATCGGCCGCGATGCCCTCCGTACCGCCGCCGGCACTTACGTTCCCGCTGCCAATCGCCGTGAGATCGCCGGTCGTCGCATCCAGTGAGAACTGGTGGACATGTGTGGTGTTGGCGCCGTTGCTCGAGGTCGAGTAAACGAACCGTCCCGGCTCGTTGGCAAAGAGTTGGAACGTCGCGGTCGTGCTCGCGCCGGCGCTGGTGGCCGTGAGCGTATATGTCTTGGTCGTTCCCGGCGTGACAAAAAGGCTGTCGTTGCAACTGGTCACGGTGCCGACGCCGTTGTCGATCGTGCACGTGGCGGCGTTGCTCGTCGTCCACCGCAAGCGCGACGGCTGCGTCGCCTGGAGATGTGTTGCCAAGGCGTCGAAAGTTGTGATCGTCGGCGCAACGACGATCGTGAAGGTCTGCGCCGAGCTCGTTCCGCCCGCGGTCATCACCGTCACGTCGCGCGCGCCGAGCACCGCGCCGGCTGCCACCGTGAAGTCGGCAGTCAGCGAGGTGGCGCTCGCGACGCTGACGTTGCTCACCGTCACGTTCGTGCCGCTCACCTCCACCGTCGTCGCGCCGGACACGAAGTTCGTGCCGGTGACCGTGATGGTTTGCACGCCACCTTGTGCGCCGGTGTTCGGCGAGATGCTCGCGAGCGTCGGGAGCGGCGGATTCACCGTGAAGGTCTGCGCGGCGCTCGTCCCCGCGCTCGTGGTCACCTTCACGTTGTGCGCGCCGAGCGTCGCGCCGCTCGCGAGGACGAAGTTCGCGGTGAGCGACGTGCCACTCGTCACATTCACGGTGTTGACGGCGACGCCGGTGCCGTCAACCGCGACGGTCGTTCCGCCGGCAACGAAAGCGGTACCCGTGAGCGTCATCGCAACGGTATTGCCTTGCACGCCGAGCGTCGGCGTAAGGCTCGTCAACGTCGGACCGGTGCCGGTCACGGTGAATGTTTGCGATGCGCTGGTCCCGCCCGCGGTCGTCACGGTTACGTTGCGCGCGCCGAGTGCAGCGCTCGCGTCGACGGTGAACGTGGCGGTAAGCGACGTTCCATTCACCACCGACACGGCACTCGACGTCACACCGGTTCCGTCGATGCTGACGGTGGTGTTCGCAGGGTCGAAGTTCGTGCCAGTGAGTGTGACACCGACGGCGGTGGCGAGGCCGCCCGTCGACGGACTGATTGTCGTGAGTGTCGGCGACGGCGCGGTAATCGTGATGGACAGCGCGAAGCTCGTACCGCCGCCCGTTGTCACGGTCACGTCGTGCGATCCCAGGTCCGCGGTCGCGCTGATCACGAGCAACACCGTGAGCGATGTTGGGCTCGTGACGGTCACCGTACTCACCGTCACGCCGGCGCCGCTCACGTTCACCGTCGTTCCCCCCTGCACGAAACCCGTGCCGGTGATCGTGACGGCGATCGTCTGGCCGCGCTGTCCGGTGCCGGTCGACGCATTGGTGACCGTGGGCGGTTGGGCGTTCACCGTGAACGACACGACGCCAACGCTGCCGCCGGCAGTGATGACGGAGACGTCATGCAAACCAAGCGTGGCCGCGGTGTCGACCGTGAACGTCGCGGTGAGCGCCGTGCTGCTCGTCACGACGACGTTGCTCACGGCGACACCAGGTCCGGCCACCGCGACCGACGTCGCGCCCACGATGAAGTTCGATCCCGTGATGCTGACCGCGACCGCGGTGCCGCGCATCCCGTTGTTCGGGGTGATGCTCGCCACCGTCGCCGCCGGTGGATTGACCGTGAACGTGACGCCGCCACTCATCCCACCCGCGGTCATGATCGTGACCGTGCGCGTGCCGAGCGTGGCGTCGCCGACAACGACGAACTGCGCGGTGATGGTCGAGTCATTCACGACGACGGTATTCGTGGCCGTCACGCCGGCTCCGCTCACGAGCACGGTGACGTTCCCGACGAAGTTCGCGCCTGTGAGTGTTTCGTTAACAACGGTGTTCGTGACACCGGTCGTGGGACTCAACGAGGCGAGGGTCGGTGCCTGCGGCGTGATCGAGAGCGGCACCGTGCCACTCGTGCCGCCGGCCGTCGAGATCGTCACCGTGCGATCGCCGATCGCGGCACTCGCGTCGATCGCCACATTGGCGGTGAGCGTCGAAGCGCTGGTCACGTTCACATTGCTCACGGTCACGCCCGTGCCGCTGACGACGACGGTCGTCGCGCCGGTCACGAAGTTCGTGCCGGCAAGAGTCACGGTCTGCGTCATGCCGCGCACCGCGGCGGCCGGAAGCACCGTCGCGAGCGTGGGCACGGGTGGATTCACCGTGAACGTCGTCGCGGCACTCGTCCCACCGGCCGTCTCGACGGTCACGTTGCGAACTCCAAGCGCGGCGTTCGCGTCAATGGCGAGCGACGCCGAGGCCGACGTCGCGCTGGCGACGGTCACGCTCGTCGTCGTCACGCCGCCGCCGCTCACTTCAACGGTCGTCGCTCGGGGCACGAAGTTCGTACCGGTGAGCGCCAGCGTCGCCGTCGTGCCGCGCACACCACTCGCCGCGCCGATGCTCGACAAGGTCGGTGCCGAGAGTGGCGCGAGGAGTTGATCGCTCGAGCACTCAATGGCGACGATGCAGAGTGCGACGGCGGCAAACGGGCGAACGGTGCGATGCAGGCGATACATGGCTAATGCTCCGTGACGATGTGCCACATCAGCGGCTAGGAGTTGGGATCGGCGACTGCTGGTGATGAAGGCTGAACGCACGCGACGAGATAGCTGTAACGGTCAACGACCGATGCTGTACCTGTTTGCGGTTCGTCCCAGAAATTTGGAACGCCGAACGTCGCCACGTCACCGCCCCAGCGCTTGCCGAGGATGGAATACAACTCGAGATACGGGGCCTCGATCGGGAGCAGGCGCCCATCGCACGGCACCCAACCGACGGGCGCATGCCGCCCGGCAAATAGGCGAATCTCTCCGACCGTTCCGGCATCTGGCATCGCTTCGTCCCTCGTTGGATAGAACCCGTTCACGGCGATCGCGTAGATGCACCCCGACGGACGTTCCCACAGCGCTGGCAAACGAAACGTCGAGTGCCCGTCACCGCCGCAGGTCCACCCGAGCAACGCAAAGAGCGGCTGATGCTCTGCGATACGAAGCTCGGCGCCGTCGCAGGTCATCCATCCCGTGGGCGGCTGCAACGTCCCGAACCTTCGGATTTCCCCGACCAAATCGATCGCCAATTTCATTGCCTCGGTCCGCGAACAAGGGTAAAGTTGAGAGCCGAGTCTGACCTATTTCTGCCGAATTCTTCCACGAGGTTAAGTGATTACTCTCCAGGTACTTGGGCGTCTGGAGGTCCGTGGAAGCGAGGGCGATGTGCTTCACTCCGTCCTTGCGCAGCCCAAGCGGCAGGCCTTGTTGGCCTATCTCGCGATCGCAGTTCCGCGCGGATACCACCGGCGCGACACGATCGTGGGACTCTTGTGGCCGGACCGGGACGACGAGCGGGCGCGTGCATCGCTGAGCAAGGCCGTGAGCCAACTTCGCCAGACGATTGGCGCCGACACGTTACTGAGTCGTGGGCACGCCGAGCTCGGACTCGATTGGCACCGGATCTGGTGCGACGCCGCGGGCTTCGAGGATGCGCTCGACCGCGGCGCGCTCGCGGAAGCAATGGCGCTGTATCAGGGCGATCTGCTCCCGGGCTTCTACATAGAAGAAACCTCGGACTTCGAACAATGGCTCGAGCGGGAACGCGCGCGGCTTCGCGGCCGGGCCGTTCAGGCTTCGCGGCTATTGAGCGAGCGCGAGGAAGTCGCTGGGCACTTCGACGAAGCAATTAGATGGGCGCGTCGCGCGGCGACGCTCGAGCCATTCGACGAAGCGATCGTGCGGCGCATCATGACACTTCTCGATACGTCAGCCGATCGCGCGGGAGCGTTGCGCACGTACGAGGAATTCAGCACGCGCCTTCGCTCCGAGTTCGAAGCCGAACCCGCCGCTGAAACGGTCGCGCTGATGGACGCCATCCGAGAACGGGCGACGATCGCACCGCCGCCGCGACTTGCCGCGCTGACGTCGGAGATCGCACTGCCAGCGGCGTCCTCGCCGGCGCCATCAATCGCGCCAGCAGCAGCTCCGCACGCAGCTCGGTTGTCGCGATCGAGAGTCGTCGCCCTAACGATCGGCATCGCCGCAGCAGTACTCGTTGCGGTGTGGCTAATTCGTGGGCCGCGCCTCTCGGCTTCGGGCGAGGTCGCGCCGACAATACCCACTGCTCCCGTCGCCGTGCTTCCGTTCGTCGTCGACGGCAGCCCGACAGTCGCGCACCTCGGTGATGACATGGTGTCGCTGCTCGCCGATCGATTTGATCGCGACGGATCGATGCGTGCGCTCGACCCGCAATCAATTCTTAAAGTTGGACGCGCCTTTACACCCGATGCCGCCGGTGCCGAAGGCGCGCGTTCGGTCGTCGCGCGCTTCCGTCCACGTTTCGTGTTGCTCGGCCGCGTGGCCGCGCGCGGCGATTCCGTCCGAATCAATGCGGCGTTGTTTGACAGCGCAACGAGCCTTGGCCCAATCGCCCGCGCCGAAGCCGCCGGACGCAGCGATGATCTCGCGCAATTGACTGACGAGATCGTGTGGCAGATTCTCGCCACGCAACCGACTGGCGCGGCGCCGCAGCATCCTCTATCGACGGCCGAGCTCACGCCGTCGCTCGTCGCGCTGCGCGCATTTCTCGCCGGCGATCGAGAGCTGGCGGCAGGCCGATTTGCCGATGCCGCGAAGGCGTACAAGACCGCTGTCGATGCCGACACGACTTTTGCGCTCGCGTATCTGAACCTGAGCCGCGCGGCCAATTGGGCGGATGACTATACGATGTCGGATTTCGCGATGCAGCGAGCGATGCGTTACATCGATCGGCTGGCGCCGGTCGATCGGCTTCGCGTGCGCGCGGCGGCCGCCTATGCGCGTGGCGATCCCATCGAGGCCGAGCGTCTCACGAGACTCGGGCTGATCAACGACGTCGGGCAGGCGGACGCATGGTACGAGCTCGGCGAATTGCGTTTCCACTGGGGGCCGGTGCTTGGCTGGACCATTCCCGAGGCGCGCGAAGCGTACGAGCAATCGCTGGCGATCTCCGTGACCGACGTGGGCACGATGGTGCATCTGGCGCGAATTGCGGCCGCTGAGGGACGGGTGTCGGCGGTCGATTCGCTCACTCGTCGCGCCATCGCGGCCGGCGTCGACGGACCGCAGGCGCTCGAGCTGCGCGGATTGCGCGCGAACGTCATGGGCGACGCCGTCGAAGCGGAGCGTGTGAACGCCGCGATCGCTCGGCTCGACGACAATACCGCATACTCCGTGGCGGCGATGATCGCGGTGTACGCCGCCGAGCAACCCTCGGCGCGCGCGACGGCGGCAACACTGACGCGTGCGGGTCGAGCGCCGTTCATGCGCGCGATCGGTACGATCATCGACGCGGAGCTTACGGTAGCGCATGGGCACACGGCCGACGCGATGAGTACTCTGGCATCGAGTACGACGCTGACGCCGGCGCGGTCGATCGAGTATCGCGCGGCGATTGCCTGCCTGCCGTTTCGCGCGACGCCGCCCGCTGAGGCGTTGTCGCTTCGCGGCGAGTTACTCGCGCTTCACGACGAAGGAATGATCGGGCCGTACTCCGACCAGTTGGCGGTGAACAGCATTTATCCGCCCCGTCGCGCGTATTTGCTCGCGATGCTCTCGATCAAAGCTGGCGACGTGACTGGCGCAGCGCATTACGCGGACCAGCTCGGCCACGGTAACGTGACCCAAACGGACCACGAATACGAGCTTGCAACGGCAAAGTTGATTCGCGCCGAGCTTCTGCATCGGCGTGGTGAATCGGCGCAGGCACTCGCCATGCTTGGCCCTCCGAGCGAGCTACCGGGCCGCGTGCTACCGAGCGCGTTGAACTATCCGTCGGCACACGACCGATACCTGCGCGCCGAGTTGCTGCAGGAGCTCGGACGACCGGCGGATGCGATGCGGTGGTACCAGACCTTTCCCGATCCTGGCGGCTACGATCTGATGTATCTGGCGCCGGTCGACGTCGGGATCGGTGAGGCATACGAGCGCATGGGCAACCGCGACGCGGCGCGCGCGAGTTATCGGCGAGCGATCGCGCTGTTGGCTGACGGCGACGCTGAGTGGTCCGCGCTGGCGGCGCGGGCTCGTCTGCGACTCGAAAAACTGCCGTAGGGCCGAGCGCTCCGCGCTACGATCGCTGTGCGAGGACGGCCTTCATCGCGTCGAGCACCTTCACCATCGTCGGCCACGGCGCCATGGTGATTCGCAACGCATCGCCACCCGTCGCAGCGAGCGTTGAACCTGCCGCGCAGGGAAGCTTCGAGAACGCCTTGAGCGCAATGTCGTGCTCACGCATCGCATCAGCGAACTGCTCGGCGCCCAGGAGCGGGACGCACAGGAAATTCGAGCCCGACGGAATCGCCCCGAGGCCCATGTCGCGAAGGGCGGCGGCGAATTTCTCGCGACACTCGACGGCTTCGCGCGCGTTGGCTTGAATCCACGCCACGTCCTTCGTCACGGCGGCAACGGCAGCGCGCTCTGAGGTACCGCTCACCTTGAATGGACCGCGCGACTTTTCGATTTCGGTGACGACGGCTGGTGCCGCAATACCGTAGCCAACGCGCAACCCTGCGAGTCCGAGCGCCTTCGACATCGTGCGCACGACGACGATTCGATCGCATTGCTTGGTGAGATCGACCGACGTCACGCCGGCGAACTCGAAGTACGCTTCATCGATGATGACGAGACCGCGCGTTCCTTCGACGATCGCCTCGATCGTTTTCCGCGGAATGACATTGCCCGTGGGATTTCCCGGCGAACAGACGTAGACGATCTTGCCGTCGAGCGCGAGTGTGCGCTCGACGTCCATGTCGTAGTCGGCCGTGAGTGTGACGAACGAAATCTCCAGCCCGTTGGCGCGCGCAAAGAACGGGAGCATGGAGAACGTCGGATCGGGCAGCACGATACGCTCGCCCGGTTCACCGAACGCGCGGATCGACGAGTCGAGCACATCGTCCGAGCCGCAGCCAACGACAATTTGCGATGGATCGACGCCGACGTATTCCGACAACGCGTCTTTGAGCGACTCCGAGTAGGGCTCCGGATATCTCGCCGGCGACCGCGTCGCGTCCTCGCGGATGACGCGCTCGGCACTCGGTGGCGCGCCCCAGAGGTTCGTGTTGTCGCTGAGGTCGATCGAGCAGGGCTTGAGGTCGGGCGGGAACAGCGCGATGCGTGACAGGCCGCTGCGGCTGGCAACCGAGCTCACTTCTTTCGTCATTCTATCACCTATGGCGGCGCGAGCCGCCAGTGCATGTTCGCGGGAGGGAAACGGTCGGGTCGAGAAATATCGTTTCCGGCGCCATGCGTGGCGAGTGGTGTCGTACGCCGTCCCGGAACGCGCCAATCGGATGAGGATTCGTCACTCATCCGACTCGACGTCCGTCCTGCGCCGCAGCTACGACCTCTTCTTGGCGGACGACTTCCGCGCCGACGACTTCTTCCGCGACGACTTCTTGCGCGGAACCTTCGCTCCTTTCTTCCGCGCTTCCGAGAGTCCAATCGCGATCGCCTGCTTCCGGCTCTTTACCTTGCCGCCTTTCCCGCCCTTTCCGCTCTTGAGCGTACCCTTCTTCCGCCGCTTCATCGCGCTCTCGACGCTCTTTCCAGCGGCCTTTCCATATTTGCGATGAGTGGATTTCTTCCGGCCGCCCGACTTCTTGCGTGCTGCCATCTGAGGCTCCTGGTCGATCGGGGCGTGTGCCCCGCGTTCCCGCTCGCGAATCCCCGGTGACCGCGAACTGGCCGACGTCGCTTCAAGAGCCGTTCCACGACGGCACCATCGCTATGACGACGGCGACGCACCGGCCGGCGCAGGTCGCTCGTCCTCGAGCATCTGCGGTGCATTGAACTTGGCATAGAGTTGCGCCGCCTCGAGGACCGCCATGCAGAAGCCTGCCCACGCGAGTCCAATCACGAGTCCAGCCGCGATGTCCGACGGATAGTGCACGCCGAGGTACATACGGCTGAAGCAAATGGCGGAAATCATCACGACCGCGAGGAGCATCGTCAGAATCCGCGATGCCAGGTTGCGCTGCAACCGCGCCGCGAGATACGCCACCGTGCCGTATACGATCACGGAGCTCATCGCGTGTCCCGACGGAAATGAGGAGCTCATCGCATACGTTCCCCAATGAAAGATCTGGGGACGCGGACGGTTGAAGCCGATCTTGAGCAAATTGTCGAGCACGATGCCGCCGAGTGTCGCCGCGACGAGGAGAATGGCAGAATGCTTGTGGTGATTGAGCCACAGGAACATCCCGGCGACGAGCACGATCATCCCCACGACGACTCCGGTGCCGAGTGCGGTGATCTCGACCATGATCGACTGCACGGTTGCCGATTGGTGCGCGGCCATCCAGCGCAGCACGGTGTCGTCGAACTGCTGGGTGTGTCCCTGACGCACGTTCCCGGCGAGCTTCGTAAAGGCCCACGTGCAGGCGACAGCGATGCCGGCGCCGGCGAGCAGGAAAATGCCGAACACTGCATACGCGTTTCGCACGTGCCGGCGGATCAGCCGGAGCGTGCCAAAGATGAGATCCCAGAATACGCGGAGGTGTCCGCGAGTCTGATCGACCGCCCGGTCGCGGCGTTCGCCGCTGGAGTGCGTCTCCATGGCTCTCTTCTATACAAGAGACGAGCCGGAGCCCGGATCGCGACCCGGGAGCCGCCTGCAAAACCGCTGGAAGTCTATTTGATAGCGAAGAGGCCCAGTCGATTGAATGAATTTCATTCAGTTAGATGGGCCTCAAGTCGTTCATATCACAGCGCTTACGAATGTTCGATTTTCTGGATCTTTGCGTTCCCGGCGTATTCCCGCCGCATGTGTTTCAACCTCAGTTGAAACCACCCAGGGAATACACGGGAATGCACGACATTCTTTCCGTCTTGCGATTGGCCGGCGGTCAGTTGCGTGCAGTTTTGATATTTATAATATTATAAATATCAACTACTCATGAAAATAAAATTCAGTTGCCCAAACAACCCTTCTACTAAGTGGTCTTACGGAGTCGTAAAAAAGGGATCCATTATCGGACAAACCAACGTGTCGTTCGGAACCAACGGCCTAGCCAAGCCCTGGGCCTCTGGCATCGTCAAGCGCATATTAGTGTATTAATATCCTCAATCTGCGTTGCTCGGCATCGGCTGAAAGCCTTATGCTTAGTCAACTCTCAAGAGACGTGATGTTGGCGCGCAGAGGCACAGCTCGAAACCGGAACCCCCAGTGAGGGTGTATGGCCGCGTACCTCGATAGGATGCACTCCCGCGCGCGCAGTGTGACCTGGGTCGGCCTCTGCGCCCTGGCCCTCGTCGGCACGAGCCGCTCGCTCGCTGCGCAACGCGTCACGGGCCACGTGACGGAGTCCTCGTCCAACACCCCGGTCGCCGGCGCTGTCGTCGCGCTCCTCGACTCGACGGGTAAGACGATGGCCCGCACCGTCACCAACGCGTCGGGTCTCTACCAGCTCGCCGGCGCTGGTGGGGCTGCCAAGATCACGGCCATCCACATCGGATTTCGTCCCGCGTCTGCTGCGATTGCGACGCTGACCGCCGACGCCAGCCTGACCGCGAATCTGTCGCTCGATGTCTTGCCTCAGTTGCTCGACGCCGTCGCGGTCCACGATCAGACGCTTTGTCCCGCCACGAAGAGCGCTCCGGCGGCGTTCGCGCTCTGGGATCAGGCACGCAATGCGCTCCTCGCCAGCGTTGTCGCCCGCGACGTCGACGCGCCCAAAGTCCGCTCGATCCTCTATACCAGGAAGTCGAGCGCCAACGGGCGTCGAATCGATACGCAAACCGTAGTCGACAGTATCTATGTCGCGTCCAAGCCCGTCGTCGCGGTGCGCACGGCTCAGGCCTTCGCGGCCAAGGGTTACCGAATACGGAGTGCGACAACGGACGTCTTCCTTGGGCCCGATGCCGAAGTGCTCATGGATTCGACCTTTCTGCGCGGCCACTGTCTCTCGGTGGTCGGCGACGCGAACGCGCCAACGCCGGAGGTCGGTATCGCCTTCGAGCCGACGCCGCATCAGGATTCAGTCGTCGACATTGCGGGCGTGCTCTGGTTGAGCCGGACGCTTCCAGCGATTGACAGCCTGACATTTCACTTTACGAATGTGAGCCGAGCTGAGACCGCGGGCGGTGCCGGCGGCCAGCTCCTGTTTACGACGATGCCCAACGGCGTCGCCATGATCACCCACTGGACGTTGCACATCCCAAAGACGCCGGACGTGGTGATCGACCTCGATGGTATCGGGACTCAACAGCGCGGAGCTGTGGACGCCGCGGGCTTCCGCGATACCGGAGGCGACATCGCGGAGGCGTCATGGTCTAACGGCACCGCATGGGTCGGCCAGCTCCCGATGATCACCGGTCATGTCTTCGTCGCCGGTAACGGCGCGGCCGTACCCGATGCGATAGTGCGCATCGCCGGCACGACCATGGCGACGCAGGTCGATTCGACGGGCGCCTTCACCCTCCCGATGACCGTCCCCGGCCCCTACGTCGTCGAGGCTGAAGACGAGCTGATGGCGCAGTTCGGCATTCCCTGGAGGCAATCGACGAACGTCGATCTGGTGCCGTCGGGCACGGACGTCCGGATCGAGCTGCCCGCACGCGTCGGTAACGTCGACCTCTCGCACGGCCCCGCGTTGCTCCACGTGTTTGACCAGGCTACGCGCGCGCCCATCGATCGCGCCGCGATCCGCGATACACTCGGCAATCAGATGCAGACGTCGAGCACCGGCACGGCGGTCCTCAACGCGCTCCGACCGATCGCCGGGTATTACATGCTCGAGGTCCGCAAGCCTGGCTACGCGCCCCAGCGATTCAAACTACGTGCGGACACCGCTGCCGAATTCGTCGTCGCAATCACGCCGAGTCGCCTGGGGTCGACGGCGACACTGCCCACGGTCGAGGTCAATGCAACGCGACTGATGTGGTCGGATGCCGGCGTGAAAGAAGGATTTTTCGCGCGGTGCGAGCGGGCTGTCCCGTCGTGCGTGGGCAGGAAAATGCTCGATTCGCATCCTGCGCTCGGACTTGGAACTCTCATCTTGCAAGCGCCGGGTATGCACTGCCACTTCGTCGCCCGCTCAACTGGAGTACCGGACGGGTGCATCCCCGAGATGTACCCACAATTTGGCGCGCGATCGTGCGAGCCAGTGTACTTCTTGGACGGCTATCGGGTTCCCCTCTACAACATCAATAGCATGTTTGACCCGAAGCACACCTACGGGATCGAGATTTATCGGAGCGGAATCGCGCGGCCGGAGCGGTTCGATACTCCGGGGTACGACTGCGGGGCGATCCTGATTTGGACGCAATAGCCGCGCAATTTTTGTGGGTTGGTGCATTGAATAGGTCAACGCTCGCTTCCGTTTTCGATCTTGCTTATTTTGTAGCACGGTCGATCTCGCCATGGTAGCCGAAGGGCATCCGTCGGGAATACAACGCGCGGTCGGCCGGCGGTCCAAGATCGGCATTGATGATGCAATTCGTTGTCTCGTAATGGTTTATCGGTATTTTTGGTGCGGTAGCCAAGTGGTAAGGCAGCGGTCTGCAAAACCGCTATTCGCGAGTTCGATTCTCGCCCGCACCTCTCGCTGAGTGTTGGAGTTACTGAAGGTTGAACAAGTGGGCTGTTTCTGAGCCCTGAGCTTGGGTACAACAGCGGGTACATAAAGAGAGAAAACCACCCAACTGCGGTGGTTTTTTCGTTTTTGTTCTGCGCCTTATCGCTAGCCGATTTTTTCCACCGGCGTGCCAGCCGTGCGAATCGAAAGCGTCGATGTCGTATGCCCGATGTCCTCCAGCAGACTCCGAGCATGCTCAGGCAGAAGCTTGTAATAACCCATCGTCGTCCTGAGGTCGGAGTGGCCCATCGCCATTTGCACCGCGACCGGAGAACGTCCCTCCGCTAACCATGTCGTAACGCGCCGGTGCCGGAGATCGTGCTGACGGAATTCGCGGGGGAGTCCGGCGCGCTTCGCCGCGCGCTTGAACGACCCACGGGGCGCCAATTTCTTTGGCGGCAGTTTCCGCGTCCTCTCCCAATACGATCCGAGTCAGAAAATCCTGGCAGTCTGCAGGGTCTCATGACGCAGCGCGCTGGTGGCGTTCATTACGATTGTTTGACATGCTTCCTTGCAATCGATCGTCGCCGAAACTCGACGCAGTCACGCCAACCTGCCCAGTACCAACACATCCGCCGTCGCTGAAGTCCACAGACGGGCAATCGTAACTCGAATTTTCAGTATAGCAGCGTGAACGGCCGAACGGGACGGGACGCCTTTGCCACGGGGGAAGTTCGCCGGCAGGCGGTTGCGAACACGCCACAGCTCACCCGAGAGAGGTTGTATGTCAGAACACGTCCTGTATCTAACTGGTGCCCCCGCGTCCGGAAAAAGCACGCTATCCGCGACTCTCCGGGAACGACTTCCAAATCTCGCCGTATTCGAATACGGCGCTCAATTGACAGCGTACCTCTCGAAGAAACGCGCCGGATTGCAGCAGGAGGAGTTACGCCGCCGATCCGCCGACATCGCGTCACGAGCTGATATTGAAGCTGTCGACAAAATGCTGCTCACCTTCGCCGCGAAGGAGCGGCTGTCTACGCCAGTAGTGATCGACTCACACGCGGTGACCAAAGAAAGTTACGGCTTCCGCGTAACGCCTTACTCGCTCGTAGGATTCCAACGTCTGAAGCCGACGATGATTGTGATGCTCTACACAGACCCAGCGATTACGCTACAGCGGATCAAGGCAGATCCCGCAGGGAGGCCGATGATAACGAACTGGGAGGCTGGCCTTCACACGGGACTACAAGCTTCGGTCGCCGTTACCTACTCAATCGCCGTGGGCGTGCCTCTATATCTGTTCGACGCAGCACTGTCCGTTCAGGAACTCGCGACGGAGATTCACGGTCTACTCGCCAAACCAGTGCTGAACGAAATAAATCAGACGATAGACGATCGTTACGTATGAAAAAACCCGATATCGAAGCGCGCGCTCGTGGAGTACTTGAAGCGCACGGACTGATAGAGATGGCGGTTGACCCAATTCGCCTAGCGAATTCGCTGGGCATAAAGGTCTACAACGCGAAGTTTGGTGAGGCGGACGTTCATGGATTGCTCGCCATCAGAGGCGGTGTACCAGCCATTTACGTCAATGCGGATGATTCGGCAGTTCGAAAGCGCTTCACGGTCGCGCACGAGATTGGACATATGAATCTTCATCTAACCGGAGGCGATGTCGAATTCATTGACAACGCCGACAGCTTCAGATCGACTATTGATCCGGACTCGGCGTGGACGGAGCAACGGCGCAAGGAGTGGGAAGCGAACATATTTGCCGCAGCGCTGCTCATGCCCGACGAGCAAGTGAGACGGCGCTGGGTCGAGATCGGTGACCCTGAGGGGATGGCGCGCTGGTTTCAAGTCTCGCGAACGGCGATGGACATTCGCCTCGAAGGACTCGGCCTCCTTGCCGCATGACGAATTC
This sequence comes from Gemmatimonadaceae bacterium, assembly GCA_036499625.1. GTDB lineage: Bacteria > Gemmatimonadota > Gemmatimonadetes > Gemmatimonadales > Gemmatimonadaceae > JAQBQB01. The sequence continues at coordinate 228,259 of DASYDJ010000042.1, forward strand.
TCTACCAGCAGGCGACGCCGGACGACCAGCCGAGCCGCCGCAACCAGTCGAAAAGATTGGACTGACCGTGCTCGCGGAGATACAGCCCGGAGACCCGGCGGTCTGGCTACCTCAGAGCTACAGCGAATGGGAATCGAGAGAGCGGACGCGAACGTTTCTAACTTCCTGGTCGGACCTCGTGCGCGATGAGCGGTCACTCCGTCGGACGTGCGCACGGTGGACATTCGGGTTGATAACGTTCCAAGTCGTCGCGGTGTTCGCGTTGGTTGTCGCGCAAGGTCTTGGCGCGCTGTCGCTGAACGTCGATTTATTAAAGATCTTACTGCCGTCCGTGTTGACAGAGGTCTTCGGATTAGGTTTCTTGGTTGCCAAATATCTATTTAACCAACCCATGCGTGATAGTCTCAACGGGCTGGCCGCTGGAATTCCAAAAGAAGGGCCGACGGACCGTCGAAGTCTGCCGTAGAGAGACATTTACTCCGGAGCAGTGCTCGTCATGACCCTCGACCTCAGACAAGCCCTGAATGCAATCTCAGACGTAGTCACGAACCGGCCGCTGCCTCTTCGCGAATTCGACCAGATCTACATGAAGCTGGGCGACATGGTGGTTCATGCAGAGTTTGTCGCGCGACGATTCGACAAGGGTCGCCTCGTGTTCGTAGGCGATGGCGATGCAGTCGGCCTGTCGGTCGCGCACCTAGTAAATGAACGTGTTCTGGAGTACGGGCCGAGAGAGATCACCGTGCTTGACTTCGACGAGCGCATGGTGAACTCAGTTACGCGCTTTGCTGAAGAATCCGGGTTCGCAGAATCGGCCAAGGCCGTGCTCTACAACGTCGTTGACCCGATTCCCGAAGGCACCGCCGAAACCTTTGACGGCTTTCACATCAACCCACCCTGGGGGCAACACAATAACGGTGAGAGCGTCGTGGTGTTTCTCGAACGTGCAGCGGCGCTTACAAAGGTCGGTGGATCCGGCGTTGTCGTAATCGCGGACGATGCAACACGCGCATGGACTAACAACGTGTTGGCACGTACTCAGAAAGCGGCGCTTGAGCTAGGCTTGGTTCTTGAGCAAATGATTCCGTCGCTACACAGCTATCATCTCGACGACGCACCTGAGCTAAGGTCGTGCGCAATGGTCTTCCGCAAGATCAAGGACAGTGGCCTCGTGAGCGGCCGGCTGTCTGCCGAGCGACTCGAAGACTTTTACGGCAGGTCGCAGGCTTTGCGGATACAATACGTTCGGGAAGTCGCCACGATTGAACGTGGTCGAGCCAGCGACCGTACATATCGATTCGAGGAATTAGTAAATTCTGGTTGCTAGTAGTAGGTATCTTCGCCAAGGAGTCGTGTATGGCGTTGGACGCAAATCTCGATCACATCGTGTTCATGAAGGTCGGCAGACACGCCGGCGAGACGTTCGAACAAATCATAGAACGTAAGCGGCGCGAATACGACGCGGCTGGGTGCATTTTTTGGGGATATGGCGGCGGGACTATGCATCCGATCACACGAGTCCAGCCTTTTGCGCGCATGCGTGTTGAGCATGGCGAGCGAATTAGTATCGTGATGCAGGAGATACTATCGCGACATCCGGACACAGAGGTCTTTGCCCAGGAATATTCGCGTGACGGTGTGCACTGGGAGCCAATTCCTCAAGGAGTCCGCGTGAGAGGCTCCAGATACGCGCTCGTGCTGAATGAAATTCAGCATGGGGAGCTGGATATCAATTTAGGTGAGTATCAAGTCGGGACTGGTCCTTCCGAGGGAAAGGACGCAGAGACCTATATTCGCGGTCGGGTGGACAAGGGCTGTCTCACTCGCGTTAAGGTTATCGAGAACGCGAGTCCCGAAGATCTGACCAAGGTGCACTTCGCAGCCATGCTAGAAGAACCGTACGCGGTCGTGCTGCGCTAGTGAACGCAGAATCAGATCACGAGCCTGTACTAAACAAGTCCGGACCTGCTTGCGTGGCGTAGTACTCCTCCGCAAGAACTCGAATTCGGTGTACGTGCGCCATCCAATCGTTCTCAACGAAGGTCGGATCCATATGGCGAGTAAGGTTGAATCGAGCTTCTTGCGGCAACAGTAGCGGTCGACTGAGCCTCACGAAGTACGGAACTGCAAGCCTGGCCCGCATGTTCACTTCATAGAACGGTCCGGCACCTGGCACATCATCAGAGTAAAGAGCGCCGTGCTCAACTACGGCCGTGACCTGTGACGAGCCGACGCGCGTCGTGGCGCTGCCAAGGTTCCAAAGATGCGAGGCATTCAACTCGCCGAGGCGCTCAAGACGCAGACGAGTGTCCGAGTGACAGACCAGCGCATAGTGACGAGTCTTGTCGCCCGTTCCTGTTGTTGAGCGACTCGTGATCAACGTGTGCGGCGGAAGCGGCTGACTACGACCGGCTGCGTCAATGAAATTCGTCCAAAGAAGCACGCCTGCGGGCGCCGAATCTGTCTTCTTCGGTGGGGTTCTCATGATCGAGAACAGCACAACAGGCGGAGGTCCTTGGTGTACCAGAGTATTGAGCGAATCGCCGAGCGAACTTCCAATTCCCCAGAAAAACAGACCGCGGCCGGCCGTTCGTTCGAGGTCTTTGCGCCGAACGATTTCGGCCAACGACTGACCGGCCTCTGCTTGCATCTTCGACCAAACGAACGCCGGCGGAAAATCGAGAGGCATTGGCGATGACAACTGAGACGGAGCACACCATGCGCACGAGCGAAGGATAGAAAGAAGCGAAGGGCTCGGTTCGGCGCGAGTCACGTGTCCGATTTGATCCATGTCGGCTAAGTATGTATCCCCCGCATTCGGCGCACCAGCCGAGCGGTCATACGATCGGCGGTGCACGCCGCCGATTATCGCCATTTGGTTTGGCCGATAACTGAGCCGTTGCCGCCCCATACTATAGTTGGCGGCGGAAGCGCAGAATATCCGTTGGGTACAACAGCAGAGTTCGCAGGTCGAAGTCAGGGAGCAGAACCAGGTACATTGCTCCGAAGAACGGCGCGAATCCGCGAAATCCATTGCAAAGTGGATCCGAGCTCTTTCACGGAGATGCTTCGACATGAAACGTGTCGAAAGGCACGGTAAAACGCTCGTGAGAACTGCAAACTCGCTATTCGCGAGTTCGATTCTCGCCCGCACCTCTCGCTGTACCCCGCAGGCCGGCCGCTAGTCCGCGGCCTCGTCGGTCGGCGGCCCAATCGGGCCGGTCTCGGCACCGGCATCGTCGCTGACATCGTCCCCGATCTCGTCCAGATCGTCGTCGTGCTCCATGCGATCGCGCAGCCGATACGCATGTCCCACTAGATAGGGGACAGCCACCACGACGACATTCGGCTTGAAGAGAAACGCCGTTCGGATGTAGAGCGCCGTCTTGTTGTGCAGCAGGTGCTCCCACCACCTGTGCGGCACGATCTCCGGCACCACGACCGTGACCAGCTCGCCGGGCGTGACCATCCGCAGATTCTCCACGAATTCCACGAGTGGCTTGAGCACCGACCGATAGGGCGACGGCACGATCTCGAGCGGGACGCCGATGTCCCACGCGTCCCAGTCGCTTCGCATTTGCTCGGAGTCGCGCTTGTCGACCTCGATGCAGACGGCAATCACTTCCTGCGCGATCGTCGTGGCATACACCAGCGCCGCCGACGTCGCCTTGGTGATGCCATTGACCGGAACGATGACCGTGTGATGCAGCGGATTGATCGGACTCTGGCCCGTGAACTTGATCTCCTCGGCGAATTCCATGTAGTGCGCATGGATCTTTCGCAGCACGAGGATGATGGCCGGAATGATGAGCGCAATGATCCAGCCGCCGGTCGTGAACTTCGTGACGAGCTGAATGATCGACACGAGCCCGGTTGCGACGGCGCCGATTCCATTCAGCCAGGCCTTCCAGCGCCAGCCGGCTTCCTTCGTCGTTCGCCAGTGGACGACCATGCCAGCTTGCGACAGCGTGAAGCACACGAACACGCCGATGGCGTAGAGTGGAACGAGTGCGTTCGTGTCGCCCTTGAACAGCCACACGAGCACGAGGGCGACGAACGCCAGCGTCACGATACCATTAGAGAATGCTAATCGATCGCCTCGTGCGGCAAGCTGGCGCGGCATGTAGCGATCGTTCGCGAGAATTCCGGCAAGGCGCGGAAAATCAGCGAACGCGGTATTGGCGGCGAGCACGAGGACGGCGAACGTCGTGTACTGTAGCGCATAGTACAACGGGCCGCCGCCAAAGATGTGATGTCCGAGCACCGACAGCACCGTCTCGCGCGTCGTCGGCATCACATGGTAATGCTGCGCGAGGAACGAGACGCCGAGGAAGAAGGCCGCGAGGATGGCGACCATCCAGCCGAGTGTTGCGGCGGCATTCTTCTGCGCGGGCGACTTGAACGCCATGACGCCGTTGGAAATTGCTTCCGTGCCCGTCATCGCCGCGCAGCCTTCGGCGAACCCGCGCAGCAGCAGGTACACGAGCGCGAATCCCGACACCGGCGACAGGCCGTGTTGTCGCGCGGAAACTGGATCGACTTTCAATGGACCAGCGAGTGGCGCCAATTCGTGGCCGGTGAAATACCGGAACGCGCCGACCGCTAGCAGCGTCAACATCATGATGATGAACGCGTACGTCGGCAGCGAGAACGCCGCGCCGGATTCTCGAACGCCGCGCAGGTTCACGACGGCCAGCAGCACGATTGAGAGTGCGCAAATGAGCACTGTGTGAACGGCCAAGGCGGGATAGGCCGACGTGATTGCCGCGACACCGCCGGAGATCGACACGGCAACGGTGAGGATATAGTCGGTGAGCAGCGCGGCGGCGGCGATGAGACCGGGCATGACGCCCAGGTTCTCGCGCGCGACGGTGTATGACCCGCCGCCGTGCGGATACGCGAAAATGGTCTGCCGGTACGACAGTCCGACCAGCACCAGCAGCCCGACGATGACGGCCGAGATGCCGACGACGTAGTGGATCGCGAGAAGGCCGATCGCGCCACCGAGAACGAACAGGATCTGGTCGGTCGCGTAGGCGACGGACGAGATGGCGTCGGACGACAAGACGGCGAGTGCCGTCTTTTTGTTCAACCGCTCGTGCTCCAGCCGCTCACTCGCGAGCGGGCGGCCGAAAACGATGTGTTTTAGATGGCGATAGGCAGATGGCATGCGTCGGCGAGAAACCTTGGAGGGTATCATCGCCGCCATAAAGACCGCATGAGGATTCTCGAGCGCCGCATAAAGATTTCATGAAATCTTGCGGCGCCAGTGTCGATTGTGCTAGCTGGCCGCCATTACGGAAGGTTGAACGGAAACGGCATCTCGACGAGCTGACGTACCTTCATTCCGCCCGCGATCGCCGGTGAAAAGCGCATGGTCGACAGCGCGTCTTTCACGGCGCTCGTGAACAGGTCGTGCGTCGAGTTGACGACCTTGAATGTCGACATCTCGACTTGGCCGGTGGTGTCGACGACGAACTGCGCGAGCACGCTGCCTTCGAGACGCTGAGCGCGCAGCAGGTCGGGGTAGTGCGGCGGTCGGGTGTCGAGGTCGGGACGCGCTTGTTTCTCGACTTGGAACTCGAAGTAGATGCCAGGCGTGTGGCCGCCGTCCGACTTGGCCGTCGAGTCGGCAACGTGGCCAGACGCGACCGTCATCGAGTCGGTTGCGTCGGCAGCCTGCGCTACCAGCGCGAGCAACTGGTTGAACTGTTTGTCGGTGAGCGCGAGCGAGGTCTCCACGCCGCCATTCTGCGACGAGAGCGCGTTCTCCGGCGCCGCGCTGCTGTGGATCGTGCGCACGTACGCCATGGTGCCGCGCATCGCGGTGAGCGGGACCGGGGCGAATTTCGCCCCGTCGCCGAGTGTGGCGGTAGGTAGACGCGAGATACTGTCTGCCGATTGCATCCACGCGCGCGTATTTCGCGCCGTCGCGATCGCCGGTGCGACGCCCTCTTCGACGAAGACGACGGTGGAGATCATCCCGATGTCCGACGCGCTCACGACGACGCTGTCGCGTCCGTCTCCGATCGCGCCGACGCGGCGAACGACCGTCTGTGCGGAAGCCGTTGTCGCCGACACTACAAGTGCGGCAATTCCGAGCAATCCAAGGCGTACAATCCCTACAAGCCGTACACGCTTTCCACGCTCTCCACGCATGACGAGACTCTCCTCGCGGTTCGGACGCGCCAATTCCCAGTAGGCTCGTCAGCTCACTGCTCAATCGGGAAGATACATCCCGCGCGCTGAAACCGCCCTGCGGCGCCGAGCCGCCTGCCCGGACTTCCCCCGCAAATCTCGGGGAATCCCCTACAACAGACCCAGTGGCAGCGCGCAGTATTCATCAGCAACTAACATTCAGCAGCATGAAGACGGAGTCACTCATGACACCTAGCCGGTCGACCGTGGCGCAGTCCGGGCGTACGATCCGGCTTGCCGCGCTACGCGTTCCGCTGGCCGCGAAGATCGTGGGCGCCAATCTGCTCGTGGTCATCCTGCTGCTCGCCGGCTGGCTGTACTCCGGGAACGCACTGTCCAGCCTCATGATCGCGTTGGCCGCGCCAGTGATACTCGTGCACCTTGGGCTGGTGTTCGTCGCCTTGCAGCCAGTTAGAGATCTGGAAACCGTCGCGGCCCGCGTGTGGCAGGGCGATTTCAGCGCCCGCGTCGAATGGTCGAGCGTGGCCGACGACGAAGTGCTTCGCGTTGGCTCGATGTTCAACACGTTGCTCGATGGCATGGAGTCCGACCGCGCTCGCATGCGCGCGTTGGCCACCGATGTCGTCGCCAGCGGCGACCGCGATCGTGCCGCCCTCGCGCGCGAGCTGCACGACAGCACCGCGCAGAACGTCGCATCACTGTTGTTGCAATTGTCGACCGTCGCGCGCGACACGTCGGATCCGAGGATCCGTGAACGGCTACAATCCGCTCGCGACGCAGCGCAGGAAATCCTCGACGAGTTGCGGATGCTGTCGCACACCGTGCATCCGTCCGTACTCGACGACTTGGGCCTCGAGGCCGCGCTGCGCCGCTTGGCGCGCGATGCATCGAACGGCAACGGCATCGCGATCGACGTCAGCGTCACGCGCGACGATAGACACGACAGACACGATGCGCGCCGGCTTCCAATGAGCGTCGAGTCGGTGCTGTACCGCGTGGCAAATGAAGCAGTGTGCAACGCAACACATCACGCAGCGCCGGAGCGGATTCGGGTGCAACTTCACGTGCAAGGCGGCTACGCGACCATCGACGTACACGACGACGGCGTCGGATTCGATCCCTCGGACTTGGGCGCGCGGCGCAACGGCACCGGACTCCGGTCGATGCGCGAACGCGTCGCACTCGCCAACGGAAAATTCGAGATCAAGACGGCCGCGGGCAGCGGCACGACGGTGTCCGCAACTGTCCCAATCGAATCTGCGGCGGCGGCCCATCCGGAGAGCGCATGACGGACGGCGTGATTCGCGTGGTGCTCGCCGACGACCACGCGGTCGTTCGCGCCGGACTGCGCGCCGTCCTCGGCGTCGCCAAGGACATAGAAGTCATTGGTGAAGCCAAGACCGGTCGCGAAGCGGTGGCGATCGTCGAGCGATTTACGCCGGACGTCATCGTCATGGATCTCACCATGCCGGAGCTCGACGGCACGTCGGCCACGCGCGAGCTCGTCGCCAAAGGCGTGTCGACACGCGTGCTCGTCCTCACGATGCACACCGAAGCCGACTATCTCGTCCCTCTCCTCGAGGCTGGCGCGGCGGGTTATCTCGTGAAGAGCGCGGCAGACCGCGAGTTGGTGGACGCTGTGCGAACCGTTGCACACGGTGACGTGTACGTGCCGGCTCAAGGAGCGCGGGTGCTCGCGAGCAATCTCTCGAAGAAAGATCCGCTGACGGCCGAACGCGAACGGTTCGAGCGCCTGACGCAGCGTGAACGCGACGTGCTTCGCTTCGTGGCGCGCGGGTACACGGCTCCCGAGATTGGAGAGAAGCTATCCATCAGCCCCAAGACCGTGGACACCTACAAGCAGCGCATTCAGGACAAACTCGGCTTCGCGCATCGCTCGGAGTACGTGCAGCTCGCGCTCAAGCTGGGCCTGTTGTCGGAGGTATGACACTCGCGCCCGAATTGGTGATCGTTGCGATAGCGGTGATCGTGGTCGCGGCGCAACAGCTGTACGTTCGGGCGCAGCTTCGCGAACAGCGACGCATTCAGGCGGCGCTCCGCGCCTCACAAGAGAGATTTTCCGGCATCCTCGAGATCGCCGCCGACGCGATCGTGACGGTGGACCACCAGCAGCACGTGGTGCACTTCAATCAGGGTGCCGAAGAGACGTTCGGTTACAGCGCGGACGACGTCATTGGCAAGCACTTGTCGGTGCTCATTCCTGCGCGATTTCGCGGCACGCACGACGGACACATGGAACGCTTCGCGCAGTCGTCCGTCCGTGCGCGCCGAATGAGCGATCGTCGCGAAATTTTCGGTCTCCGCGCGGACGGCACGGAGTTCCCCGCCGAGGCGTCGATATCAAAACTCGAAACCGCGGATGGCCTGCTGTTCACGACCGTCATTCGCGACATCACGCGACAAAAGCGCAACGAGGACGACGATCGCTTCGTCGCCGGTGCCGCGGCCGATCTCGCGCAGACGCTCGCAGTCGATGCAACGCGCCAAGCAATCGTCGATCTACCAATTCCGCGTTTGGCCGAAGCATGCATGCTCGATCTCGTTGCGCCGGGCGACACTTTCGAGCGCGTCTCGAGCACGCGGCAGCGCACCCAATTCACGCCGGCGCTCCTCGCGCTTCAGTCGATGCCGCTCACGCACGATTCTCCATCGCCCGTGATCGACGTGGTGCGCCGCAACACCCGCGAAGTGGTCGATGTCGTTGACGACGACTGGCTGGAGACGCATGTCGATCCCGACGCCATCGTGCATTGGCGCGCGTTGGGTGCGCGCTCGCTGCTCATTCTGCCACTCCACGCCGGCGCCGAAACCCTCGGCGCGTTGACGTTGATCAGCTCCAAGGAGCGCGCGTTCGACGCCGAGTGCCAGTGCGTGGCCGAGAAGTTTGCAACGAGCGCCGCGACGGCGCTGGCGAATGCGCGACTGTACGAACACGCGCGCCAAGCCAATCGCGCTCGCGACGAAGTCTTGGGGCTCGTGTCGCACGATTTGCGGAATCCGATCAACGCCATCGCGATGTGCGCGCGCGTCCTGCGCGACAATCCGCCGGCCGACGCCCGCGAGCGCGACGAACTGCTCGCGACGATCGGCGAATCAACCGAGTGGGTGAATCGCTTGATCCAGGATTTGCTCGATGTCGCGAACATCGAGCACGGGCGTTTGTCGTTGCACGTCGCTCTTCACGAACCGCAAGAGTTGGTGATGCAGGCGATGCACATGTTTCAACTCGAGGCATCGGAAAAGCAGATCGTGCTCGAGGCGCGCGTCGCGTCCGACCTGCCGTGCGTGTCTGCGGATGGCGCGCGCATCGTTCAGGTGTTGGGCAACCTGACCCGCAATGCGATCAAGTACAGCGAGCCAGGCGGGAGCGTGATCATTGCCGCGAGTCGCTGCGACAACGGCGTCGAGTTCTCCGTGTGCGACACGGGCGCCGGCATCAGCCCAAGCGATCAAGACCAGATCTTCGATCGCTACTGGCAGGTGCGACGCCCAGGCACTGGGCCCGCCGGCAGCGGGCTCGGACTATCGATTGCGAAAGGAATCGTCGAGGCGCATGGCGGCCGGCTCCGCGTGACAAGCGCGCTCGGAGAGGGAAGCACGTTCTACTTCACGCTTCCCTAGGCGCGACGCCGCCTCAACTCCGATCGTAAAACGCCGGCGGCTCGATCCCGAGCGACCGAAGGTAGACATACCCTTGGCCGCGGTGATGCACCTCGTTGTCGATGCCATAGAGGATCATCCAGATCCCGGTGCCCTTCCACTGGCCGAACGCGGTGTCCTCTTCCTGAAAACGATGCGCCGGAATGGTCGGCCAGATGCGATTCAGCTCGTCGGTGCTCTTATCCCAGAGTTCCAATAGCTCCGCGCGCGTCTTTGGTTGCACCTTGTTGTCGGTCCACGAGCCGGTCGCGACACCGCGCGCGATCGGAACCGCCATCCCGAGCATCTCGGTGACGAGCGCGCCGAACGACCGCATGCCGCCGACCGAGTAGTCGAACAGCTTGTCTTCAGGAAACATTGCGATCATCCGTCGCGTCAGACGACGATGACCTTGCCAATCCTCTAATAGCTGTTCAGGGGTAATGACGACGGGTACGCTCATGGGATAATCCTCCGGGCGGTCGCAGAAGACATGTAGACGCGCCCAATCTCGCTCGCGCGGGGGCATGCGCGGTAGTGTGCGCTCAGTTCCCAAATGTTTTCATGACGAGAACGCCGCCGTGCCCGTCCGGCACGAGCGTTGTTCCCAAGAGAAAGCGATCGAGCTTATTGCGCTTGTGCGTGTGCGCATAGTGCACCACGCGCGATCCAAGCAGCGTGCCAACGAACGCGCCAGCCACCACATCGCTTGCCCAGTGCTCGTCGAGATACAATCGTGTAATACCCGGAACCATTGCTGCAGCGTACAACACCGGCGCGAGGTACGGTGTTGCGCTCGCATGTCGTTCCCGCATTTCGCCTACGAGCACCGATGCCGTGGCGAAACCCACCGCCGCATGCAGCGACGGATACGATCGGCCCGCAAAGTCCGTGAAGCCGCGCCAGAACTTGAAATCGTATTGATCGTTCTGTGATACACGCGGCCGAAGCCGGCCGAGTGGCCCGCGAATGGCCTCGCTCACGCCGACGGTCAACACCAGCGCCTCCGTCGCGTGCAATCCGACGTCGGCCACCGTTGCCGATCCGGTCAGCTTGCCGATGCCGTACGTCGCCACAGCCGCGAGTGCAAGCGGCTGTTCGTTGACGACCGTGAGGGACTTGAACACATCGTGGCGCGACGACGTGCCCTGCACACTCGGCGTTTGAAACCAGTTTGAAATGCGCACGTCGAAGATCGAGACGCCGGCGCTCGCCGCGAGCGCCACGCCGCTCCACGCCGCGTCGCGCCGCGTGAAAAATGTTTTCTGGACCTGAGATGTATCGCTGCTCTGCTGGGCGACGACCGGTGCGCTCATTGCCGAGAGTGCAAGACCTGCGACGACGAGTTGATTGCGGAGCACGTGACGTTCGGTAAAGGAAGACTGATGCGTGACCGAACGACCACATCGGCAGGAACCGCGCCTCACGCGGCCGCGGCCATCCAGCGTTCGACGGCGTCGTGCAACATGCGAAGTTGCCGCGCGAGACGGTTCACTCGTGCACGCATCGCTCCGCTCACACGCTCGTCTGGCAGCGTCACGGCGCCCGGCGCCGGAAAGGGCGCAGGCATTCGGCCCGCCGTCACCGAATCGGCCAGGTCATCGAATACATATGTGGCCGCGTCGGAAAAGTCTCTGACTGCACTCGGCGACACCTGACTTCCGCCTCCGGACGCCAACGCGAGCGCTGCGGTGGACGACGCGAAGCGTCGCGTGTAGACGAGAAACGCCATCATCGGTTCGAGTGATTCGGCTGCGCCCGTATGCTCACCAACCAATCGCTGGAAAGATTCTTCCGCATTGCTCGCCGCGAGCGCGACACGCCGGCGCGCGTCACGCAACGACGCCGGCGTCGCGCCGTCCGAGCCGGTCGCCAGCGCAAGCGCGACCGCCAGAAACTCCTTGTTCGCGCGCAGGGCATCGGCCGCGAACTCCGGTGTACGGTTTCGCTCGGGCGACGGCCACAGCACCCGCGCGCCGAATAGAGCCAGCGTGCCGCCGATCAACGTGTTCGCGATTCGAATTCCCGCCAAATGCCAATCGCCCACGCTCGACTCGGCGAGCAGCACGAATGCCGGCGTACCGAACACCGCGTATGCGCCGTAGTTCACCGGCAGCAGCGCCACGCAGAGCGCGGTGAAGATAGCGATCAACGCCGTCACCGCCGCGAAATCCTGAAACAGCACGCTCAGCGCAGCGGCGACCGCGCCGCCGAGTATGGTGCCGACCACGCGCTGCAGCGCTTTCTGGCGTGTGGCACCGCCAAATGGCTGCAGAATCACGATCGCGGTGAGCGTGACCCAGTAGTCGTGGTTGAGATGAAACAGCTTCGCCACGAGCACAGCGGCGCTGGTGACGATCGCCAAGCGGAGCGCGTGGTGCAGCACGACCGAGTCGGGGTGCATGACAGCGCTCAGCGAGAACAACGTGGAACGGGGCATTCCGACCTCGCCGATGTCGATGAGGTTCTCATGCTCCGGTGCCTCACTTCCGCTATTCAGTGTGGCGACGGTGGCGCTTGCCGCGGTCGCATAATCGGCCATGCGATCGATGAGATTTGCTATCGTACCGTATATCGGAATGTCGGGATTTCGAACAGCATTATCGTGCCAGTTTACGGACAATAGAGCGACATCTCTGCCTTCCAACTCAATTCCATCGGCAGTCTTCCGCGCCCAATCGGCGAGCGCCCGCAAAGCGTCGGTGAGGGCGCTGCGACTCGCGGTGTCGTCGAGTCCTGCCGGGATGGAATCGGCAACGTCGCTCAGCGCGATGACGTGGGCGTACAACTGGTCGGCCAGCTCGTGCAGAATGAGCAACCGCTCGCCGCGTCCCGTTTCAGCCGACCGACCGCGACGGGACAGCGCCAGCGCGGTTCGGGCTGTCTCGAGCGCGGTTCGGACGGTCACCAGGTGCTGCTTGAGCTCCCAGCTATCCTGGCTCCGGCCCACGGCAGTGCGGGCGACGATGTCGGAGACGTAATCGGCGAGCGCACGATAGCACGCAGCGACCGCAAGTCGAACTGGCCTATAAGGTTGCAATGGCCAAACGACAACAGCGATCAAGAGCGCCCAGCCGCCGCCGATCAGCACGAAGCCAGACCGACTCAATGCCGCCGACACGCTGGCTACGGGAACGGACAGCGCAATGGCGAACGTGATCAGGATTGTCACTCCGAACCCCGTGCCGACATCCGGCCACGCGCGCATCAGACCACAGGCGAACGCGACGACGAAAGCCACCGGAACCGCCGCCCACGGATGACCTGCCGCCGCGGCGGCGATCAGGACCGTCACCGAACTCGCTACGGCGAGCATGGACATCGTTGCGGCGCGCATCCGGTAGGGTCCGCCGCGGTCGATCAGCGCGCCATTCAAACCGGCGAGACTCATCCAGGCGCCACCGCCGGTGCCGAACCAGTGATCTGCGAGCAGGGGGGTGACCGTTGCCACGGCCGCGCGAAAACCGGCGGCATAGGCGGGCCGGGCTTTCGCGAGCTCGGACGCGACGCGGGCGTCGTGGAGGGTGCGACGGGCAAAGTTCGTTCGGATCATGTGGTTTGGGCGCTCAACCCTCACAGCCAAACGGTCTTACAACGCTCTACGGGCCGCCCGCGTAAGCTCAGTGGATGGACGTGGCGGCGCCTTCCGTTCGGAGGCGCCGTTTTGCTTCTCACGCCGCATTCATCGCTCGTCGATTCACTCCGATCGTCCCCGCCGTACGCTATCGCAAGCAAACGTCCCCGACGTGATGGACGTACCTCCTATAGTAATGTCGACTCTCCTCGAGACCGGCCTTCGTCCTGCGGTTCAGACGAACGAGCCCGCGCGCGAATTCCTGCGCCCCGTCCTGGTTTCGGACGAGGCGCTGGACGAGCAGCGTCTCATTGAGTCGGTCAAGGCGGGCGATCGCGATGCGTTCGGTGCACTCGTCACGCGCTACCTGCCGCGCGCGCTGTCGCTCGGTATGCGGATTTTGCGCCATCGCGAGGACGCCGAAGATCTGGTCCAGGATGCGTTCCTGTCGGCACTCAAGCACATCGACAACTTCGATCCGTGCCGTCCGTTCTGGCCCTGGCTCTCGCGCATCATCGTCAACCGCGGTCTCGATCTTTCGGCCTCGCGAACTGTACGCCGCTCCGAAACGCTGGACGAGCGTCTGGCCGACCGGACGAGCTCTCCGGCGGCCGATGCCGAGCGTTCGGATTTCTACGAGCAGGTTCGTCAGGCGCTGCTTGGCTTGCCGCCGCGCCGGCGTCTCGTGATCGAACTGTTCGAGCTCGAAGGGTTTTCCGTCGTAGAAATCGCTGAATTTCTCGACTCCGCGCCGGCCACCATTCGCTGGCATCTGCACATCGGCCGCCGACAGTTGCGCGCGGCACTCGGTCATGTTCGCGGAGTGAGCGCATGACCGACCGTCTCAACGATCGCGCGTCCAGTCGGCGCGACGAGGAGCTCGCTCGCCTCCTGCGGGATGCTGACGCAACGATGCGACCGTCGGCGGCGCAGTTGCGTGCGCTGGGCGCGCGCATCGTCAAAGCTGGCCTGCCGGTACTCGACGCACGCGCGGCGAGCGAACGCACCGTGTGGGACTACGCCGAACGGTGGTCAACGGTGCTGCTGCCGGTGGGCGCCTTCACGGCGATCGCCGCGGGCCTCTGTTTGTTCGTGCTCAGTAGCTCGAGTGAGCCCGCGTTGCCGCGTGGGAACGCGACGCGTGTTGCATTGATCGGCGCGGCCACCAACCGCGTGTCGTCGCAGAATCTGCTCGACATGCTCGTGGCGGGTGACGCGCCTGTCGCCGTCACCCGCCGGAACGAGCCGTGAGCGATCACGTGTCCGGCAGCTCGAGCTCGGCGTCGCCCAAGTCGCGTGCGATCGTCGTCATGTCGGCGCTGGTGCTAGCGAGTGGTGTTGCCGGCGCCGCGATCGACCGTGGCGTGGTGCACGCCCAGCGCACCCGCACGTTGTTCGATACCACGTTTCATCCGTTGTCGTCCATCCTGCGTTCTCCCACGCCGGCCGACAGACAGTTTTATCGTGCGCAGTTGAAGAGTGCTCTCGATCTCACCGCCGCCCAGGACAGCGCAATCGATCGCGTACTGTCGGCCCGGGCCGGCGAATTCAGCGCACTGCGCGACGACATGCGTCCGCGTGTCGATCGTCTGGTGACCGACGAGCGCGCCGACATCGAGAAAGTTTTGACCGACCGCCAACGCGAGGAGTTCCGCCGGCTGCAACAGCGTGGCCGCGAACAACTCGTATCGAACGGGCAAGCTCCCTAACATCCCCACCCCCCAATGTCTTCTCGCGTCATTCCTCTGATTCTCCTCGCGACCACGTTCGTCGCCTGTAAGGCCAAGACCACGACCTCTGCAGAGCTACCCACGACGACCGTCGGACGCGGTGCGGTGAACGTTCGCGTTTCGGCCACGGGTGTGGTCGAGCCAATCAACCCGGTCGACGTCAAGTCGAAGGCGAGCGGCATGGTCATTCAACTGCCGATCGAGGTCGGGTCGACGGTCAAGCGCGCGCAGCTGCTCGCGCAGGTTGATCCGCGCGACGTCAAGAACCAATTCGATCAAGCGATGGCCGACGACGTCGTGGCGTATGCGTCGCTCGAGGCCGCGCTGAAAGACCGCGCGCGCAAAGACTCGTTGTACATGCGCCACGTCATCACCGCGGGCGAGCGCGACAGCACGGTATCGTCGATGACCGCGGCGCGGTCGGACATGGTGAATGCGAGCGCCGGCTTGGATCTCGCCCGTCAGAACCTCGAGGATGCCACCGTCCGCGCGCCAATGGACGGCATCGTCGTGAGCCGCCCGATCACCGAGGGCGCCATCATTACGTCGGCGAATTCGCCCAACGGCGGTACGACGCTCATGACCGTGGCCGACCTCGGAAACGTCCGCATGCGTATCTCCATCGATGAAGTCGAGATGGCGAACGTGCGTCCTGGCGAAGAGGCGACCGTCGCCGTCGATGCGTTTCCCGATCACGTCTTCGAGGGTCGGGTGGAGAAGATCGAGCCGCAAGCCGTCGTCACGCAGGGCGTGACGTTCTTTCCGGTGCTCGTGAACATCAGCAACAAAGAAGGCCTGCTCATGCCGGGCATGAACGGCGAAGTCACGATTCACGGCGTGGATTTGACGAACGTCGTCGAAATTCCGATCGATGCCATGCGCGCTACCAACGAGCTCGCGCCGGTCTCCCGCATGTTCCAGATCCCGGTCGATACGCTGATTAATTCATTGCGCGCCGATCTCGTCGCCGGCGAAGGCACGACGGGCATCCCCGGCCGCTACGTGGTCGTCGCGCTGCCGAACGGCACGTACGAGATGCGGCTGATCAAGGTCGGTCCCACCGATCTCCGCGTCATTCAGGTGACCGACGGTCTCAAGGAAGGCGACAAGGTCGTGATGCTCGGCTCGATCATGATCAACAAGCCGCCGGTGCCGCCCACGTTGCAAATCGCCGCCGAAATGAAGCGCGGCGCGCCAGCAACGCGGGAGGCGGCCAAACCGTGAGGCGAGCACGCCTCGCGGTTGGTACTGCCTTGATGTTGACCGGCGCGGCGTGTACTCACGCCGCGCCTACGATTGAAAGCGCACCATCGACGCCGGCAACGGCGAGCTCCCTCTGGCATCCCACGCCCAGCGTGGTGCGTGCCGCCGCCCTCGATACGAGTGGCAACAGCCTCGTGGTCACCGCCGCCCGACAACTGTCGCTGGCCGACGTCGTTGACCTCGCACTCCAGAACAATCCATCGACCAAAGAATCGTGGGCGCAGGCTCGCGCCGCGGCCGATGTCTATGGATCGGATCGAGGCCGGCTGTTTCCAACGGTCGGCATTGGCGTTGGCGTCACGCAATCGTCGAACCTGACGACCGCCGCTCGATCGAACCAACAGCGCGCGCAATACGGGCCGTCGCTGTCGTTGTCGTACACGGTGCTCGACTTCGGCGGCCGCTCCGGCACGATCGACGTCGCGCGACAAACGGCCATCGCGGCCGACCTCACGCACAACGCGACCGTCGAGAACACGATTCTCGACGTGGAGGCCGCGGCGTTCGGCTATCTGTCGACGCGCTCGCAGCGCGACGCCCAACAGTCGGCCGTCGATCTCGCCAAAGCCGCGCTCGACGAGGCCAACGAGCGACACCGCGTCGGGTTGGCGACCATCGCGGACGTGCTTCAGGCCCAGACGGCGGAATCGCAAGCCGAGCTGCAGCTCGAAACGCTCGAGGGCACGTTGCAGATCGCGCGCGGCAGTCTCGCCGTGGCAATGGGAGTTCCGGCCAACACGGCGTTCGACATTCCCGCCCCGCCGGCGACGGATTCCGTACACTTCGTGGCGGAGTCGATCGATACGTTGATCGCGCTGGCCGTACGCAATCGTCCGGAGCTGGAAACGGCGCGCGCCCAATCGGCGGCGGCCGCATCGGCGATTCGTGTCGCCCGATCGGCCGGACTTCCGGCGCTTGCGCTCACCGGCACCGGAGCGAGCAATGGCTCGAACATCCCGAACTTCGCCGGGCAAACGTATTCGGTGAACTTGGGCGTACAAATACCTGTGTTCACCGGATTTTCCAATCACTTTGACGTGCAGGCGGCGTCGGAGCAGTATCAGGCAGCCCTGGCGCGAACGGCGGCCACGAAGCAGCAGGTGATCCAGCAAGTGTTCACGTCGTATTACACCCTGCGCACGTCCACCGACCGCGTGCGAACGTCGCGGTCGCTGCTGGCGAGCGCGACCCAGTCGGAGACTGTGGCGCGCGAACGGTATCGCGAGGGCGTGGGCAGCATCGTCGATCTGCTCATCGCGCAGAGCGCGCTGGCCAACGCCCGTGCCCAGGAGGTCGACGCCCGCTGGCAGTGGCGCGCCGCACTCGCGCAACTGGCCCACGACGTCGGCGTGCTCGACGCGCGCGGCGACACGACCTTCTCGAACCTCACGCCGCTTCAGGAACGCGGGCCCGGTCAATGAGCAATATTATATATAAATTCTCATATATCACCGCCGGAGCCGCCGCCGCGCTGGCCGCGGTCGCCGCCGGCTGCTCCAAGCCGCCCGTGCAGCGCGCGCCGACGATCCCGGTCCAGGTCGCGACGGCCGCCACGATCGCCGCGCCGGTCACGATCGTCGCCAACGGGTCCGTCGAGCCGCTGCAGACCGTGGCCATCGAAGCGCAGGTCGGCGGCACGCTCGACGAAGTGCTCTTTCACGAAGGCGACGACGTCCAGGCCGGTCAGACGCTGTTTCGCATCGACCCGCGGCCATTCGAAGCCACGCTCCGGCAGGCACAGGCGACGCTCGCGCGCGACGAAGCACAAGCCGCGAACGCCGAGCGCGACGCGGATCGGTACAAGGCGCTGGTCGAAAAGGACTACGTCACTAAATCCCAAGCTGACCAAGCCGCGTCGGCCGCTCTCTCCACCCGCGCCACCGTGGTCGCCGACAGCGCGGCAGTGGACAATGCCCGCTTGAACTTGAACTATACGACCATCAAAGCGCCGATCTCCGGGCGCACGGGTCGGCTGCTGGTCCGTCAAGGAAACGTCGTTCGCCCGAATGAAGATCCGCTGGTCGTGATCAATCAGTTGCGCCCCATCACCGTGCGCTTCCCGATCGTACAGCACGACTTTCCAGTGATCCAGCATCGCGCCGCGAGCGGACCGGTGCCGGTGCACGTCGTCACGGCGGATAGCGGAGAGGTGGGTGAAGTCGGAACGCTGGCGTTTCTCGACAACGCGGTCGACTCGCTCACGGGAACCGTGACGGCCAAAGCGAAGTTCGAGAACCAGGGCAATCAACTGTGGCCCGGTGAGTACGTGCGTGTGAACGTCGAGCTCAGCGTGCAGAAGGGTGCGCTGGCCATTCCCACGCGCGCGTTACTCGCTGGTCAGGACGGTAGTTACGTATTCGTCGTCGGCGCCGATAAAATTGCCAAGGTTCGCACGGTGTCCACCGGCCGGGCCGTCGGCGATCTCACGACGATCGACAAAGGCTTGGAAGCGGGCGAACGCGTCGTCGTGGACGGTCAGTCGCGATTGACGCCGAATGCGAAAGTCGATGCGAAGCCGGCGACGCCCACAGGTGCGGCTGCCGCAGGTGCGGCTACCGCGGCGCTGAACCAATCGGCAGGAGAGACCGTGCCATGAACCTCTCGGAGCTGTTCATTCGGCGTCCCGTCACGACAGTGCTCGTGATGGTGGGCATCATCTTCTTCGGCATCACCGCATACCGGCGACTTCCGGTGAGCGACCTGCCGACGGTGGATTACCCGACCATCACGGTCAACGCCAGTCTTCCCGGCGCGAGCCCGGAAACGATGGCATCGGCTGTCGCGACGCCGCTCGAAAAACAGTTCTCGACGATCGCCGGCATCGACAACATGACGTCGCAGTCCAATTTGGGCTCGACGAGCATCACGATTCAGTTCACCCTGTCGCGCGACATCGACGCGGCTGCGCAAGACGTGCAAGCGATGATCGCCAAGACGCTGCGGCAACTGCCGCCGGGCATCATCCCGCCGTCGTACCAGAAAGTGAATCCGGCCGACAAATCGATTCTCTACTACGCCTTCACGTCGCCGCTCATGCGGCTGTCCAAGCTCGACGAAGTGGCCGAGACGATGATGGCGCAGCGGATCTCGATGGTGGATGGCGTGGCGCAGGTGAACGTGTTCGGCTCCCAGAAGTATGCGGTGCGCGTGCAGCTCGACCCCACGGCGCTCGCGCAGCGCAAGATTGGCGTCGACGAAGTGGCGGACGCGATCAACAGCCAGAACGTCAATCTGCCCACCGGCATTTTGAACGGCCCGAACAAGACGTACACGCTCCAAGCAAACGGCCAGCTTCAGGATGCGACGGGCTTCCGTCAGATGGTCATCGCCTTCCGCAATGGTGCGCCGGTGCACCTGGGCGACGTCGCCAAAGTCTTCGACGACGTGCAGGATAGCCGCTCGGCCGCTTGGTTCGGCGCCACGCGCGGAATGATCCTCGCCATCCAGCGGCAACCCGGAACGAACACGGTAGCCGTCGCCGACGCGGTGGACGCGCTCATCAATCAGATGAAGAGCCAGCTTCCCGCTGGCGTCGACATCAAGATGCTCTACAATCGCGCCGCGGACATTCGCGAGTCGGTGCACGACGTGAAATTCACGCTCGTGCTCACGCTCGTGCTCGTGGTGCTGGTCATCTTCTTGTTCCTCCGCAACGTGTCGGCGACGCTCATTCCGAGCCTCGCGCTGCCGATCTCGGTGATCGGCACGTTCGCGGTGATGTACAGTTTGAATTACAGTCTCGACAATCTGTCGCTCATGGCGCTCACGCTCGCCGTGGGCTTCGTGGTCGACGACGCCATCGTGATGCTCGAGAACATCGTGCGCCACATGGAAATGGGAAAACCGCCGATGAAAGCGGCGGTCGACGGCGCGGCCGAAGTCGGCTTCACGATTCTCTCGATGACGATCTCCCTCACGGCGGTCTTCATCCCGATTCTGTTCCTCGGCGGCATCGTCGGGCGTTTGTTCCACGAGTTCGCGGTGACGATCGCTGCGTCGATTCTCGTGTCGGGCTTCGTGTCGTTGACGCTGACGCCGATGTTGTCGAGCCGGTTCCTTCGCCCGCACAGCGAAGAGACGCATGGCCGGATGTATCAAGTCACTGAAGCCGGCTACGACTGGCTCCTCGCGCGGTACGCGGCCGGCTTGCACTGGGTCATGAATCACCGCCGATTCACGATGCTGTTCTCGCTCGGCATTCTCGCCGGGACGGTGGTGCTGTTCATTCTCGTACCGAAGGGATTTCTCCCGAGCGAAGACACCGGCCAGCTCGGCGTCACGACCGAGACCGCACAAGGCACGTCGTACGACGACATGGTCTACCACCAGCGTCAGGTGGCCGCGATCATCCAGGCCGACACGAACATCGACAACTTCATGTCGTCGGTGGGCGCGGGCGGCCCGGGAGGCAGCGCGAATCAAGGGCGGTTGTTCATCGCGCTCAAGCCGCGCGATCACCGTTTGAATGCCGACCAGATCATCCAGGAGCTTCGCCCAAAGCTGGCGAAGGTGCCGGGCATTGTGGTCTACTTGCAGAACCCGCCGCCCATTCAGGTTGGCGGCCGCGTGTCGAAGAGCTTGTATCAGTTCACCATGCAGGGTTCCGACATTGCCGATCTCTATCCGGCGGCGGAGAAGCTCGTCGACGAGGCGCGCAAGTCGAACCTCATGCAGGACGTCACGAGCGATCTGCAACTCGGGAATCCGCAGGGCACCGTGCAGATCGATCGCGAGCGTGCGTCGTCGCTCGGTATCACCGCCGACCAGGTCGAGGAGGCGCTGTACGACGCCTACGGCTCACGCCAGGTCTCGACGATCTACACCTCGACGAACGAGTACTGGGTCGTGATGGAGCTCGAGCCGCAATACCAGATGGATCTCACTGCGCTCGGCCTGTTGTATGTTCGCTCGAGCAACGGCACGCTTGTGCCGCTGAGTGCCGTGTCGACGATCTCGCAGACTGCCGGTCCGCTGAGCGTGAACCACTCGGGTCAGCTTCCGTCGGTCACGCTCTCGTTCAACCTTCGCCCCGGCGTCGCGCTCGGCGACGCAGTCTCGGAAGTGCAGTCGTTGGCGAACAAGACACTGCCATCGTCGATCAGTACCGCATTCTCGGGCACCGCGCAGGCGTTCCAATCCACGCAAGCTGGAATGCTCGCGCTGCTCGGCATCGCGGTGTTCGTCATTTACGTCGTGCTCGGCGTGCTGTACGAGAGCTTCATTCACCCGATCACGATTCTTTCCGGCCTTCCGTTCGCCGCCTTCGGTGCGCTGCTCACGCTGTTGATCTTCAAGATCGATCTGAGCGTGTACGCGTTCGTCGGCATCATTCTGCTCGTGGGCCTCGTGAAGAAGAACGCGATCAGGATGATCGACTTCGCGCTCGAGGCGGAGCGCAGTGAGGGGCGCACGCCGGCGGACGCGATCGTGCATGCGTGTTTGATGCGAGTCCGCCCGATCATGATGACCACGATGGCCGCGCTCATGGGAACGCTGCCGATCGCGCTGTCCACGGGCGCCGGCGCCGAGGCGCGGCGGCCGCTCGGCGTGGCTGTGGTGGGTGGATTAGCGTTCTCTCAACTCATCACGCTGTTCGTGACGCCGGTGGTCTACACGTACATGGATACGGCGAGTCACAAGGCCGGTCGTTTCTTCAACCGGTTCGGCCGCAAGCACAGCGAGCATTTCGTTCCGGCGCCAGCCGGTGGCGTGCCGCTCGATGGCCGCGTAGTGGCGTCGTCGAGCGGAGACGCAGCCGACTGAGCGCGCTGCGTAGCTGACGGTGGACGGACGGGAGTACGACACGTCGGCGGTGCAAGCGCTACTCGCGCACCGCTACCCGTTTCTGCTCGTCGATCGCATCACCGTCGTCGAGAGCGCCAAGCACGTCGTTGGCATCAAGCAGGTCTCGGCGGGCGAGTGGTGGGCAGACGGTTCGTCCGCCGCGCTGATGCCGTTCGGGCTCGTGCTCGAAGCGTTGGCACAAACGAGTGGAGCGCTCGTACACGATTTGGCGTCCGGAATTCAGGGCGCGGTCGCGTACTTCATGGGGGCCGACCGCGTTCGCATGCGCCGACAGCCGCGAGTGGGTGACGAGCTCACGCTCGATCTATCGTTGAGGCTGTGGCGCCGCGGGCTGTGTCGTACGCGAGGAGTGGCGACGATTGAAGGTGAGATCGTGCTTACTGCAGAGCTGACGACGATCATTCGGCCTGGGTGAATCTGCATAGGGTTGGAATTCTTCAAGAGCCGCTCGCGAGGTGCCTCCGAGTGCGGGGCGATTGGCGACTCGCATCGAGACACCACGAATTGGATGTGGTTTATTCGCGCGTTCGTGTAGTTCTTCGCGTCAATATCACCTCGCCACTTTCCGCCGCGATGGACTCGGCGCAAAGTGATGGTAGCCTCCGCGCGCACGGCGACAGTGGCGTCACGGCATTGCTCCTGCGCTGCCTATCGGCGTATTCATTCCGGGAGGTTTCTATGATCCGCAAGCTCAAGAGTGGCGAGTACCGCCTCTATTCGCGCAAGAAGAATCCAAAAACCGGCAAGCGCCGCAACCTCGGCACCTTCAAATCGCGCTCGGCCGCCGAGAAGCACGAGCGCGCTGTTCAATACTTCAAACACGCCTGATGGGTCTGCTCGATCGGCTTCGCGCGGCGATTACTCCAGCGAGTGCAACGAGTGCAGCGCCGCGCACCGTGCGCGGCTTTCGCGTCGTACTCGAGAATTCGCGGCCGGACATCAATAGCGATGCGGTGATCGCGCGTCTCGACGAAGCGCTCGGGCTGATCGAGCAGTACCAGCCGTGGCGACTGTCGCACATGCGCCGAGACCTCTCGCACTTCTGGATCGTCCGCTGGCCGTGCCGCGGCGCCTATTTCCCCGAGACACGAGCCTGCATGACCGAGCTCACGTTCCTCGCGCGCACCGATATCACCGCGGCGCCAGTGGCGTCATCGATTCTGCACGAAGGCATGCACGCGCGGACGTTCCGAATGATTCGACCCGAGTCGCACGACTCCGCGCGCGAAGAGCGCATTTGTCGGCACGCCGAGCTCGACTTCGGTCTCGCGTTGCCGCCGGAGCTCGGTGCCCCAGTCGTGGAGCGTGCGCGCGCGAGTCTCGAACTCTCTGACAGCGACGTTGCGCCGGTCATCGACTGGGCCGAAGCACAGCGGCGACAGGATGAAGTCGATCGCGCGAGCCGGGAGCGAAATCAATGAATCGACAGTATGCCGTGGCACTCGCCGGGCGAAGCGTGTTTGCGAGTATCGTCATGCTCTCTGCTGCCGTCGCGTGCGCCAAGGCGCCGCCCCGAGCGGCGGATACGCAGCATGTGTCGACCGCTCCTGATGCACGCACCTCGACTCCCGACACAGGCACCTCTGTGAGTCCGCAGGGATACGGCGCTGTTCGCATCGGCGCGTCCGTGGCGCAGCTCGGCGAAGCGATTGGCTCCAAGATTCCGCCATCGCACTCCCCTGACGAACTCGACTGCCGATACGTGATGCTCGCTGCGCTGCCGTCGGGCATGCGAGTGATGCTCGTGCACGACAGCGTCGCGCGGATCGATGTCGCGCGGCCCGGACCGCGCACTGCGGCTGGAGTCGGCGTTGGCGACGACGAGGCGCACGTCGTCTCGATGTACGGCCCTCGGGCGATCGTGCGCCCGAACAAATACACCGGTCCGGTTGGGCACGACATCGTCGTGCTCGATCCAGCGGACTCGACACGTCGACTGATCTTCGAGACGGACGGCAAGAACATCGTGCGCTATCGCGCCGGCAAGCAGCCAGCGGTCGACCTCGTTGAAGGCTGCGGCTGACGCCGCGCTTCGCCGCGGTCCATTGATTACGTTGCAGCCGCGGCTCGAGCACCGTTACGGAATTGCCGCGTGAATCGCTCGTCGGTGTGACACGAGCGATACGACCGGTGCGCACTCTTTAGTCTCTCCGACGTCGGGGAATCCTCGAACCCCCACCATGCTCGGCTGGTGTAGCCACCGATCGCGTGGTTGCACGTCGACGCTTGGACCCATCACGAGACTCATAACCACATGCGATTCATTACTACTCGCCGAGCGATTGCGCTCGTGGCGGCGGTTGGTGTCATGTCGTGCAACGACACGTCGACGTCACCGATCGTTCAGTCTGGACTGAACGCTTCCGGCGCGGCAAGCCGCGACGTGTCCGCGTCGGGACCCGACGTCGTCATCAGTCAGGTGTACGGGGGCGGCGGCAACAGCGGCGCACCGCTGAGCAACGATTACATCGAATTGCACAATCGCAGTCCGCAAGCAGTGACAGTCGACGGATGGAGCGTTCAATACGCGTCCGCCGCCGGAACGACTTGGCAAGTGACGCCGATCTCCGGCACCATCGCAGCGGGTGCGTACTATCTCGTGGAGGAATCAGCCGGCGCGAGTCAGCCTATGGCGCTCCCGACGCCGGATGTGACTGACGACATCGCGATGAGCGCGACTGCCGGAAAGGTCGTGCTGGTTGGATCGACAGGCGCATCGAGCAGAACGTGTCCCGCGGCGATCGATGCGGTGAGCTTCGGCTCGACGGCTACGAATTGCGGCGCCAAGCTGACTCCGGCGCCGAGTAACACCAAGGCCGTACTGCGTGGCGATAGTGGATGTGCGTTCACCGGCGATCTGTCGGTGGACTTTGCGGCCGCCGCTCCAGCACCGCGCAACAGCGCGACACCGGCACACGCCTGCGCCGGCATTCAGCCCGCAGGTCCGTTGGATCACGTCACGATCAGCGGCTCGGCAACGGTTGTCGCCGGCTCGACGATGACGCTTACTGCCACGGCGAGCGACGCATCGAACAAAACGATAACAGGCGCGACGACTGTGTGGTCGTCGAGCAATCCGAGCATCGCGACGGTCGACGGCACGGGCATCGTGACTGGCGTGGCGGCCGATCCCACGCCCGTCGTGATCACGGCGACCGTGACCGATGGCGACATCACGAAGAGCGCGACCGCGTCGATCACGGTGACGGCGCCGCAGATCAATTGGCTCGATGTGAGCAGCTCGTCGACGAGTTTTCCGCCGGGCTTCCAGACGCAGTTGTTCATTACGGCGCGAGTGTCGTCGGGCGGTACCGTCATTCCGGCGACCTTCACATTCGAAGCGCTGAATCCGGAGATTGCGACCGTTCAGAACGTTTCGAATACGGCGATCGTCACGTCCGTCGCGCCGCCGGCAGATGGCACCACGCGGCCTGGCTTCAAGATTACCGCGACGCCGATTGCCGGCGGCACGCCGTACGTCTTCACCACGCATCCCATCAACGTCGAGGCACCGAACCCGGCGCCGACGTCGATCTATACGAAGAACGACGAGTTCGGCGATCCGACCGCGGCGACCAGCGGGAATGCGAACGACCTGTTGATCGTGCGGCCGCAATACACACTCTCATATAACGAGTCGCACGGCACGCCGAACTGGGTGTCGTACGAGCTCGATGCACGTCAGATGGTGCCGGGCCAGGATCGCTGCAATTGCTTCACCGCTGATCCGCTGCTGCCGGCGGACAAACAGATCTTCACCTCGGATTACACCAACGGCGGCTTCGATCGCGGTCACATGACGCGCTCGGCCGACCGCACGGCGGGCAACGTCGACAACGCCGACACGTTCATTCTCACGAACGTCGTGCCGCAGCAAGCGGATTTGAATCAAGGCGTGTGGGCGCAGTTCGAGGATGCGCTCGCTGATTCAGCCGAGGCGGGACGCGCGGTGTACATCATTACCGGTCCGCTGTACAGCAGGTCGCACGGACTCACGTTCCTCAAGGATTCCGGTAAAGTCGCGATTCCGGACAGCACGTGGAAGGTGGCGTTCATCGGCCCGATGAACGGTACGACGCCGTTCGATCACACGAGCATTCACTCATTGAACGATGTGAAGGGCATGACGGTGTTGGCGGTGAACATGCCAAACGTCGCCGGCGTGCGGAACGATCCGTGGTCGAAATACCTGACGACGGTGGACAAGATCGAAGCCGCGACAGGCTTTGATTTTCTGTCGATCTTGCCGGCGAACATTCAATCCGTGATCGAGTCGGGCGATCACTGGCCGGTTGCCGCACTGGCGCTGGCGACGGGGAACGAAGGCAGCGCAGTGACGCTCGATGCGTCGGCGACCAGCGATGCCGACGCTGGCGATGTGCTGTCGTACGCCTGGACGTTCGGCGACGGCACGTCGGCCACGACGAGCTCCGCGCGGCCGGCGCACGTCTACGCTGACAACGGCACCTACACCGTCACGGTGACGGCGACTGACGCGGCCGGCGCATTCAGCTCGGCGACGACCACCGCGACAGTTGCGAACGTGGCGCCCACGGTGTCGTTCGTTGGCACCACGCCGTTGACGATGGTCTCCGGACTTGGCGTCGCATTCCTCGGTAAGTTCACCGATCCGGGTCCGGATTCGCCGTGGAGCTATTCGATCGACTGGGGCGCGGACGACACGCCGAGTAGCGGCACGCTGCGCTCCGTCAATACGCCGATCATCGGCGCGCACCAGTATTTCGCGGTCGGTCAGTACACGGTGAAGCTTGCCGTCACCGACAAGGATGGGGGTGTTGGTAGTCAGTCCGTGACTGTTCAAATCGTGCGGGCGCCGGTGGATGGATCGGCGACGCCGCGCACGATCAATCTGAACGACAACGGAAATGGGAACGTGACGATCCGCCTCACGTCGCTGCTGCTCGACGTCGGGAGCGCCGATCCGAGCACGATTCGCATTGGGACTGTTGCTCCCACGCGTATCTCATCGGCGCTGGCGGGCCACACCGTGTCGCTGGATTTCTCGCGCAAGGCGCTGATCGATGCCGGCGTGTTGACCGCCGGCACCACGCAGCTCACGGTATTCGCGACACTGAAGTCGGGCGTTCAGATCGTGTCACAGGTTCCTGTGACTGTTCACTAATACCAGTTTACTGATATTCTTCCTGCGCGCGCGTTCGGTCAGCGCGCGCAGGCAAGGGCATCGTTGTTGCTCGCGACCTGACCGCGCGTCACGGCCTGCATGAACCGGGCGATTGGGCACAGCGAGAGCGTGGGGTTCCCGCCGGAGTAGCCGCCAAAGCCGCGGCGCATGGAGTACGGCCGGATGAACACGCTCATGGAGTCGACCGGCAGGCCGGCGACGTTGGCGTAGAAAATGGACTGCTTGCCATCCATGAACAGATACTGCTCGACGTTCGAGACGTAGAACGCGCTCACTTTGGCGCCGTGGTCGGCGAGGTATCCGCCAATGGCGTTGATCGCGTGCTTTCCGCCAAAGTCGCCGGAGACCGGCACGATGAGATTCCGGTCCTGCAGCGACTTTACGAAACGGTAATTGTCTTCCGACGACAGAAAGCTGCGCGGATGTCCCGTGCTGTCGTTCGAGTAGCCGGTGAGATCGGCGAAATCGCCGCCGCGCCCGCTCGGGTTGCCGCGCGTGGTGATGGACGGTCCGTACGCGGTGAACGCGCTGTACACGGCGCGAAGCTTGGCCGATTCGTCGTCGGTAAAGGTGAAGCCCTGTGTTTTGGTCAACTGATCGACGATGCGCCGGTAGTTGCGCGTCGCGAGCGCGGTGTCGGTGGGTACCACGCGGTACGCGGACCAGATCTGTTCGATTGGCGTCGTGGAATCGATGCCGGCGGGGCGTGCCTTGGAAAAGAGCAGCGAGACGAAATCCGCGCGATCCTTCGCCAGCTCGAACACCGCCTTGAACATCAGATGCTGCATCACGGCTTGCCGCCGGATGTCGACGACGAAGGCCATCTGCGGGCGAATGGCCGCGATGTACGTGAAATTCTGCTCCGGCCCCACGCCCATGTACACGCCGCCATGGATGTGAGTGGCCTGGAGCATGGAGTAAAGCTCGCCGACTTCCATCTCGTTCGACGTGAAGTTGTCTTCGATCTGGAAGTAGCCGCCGGGCTCGGAAATGCGCGTCTCGAGCGCCCAGAAGTCCGCGTCGCTGAGGCGGTCGGGGAGTGCGGCGACCGCTTGTGCCGGCACGTGTGGGCCTGCCTGTGCCAACGCAGGCGACGAGCATCCGATCAACAGCAAGACGGCCGCGAGTTTCATAATCGAGCTCCAGAGCTGGGCATGGTGCGATGACGTTTCTGGAATGTGCGCGCGGTGCGGGTTGATCGCCAGCGACCCGGGGCCCTGTTCCGCAGAAACGCATGGGAGCGCGATGGAACAAACGATCGCGTCGCATTGTCTAGTTGAAAGCCGGCAATGGGTGGATCTTAACGCCCGAAGGCTGAACGACGTCTCCGTAGACGGCGTAGTCCATATGGGCCGTTGAAAACTCTTTCGGCGCCGTCCGTGTCCAACGACGGTCGCCCTCACGCTCCTGCCAAATTCCGATGACGCTCTTGCTTCGCGCCCGCCATCATGGACCTCTATCGGAGGGAGGGCCGCGCGGGCTTTCCCGCCGCCGGTCGGCGTTCACGCTGATCGAGATTCTCGTCGTCATCGTGGTGATCGCGATTCTCGCGACGCTCGTTGCGCCGAACATCTTCCAGCACGTGGGCGCCGCGAAAAGCGCGACCGCCAAGTCGCAGATCGAGATGCTCGGTGCGGCGCTGGACGCCTATCGCCTCGACAACGGGCACTATCCAACCACAGAGCAAGGACTGAACGCACTCTGGGAGAAGCCGACGATCGATCCGCCGGACAATTGGAAAGCGCCCTACCTGCGTAAGCCGGTGCCCGCGGATCCCTGGAACAAGCCCTATCTGTACATGTATCCGGGACAGGAGAATCCGAACGGGTACGATCTGCTCACCTACGGCGCCGACGGCAAGCCGGGCGGCGACGGGGAAGACGCGGACATCACGAGCTGGAAGTAGGTTTCGAGTTTCCTCATGCCGACCTACGCGTATCAGGCCGTCGACGTGGCCGGCAAACGCACGCGAGGACAGGCCGACGCGGCCAGCTCGGGTGCGCTGGCGCGGTCGCTCGAGGAACGCGGGCTGTTCGTGCTCGACGTCGCCGAGTCGACGACTCCGGCGAGTGGCCGCGGGTTTCGCATCGGGCGGCGGCGGGAAGTTCTCGAGGTCACGCGCGCCATGGCGGCACTCCTGCCGGTCGGTATGCCGCTCGCGCAGGCGTTGAATGCGGCGTCAGGCGTTGCCTCGGGCGACGTGCGCACCGCGTTGCTCGAGATCAAAGCTCGCGTCGAGCGCGGCGACACGCTGTCGCAAGCGCTGGCGCAGCATCCGCGACTCTTCGCGCCCATTTACGTTGGTCTCGTGCGCGCCGGTGAGCGCAGCGGCGACATCGACGGCGCGTTCGCGCGGCTCTCCGATCAACTCGAGCGCGACGAGGAGCTGCGCGGCAAAGTGCTGTCGGCGGCGATCTATCCGCTGTTGCTCGCAGTGGCCGGGTCGGTCGCGGTGTCAGTATTGTTATTCTTCGTGCTGCCGCGTTTCGTCACGCTGCTCGAGGGCAGCGGTGCGACGCTGCCTCGCTCAACCGCGATAATGCTCGCCTTATCCGGCGTGCTGCATCGATTCTGGCCAGTATTGCTTCTCATCCCGCTCGCCATCGCTGCGTTCGCGGCATGGGCAGCGAACACGGAAGAGGGCAAACGTACCTGGGCCGCGATCATGCTCGCGCTTCCCGGCGTGCGCACGCTCCGTCGTTACGCGCTCTCCGGCCGCTTCGCTCGGCTCGTTGGCGTGCTGCTCGGCGGCGGCGCGCCGCTGCTCACCGCGCTCGACGACACCATCGAGTCGATTGGCGATCCGATTGCGCGCGATGATGCCGTTCGCATTCGCACACGCGTGCGCGAGGGCAGCTCGCTGCGCGCGGCGGTGAGCGAGAGCACGATCTTTCCGCCGATGTTAGCGCAGCTCATTGGCGTTGGTGAAGACGCCGGCCAGCTTCGCGTTTTTCTCATGAAGGCCGCCGACATCTTCGAGGAGCGCACCGAGCGCGCAACGCAGCGTCTCGCAGCACTCGCCGAACCCGCGATGATCGTGATGTTCGGAATCATCGTCGCGTTCGTTGCGCTGTCGCTGCTGCAGGCGATCTACGGCATCAACGCCAACTCGTTCAAATGATGCGAACGAGACCGTCGCTGCGCGCTGGCTTTACGCTCTGGGAGCTGACCATGGTGCTGTTGGTCATGGCCATCGGGGCTGCGCTCGTTGCGCCGGCATATGCGCGGCTCGGGTCGGAGCAGCCGTCGACTGCGGCGGACAAGATCATTGGTCTGCTACGTGATTCGCGCAAAGTGGCGGTCGACAACTCGGTCACGGCTACCCTTCGGCTCGATCCCAAGACATTGAACTACCGGCTCGACACGACTGGTGCTGGCGGAACGTCGACGTACGCCTCTGGCACGTTGGACATGGGCCTCACGGAAACGTTGGCCGACGATCAAGCGCGGCTCGAGTTCATGTTCCGCCCGACGGGGGCCGCGTTCGCCGACACAGTCGTCGTGCATGGTGCGGACATCCCGTGGATCGTGCGAGTCGACCCATGGAGTGGAGTGGCGCGTGCCGACTCGCGATAAGATGCACGCGCGTGTGGTCACCGCGGGTGCGCGTTGCCGCAAAGGCGTGTCGCTGCTCGAAGCGGTCGTCGCCGTGACGATCGTCGGAATGACATCCGTCGGCGCGCTCGAGGCGGTGGGCGGCGACATGCGCAGCGCCGAGCGGTCGCGTCGGGCAATCGAGGTCGAGGCGCTGGCGACGTCGCGGCTGCAGTTCATGAATCTCCTGACCGATCAGGAGCTGCAGTCACTGGCCGACTCGGTGCAGAAGGGAACGTTCCCAGCGCCGCTCGATGAGTATTCTTGGAAAACGACGTCGGCGCCCCTGAGCGATCAGGCCGGCGTGTACGACGTGCGCGTCACGATTCAGTGGGCGGCCGGTACGTACGTCGTACGTACGTACCAATATCGCCGCCCGCCGCTGGCGACTCGTCAATGAGCACGCGCAGCCGGACGGGGATGACGCTCATGGAGTTGGTGATCGCGCTGGCGATCACCGGCATGATGGCCGCGGCCGGAACGAGCGCATTCGGCTCGATCGTCGATCATCGACGCACGATCCGCGATGCGTCGACGTCCACTGAACGCGCCGCTGCGCTGCGGGAGATGCTCATCTCATGGATCACCGCGGGCAACATTCGAATTCAGGCGGGCGGATTACCGGGCGGCCTGAGTCGCGCTGCGACGACACGCGCACCATCGACGACGTCGACAACGTCGAGCACCGCGAGCGTGACCGCGGCGCAAGGCAGCGCCGATGAGTTGAGCTTCACGACACAGGCGGTCAATCCCTCGTTCACTGGCAATGTCACCATGCGGCTGTACGTCGACGGCGACGCCAACACGCCGGAGAAAGGACTGTCGATCGAGTATCAGCCCGATGCCACCAGGCCGCTCGTTCGCAAGATGCTCGACTCCACGGTGGATTCGCTGCGCGTCGAATTTCTCGATCAAACGACGAATCGCTGGGTCGATGCGTCGCAGGCGGCCGCGATCACCCCGAAGGCAGTGCGAGTCACGTTGCTGTCGAGCAGTCCCGATCGCCCGAGGATTCTCAGCGTTCCGATGATCTTCGTGAGCAACTTGGTGGCGCAAGTCAACACGCCGGGCCGATGACACGCGTGGATCCTCGAGCCAACGACTCAGTGACACGTCGCCTCCGGGCGCGACGCGGCGTTGCGCTCATTGCGGCGCTCTGGCTCGTCGTCGCCATTGCGACCGTCGCGCTGCAGTTCAGCCTCGAGGCGCACGAGCGTCGCACGATGGGCACGCTCGCCTCCGAGCGCGGCATCGAGCGTGCTGCTGCTGCGGGCGCGCTCGCGCTCATGCAGGCGCGTCTCGAGCAGGCGCTGCGCGTCGCGCCGTCGGGCGACAATCAGCAAATCGCCGCGCTGCGTGCCTCTGATCCATGGCTCGATGTCGATTCGACCTATTCCGGACCCGTGATGGTCGACAGTATGGAAGTCGACGTCGTCGCGCACGACTTGGGTGAGAAGCTGAACATCAATACCCTGGCGGAAGGCGATCTTCAAACGTTCTTCAGCTTTCTCTTGGGCGACTATTCCAAAGCGACGGACCTGTCGCAAGCCATCATGGACTGGCGCGATCCCGACAGCATTCCGCGACCCAGCGGCGCCGAGGCCGATGCGTACATCAAGGCCAACATGCTCGCGCTGCCGACAAATGCCGCATTTCGCGACGTCAGCGATCTGCAAAACGTGATGGGTATGACGCCCGATATCTACGCGAAGGCGAGTCCGTATTTCACGACCAAGGGCAACGGTATCGTGAACCTCAACACCGCAGGCGTACCCGTACTCCGCACGCTGCCGGGAATGACCGACGCAACGCTCAATACGATTCTGCAACTTCGCTCGCAGGGACGGCGCATCGATAACGTGAATGAAATCTTTCAGCAGGCGCCGCGCGGCCGAGCGCGTCCGGGACAGTTGAACAGTCCGGCCGCCATCAATGCGCTCGCCAATCGCGTCTCGGTATCCACGACGTCAGTCGAGCTGACGATCACGGCTCGCGTCACGCCGCAGTCGTTCCCCACGACGTTGTACGCGATTCTGCAACGTCCCGCCAACGCTGGGGCGAACGCGCGAGCCACGATCACATACCAACAATGGTGAAGCGCGTGCGTGCCGGCGCGAGCTCGCTGCAGAAGATCCGAACCGGCATCGCGCTGTCGCCGACGGAGCTCTGTGCAGCCGACGTTCGACTGCGCGGTTCGGCCGAGCGCGTGTGGCGCGCGCCGCTCGATCCACCGTCGCTCGATGGCGGCGCGTGGCCGTCGCTCGCATCGGCGTTCGCCGAGTTGGCGCGAGCGCTGGACACGACGCAGGGAATCGCCGCGGTTGCGCTACTCCAACCGCTCATCGAAGTGCGGCGCCTCGATCTTCCGCCGCTGCGCGACGGGGAGCTGACGCGCGTGCTGACGCGCAACGCACAGCGCTACTTCGTCAACGCGCGCGGTCCGCAACTCGTCGGCGCGTCGCGCGTGGTCAGCCGAAGCAAGGCGGAGACGCAACCGATCGTTGCAGCAGCGGCGTCGGCACGTCTCGTCGCAGTGATTCGCGCCGCCGCGGAGCAATCGGGATGGACGATCGACACGATGCAACCGGCCGAAGGCGCGTGGGCAGCCGCGGCGTCGTCGCTCTGGCCGGCGTTCGCCAAGCAAAGCGCGTGGATGGTCGTCGCCAACGACGATCGCACGGAGTTGCTACAGATTGACGCCGGCAGATTGGTGGGTGTGCGGCGGTTTCGCGGCAGCGCTGCTGACGCGGCGATCATCGTCGACACCGTGGGCGCTCGCGCGCGGCTCGGCGTAGTCGGCTCGGCGACGCAGCGCCGCGAGTTACTCGCTTCATTCGGCGCGTCGGGACTCGCGCCCGCGACCGCTGTTGGCGAGTGGGCAAATGCGAACGACCGGCCAGACGTACTCGCCGCCCACTTCGCGGGCAGCGATGCCGGGCCGGTTCTCCGTGCCGACGAGGCGATCGCCCAGGATCGCGTACGGACGACGCGACTCGCGTGGACGATGACTGCCGCCGCCGCGGCGCTCATCGTCGTTGCCGCAGGTCTCGAGCTGTGGGGCGTGCATCGCCAGCTTCGAATCGTGCAAGCTGAGCGCACCGCACTGCGGCCGCAGATCGCGTCGACGCTCGTGGGTCGGACAACTGTCGAGGCAACCTATCGAAATCTGATCACGCTCGGAGAGATCGAGCGGTCGTCGCCGCGATGGTCGGCTGTCATCGCCGCGCTGAGCGACGCGGTGCCGGACGAAGCACATCTCACCGCCATTCGTGCCCGTGAGGATTCTCTGATCGTTGACGGACTCGCCGAACATGCGGCGCGGGTATTCGATGCGTTGAACCAAACGAGCCTGCTCACCGACGTGAAAGCTCCGGCTCCAGTGCGGCGCGAACTGCAGCCCGACGGAAAGGCGCTCGATCACTTCACCATCTCGGCGCGCGTGACGCAGCCGCCAGCCGCGCCCGCTGCGGCTGCGCATGTCGGAGCCGAACAATGAAGTGGAGCGCCATGAGCGCAAAGGATCGCCGCGCGATCGTGCTGGGCGCGGCGGTCCTCCTGCCCGGATTTCTCTTCGTGTGGGGCGTGCGGCCGTACCGTGCCGCACTCTCCGATGCGCGCGACCAATTGGCGAGTGAGCGCGAAACGCTGGCGCGCGAACGGGCGGCGGTCGCGACGGCGCAGCGGAATCCGCAATTGCAGCACGTTGCCGATTCGGCGATGCGCACCATGACGCCGCGTCTGTTCGAGGGGAAGGACGACGTCATGGCGAGCTCGGAGCTCGCTTCATACATCGGCGATGTCGCGCGCACCTCTCGCGTGTGGCTCGAGGACGCCGGCACTCGGCCGGCAACGCCCGCGGCGAACGGCGTCCGCACGCTACGCGTGGAGATCCGCGCGGAGTCGGATCTGCGGGGGACGCTGACGTTCCTGCGATCGCTGGAGAGCGGCGCAAAGCTCGTACGCATCGACCGCCTCGACATCTCGCGTGCGCCACGCGCTAGCGAATCGGACGATGAGACGCTCTCGATCGCCGCGACGATTTCCGGATTCGCCATCGGGTCTGCGTCGCCGGTGACGGCGCCACGACCGGCGACGACCGCACCTGCTCGAGCGGCCACTCCGAGCGCCTTTCCATGACGGGTCGCGATTGGAGCCGCCATCCAGGCGTGCGTGCCGCACTCGCTGCGCTCGTTGTCGCAATTGGACTCACGCTGTGGTCGGCGGTTCGAGCCTTTCGCGGCGACGCGCTTCCGAACAGCGTGGCGGTGACCACCGTCAGTCTGGACCGCGTGCGTGCGCTGTCGAAGCAAGAGCCCACCGACATCGACGATGCGGTGGAGAACGATCTGTTTTCCGACGATCGCTCGGCACCCGTCAAGGCGTATCGAATGCCCGACGAAGATGCGCCGGATAGCGCCGCTGCAGTGCAGCCCGAGAAGCCGACCGTGCTCGGCACCGCGGTGGCGACCGACGGACGGCATTTTGCGACCGTTCAAATGAAGAATGCACGACCGACGCTCGTTCACGTCGGTGACACCATTGGCGTGTGGGTCGTTCGCTCCATCGAGCGCGGGAAGCTCGGGCTCGTGAGCACCAACGGCACGCGCGTCGACGTCACTGCGCCCAAGCCAGGAACCTGACAATGTCTACCGTCGTACGAATTCTCATATATAGCGGCGCGGTCGCGGCCGCCGCGGCGTTCGCGCAGCCGGCGATGGCGCAGCGCGGCACCACCGGTACGGCGCCGCGGCCAAAGACACCGCCGCCGAAAGTGCAGGCTCGCCTCGACACCACACGACGCGTGACCGCCCCAGCCGGCGTTGCGCTCGACTTTCAGGATCAAGATCTCAAAGTCGTGCTCGATGCCATTGCGGCCGCTGGCGATCTGAATGTCAGTCTCACCAACATTCCGGCGCAGCGTGTGACGCTGCATCTCGGACGTCCGGTGTCGCGCGACAGCATGGCGGCGCTGATTCGCACGGTGGCCGAGTCGAATGGGCTCAGGGTGACGTCGTCGGCGAACATCATCGAGATTGCTGGAACGGCACCCGTGGCTCCCGTACAAGTTGGACGAGGCGGCCCCGCGCTCAGCGTCGCACAACAGCTGGCGCAACTGCAGCAGTCGCAGCAAGCGCAGATGAAGCTGTTCACGTACCGACTCAAGCACGCGAGCGCCGTGCAGCTAGCGCCCGTGCTGACGAACCTGTTCGCGGGATATCAAGGTCAGAATACGCGAATCACCATACCGAACGGCAACGGCGGTTTCACAGTCTTGAATTCGACGGCGGCGAACGGTCCGGTTGGCGCGGCGGCGGGTGGCGCGCCCGGCGTCACCAACATTCCGGCGCCGTTTGGCGGCGGAGGTGGCGGGGGTGGGGGACGAGGCGGTGGTCGTGGCGGCGGCGCCGCTGCGCAGGCGGCACAGGTTCAGGCGCTGGCGGCGGTCTCCGGCGCGCTGTCGGCGCAGACCGCTGACATTCGCATCATCGCTGAAGCGTCGAGCAACTCGCTGCTCATTCGCGCGACCGACGCCGACTACGCGCTCATTCAGCAGATCGTGTCGGGCATCGATCTCCGGCCGCTGCAAGTGTTGATCGAAGTCACGATCGCCGAAGTCGAGCGCACGCACGATTTCGACCTCGGCGTTTCGGGCAACATTACGCAGACGGCGAAGAACGGCCGATCGGTCGACAGCGTCGGAGCGCCGTCGACGGCGAGCGCGCGCGACTTCATCGTTGCGCTGACCGGCGGGCACGGAACGATCAACTACAACGTTGCCATGGCCGCGTTGCAGGAACGCGGCGACGTACGCGTGTTGTCGCTGCCGGTGATCATCGCGCAGAACAATCAGCAAGCGGTGTTGAATGTTGGATCGTCGCGTCCGTTCGTGCAGGTATCGCAGACCGTGACGGCCGACCCCACAGCGCGCGTCGAAACGGTGCAGTACATCGACGTCGGTACGGTGCTCACGATTACACCGACGATCAATCCGGACGGCTACGTCAATTTGGCGGTGTCGCAGACGGACAACAGCGCGTCCGACGAAGTGGAGTTCGACGCGCCGGTGATCAACAAGCGCGAAGCGACGACGCAGATTTTCATTCGCGATGGTCAGACCACGGTGATCGGCGGGCTCGCCGGCAAATCGCACAACTCCGACATCTCGGGCGTTCCGCTTCTCAGCCGCATTCCATTCTTCGGACCGCTGCTCTTCGGCCGCACGACCACCAGCGACGCGACGACCGAGCTGTTTCTCTTCCTCACGCCGCACGTGATCTATGCGGACTCCGACGTCGACAAGCTTCGCGATGCCGTGCAGAGCGGCAGCGACCTGCTCAAGGACGTGCCGATCACGTCGCGAATCATTCCGAAGGCTGACACGCTGACCACGAAGTCCGATTCGGCGAAGAGGCCGCCGCAATGGCGATAGCCGACCGGCCGGAGTCGACACATCTGGCCAGCGAGCTGCTCGAGGTCGAGCGGCTCACCACCGCGCTCTCGGCCGATTGGCTCGAGCAGTTCGGCGTGATGCCGCTGCGCGTGGACGGCGACGTGTTGATCGCGGGCACGTGGCTCGATCGCGTCGAACCGCTCGCACTCGACGATCTGCGTCTCTTGTTCGCCGTGCCGGTGACGCTCGAGCGGTACGAGGAGCACGACCTGCGCACGGCGATTCGTCGCGCGTACGCTCCCGAAGCTGCAACGGCCGAGGGCCTGATCGCCGGCATGACCAGCGAGCTGCGCGTCGCCGGCAGCGATGAAATTCCGCTCGACGATCTGTTGCATCTCGCCAACGAGGCACCGGTGGTGCGCCTCGTGAATCTGTTGTTGATCGAAGCGCTCGACGCGCGCGCGTCGGACGTGCATCTCGAGGGTTATCAGGACGGATTACGCGTGCGGTATCGTGTCGACGGTGTGTTGCAGAACGCGCCGTCGCCACCGCCGCATCTGACGGCGGCGATCATCAGCCGGCTCAAGATCATGGCCGAGCTGGATATCGCCGAGCGACGGTTGCCGCAGGATGGGCGCATTCGGTTGCGGTTGCAAAACCGGCAGGTGGACGTGCGCGTGTCCACGGTGCCGACGCTGCGCGGCGAGAGCGTGGTGCTTCGACTTCTCGACAAGGAGCGCGGCCGCATCTCGCTCACCGAGCTTGGCATGGCGGGCGATACGCTCGAGCTATTTACAGAAGTCATATCGCGCCCGCACGGCATCGTGCTCGTCACGGGACCCACCGGTTCGGGCAAGACAACGACGCTTTACGCTGCGGTGGAAATGATCCGCACGGGCCGCGAAAAGATCCTTACCGTGGAGGATCCGGTCGAGTACGAGTTGGCTGGCGTCCCGCAGGTGCCGGTCAATGAGAAAGTTGGTATGACGTTCGCCGGTGCGTTGCGCGCGCTGTTGCGTCAGGACCCGGACATCATTCTCGTCGGCGAGATCCGCGACGGCGAGACGGCGCAGATCGCGACGCAAGCGGCGCTCACCGGACACTTGGTGCTATCGACGCTGCACACGAACGATTCGCCAACGGCGCTCACTCGACTGCTCGATCTGGATGTCGCCGCCTATCTCGTGGCGAGCACGGTGGATGGTGTGCTCGCACAGCGACTCGTCCGCAAAATCTGCTTCAACTGCAAAGTCGAGACGACGCCCGACAAGGCGGTGCGGCGACGCATCGACGTCGACGCGCTGGGGCTCGAGCGCATCTGGAAGGGGCAAGGCTGCGACGAATGCCGGCACACCGGATATCGTGGGCGTACGGGACTGTACGAGCTACTCGTGATGGATAACGAGCTGCGCCTCGAGGTTCAGCGGCGCCGCGGCTCCGAAGAGTTGCGCAGCATGGCCGTAGCCAAAGGCATGCGTACGTTGCTCGACGATGGCATTCGCGGCGTGAAGGCGGGCGCGACGACCATCGAAGAAGTGCTGCGCGTCGCGCGCGCCTGAACGTCGAGCGGCTACTGCGGTTGCTCGAGGTCTTGCTTCCGTAATTTCGGAGCGACACGCACAGCGGTGCCGTAACAGAGCACTTCTGACACGCCGCGCATGATTTCCGTCGCATCGTACCGCACGGCGATTAGTGCATTGCCACCCAAGCTCACTGCGTGTTCCATCGCATGCGCGAATGCGTCGGCCCGCGTGCGCTCGCATAACTGGGTCAGGAGTGTGATGTCGCCTCCAGCCAGCGTCTGCAGCGCCGCCCCGATCGACCCGAACACCGAGCGCGAGCGCACCACGATTCCGCGTACGATACCGAACGTGCGAACCACGTCGTAGCCGTCGATCGAGTTGGCCGTGGTCGTGAGAAAGTCGGCGGCGGGAAGAGGTGCCATGGTGTGCCTCGCGGTAATTTGAGTAAGAGCAATGTGTGGGATCACCTAGTGGTACGCCATCGCACTTCGTTCGCACTTCGTTCGCACTTCGTTCGCACTCCGTTCGCACTCCGCTCGTGCACCGCTTGTCCGAGGGTTGTCAGAAGGTTCTGTCGGACCGTGCTCGCCATTGCTCGCCGCTTCGTGCACACCAGATTCGTATATGCCCTCACGCCGCCGCCAATCCGCCGCCAGATCGGGCTCGCACGTCACGCTGCTGGCGGCGTTACTGGTTGGAACGCTCGCATTGGCCTCGATGCTCGCGTACGAGGCGCACGACGCGGCGCGCTCCCACCGCGCCACGGCAGAACACGCGCTGCACGATTACGCCGCCGTCGCGGCATGGGAGCTCGTCGCCGGCGTCAACGAAGCGCTCGAGTCCTCGCTCGGCGCCGGACTCGCGCCGCTCACCGGGCCGCGCGCGTCGTCGTCGTACGAGATCCTCGCGTCGCCCGCCCTTCTGGCGGCGAGTGCGGACAACGTGTTGCGGTGCGCCACAGCGGCCGGCGACTCGGCTCGCTTCTACTTTCGCATCGACCTCCGCGATGGATCGCTCGCGACGGACGGCGCCGAGCCGACGCCGGCGATGCGAGCGTGGCTCGTCGACACTGTGACCGCAGCCGCCAGAAGCGTGTATCAGCCCGATTGGCCGTTCGCCGTCTTGTTTGGCGCGCCATCTGGGTCAACGGACTCGCGCGTCGCGATCGCATATGCGGTGAAGTATGCCGAGCACAGCGCGCCCATCGCGGCGTACGGAATTCGTACCTGCGAGAACGCGATCGGACCGGCGCTGATCGGCGACGTGATCGCGAGTCGCGCACTCCTTCCGACGTCGGTCGCCAGCGGCGCATCGAATGATTCGCTGATGTCCGTTTCCGTACGCGATAAATCGGGGCGCGCGATCTACGAAAGCAAGCGAAGTGAATCGTCGCCCTACAGCGCCGACGTCCCTCTCAAGCAAGTTGGATCGCTCGTGGCGCGCGCGACCATCCGCCCCGCGGCGGTGCAGCTTCTATCACTCGGTGCGTTTCCCGAATCGCGCGTGCCAATTCTCGTCGGCCTGCTGACGCTCACCGCGGCGATGGTGGTGTTGGCGGTGGCGCAACTTCGACGCGAACACGAGCTGTCGCGTCTGCGTTCGGATTTCATCTCCAGCGTATCGCACGAACTGCGAACGCCGCTGTCGCAAATTCTGCTATTTGCTGAAACGCTAAACCTGGGTCGCGTGCGCACGGAGGCCGAGCGTCAGTCGGCAACCGATGTCATCGTGCAGGAGGGGCGGCGACTGATGCATCTCGTGGAAAACATTCTCCACTTCTCGCGTGCCGAGCGACAGATGACGCGGCTGGGTCTGGAGCCGCTGGATCTCAGTCTTGCCGTCGACACGATCGTCGAGGACTGGCGCCCGCTCGCCAGCGCCGTCGACGTCACGGTGCGCACGGATTTCGCGGGCGATGTGCATGCGCTCGCGGATAGTCGCGCGCTGCGCCAGATGGTGCTCAACCTGCTCGACAACGCGGTGAAGTATGGACCGGTCGGACAGACGGTGACCGTCGGTACGAGCACGAGTGGATCGCGCGCTCGAGTGTGGGTGGATGATCAGGGTCCGGGCGTACCGCCGTCAGAGCGTGATCGCGTATGGAATCCGTTTTACCGGTTGGATCGCGACGCCAATTCGTCGGTGGCTGGAAGTGGAATTGGTTTGTACATCGTGCTGGAGCTCGCGCGTCTTCACGGCGGCGAGGCGTGGGTCGAAGACGCGCCGGGCGGCGGTGCGCGATTTGTCATCGAGCTGAGCGCGGCGCAGCGCGCACCCGGATTCACTGAGGAGCATCTCGTCGCAACGCGTGAGGCTCGCTTGTGACGCGCGTCCTCGTGATCGAAGACAATCGGAATCTTGCCACCGGTCTTCGAAACAATCTCGAGATCGAAGGCTACGAGGTGATGATCGCCGGCGACGGCACGACTGGTTTGGCGCTCGCGCGATCGGAGTCGCCGGACCTGATCGTGCTCGACCTCATGCTGCCGGGCACCGACGGCTATGGCGTGTTACGAACGCTGCGCGAAGAGGGATACGACACGCCGGTGTTGATTCTCAGCGCGCGTGGCGAAGAGGCCGACAAAGTGCTCGGCTTTCGACTCGGCGCGGACGACTATGTTGCCAAGCCGTTCGGATTGATGGAATTACTTGCGCGCATCGATGCGTTGTTGCGGCGAGCCGCGACCACACGGGTGAAGAGCAAGCTTGCCAATCCTGTGCAGTTCGGCCGCGTGCACGTCGATCCCGGCACGCATGCCGTGCTGCGCGACGGCGCAGAGGTGACGCTGCGTCCGAAGGAGTACGATTTACTGATCGCGCTATTGCAGCGTCGCGGTCAGGTTGCATCGCGCGCCGAATTGCTCGAGGAAGTGTGGGGCTATTCGGGCGAGGTCTACAGCCGCACGGTCGACACACACGTGGCGGAGTTGCGGCGAAAGTTAGAGGACAACGCCGCCGAGCCCGAACACATTCTCACAGTGCGCAAAACCGGGTATCGGATCGCCATTTAGCCGGCGCGTTCGCCGGCCCCTCGCCAACGCTGGAATTTTAGGCCATCGTTGGAGATGCGAGTACATCTTCTTCTCCGCGCGGCATTGGCTGGTGCGTTGTTCGCATCCCCCGCGCTGGCCCAGCAGAACGTCGACATTCTCATTCGCGGCGGGACGATCGTCGACGGCACCGGCGCTCCACAGCGCGCCGGCGACGTTGGCATTCAGGGTGACCGGATCGTCTTCATCGGCAATGCGGCTGCGAGCCGCGTCACGGCTGCGAGGACGATCGACGCCAAGGGACTGATCGTAGCGCCCGGCTTCATCGATCCGCATACGCACACGGCGGGGGATCTCTCGAAAGCCTCGACCAAAGCGAATCTCGCGTATCTGATGCAGGGCGTCACCACGGTGGTGACGAACAACGACGGCGGCGGTCCGGTCGACATCGCGTCGCAGATCGCCGGGTGGAAGGCGAGCGGCATCGGTACGAACGCCGCGGTGTACATCGGCGAAGGCTCCGTGCGCAGCGCGGTGATGGGCATGTCGGACAAGGCGCCGACGCCCGCGCAGATGGATTCGATGAAGGCGCTCGTGGGGCGCGGCATGGACGCCGGCGCGATCGGCATGTCGACGGGTCTGTACTATGCCCCGGGCAGCTATGCCAAAACTGACGAGATCATCGATCTCGCCAAGGTTGCCGCGGCGAAAGGCGGCATGTACGACTCGCACATCCGCGACGAGAGCTCGTACACCATCGGTCTCATCGGCGCGATCAATGAAGCGATTCGCATCGGGCGCGAAGCGCATCTCCCCGTGCACATCTCACACATCAAGGCACTCGGCGTCGATGTATGGGGGCAGAGCGACACCGTCATCGCGCTGATCAAGGCTGCGCGAGCGCAGGGACAGAATGTCGGCGCGAGTCAGTATCCGTACACGGCGTCCGGCACGAGCGTCGGCGCGTCGCTATTGCCGCGATGGGCCGAAGCGGGCGGACGCGACTCGTTGCGCGCGCGCGTAGCGGATCCCGCGACCCGCGCGAAGCTGGTTACCGACATGCAAGAAAACATGCGCCGGCGCGGCGGCGCATCGACGCTGTTGATCAGCGCGACGAAAGACACGTCCATCCTTGGAAAGCGCCTGGATGCCATCGCGAAAGCGCGCGGCGTGTCACCGGTAGAGGCCGGCCTGCAGATTATCTTGGCCGGCGACGCGTCGGTTGCGTCGTTCAACATGAAGGACAGCGACATCGAGAATTTCATGGTGCAGGATTTCATCTCCACGGATTCTGATGGCAGCGAGGGACATCCGCGCAAGTACGGCACCTTCCCGAAGATTCTCCGCGAGTACGTCTACACCAAACACGTGCTGACGCTGCCGCAAGCCATCCATCGCAGCAGCGCGTTGGCCGCGAAGCAGCTTGGTTTCGCCAATCGCGGTACGCTCGCAACCGGCAACTTTGCCGACGTGATCGTGTTCGATCCGGCGACGGTGGCAGATCGCTCGACGTACGAACAGCCGACGCTTCTCGCGACCGGAATGAAATACGTGTTGGTAAATGGAACGGTGACGATTGATGGCGGTGCATATAAGGGCGCCACGGCCGGACGTGTTTTGCATCGCTAAAAACCAATTGTCTGTGACTAGCGCCTGCATACAGTGCCAGGTATGTTCGCGATGTCGCCTGCCCTCACCCCCCCCTCTGGATAAGAGATCTCCAAGGAGGTTTCTCAGTGCGCATTCTCGTAGCTGCGACTCGACGTTTCATTCGCGGAGCCGCGAAAAGTCTTCTACCGCTTCTGATTCCCGGCGTCGTCGCA
This sequence comes from Gemmatimonadaceae bacterium, assembly GCA_036499625.1. Classification (GTDB taxonomy): domain Bacteria; phylum Gemmatimonadota; class Gemmatimonadetes; order Gemmatimonadales; family Gemmatimonadaceae; genus JAQBQB01. The sequence continues at coordinate 271,935 of DASYDJ010000042.1, forward strand.
TTTGCGCAAACGGGGCAGATTGCGGGCACCGTCACCGACTCGATGGCGGAGAGTCCTGTGCCCAACGTCACGATCGCGGTGACTGGCACCCGGTTCGCCGCGGTCACCGCCGATAACGGAAAGTTTTCCATCACCGGTGTGCCGGCGGGGACGTACACGCTCGAGGCGCGGCGCGTTGGCTATGCGCCGATCACCCGCGCGGGTGTCGTCGTCACGTCCGGAGCCACGACGACGGTCAACTTTCGGACGATCGCAGCGGTGCTGCATCTTCAGGAAACTGTCATCACGGGCCTCGTCGACCCCACGGCTGGAACCAAGGTGCCGTTTACGGTAGCCAAGGTGACGGCGGAAGACATTCCGGTGCCGCCGATGAACGCGGTCTCGTCGATACAAGGCAAAGTGGCCGGCGTGACGGTGCTGCCGGGCGGACAGCCGGGCAGTGGAGTCGACATTCAGCTTCGCGCGCCGACGAGCATCAACAAGAGCACATCGCCGTTGCTCGTCGTCGATGGCGTCATTCTCAGCGGTTCGTCCGCGGACCTGAATTCGCTCGACATCGAGAGCGTCGAAGTGGTCAAGGGTGCGGCCGCGGCATCGCTGTACGGATCGCGCGCGGCGTCCGGCGTCATTCAGATCAAGACGGCGCGCGGGACGGGAATTGGCTCCGGTCAGACGCAGTTCACGTTCCGCTCGGAAGAGGGAATGAGCCAACTCTCCAACGACGTGCAGCGAGCGCAATACCACTATTATCTGACGAACGCGCAGGGCCAGTACGTCGACGCGAAGGGCAATGTCGTGACGCGCGACAACCGCATCCCGCGCGACGTAACGGACCGCTATCAGGACGAATCATACATCGTGCCGACCTACAACCCGGTGGATGAGCTCTTTCATCCCGGTGCGGTGAGCACGAACTCGATGACGATCGCGCAGAATGGAGACAAGACGAACTTCCTCACGACGGTGTCGCGGCAGCATCAAGGCGGCGTCCTGCGCGATCACGGCGCGTACGACCGCACCGACTTCCGCATCAATCTCGACCACCGCCCGCGCGATGACGTTCAGCTCTCCATCAGCGCGTATCACGCCCGGTCGAATCGTGAGAATCTCGACGGCAATACGTTCTTCGATCTGACCGCGACGGCCCCGGACGTCGATTTGTTGCAGCCCGATCCGGACGGAACGAAGTACATCTTCCAGCCCGATCCGCAGGGCGTGCATCCAAGCCCGCTCTATCTCGCGGAGACCGAGCAGAACACCACGCAACGCGTGCGGACGCTCGGCAGCATGGACCTCCGGTACACGCCGCTACAGTGGCTCACGGCCGATGCCAATGCCAGCTACGACCGGTCCGACGCGAATTCATCGAGCTTTCTCAATCGTGGATTGAAGTCCGAGAATTACGCGACCGGAGATCCGGGCAGCCTGTCGATCGGCGACTCGTACACGAGCTCTCTGAATGCGCAGGGCGGTGTGAGTTTCCTCAAGGACTTCGGAAAGCTCACGGCCCGGAGCACGGTCCGCGCGTTGCTCGAGCGCACGCAGGACCTGAGCGAAACGGGATCGGGATCGAACTTCGCGGTCAGCGGTGTGCCGCGCCTCAACGCGGCATTGTCCAAGAGCAGCTCGTCGTCGCAGGACGACATTCGCGGCCAAAGCTACCTCGTGACGGGCGGTGCCGATTACGGCGGTCTGTTCGTATTCGACGGCCTCGTTCGGCGCGAAGGCAGCTCGCTGTTCGGCCCAGGCGAAAAATGGCACGACTACTATCGTGTGAGTGGCGCGTACCGCATGGCCGAGCAGTCGTGGTGGCCGTGGAAGAACGTCAATGAGTTCAAGCTTCGCGTGTCGCAAGGCACCGCGGGTACCCGGCCGTCGTTCGCGGACCAGTACGAGACCTACACGATCACCTCGACCGGAACGCTCTCCAAGTCGGCGCTCGGCAACGAGTTCCTCAAGCCCGAAACGGCGCGCGAGACGGAGGTCGGTCTCGATGTGATCGTCGATAATAAATACTCATTACAACTCTCTCGCGCGGCGACCAAGACCACCGACGAGCTGATTCAGATTCCGCTGCCTGGCGCTATCGGCTTTACGAGTCAGTGGCAGAACGCGGGTACGGTCGAGGGCAACAGCCTCGAGGGCACACTCGAAGCGCAGCTCTATCGGCATGGAAGCACGTCATGGCGCATGGGCGTCGTCGCGGACCGCTCGCGGAACCACATTGCCCAGTTCAATCGAAGCTGCGTACCGGCGTCGACGATCTCCTACCGCTGCACGGGTGAAGATCTCCAAACGATGTGGGGCGTGGCCTTCCTCCATTCGGCGGCGGGTCTTCCGGCGTCGCAGGCGAACGCGGCCGCGGGCACGTTCGAGGTGAACGACGACGGACTGCTCGTCGCCGTCGGACCCGGAAGTCATTACACCGACGCGGGCAAATGGGGCAGCACCGTGGTCAGCAACGGCACGACGTATCAGTGGGGCATGCCGATCATTCAACTCGACTCCACGGGACAGCAGGCGTTCACCAGGATCGGCGACGGCAACCCGCGTTTCCATTATGGGATCTCGAACAACGTTTCGTGGAAAGGCTTCCAATTCTACGGGCTGCTCGACACCCAGGTCGGCGGCAACGTCTACAACCAGAACAATCAGCGCAGCTACCAGTACCAGCGGAGCGCTGACGTCGATCAGGTCGGCAAGCCCGACTCGCTGAAGAAGACCGTCGACTACTACTCGGTGATCTACAACGGCAACGCGATCGAAGATTGGTTCGTCGAGCCGGGTGGCTTCGTCAAGGTTCGCGAGGTTTCCGTGCAGTACAAGATTCCGCAACGGTTCATCTCGCGTGTTCCGGGCAATCATGGCGCGGGCGCATCGGTGTCGCTCGTCGGCCGCAATCTGTATACGTGGACGCGTTACTCCGGATACGATCCGGAGGCCGGTGCGATCAACAACCGCCTCGACAGCTATGACTACCCGCAGTATCGCACGTTCACGATGGTCCTCTCACTCCAATTCTAGCCGACGCCGGGAGCCTTCGATGAAATTTCGATTGATGACAGCGCGTCGCGCGGCGACAGTCGTCGCCTGTATGACGCTCGCGGCTTGCATGGACCTGACGGTCCCGAACCAAAACGATCCTGACCGCGTGCGCGCGACGAGCACGCCGGGCGATGTGCAATCGCTCATCGCCTCCACGTTCCAACGCTGGTGGCCCAACGTCTACGGTACGACGCCAACGATCATGCTCGGCGCCATGGGCTACGAGTTCGCAACACCGTTTCTCTGTTTCTCCGGCCAGCAGTTCGAGATCGAGCCGCGGCCGGCGTGGAACAACTCGTCGTCGTTCGCCTACGCGAGCAGCAGCTCGAATCCGTGGCTCAACCTGTACGGCGTGATCTCGCTTGCCAACGACGGTCTGCAGGCGCTCGATCGCGGCGTGCTGATTGGCACCAACGGCGCCGATAATTCGCGCGCCCGCGCGTTCGCCAAGTTCATGCAAGGCGTCGCACACGGCACGCTCGCGCTCATGTTCGACAAGGCGGTGATCCTCGACGAGCACGCGGACGTCGATACGCTCGCCGTACCCACGTACTCGCCGTATCCGGACGTGATGAAGGCGGCGATCGCAATGCTCAAGGAGTCGATCGCCATTTCCGACACGGCGAACTTCACTTTGCCGACCACGGGATGGATTCCGGGCCTTCCGCTCACGAACAAGGATCTGTCCAAACTCGCGCATACGTTCATCGCGCGGTACGAGGCGTACGTCGCGCGCAGTCCCGCCGAGCGCGCCGCGGTCGACTGGAACGACGTGATCACCAATCTGAATGCGGGCATCATCGCGGACTTCGCGCCGATCGGCGACCCGGCGGGACTGTCCGATTCGTACAAGCAGATTGCATCACGTGTTCGCACCGTCGCAGGCGACTATATGCGGCCTGGTGACTGGCTCGTCGGTCCGTCCGATTCGACCGACAACTGGAAGAATTGGGTTGCCACGCCGGTCGCCAGTCGGCAGCCGTTCATCGTCACCACGGCGGATCGGCGCATCATGGGCAGCACCGGCACCGCATCGGCCGGCAAGTATTTCACCTATGATCCGAACGTCAGTTGGATGAACGCCACGCGCGGCTTGTACCTGCGGACGTTCTATTACTATCACCGGTATGGTGCGGGCACGAGCTACAACACAGGACCACTCAACGCGATCAACCTGACCGAGCTCGACATGCTCCGAGCTGAAGCGGACATTCGACTCGGCCACGCGACCGACGCGGTTACGCTCATCAACAAGACCCGCGTTGCGAACGGCCAGCTACCACCGGTCGACATCAACGGACCGACCGATAAACCGGGCTGCGTTCCACGCAAAACCACGGGCGCGTGCGGCGGTTTGTGGGACGCGCTGCGGTACGAGAAGCGCATCGAGGACGCCGGTGTCGATGGACAGGTGTCGTTCTGGGACGCGCGCGGATGGGGCACGCTGGCGCAAAACAGCTTCGTTCAGTTCCCGATTCCAGGCCGCGAGCTCGGCATCCAGCAATTGCCGACGTATACGTACGGCGGCGGCGGCGCCGGCAGCGCTCCGCCACCGATTTGGGATTCGTGTCCCGCCGGCATCACTTTGTCGCGATGCTAGAAATACAATTCACGAATTAGCAACTTCCACACTGAAGAATCGCGAAGATCCAATCCGGTTGCTCGGCGCACCGACCTCCGCTGTCGGAGGTCGGTCGCCGTTCGTTCGACCGGAGCGCTCGCCCGTGGGCTCGCCCGCCGGCAGCTCGAATACTCCCCTCCAGGATCTGGTCGGGACCATCACGCCGGCGGATCTGCACTTCGAGGTGCATCACGCCGGCGTGCCGCGTATCGACCCCGCGCAGCACACGCTGCTGATTCACGGCCTGGTCGACCGTCCGACGACGTTGAGCGTCGCTGACATCAGGCGCTTTCCGCAGGTGACGCGCACGCACTTCATAGAATGCTCAGGAAATGGCGTGAACGCCTGGGGTACGAACGCGTTCGGCCAGCCCAATCCCGGTCTCACGCCGCAGGAGATCGCCGGTATGACCGCCAACTCCGAGTGGACCGGAGTTCTACTCAGCGTGCTGCTCAACGAAGTGGGTGTACGGCGCGATGCCTCGTGGTTTCTAGCCGAGGGCGGAGATGCGTGTCTCATGGCGCGGAGCATTCCGATCGCGAAGGCGATGGATGACGCGCTCGTGGTGTGGGCGCAGAACGGCGAGCCGCTTCGGCCGGAACAGGGATCACCGCTGCGGCTTCTGCTTCCAGGTTGGGAGGGAAGCACGAACGTGAAATGGCTGCGCCGTCTCGAGCTGGGCACACGCCCGTGGATGACGCGCTGGGAGACGGCTGCCTACACCGATCCGCTGTCCGACGGCACGGCGCGACAGTTCGCGTTCGAGATGGATGCTAGATCTATCATTACATATCCATCATATCCCACCACCATCGAGCGCGGGTGGCAACAGATTAGCGGTCTCGCGTGGACGGGCCGGGGAAAGATCAGTCGCGTCGAGGTGAGTACCGACGGCGGCGTCTCTTGGGAAAATGCATTGTTGCAAGATCCAATTCTCGCCAAGGCGCACACGCGCTTCACGCATGAATGGCAGTGGAACGGCGCCGAAACGATTCTGTTGAGCCGCGCGACTGACGAGACCGGGTACGTGCAGCCCACACGAAAACAGCTCATCGACGCCCGCGGCGCCGGCACGTTGTATCACTTCAATCCCATCTATGGATGGCGAGTGATGCCGAATGGCCGCGTGTTCTTTCACGGTGATACGTGATCGAGCGAAGCGCACGTTGGTCGATCCGGATCGTGTTGGCGTCGTGCGTCGTTGCATGCTGCGTTGCATTTTGCGTTGCGTGTCGCGTCAAACGGACGAACGCGCCGCAGCGATATGGGCTGGGCCAAGTGGCTACAACAGCCGAGGTCGCGGCGCTCGATGATGACGTTGGGCCCGACGGTGCAGGACTTCCGCCGGGTCATGGAAGTGCCCAAGAAGGAGGCGTGCTGTACGCGCAGCAGTGTGCGTCGTGTCACGGCGATCGCGGTGAAGGAAAGCCGCCGCTCTATCCCGCGCTCGTCGGACGCGATCCGCGCTGGGAAAACTTCGTCTTCGGCAAGGATCCCGGAGCCACGCGCACGATCGGCAATTATTGGCCGTACGCCACAACGGTGTTCGATTACGTACGTCGCGCCATGCCGCTCACCGCGCCGGGATCGTTGACGAACGACCAGGTCTACGCGATCACGGCGTATTTGCTCGCAGCCAACGCCGTCGTTGCCGCCGATGCGACGCTCGACTCGGCCTCGCTGGCTCGCGTGAAAATGCCGTACGCCGACAAGTTCGTCCGCGACAACAGGCACGGTGGCCACGAAGTGAAGTGAGCCATTCCACTCGGCGCGCTAGATTATTGGTCATGTCGTCAAACCAATCAGCCGCGCGCGCGCCCTTCGGGACGTTCTTCGTACCGGGTCCAACGGAGGTTCGGCCAGAAATTCTCGCGCAGATGTCGCGGCCCATGATCAATCACCGCAGCCGCGCATTCGAGTCGATGTTTGCTCGCATCGAGGCAGGCTTGCGTGACGTGTTCCTCACCGCGCGGCCGGTCTACGTGGGCACGACGTCGGCGACCGGATTCATGGAGATGGCGATCCGAAACGCGCCCGACGGCGCGATTCTCTCGCTCGTCAACGGCGGTTTCTCCCAACGATTCGCCGAGATCGCCGAGGCGTGTGGCCGGCAGGTGCAGCGCGTCAGTGTGCCGTGGGGTCAGACGCACGATCTCGATGCCTTGGACCAGGCGCTTGCGTCCGGAAAGTTTGCGGCTGTCACTGTCGCACACTCCGAGACGTCGACCGGTGTGCTCAGCGACGTGCGCGCCATTGCGCCGATCGCGCACGCGCATGGCGCGATCATCATGGTCGACAGCGTGTCGGGCGCCGGCGGTGCCAAGCTCACCGTCGACGAATGGGGGCTCGATTTCGCGCTGACGGGATCGCAGAAGGCGATGGCGCTTCCGCCCGGTCTCGCCTTCGCCGTCGCGTCCGCCGACTACATCGAGCGTGCGAAGACGGCCGCGGGCCGGGGCACCTACTTCGACATCGTGCAGTACGACAAAAACGCAGCGACGAACGAGACCCCGAGCACGCCGGCGGTGTCGCTGTTCTTTGCGCTCGAGGCGCAGCTCGAGGACATTGGGCGTGAAGGCGTCGAAATGCGGTGGGAGCGGCATCTGCAGATGCGCGACGCCACGATCGAGTGGGTGCAGGGCATGCGCGAGCGGCGCGGTGTGAATCTCGGGATTCTCGCGCCCGAAGGCGCGCGATCGCCGACGGTGTCGGTCATCACGCTGCCTGCGGGCATGGCCTCCAAGGAGGTTCGCGAGGCGATTCTGGCCCGCGGCTACACGGTCGGCAGCGGCTACGGCAAGCTCGGTGAGACGACGTTCCGCATTGGCCACATGGGCGATCACACCCTGGACGGTCTCACGCGCTGTCTGCATGCGTGCGAGGCGGCGATCACGGAGTTGGCTGAGCGTAAGCGCCTCGTACGAGTTTAGCGTTTACTCAATTCTTGTTTTGTTATCTCGGCGCGATCGCTGCGCCGCAGTATCCTTCGCGCGACCTGGCAATACTGCCTTTGGCGGTATTGCCACCGGCTCGCGCTGCGGACACTGCGGCTCCGCTCACCTCTGGCTGCAGCACGAAGTGCAGCACGAAGTACAGCGCGAACTAGGCGGCTCGCCGCGCGTTACGCATTCGGTCCCGCGACGCACGCTGATGCTCCCGGCCCACCGCATTGCGATGCTCGCGCGACGCTGACCGGTACACCGCGCTCGCACATGAGATCGCCGCGTAGCGCTAACCCGTCAGTAGACGCGCTACGTTCGCTGACCGTCCGCTCACGCACACATCGTACAGCGTGGGTAGCCGCGGTCCCCGCAGCGCGAGCCGGTGGCAATACTGCCAAAGGCAGTATTGCCAGGTCGCGTGAAGGGGATCGCGGCGGACCACGCCGCGCACCGGAGCCAGCGGTTCACCAAGGCGCAACGGAGCAACGGAGCAACTGACGACTCGCGCCGCCCAACTCAATGCGGCGTTGCGTTCCCCGAGTCGCGCCGGACGACCGACGCCATGCGCTGGTCCGGACGCTCCACCAGCACGCGAGCCATGAAGCGCTGCGCCTCCGCGATCCGCTCGACCTCTATCGCGATCGCGTCGATGCTCTGCGTGAGTTGCCTGAACTCCGCCTGATCCGATCCGCTCGCGCGCTGCATGTCAGCCTCGACGAGCACCGTTCGCGCCGCCGCGCGCGCCGCGAATCGCGCGCCGATCCAAGCGCCGATGAATCCTGTGACCAGCGCGAAACTACCTGCCGCCGAAAACAGCAGAATGAAATGGGCGCGCGTCGTGCCAAAGAACAGATTGACCCAGGGCATATCGAGCTCGGTCGAGAGTCAGCGTAAGGGGCCGCGAGGGGGCGCGAAATAGACGACTCGAACGTACGCCGCCTTACATATTCGTACGAGGGCAAAACCCGCGCGGGTTTCAACCGGGATCTGGTTGAATCCGCCTACCGGCTTCTACCGTTCCAGTATGTACTCGACTTGCCTCTTCTGTCACGCATCGTTGGGCCGGAACGACACGATCGAGCACTTCCCGATCGGGCGGCGACTGGCGTTCGACGCGGCGAAGGGCCGGCTGTGGGTCGTTTGCCAAGCCTGTGAACGCTGGAACCTGACCCCGCTCGAAGAGCGCTGGGAAGCCATCGAAGAATGCGAGCGCGCGTTCCGCGACACTCGGCTTCGCGTCTCGACCGACCAGATCGGCTTGGCGCGAATGCGCGAAGGTCTCACACTGATCCGCATCGGCACACCGCAACGCCCCGAGATGGCCGCGTGGCGATACGGCGACCAGTTCGGCCGGCGACGCAAGCGCTACGTCATGATGTCGGCGACCGTCGCAGCGGCCGTGGTCGGCGTCACGGTCGCCGGGCCCGTCATGGGACTCATCGGCGGCGGCGCGATCAACATCCTCAGCGTCGGCAATATCCTCCACGCATACCGGCCACGTGCTCGCGTGACCGTCGACTCGAAGCAATACGCCCTGAACGGTGCGGCGCTGGCCCACACACGTCTGCTTCCCGCCGACGAAGGTTTCGTGCTCGACATGGCCTACATGCTTCCGTGGAACACGAACATCAGGCTGTCGACGGCCGGAGGATTTCGCGGACTCCGCGAATCCCAACCGTCGATCCGGCTGCACGGCGACGACGCGCTTCACGCCGCTCGCACACTGCTGCCGCGCATCAACGCCGCGGGCGGCGGTCCATCCGTCGTGCGCGATGCGTTGACCTTTCTCGAGCAAACGCCAACTGCGCACGATGCATTCACGAACGTCGCCGCGGGCGGCGAACCGCATCGACGCATCTGGTGGTCGCATGGATCTTTCCGTCGCGAAGGCGTCGACGGCGCACACACCATCGCCCGTCTCCCTGCCGCGACTCGCCTCGCCCTGGAAATGATCCTGCACGAAAGCGACGAACGCCGCGCCCTCGAAGGCGAGCTCGCGTCGCTCGAGGAACGCTGGAAAGACGCGGAAGAAATCGCCGCAATCAGCGACGACCTGTTTCTGCCGAGCGGTATCATCGCCCGGCTGCGCCGACTCAGAGAGGGTTGACCGCGGTCTGTGGCTGCGGTGCAGTACCGCCCTCGTCCCCAGCCCACGCGATGTACAATCCCGCCACGATGCTGATCACGCAGAGCAACACCGCGACAGCGCGCATCCGTGCGGCAATCACGGTGTCCTTATCGAGCACACCCCAGATCGTGAACAGGTTGTTCCAGTCGTGGCCGTCGCTCTCTTTGCCGGTCAACCCGCTGATCAGCGTGATCTGCTCGGCGCGTGCATCGTTCGCGTAGATGGCGACGCTGAGCAAATTGATCGACACCCACCACAGACAGACAGTGGCGGCATGGAGATCACGGCGCGTGCCGTTGGGATGCGACCGTAGAAAGTAGAGCAGGAAAATCAGCGGAAACACCATTTGAAACAGCGATCCGCCAAGAATCACCATCGTTGTTCCAAGAATTGGAATACCAAAAGGCTCAAACAATACGTGGCCGAATTCGTGAACCGCGAGGTCGATGGCGCTGACCATCGGAACTGTGCCGAGCGAATCCTGAAACGCGTGTCGGCCGAGCAGTGCGAGAAAGAGTGTCAATCCGATTCGCGCCCAGCGGATCATCGACGCGCCCGCATTCGGTTCATCGCTCATCGCCCGACTCACATCCGCGCGGCCGCGGCCATCCCCGCCAAACCGACGACGAGGACGATGCCCGCACCGGCTGCCGCAAATTTCACCCAACGTTGAAACGGCACACTTGCGGCGAGCAGCACTGCCATCAGCGCGCCGTTCGTCGGCGTGAGCAACTCGCACAGGCCCGCGCCCATCTGATAACCGAGCACCGTCACCTGACGAGAGATGCCGAGCAGGTCGGAGAGCGGAACGAATACCGGCATCGTCAGCACCGCTTGTCCACTGACACTCGGCACCGCGACATGAATGAGCGCTTGCGCAGGAATGAGCAGCACCGCGGCGAACGCCGTCGGAGCGTGACTCAATGGTGTGGCGAGCGACTGCAGCATCGTGTCGATCACGCGGCCGTCAGCCATCACGAGCGAAATGCTCCGCGCCACGCCGATGAGAAGTGCCGCCGGCAACAAACTTTGCATTCCCTCGAGGTACGCGTACGTCGTTCCTTCTACGCCGAGTCCTCCGACGAGACCCGCCAACGCGCCGCCGATGAGAAATCCGGCCGAGAGCTCGTTGAAGCCCCAGTCGAGTCGAATCGAGCCGTAGACGTATGCCGCCATCGGCGCGAGCACGAGGGCCATGACCAGCAAGTCTTTTCGCGAGATCGATGTCGACGACACGTCGTCGACATCGCCAGTGAGCGCCACGCGCGTCTTGGCGGCGTGGCGCATCGTGAAGCCGACCCACAACGCAAACGCCGCGACGAGCATTCCAAATCGCAGCGCGAATCCCGATCCGGGCGGAAGCTGCGCAAGCTTCATCGCGATGCCGGCCTGAAAAGGATTCGTGGGCCCGAAGGCACTCCCGATCATCGCCGCGCCGGCGCTCATCGCGACGACGCTCACCGCATCGATGCCCAATCCCTGTCCGAGAATGAGCAGCACGGGCACGAGCGGGATGATTTCCTCCTGCATGTTCTCGAGCGCGCCCATCGTCGTAAAGAACGCGGCGATGACCGGAATCGCGATCAACCCTCGCCGTCGAAACGACGAGACGAGCGCGGCAACGATTCGACCCAAGGTGCCGAGTCGCTCGACGACGACCCACGCGCCGCCGACGAACAACACGACTGCGATGACGTCGCCAGCCTCGATGAAGCCGCGTGGAATCGACACCGCGGCCGCGAACGGACCCACCGGCGCTCTCGGCACCGCGTGGTACGTGCCGGCTACGACAATGCTTCTGTGGGTTGCAGGGTCGTCGCGACGCGCATACTCACCAGCCGGAAGAATCCAGGTGAGCGCCGCGGCGACGGCGACTCCGGCGAGCAACAGAATGATCGGATGCGGAAGCCGGAGTCGCGGCACGTTGGGTTATGATCGTTATGATCGACGGCGATTCGCGGCGATCAGAGCTTGCCCCAGTTCGTGAACACGGGCGGCTTGGGGAAGGGCGGTCCGGATTCGATCACGATGTCGGCATGCGGAACGAGCGCGATCTTGCTCGGATCGCCGACGTACGGCTTGCCGTTCACCCATACGTGAAGCGCCTGACCCTTTTCAGCGTGTGCAGTCGCGGCCTGCGTACGACTGAGCGGTTGGCCCCAGACGGCAAAGAAATCGCCCAACGTGAACGACCGGTTCTGCGGCGCCTCGATGTGAATGATGCCGTCCGGCGTGTGGGTATGAATCCAGTACAGGCAGCGCGCCAACGGCACCTGTCCCACGTTCTCGGGAATCGGGACTTGCTTGCCATGATCGAAAATCACGACATGCTGATGGATGTGAACGCGCTGCCCTTCCTGCGCGTCGCACGGGATGCCATTCACCACCTGGCCTTTGGCCATGTTCCCGTACGTGTCCTGCGCGCCGGCAGCACCTGCCGCCGCCGCGGACACGACGAGCGCAACTGCCAGTGTAGAAAAACGGATATGAGAAAACATGAATGACGACCTCACTCCTGATGGATTCGTGATCACGGAATCGACGGAACGGGAGCTCTGCAGGCGACAGCGCACTGGGTGCCCGAAGAACTCCCACGGTGTGACGCGTCCCAGTACGTCGCCACGCCGCGCACCGTGCTCCCGGTAGCACGGAACCATTCGTCGAATCACCCGCAATATTGCCGACCACGCACGCGGTTTGAAAGAGGCGTCGTCAGACGAAGGTGGCCATGCCCGTCCATGGCGGCGTGGCGTTCGATCGGATGCCCGGCGCCCACATGACGACGCGGTCGCGCCCGAGTCGCTTCGCGACATACAGCGCCTCGTCGGACCGCGCGCGAATTGCACCGGCGATGTGCGCGTCCGTGATTTGCTCCGATGCGATCCCGATGCTGACGGTCACGCGCTGGCGTCCGCGTGCCGTGCGGAACGCATGACCGCGCACGGTCGCCATGATCCGCTCGGCCACCACGCCCGCCGTTTCATTGTCGGCGCCGGGCAGCAACACGACAAATTCTTCGCCGCCGACGCGCCCTACGACATCGCCCGCCCGTGCGGAGCGCGACAACAAGTCGGCGAGCTCGCGCAGAATCGCGTCGCCCGCCAGATGGCCAATGGTGTCGTTGATCGTCTTGAAGTGGTCGATGTCAATGGCCAGCAGCGCGAGCTCGCCGCTGCGGCGAACCGCCACCGAGACGTTGTGATGCAGCAGCTGATCGAACCCGCGCCGGTTGAGACAACCCGTGAGCGTGTCGCTCAACACCATGGTCGCGAGCTCGGAGCGAAGATGATTGTAGGCCCGGCCGAGTAGCGTGATGCCGTCGGGTTCGTGATCGCGCGCCTCGACAAAGCTTCGCGAGAAGTCGCCGCGCTGCGCGCCGGCAAATAAATCGACCAGTGCTGCCAATCGTCGATTGGCACTCGCCTGAATGGCCATGCCATGCAGCGCGACCACGAGATAGAGGGCCAACAACCACGCCTCGTCGGCCCAGGCCACGTTCATCCCGAGCTCCCACGCGCCGAGCATGAGCGCGCCGTAGGCCAGCGCCGACGTCACGATCACTGTCACCGTCGGCGCGCGCCCAAAGAACATCTGCGTGAATTGCACCGCGAGCAGACTGAGTAGCAGCGCGCGCGGATAGAATGCCGGCGTCGTCACCAGTCCGACGATGATGAAGATCGCCGCGACGTCGGCGATCGCGAGAATGACCAGCATCGCTCGCGACGCGCGATGTGTGCGCTCGATCACCACCGTCACCAGCGCGACGATCGCGATGTACGCCGGGACCACGGCAAGGAACGGCCAACTCGGACCATGCACGAGTCCTACCGCCCGAAGCAGTACGCCGATCACCCCGATGGCCAATGCGACTGCCAACCGTCGCGACGACTGCCACACGACGAGTTCCGCGTTGTTCAAGAGCCCGACGCGCGCCGCGTGCGGCGAATAGCCGAGCATGCGCCCGAGGGATGCGAGCCGTGGGTCGGTGAACGACCGGCGCGCGTCAGGCGGTGAAGACCGAGACGGTGATGTGGGAGTCGTCAAACAGGTCCGGGACGGGTGAGCCGGTCAAACTACATGCAAAACACACACCGGCCGTGACCCTGCGCACGATTTGCTGTCACCGCCCGCGCGCGGGAACGCGATTCGTGTTCGGACGATTTGTCCAGACGTCGCGCCGACGCTCCGCTCGCAAGATGCATAGCCTCTCGCGGAACGCGCGTGTAAACGCGTGTCAAAGAATTCTCACTGCCTCACGATGCGTCGCCCGCCGCGATCCGATCGTAGTACTGGCGCTTGAACTCGTCGAGCACGCCGTCCGCAAACAACTCGTCGGCGATCGCCGCAATCTCCTCGGCGTCCTTCCACGCGGCGTGCAACGAGTCCAACTCACCGAGCAGTGCGCGCCGCTCGATGTCTTCGTTGGCCGCCATCTCGAGTGCTAAGCGATCGACCGCCGGCAAGCGAAAGAGCGGCGTCTGCTCATCGCTTCCAGTTCCTCCACGACCCCAGAACGACCTGTTCGCGAGCTGCAACGCCAACCGTTCCGAGAACGTGCCGCGCGGCGCGCCGCTCTCGTGCGCCGCCGCTTCGGGATGCCGACCCCACGACGTGCGCATCGCCAGCGACGCCACTCGCGTGAAGTAGCCGTCCGGATCGCCTGCTTCGTCGAGCTTCGCGATGGCGTGATTCACCTCCGACGCGCTCGCCACGCCGACGTTCAGCGTTGCCAGCATCTTGCCGGCGACACGCAGCGCGGGACCTTCGGCGAGCGTCGCGACGCCGAGATCATGCCGCAGTTTGAGCTGCCATGGCGCGTCCTGCTCCGGTCGCACGAGCTCCGCTGCACCGAGATGCGCATAGCGCACGACAACGGGATTCCCGTACTCGTCGGCAGTCCGAAGCAAGACACCACGCCCTCGACGAAACGTGCGCATGCGGAGCACGGCGTCATCGCTGAATCCCACGGCGTGCGCGTACCCGACCATCGCTCCCGCGGTTGCGCGTGCGATCAAACGCGCACCGCGAATGAACAACGCCGGCCGCGTGTCTTCCTCCGGCTCGTACCGAACGAGGCGCGTGCCGTATCGCCATGATGCGATCTCCGGCAGCAACGCGGGTCCGATTCGCACCAGCTCGAAGCCGCCGCGCAACTGTGCGAGTCCAACGTTGTCGGTTGACATCCGCAACCGCGTGCCGCGAAACAATCGCTCGGAGTCGTCGATCGCCTCCCAGCGCTCCTCGAGCGGCGTGAGATTCCACCGGCCGCAGCGCGTGCAGATCACCCACAGCCGTCCCTTCTTCGGATCGAACGCCACGCGCCGGCCGACCGGAAAAGTCGACAGGTGGTGATTGGCGCCGAGATCGACGTGGCAGAACAAGCAGGTGGTGTACACGGCGGCCCCCTGACCAGAGGCACGACACGGTGCCTCTCATCGAATCGTAGGTCGGCATTCGGCCGCGAACCAGCGCCAAACCTGTTCGCGTGCTGTAAACGCTGTAAACGCGGCCTACGTCGTCGCCACCAACCCCGGGTTCGGCGTGATGATCGCCTTGAGCGCCGTCCGATTTTCCACAGCTTTCAGCGCTTCGTCTGAATGGTTCAGGTCGTATCGGCCGCTGACCATGTCCTTCCACGGCTTGAGATGCCCGTACTTCGCCGTGAGTGCCACCGCGCGATGGAAATGATCGTACCGTGCACCCCAGCAGCCCTTCACTTCGATGTGTTTGCGGTTGAGCTGCCAGTGCGGATTCATCTCGATCGTTCCGTTGTCCGTGTACTGGCCGCACACGATGACGCGCCCGCCATCGCGGACCATGTCGAGCGCTTGCTTCACGGCATCGGGCGCACCGCTCGCCTCAATGACGACGTCCGCGCCGCGACCGCCGGTCATGCCGCGAACGCCCTCGACTCGCGCGCTCGCCGGCAGATCGAGCCCAATCGTGGCCGTCGCGCCCATCAGTCGTGCGAAATCCAGCCGCTGCTTCGGCGCGCCAACGCAGATCACGTCAGAGGCACCAGAAAGCGACGCAAACGCGACACACGATTGCCCGACCGGTCCCGCGCCGAGCACGGCGACTGACTCACCAAGGCGAATCTCGGACATGTCGACGGCGTGAAGCGCCGTCACCACGCCGCACCCGCCGCCAATGAACGTCTCCGGCGACAACTCCTTCGGCAGCTTGATCATCTTCACGCCCGGCTTCATCCAAATCGCCTCGGCCCATCCACCCAGTAGGCCGTCGTACGCCGAGTAGGTGACGCCGTAGACTTTCCGGTGCGGACACTTGGTGGGCTGGCGGCCGACGAGACAATACCAGCAGTTGTTGCACGTCTCGTGGACGTCGAGGAAGGTGACGATGTCGCCCTCCTTGATCGCCGCGCCGTTGATGTCTTTGAGCTTTCCGCCCGATGCCTCGACGACGCCAACCGACACGTGTCCCGGAATGATCGGGAACGGAACGTCGAGCTTCCCGTGGTGCAGATGCACGTCGGTGCCGCACACCTCGGAGTACAGGGTGCGCAACAAGGCGGCGCCAGGCTCGAGCGCGGGTGTTTTTATTTCCCAGATCTCTAATGGCACGTCGGGGCCGGGCATCACGACGGCGTGGTGGGATAAAGCCAAGGGTCGAGGGGCGAGGGTGAGCCTGTCATCCCGAGCATCGCGAGGGATCTAGACGGACGATACGAGATTCCTCGGTCGCAAAGTTTACCCTGAGCGAAGCGAACGGGCTACCTCGGAATGACAACCGGTGCCCCTGCCTTCGTCAACAGCCGCAGCGTAGATTGGCGGATTACCCTCAGTGCACCGCAGTGACCCTCCGCGAATCGATCCAAGCGTCACTCGGGCCAACGTTCACCGTCGAACGTGAGCTCGAGCTTCCGGGCACATCAGCCGCATTCGTTGCGCACGACAGCGGTATCGACCGCGACGTCGTGGTCCAGGTGCTTTCGCCTGACCTCGCCGGGGTAATCGATCTCGCTCGCTTCAAGCGCGAGATCGGCTTCGCTGCTCGGCTCGAGGATCCGAATATCGTTCCGGTGCTATCCGCCGGGGACGTGAACGGGCAGCCGTACGTCGTCTCGTCGTTCATCGACGGCGACTCGCTCCGCACGCGCGTTGCCGCCGGCCAAGTGCCTTCGAACGAGGCACTTCGCATACTCCGCGATGTCGCCAGCGCGCTTGCGCACGGACACGAACGCGGCGTCCTCCACCGCGATCTGCGCCTCGACGACGTCATCGTCACCGACGGCAGCGCCATGGTGGCGAACTTCGGAGTGGCGCGGGCAATCTTCGCGGCCGGCGGCCCGGGCGATGCCACCGTCGACAATCGCTCCGATCTCCGCGCGTTCGGTGCGATTGGCTACGAGTTGCTCACCGGACATGCTCCGGTCGGCGACCCGCCGGAGCCGATTCAGAAATTCCGCCCGTCGCCGCCCACGGGGCTCGCACCGCTCATCATGCGGTGCTTGAACAAGAACCCGGCCCAACGCCCGCAGACGGCATCCGAAGTCGTCCGTGAATTGGACGAGATTCTTGCGCCGAGCGACGGCCTGTTGGCGTCGCTCTGGCCCGTTGAGAGTTCCACGCTCGTTGCGCGCTCCGATTACTACAAGCGCCGCGGCATCATCGCGATGGTGGCCGTGGTGATCGCGATGTCCGTCGCCGGCTACTTCGCGTGGCGCACCTCGAGCGGGTCATCATCCAGCTCCGCCGCCGCCGTTCCGACGAAAACGATCGCCGTGTTGCCGTTCGCGAACGCCGGCGGCGACAACGCTACGCTCTACTTCACGCAAGGTTTTACCGAGGAGCTTCGCGCTGCCCTCGCGCGCGTGCCTGGCGCCGACGTCGCAGGAGACGACGCGACCGCCGCCGCAGCCTCGATCGACAGCGGCAGCATGAAAGCCGTTGGCGAGCGCCTACACGTCGGCGCTGTCGTCGTCGGACAAGTCAGCCGCTTGCACGACCGCGTTCAACTCACCGTGCAGCTTCGGAACGCATCCGATACCGCTGTCGTTTGGAAGTCCAACTACGACGTGCCGTCCGCAAGCCTCTTCCAGCTCGAGAACGACGTGGCGCGCGCCATCGCCGGCGCATTGCATCTTGCGGTCAAACCCGGCTCTCACCTTGCCGACGGCGCAACCGCGAGCGACAAAGCGCACGACTTCTACCTCCAAGGCAAGTTTTTAGAGAATCGTCATACTGATCTCGAGATCAGTCAATCGCTCGGCATGTTTCAGCAGGCCCTGAAGCAAGATCCGAAGTACGTCGCCGCGTGGGTTGGTGTCGCCGACTGCTGGGCGCGACTGGCTGACGATTTCGTAGCGCCGAAAGAAGCTGTGCCGCATCTGCGCGACGCGGTCGCGCACGGGCTTGCGCTCGATTCGACGAACGCCGCGTTGCGCTTCATGCACGGGCGCATCGCCTATCTCTACGATCGCGACGCGCACGCCGCGCAAGCATATATGCAAACCGCCGTCGCGGCCGATCCCAACGTGCCCGACGCCATCGAGTGGTTCCCGCAGGTCCTCTGGACGAACGGATCGAGCGATTCCGCGCGCGCGTTCGTGCGACACGGCGTGGATCGAGACTCTCTCTCTCCAATCACGCTCCTCGCTGCGTGGCGCTACGCCAAGACCTCCGGCAACGCGCTCGACGCGCTCGAGTACTGTAGCCGCCTCGAAGTCCTTCGTGCGGGCACGCTGTGCGACGCGTTGCAGCAGCTCGACATCGGCCGCAGCGATCAAGCCGTCGGCATCTTCCAACAAGAGGCCACCGACGCCGGACCGCGCGGCGTCGATGCGCAACTCGCGTACGTGACAGCCCTGGTCGCCGCCAATCGGACGGAAGACGCGCGCAAGCTCGTCGCCGCGGTCGACCACGAGACGACGGTGCCGGGCCGCTACATGCGCGAAGACGACATCGCTCTCATGCACGGAATGCTCGGCGACAGCACCGGCGCGCTGCGCTGGTACGACAAAGCGCTCGCCGCGGGCTCATCGGGCATCGGAGCGCTCTACTGGCGCACCGCGGTGAATCCGCTGCGCAAGGATCCGCAACTGCTCGACCTCGCCAAGCGGGCAGGGCTCGCGTCTCCACCATCGTACTGGCCGTGATCGACGCACTCGACGCATTCATCGTCTCGCGCGCCCGTCGTTCGGCGGTGCGTCTCAGTACCTTTCGACTGTGACCCCACCCAGCAACGGGCGGCGCGATACGCAGCCGCATTGGAAAACCCTCCTGGACGCCGCACGCCAGGAGATGACGCCCCAGAAGCACAACGATACGGAGATTCGTCCAACCTGGCCGACTGATCGACGCCTTGTGTACATCGTCGACGTCCCGCAAACCACGCACGCGCCTGGTCTCGCACTCGAGCTCGCGACCGAAAAGCGCACCGTCAGCGGCGGCTGGGAGCCGCCTGTCCCCTTTCGACTCGGCGCCGGTGTTTGGCTCGCCAATCCCGATCCAGTCGACCGGCAGATCGCGCAGATGCTCCTCGGCGCGGTGCCGCCAACGTCTCACGACCGACGCGATCGCGACGATCGCACGTCTGGCTTCGTGCTGCGCGGAGCCGCGCTCGACATCACGCTGCGCATGATCTGCGACACAGGTCGCTGCCACGTTCGCATGACGCACGCCGATCGTCCCGTCTATCCCGTTCGCTGGGACGACGGTCCAGCGTGGCATCTCCAACTGCGCGTCGCGCATCAGCGCACCAACTGTTACTCGGTCACCGCATTCCTCGAGCGTGGCGGCCAAGAGATGCCACTCTCCGAGCCGGCAATCCTCCATTCGGAAGGCTTTCTCCTCGCGCGCGGCGTCCTCGGCCGCTTCGATCACAGCGGTGCATACGCGTTGGTCACGCTCTTTCGCGAGCAGTCCTCCATCGTCATCGGCGAGAGTGAGCTTCCCGCGCTCCTCGAATCGCTGTACGCAGTTCCACGCCTCCCACCCATCGAGTTTCCGCCGGACACCGGACTCTCGGAGGTGCATGCCGCGCCGCTACCGTGCGTCACGATCTTTCCCGATCCGAACGACTCGCGCGGCACGCATCATCGCCTCGAGCCCGGTTTCATCTACGGCAAAACGCGCATTTCTGGACAGGAGTCCAGTAACTCCGTGTTCGATCGCGATGCAGTCGCGATCCGCTACCGCGACTTCGAATTCGAGGCCGCATCGCGCGATCGCCTCGTCACACTCGGCGCGCGCGAAGAGTGGGTGCAAGGCGCAAACGAACGCTGTCTTACAATCTCTCAAGGTCGTCTCGGCGAAATGATCGCCGAGTTGGTGCGCAGCGGTTGGCGCGTCGATGCGGATGGTGCCGCGTACCGCTCTGCAGGGGCGACGCGAGCCATGGTGCGCTCGGGCATCGATTGGTTCGAGCTCGACGCGGGCGTCACCTACGGCGACGTCGAAGTTCCGCTGCACGATTTGCTCGAGGCGCGCCGCGCCGGCGAGACGACGATCGCACTCAGCGACGGCACAGTCGGCCTTCTCCCGCTCGAATGGTTGGCGCGCCTCGGCCCGCTCGCCGCGAGCGGTACAGGCGTTGGCGACACGATTCGCTACTCGCTTTCGCAAATGGTGCTGCTGGACGCGCTGCTCGACACGCTGCCAGACGCTGACGTCGACGCAACGTTCGAGAAAGCGCGCGCCGAGTTGCATAGCTTCGATCGCATCGAGCCCGCGGATCCGGTCGAGGGCTTCGGCGGAACGCTGCGCGAATACCAGCGCGAAGGACTCGGCTGGCTGCACTTTCTTCGACGCTTCGAGCTCGGCGGCTGCTTGGCCGACGACATGGGCCTCGGCAAAACGGTGCAGGTGCTCGCGCTGCTCGATGCGCGTCGCGCCCGTGCCGCCGAATTGCCGCCAGAGGAACGCCGGCCGTCGCTCGTCGTCGTGCCGCGCTCGCTCGTCTTCAACTGGATGCGCGAAGCGGAACGCTTCACGCCGCGTATTCGGTTGCTCGACTACAGCGGCGTCGGTCGCAACGTTCAAGCGATCGATCCCGCCAACGTCGATTTGGTGATCACGACGTACGGCACCCTGCGCCGTGACGCCGCGCTTCTCTCCGCGATTCGCTTCGACTACGCCATCCTCGACGAAGCCCAAGCCATCAAGAACGCCGGCTCGGCGTCGGCCAAGGCCGCTCGACTACTTCGGGCCGATCATCGCTTGGCGATGACCGGCACGCCGATCGAGAATCGCCTCGAGGAGCTCTGGAGCCTATTCGAGTTCTTGAATCCTGGAATGCTCGGACGCTCGTCGGCATTCTCCAAGCTCGTGCGGCTCGCCGATGCCGACTCCGGCACGGGCAGCCGCGATCTGCTCGCTGGTGCGTTGCGTCCTGTCATTCTCCGCCGCACGAAAGATCAGGTGGCGCAGGATCTTCCCGCGCGCGTCGAGCAGACGCTCACGGTGGAGCTCGAAGGCGCGCAGCGAAAGTTCTACGACGCGCTGCTGCACGACTATCGGAACAGCGTGCTCGATCGTGTCGATCGTGTCGGTATCGGCAAGGCGCGCATGCACATTCTCGAAGCGCTCCTGCGCCTCCGTCAGGCGGCGTGTCATCCGGTACTCGCCGATCCGCGCAAAGTCACCGCGCCGAGTGCAAAGCTCGATGCGTTGATTCCGACGCTCGAGGAAGTGATCGCCGAGGGACACAAGGCGCTCGTGTTCTCGCAGTTCACGACGTTCTTGGCGCTCGTGCGCACGAGGCTCGACGCCGCGGGCATTCCATACGAGTACTTGGACGGCCGCGTGCGCAATCGCCAAGCGCGCGTCGATCGCTTTCAGAACGATCCCGCGTGTCCGTTGTTCCTCGTCAGCCTCAAGGCGGGCGGGCAGGGACTCAATCTCACTGCCGCGGACTACGTCTACATTCTCGATCCGTGGTGGAATCCGGCGGTCGAAGCGCAGGCGATCGATCGCGCGCACCGCATTGGTCAAACGCGCCACGTCATGGCGACGCGGCTCGTGGCTCGCGATACGATTGAAGAGAAGATTCTGGAGCTACAGGCGTCGAAGCGTGCGCTGGCCGACGCTATTCTCGGACAGGACCAGGGCGTCCTATCGCAAATCGGTCGTGCGGAGTTGGAGATGTTGCTGCGCTAACGCCGCGCTCGAGATACAAATCAGCCGTTGGAGTCGGCCGAGATCCACGGATCGCTTGCCAACCACTGCTGGTTCGGCGCGTACAGAAACACCAGCGATCCGTCGGCGAGCTTGGGAAGCAGTCGCCGTGCGCGTGCGGGTTCCATGGCCGGGCAGCCTTCACTCCGGCCGGCCTTCGTCGGCGTTACATACGGCGCGCCATGCGCCACGACGCCGCGTCCCAGCGCCTTGTCGTTGAATCCGGTCGACACACCGTCGAGCTTCACGCCCACCGAGCTGTAGGACTGTCCGCCAGTATGGCCGTGGAACGCGTACAACGCTTTCGTGACGTAGAGACCAAGCGATGTCGCGTCGCTGCCGGACGCATTCGAGAACTTGGTCGGAACGCCGTACTGCGACGTGGACGATCCGCGGCCGTGCGCCACGGTGAACGGTCCTTCGATGACTGTTAGAGAACTCATATCGAATACGTAGCCGCGCGCTTCGGTGCTCGGCAGGCCGTAGTCGACGAAGTACAGATACGGCTTCTTCACATCGGAGGGGTTTTCTGTTTTGTACGCGTAATAGCTGTGAAACGCATCTTCGAGCGCCTGCGGCTGGCTCAGTTTGGTGACCGACGAAGCGAGCGCATCGAGCGCCGACTTGGTCGCCAAAGCGACCTCGGCCGTCGGCGAGTTGGCGTCTGTCGAGGTCGTCGCGGCTGTGGCCGGCGTACCCGCGACAAAAGCGGTCGCGGCCTCGAGAACCGGACCCGACTGGGTGGGGTGGTTGGGTAATACGCTCGTCCCAGCGAACAGAGCGGCCGCCGAACCAATGAGCACGTTCTGTAGGAACTTGGGATGTCGCATCGCGCCCCTCCAGGACACTATTGTACGCCGGCAGCGACTAGGCGGCCGGAATTCCGATGTCTTTTCAATTCGTCCAAGTAGAAGTATAGCACAACGGTAAACGTATGTAAAGCGTTTATTTGCAATGGTTTATGGCTGTGTCCGTGTCGTTTTTGAGCCACCTCGCGTGCCCTCGAATGGACAGTCGAACCCACGCCGATTCATACCCCTCGCAAGGACTCGTGCACCATGAAACCGACAGTCGGAATCGATCGCTATCGTCGGCTCGTTGCGCCTTTAGTCGCGCTGCTCGTCGCGTCCACGACACTGGTCCGCACCACACACGCGCAAACCGGCACCGCCCGCGGCGCGCTCACGCTGACGACCGCCGCATGGCCCGATGGCGGACAGATTCCGCCGCGCTTCACACAAGCCGGCGACCAAACGTCGCCCGAGCTCTCGTGGACCAACGTGCCGGCGGGGACACAGAGCTTCGTCGTCAACATGCTCGATCCTGACGCCGCCCTTCAGAAAGGCACGGAGACGCAGGCGCACTGGATCGTCTGGAACATCCCCGGCACCGCGACCGGTTTGCCGGAAGGCATGAAGCCCGGTCCCGATCTACCGAACGGTGCGCACCAGATCAGCGCGTCCGGCCGCCAGTACCGCGGACCGGGTGCGCCGGCAACCGGACCAGCGCATCACTACACGATCGAGCTCTACGCGCTGGACACGCAGCTCGACGTGCCGGCATCGACTGCCACGCAACCGTCAACCGCCGCGCTCGAGACACGCGCCGCAGTCATGAAAGCGATGCAAGGTCACGTGCTCGGGAAGGCGGTCTACGTGGGCCTCTTTCATCGAGCGCCGTAAACCGCTCAGTAGCCCGCGACCGGATCGACGAGGTTGAGCAGCGGCCGGCCGTTCTGAAAGCGTTTCACGTTCGCTGAATAAAGCTCGATCACGTCCCGCCAATGGGTGTCGCGCACACCCGAGCAATGCGGCGTGATCACCGTGTTCGGCAGCGTCCATTCCGGACTTTCGGCGTCGAGCGGCTCACGCTCGAAGACGTCGAGCACCGCGCCGCCCAGCCGCCCGCTTTCCAGCGCTGTGCGCAACGCATCCTGATCCACGATCTTGGCGCGCGCCACGTTCACCACGATCGCGCCAGGGTTGAGCAGCGCGAGCTCTGCTTCACCGATCATGCGATTGGTCGCCGCCACCGCGGGTGCCGAGATCACGAGGATGTCGCATCCGGCCAACGCGTCGTTGAGTTGATCGGGACCCACCACGCGCTTCACGGTGCGCGGCCGCGGCCGATCTGTATGCCGTCGCACGCCGGTCACGGTCATCCCAAACGCGTGCGCGCGCTTCGCGAGCTCCATACCGATGGTGCCGAGTCCCACGATGGTCATCGAGCGTCCGTGCAATTTCGATGGCCAATCGTCACACAGATCGTTCTGTATCCAGCGCCGCTCGCGCTGCGCTTCCATCGTCCGACTGAGCTTCCTCGTGTGCACGAGCAGCGTACCCATGACGTGTTCGGCGATCGTCACCGCCTGGATTCCGCGCGAGTTGCTGACCGCAATCCCTCGCTCGGCGAGAATATCGAGCGGCAAGAGTCCCTCGACGGCGGCTGCGGACGAATGCACCCAACGCAGCTTCGGCGCGTGTGCGACCATCTCCGCCGTGAGGCGCGGCGTAAAGCAGGCGTCCACGTCGACGATCGCGTCTTTCGCGTCTTCCAAAGTGCGCACTTGCACGAACTCGATTCGCGGAAAGCGGGCGCGCAGCGCGGCGACTTGCTCGTCGGGAATGGACCACGCGCGCACGGGCCACGAGATGTAGATCAGTATCTTCATTGCTGCCTGAATTGTAAGTATGCCGGCGGATTTTGCGCTTGGCGCGAGCGATAAAAGCGCGAACAACCCTCCAGGCCGATGGCGTGTCCAACTCACGTCCCTTGAATGAGGATGTTGCGGTGGCCATGTACGAGGCGTTCAGGCAGGATGTGCGGTATACCATCCGCGGTCTGAGGGCAAAACCCGCGTTTACAGCCGCCGTCGTGATCACGCTGGCGCTCGGCATCGGCGCGAACGCGGCGATGTTCGGCATCGTCGACCGCATGCTCTTTCGCCCGCCGGCCGCGATGCGCGATCCGGCCACCGCGCACCGCGTCTACTTCTATCAGACGTTTCGCGGCAAGGAAAGCGCGAACGGCAGCTATCAGTACGCGCGCTTTCGCGATCTCGCCGCGAATACGACGTCGTTCTCGAGTGCCGCAGGCTACGCGCGACGCGACATCGCCGTCGGTGTCGGCGACGCGGCGCGCGAAATGTCCGTCGCCGCCGTGAGTGCGGCATTCTTCGGCTTCTTCGACGCGCCGCCGGCGCTCGGACGCTATTTCACCGCCGCGGAAGATTCGATTCCCGAAGGCCAGCCGGTCGTCGTCCTGAGCCACGCGTTCTGGAGCACGCATTTCGGCGAGCGCAAAGAAGCACTCGGGAGCAAGCTGCAGATCGGATCGGTGATTTACACCGTGGTCGGCGTTGCACCCGAGAATTTCGTCGGCCTGTGGGCCTCGCAACCGCCAGTGGCGTACATCCCCATCACGAAC
Source organism: Gemmatimonadaceae bacterium (assembly GCA_036499625.1). GTDB lineage: Bacteria > Gemmatimonadota > Gemmatimonadetes > Gemmatimonadales > Gemmatimonadaceae > JAQBQB01. Next base: position 297,234 of record DASYDJ010000042.1, read on the forward strand.
TACGCAGCCGCAAGCGCCAAAAGCTTCACGTGGCTCAAGCAAGGAACGACGTGGTGGAAAACGTACAGCTGGGGATGGATGTCGATGATCGTGCGCCGAAAGCCGGGCGTGAGCATCGAAGCTGCCGACGCCGATCTCTCGAACGCCGCGCGCCGCAGCTATCAATCCGAGCTGCTCGAGCACACCAAGAGCGCGCCGCTCGCGTTGGTCAAACCGCACGCGATCGCGGCATCGATCCTCTCCGAGCGCGGACCGAACGAATCCAGTCTGGCCAAGGTTGCCACGTGGGTCGCCGGCGTGTCGCTACTCGTGTTGCTCATCGCCTGTGCAAACGTGGCGAACCTGCTGCTCGCGCGCGCCCTGCGCCGCCGGCGCGAGATCGCCGTTCGCCTCGCACTCGGCGTCACGCGTCGCAGACTCCTGTCGCAGCTGCTGACCGAGAGTATCGTGCTCGCGCTGCTCGGCGGCATCGCTGGCTTGTTCGTGGCGCAGTGGGGAGGCGTTGCGGTGCGGTCGTCACTTATCGCCAAGGACGCACCGTCGGCCACGTTGAATGATCCGCGAACGTTGCTCTTTGCCGGCGCAGCGGCGCTCCTCGTCGGACTGCTGACTGGACTCGCGCCCATGCTCCAAACGCTGCGCGCCGGAGGAAGCTTAGTCGACGATCTCAAAGCGGGCGCGCGCGAAGGCGTGCACGATCGGTCGCATCTTCGTGCAACGCTGCTCGTGATCCAGGCCGCGCTGTCCGTCGTCCTGCTCGTCGGCGCGGGGTTGTTCGTACGCAGTCTGAACAACGTGCGATCGGTCCGAATGGGCTACGACGTCGATCCCGTATTGCTCGTCGATCTCAACATGCGCGGCGAGACGCTCGACAGCATTCACACTGACCAACTTCAGACTCGACTGCTCGACGCAGCGCGGAGCATTCCCGGCGTGACGCACGCGGCACTCTCGGCATCGACACCGTTCTGGAGCTTTTGGAGCGTCGGCCTGCACGTGCAGGGAATCGACACGGTCAGCAAACTCGGACAGTTTGATGTGAACGCGGTGAGTCCCGAGTATTTCGATACGTTCGGCACGCGCGTCGTTCGCGGCCGCGCGTTCACTGTCGGCGACACGCGGCTGGCACCGCGCGTCGCCGTCGTGAGCGCTGGAATGGCCAAGGTCTTGTGGCCGGGACGAGATGCCATCGGACAGTGCATGCGCATTCAGGCGGATACCATGCCGTGCACCACCGTCGTCGGCATTGCGGAAGACACTCACCAGCAGCGCATCAGCAGTGATTCCGGCCTGTTCAACTACTATCTGCCGGCAACGCAGATGTCTGGACAGAGTGGTCTCGCCGTGCGCGTGCAGGGCAACGCGAGCACGTACGCGGAAGCGATTCGGCGACGCCTACAACACGAAATGCCCGGTGCCTCGTACGTGACCACCACGCCGTTCTCCGAGATCGTCGGCTCGCAGACGAAATCGTGGGAAGTTGGGGCGAAGATGTTCGCGGCGTTTGGAGTGCTCGCACTCGTGCTCGCGGCCATCGGACTGTACAGCGTCATCGCGTACAACGTCACACAGCGAACACACGAGATGGGCGTGCGTGTCGCGCTGGGCGCGCAGATCGGCGACGTCGTGCGTCTCGTAGTCTCCGACGGACTCAAGCTCGGAGCATTCGGCCTCGTCATTGGCGCCGTCGTGGCACTTTCGGCGGCGCGGTGGGTCAAACCGCTATTGTTCGATGAATCGCCGAACGATCCGCTCGTGTTCGTGCTCGTGACTGCGACTCTGCTTGCCGTGACCGTGGCGGCGAGCTGGATTCCAGCGCGGCGCGCGGCGCGGGTCGATCCTCAGGTGGCGCTGCGAACGGAATAGCGGCGCCGCGCTGATCGGCAGCGTCAACGTCGATTGCGAGGACTCATACGATGTGCCGAAATATCAAAACGCTCGCGAACTTCGATCCTCCAGCGACGGACGAGGAAGTGCGGGCGTCCGCGCTGCAATTCGTTCGCAAGCTGAGCGGCGTGACACATCCGTCGCGCGCGAACGAGGCCGCGTTCAATCGCGCGGTCGATGAAGTCGCCGTTGCCGCTCAACGTCTCGTGAACTCGATCGAGACTGCAGCGCCTCCCCGCAACCGCGAAGAAGTCGCGAAGAAAGCGGCCGAGCGCACGCGCCAGCGTTTTGGCTGATCGGCGCTGAGCCGAGTCCGGCTTCTGGCAATCTCACAATCTGGAGGTCCCTGGACTGGATCCGGTCCGGCGATGTCGAGATGCAGACTCGCGATTGTGGCCCGTCGTTGAGATCTCGACGTCGCTGAACCCGATCCAGTCGAGGGAATCCGGAATCTGAGATGCCGGAATCCAGATGATAATTAGTATTTTGGTATACTAGGATCCACATCGTCGCTCCACCGCAGAATTCCGCCGGTCAGATTCCACACGCGAAATCCTGCCGCTTTGAGCTGGCGAGCCGCGTCCGCGCTGCGCTTTCCCGAGCGGCAGTAGACAACGACGTCACGCGTGCTGTCGATTGACGCCATCGCCGCGCCAACGGTGCCAAGCGGTATGAGCTGCGCCGTTGGAAGACGCGCGATGTTCCATTCGTACGGCTCGCGCACGTCGATGAGCTGAAAATCGTCGCCGCGTGACAAACGCTCCTGCAGCTCGCGCGGCGTCAACTCGGCCACGGCATTCGGGTCTGCCGGCTCAGCGCCGCCAGGCGTGCCGCAATACTCGTCATAGTCGATCAAGGCAGTGATCTCGTGTGTTCCGCACGCGGGACACGCGGGATCGCGTGGCACGCGCACGGTGTGGAATTGCATGGTCATCGCATCGACCAGCAGCAGCCGGCCGGCAAGCGAATCTCCAAGGCCGAGAATGAGCTTGATCGTCTCGGTTGCCTGGATCGTTCCGATCAAACCCGGCAGCACGCCGAACACGCCGCCTTCGGCGCAACTCGGCACCGCGCCGGGCGGTGGCGGCTCGGGAAAGAGACAGCGGTAGCACGGACCGTCCGCCGTCGCGAAGACCGAGGCCTGTCCCTCGAAGCGAAAGATCGAACCGTAGACGTTGGGTTTGCCGAGCAGCACGCACGCGTCGTTGGTGAGATAGCGCGTGGCGAAGTTGTCGGTTCCGTCGACGACGATGTCGTACTGGCCGAGAATGTCCAGCGCGTTCGCCGAGGTGAGCCGCGTCTCGTGCGTCTCGACGTGAACGTTGGGGTTCAAGTCGGCCAGTCGATCGCGCGCCGAGGCCAGTTTCGACCGTCCAACGTCGCGCGTGCCGTGCAGCACTTGGCGCTGCAGGTTGGTGAGGTCCACGACGTCGAAGTCGACGATGCCGAGCGTGCCGACGCCGGCGGCGGCGAGGTACAGCGCGGCCGGCGATCCCAGGCCGCCGGCGCCGACCAACAACACCCGCGCCGCCTTGAGGCGGCGCTGTCCGTCGAGCGCGACGTCCGGCAGAATCAGATGGCGGCTGTATCGCAGCAGCTCGTCGCGCGACAGGTCCATGGCGAGGTCGAAGTCTAAATCGTTTGTCATTCCGAGGAGCGGAGCGACGAGAAATCTTTCGTCCGTGGTCGAGATCGCGAGGTGGATGGAAGATTCCTCACTTCGTTCGGAATGACATTTACTACTATAGAAGCAGTTGGTTCCGGAGAAAGGACCCGCCGCCGTTCGATGCCTCAGTCATAACGCCGCGGCAATCGCCGTCGCGACATCGCGAGTGCTCGCGCGGCCGCCAAGGTCGGCCGTACGCGGGAGTGAGGGATTGGCCAGCACGGTTTCAATGGCGCGCTGCACCGCCGCCGCCGCGTCTGATTCGCCGAGGTGCTCGAGCATCATCGCGCCGGAGGCGATCTGGCCGATCGGGTTGGCGATGCCGCGTCCGGCGATGTCCGGGGCCGAGCCGTGCACCGGCTCGAACATCGAGGGGTAGTCGCGCTCCGGGTTCAGATTGGCCGACGGCGCGATGCCGATCGAGCCGGCGATCGCTGGTGCCAGGTCCGACAGGATGTCGCCGAACAGATTGCTACCCACCACGACGTCGAACCAGTCGGGGTGGCGGACGAAGTGCGCCGACAGGATGTCGACGTGGTATTGATCGGCGGTGATCGCGGGATATTCCCGCGCGATGGCCGCGAAGCGCTCGTCCCAGAACGGCATCGAGTGGATGATGCCGTTCGACTTCGTGGCGGACGTGACGTGTTGTTTGCGGCGCGCCGCGAGCTCGAACGCGAAGCGCATGACACGGTCGCAGCCACGCCGCGTGAAGATTGCGGTTTGGACGGCGGTTTCGTCGTCTGTGTGTTGCGCGAACCGGCCGCCGACCTCGGAGTATTCGCCCTCGGTGTTTTCGCGAACGACGCAGAAGTCGATGCTGCCCGGTTCGCGGTCTCGAAGCGGTGATTCGACGCCGCGGAACAAGCGCACGGGCCGCAGATTCACGTACTGCTGGAATCCGCGCCGGATCGGGATGAGCAGGCCCCAGAGGGAGATGTGATCGGCAACGCCGGGGTAGCCCACGGCGCCGAGGAAAATGGCGTCTAGCGGCCTCAGCTGATCCAATCCGTCGTCCGGCATCATGGCGCCGGTCGCGCGGTAGCGTTCGCAGCTCCAGTCAAATGGCCGCCAAGCGAGCTCGAAGCCGAACCGGGACCCAGCGGACTCGAGAACGTGTTGGGCGGCAGGCACGACTTCGGTGCCGATGCCGTCGCCGGGAATTGCGGCGATCTGGTATCGGCGGGTCACGGGCGTGGTGGGCGCAATTGGGTCAAGAGCAACCGTTTGGAAAAATATTGGCGGTTTTGTGTACTTATTTGCCGAGAAAATCGTCTTTCTGACCGAAACTACTACATGGGAGTGCGTGTTAACCCCGCCAAATGGGGGTCGCGGGATCTTGCATTTTTTTCTAAACGCCGGATACTAGTGACGCGTAACAGTACCGACTTCTGCTCTCTTGCGCCTAGGCTGGCCAAGGGGGCTGAGCTGTGCGATACTGTCGAGCCCGTGACGGAGCAGGACGGGTCGGCCGCCGCGATTCTGCACAAGTCAGGGGAATGCCCTCACGCATCCCCTTGGCGGGTGATATTATCAGATGGTCCTGGGGCGTCTAGCCTTGGGGAGCGGGGGGCGAATCGATCGACGGCGCGAACGGCCACAGGCGTTCCGTCGTCAGTGTCGACGGGCGGTGTAACAGTTCGGTAATTCAAGAACACGAACGTCCAAATTCGTATTTGCAGGAACCATTCGAGACGTACGCAATCCCGCGGGATGGGAGGTCGGAAGTGATGAAGATCGTTTTCGCAGGGGTGGCAGTAGCAACCGCCGCCATTTCGTTTTCCGTGGGCACGGCAACGGGTACCCGCACGCCGGCCCCCAAGCCCGTCACGACGGCCAAGCTGAATCCGCCAGTCGTGTATGCGGCGTTGTCGCCCAAGGCGGCCAACGACGTCATCGAGAATTACTGCGTCGACTGCCACGACGACCAGTTGCGTAGCGGAAACGACGTCGCGGATGACGGCAAGCAAGGCTTGTCGCTCGAGCACTTCGACGTTGCTGCCGCCACCTCGCGTCCCACCGACGCCGAGCGCATCATCCGGAAGCTGCGCAGCGGCATCATGCCGCAGACTCCGTCGCCGCGCCCGCTGGGCGACACGCTCGAGATGTTTGCCGCCTCGATCGAGCAGGTCATCGACAAGGCAGCCAAGCCGAACCCGGGCACGCGCACGTTCCAGCGCCTCAATCGCGCCGAATACGATAACGTCATTCGCGACCTCTTCGGCATCACGATCGACGCCTCGGCGTATCTCCCGCTCGATACCAAGAGCGCCAATTTCGACAATATCGCGGACGTGCAGGCTCTGTCGCCCGCGTTGCTCGACGCCTATTTGAACGCTGCCTCGGCGGTCAGCCGCATGGCGGTCGGCGACAAGACGGCCACTGCCGGCGGGACGACCTACCCGGTTTCGCCGTTCGCGTCGCAGCATCCGTGGGATTACGTCCAGGGCGCGCCGTTGGGCACCTACGGCGGCATCGTCACGAAGCACAATTTCATCGCTGACGGCACCTATCAGTTCCGCATGGAAGTGATGGGCGGCATTGGTATGCCGCTCGCCGACGTCGACGTGTCGATCGACGGCAAGCGCGTCGCGCTGCTCCACTACGAAAAGGGCACGACCCCCACGGGCTCCTCGGCCGACGCGCCGGAAGGCATCGACCGCTACGAAACCGACACGCTCACGCTCAAGGGCGGCGAGCACATGCTGTCGGTCGCGATGGTCAAGCCCATCGAAGGCCCGTACGAAGATTTGCTCAAGCCGGACGAATGGTCCAATTCGTCCGACGGTAACGCGGCGACGGGTAACACCAATCCGCCGTCCATCAAGAACGTCATGATCCTTGGACCGTACAAGGTGACGGGCCTGTCGGACACGCCGGCGCGTCGCGCGATCTTCTCGTGCCACCCGACCAAGGGAGCGGCCGCGGAGCGCGCTTGCGCCACGCAGATCCTCACCCGGCTCGGCACCAAGGCGTATCGCCGGCCGTTGACCAAGCACGACGTCGACGGGTTGATGGGTTTCTACGACAGTGCCGTCAAGACTGGTGACTTCGAGGACGGCGTGCGCAACGCCATTCAGGCGATGCTCTCCAGCCCGTACTTCGTGTTCCGTATCGAGAGCGCTCCGGCAAACGTCACCGCCGGTACCGACTACAAGGTGGCCGACACCGACCTGGCCTCGCGCCTCTCGTTCTTCCTCTGGGGCAGCATGCCGGACAGCACGCTCATGTCGCTGGCCAAGGCACACAAGCTGTCCGATCAGAAGGTGCTCGACGCGCAGGCGAAGCGCATGCTCGCCGACCCACGCGCCCAGGCACTCTCTGAGCGTTTCGCAGCCCAGTTCTTCGACCTGCAGGACGTCGACAAGGTTCATCCGGACGCCTTCTTCTTCCCGGACTTCAACAAGAACCTGTCCGACGACATGCAGACCGAGACGAAGCTGTTCTTCAACAACATCGTGAAAAACGACCTCGACGTCCTGCAGTTGCTCGACGCGAACTACACGTTCGTGAACGAGCGCCTGGCTCGGCACTACGGCATCCCGAACGTCGCCGGTCCGGATTTCCGGAAGGTGATGTATCCGGATAGCACGCGCCGCGGCATCCTTGGCCAGGGCAGCATGCTCGTGCAGACGTCGTTCGCCGACCGGACGTCGCCGACGGTTCGCGGCAAGTGGGTGATGAAGGTGTTGCTAGGTACGCCGCCACCGCCGCCGCCACCCAATGTGCCGTCGCTCGACGTGACCGCGAATGGTGTGTCGGGTCGTCCGCTCACGACGCGCGAGCGTGTGGAGCAGCACCGGAAAAACCCGGTGTGCGCGAGCTGCCACATGTACATGGATCCGATCGGCCTGGCGCTGGACAACTTCGACAATACCGGCAAGTGGCGGTATTCGGAGAACTCCGCTCCGCTCGATACGCGCTCGAAGTTGTTCGACGGCGCGGCGATCGATGGTGAGTCGGGTTTGGTCGATGCACTGATGCGGCGCAAGGTCGCGGTACTTCGGAACTTCGCCGAGAACCTGATGGCGTATGGCTTGGGTCGCCGGGTCGAAGACTTCGATCAGCCGACGGTTCGTTCCATCGTTGCGTCCGCGCAAGCGAACGGAGACAAGTTCTCGCAGTATGTGTTGGGTGTAGTGAACAGCACCGCGTTCCGCGAAAAGAGAGCAGAGCCGGTCGTAGCAGACGACAAGCAGTCAGACAACCAGAAGCACTAACGGGAAGCCAGGGGGCTAAGAACAATGCAAATCCTCACCGGAAAAGCACTACCACGCCGTACGTTCCTTCGTGGCATGGGCGCGATGGTTGCGCTTCCCTACCTCGATGCGATGACGCCAGCACTCGGCGCCATGCGTCACCGTGGTTCGTCTGAAGCCGACATCGACAAGACTCGTCTCGTGACGATCGAGTCTGTGCACGGAGCCGCGGGCTCGAACAGCTGGGGCGCATCACAGAACCTGTGGGCGCCGGCAGACGTCGGCCGCGACTACAAGCACGCAGCCGAAAGCGCGCTGCTGCCGCTCGAGCCGTACCGCAAGTGGCTCACGATCGTTAGCAACACCGACACGCGCATGGCCGAGCCGTTCAATCCGCCCGAAATCGGCGGCGATCACTTCCGGTCCAGCGCCGTGTTCCTCACGCAGTCGCACCCGAAGCAGACGCAGGGCTCTGACCTGTACGTCGGCACGTCGTTCGACCAGCTCGTGGCGCGCCACATTGGCGCCGACACGGCGATTCCGTCGATGCAGTTGTGCATCGAGAATCTCGATCAGGCCGGCGGTTGCGACTACAACTATGCTTGCGCATACACGGACACCATCAGCTGGGCGAGCCCGAGCGAGCCGATGCCGATGATCCGCAATCCGCGCATTGCGTTCGACTTGCTGTTCGGTGCCGGCAACAACAACACCGATCGCGCAAACCGTCGCCAGCAGAACCAGAGCATTCTCGACTGGATCACCGGCGAGACCAACAGCCTCAAGAAGAGCCTTGGCGCGTCGGATCGCCAGCGCATCGACAAGTACCTCGAGGACGTTCGCGAGCTCGAGCGCCGCATTCAGGCGGTCGAAGCACGCAACTCCACTGGCGAAGCGCGTGCGTTGCCGGAAGCACCGATCGGCGTGCCGGATGATTTCGCCGAGCACGTACGCCTGATGTTCGACTTCCAGGTGCTGGCGTTCCAGAGCGACATGACCCGCGTCTTCTCGTTCAAGACTGGTCGTGATGCCTCGAGCCGCTCGTTCCCTGAGAGTGGTACCGATAAGGGATTCCATCCCGCGTCGCACCACGGCGGCGTCCCGAACAACGTGCTCGATTTCAACAAGATCAACCGCTATCACGTCAGCATGCTGCCGTACTTCCTGGACAAGCTTTCGAACACCATGGAAGGCGACAAGTCGCTGCTCGAGAAGACCGCGATCGTGTACGGCTCGCCGATGGGCGATCCGAACCTCCACAACCATCGCCGTTGCCCGCTGATGATCCTCGGTCACGCCAATGGTCAGCTCCAGGGTGGAACCCACCTCAAGGCGCCGGACGGCACCCCGATGGCGAACGTGTTCCTCTCGCTCATGCACTCGATGGGTCGCGACGACATCCAGAGCTTCGGCGACAGCACCGGCGAATTCACGCTCAGCGTCTAACGAGGATCGCACGCATGCAACGAATCAACCTCCTCGCATCCGCAACCCTGCTGCTCGTCGCCACTTCGGCGGCGGGCGCGCAGGACTATCGGGCGAAGACCTCGCTCAAGCTGCCGGCCCGCGAGCCGGTAATTGCCGAGGCAGCGCAGCGTGGTGATGCTGCGGCGGCAAAGAGCGCCATGGCCAAGGGCGCAGATGTGAATCTGGCAGAAGGCGACGGATCGACGGCGCTGCATTGGGCGGCTCAGCGTGGCGACGTAGCGCTCGTGAAGTCGTTGCTCGCCGCGCATGCCAATGTCAAAGCGACGACGCGCATCGGTTCGTACACACCGCTCGACCTGGCCGCCCAGAGCGGCAACGCTGAAATCATCAATCTGTTGATCAAGGCTGGCGCTGACGTCAAGGCGAAAACCTCGACGGGGGCATCGGCCATTCATTTTGCCGCGCAATCGGGTAACCCTGAAGCAGTCGTCGCATTGCTCGATCACGGGGCAGACCCGAACGTCCGCGACGGGAAACAGGGCCAAACCCCGCTCGTGTTCGCGGCGGAGAACAATCGTGCGGCTGCGATTCGCGTGTTGCTCAAGCACGGCGCGGATCCGTCAGTTCACACGACGGTCATCAAGACGGCCGAGGAGCAGGCGCTCGAGCAAGCAATCACGAAGCGCCGCAATGAAGTGCTCGTCTCGTTCGAGCCGGAGAAGCACAAGGACGACGCGAAGAAGGCCGCCGCTGATTCCGTCGCCGCTGCCGCCGCTGCTGCTGCGAATCCAGCGGCCGCGGCCCGTGGCGGCGGTGGTGGTCGCGGCGGCCGTGGTGGCCCGCAGCCGAAAGGTCCGTTCACGTCCGAGCAGATTCAGACGGCGATCGACTCCGGCCGCGCCTTCGGCGAGCGCATGAAGGATTCCGTGGCGAAGGCAGCCGACGCGGCGAAGGACGGCGACATCGTCAAGCAGGACACGACCTCTGCGAACGGCTTCAACCGCGGCGCCAAAATGATTGGCACCGGCGGTCTGTCGGCACTCCACCATGCAGTCCGTCAGGGCAACATCGATGCAGTGACGGCGTTGCTTGATGGCGGCGCTAACGTGAACGACACCAGCGGTGTCGATCACATGACTCCGCTGCTGACCGCTGCTATCAACGGCCAGTTTGACGTCGCGATGGTGCTCATCGCGCATCACGCTGACCCGAACATCGCCAGCGGCGACGATATGACACCGCTGTACGCGACGCTCAACACGCAGTGGATGCCCCGCGTGCGGTACCCGCAGCCGGAAGCGATCCAGGTACAGAAGACGTCGTACCTCGCGGTCATGGAAGCGCTGCTCAAGGCTGGTGCCAACCCGAACGTGCGGCTCAAGACGCAGCCGTGGTACTACCTCGGTCTCAGCAGCTGCGGTAACTCGAACTGCGGTGCCGAGGATATCACGGGCTCGAACGCTTTCTGGCGCGCCGCGTACGGCCTCGACGTTGACGCGATGAAGCTCCTCGTGAAGTACGGTGCCGACTATACGGTGCCGGCCGAGAAACTGGCGGTTGCTGGCGCGGGTGGTGCGGCCGGCGGTCGTGGCGGTCGTGGCGGCGCGGCTGGTGGCGCGGCCGGCGGTCGCGGTGGTCGCGGCGGCGGTGCTGGTGCTGCCGCCGGAGACCCGGCTGCTGGCGGTGCTGCGGCAGCTGGTGCTGGTCGTGGCTTCGCGCGCCCGGCTGGCGCGGAGAACCTGCCGGGAATCGATTCGATCGCCAAGGCGACTCCGGCTGGTGCGGGCGTCTACCCGATCGACGCTGTCGCAGGTGTTGGTTATGGCACAGGCTACGCTGGCGGTTCGCACCGTCACGCGCCTGATGCTTGGATGCCGGCCCTCCGCTACATGGTTGAAGTCCTGCACGCCGACGTCAATCAGCGCGACAATCTGGGCCTCACGCCGTTGCACAATGCTGCCGCCCGCGGCGACAACGAGATGATCATGTATCTCGTTCAGCACGGCGCAGACATCCACGCGGTTTCGAAGAAGGGCCAGACGGTGGTCGACATGGCCAACGGTCCGCAGTCGCGCGTCACTCCGATTCCGGATACCATCGCGCTGCTGGAGAAGCTCGGCGCGGTCAACCAGCACCATTGCCAGTCCTGCTAAGAAGGCGGAATGCCGATCTACGAGTACAACTGCAGGGCCTGCAGTAATCAGTTCGAAGCGTTGGTACGCGGCAGCAAAGTTCCCGTGTGTCCGAAGTGCAAGAGTGAGGACCTCGAGAAACTGCTGTCGCTACCAGCGGTGAAGTCCGAAACAACCCGCGGTCTCGCAATGCAAGCCGCAAAACGCCGAGACCATGCTGTTGCGACTGATCAGGCGCACGAGCAGCGGAATTACGAGCTCCATCACGACGACTGAATAAATCGGTAGTGGCACGTGAGAAGGGATCGCTTCCCCCTGGAGCGATCCCTTTTTGCTGTCCGTCAGTTTCCCGCCGCAAGCGATCAGTCGGGATTCTGGCCGTCGCCTGCTCCGGCTTCTCTGAACTGGATCCGGTCCAGCGATGTTGAGATCTCAGCGATGCGGCCTGATATGCGGTTCTGGCTTCCCGACGTCGCTGAACCAGATCCAGTCCAGCGAATCCAGAATCTGAGCTGCCGGAATCCGGGCGGCTGGTCAGGCTGTCGTCACGCCGTGATGCAAAAAGGGCCGCCTCCAGAAGGAGGCGGCCCTCAACACATCTAGCTATAGGCGCTGGCCCGGCTTATCGGCCGCCTTCCTCCGCCTTGAGCATCAGATCCACATGCTGCTGAACCTGGTCGAGTCCACCTTCACCCTTCTCCCAGGTCACCTTGCCGTCATTGTTCGCGTCCACGCCGGTCATCAGTTGTGACGTGAGCGAAACCAACTGGTTGACCAGGGCGGCGGCGGCGGGAGCCGAGGTAGCCGCCTGAACCTGCTTGGCGATGGCGACGATCTGATCGCAGCGAGCGACCGTGTTCTCAGCCGACATCTTGATGTGCTCGGCGTGCATGATCACGTTCTTCGAGGCGCCCGGCGACGTCGCGGCGAGATTGATGTGGGTGGCGATGCCCATCGCCGCCTTCTTCACGCCGTAGCCTAGCCCAGGACCCTTCGTCTCGATTGTCGGGTCGATCGCGTTGATCACGTGACCGGCGTGGAGTTTCATACCATCAAGGTTCGTCGGAGCCTTTGCCGCGAGCGCAGCGTGCTGGGCCGCAGTCTTTGCCTCGGCGATGGCAACCGGCAGCAAACCCTGCTTGTCAGGCGTATCGGCGAACGAATTCACGACGTGACCGATGTGAACGCCTACCGCCCCATCTGGAACCTTGATGAGCGTTTTTGGCGCGGGACCAACGAGCTGTCCCGGAAGAGCGACGCCCGTGACCTTGGCAATCGTCGAATCATACAGTCGGCGAGCCTCGGCATTCGAGCTCAACACGTAGGTCTTCTTGTTGTAGTCAGCCTCGGTGGTGCCGTTTGCCTTGTAGACGCCCGCGACGCTCGACTGCAGCTGAGCGCGAATCGTCTTGAGCACCTCGTCCTTCTTGTTGCCGATCATGGACATCTGCACGTCCGCCGAATCGCGGAGATTATCGATGGCCAAGTTGATCTTCACCATATTGTTGATCTCGGCTTGCGACATCGGCGACGCTTGGGCCTTGGCCGGCGTCGCCTGCTGCGCCGGCGCCTGAGCACCGACCGGGAGGGCAAGCGCCGTAACGCAGCCCGCGAGAATGAGCGAGTGGGAGAGGAAAGCGGACCGCATGCAGAGCTCCGACGTCAGGGTACCGAGAGAAGATACGAAATGGCGCACGGACGGGCTAGATGACGGTTTTGGGTGGCCAAACCCGTCGCGCGACGAAGGCAGAAACGGCGTCATTGCTCCGACGCAGTTTCCCTGGGATGTTCGAGAACGGTCCGCCCGAGCGGGCAGACGACTCCACCAATTTATACGTACAACACCCCTTGCACGTTCACAGAAATTCAATCGAAAACCAAGCCCGACAATCCCCTACGAAGGCGCCCACGCTCGAGGCGTTGACCCAGCGATTGCACGCCGCCAAGAACCCGGCTGACGCCGCCTTCCTGAAGGGCTTCTTCAAGACTGCCAAAGGCCAGTATGGCGAGGGCGACCGCTTTCTTGGAATCCGTGTCCCGGTGCTCCGAGCCATGGCCAGGGACTTCCGGGAGCTCACCCTCGAAGACACCGCGAGGCTGCTAGCCTTGCCGTGGCACGAGGCGCGATTGGTGGCGCTGATCCTTCTGACGAACAGCCACCGGCGCGGAAACACCGCCGCACGCTCGGCGATCTACAAGGCGTACCTGACACATACCCAGCACATCAACAACTGGGATCTCGTCGACACATCCGCGCCGGGCATCGTCGGTGCCCATCTCGCAACCAGGAAACGCCGCAAGCTCGCCGCATTGGCGCGCTCCAAGAACCTCTGGGAACGACGCATCGCCATCGTTGCGACGCTGCACTTCATCCGCGCCGGAGAGTTCGACGACACGCTTCGGATCGCGGAACGTCTCCTCGCCGACCAGCACGATCTGATTCACAAAGCGGTCGGATGGATGCTGCGTGAGGTCGGCAAGCGCGACTCGTCGCAACTGGAAGCTTTTCTCGACGAGCACGTGACGCGAATGCCGCGAACGACGCTGCGATACGCCATCGAGCGGATGCCACGCACGCAGCGCGAGGCGTACATGCGCCGGTAAGGAGCGTTAGCTCGCCCTAGCTCGCGCTAGCTCGCCGGCGTTCGCGACTCGCTCAACGCGCGCTCAACCTCGCGACCGCCAGCAATGAGCCGGTTGGCTTGTGCACCGAACTCGCGCGCGGTCGCAAGATCAATCGTGATGCCCTCCACCGACCCGCCGCCGGCGCGCAACCGAAGCAAGTCGAGTCGAAGATTCTCCAACGCGCTCACCAGAGCCGCCAATCGCACTCCGGCCTCCTCGCGCGACGCAACCAGATCGGCGACGAGCGTACGCTGTCGTTCCTCGGAGCCCGCCGGACTCGCATGCGACTGCGCTTCGGCGAGCGCCGCGTCGAGCTCGTCTATGCGCGCACGCTCGACTCGTGCGTGCGCCTCGATGCTTCGCAACACTTCTGGCAAGTCGCCCAACGACTCACGCAGCTCCTTCGGAAGGGCGTGGAACATCGCCTCGGCGCTCATTGCAATTGCCAACTCCGTCGGACGATTCGCCGGCACCGCGCGGTCGCCGAGACGGAACGTCGCAATCTGCGCGAGACGCTGACCCACCGCGCCAGACCAAAAGCGCGACCACATCGAGCCTCGCCCCGTGCGCAGTCGCCGCCACTTGGAGCTGAACGCGGTCGTGATGCTGCCGAGATACAAGCCCGCGAACGCGATGGGAGCGAAGACGTCCACCACCGGGCGTCCGAGCACGGCAAGCACGACGAGCGAGCCGGCACCAACGACGAGCCCCAATCGTCCGACGATGTGAAACAGGCGCTCGCGGCGAGTCGGTTGTGGCCCCCACTCAAAGAGGAATTCCTCGCGACGCCGATCGAACCCAGCCCGCAATCCGATGCCGATGTCGTCAAGGCCGTAGCCAAGGCGCATGAGGCGACGAAGGCGACTCACGAGCAGCGCGAACGGCACACCGACGGCGACGACAGCGAATCCGACGCCGAGGGCGAGCGGCGACCATCGCATGCCGTGACGCAACATCTGATTGATGACGCTCGCCAGAATACCAACACTCGCAAGGGTCGGCGCGACGAGCATCATCATGCGCCGACGATCGAGAAACGACCGAATTGGAACCGGCACCTCGCGCGCGCGCTCGAGTCCTGGCTCGAGCGCGTCGGCCAACGCCTCGCCAGTGGCGAAGCGATGCTCGCGGTCCTTTCGCAAACACCGATCGATCGCCTGCGCCAACGGCCGCGGAATGCCGCGTGCCACCGACGCAACCGCAGGCGGCTGCGTCGTGAGATGCATGGTCAACAGCTCCTGCGCGGTCGGCGCGCTGAGCGGCAACGTCCCGGTGACCGAGAGAAATGCAACGACGCCAAGCGCGTATAGATCGCTGCGACCGTCGATGTCGTCGTCGGCTGCTTGCTCGGGACTCATGTACTCCGGCGTACCGAGTACGATGCCAGTCGCCGTATCGGCCGCTGAGCCGGTGATCCGAGCGATACCGAAATCGGCGACGAGCGCGCGTCCGGTGCCGCGCTCGAGCAGGATGTTCGCCGGCTTGATGTCGCGATGCACGACGCCCTGCGCGTGCGCATAGGCGAGCGCCCATGCCACTTCTCTCATGATGCCCGTGACTTCGTCCGGCGGCACCGCTCCGCGGCTGGCGATGCGCTGCGCGAGCGTGCCGCCGTCGACGTACGCCATGACGATGAACACGAAGCCGTCGATCTCCTCGACGGCGTGAATCGGCACGATGTAGGGATGTGACAATCGTGCGGCGGTGCGCGCTTCGCGCATGAAGCGATCGCGCAGGTCGGGATTCGCCGCCAGCTCGGGCGGCAACAGCTTGATCGCCACCGAGCGATCGAGGCGCACCTCGCGCGCGAGATACACCACGCCCATGCCGCCGCGGCCGATCTCGCGCTCGAGCGAGTATCGGCCCACGACGGCCTGTTGAAACGCGAGAAAGAGTGCGTCGATCTCGGGATCGGCCATCCTACATCGCCATGAATCCTTGGCGTAGCGCGGGCAGCGAGCCGAGCACCCACATCAGGATGCCGAAGATGACCGCGCGATCCTTGGAGACTTTGCCGGTCACATAGACGCCAATGGCGAGCAGGACCGTCACCCAGATCGTGAACAAATCGAAGCGGCCGGCGAGTTGGTACAGCAACTGGTTGCTCTTGACCGGATCCATGAATCGCGCGGGGCTGAACGACAGGCTCATCATGCCGGTGAAGCTCTGCGGATCCATGATCAAGCCCTCGACCGCGGTGAGCACGGCACCGACCACGCGAGGCATGTAGGACCACGCAGCGACAACGAGTGCCGCATTAAAGGTCTGTTTCGCACCGACCAACTTGGCCACGACCCACGTGACGCAACCGATGACGAAGATCGAGATGAACGTGATGAGTCCCGCGCCAAACCGCGCCGTCAACTCGGCAAATCCGCGGGCCTTGCTTGCCATATCAGCGGTCATTTGCGGATTCTTCGACATCGCCAACGCCATGCCGCGCGAAAACTCGGCGTCGAATGCCGGCTCGATGGTGTTGAAGGTCGCGGCGAAGATGACGCCGACCGCGATGGCGACGAACAGCATCGGCGGCCACACGCTCTTCGTGGCGCGGCGCCGAAACACGGCGGCCGGCTGAAAGAAGATGTCGATGAGGTCTTCCCAGAACGAGGTCGACGCGGGCGGCACGGCTCCAGCAGTGGAATCGGTCATGGTTCGTTCGTGGTGGAAGAGTGAGGAGGTCTGCGCGATTCGAGCGAGTGCAGATAGTGGACGATCTCGTGAACGGAAACACCAATCGACAGCGCGTCGGCGAGCAGACGGTCGACGAGCGGACGTAACTCGCGCTCACGTTCGCGCTTGTCCGGCGCCGGTGCTACTACGGGAGAGTCGGCGACGAAGGTTCCGGCGCCGCGCCGCGCGGTGAGCAGGCCCGCGCGCCGAAGCTCGCCGTACGTCTTGGCGACAGTATTCGGGTTGATGCGGAGGTCGCCGGCAAGGCTGCGCACTGTCGGCATGCGGTCGCCGCCGCGAAGCGTGCCGATGGCGATCGCCGCTCGCACTGCACGATCGAGCTGGACGAAGAGCGGCGTCGGATCGGACTGATCGAGCGGAAACAGCTCGGACTCCGAGAATACGGGCACGCTCGATTGTACTGCGATATTAGTACAAACGCAAGCCGAGTTGTGTCAACAAGAAATTCGAAAGGGACCTGGCGACCGCCAGATCCCTTTCTAGTTCCATAAACTATCTGTCATTCCGAAGGAGCGCAGCGACTGAGGAATCTTCTGTCTTGGTCGCGTAGCCAGCCACGCGATCCGGAAAGAAGATTCCTCGCCTTCGGCTCGGAATGACAATCCGTTGTGGCGGACAGTCAGCGATTGATCAAATCCTTGATCGCCTGGCGAATGCGTGGATCGTCGGACCGCGAGAGTTGCGAGATGGCCGAGCGACGCACACTGAGATTCTCCTCGCCCTTGAGAATGGCGAGCAGCTTGTCGACGGCGGGCCGTTCGCCGTTCCGAATGTAAATGCCGATCAACGCCTGCTTCATACTCGGATCGGTCGTCGTGTCGTAGACGCGCACGAGATCGGCGATCGGCGCCCCGGCGCGGTTGGCGGCGTCAATCGCGCGACGGCGCGTGGTGAGCGACTCGGATCCATTCTGCGCGACGCTCACGAGCCACTTCGTATTCTCGGCGCCGCCGATATCGGTGAGCGATTGCATGACTGCTTCGCGTGCACGATCTGTCTGCAGTGACGGATACAGCTCGCGCAGCAGCGCTGCGTCCTGCGCGGTTGCGTAATCCTGGCCCAACGCGCGCAACGCGACGGTCAGCACTTCGTCGGGCAGATCAGTGCGACGTACGGCGGTGCGAAGATACTGGCGCGCACGAGGATCGCCCGAGCGCGCGAGCGCCGACATCGATTCTTTCGCCAGCCAGTTGCTCTGCGTCTGTTGCGAGAGCTGAATGAGCGGCGGAATGCCGGCGCCGTGATCGAGTCGAGCGAGCACGGACAGTGCTTGTTGGCGCACCGATTGGTTGTCCGTTTCGTCGCGAGCGATCGCGAGAACGGGATCGGTCACGCTGGCGGGAATCGTCTGCATGCCGTCGGTCGAGCGGCCCATGTACGAGAGCGCGCTGCGCCGCGTTTCGCGCGGGAGTGCGGCGTTTTTCGCGATGGCCACCAGCGTCGGCGCTGTATTGGCGCCATCGGCTAGCATTGCCGGCATGATTGCATCGCGTCCGGCACGTCCGTCGATGCTCGACGCCATCGAGAGCAGATAGTCGGCGGCGTCCTGCGCGCTCACCTGCCCAAGATCCGTGACACCGCGCAACGTCGAATCCGCTGGACCGACGTACGTCTGCACCGAGAGCGGCTGCCGATCGGCGCGATCGATGACGACGCGGACCGGGCCCGGCACACATGGCTCGACCTTAAAACCGTCATTCAAGTTTCCATATGTGCTGTAGTTGACGGTGGTGATGCTGCCGGGCGACGTCTGAATGAAACCGTGTCCGTTGCCGCACACGCCGGGGCGGGCGGCAAAGCTGAACTGCACGCGTCCGTCTGGCGCGCCGCTCACTCGGCTGGCAATCGACTGTGCGGCGGCGGTTGCGGCGACCGCCGACAGCGCGCCGAGTGCGACGGCCGCGCGTGCGCCGAAGCGTATGGTGGTGACGAGTCGAGTCATGGAGCCTTCCCGTCGAGGATTTCATTGAGAAGCTTGACGCCGCGCGGGTCGTTTTTCCGAACGAGCGCGTTGATCGCTTGCGACCGAACGGCGAGTACGGTGCTGTTCTTCACGATGTCGATGAGCTTGTCCGTCGCCTCCGGCTCCTTGCGGTTGGCCAGCACGTTCACGATTTGCTGGCGGACGTTCAGCGACTCTGACGTGTCGTAGAGCTTTGACAGGTCGGCAATCGAGATGTTCGAGCGCACGAGACGCGAGATCGCACTGGCCCGGAGCTGGCTCGACTCGTTTTGATTCTGGGCGATGCTCATGATCCAGGCGTCGTTGTCCGCGCCGCCGAAGCGGCTCAGCGTGCTGATGATCGCGTCCTTGATCTGATCGTTGCCGGCGCGGCTGTAGTAGCTGCGCAGATACACGGCGTCATCGGTTGTGGTGCGATCGCTATTGAGGCGCGAAATCGCTTCGACGCGAAGGTTCGTCGGTACGTCTGTGCGCTCGATCAACAACCGGACGCTCGAGCGCACCTTGGGATCGTCGCTCGCGGCCAGCGCGCGCACTGCGGCACGCTGCATGTTCTCGTCCTTGTCCGAGCGGAGAATGTCCTCGAGCGTCGGAACGCCTGCGTTCTCCGGCAGACGCGACAGCGCATTGATCGCCTCGATGCGCACGTTCGCCGACGGATCGGCCTTGGCCGCGGCGATGACGAGCTGTTCGGACTCGGAGTCGGTGCGGCGACCGAGCATGAAGATCGCCCGTCGGCGCAGCTCGGTCGAGCATTCGTCCTTGCGATCGAGCACGCGCTTGAGCAGCGGCATCGCGGCGTTCGGATCCATCTGGCTCAGCGCATTCAGCGCTTCGACGCGAACTTGAATGTCATCGTTGTCGCACGTGGCGGATCCATTCAGCGCGGCGGCTTTGGCCACCTTGTCGGCCGCGGAACGGTCGCCGCGCTGTGCGAGAACGCCGTTGATGTGTGCGTAGAGCGCGGCGACTTCGTTGTTGCTCGCGCCACGCCGATCGCTGTTGTACCCAAAGCCGCGTGCGCCGGGCGTCGTGTTGTTCGACACCGTCATGATCTTGCTTGCGAGCGGCTCGAGCACCTTGGCCGCGGTCTGCAGCTCTTCGGTCGTACCGATCCGGTAGCGAGCGAATGCCTCGTAGTACTGCGCGTCGCCAGCGTATGCGGATTTTGGAAACTTCTGCTGAATGTCCGCGAACATCTTGGCGGCGCGGCCGTAGTCGCCGCGGTTCAGTGCATCGCGCGCCGAGCGATAGACGGAGTCGGCCGGATCGCCCTGCGCCCATGGGGCTGGCGGCGAACGGAAGCTGAATCCTTCAGAGCGTGAGTCGATGTCGTAGGCGAATGCCGGTTCCATCGACGGCAGCGGCCCCATAGACGCCATTGGCGCAATGGCGGGCATCGTCGCAAGCGCCGCCATCGTGGGCATCACCGGCATTGCTGGCATGACCGGCATCGCGGGCATCATTGGCAGGTCCGCCAAGTCCGACAGTTCGGCAAATGGGGCGTACGCACGAGCAGCGTCGAGACCAGCACGCATGGCGTCATCGATCTCATAGCTGTAAATCGCGCGCGGTGCACGAGCGGGCCTTGGGCCACGCAACGATGGCGCCTCAGGTGTCGGCGCGGTCGCGGGAATCCCCGGCGAGACTGGAGCCGGCGGCGCTGTCGGCGGCGTTGGGGTCTGGGCCTTCGCCACGGCCGCGATACACAGCGCGGACGCCGCGAAAGCCACCAGCCTGGCGAGCGTGATTCGTTTCATCGCTCCTCTCCTAATTCGCAGAATTGTCGCTGACTGCCGTGCGCAGCCGCGGAATGACGTCGCGCTGTTCGAGCGCGCGGTTGATCAGTTCGAGCTCGGTCCGATTGTGCGTATTCGGTAGACGGACGACTTGTGCGAGCACCAGTTCGAGGTCCTCGAGCAGGTTCCGCATGTTGGGATCGTCCGACGCCGGTGAATCGAGCAGCAGTCGTGTAGTGGTGAGGAGATCGCCGGCGCGGCCGACAAACTGTTCGTTAGCGCGCCCGTTCTTCGCTTCCGACGGCAGCGCGATCAGCAGCGCCGCAGTCTGGCCGAGGTAGCGTGACGTCTCCGCTTCATATGGATTGTTGGCCAACGACGTGTTGCTGTCGGCACGCTGTGCAGTCTGTGCGCGAGCGACGACAGCCGGAGCAACCTGCGGCGCAGCGTGACGTCCGATCATCATCGATGCGCGGCCGAGCGCAACGCCAATGACGAGCGTGGCAGCGAGTGCCATCCATGCCGCGCGCGAGCTGAAGGCTCTCGTGCGCACCGGAGCATCGGCACCGACGTTTGTACGCCGATCGATCTCGGCCCACATGCCGTCGAAATCCGCTTCCGGCGGTGAACGGAATGTTTGCGCGGCATCGCGCATCAATTCGTCAAAACGCTCTTCATTCATGTGTCATACTCCGGTGCCAAGTCGGCAAGCGCGGTGCGGAGTTGCGCGCGCGCTTGCGACAGGCGGCTTTTGCAGGTGCCTTCGGCGACGCCAAGGACTTCGGCGATCTCCGTGTGGGTATATCCTTCGAGGTCGTGCATGATGACGGTGATACGGTAGATCTCCGGCAGGTCGACGATCGCGCGGTGCAGTCGCTCGCGCAGCACGGGGTCGACGCCCGGGCTGTCTGAGCCGATTGGGTGGACGTCCTCGAGGTCCGTCTCCCGTTCTCTGAACCGCTTCACCTTGCGCATTGCGTTCGCCACGACGGTGACCGTGATGCGATGGAGCCAGGTGGAGAGCGCCGAGTCGCCGCGGAATTTTGCGAGCTGCCCGAACGCGCGAACGAACGTGTCCTGCGTGAACTCGCGAGCCAGCGCGTGGTCCCCGGTCAACCGAAAGGCGAGACGAAAGACCCGAGGCGAGTGCGCGTCATAGAGGTCGCGCGCTGCGATTCGGTCTCCGGCAAGGACCCGAGCGATCAGGTCGGGCTCGCTCACCTGGTAGGAAGACTGTAGGGCAACTAGTGGTCTGGTCACGTGTTGCCGGTTAGATGCGCGATCGGCCGGAATGGTTCGGTGTAGTTCGCTCCGCACCCTCGACGATTCGACGCCGCGGTCCTAACATCCGTTCAACAGGAGTGTCCGTGATGAAGCAATTCGGGTTCGGAGCGATGGTGGCCCTGGCGTGCGCGTTGATCATTGCTCCCGGCGCAGCCCGGGGCCAGGACGCCGCGAGCGTCTCGGTGCCCACGCCCGGCTACCCGCGCCTGACGAAATTGGCGCCGAACGTGTACGGCTACGAGGAAATGCAGTCGCTCGACCACGGCCTGTTCAGCACCGGCGTCATGTTCGTCGTGACCAACGACGGTGTGCTGGTGACCGACGGCATGGGGAACCTCCCGGCGACGAAGGAGGTCATCGACGCGATCGCCAAGGTCACGCCGAAGCCGATCAAATGGGTCGTGATCGGGTCCGAGCACAGTGACCACACCGGCGGCGACAACGCCTATCCCGCCGACGTGACCTACTACGTTAGCCCGATCTCGAAGGCGTCTCTCGAGAAACAGCAGGCTTCGCCGAGGGTCAAGGCGGACGCCTGGAAACTCCCCGCGAATGCCGTCGTCGTCGGCGACGAGAAGATTGTCGACCTCGGCGGCGAGCAGGCAGAGATCATGTTCCTCGGACCGGGGCATACCGGCGGCGACCTCGAGGTTTACCTGCCGAAGGAAAAGATCATGGCCACGAGCGAGGTCTACACCAACCACCGCTTCCCGGCCATGCGCTCGGCCACACCTACCGTATGGTTGGCGACCGCGAAGAAGGCCCTCGCGATGAAGGACGTCGTGACGTACGTGCCGGCGCACGGGGAGATCGTCGCCGGTCCCGAGTCGCGGGTGGACTTCGAGGCGTTCGTTAAAGAAATAGAAGACGTCATCGCCAACGTCACGGCGCTGCACGCAAAGGGGCTGACCGTCGATCAGGCGCTCGCCCAGGTGCAGTGGGGTCCGTACGACTCGTGGGCGATGTCGAAGGAACAGGGGCAAACTGCCGTGCGCCGCATCTACATGGAATTGAACGGCCAGTTGAAGTAGACCCGGGCGCGTGTTCATTGAACAGGCCAGCACCTATTTCGACATTCTGACACCGCATGCCGCTTCGCTCGACGTCTGGACGAGCGAATATCAAAGGCCGCCTGAACCTCGCCTATCGCGCTGCGCCGACGGCACGACGCTGTTTGCGTTTAGCCGCCTGTTCGCCGTGGCGCGAATCTGATTGCGCCTGCCTGGTCGTGCGCCTTGTGCGTGCCGCGAGTCGGTCGGACGCAACGGACTTGACGCGAGCTCCATAGAACCTTACCGTAAGTAAGGAAACTCAGCAACGGTAAGGATGAGCGAAGCCACCATTACGAGCAAAGGTCAGATCACAATTCCCAAGGCCGTGCGCGAGCGTCTGCAGTTGGAGCCGGGCGACATCGTCACATTCGACGTGCGCGACGACGGGACTGTCGTACTCGTGGCGCGGAATGAGCCGCTGGAGCGGCTCGTTGGGATGCTCGCATCGCCGCGCACCTCAGGCGGCGGCCGCCGGAAGCTCAGCATCGAGGAGATGAACCCGGCCAGCCTCGCGGACGACGGCCGTTGATCGCGCTCGATACCAACGCGCTCATACGCCTCATCGTCTACGACGATGAGGCGCAGGCGCGGGCGGTCGAGCGGATCCTCGTGCGAGCTCGCCGAGATGAAACGCCGGTGTTTCTGTCCGACATCGTGCTCTGCGAGTTCGTCTGGGTGCTCACGAGCCGGCTCCGAAAGACGCGCGCGGAAATCGGTGAGGTCCTCGATCGCATTCTCCGCACGGAGCTGTTCGTGTTTGCCGATGCGGCGGCGCTGGAGGTGGCGACCGCCGCGTACGCAGGTGGCCGCGGTGATTTCGCGGACTATGTGATTCGCGGTCAGGCGAGGGCAGCCGGTGCCGCCGAAGTGATCACGTTCGATCGCGCATTGAAGGGGGAAGCGGGGTACCGGGTTTTGGGCTGACGGACCGCCAGCGATTCCAACGGATCAAACCATTTGACGCATGTCGCCGTCTAACTCCCCGGAACCTTTCCGGGGACGATGGACATGCCCGATCTCGAACTACTCCAGGGAACGCTCGACACCCTGGTCCTCAAGACGCTGTCGTGGGGACCACGCCATGGCTATGCCGTCGCCCGCTGGATCAAGGACACCAGCGACGGATCGATTCTCGTGGAAGATCGCGCGCTCTACGTCGCCCTCCATCGCCTCGAGGAGCGCGGCTGGGTCGACTCGCAGTGGGGGCTCTCGGAAAACAATAGAAGAGCCAAGTACTACGAGCTCACCGCTGCCGGCCGCCGGCAATTGGTGACAAAGGCGTCGGAGTTCCGCGCCTACGCCTGCGCGATGTTCAAAATTCTCGAAACTGTCTGAGGAGAAACGATCATGCGCCGAATTCCGGGAGTGCGCCGGTTGCCGCAGGTCGGCAGTGGCCACGAGTCGATCGAGAAAGACATCGACGCCGAGATGCACTTTCACATTCAGATGCGAGTCGAGGACCTCATGCGCGAGGGACGATCGGCGGACGATGCGAAAGACATCGCCGCACGCGAGTATGGCGACGTGATGCAGGCGCGGCGAGAGCTTCGCTCGATCGATCGGCGAACGGCGCGACAGGCATCGTGGCGCGAATGGCTTGCGTCGTGGACACAAGACATACGCTTCGCGCTACGCGGCTTCCGCGCGCGTCCCGGATTCGCGCTCACCGTGCTGATCACTGTCGCTCTCGGCGTCGGCGCGAATGCGGCGATCTTCAGCGTCGTCGACGCCGTGCTCCTGCGGCCGCTGCCGTTCGCGCAGCCCGATCGCCTCGTGCATTTGTGGGAGACGTTCCAGTCGAAGGTCGACCAACGTTCGGAGGCGTCGTATCCGGACTACCTCGACTGGCGGTCGCGGAATCACTCGTTCGCCGATCTCGGCGGCTACAACGGCGCGGCGTTCCTCGTTGGCGGTCAGCAGCCCATGCTCGTTGCCGGCGCCAGAGCGACGGCGAACTTTTTCAACGTGCTGGGCGTGCATGCGGTCGTCGGGCGCACGTTCGTCGCGGGAGAAGACGCGGCCGGCGCGCCGAAGGTTACCCTGCTGACCTACGGATTCTGGATGCGCCAATTCGGTGGCGACCGCGCCGCGGTTGGACGCACGATCTCACTCAATGGCTCGCCGGCGACGATCGTCGGCGTGCTGCCGAAGGATTTCCAGTTCGCGCGTCAAGGCGCCGCGGAACTCTGGACGCCAATCGATCAGAGCGCGAGAACGCGCGCATCCCGCGGCAACCATTGGCTCAACATCGTGGGCCGTCTGTCGCCGGGCGTAACGCAGACGCAGGCGGCGCGCGACATGTCGCGCATCATGGCGGATCTCGCGCGCGAGTATCCCGAGTCGAACGCCGGCCGCGACGGGCAGGTCGTTCCGCTGCAGAAGGAGCTCGTTGGCTCGATCGAGCCAATCATACTTCTCTTATATGGCGCGGTCGTCGTCGTCTTCCTCATCGCATGCGTCAACGTCGCGAACCTGCTGCTCATTCGCGGAGCCGACCGCCAGCGCGAGATTGCCGTGCGCGCCGCGCTCGGTGCGGGCATTGGCCGCCTGGTGCGCCAGCTTCTCACGGAGAGTCTCGTGCTCGCATTGGCCGGCGGACTACTTGGCCTCGGCGTAGCGCAGCTCGGCTTGCGTTGGTTGATCGCGGCAATTCCGAACGCGATGGCGAAGCAAATGTCGATGATCGCGCACGTCACGCTGGACGCGCGCATCGTGGCGTACGGGCTCATCATCTCCGTTGGTGCGGGCTTGCTGTTCGGCGTCGTGCCGGCGCTGCGCGCCACACGATCGTCGGCGCAAGACGTGCTGCGCGGCGGTGGCCGCGGCGCAACGAGCGCCGCGAGCCGGCTGCGCGACGGGCTGGTCGTCGGCGAAGTGGCACTCACCGTGGTCCTGCTGTCGGGCGCGATGCTGTTCGGCCGCAGCGTGCTTCGCCTGCTCGCCATCAATCCGGGATTCCGTGCCGAGCAGTTGCTTACCAGTATCGTCGAATTTCCGGCGACTGAGTATTCCAGCTCGCGCTCGCAAGCCGCGGTGTTCGATCGGCTCACCGAGCAACTTCGCGCGACGCCCGGTATCGAGTCGGTCGGCCTCGTGTCGCGACTGCCGCTCGACTTCGGCAACTCGCTTGGCTTCGACATCATTGGCCAACCTCTGCCCGCGCCCGGAAAAGAACCCACGGCCAGCTATCGGCAAACTGACGCCGGCTATTTCACGGCGGCGGGAATTCCGGTTCTGCGTGGACGCGGATTCACAAACGGCGACGTGGCCGGCGCGCCGTCAGTCGTGGTCGTCAACCAAACACTCGCGAAAGCGTACTTCGGCGATGTCGATCCAGTGGGCCAACGGATCTACGGCTTTGGTGACACCGCGATGGTCGTCGGCGTCGTGGGCGACGTGCCGATCGGCGGTATCGACCAGACGATTCCTCCGACGCTGTACATGTCGTTCGCGCAGGATCCAGAAGAAAACATGGCCGTCGTGGTGCGAACGAGTCTGCCACCCGAGTCGTCCGCGCGGGCGATGCGCGGAGTGCTCACAACGATCGATCGCTCGGCGGCGATCACCAACGTCGCGATGATGACGGATGTGATCGGCAATTCGCCGTCGGTGTTTCTGCGGCGATTTCCGCTCTATCTCGTCGGCGCGTTCGCGCTGACGGCGCTCGCGCTCGCGATCGTCGGCATCTACGGCGTCGTGAGCTACTCGGTCGCGCAGCGCACGCGCGAGATGGGAATCCGCATGGCGCTCGGCGCGCCGGCGTCGAGTCTCGTGCGGCTCGTCGTGCGCCACGGAGGCTGGATGGTGATCGCCGGAATTGCGATCGGAACCGTGGGCGCGCTCGTCGCGGGGCGCGCGGCGTCGTCGATGCTCTACGGCGTCGCGCCGAGTGATCCGCTGACGTACGTGGCTGTGACGGCGGTGCTCGCCGTGGTTGCAGTTGCGGCGACAATGGTGCCGGCTCGGCGCGCGACGAAGGTAGACCCGTCGGTCGCGCTGCGATCGGAGTGACGCGCGACTTACCGTCGCAATCGGTGTCCGCCATGTTCTGCGCGTGGACGCCGACTCGAGTCAGACGTTCGTGAATGATGAAGGACGGCCCGAACCGACGCTTGCGCGCCGGCTCGGGCCGTTCGACGCAACGATGATCGTGATGGGCGGCATCATTGGCGCGGGGATTTTCGTCAATCCGAGCGTCGTCGCGCGGCAGGTGCACACGCCTGCGCTCGTACTCGGCGCGTGGGTGATTGGCGGCGTGATCGCGTTGATCGGCGCCTTCGTGTACGCGGAGTTGGCGGTGCTGCGCCCGAATGTGGGCGGACAGTACGCGTATTTGCGCGACGCCTATCATCCCGCGGTCGCGTTTCTCTATGGATGGACGCTGCTGCTCGTGGTGCAGACCGGCGGCATGGCCGGCGCGGCGATCATCTTTGGCCGTTACTTTCGCGAGCTCACCGGGCTCGGTCTTCCCGAGCAGGTAGTCGCCGCGTCGACGTTGGCAATTTTGACGTTGGTGAATTGTCTTGGCGTGCGTGCGGGGAGCAACCTGCAGAGTGCGTTGATGCTCATCAAGCTCGCGGCGATCGCGATGCTGATCGCTGTCGGACTCTTCGTCGCCGCGCCGGCGGTTGTTCCGGCTGCGGTTGCACCGCCAGCGGACAGCGGCGGCGCGCTCGGCTTAGCGACATCGATGGTGCCGGTGCTCTTCGCCTACGGCGGCTGGCAAACGGCGAGCTTCGTGAGCGGCGAGATGCGCGATCCTCGTCGCGATCTGCCGCGTGGATTGATGATTGGCGTGATCGTAGTGATCGCGCTCTACATCGCGGTGACGTTCGTGTGTCTGCGGGTGCTCGGTGTTGGCGGTCTCGCCGCGACGTCGACGCCGGCGTCGGAGGTCATGCGTCAGGCGTTGGGTGACCGCGGCGCGCGACTGATTGCGCTGGGAATCGCGCTGTCGACGGTGGGGTTCTTGAGCCAGAGCATTCTCACCGCGCCGCGCGTGTACTACGCCATGGCGCGCGACGGCGTGTTCTTCCAGGCCGTGGGCAGATTGAATCCGCAAACCCGTGTGCCAGTGGTCGCAATCGTGTTGCAAGGAGCATGGGCCGCTGTGATCGCGCTGACGGGCAAGTATGATCAAATACTCAATTACGTCGTGGCGATCGACGTGCTGTTCTTCGGGCTCACCGGGGCGTCGCTGCTGATTTTTCGCGCGAGGGCGCGTCGGGCGGGTACGGAGGCGGGCGAGGGCAATCTTCTGCGCGTTCCGGGGCATCCGGTAACGACGATCGTGTTCGTGCTCGCGTGCTGGACTGTCTCGGCAACGACGGTGATCCGGTATCCGGCGAATGCCGGGATCGGGTTCGCTATCCTCTTGGCGGGCCTGGCCGTGTTTTGCTTCTGGCGGCGGCCGGCGAGTTAACTTCTACCGATGCTGCTCGCGCGCAGAGTTTGGAATCCCGCATTGGGCGTCATCTTGGGCTGCATCGCGTGTCAGGCGGACGACGCCAGCGTGCGCGGGCATGGCCTGAAGGTGGCCTCGCTGCCAGCTGCGACGCAGGCACGCATGTACGAGGCGGCGGCACGTGCCGATTTCGACGTCACCGATCCGACGCTGTCGCTTCTCGCCGATCCGCGGCTTCTGCCGCGCGGTGTCGGTCTCGCCACGGAGGGCCAGCTCTCGGCCACCGTGCTCTCGACGCTGAAGAGCGACGGAATATTCAAAGGAACGTGCGAGCCGCCGGTGAAGCACAAGCCGGGCGCGCCGACGTGCACCGCAGAGCGTCCGGGGTACGTGCTGCGCTTTTCGCCGGTGTTCTCGCTGGGCGGCGACTCGACCGAGGTGTACGTCTACACGCAGCAATACGACAATGCGCAGTCGGGGCATTCGCAGCCACGCCGATATGAAAAGGCGTACCAAATCGTTCGGCGCGGCGGTGAATGGCGCGCCGCGCGTGAAGGTACCATTGCAAACGAAATCCGCGGCGAGCCGAGGTAATCGGACGCGTGAGCGCTTCGCGGCACACATCAGTACGGAATGATGCTCGATCATAGTCCACGATTCGACCCTGCCGCCGCGGCTCGCTTGGCGGAGACTCACTTCGGAATCGCCGGCGCTGCCACCGCGCTCACGAGCGAACGCGATCAGAATTTCCTCATTGCGGCGCAGGACGGGCGGCGGTTCGTGCTCAAGATCGCGAACGCGGCCGAAGATCCGGAGATGCTGGCAGCGCAACAGGCTGCGCTCGCGCATCTGGCGCCGCATCTAGCTACTACGCCGTGCGTAGTGCCGGCTGCGAACGGTTCGCCGATGGTGGAGGTGCATGCTGCTGACGGAAAACGACATCTCGCCTGGGCGGTGACCTTTCTCGACGGTGAGCCGTTGGCGAACGTCGCGCACAAATCGCCAGCACTGCTCGCACAATTCGGCGACCAAATCGGCCGGCTCGATTCGGCTTTTGCCGGCTTCGATCATCCGGCCATCCACCGCGACTTCTATTGGGACCTGGCGAATGGGCGCGCGATCGTCGAGCGACTACTGCCCTCCGTACTGGATGCCGACGTGCGCGCGCCGATCGTGAAGCTCATCGCCGAGTTCGATGCGCGTACGGCGCCGCTCCTTTCGCGGCTTCCGACCGCCGCGATTCACGGCGATCTGAACGATTACAACGTACTGGTCGCACCGGTCGACTCCCGGAATTGGAATGGCGACAATCGACGAGTCAGCGGCATTGTCGATTTCGGCGACATGGTGTTCGGCTATCGCGTGGGCAATCTCGCTGTTGCGCTCGCGTACGCGATTCTGGGCGACAGCGACCCGCTCGGTGCAGCGGCCAGTGTCGTGCGGGGATACACGCAGCAGGCGCGGCTCGAGAGCGACGAGCTGGCTGCGTTGTTCGGCCTCGTCACGTTGCGGCTCTGTACGAGTGTGTGCATCGCGGTCGAGCAGCGCCAACAACAGCCGGACAACGAATACCTCGGCGTCAGTCAGTCGGCGATTGGCCAACTGCTGCCGATTCTTGCGGCGATTCCGTTCGGTCTGGCCGAAGCTGCATTCCGTGATGCGGCGGGACTGACGCCGGTCCCGGCCAGCGAACGCGTCATTCGATTTCTCGAAACAACCAAGGTCGCGCCGGTGCTTGGCATTGATCTGGGCGCCGAGCGTGTGATCGTACTCGATCTGAGCGTGGGTAGTCCGATGATCGGCGGCGATTCGCGCGACAATGCCGAGCCGTTGCTGACGAGTCGCGTGTTCGGTGCGATGCGCGAGGCTGGCGTGCGCGTGTCCGTGGGTCGCTACGACGAGCCGCGATTGTTGTACGTGTCGCCGATGTTTGCTTCAGGGCCGCAAGCGACGGCCGAAAATCGCACGATCCACATTGGACTCGATTTGTTCGAAGAAGCCGGATCACCGGTGTTTGCGCCATTGGACGGCGTCGTGCACGCGTTCAACGACAACAACGTGGTACAGGATTACGGGCCGGTAATCATTCTCGAACACGCGACCGACGACGGCACGCCGTTCTACACGCTCTACGGACATCTGAGCCGCGAGTCGCTCGTTGGATTGGCGATCGGTCAGCGCATCACCGCGGGACAGCAGATCGCGACGATGGGCACGCCCGACGTAAATGTCGGTTGGACGCCGCATCTGCATTTGCAGATCATGACGGATCTACTGGGGCTCGATACTGATTTTCCTGGCGTCGCGCGTCCGAGTCAGCGGCGACTATGGACGGCGTTGTGTCCCGATCCGAATTTGCTCGCGCGCGTGCCGGCGCACCGGTTTCCCGCCGAGGCGCCTGACAAAGCACAGACCCTGTCGGCGCGGCGCTCGACTGCCGGCGGCAACCTGAGCATCGCGTACAACGAGCCGGTGAAGATCGTGCGCGGCTGGAAGCAGTATCTGTTCGACGACGAGGGCCGCCGATTTGTTGACGCGTACAACAACGTGCCACACGTAGGGCACTGTCATCCTCGCGTCGTTGAGGCGGGGGCGGCGCAGATGCGTGTGTTGAACACCAACACGCGTTATCTGACCGACCGGCTCGCGGAATATTCCGAGCGGTTGCTGGCGACATTACCGTCCGCGCTCGACGTTTGCTATCTCGTGAACTCGGCGAGTGAAGCGAATGAGCTGGCGTTGCGGTTGACGCGCGCGTATACGGGTCGCCGAGACATGATCGTGCTCGACGCGGCGTATCATGGAAATACGACGTCGCTCATCGATATCAGCCCGTACAAGCATGCGGGTCCCGGTGGGGCTGGTGCGCCCAAGTGGGTGCACGTCGCGCCGCTGCCCGACGTCTATCGTGGTCCGTATCGGCAAAACGATCCACGCGCCGGTGCGAAGTACGCCGCCGCGGTCGCGGAGATCGTCGAGCGTGTGCGCATGCAGCGCGGCGGCGTCGGTGGTTTCATCGCGGAGACTTGCCCGAGCGTGGGTGGCCAAATCCTTCTCCCGAAGGATTATTTAAAGAACGTATATGAAGCCGTTCGGGCCGGCGGCGGCGTGTGCATCGCGGACGAGGTGCAAACCGGCCTCGGCCGCATGGGTACGTCGTTCTGGGCGTTCGAGGAACACGGCGTCGTTCCCGACATCGTGGTGATGGGCAAACCGCTTGGCAACGGCCATCCGATTGGCGCCGTCGCAACCACTCGCGCGATTGCCGACGCGTTCGACAACGGCATGGAGTTTTTCAGCACGTTCGGTGGCAACACCGTTTCGTGCGCGATCGGCACCGCGGTGCTCGATGTGCTCGGCGACGAGGGTTTACAGGAGCATGCGCGTCAAGTTGGCGATCGGATGCTCGAGGGACTGCGACTTCTAGCCGGCCATCACGCATTGATCGGTGACGTTCGCGGCTCTGGCTTGTTCCTCGGCGTCGAGCTCGTACGGAATCGCGAAACGCTGGAGCCGGCGGGTCGAGAGGCCTCGTTCGTGTCGAATCGAATGCGCGAGCGCGGAATTCTGCTCGGCACCGATGGACCGTATCACAATGTGCTCAAGATCCGGCCGCCGATGCCGTTCTCGATGGACGATGGAGAGTTGCTCGTCCGCGAGCTCGATTTGGTCTTGGAGGAGTTGAGATGAGGTGACGCATGCCGATTTATTGGGGTGCAAAAACAAATACGACACGGATTGGAGGGATTGCACGGATAGTCACGGAGAAGCGTTCTGCCGTTCGAGAGTTAACCCGAACGACCTGGTTCACGCCTATCCGTGCCTGTCCGTCAACTCCGCACAATCCGTGTCTATTTTTTTTGTTTAAACTTTCCGATGGAGCGGCAACGCTCTCGCCACTCTAGTACCGATACAACTCCGGCTTGTACGGCCCTTCGATCGGCACGCCGATGTACGCCGCCTGTTCCTTGCTCAGCATCGTGAGATGCGCGCCAAGCTTGTCGAGGTGCAACCGCGCCACCTTTTCGTCGAGATGCTTGGGTAGCACGTACACCTTGCGCTCGTACTTGCCCGGGTTGCCCCACACTTCGATCTGCGCCATCACCTGATTGGTGAAGCTCGCCGACATCACGAAACTCGGATGCCCCGTCGCGCAGCCAAGGTTCATGAGCCGGCCCTCGGCGAGAATCATCACCGAGTGGCTGTCGGGAAATACGAACTCGTCGTACTGCGGCTTGATGTTGATGCGCTTGATGCCCTTCACCTTCTTGAGACCGGCCATGTCGATCTCATTGTCGAAGTGGCCGATGTTGCCGACGATCGCCTTGTCCTTCATCCGCGCCATGTGATCGGCGGTGATGATGTTGAAGTTTCCAGTCGCGGTGATGAAGATGTCGGCAGTCGCCACGACGTCTTCGAGCGTCACTACCTGGTAGCCTTCCATGCATGCCTGCAGCGCGCAGATCGGATCGATCTCGGTGATCACGACGCGCGCGCCCTGACCGCGCAGCGCCTGCGCGCAACCCTTGCCCACTTCACCGAATCCGAGCACGACGGCAAGCTTGCCGGCGATCATCACGTCGGTGGCGCGATTGAGACCGTCGACCACCGAGTGCCGACAGCCGTAGATGTTGTCGAACTTCGACTTCGTCACCGAGTCGTTGACGTTGAT
The DNA here is from genome assembly GCA_036499625.1 of Gemmatimonadaceae bacterium. Lineage (GTDB taxonomy): Bacteria > Gemmatimonadota > Gemmatimonadetes > Gemmatimonadales > Gemmatimonadaceae > JAQBQB01. Next base: position 329,979 of record DASYDJ010000042.1, read on the forward strand.
GGCCGGGAAGAGCAGCGTGCCGGCTTTCATCATCTCGTAGAGGCGGTGGACGCCGGTCGTCGTCTCTTCCGTCACGCCCTTGATGTCGGCGGCGACGTTCGTCCAGCGACCCGGATTGCGCTTCGCCTCCTGATTCAAGAGGTCGAGAATGACACCCCACTCCTCGGGATCATTCTGCGCATCGAACGCCGGAATCTTTCCGGCCTTCTCGAACTCGGCGCCCTTGTGTACGAGCAGGGTCGCATCGCCGCCGTCGTCGAGCAGCATGTTGGGGCCTTTGCCGTCCGGCCACATCAGCGCCTGCTCCGTGCACCACCAGTACTCCTCGAGCGTCTCACCTTTCCATGCGAAAACTGGAATGCCCTTCGGCGCGTCAACCGTTCCGGTGCGACCAACGGCCACCGCGGCAGCGGCGTGGTCCTGCGTCGAGAAGATATTGCACGACACCCAGCGCACATCGGCGCCGAGGTCGGTGAGCGTCTCGATGAGGACGGCCGTCTGGACCGTCATGTGTAGCGAGCCCATGATCCGCGCGCCGGCGAGCGGCTTCTTGCCTTTGTACTCCTCGCGAATCGCCATCAGACCGGGCATCTCCTGCTCGGCGAGGCGCACTTCCTTGCGGCCGAATTCGGCCAGTGAGAGATCGGCGACCTTGAACGGAGGACGATCGGTTGCGGTCTTGGTGGGGAAGTTCAACGTGGCGGTGCTCATTGTTTATGAAATCCTCAAAGTGATGTCATTCCGAGGAACGAACTGACGAGGAATCTACCGGAACGCGCTCGTGGCAAGCCACGATCACCGGACAGAAGATCCCTCAGTCGCTTCGCTCCTTCGGGATGACAGGGCGTTCGCTTCGCTGCTTCGGAATGACGGGGTACGGGCACTGGCAACGAACAACGTCGGTCCGCGAGCGTCGGGATCCGCGGGCAGCGGCCGATAGCGGCACGACGTGAATCCTGCATCGGACAACCATTCCTTGACCTGCTCGCCGTCGAAACCCTGCCAGACGTGGCCGAGCTGGACGACGTACTCCACGCGATCGTGCGGCATCAAGTCGACGATCAACACTCGTCCGCCCGGCTTGAGCGCGCGCCGAATCTCGCGCATTGCCTTCGACGGATCGGGGATGAAATGCGCGACGAGAAATAGAATCGCCGCATCGAGCACGTTGTCGTCGATCGGCAGCGCTTCGACCGTGCCGGAGCGAAACTCGACGTTATCGAGATTCTGCAACCGCTCCTTTGCCGCGGCGAGCATCGGGCCGGATTCGTCGACCGCGATTACGCGCGCGACACACGGTGCGAGCGCTTCGCTGATGTGGCCAGCGCCACATCCCAAGTCGCCGATGACCCAGTGCTCGTCGAGTAGATCGAGCAGCGCTAGCAGATCGGTTCGAGCGCCGATCATCTCGGCGCGCAGTTTGTCCCACAGGTCGACGGAGTTTAGAAAAAAGACCTGCGCTTTGTCCCGCCGCTTGGCGAGCACACCCTCGGCCCGCCGAGCATCTTGCGCAGCGCCGACGGCGCTTGCGACCTGCGCGCGTACGACCGACCACAGGTCCTTGGTCGCCGCGTCGAGCTGGCTCGCGAGCATTTTGTAATACCGGCTCGTGCCTTCTCCGCGCGCGATGACCCAACCGTCGTCCGCCAGCACCTTGAGGTGGCGGCTGACCGTTGACTGCGGAAGCTGCAGTACCGAACACAGCTCGCCGACCGTCAGCTCGTGGCGATCGAGCACGAGGAGAATGCGGCTCCTCGTGGGATCGGCGAGTGCGGTGAGTCGATCGAGGACGTTGAGGCGGGCGGTAATCATATCATCCGTATATCCGGATGAAAGGTGATTAATCGTCCGTCCTCGGTCAAGTGCGCCCGTCACGCGCGCGGCCGATGGATGCAAACGCAAGCATCGGAGTCTCGTACTATTGAAGAGCAGACTCGAGAGGGATCATGACCAAACGACCGTCAATCGGACTACTTGTTTGTACGCTCGTCGTGTGCGCGTCCTGCAGCGATCGCACCACGGCGCCTAGTCCCGCCGCGGTAATTCAAATTGTGGGTCATGGCGATATGATCATGGGCCCGAACCAGAGCGGCCAATTCTCTGTCACGGCGGTCGATATCAGTGGCTCTCCCACTGTCCTGTTACAGCCCGTCATTTGGTCGACGAGCGACACGACTGCAGCTCGCGTCGACCAGTCAGGATTTGTGACGACAACGGGCCCGGCTGCATTCTATCTTCGAGCCAAAGTCGAAACGCCGAATGCGATTCTCGTCGACTCGATTTTGATCGCCAGGTACATAGGGGCATAGGCGTTGGGATTGGCGACGAAACGCCGATCCTCTCAACGAGAAAGGCTCCGCGATTTCGCGGAGCCTTTCTGTTTTCAGAACGGCGAAAATCCTTTCCCGCTACGCCGTATCAGCCTTTGAGCAGCGGATTGTTGAAGTGCTCGACATCGGGCAACGGCATGCAGAGCTGCGAGCCGTACGTCCCACCGCCAGGGAACTTGGCGCCAGCGGCCGGATTGAGCGGAAGCTGGAAGCGAATGATGTCGTACAACCGTGTGCCCTGTAGGAAAAGCGCGCGCATCCGCTCGCCGATCAGCGCCGTCTTGAGATCGGCTGCGCTGGTGCCAGCCGGAAGTGCAGTCTCGCCGCCGGCGGCGCGCGACGTGTTGATGATCGACATCGCCTCCGTCGGATTGGACGCGAGGTCCGCCTCCGCAACGATGAGCTGTGCTTCGACGCCGCTTGCGATCGGCGTGTTGGCTGCCGCACTCGTGTACTTCGTCTGTACCCAGATCTGCACGCCCGTCGTCGAGTTGGGGACGTTGGGGTGATTCACGGGCACGCGCGGATCGTTGAGTGATCGATACGCCACGTCGACCGACGATGCTGTGTTGTACGAAGTTCCGTTCTGGCCGTTGTCGGCCCAGATGCGGTTGTTCCGTCGAGAAGAAATCGACGACGCCGTCATGTTCAACACGAACGAACCCGGCACCAACACCGCGTCGGCACGCGCGCCGGCGAGATCGCCCTTGTCGAGCTTCGCGCGTGCGCGTCCGTCGTACGCCATGTCGAGAATGCTCGTCGCGCCAGATCCCGCCGCGGTCGCCGCCGTGATCGCATCGCCGAATCTCGTGATGGCCGAGTCGAAGGCGGCCGCAGGCGTGATCTGGGATCCGTAGTTCACCGTTCCGTCGGCGTTGAATGACGAGAACGCCGTAGCGCAGAAGCCTTCGCCGAGCAACAGCTCGGAGTAGCCCTCGTACGCGGCGGCGGTCGCGAGCAATAACTGCCGATTCGGAACCTGCGCATCCGTCCAGCCGGTCAACAAAATCCGGACGTTGTCCGCCGACACGCGCGCCGTCTGCAATGGGCTGTAGGTGCCGATGCCGACGCAGTCATTCGACTGATACGTGGTCGAGCTCGAGATCAGCGTGCGCTGGTCGTACGGAAAGCGTGCTGCCGTTTGTGTGGCGTCGGCAAGCTCGTCGCCAATCAACCCGCTCGCGACGGTATAGCTGCCGTACGCGCACTCGAAGTCGGCGACCGCGCCGTTGACGAGCAACGCGGCGTTCGACGGATCCTCGAGATTCACCGCCGGAATGCGACTTGGCGACGTGACGTTCAGGTAATCGCTCGTCTTGCACGACGCCAGTACACCGAGGAGCAGCACGCTGCTCAGGGCGCCCGTGCCAAACGATTTGAGATGTCTCATGATGAGCTTCATTGTCAGTATGCCCCTGGTCAGAAGCCGAGGTTGAACGTGATGATCCAGCTCGTGAGCTGGGGCAGCGTTGCCTGCTCCCACGATGCGTTGCCGCCGCGGGTTCCGCCCAAGAACATCGCTTCCGGCTCGAAGCCAGCGTACTTGGTCCACGTGTGAAGATTGCGACCAGAGACAGAGATCGTCGCGTGGCTGGCGTTCAGGACGCGAGCGTAGCGATCGGGGACATCATACGAGAACGTCAGTTCGCGCCACTTCGCGAAGTTGTCCGACGTGATGTAGAAGTCGATGAAGTTCGTATTCGAATTGACTTCGGCCTCACGCACCGGATCGAACACAGTGTTCGGGAACGCCTGCGGGAAATCTTCCGGGCAACGGCCGCCGAAGAACTGGCAGCGAATGCGCGTGTTGCCGTCGAGCTTCTTGGCACCGTTCTGGAAATCGACCGAGGTGTAGACGCTGAAGTTCTTGAGGAAGGACAGCGTCGTCGACACCGAGCCTTCGCGCGGCGGCGTGGAGCGGCCGAGGTAGACGTACGGCGCGATAATGTTCTTTCCGGCCGCGTCGTAGCACGGTGTCGTTCCGCCTTTGCCGTCGGCGCACTCCATGGTGCTCGGAATTCCATGTCCGGTGGCGTCGACCTGCGCCGACACGAGTTGATAGTTCCACCAGCCGAACGCTGGATAGCCAACCGTGTGACGCAAATCAGTACCGGCGGTGACGAAATTCGAGCCGCCGATCAGGCTTTGCACGTCATTCTCGTTCGTCGCGTAATTGACAGTGAGATCCCAGTTGAGGTTCGTGCCGCGGTACGCGTTCAAGCGCAGCGCATTCTCCCAACCGGTGTTGAGGATCGAGCCAGCGTTGAACGGCTCGGTGCCGGAGAAGCCGATCGACGGCGCGAGTTGCTGGTTGAGAATCGCGTTGACCGTTTGCTTGTGGTACCGCGTGAGCTCGTAGGTGAGACGATCGTTCCAGAGACCGGCGTCGAAACCGACTTCGTATTCCTTGCCGCGTTCTGGACCGAGATTGGGATTGCCGATCGCGAGTGGCGTGACGGCGGGCGAATCGTTCGGTCCGCTGACCGGTGAGAAAGTGCGAAGCGCGTCATATGTACCTGGCGCTTTTCCGGCTTCACCGTATGCGGCGCGGAAGCGGAACGAATTGAAACGGTTCAGCAAACCGTTGTTCTTCCAGAAATCCTCATCACTCACGACGTAACTGAGGCCGTACTTCGGATACACGACCTTGTTGACGTTCGCGCCGAACGCGCTGCTATTGTCCCAGCGGACTGCGGCAGTGAGATAGAGTCGCTCGCGCCAGCCGATTTCTTCCTGGACGTAGTAGCCGAGTGTCGCGTCGTCGAAGTAGTCCTGCGCCTGACCCTTGTCTTGAGTCGTTGCGTTTACCGACGAGAGGCCTGGTACCGGGAAGACGGATCCGTACGCACTGAGGCTGTTCGTGGCGTCGTGGTAGTACTGCACGCCGCCGGACGTCACGAAGCGCCACGCGAGCTTGGGATTCCAGGTCGCGTTGGCGTTGTAGTCGATCGTGCGATACGTGATCGTATTCTGATCGAGCTCGCGATAGCCGAGCGCGTCACCGCTGAACGACGACAACTGGTTTAGCGAATCGAGTCGCGGCTGGTAGTAGTTGTCGCCTTCGTTCGTGACGTCGAGGCCGAGCGTGAGGCGATGCCGGAACCACGTCGTGGGATCGTTCTCGAACGTGGCGTTGGCCGTGAAGCGGCTCAGGTCCTGCCACATCTTGTAGACGCTGTCGTACTGATACGGGACGCCGCTATAGAAGCCGTGGTGCCACGTGTTGTACGTCGTCGGCGTCGCGTACAGCGTCGAATAAACTCGGCCACCGAACCCTGCTTCGGCGCTGAGATTCGTCGGACCGGTGACGTATCCCATCTCGGTCGTCACGTGGAACTTGGGACTCGGCGTAATTCCCAGATTGAGTCGGCCCGAGTAGTGTCGCTCGAAGTTCGTCGGCTCGGCGCCTTGATCGTCCAGCAGATTGCCGCTCGCGTAATAGTTGAAAATGTTCTGGCTGCCAGAGACCGAGACCTGCGTCTCTTGGTGATGGCCGGTCTGGAAGAGATCACCTTTGTTGCCGGCGATGAGCGAATCCATGCTCACCGCAACGATCGTGTTCGTCACGGGATCGAGGCCGTAGTTGGTTGGGAACATTCCCTTCCAATCTCTGAGGTAGTTCTCGCCCTGACGAACGATCGCGCTCCAATGCGCGGATCCGGTGCTGCCGTGCTTCGTGATGATGTTGATGACGCCGTTCGATGCTTCGGTGCCATACAGCGTTGCGGCCGACGGTCCCTTGAGTACTTCGATCGACTCGATGTCTTCAGGGTTGATGTCGTTGAGGCGGGAGATACTTCCCGAGCTGAACGACTGGTTCTGCGGGCCGGTGGACGCCGAGTTGTCGACGCGCACGCCGTCGATGTAGAGCAGCGGATTGTTGCTGAGCGAGAAGCTCGCGATGCCGCGCACGCGCACCTGCGAGCCCGTGCCCACCGCGCCCGACGTTGGCATGACGACGAGTCCGGGTGCTCGGCCGTTGAGCAACGACTGCACGCTGGGAATCGCCGCGGCCTGGACTGCTGCCGCCGCATCCACCGTCGTGACGGCGTTGCCGATCTCACGTTTCGCTTGCGCGCCGGCGGTTCCGGTGACGACGACGGCGTCGAGCGCCGCCGGGTTCACCGTCATCTGAATGACGACATTCGTTTGCCCGATGCGTGCGGTGACACGCTGCGTGTGATAACCGATCCGTCGCACGTCGAGAGGAACGAGGTCGCTGCTCGAGCCGGTGAGTCCCGTGAGTCGGAACTGACCTTGGTCGTCGCTCGTTGCTCGCGGCGTTCCATTGGGGCCAGAGATGATTGCGCCGCTGAGCGGCTCATCGGTGCCGGCGGCGGCGACGCGGCCGGCGATGACGCCTTGTGCGCGAGCACTCGACGGAGTTGCGAGTGTCATGGCCGCACCGACTGTGAGCACCGCGGCAAGTTGACACAGACGCGAGACTACCGGTCCTCGTGTGACCGGCGTCGTCGTACATGACCACCATTGTCTCATGAGCTCCCACCTGTGGGGATGCATTGGCTGCTTCGCGAGAAGCAGCACCAGGCGTCGCCGGCATGAGGGACGACATCTCTGACGTCTCTGACGTATCGAGAGAGAGACGCATGCGCGGCGCGATTGCATGAGCGGCGTCGCTCGATGCGCCTACCTTATCAGTCTCTCAATTGCGCAGCAACCCTATAAAGATCTTGCAAAGGATGCGTCACGCGTGAACTATGTGATGCGCGTGATCGCTGACATGTCATGACGTCGCGCGCACGATCGTGCATACAGTTCCCGAACATTGTTGGGAATCTTTCGAGTTGCCGCGCGGGTTGAAGTAGACGCAGTTTCCGCATGCGAGCATGTCGCCCGGTCACCTTCACACAATTACCTATGACCACTAGGCGCGATTTTCTCCGAAAGACCGGCACCGCCGCGGCGATGGCCGCTGCCGGGTCGCTGGTGCCTCCTGCACTCGCACATGCGCTACCAGCGCTGTCCGCTGCGCCGATTTATCCGCGCGGCGTGAGCGCGTTCGAGGAGCTTCCGGTTCGAGAGCTGTTGATGGCTGCGCTCGATGCGGCCAAATCCGCGGGCGCATCGTGGTCGGACGCGCGCATTGGCCGGTATCGGCAAGACTTCGTGGGCACGCGCGAAAAGCAGATCGTTCAAGTCGGCGACACCGACTCCATTGGACTGGGCGTACGTGCACTCGTGGGCGGCGCCTGGGGCTTTGCCGCGACGCAAACACTGACGAAGGACGGCGTAGCCGCTGCGGCGCGTGAAGCGGCGGCAATCGCGAAGGCGAATCGCATTCCGGGCGCTGCGCCGGTGGTACTCGCTGCCGCACCCGCGTTTCCGAACGCAACATGGAAGAGCTCGTTCGAGATCGATCCGTTCACGATTCCGGTCGAACAGAAGGCGCAGCTGCTGATCGACGCGAATACCGAAGCGATGAAGGCGACGAACGTGAAGTACGTCAACAGCACGTTGTTCTTCATCAAGGAAGACCGGAATTACGCGAACAGCGACGGCTCGTTCATCACGCAGACAGCCGTGCGGAGCTGGCTGCCGTTCACGGCCACGGCCGTGTCGCCGGACTTCACAGATTTCCAATCGCGATCGAACACGATTCCGCCGATGGGCCGCGGGTGGGAGTTCATCGTCGCGTCCGATCCGGTGGGCAACGCGCGGAAGTGGGGCGAGGAAGCCGCGGAGAAACTGAAAGCCAAACCCGTGGAAGTCGGCCGGTACGACTTGGTGCTGCATCCGTCGCATCTCTGGCTCACGATCCACGAATCCATCGGACATCCCACGGAGCTCGATCGCGCGATGGGCTACGAGGCGAACTACGCCGGCACCAGCTTCGTTGCGCCGCCGGAGAAAGTGCTCGGCACGCTCAAGTACGGGCCGGAGTTCATGAACATCCAAGGCGATCGCACGCAGGAAGGTGGGTGTGCGACGATCGGCTGGGACGACGACGGCGTGCAGCCCGACACGTTCCTCATCATCAAGAATGGCATCCTGCACGACTATCAAACGAGCCGCGAGCAGGCGCCGTGGCTCGAGTGGTACTACAAGAAGAACAACATGCCGGTGAAATCGCACGGCTGCTGCAATGCGGACAATTGGAGCGACGTGCAATTCCAGCGCATGCCAAATGTCTCATTGCTGCCCGGTGCCAAGGACAGTACGTGGGACGATCTCGTATCGGCGACCGATAGCGGCATCGGGATCATGGGCGACGGCTCGTTCTCGATCGACCAGCAGCGCTACAACGCGCAGTTCGGCGGCCAGGTGTTCTATGAGATCAAGGGTGGCAAGATCACCGGCATGCTCAAAGATGTCGCGTATCAAATGCGCACGCCCGATTTCTGGAACTCGATGGACATGATCGGCGGCAAGTCGAGCTACATGATGGGCGCGAGCTTCTTCGACGGAAAAGGCCAGCCGGGCCAGATCGGCTCCGTGAGCCACGGCTGCGTGCCGGCGCGCTTCCACAACATCAACGTCATCAACACGGGGAGCAAAGCATGACAGCCGACTCTCGCGTGATGACCCGCGATCAAGCGCAGCAGCTGATCGAGCGAGTCGTGAAGATGTCCAAGGCGGACTCGGTCGAAGTGGGCGTCAGCGGCGGCTATTCCGCGAACGTTCGCTTCGCCGACAATCGCATCTCGACCGCCGGCGGTGTGTCGAGCGCGGCGGTCAATATCACGAGCGCATTCGGACCGAAGCACGCGGTGACGTCGACGAACGACTTCACCGACGAAGGACTGCAACAGTCGGTGCGGCAATCCGAGGCGCTCGCCAAGCTCGCGCCCGATGATCCCGAGTCGATGCCGCCGCTGGGTGCGCAGCAGTACGAGGAGAACATCGCGTACTTCGATTCGACGGGAAATCTTGGACCCGACGGGCGCGCCGAAGCTGCACGCATTGCGATCGACGCCTGCAAGAAAGCGGGCGATCTCAAGGCGGCGGGATTTCTCGTCACTGGTATCGGCGCCAATGCCGTTGGCAATAGTGGCGGCATGTTCGCGTATCAGTCGGCGACGACGGCGAATTACACGCTCACCGTGCGCACCGGCGACGGCACCGGGTCGGGATGGGCTGGCGCCGATCATCCGGACTGGTCGCGCCTCGACGTGAAAGCGGTCGCTGACACGGCGATTCAGAAAGCGCTCACGTCGCGAAATCCCGTTGCCGTCGAACCCGGCCGCTACACAGTCATTCTCGAGCCGCAAGCGGTGGGCGATCTCGTCCAGCTGCTCGCGTTCACCTTCGACGCGCGCTCGGCGGACGAAGGCCGCAGCCCATACTCGAAAGCCGGCGGCGGCAACAAGCTCGGCGAAAAGGTCGCCGATGAACGCGTGACGCTCTTCTCGGATCCCGCCGATCCGCAACTCCTGACCAATACGTTCGATGGTTCGGGATTGCCGGCGCACCGGCAAGTGTGGATCGATAAGGGAATTCTAAAGCGACTCACGTACTCGCGTTTTTGGGCGCAGAAGAAGGGCGGCACACCAGACGCCGGCAGCAACGCCGTGAAGCTCGCCGGTGGCACGCAGTCGCTCGATGAGCTCATCAAGTCGACGCCGCGCGGGATTCTGGTCAGCCGGCTGTGGTATCTGCGACCGGTTGATCCACGCACGGTGCTCTACACCGGTCTCACGCGCGACGGCACGTTCCTCATCGAGAACGGAAAAATCTCGAAAGCGGCGAAGAACTTCCGCTTCAACGAGTCGCCGTTGTTCATGTTGAACAATCTCGACGGCCTCGGGCCGGCAGTGCGCGTCGCCGGAACGGAATCCGGCGGCGACGTCGTCATGCCGGCGCTCAAGGTGCGGGACTTCAACTTCACCAGTCTGTCCGACGCAGTGTGATGCGGACGCTTCGGCGGTCAGTCGTCGTTCGCCGGAGCTGATCGGTAGCCGAGCAGCGCGAGGTAGGCCGCGACGCGCTGCACCAGCTCGTGCGGGCTCACCGGCTTGAGGATGAACCCGTCGAACGCCGGCGCGCCGCCCACGAGGTCCGCCGTCGAGCCGACACGAGCGGAGAACGCGACGACCGGCACCGTACTCGTGTGCGGGTCAGACTTGAGCATTCGGCTCGCCTGGAATCCGTCGAGACCAGGGAGGCCGATGTCCATCAGCACGAGCGCGGGGTGCAGCGAGCGGGTCAGCGCCACCGCCTCCGGCCCGGAGGTCGCCTCTTCTACGCGATACCCGAAGTGCCGAAGGATGAGACCGTACACTCGGCGGGTATCGTCGTTGTCTTCGGCGAGCAATACCGTTGGCCGACTATCGCCTCGTGGGCGATCGGTTGGTTCGTGCGCATCGATCCCTGGACGAGACGGCATCCGGCACCCGCATTTTCGACGACAGCATGAAGGTTCGGCAGCGAACCTGACAACATCGTAATGCAGAAACCAGACCCGTTACGTGACAGTGACGGCGCTGCCCGGGCGATAGCTTTCGAAGGTGACCGAAACGCCTCAATTCCGGTTACGCCAGACGAACACCAAGTAGAGGAACCTCTGTCCGCGCCGTCTCTGCAACCCACTGCACCGCCACCAGCCCAGCGCATCGTTCTGGAAGCGTCCACGCTCAACCGAGCGAAGCTCGGTGACATTGGCGCGTTCACGACGATCGTTGACGCGTACTACGCGCGGTGTTTGCGGTTCGCGCGGGCGGTGCTCCAGAATCCCGACGACGCCGAAGACATGGTGCAGGACACGTTCGTTCGGTTGTACCGGGCCCTTCCGCGGTACGAGGAACGGCAGAAGTTCGAGGCGTGGCTGTTTCAAATACTTGGAAACTGTTGCCGAACGGCCAACACCGCCTTCCGCCGCGACGCTGGACGTACCGTGGACGACGACCGAGCGCTCGAACGCGTGCAGTCGACCGATTCGCCGAGCGCGGCATTGGACAACGAATGGGGCGACGCGGTTCGACGCGCGCTTGCCGACGTGCCCGAGTACAACCGAGAGATTTTCCTGTTGCATTACATAGAAGGCTTTTCGTACGAGGAGATCGAGCGCATGACCGGCGTTCGACAGTCGGCGCTCAAGATGCGCGTCAAGCGCGCGAGTGACATGCTGCGCTCGCGTCTGGCGGGGACCGTCCGATGACGAGCTCCGACCGCGATCCGCTGCTCGAGCGAGCGATCAAAGAGCTCGAACGACTGCCGGCCGTGAACGCCAACGCCGTGCAGCGCGTGATTGACGCCGCCGCCACGGCGCGCGTGACGCCGGCCGACGAGCCCGCCGATGTGGAGTTCGGCTACAGGCCGCGCGGGAGCCGCGCGTGGCGAATTGCCGCAAGCGTTGCCGCAATAAGTGCTGCGGCGGTCGTCGGCTTCATGGTACGCGGCGCGCCTGCTCCACGGATCGTCTCGCCCGCGCCAACGGCGATTCAAATGGCTCCCGTCGCCGATGTAGCCGGCGCGGCCAAACCCGTCCTGCGTCAGTTCGTCTTCCAGAACGCGCGTGCCAAGCGTGTGTCGGTCGTCGGCGATTTCAATCAGTGGAATCCATCGACCGCACCAATGGTGCGGTCGGCTGACGGCACGCTGTGGTCGGCGCTCATCCCGATTCTTCCCGGACGCCACGTGTACGCGTACATGGTGGACGATTCCGTCTTGACGCTCGATCCGGCGGCGGAAACGGCGCGCGATCCGGATTTCGGCACGAACGCGTCGGTCGTGCTGGTGGGCAAGCCATGAGCAAATACTCATTGCTGCTCGTTGCGGGCTTTTTGGTCGCGACTCGCGCAGCCGCACAGAGCAACGCACCGGCGGGCGTGACGATCGCCGGCGATCGCGAGGCGAGCGCTGCACTCGCGAGCATCGTCGAGACGACGCGCAGCAAAGGCCTGCCAATCGATCCGATTCTCGCCAAGGTGCGATACGCGCTCGTGGTGCGCCCACAGCCGGCACCGGCACGCATCGTGGCCAGCGCGCGCGACATGGCCGTGCGCCTCGAGGTGGCGCGCGATGCGCTGGCGCCGCACCCGAGCGCGAACGACATCGCCGCCGGCGAAGCAGCATTGCACTACGTGCCACGCGACGTGCTCACGCGACTTCGTTCGGCCAGTCCGCGCGACTCATCGGTAGCCGTTCCGCTCGGTGTGCTCACGCAGTTGGTGTCGAACGGCATCTCCGTGAAGCGCGCGGCGGATATCGTGACGTCGCTCGTCAAGCACGGCGTGTCGGGTCAACTGCTCGCCGCGTTGAGCAACGACGTGAACTCCGACGTACAGCGCGGCGGCCGACCCGACGACGCGCTCGACGTTCGCCTGCGTGGTCTCACGGCGGCGCTCGCACCGGCAGGCGCAAACGCGGTCGCGGCGGACATCGCGATCACTACGGGCAGCACAGTGCCAGCATCCGGCAAGCCGCGTCCATAAGCGCGTCTCGTTAGTTTGGGTGATGCGCCGAGCGTGGCTCGTCATCCTTCTCACTTCTCTCGTTTCGCTTCTCGCCGCAGGATCTGTCCAAGCTCAGTGGCAGATCACGGCCGACGCCGGCGCCGCGCGTCTGCAGCAGACAGGAATTCCCGAGTCGACTGCTCCAACGTTTGGCATGAATGCGAGCACGTCCGGCGCACGCTGGGATTTTTCATCGAGCGGCCTTGCCGCGCGCACGTCTGCCGATCGTTGGACCGGGCAGACTGTGACAGCCGGAACGATTCGCAACGATCCATTCGCGCGGCGACAGTGGGACGTCACGGGCTACGCGAGCAGCTTCTCGGCGAGCAACGAAGGGTCGACGGTCGCCGCGGAGGCAATGGCGCAGGCGCGATTCGGCAACAGCGCTCTTGGTGCAGCGCTCGGGCTCGGCGCCGGATTGTACGCGCACGACGGCGCGGCGTCGCTCGGACGAATCCAGGCTGATGCGTGGCGATCGATCGGCGTGGATCGATTCCTCGGCGAAGTGTCTGCTGTCGCGACCAGAACACCGGAGTCGACGCCGACAGACGGAATTGCGCTTCGTCCGCTCTCCTACACGGATCTGGCGGCGACTTGGCGCCGCGAGTACAGCATCGTGTCGTTTGGCGTGACGGCAGGATTGCGCGCCGGAATGCAACGCCTGCCGTCGGCAGACGAATGGGCCTCAGCCGACGCGGCAGTCTGGATGAATTCGCGCGCTGCGCTCGTCGCGTCCGTCGGACGAACGCTCGAGGACGCAGTGCGCGGCGTACCGCGAACACGCTATGTCAGCGTCGCGATTCGATTTTCCGCGCAGCCTCACGCTGGTGCGGTAAGGTTGCCGCGTCGCGCGACCGTAGGACCGCGAATCACCGTTGACGCGGGAGCGGGCGACGCGCGGCGAATTTCCGTCTTCGGCGCCGATTCGACGGCAATGCGCGTGGAGTTGATGTCTGACTTCACCGACTGGGAGCCGGTCGTGCTCGACCGTGCGGGGAGCGCGTGGACCACAGAGCGCCGTCTCTCGCCAGGGTTGCATCGCGTGGCGCTGCGCATCAACGGTGGGGAATGGATAGCGCCCGCGAACCTGCCCAAGGTGACCGACGACCTGGGCGGCGTCGTCGGTCTCATTACAGTTCCGTAATCAGTTTATTCGTACGACCTTTCCCATGAAGAGCACCGTGCCCGATAGACGTTCGCGGATCACGAAAATGAACGGGTGATCGACGCGCATGGTGACGGGCACCTCGGCGGACGCGGTACTGATTCCGGTCGACGTCACCGCGGCCGCTTCCGTGCCTTCTTCGTCGATAGTGACGAACGTTTTGTGCTGAACTGAGGAGATGTAGAGGCGCGGCCCCGTCGTTGACATTCCGGTGAAATCGGCGGCGTTCGGGTCGAACGGCACGTGCATGCCGAGCGACTGTAAGTCGGGAATGAGACTTTGCTTCCAGGTCATCGTGAGCTTTGGCAAGTAGAGATCGACATCTGCCTCGCGAAGGCTGCCCGCCACCGCCTGCCAACTCGTCGCGTCGAACGACGCGGCGAGCGATTCGACGCTCGTTCCAGCTTTCGGAAGCACGACGGTCATGGTGAACGCGGAGTCGCCGTACGGCAGATCGACGGCCTGATACATAGCTGTCTCTGTATACGACATTTTCGCGTTCCGATGCATCAACTGCGCGGATTCATCGCCCGACACAGCATGAAATGGCGCGTTCTGCGTCTGCGCCGGATCGAAGCGATCGCGCCAACTTCCCTTGAAATAGATCGCGTTGATCAGGAACATCACGTTGTCGGGATCGATCTCGTCGAGGATCGATGGAATCTTGCCGTGCGTCTGGTCGTTCACCCAGCCGTTGATCGACGCCAACGACGCCTGCTGATTCGTGAAATCGAGCGGCTTGATCGTCGCGTTGAAGTAGCTGGCGTCGTTGTCGAGAAAAGTCTGGTCGAAACTGTACGTCTTCCGGTACCAGATGGAGTTCGCGATGCTCATCGTCACTTGCGGGTCGAGCGACGTCAGCAGCGCGATCAGCGACTTGTATCCTGCATCGATGTCGGGAACCGACTCATTGCCGACCTGAAGCGCCGACCGCATCTCGTCGAGCGTCTGGTTTTCGGCGCCGTTCAGCGCCATGCCGAGCGAGAACGACGCACTCAACGGCGACATGAAGACGTTCGAGTCGATCTGATTGGTGTTGACGGTCTTCCACAGCGCGAACGAGAAGCGGTTCGCGGCGCCGAGCACACCCTGCTCGGCCGGGCTGAGTTGTCGAGGAAGCGAGGTGAGCGCAGCCGATTGTGTTTGGCTGGGGTCGGTCGGCGAACCCACACACGCGCCGACGCAAACGACTGCGGCCATCATCAGGGATCGAGCGACTGACGAGCGACGGTGCATGGTGCCTCCGTGAGAGTTCGTTCTAGGCGCAACCGTGCGATAAGCCGCCTCGTCACCGGCGATCACCGGCGATCACCCGCGGATGCTTGACGTCGCCGCACCGAATGCTAGCTTCATGGCTGCGCGGTGATTTCCCCGATTTGACGGGCCGCGCACGGAGGCCTCGAGCCCCGCGTAAACCCGTCTAAGTCGTTGCGGCAACGGCCCACGACGAAACACTGTCGGGGCCGTTTTTTCATTCAGCCGGTTTTCCGGCGCGGAGATCTCCATGAGCTCGTATACGTTCAGCTCGGAATCAGTCAGCGAAGGCCATCCCGACAAAGTTTGCGACTACATCGCCGATTCGATTCTCGACGCCCATCTCACCGGCGACCCGAACAGCCGCGTGGCCTGTGAGGTGTTGTGCAAGAGCGGCCAGGTCGTGCTGGCCGGCGAGATCTCCTCGCGCACGAACGTCGACTACGAGGCTGTTGCCCGCGCCGCCATTCGCGAGATTGGCTACACCGATGCCAGCGAGGCGTTCAACGCCGACGGCGTGAAGGTCACGCAGTTCATCAGTAAGCAGTCGGGCGACATCGCGATGGGCGTCGATACCGGCGGCGCCGGCGATCAGGGCATCATGTTCGGTTACGCCACTGACGAAACGCCCGAGCTCATGCCGCTGCCGCTGCAATTGGCGCACCGCCTGTCGCAGCGGCTTACCGAAGCACGCAAGTCGGGAGAGCGCACGTGGCTGCGCCCCGACACCAAGACGCAGGTCAGCGTGCGCTACGAGAATCACGCGCCGGTGCGCGTCGAAACCGTTCTCGTCTCGGCGCAGCATCGCGCCGAAGTCTCGCACGCCGAGATTCGTGATTACGTCGCGAGCTGCCTCGCGCCCGAAGTACTCGGCACGTGGTTCGGCCCGCATGTGGAGATTCTCGTGAATCCCACGGGTCAGTTCATTGAAGGCGGCCCGTCGGCCGACTGCGGCGTCACCGGACGCAAGATCATCGTCGACAGCTACGGCGGCATGGGCCGTCACGGCGGCGGCGCGTTCAGCGGCAAGGATCCGTCGAAGGTCGATCGCAGCGGCGCGTATTTCGGACGCTACGTCGCGCGCCAAGTCGTGAAGAGTGGCTACGCCAAGCGCGCCGAAGTTCAGGTGGCGTACGCCATCGGTCGCGCTGAGCCTGTGTCGGTGCGCGTGGACACGTTTGGCACCGGCGACTGGAAGGCCGCCGAGGAGTTCGTGCGGACGTTCGACTATCGTCCGGCGGCGATGATCGAGAAGCTGGCATTGCGCAAGCCGATCTACCGGCAGACCACGAACTACGGACACTTCGGCAAGCCGGGGTTGAGCTGGGAGGCGTAGGGCACCTCGCAGTCGCGATCTGTTAAAAGATCGCTAACTCATGTGTGACGTTGGTCGGTTCGGGTCCGTTGCCGCTTTGTTGGCAACGGACCTTCGACTATCCGCACCTCGCTCGCGAGGCTCGACGGCTGTCACCGGCAGCCGATCCGCCATCTCCGACGCGACAAACACCGTCGGCCGCAGCACATGTCGCAACTCCTCGGCGTCGATTAGAGAAATCATAAGCCGATCTTGACGCCGATGCGCGCCAGCACCAGGTGCGTCTCGCTGTGGAGCGGCGTGATGGCAATCTGCGAATTCGGCAGATCGATGATGCTTCCCGGTCGCAGGTAGCTCGCCTCGCCGCCGGCGTAGTATTGAACGCCGAGGTCCAGTAAGACTTTGACGTGCCGTTCGGAGAGCGGGATGTAGACACCGCCGCCCGTCGTCCAGCTCGACGTGAAGTCCGACTGATTCGTCGTCTGCGCGAAGTCGTTCTGATCGTCCACGCCGTCGACGTGACTCTCCGTGTAGAATGCCTGCCCGCCGATGCCGGCATTCACGTATGGCCGAACACTGCCAGTTGGCCAAGTGAGCTGCGGACCGATGCTCATCGGAACGATGTAGTTGTTCGTCGACACGCGCACTTGAATGCGTCCGCCAATGGTCTCGCTGAGTGGCACGCGCTTCGACTCGTTGCCGTAGTCGGCAACGCCAAGGTCGCCGCGTAAGCTCAGAATGCCGCGACGGTCGAGCCGGAAGAGATACGTGCCTTCGGCACCGTAACCAAAGTTGACGTTGTTGCCGAATGTCCCGAGCGGCCGGCTTTGGATGAATGCGACGCCGCCGGAGCTTCGGCGCACGAATTCGGGCTCGGGTCGCTGCGGTGCGGGCCGGCATCGACAGGTGCTCGAGTCCTGCGCACGCAGCGGTGAAGCACCGCCAACGAGCAGCGCGCCGAGAGTGACGCCAAGTATCGCCACGCGATGTAAACGAGTGATGAACACGCGATCCTCCACGGGTGGGTGGAATGCGCGCCGTGCGAGCCGCGCGCAACGGGGAAAGGCAGAGCACGTGCCCTGCGTGCCGACGCATCGACGACGCGACCTATGTCGTTCGTGCGCGCGCAGATGCATCGCACGGCGCCGCGCCGAGGAACGCTCTGTGGATTGTGATCTGTCGCACGTTTCGGACGTTCCGTGTCCGACACACAGGACGTTTACGGTTTCCGAATGTCCCCGGGTTTCCCGTGCAGGAACTTGAACGCCACGAGCTGCTGCTGCTCGTTCTCCGACGTTGCCGCATCGGGTTGACGCGACCGGACGACGAATCGGTTCACGGACATGATGCCGGTGATGACGGGCACCGACGTGACGACTTCGCCGAAATACGTCTGGGCTTCGGTTTCCGCGAGTCCGGCGAGGCCGCTCGGAATGCGACTCAAGCGAACCACCGATCGGCGGATTTCGAAATTCGTCGGATCGAGATACATCGAACCGTCCACGTCGGGATCGGAGAGCTTGGATGCGGCGACAAAGTCGATGCGCAGCAAATCGGCGCCGTCCACGTTTTCGATGCCACTGTTATAGAAACAGTGATTGTCGATGAACGCGGGTTCCGCAAAGTTCGCCAGCGTCGGGATGTGCATCGTCAGTGTTCCAAAGCCCAACGTATGCAGGACGCCTTCCCGCTGCACCACCGTGCCCGGACGATACTTCCAGCCGTCCGCGCTCGCGAAGGCGAGCGTGTCGACCGCGCCCATTTTGACGTCGCCATTCACGAGCGACGTGGAAAAGCTGCGCTCGACCGCATAGACGTACGGATACGTGGCGGTGAGCAGCCGGAATTGATCGGCATTCTGGCGGAGTTGCTCGAACACGGTGGCGAACGCGGAATCCGCGCTGCGCTTCGGCGCACCGGGATTCTTGCACTCGGTGTGACCGCTCACCCGCATGGTCGCGAGGCGCACGGCGATGTGCGTCAGCGCGATGTGAACGGAATCGATTCGTCCAGCGTGTACCACGACTCGCATGTCGACCGGCGTGTACCCGAGGTGCCGAATGCGAATGTCCGTCGGGCCGGCGTGAAGCGCACCGAGCGTAAAGACGCCTTGATCGTTGCTGAACTGCTCGCGACCGATTGCCGAGACCGACACGACGCTGTAGGGAAGCGGAAGGCCGCCTTCCGTGGTGGTCACGATGCCGACGATTGTCCCCGTCGAGTCGGGCTGGCCCAACTGACCGCCCTGGGCGCGGGTGCGACTCGCGCTTCCGCACAGCAGAAGGACAGCCGCGATGGCCGCGGCGCCTGGAGGGCGGATTCCGCGGCCGGCGCGCCATTCAACTCCGGAACCGACGCACCCGATATTCATATGGTTGTTGCGCTGGCGGGCTCCGTTCGTAAAAAGACTGAGAAACCCACGCCGACACCCCGAAATCCACATGTATAGTATCACTTTCCTCGCGCGCCGCAGCGCCTGGCTCGGTGCGGCCGCAGCGGCGATTCTCGCTGCCCCTTGGCAAAATCCAGCGGCCGCCCAGTCGGTTCGACCCCTCGCGTATTCGCGGACGGTCCTGCCGAATGGCTTGGTCGTACTCCTGAACGAGGACCACTCCTCGCCGGTGGTCGCGTACGACGTGTGGTACCACGTCGGAGCGAAGGACGAACACGCCGGTGGCCATGGTTTCGCCCACATGTGCGAGCACATCATGGGGCAGGGTTCGCCCAACGAGCCGCTCGAACCGAAGTTATTTCTGGCGCAACGCGGCGGCCGCTCGACCCACTGGGCCGAGACCACGCAAGACATCACGCATTATTACGCCACGATCCCCAGCAATCAGCTCGAGACGGCACTGTGGCTGGAGTCGGATCGTATGGCGGTTCCGCTCGCGAACGCCGATTCAGCCCACTTGGCTTCGGTGGTCGCCGTCATTTTGCAGGAGCGCGCGCAGCAGGAAGAATCGAAAACGTTTGGTTTCGCCGAGGCGTTGATCACGCGCGCGATCATGGACGCTCCGTATCAGATCGATCCCATCGGCGACCCGCCTGACCTGACTGCCGCCACGCCGGCTGACGCCAAGGCATTCTGCCTTCCGTACTACGCACCGAATAACGCCGTCCTCGCACTGAGCGGCGACTTCAGCTCGGCGCGTGCGAAAGCGCTGATCACGAAGTATTTCGGCTCCATTCCGCGCCACGCTATCCCGGCGCATCCAACCATCCACACGCCGGTCAGCACCGTCGAGCATCGGCTCGTGCTCGAGGATGCGAGGGCACGCGGGACGCAGTTCCGACGCGTGTGGGTGGGTGCAGGAACGGACGATCCTGACCGCCTCGCGCTAGTCGCGCTGGGCTCTATCCTGTCACGCGATCGGGTGGGGCGGTTGAGCAAAGCGCTGGTGTACGACCGTCCGCTGGCCACGTTCGTCAATGCGATGAACTTCGACATCGAGAAGTCGGGTGTCTTCCAGATTCTCATCACTCCGCGCCCGGGCGCGTCGCTCACGACGATCGAGCAAGTGGTCGACAGCGTCGTCGCGGACGTTCGCGAACATGGCGTGACCGCCGAGGAGCTCGAGCCATACAAGAAGTCGAATGCGGTGCAGGCGATCACGTTCTTGCAGTCGCGCGAATCGCGCGCCGACACGCTCGCGCACGACGAAATCTTCTCCGGCGACCCCGTCGCGTACGTCAAGCAAGTGAGTGCCACGTCGGCACTGACACCCCCCGACATCCAGCGCGTCGCCAGACAGTATCTCACGTCGGGCGGCGTTGAGATCAGTCTCGTGCCGGCTGGCAAGCTCGATCTCATCGCCAAGCCCGAGCTGCCGTACAAGAACGTGACCCCGGCGCCCGTCGCGAAGGTGACGCCATGACACATTCGCACATCGGCCGCCGCAAGATGCAGTTGCTCGCGTGCGCCGCGGCGATCGTGGGCGCAACGCTGTTACTCGCGGCACGCGCTGGCGGCCAAACACCGGACCGGTCGCGCGTGCCCGTTGCCCCGCCGGCCGCACCATTCAAGTTTCCTAAATCCACGACCCAGACGCTGCCGAACGGTCTCCGCGTGATCGTCGTCGAGGAGCACGCGCTGCCTCTCGTGACGGTGCGCGCGGTGGTCGGCGTCGACTCGCTGTACGATCCGGCGGGAAAGGAAGGCCTGTTCGCGCTCACCAGCGCAATGCTGCTGGACGGCACGCAGTCGATGTCCGCCGACCAACTGTCGTCTGCGTTCGCATCGCTCGGCAACTCGGTGACGCCGTTCAAGTTCACGACGATCTCGCAGAACGTCGACCGTTCGATGGCATTGATGGCCGACATGCTCCAGCACCCGGCGTTTCCGCAAGTCGACTTGGATCGCCGGAAGGCCGCGCTGGCCGCGACGAAACAGCGCTTCGCAGAACTGCCCGCAACAGCGCCAAGCGAAGTCTTCCTGACGCAACTTCTTGGCGCTCAGAGTGCGACCACACGCGCGTATAGTCCGTCCCAGGCCGCCGTGTCGTCATTGACTCGCGACGACGTGCAGCATTTCTACGACACGTACTTTCATCCGTCGAATACCACGGTGATTGTGGTCGGCGACGTGACGCCGTCGGCTGCATTGGCCGAGGTGCGCAAGAATTTCGGAGGATGGGCGGGTGGGCATGCGCCAGCCGCCGCTGCGCCACCACCGTTCGTCGAGCACCCGACAACGATCTATCTCGTCGACCAGCCCGGCGCCAAGCAAACGCAGATCGTTGTCGGCACAGTTGGGCCGCGTCTCGACTCCCCCGATGTTGCCGCGCTCGACGTCATGTCGTACGTCTTGGGCACCGGAACGGCGAGCCGCATCAATCAAAATTTGCGCGAGCGGCACTCCTACATGTATTCCGGACGTCCGCTCGGCATCACGTGGCGCCGCATACCTGCGCTGTCGATCATCTCGGGCAGTGTGCCGGTGAATCCAACCAAGAGCGACAGCGCGCTCATCGAGTGGATCGGTGAGTTGCGCGGCATGCGCGATCATTTGCCGACGCCAGCCGAGATGTCGGTCGCTCGCGGCTTATTGATCGACATTCTTCCCGGCCAAGTCGAGACGGTGGACCTCATCGCCAACCAGCTGACCCAACTCGTGCAACGCGGTCTGCCGCTGAACTACTACGACGGCTATGCAGCGCGTGTCGCGCGCGTCACGCCAGAAGAGGTGAGCGCCGTGGCGGCCAAGTATCTGGACCCTGCGCATCTGCTGATCGTCGTAGGCGGCGATCGGAAAGTGTTGGAGCCGGAGATGAAAGCGCTGGGGTTGGGCCCGGTGGTCGTACCGTAGATTGTCATTCCGAGGAGCGTAGCGACGAGGAATCTGCTGTCACTATTGAGGGACGAAAGATCCCTCGTCGCTACGCTCCTCGGGATGACATACGACTCGAAACCATTTTTCAATTCGCGAACTCAATCCGCACCCCATCCCGAACTGCCGCCGCCAACCGCGCCGCATCCCAGTTCGTGAGACGGACGCACCCATGCGAGCTCGCCAGCCCGATCGTGTGCGGCAGCGGCGTTCCGTGAATGCCGACGTGATCCTTGGTCGTCGCAATCCAGACGATGCCCACCGGCGAATTGGGACCCGGCGGTAGCGTGGCTTTTGGTCGCGAGTCCGACACGTCGGAATAGAGCGTGGGATCGTAGTGAAACACGGGGTGCCAGAGCACGCCCTGCACGTGATACACGCCGCTTGGCGACGGATCGTATTCCGAGCCGACAGTTGTCGGGAAGTGATAGACGATCGACCCGTCCGCAGCGAGTGCCTGCAGATACCGCCCGTTCTTGGAAACGTGAATCTTGACGATCGGCTTGAGCGTCGGCTCAGCGTCCGCCGTTCGCTTCAGCGTTTCCGCATTGAACGGCTCGACGTTCGGGACCCACAGCTCGGCACCGGCCTTTGGATTGACGAAGTCGAACCCTGGATTCAGCTTGCGGAGCACATCGGTGACCGTATGAAAACGCTCATCGAGCATCTCGAGCGCTGACGCATAGCACTCACAGGGTAGTTTCGCCTGGTCGTACACACTTGTCGGAATCCACATGTAGGGGCCGGCCGCGTCGTCATCGGTCAGCGTGTACTTCACTACGCCGTCCTGAACGCCGACTTGCTCCACGAGCTTGTCGTACGTGGCGCGATCGAGTTTCCCTGTCGGTGTGAGTCCGTTCTGCTCCTGATAGAAGTACACGGCCTTCTCGACGTTCTGTCCGTCTTTGCCGTTGATCACGCCCGTCGAGAAATGCGCACGGTCGAGCAGCACCTGCGTGCGGAGCACGCCGGGACCTTCGTTGCCGACCAACATGTCGTCCGACGGATCGGTGTTCACCGTTGCGGGCGATATCGCCGCGAACGTCGCCGCCGCGGATATGTGCGTCGGGTGAGCGACAGGACTTGCGACCGGTGCCGCGTCGGGCACTGGCTCCGGCGCGATCGGCGATGCTACAGTCCCCGCAGCGGACGCGACGGTACCGCCAGGCGGCACGACTGTATGCATTCTCAAATCGGTATTTGCTGAGATGCGCCACGACGTGTCGCCGGTGACCGACAACGGCGCAAGATCGGCCACGTCGGGCTCGATTTCTGGCGTCGCGACAGACACCGGGCGCGACTGACACGCCGGAATGGCGAGGAGCGCGAGGATAGAAAGGCAACCAAAACGACGGTGCGGGGACATCGAAGACCTCCAGGGATACGCCCGTTGGAGTTCACGATTCGTACCGCCCAAGCGCTCTCGTCACCGGGTGGCCGACTCAATACATTCCAACACGGGCTGATACACCGATTCCAGTGCCCGGTTTACGTGTCGTATTGGTGGCTCACATGACCGCGAAACCAAACCTCAGCCTGGTGCCGGCGTCGCGCCCGCTTCCCGCGGGCCATGTCGAGCGAAATCCTGGCACGGCGCTCGATCTCGACTTCGTTCGATCGATCCGCGTCAATCGCAGCGCCGTCGAGCGGCGCGCCGCGACGATTCCCACGCGCCGCACCGTGAAGAAAGAGTGGCAGGCCGCATGGTTGCTGCGCGCCATCACCCTCATCGATCTCACGACGCTCTCCGGTGACGACACGCCGGGCACCGTCCGCCGACTCTGTGCCAAAGCTCGACATCCGCTCCGTAGCGAACTCGCCGAGTCGCTCGGCGTCGCCGACCTCGGCATCACCGTCGGTGCTGTCTGCGTCTATCACCAACTCGTGAAGACGGCGGTCGAGGCGCTCGAAGGTACTGAAATTCCAGTAGCAGCAGTCTCGACTGGGTTTCCCGCTGGACTGAGCCCCATCGAACAGCGCATCGAGGAGATTCGCGCCAGCGTCGCCGCCGGCGCGCGTGAGATCGACATCGTCATCACGCGCGCGCATGTGCTCACGGGCAATTACGAGGCGCTGTACGACGAAGTACGCCGCTTTCGCGACGCTTGCGGCGAAGCGCACATGAAGGCGATCCTCGCCACCGGCGAGCTGGCGACGCTCGGCAACGTTGCGCGCGCGAGCATGGTCGCGATGCAAGCGGGCGCGGACTTCATCAAGACGTCCACGGGCAAGGAAGGTGTCAACGCCACGATTCCGTTCGGCGTCGTGATGTGCCGCATGATTCGCGAGTACTTCGACCAGACGGGCTACGCTGTTGGGTTCAAGCCCGCCGGCGGCATTCGCACGGCGAAGACGGCACTTGAGTTTTTATATATGATGAAAGAAGAATTGGGCGACCGTTGGTTGCGTCCGGATCTCTTCCGCTTCGGTGCGAGCTCACTGCTCACCGACATCGAGCGCCAGCTCGAGCACTTCACGACGGGGCGCTATGCTGCAGCCCACCGCCAACCGATGCCATAACGCATGGCCACTGTAGCCGAGATTTTCCAGACGATGGAGTACGGCCCGGCGCCCGAGAGCGACAAGGACGCCCTGGCTTGGCTCAACAAACACGAGCGTGTATTCGGCCACTTCATCGGCGGCGAGTGGACCGAACCGGGCACCGTCTTCGACGTCATCAATCCGGCGACGAACGCCACGATCGCGCGCGTCACGAATGGCACGCGCGCCGACGTCGATGCCGCCGTTGCGGCGGCTCGCGCCGCGTTGCCCGCATGGAAGGCGCTGGCACCGCACGCACGAGCGCGGCATCTCTACGCCATCGCGCGCGGCATTCAAAAACACTCACGGCTGCTGGCCGTGCTCGAGAGCATGGACAACGGCAAGTCGATCCGTGAGACGCGCGACATCGACATCCCGCTGGTCGCTCGACACTTCTATCATCACGCCGGGTGGGCGCAGCTCCTCGAGAACGAGTTCCCGGGCTACGAAGCCATCGGCGTCGTTGGGCAGATCATTCCGTGGAATTTTCCGTTGCTCATGCTGGCGTGGAAAATTGCACCGGCATTGGCGGGCGGAAATACGGTCGTGCTCAAGCCTGCCGAGTTCACGCCACTGACAGCGTTGGCGTTCGCGGAGATCGTGCACGAGGCGGGCATTCCCGCCGGCGTGATCAACATCATCAACGGTCAGGGCGAAACAGGCGCCGCGATCGTCGAGCATCCCGACGTCGACAAGATTGCGTTCACCGGTTCGACCGAAGTCGGACGCATCATTCGCAAAGCGACCGCCGGCTCAGGCAAGAAGCTCAGCCTCGAGTTGGGCGGCAAGAGTCCGTTCATCGTCTACGACGACGCGGATCTCGACAGCGTGGTCGAAGGTGTCGTCGACGCGATCTGGTTCAATCAGGGGCAAGTCTGCTGCGCGGGCTCGCGTCTGCTCGTACAGGAAGGCGTCGCCGAACGCCTCGTAGCTAAGCTGCGCGCGCGAATGGAGAAGCTGCGTCTGGGCTCGCCGCTCGACAAAGCCGTGGACATGGGTGCGATCGTCGCGCCGGTGCAGCTCGAGCGCATCAAGGGTCTGGTTCAGCAGGGTGTCGACGAAGGCGCGACGATGTGGCAGCCCTCATGGGCCTGTCCGACGGAAGGCTCGTTCTATCCGCCGACACTGTTCACCGAAGTGCAGCCGTCGTCGACGATCGCGCAGGTCGAGATCTTCGGACCGGTTCTCGTGACGATGACCTTCCGTACGCCGGAAGAATCGGTCGCGCTGGCGAACAACACGCCGTACGGCCTCGCGGCGAGCGTATGGACCGAGAGCATCAATCTCGCGCTCGACATCGCGCCGAAGATCAAAGCCGGCGTGGTGTGGGTGAACTCGACGAATCTGTTCGACGCGGCGGCTGG
>DASYDJ010000043.1:0-2305 GCA_036499625.1 Gemmatimonadaceae bacterium
GCACACGCCCTACGTCATGGTCATCGGCGAACTGATGGCCAAGAAGCTCTGGCCCAACGAGAACGCGCTCGGCAAGTGCATTCGCATCCAGAGCGACACAATGCCATGCCGAACCGTCGTCGGCGTTGCGGAGGACGTTCGCCGTGGCAGCTTGAGCGAAGTCGAAGGGCATTACTACTTACCGATAGATCAATTCAATCGCTCGCAGGGCGGCGTGTTCGTGCGCACGAACGGTCCGGCAAACGACTACACCGAGAGCGTTCGACGCGCGCTTCAGGGGGTGATGCCTGGCTCCTCGTACATCAACGTCACGCCGCTCACGACGATCATCGCGCCCGAGATCCGCACCTGGCGCACCGGCGCAATCATGTTCGCCGTCTTCGGCGGCCTCGCACTCGTTCTTGCCGCGATCGGGTTGTACAGCGTCATCGCCTACAACGTCACGCAACGGATGCACGAGATGGGCGTTCGCGTCGCACTCGGCGCGCAGGGCGGTGACGTCATCCGACTCGTGGTTCGCGAAGGACTCACGATTGTGGTGCCGGGGATCGCACTCGGCGCCGTCATCGCCCTGATCGCCGGAAAGTGGATTGCGCCGTTGTTGTTCAATGTCTCGCCAAAGGATCCACCCGTCCTCGCGACCGTCGTCGTTGTGCTGATCAGCGTCGCCATTGCCGCAAGCTGGATTCCGGCGACACGAGCTGCACGTGTCGACCCCAGCGAAGCGCTCCGCGCTGACTGAAGTTGATCGGCGAGGGTAAGGGTCGCGTACTCGCCCTTGCTCTTGGCCGGTCGTGCCGTCAACGTGATCGGTTCATCCTCCATCCGTTGACGGTCCATGCTCGCTCTCGCTTTCCTCGCACTTCTTCAGACGGCGGCTGCTGTTCCCGAACCCGTCGTTCCCGCACGGAACCCCGCATACGCGCGCGACGGTCGGCTCGCGCTCAGCGTGCAGGGGGATCTGTGGATTGTCTCAACGCGTGGAGAGTGGACGCGGCTCACTTCGGGGCCCGCTTGGGACCGCGAGCCAGCATGGACGCCAGACGGTGGCGCGATCGTCTTCTCGTCCGATCGGTCCGGAAAATTCGAGATCTATAAACTCTCCGTTCCAGCATCGAGTACTGCACCGGCGGAACCCGAGCGGCTGACCAACTCACCGCTTTCAGATGAAGAACCTGCCGCCGCTCCCAATGGGAATGTCATTTTCGTTCGCGGTCGACTCGGGGCAGCGGCCCTTTGGACGCGCGACGCGAATGGCAACGAGTCGCAGCTCACGAAGGATCGCGCCGTCGAACAGTGGCCCGTCTTGTCGCCCGACGGAACGCGCATCGCCTACGTCGCGATCGCCGACGGAACGCACAAACTCCGCGTGCGCACCCTCGACGGCGGGAAGGACACCGTCGTCCTCACCGATCCTCGCATCGAACGTCCGGCCTGGTCGCCGAGCGGCGATCGACTGTCATGGACGGCAACCGGCGCGCGCGGCGGCGTCTACGTCACGCCACTCGATGGACACTATGTGAATCTCGTCAGCGCACGTCATGCCGAGTCGTCGTGGAATCCGGATGGCAAAACCATCGCGCTCGCTGACATCGCGCCCGACGCTGTTGCACCCGTCGCCTACAACGGCGATCCCGATCGCACTGGCGATCGCGAGGCGAACCTGCTCGGATCCGCGACTGGAAAACTGTGGACCGTGAACGCGCCGACATCGCCCGATCAACAGCTTGCGGCACAATCATCGACGTCATCGTTGAATGATCGCACGCAGCGTAACGCGGACGCGTTCGATCAACTCTGGAATCGCACTGCGTCGCTCTACTACTCGGCGCCGGATGCTGCGCCGCGCCGCGAGCAGTGGAACGTGTTGAAAACGAAGTATCGCCCGCGCGCCCTTGCTGCGAAAAGCGATGACGAACTCGAGTCGGTGCTGCACGATATGCTCCGCGAGCATCCCGCGTATCGCACGCCGGCGGTCGGACGCGCGGCCGTATCGAGCGCGCATCCAGTCGCGACTGCCGCCGGTGTCGAAATGCTCGCCAAGGGCGGCAATGTCGTCGACGCTGCCGTCGCCGTCTCATTCGCACTGGGCGTCGTGGAGCCTGACGCGAGCGGCCCCGGTGGCTACGGGCAGATGCTCGTGTACGAAAAAGGAATGGAGCGGCCGCAGTTGATCGAGTTCATGTCGCGCGTTCCCGAAGACGCAGGGCTCAGCAATACTTCGCTGCTTCAGAATGGCCGGCTTCCAGATGGCGGCCCCGTCGTCGCCAACGTGCCGGGGACCGTGGCCGCGATGTATCTCGCG
>DASYDJ010000044.1:0-1562 GCA_036499625.1 Gemmatimonadaceae bacterium
ACTGCGCATGCTGCCGATGCAGCCGGGTGACGTACTCGCGACATACGCCGATGTCTCGGCGCTGGAGCAGGATGTTGGATTTCGCCCGTCGACGCCGCTGGACGAAGGGCTCGGGCGGTTTGCACGGTGGTATCGCGAGTACTACGGCGAGAGCTGAGTCGCACCACCGCCGTTAGTAAACCGTAAATTGAGTATGGCGGGCCGCACGAGATTCGTGTCGGCCCGTTCGTATTTCTCGAACTAGGGCGCGCCGTTCATCGTGAAGATGATGTTGTCCCAATAGCGCACTTCGTTGATCGCGCCGTCCCCCGGCGCTCCCTCACGCTGATGGCCAAAAGTCAGCCAACTCCAGTGGGTCGACTGAGGATCGGCCGGCCCAGTGAACGCGATCTGTGAGTTCTCATATGCGAGCGCGCCGTCGTGCCAGACGCGCAAGATTCCGTCTGAGACGCCCGGTCGCGAATTGGTAGTCACCTGCATTTGTACGGTGTTCCAGGCGCCAATCTTGAGCGTGAACGCGTCGTATTTGGTGACATGGGCGGCTGGCGATTGCACAGACACGCCGACCCGATTCGCATATTGGAAGAGGACGAGGTCGCATTGCTTGTTGTCGCCGCGATCGGTCCGGAAGTAGATGATCTTACGGAGCACCGTGCCGTCCATGATGCGCGGCGTGCTGGCGGGATAATAGAGTTCGCCGCGAAAGAAAAATGTCGATCCGTGCGACGGTCCGTTCCTCGGCGTCCATGCCGCATACTGGTTGAGGTCCGCGTTCGGCCCCACACCGTCGTACTTGATCTGTAATACTTTGCCGTGACCCGAGTTGGTTGGGTCGTCGATGATGGAGTTGTGCCCCGGCGTTGAATTCTCGAATGGACCGAATGTGCCATCGTTGAAGTCGTGCGCGATACGCGTTTTTGGATCGGGCTGTCCAGGAGGCGCGACCGCCGCGAGTGCCCCTGCTGGCGCAGTCGACGACGGCGAGTCGACGCTCGCCTGGCTGACAGCTGGCTGCCGCACCTGAACGGAGTCCGCGTGAGCGGCGGAGTCGGCGACGACGGCCGCGGCTTGCTGAGTTACACCGACGACGAGCCGCGACGAACCGGACTGCCCCTGAACCGTTGCGACGATGTTCGTCACGCCTGGCGCGATCGCGGTGACGACGCCCGACGATGGGTCGACGTTGGCGACCTTGGGGTTACTACTGTACCACCCGACGCTGCTATTGATCGGATTTCCGACGGCGTCTTTGAGCGACGCGTTCGCCTGCGTCGTAAAGCCGACCAAGACCTTGGGCGCGTCGAGCGAGACGTTGATCGTCGAGACGTTGGAGTCGAGCGCGCTATTATCGGGCTTTCGCGTACAAGCGGCGGGCGCGGCGAGCAAGGCACCCAGGCTCAATGCAATTAGAGATCTTTTACCTGAAAACACGCGCGAGCACCTCAAGAATTGTCGCACGATCGCGCTCATCCAAACGCGAGTGCGTCGGCAGGGTAACGACCTCGCGCGATAGCCGTTCGGCTCCCGGATACGAGCGTTCCGGCGATACGAGACGCTGGCGA
>DASYDJ010000045.1:0-2383 GCA_036499625.1 Gemmatimonadaceae bacterium
TTTGAACTCCGACGCAAGGTGCTCTCCGGGCAACTGTAATGCGTCGGCATGATCGGCTAGCTTTGCCGATATGACCGACGTCGTCGCGCTCGCCGCGGAACTCCTGACAATTGATTCATCCACAGGCGCTGAGAATGGCGCGGTGGATTTCGTCTCGAAGTGGCTCGTTGCGCGTGGCTGGAATGTCACGCTGCAAGAGGTCACCAAGGGGCGTGCGAACGTGTGGGCGTCGCGTTCTGGCGGTGGCGTCACGCTTTCGACGCACCTCGATACGGTGCCGCCGTTCATCGCGCCGCGGATGGATGGCGACAAGCTGATGGGGCGCGGCGCGTGCGATGCCAAGGGCATCGCAGCGGCCATGCTCGTCGCGGCCGACAATCTTGCGAAGGCCGGCGAGAATCGCGTCGATCTGCTGTTCGTCGTCGGCGAAGAGAAGGGCTCTGACGGCGCGCGCGCCGCGAATCGTCTCAAGCCGACGAGCAAGTTCCTCGTGAATGGCGAGCCCACCGAGAGCAAGCTCGCGAGCGGTGCAAAGGGCTCGCTGCGCGTGATGGTGCGGACGACCGGGCGCGCCGCACATTCAGCATATGCTCATCTCGGCGAATCGGCGATCAAGCCGATACTCGCCTTACTGCCGACACTCGACAATCTCGACCTTCCGGTTGACGACGTCCTCGGCAACACGACCCTCAACATCGGAACGATTCGCGGCGGCACCGAGGCGAACATCGTTCCGGCGTCTGCCGAAGCGGAGATCATGTTCCGCCTGGTGAGCGACGTGGCGCCGCTGCGCGACCAAATCAAGAAGTGGGCGAAGGGAAAAGCGGAGCTCGAGTTCGGCTCACACATTCCGGCCCAGCATTTTCATACGATCGACGGCTTCGAGGTTGCGCCCGTCGCGTATACGTCCGACATCCCATTGCTCGGCCGCTGGGGAACGCCGCTTCTATTTGGGCCGGGATCGATTCACGTGGCGCACACACCGCACGAGTTCATCGACGTGAAAGAGCTGCGCGCCGCCGTTAGCGCTTACGAACGCATTGTGAAGAGCTTACTCGTGACATGAGTACCGAGCCCTCGACATCGACACGCTCACTTCGTGCGCCGGAAAAGCGCGTCCGCGTCGCTGTCCTCGGCGCAACTGGCGCCGTGGGACAAGCATTCATTCGACTGCTCGCCGAGCATCCGTGGTTCGAGCTCACAGAGCTCGCCGCATCCGAGCGTTCCGCTGGGAAGACATACGCGGAAGCCGCGCGTTGGATCGGCGGCGACATCATGCCTGCGAGCGTCGCAAGGATGACCGTGCTGCCGTGCGATCCGAAATGCATTTCGGCCGACGTGGTCTTCTCCGCGCTGGATTCCACGACTGCGCAAGATGCCGAGCCCGCGTTCGCCCGGGCGGGCAAGCTCGTACTGACGAATGCCAAGAACTATCGCATGGAACCCGACGTTCCGCTGGTCATCGCCGAGATCAACCCCGATCATCTCGATGTGCTCGAGGCACAACGCAAGAATCGCGGATGGTCGGGTGGGATTGTGGCAAACGGGAACTGCTCGGCGATCGTGACCACGCTGCCGCTGGCGCCGATTCATCAGCGTTTTGGTATTAAGAAGCTCATAGTGGTGACGATGCAAGCGATTTCTGGCGCGGGCTATCCCGGCGTGCCGGCGCTCGACATCCTCGGCAATGTGATTCCGTACATCGGCGATGAAGAGCCGAAGATCGAAGGCGAGGTGTGCAAATTCCTCGGCACGAAAACCGGCGAGACGATCACGAGCGCGGATTTTCCGGTCAGTGCACACGCGAACCGCGTTCCTGTGGAGCACGGCCATACCGTCTGCATGTCCGTCGCGCTCAACAAGCGCGCGGACGCCGCCGAAGTCGCGGCTGCGATTGCCGAGTGGCGCGGCGACCCGTCGGCGCGCGAACTACCGACGTCGCCGGAGCGCCCGCTCATCGTGAGCTCGCAACCGGATCAACCGCAACCGCGACGCCAAGTCGATGTCGGCGGTGGGATGACGGTCGTGGTTGGGCGTGTGCGCCCCGATCCGATTTTCGATGTGAAGCTCGTTGCCATGGGGCACAACGTGGTGCGCGGCGCCGCCGGCGCGTCCGTGCTCAACGCCGAGTTGATGGTTCACCGCGGTTTGATCGTCGCGACGTGATCGTCCTCAAATTCGGCGGGACGTCGGTCGGCGACGCCGAAGCGATCGCCCGCACGGGGCGGATTGTGTCGACGCGCGTCGAACATGGCGCGATTGTGGTGGTTTCGGCACTCGCCGGTGTTACCAATACGCTCATCGCCCTCGCCGAACAAGCCGCGCGCGGTCAGCTGATCGGCGCGCTTCGCGCCATCGAAGGTCTGCGCGAGCGACACCTCGA
>DASYDJ010000046.1:0-2352 GCA_036499625.1 Gemmatimonadaceae bacterium
CGCGCACCCAGACCTCTCGCTCGAGCAAGGCGTGCGCGTGCTCGATCGCGAACCGTACTACCTGGCCTCGGGAAACGAAGTCGACGTCTTCCTCAAGTGCCACCAGCGCGGACTTCCCGTGATGCTCAAAGGGCCGACGGGATGTGGCAAGACGCGCTTCATCGAACACATGGCGTGGAAGCTCAAACGTCCGCTCGTCACGATCGCTTGCCACGACGATCTGTCGGCGAGCGATCTCACCGGACGCTATCTCATTCGCGGCGAAGAAACCGTGTGGGTCGACGGGCCGCTCACCACGGCGGCGCGCATTGGCGCAATCTGCTATCTCGATGAAGTCGTCGAAGCGCGACAGGACACGGTGGTCGTCATCCATCCGCTCACCGACGATCGGCGCATTCTCCCAATCGAAAAGACCGGTGAGCTGCTCGAGGCGGCGTCAGGGTTCCAATTAGTAATCTCATATAACCCCGGCTATCAGCACGCGATCAAAGATCTCAAACCGAGTACCCGCCAGCGTTTCGTCACGCTCGACTTCGATTTTCCATCGCCGAGTGCGGAGACGGACATCGTCGCGCACGAGAGCGGCGTGAAGAAGTCGACGGCGCACGCCCTGGTCGAACTGGCGAAGCGGGTGCGTCGACTCAAAGAGCAAGGGCTCGCCGAAGGTCCAGGGACGCGACTGCTCGTTGCGGCCGGCCGACTCATCGCCGACGGCATTCCGCCGGTCGAAGCGTGCCGTGCCGCGTTCACGGGTCCGCTCACCGACGATTTGGATCTCATCAGCGCCATCTCCGACCTCGTTTCGGCGACGCTCTGATGTCGGCTGGGATGTTCGGCCGCGGACGGCGGGTGTGGTTGAAGACGAAGTATCTCGCCGATCGCACGAACGACCGACTGAAAGAACGGATGCGCGAGGCCAATCCGCGCATTCCCTTCGAGCAAGTCGAGCGTCGACTCGAGATTTTGATCACGGCGCTGTACGGCAAAGTCATTCCGATCCAAGCGATCAAGAATGACCTCTGGACCCGCGACCGCGTTCGACGCTTCGCCAAGCGCGGTCGCGATCCGCGCGCCGAGGAAGTTCCGCCGACGATCGAGGGCGAGACGATCATGCTGCCGCCCGAGCTCTCCGCGCACGCCGGCGAGGCGGAAACAATCGCGCGCTATCGTTTGATGGCGATCGAACAGGCGGAGCGATTGACGCGCGGGACAACGCGCGTCGCGCCGATGGACGATCCGCTCGAGCGCGACCTCTATCTGCTGCGCGAAGGCGCGGCGGTCGATGCGGCGATCGTGCGAAATCATCCGGGCTTCACGGACATTCTCTCGGCAGAGCGCGTTCACGCGTTGGCGCATCGCCCAAGCCTCGAGATGCTTACGCCGCAAGAGCGTGATGTCGAGACCTTCATGCGCGACGCGCTCTCGACGGAACTCGCGTCGGCGGCACCACCTTCAGAGAACTCTGAAGCGTCGCTCGCCTGGGCAAAGGAAACGGCCGCCCGCGTTCGCCGCGACGGCGGCAACTATCGTGGACTTCCTGCCGCGGCGTACTGGGGCACGCTGCGCCCAAACAACGTGCAGCTTCCCACACCGACCGCTGAATCGTGGCATTCCATCCAGACGGGCAACTTCGAGTCGGAGTATGCGCAGTCGCGGCGCGGTCAGGTGCAGGGCGAAGATTCCACAGCGGGCGACTCGGCGAATCCTGATGGCTCGCCGTCAGAGAAAGACGCGGAGACGGCCGAAGACGGCGATCAACGTCAGCGACGGCCGGATCCAGACGACGCGCGGCGCGAATCCAGTCAGTACGCGGCGTCGGCCGGCTCAGAGTTGCATGAGATCATTCACGGCGAGAAGGGTGAGGATCTTCCGCCGGCGATCTACTACGAAGAGTGGAGCGTCGATCGTCACGCGTATGTGAAAGGTGGCGCAGCGGTGCGCCTGTATCCTGCCGAAGAGGGCGACGAAGAGTGGGCGCGGCGCGAGTTGATCACGCACGGCGCAACGGTGCGACAGATTCGGCATCAATTCGAGCGGCTTCGCGCGCGGCGTGCATTGCTCTCGCGCCAACGCGCGGGCGACGAGCTCGATGTCGCGGCATGTGTGCAGGCGATGGTCGATCGGCGCATCGGCAACGCGCCCGACGATCGACTCTATCTCGACGCACGCCCTGCGCGACGCGGGCTCGCCATCACGCTGCTCGTGGATGCCAGCGGCTCGACCGATTCGCGCGTCACGCCAGAGTGGCGAATTGTCGACGTCGAGAAAATTGCGCTACTGCTCGCGACACAGGCGCTCGACGCACTCGGCGATCTCTACGCGGTGTATGCCTTCGCCGGTCGCGCCGCCGAA
>DASYDJ010000047.1:0-2307 GCA_036499625.1 Gemmatimonadaceae bacterium
TCCTCGAGCTTCAGTACTTCGGGGCCACCAGTTTCGTGAATTCGAATTGCCTTCATCAGTCGAGACCTCGAGCGTAGAATAGGGGTGCAAGCCCGAACCCGTGTCCAAGGGTGCGACATGAAACGTATCGACGCAGTGCAGGGCGGCCATCTCAAGTCAATCGCGGGCGACCTCCGCTATGCGTGGCGAACATTGCGCCGAGCGCCTGGGTTCTCACTCTCGCTGGTGGCGACGTTGGCCCTTGGGATCGCCGTGGCGACGAGCGTCCTCAGCGTCGCCTACGCAATTCTGCTCCGTCCGCTGCCGATCCGAGATCAATCTCGCGTCGTCGCGTTGTGGGGCGATAACCCGGCGAAATCGCCCGCGCACCTCCCACTGTCGCAGCGTGATCGGACCGTATTTGCCCACGAATCCAACACGCTCGAGTCCGTCGCGGCGTACGAGTTCAACGGCGCGTGGCCCCAGCTCATTCAGATTGGCGACACATCAGCCACGGTCGCCAACGCGCTCGTCACGGGCAATTACTTCGACGTGCTCGGCGTGCGTCCGGTCATAGGGCGATTGTTGCACGAGTCGGACGATGTGCCCGGCGCGCCGCCCGTCATCGTACTCGGCGAGACGTTCTGGCGTCGCGAGCTCGGCGCGGATCCAACAATCGTGGGCAAACGCGTGCGAATCGTCGGCACAATTGCGACCGTGGCGGGCGTGGTGCCTCTCGGATTCAATTTGCCCGGTGGTTCGCAGACGTGGCTCCCACTGAGTGCATATCAGACGATGACCGAGACCGACTCCGGGGCCTTCGCGATGGATTTGGTCGGCCGGATGCGCCCGGGCGCTACGCTCGGTCAGGTCGGTGCGGAGTTTAGAGAATTCTTACATCGACCCGAGCCGACGCATGGCGGTCTCATTCTCTCAATGGGCCCGCGACTGCGGGCGGCAGTAACGCCGATCGCCGACGCGGTCGTGGGGGACGTGCGACCGGTGCTGCTCGTCGTAACGTCGGCGGCGCTGTTGCTGCTGCTGGTGACCTGCGTGAGCGCGGCGAATCTCCTAATCGTGCGGTCGCTTGGCCGCGAGCGAGAGATCGCTGTGCGGATGACGCTCGGCGCGGGGCGGTGGCGTGTTGCTCGACAGCTTCTCGCCGAGAGCGCGATTGTCACCGTGGCGAGCGTTGCGGCGGGGTTCGCGCTTGCCTTCGCTGCGTTGCAGCTATTCGCCGCGTACGCGCCCGCGGGTTTGCCGCGTCTCGACGAAGTGGGTGTGGACACGCGGCTCTTGCTCGCAATTGCGGTGTGTTGCGGCGCAGTGACGATCGGCATCTCGCTGCTGCCAGTGCTCCGGCGAGCGAGTAGCGGAACCAACGATATAGGCGAGTTGCTGCGCGGTCGATCAGGTGGTGGTCGACGCGCAACAGCGATCGCTCGACGCGCGCTGGTGACGACACAGGTTGCGGTGACCGTCTGTGCTCTCGTCTGTGCGGGATCGTTTGTTCGCAGCTTTATTGCGCTCGGCGCAGTGCCGCTCGGCTTCAATCCAGACCACGTCGTATTCGCACGCGTGGCGCCGTCGCCCGATGCGGTTATGTCCGTTGCACAGTTCAACGGTGCGATCGATGAGATCGTGCGCCGCGCCTCGCAGCTTCCCAGTGCGATGAGTGCAACGCCGGTTCTGAGTCGGCCGTTCGCCGCCTTTGGCGGTTGGGAATTCCCGTACGCGCTGCCGGGCGACACACCGGCGTCGCGTGCCGGCCGTCCTTTATTCAACGTCTTTCTCGGCGGTCCAACGTACTTTGAAACGATGGGCACACACCTCATCGCTGGCCGCGGGTTTACCGCACAGGACGATGAACGTGCGCCAGGTGTAGTGATCGTCGAAGCGAGCGTGGCGCGCGCGCTCTGGCCGGGCGAAAGCGCGATCGGCAAGCGGATCGGCATCGGGCGCCAGGTCGATTTACAAACTGTCATTGGCGTCGCGGAGGACACGCGCTACCGCGACCTGCGCACGCCGCGTCTCACGGCGTATCTCCCGTTCAAACAATTCTCACAGTTTCCTGCCGGATTCATTGCGGTGCGCGTGCGCGGCGATCCGGCGCCGATCGAGCGTGCACTGCGTTCACTCGTGCGCGAGGTCAATCCGGGCGTCTTTCTCCCGTCGATCACAACGCTTCACGACATCGCAAACGAGCCACTCGCGACGCCGAAGCTCAACGCGGTGCTGTTGATCGCGTTTGCGATATCGATTGCAATGCTCGCAGCAATCGGTCTCTACGCATTGCTCGCGGCCACGGTTCGTGCGCGCCGATTCGAA
>DASYDJ010000048.1:0-1627 GCA_036499625.1 Gemmatimonadaceae bacterium
TGCCGACGATGCCGAAATCGATACCGCAGCGAGCAGCGATCCGGCGGACGAAATCCCCGTCCCGATCGCAATGTCAGCGGCGGAAATTGATGAGCGTGCTCAGGCCGTAGAAGCGGTGCGCGGCACAGCAGCGCCTGAACCGACCGAAGAGCCTACGCTCGACGACGACGATCGCGTGGACGCCTAGTCGCAACGGTGAACGCCGGCGCGCGATAGCGGCGCGCGCCGATCTTCACTGCCACGTCACCCAGCGCGCAACGCTTCCGTCGGGCTGACCCGCGTCGCACGTTGCGCGGGGATCGCACACGCGCACGCCGCGACGACACCAAGCGCGCCCGCGACCGACAGCAGCGTCACGCCGTCGCTCGTCGTGACACCTACCAACATCGAGCGCAACAGTCGATCGACCACAAGCGCGCCAGCGATACCGACCACCAATCCTGCGACCGCCATATCGGCGCCCTCGCGGAGAATCATTTTGAGAATGCTCATCGCCGAAGCGCCCATCGCCATCCGCACGCCAATCTCATACGTCCGCTGCGACACGCCGTACGAAATCACGCCATAAATCCCGAGCCCAGCGAGCAGCAAGGCGAGCGCTGCGAAACCGGCAAGTAGCACCGTCGTGAAACGGCGACTCGCGATCGAATCGCCAAGCACGCGCTCCATCGTCGCTACCTGGGAGATTGCCGCCGTCGCATCGAGTGATCGCACGATACCGCGCACGTTCGACGTGATGGCGTCTGGCTTGCCGACGGTTTTTGCAAGAATCGTCATCGAGCGCGGCATGACGTACGCGCTCGTCCCCGACTGCGAGTACGGGAAATACATCGTTCCCGGAATGTTCCGCTGGAAACCACGCCAACTCACGTCGCCCGTAACGCCGACGACTGTCGCCCAAGGCGATTTGTCGCCGAACATCCGCAACGTGTGGCCGATTGGATCGACGCGCGGCCACAGCCGCTTAGCGAGTCCCTCACTCACAACCAGAACGGGTGGCGCACCCATTCGGTCCTGCTCCGTGAACGGCCGTCCGCGCTCGATACGAATGCCCATCACTTTGAAGAAGTCTGGCGTGACCACCTGCGGCTTCGCCGCCTGCGATTCGGCGATCGTCTTGAGCACGCGCCCGTCGATCATGATCGACCAGTCCGAATCATCTCCTGTTATTGGAAGCGCGTAGACCGCAGCGGCGCTCTGCACGCCGGGAAGGTGCCGGACGCGCTCGACGAGCTGTCGGAAATACTCGTCCGCCGTCGTGTCCGAGTACTTTCGCGTCGGCAACGTCACACGCATGGTCGACATCTGCGCCGTTTCGAAGCCCAGGCTCGTTGCCTGTAGTTTAATGAGACTTCTTATAAGAAGCCCCGCGCCGGTCAACATCACCACGGCGAGCGCAACTTCGGAAACCACGAGGGTCCGTCGCGCCACGCCGGACGCGCCCACCGCCGACGTCTTTCCGCCGGCCCGCAACGCTTCGGCCGAACGATCGCGAATGCCGCGCAGCGCCGGAACCAGACCGAACACGATGCCCGTGAGAATCGTGATCGCTGTCGTGAACAGCACGACGCGATAGTCCACGCCAACTTGCTCGAGCCGCGGCAGATCAGTCGGTGCCATCGATGTC
>DASYDJ010000049.1:0-40277 GCA_036499625.1 Gemmatimonadaceae bacterium
ATGCCCGGCTGTTTGCTCAGCCGCACCGCCGTGAGCTTGAACTCGAGCGTGTAGCGGTGAACCGTGCGTGGCCCCGATCGTGGCATGACACCTCCATCGTTAGGTGAAAGTGTCTACAGAACTGGAGCAAGTACCCTCGTCAGCTTCAGCGTTCGTTAGACGACCGGCGCGCCGATCCCTAACGCGTCATGTGAATTGAGGAATCTTCCTGAACAAAAGGCCGTACTTTTCGATTACGCCATTTGACCAGTCGACAATCTCAGTGTTCAAAAACGGCAAGAGAAATTCGATGATTGGTTTACCGAATGCCCGGATGGCGGGAGTATCTGAGAATTCACCGGGCAGATGGATTTGGTTACGCAGTTGGCGGTAATCGTCGATGATGTTCAGGGTCTCATCGCTCAATCCGAGTACTTGTCGGTAGGCCGACTTCTTCGTGATCCATGAGAACTTGAGCGACGAGGCTGTCAATCCAGGCAGAAAGTTCTGTTTGCCGTCGAATTGATGCCCTTCAACGGCCTTCGCTTCGGAATGGACAACTGGGCGCTCACGTTGCTCCCGAGAAAGCTGAGTGTACCGCGAATCGTTCCGATCTAGGCAGTGGACTAGATACCCTGCCGCGAGAAGGCGCGCTTTCAGGTGAAGCTCAAAGCCGGATGCGAGCTTTAGGTGCTCGTAGTTCACGTACTCCATGCGGTCGTGGTCTGAGCGGCTCCATGGCATATCAAGCCCGGCCGCGAGTGCACCGTTAGCGATCCACGCCCGCAATTCGGCGCGATGCTGAGCGAGCGCCTGCCTCTCGGAGATTTCGATCGTATCCGTGAACGCGCGAACCGCCTCCGTATTGAGGCTGACCGCTCCCCAATGACGGTGAAGATCATCTAGGTACAAGAACGCTGAGCGCCGATACACATCCGATCCAGGAAGCCCCTGTGCCTTCGCATCCTCAGTCGAGATCGGAAACGTCATGGACGGATTTGGGTAGTCGTCTAACGCAGATTAGACAGCGATAATACGCGACCTACAGCACAAAGTCGATACATACACTCATGCCGATTTGCTGAACGGCCGTTTCGCCACGCATCCAGCAACCGCCGCGGACCCAACGCGTTATGCGCACCCTCTTCATGTCACTTCTTGCATGTTACGCAGCATACGTATGCTGCATAACACTCACCGACGCCCGAAAATTCTCTGAGCATCCCGCGCCATCCCTGACCGGCCAGCGCCGCACGCCGCGCCCGCGAGTCCATCTCACACCCGCCTCACCTTTCACCCCCCTCGCCGAAACACCGCCGCCCCCACCACCGCATACGTCGAAAACGCAATTGCAATCGCGAGATACACTCCGCGCGGCCCCATCCCCATCCGCACCGCGAGCACATACCCAAGCGGAATCTCCCAACACCAAAACACGATCAGATTGAGCACCGTCGGCGTCTTCGTATCACCGGCGCCGTTGAACGCGTTCGAGATCACCATGCCCCACGCGTAGAACGGAAACCCGCATGCGACAATGCGCAACGCATCCGCCGCGAATGGAATGATTGCCGGATCCTGCGTGAACAGCCGCGCAATCGCCGGCGCCAGCAACGCCAGCACCCCGCCGACGCAACTCAGCACCACCATGTTGTACGTCCCCGCAATTCGCACCGCATGCGCGGCACGCTCCGGCTTCTTTGCGCCGAGTGCTTGCCCGACCATCGTCGCGGCGGCGTTGGCCAAGCCCGCCGCGGGCAACAGCGCGAACATGATCACGCGAATGCCAATCGTGTAGCCGGCCAACACGTTGCTGCCGAATGTTGACAGAATTCTAATCAACGCGATCCAGCTGCCCATCCCGATCAACATCTGAAGCGCCGCCGACCAGGCGAGACGAATCATCCGCGCGATCAACGCGCCGTCGAACTTGAGATGACGCGTGTGAATGTCGATCCGCGACCCGGGCTTGATCAGCCGACTGAACGCGAACAGCGCACCCGTTCCGCGACCGATCGTCGTCGCGACTGCGGCACCAGCCACGCCGAGGCGAGGGAAGGGGCCGAGTCCGAAAATCAAACACGGGCCGAGCACGATGTTGATTGCGTTCGCCAACCAGAGCACACGCATCGCGATGGCCGCGTCGCCCGCGCCGCGAAACACGGCATTGATGACGAACAGCATGATGATCACGACATTGCCGCCGAGCATCACACGCGTGTAGTTGGTGCCGACAGCGAGCACGTCAGACGACGCACCCATGACCCGCAACAAGTTCGGCGCGAGCGTTCCGCCGGCAATGCCAAGCGCGATCGCGACGCCGAGTGCGAGGAGAATTCCCTGACCGGCAGCGTGCGCTGCGCCGTCGCGATCACGCTCGCCAACGCGCCGCGCAACCGTGGCCGACGCCGCGATCGCGAGTCCCATCGCCATCGCGTAAATGAGCGTGAGCCACGATTCCGTGAGACCTACGGTTGCCACGGCACTCGCGCCAAGCTTGGACACGAAGAACACGTCGCAGATCGCGAACACGCTCTCCATGATCATCTCCAGCACCATCGGCACGGCGAGCACGAGAATCGCGCGCGCGACCGGTCCTTCGGTGTAGTCGCGATGCGATCCGCGCAGCGCTTCGCGTACGGAATCCCAAAAACCGCCTTCTATCGGTGCGCCCGCCGCCAGCTCGGGCGTATCGGACATCGATGTACTCAAGTGGAACCTCTGGAGTGAGACTCGATGGCGCGGGCGGCACACGCCAATGAGAAGACGATCAAAAAGGGCGGCACCAATCGCGGCGCCGCCCTCATGACTACTGGAGCCTTCTCTGCGCGATCAGTCCCTGTGAATGCGTTCGGCGACGGCGGAAGAATTGTTCACAGAACTGATCTCCAAATGGTTTGGTCGGGCGGGACGCGCAGTATAAATCGCTATAAAAATCCGCGCAAGCGTGAATTCGCGCGTCTTACGGCTTGCCACCGCCAACAGGATCGCCGCTGGGATCCAGCAGCACGATCGGCGCGATCTTGGTCGCCGCAAGCGGCGCTTCGATGCGCGACCGATCGCCCACGATGACGATATCCAGGTGATCGGGATCGATGTACTTCTGCGCAACTCGCACAACGTCGTCTCTGGTCACCGCATTCACGGCGCGAGCGAACTGCTGGTAATAATCCTCGGGCAATCCCTGAGTGTAAATCGACGAGATGGCGCTGTTCACGCCGCCAACCGATTCGAAGCTCGACGGCAAGCTCTGCACGAGACTCGCCTTCGCCTGTTGCATCTCATCGTCACTCGGCGGATTCGACCCGCGGATG
The DNA here is from genome assembly GCA_036499625.1 of Gemmatimonadaceae bacterium. Lineage (GTDB taxonomy): Bacteria > Gemmatimonadota > Gemmatimonadetes > Gemmatimonadales > Gemmatimonadaceae > JAQBQB01. The sequence goes on from DASYDJ010000049.1 coordinate 3,294, forward strand.
TCGCGCAGCTCCTTCATGAACTGGATCAGCGCGCTGTCGCTCTTGGCGGTCACGATCTCGCCGCCGGCGCGGAACGCGCCAGGGCCGCGACCGTACGCGAAGCTCGAGCCCACACCATAGCTGTACCCTTTGACTTCGCGAATGTTGTGATTCAGTCGCGATTGAAAGAGTCCGCCAAGCATCTCGTTCATGACGCGAATGGCGTAGTAGTCGGGGTTGGCACGCGGCGGACCGGCGAAGCCGATCGAGAAGGTCGACTGCGCGGCGCCCGGCTTATCGACGAGATAGATCGTCGTGGACTTCGCTGCGGGCGGCGTGGGATAGTTGAACGCCGGCATGCTGCCGCCGGTCCACGCGGCCAAGGTACGCTCGACGGTGCGCCGAACGTCGGCGGCGTTGACGTCGCCGACGACAGTGATGATCGCGTGACCGGGCGAGAAATACGAGTTTGCGAATTTCACCACGTCGTCGCGCGTGATTGCCTTGATCGACGCTTCCGTCGCGGTGCGGCCGAGTGGACTGTCCGTCGTGTAGATGACTTTCGGGAACACGACCGCGGCGATGCCGCCCGTGCGGTCGCGACTCTGCGTCAGTGCCACGAGCGTGCTCGCTCTGCGCCGCTCGAGTGCTGCCGACGGAATCGACGGATGCTCGAGCATGTCGGCGAGAATTGCGAGCGTCGGCGCGAACTTGTCGGTCGTCGACTGAAATGAGATACGACCGGACTCACCGGCTACCGACACCTGGATCGTGGTGCCGAGTGCTTGGAGCGCGTCGGAGATCTGGTCGCCGGTACGGCTCGCGGTACCTTCGGAGAGCATCGCCGACGTGAGCGACGCGAGGCCGGTTTCGTTCGCGGGCTCGTATTGGTTCGCGCCACCGACGAAGCTGATATCGAACGCGACGAGCGGCAGCCCATGCTTCTCCGACACGATCAACTCGGCGCCGTCGGGAAGCGTGCTCTTGGTCCACGCGGGAACGCGAAGCTCCGGCGTTTTGCCGGCGGGCGGCACGACGGTGCGATCGAACGCGGCGACGCGTGTCTTCGCTTGAGCGTTTACTGATGCCGGCACGACAGCCAGAACGGCGAGTGCGCCGGCGAGAATCGACTGTCTCATGGCCGCACCTCCAGGGTCTTCTCGGTGAACGGATCGGTGACGACGATGCTCTTGTCGGCGTGCGACGCGAGCTGTGTTTTGCCGAGCGGCACGTTGCTCAACACCACGCGAGTGCTGCCCAAATACTTGTTGGCGACCCGCTTGATGTCCGCGGCGGTCACGGCCTGCGTGCGCGGATAGTCGATCGTCACCGAGCGACTCGGATCGTTGAACATCGTCTGATCGCTCGCCAATCGCTGCGCCTTGCCGAGGTCGGATTGCAGACCGTTGAGGAACGTTGCTTCACGTCGTGCCTTGGCGCGTGTGAGCTCGTCCGCTGTGGGACCTGTCATCTTGATCCGCGCGATCACCGAATCCGCGATCGTCTCGAGCTCGGTGAGCGAGTGGCCGGGCCGCGGCGTGACGGACACGATGAATTCGCCGATGCCTTCTTCCGCTTGCGAGCGGCTCGATGCATTCGTCGCGCTCTGCGTGTCATAGACGAGTGCCTTGGTCAGCGGCGCCGTACGCGAGCCGGTGAGGATGTCGCTGAGCAGACTCAATGCGTAGCGATCCGCATTGTTCGACGGCACTGTCGCCCACGCGATGTTGAGCTCAGGGACCTGCACGCGGTCCTCGAAGGTCAGGCGCTTCTCGGATTTCAATGGCGACGCCGGCACGACAGGTCGCACGATCGCCTTGCCGCGCGGAATCTCGGTGAAGTACTTCGCGACCCACGCCTTCGCCTGCTTGGGATCGAAGTCGCCGACGATGGCGAGCGTCGCGTTATTCGGCACGTAGTAGGTGCGGAAGAATTGCTTTACGTCTTCCACAGTTGCGACAGTGAGGTCCGCCATGCTGCCGACGACCGGCCACGAGTACGGATTCGGCTCTGGAAACATCGTGAGGTCGATGACTTCGCCGTCGCGCGCATATGGCACGTTGTCGGCGCTCTGGCGCCGCTCGTTCTTCACGATGTCGCGCTGCGCCTTGAATTTCGCCTCATCGAGCGAATCGAGCAGCCAGCCCATGCGGTCGGCTTCCATCCATAGAGACGTCTCGAGGTAGTTCGACGGAATCGTCTCATAATATTGCGTGACGTCGTTGCCTGTCGAGCCGTTGTTCGAGCCGCCCACACCTTCGGTGTATCGGTCGTGCGTGCCATACGGCACGTGCGCGGAACCGGTGAACATCACGTGCTCGAACATGTGCGCGAAACCAGTATGGCCGACTTTCTCGTTCTTTGATGCAACGTGATACATCACTTCCACGGCGACGGTCGGCGTAGAGTGATCCTCGGACAACACCACAGTGAGCCCGTTCGGCAGCACGTATTTCTGAAACGGGATTCGGATAGCCGAGGTCGATCCGGTTGCGGGTGCTCGCTGCGCGAACGCTGCGGTGGCAGCAGTCGCGGTGGCGGCAGCCAGCATCGGGATGGCGATGAGGAAGCGCATTGAGAGGTCGATGGGCGAGGGTCGGGGGTCGAGCAGCTGAACCACGAAACCACAACAGTTATGCTTCGCTTCGCCCGCCTCGGCAACGTTTTCAATTGTATGGATGCGACAGCGTCTCTGCATACATTGTAGGCCCGTCTAAACCCTCGACCCTGGACCCTAGAACTTTGCGGCTGAAGTCCCTCGAGCTTGCCTGGCGCCGACTCTGGATCCGCGTGCTCGTCCAGCTCATGCGTCGCCCAAACGGCGCGCGGCCGGACTGGGGCGCTCGGCCGCAGCGCGTGCTCTTTCTGCGACACGACAGAGCAGGGGACATGATTCTGTCGACCGGGTTGATGCGGGCGGTGGCGCGCTCGTATCCGACGATCACGCTCGACGTGCTCGCGTCGCCGGCCAATGCCGCAATCTTGGACGCGGCCGACTACGTCGGCGAAGTCGTCGTGTTCGACAAGAAGCGGCTCGGCAGCTATTTGCCCACGGCACTCCGGCTGCGGCGCGCGCGATACGACGCCGTAATCGACTGCATGGTGACAGCTCCCTCAGTGACGACGCTGCTCCTCGTCGCGGCGAGCGGTGCGCGACAGCGCGTCGGCATCGCCGGCCGCGGCAACGACGCGGCGTTCACCGTCACCGTTCCCGCTGAGACGCGTGCCGACGCGCACATGGTCGATTTGCTCGGCGCGCTGGCGGCGGCATTCGACGTCGCGCCTGCACCGAGCGACAAGCAGCCGTCGATCGCGCTCACGGATGCGGAGCGCGAGTGGGCCGAGAGCATCTGGGGACCGCGTGGACGTCGTCGCGTGCTCGTCAACGTCTCGGCCGGCACGTCGGCGCGCCTCTGGGCGAACGAGAAGTATGTGTCTGTCATGCGACACATTCACGAGCTCGACGACGCAGCGGTGCTTCGCGTGATCGGCGCGCCGTCGGAGTCAGAGCGTGCCGAGGCAATCGCGGAACAAGGCGACGGAGAATTCGTACGCACGCCGAGCATTCGTCACGCGTTCGCGCTCGTTGCCGCGGCGGATTTCGTGTTCACACCCGACACGAGCATCGCGCACGCTGCGTCGGCGTTCGGAATACCAACTGTCGCGATGTACCTGCGCGGCACGTCGACGCGCTGGGGACTCTATGGAATCGTCGGTGAGAACCTGGAACACCCTGCCGCGAATCTCGATACGCTTTCGGTCGATCGCGTGATTGCGGCGATCGATTCGATCTGGCCGCGAGTTTCGCTTACGCGTCCCGACTGACCAGCGCCGCCACGAGCGCATCGCACGCCTCGGCGCTCGGCAAACTTCCCTGCGCCGTGCGCGGCGAGCCGCCGCCGCGACCGCCGGCAGCCGCAAGGCGCTCCTTGAGTACGCGGCCCGCGTCGACACCGGAATCTTCGGAGCTCGCGAGCAGCACCGACGGCGGCGTCTTCAGTGCGCCAACGACGACGACCTTCGGCAACGCGATGATGGCCTGCGCCAACGTTCGCAGCTCGTCGATCGACTCGGCATCGAGCAGCACGACGGTGCGCAGTCCGCTCGCATCGGGATGAGTATTCTCATAACGCTCGCGCGCCCGATAGCTCGCGAGCTCGCGCTCGAGTTTTTTTCGCGTGCTGTCAGCGTCTTTGGCGCGAGCGGCTTGTGCTTCGATGAGCGCGGGAACTTCATCCGGCGCTGCTGACAGCGTCGCGGCGATTTTGCCGAGCGACTCGAAGTCCCGCCGTGCGCGATCGATGGCCCGCGCGCCGCAGAGAAACTGGACGCGTGTCGTCTTGCGGACTTTCTCCGTCGTCCGTAGCAGCACCGGCCCTATCTCGGCCGTCGTGCGCACGTGCGTTCCGCCGCACGCGCTGCGATCGACCGCATCGATTGAGACGATGCGCAGCGTGCCCTGACGATCGGACGGCTTGCGCAAACCAATCGCGGCGGCCGCGTCTTCGAACGTCACGACCACCGGCCGCGCTTCTGCGACAACCGCGTTCGCCCGCGATTCGGCCTGCAAAAGCTGCTTGTGCGTTACCGACTCAGTGTCGAGATCGAGTGTCGAATAGTCGTCGCCGAAATGCACGCTGACCGTCTTGAAGCCGAAGAGATCCTCGAATACCGCGGACAAGAGATGCTGACCTGTATGCTGCTGCATGTGGTCAAAGCGTCGCGACCAATCGATCTCGCCTTGCACGGCATTCGTCGCGGCGAGCGGCGCCGCGAGCACGTGCGCGATGCGGTCGTCCTCGTCGACCACGTCCACGACTGCAACGCCGCCGAGCGAGCCGAGGTCGTGCAGTTGGCCGCCGGAGGTCGGATAGAATGCGGTTTCGTCGAGATAGACGCGCAACCCGTCGTCGCTTCGCTCGACGATGGCCGCGGTGAACGCCGTGCGATACGCGTCGGTGTAATACAGTCGATTCGTCATGTCGTGAAACTGGTGAAACCTTGGGCGGCTACAAGCCAAATCCGAAGTCGAACGTCACGAGCCAACGTTTTGCGAGACCGGCGCCCGATGTACCCATCGCGCGAAAGACTCCGACGCGCGGACCGAGAAAGAGAATCGGCCAGAGCGTGATTTCGCCGCCCGCGTACGTGACGTTCTCCTTCGCCCACCACGGATCGCGCCATGTGCGCATTACGGTCGCGGCAACGCCGAAGCCCGAGCCGAAGTTTCCATATCCGTGATCGATGTACGCGATCGACGCGCGCCCCGCCGACAGCCCCGGCTCGGCGAACACTCCCACGTTGCGCGAACGATCGTGGCCGTGCGTCTGCCAGTCTTCCCCGAGCACGACGCCGAGTGCGACGGACGCTTTCTGGGGCGCGCCGACGCGCAGGCCAAGTCCAGGCACGATGTGCGTGCGCGGAACCGTGTCTTCCTCGACGCAGCCTCGGCACGATTGTGCGCGCAGCGTCGCGAGCGGTACAAGGGGCATGACCAGCGCAGCGATTACAACGAGCGCCGGCGTTTTCCAATTCAACATGCTCGATCCTCGGGGTATGGAAAGAACATGACTCGCAATGTGTTTGCCGTGAAGATACCCCCCGCTCAACTAATGGTGCACAAATGCACCTCGGGCGGCGCGAAGGCGCGAAGTGGAATCGTACTGCATCCAACGCCGCGACTCACGACCAGCCAGCGCGTCGCAGCGCCTTCGAGGCGGAACGACCCGCTGCAGTAGCGGCGATTCAGCTCGCCGCCCGGCACGAAGACGGGCGCTCCCCACGGCAGCACGAGCTGTCCGCCATGTGTGTGGCCGGCGAATGCGAGATCGAACCGCCGATCCCCGATGGCCGTGAGTCCTTCGGGCGAATGCATGAGGACGATTCGCGTCCCAGTCGCTCCGTCCAACGCGAGATCGGCGCGCGGATCTCCGCGCGTTGGATCATCGAGGCCGCAGATGGTGATGTCGTCGAACGGTGGCGGAAGCGTGACATGCTGATTCGTGATCATGCGAACGCCGGCGTGCTCGAGATGACTCACGACCATCCGATGATCGGCGCGCAGATCGTGATTCCCGAGTACGGCAAACTTGCCGAATGGCGCATCGATTTCTCCGAGGAGTGGCGCGAGGCGGTCGATGTACGTCGCGCGCACGGACACGAAGTCGCCGCCCAGGAGCAGCACGTGTGGCTGGAACGCGGCGAGCAGATCGCACGCGTCGGCGAGGAGCTGCGCGTTGGTCGTGGCGCCCGCATGAAAATCAGACGCGAAGCCGATGCGCAGCGGAATGCGCGGTTCAGTCGAACGGCCGCCCGATTTGCGCAATTCGAAGCTGCTCACCGACGCGCGCACTCGACCCTGCAGCGCCAAGGCGTGCGTCAGAAGCGCAGCCCAGTTGCCCGGACGGAACACGGAGTCCAGTAGGAGCTCGATCCTCCGCCGGTTCTGTTCGAGTCGCCGGTCGCGGGTCGCGCGATCGGTCAATCGTCGGGTGACTGGTCCTCCTCGTCGACCTTCGCCGAGACCGCGGGCTTTTTCTTCGGTCGGCCGCCTTTTCCCTTCGCCGCCTGCGCCTCGAGCATTGCCTGGTACTCTCGCCGCGCCGCGGTCATGCGCTCGTCCTCGGGCAGCACACGTTTGGCGCGCTTGCTCTTTTCGTGCTTATAGTGATCTATTGGTGTCTTCTTACTGACACTAGCATCTGGTTTCTTCGACACTGATTCGTGCTGGGTTCTAGAAGGTGGACTCCCGCGGCTCACGGAGTCGTGAGCCCGGTAACGACCACAGTGGCTGTCGCCACATCCGTGGTATCGGAGGAATAGTTCGCCGTGATGGTGGCCGTGCCCGCGCCTACCGCCGTCACGAAACCACTCGGGGAGATGATAGCAATCGTAGTCTGAAGCGAGCCCCACTGCACCTGGTTTTGAAGACTGGCCGGTGCATTCGTGGTCAGCTGCTGCGACCCGCCGGTCAGCAGTTGTACCTGATTCGGCGATATGGCGAGACTCGAGCCGCTGGTTGTCGTGTCGGTGCCGCCGAGTCCGGCCACAGTTGGAGTGGCTGTATCGCCGCACGCGCCAACTGTCGCCGAGAACGCGAACGTCAGTGCCAGTGCCGTGTAAAATCGCATGATGGTTTACAGGACAGATTCTGTGCCGCCGTCATCGATGCACTAAGAATCCCGAATACTGGATGCGAGCAGGGCTGTGACGGATGACCTTGCGGATTGGTCCACCCGAACATGAGAACTCCTCGCCGCAATGTCTTCCATGCCTGATGCCGATCTCGTTCTCGTCATAGACGACGAGCCTCAAATTCGTCGCGCGGTGCGCGACGCGTTGCACGACGTCACCGCTCGCGTTGAAGAAGCGGCGAACGGATCCAGCGGCGTCGAAGCGGCGACCATCGGACATCCCGACCTCGTGGTGCTCGACCTCGGCTTGCCCGACATGGCCGGCGCCGACGTATGCCGCGAAATCCGACAACGTTCCGCAGTCCCCATCATCGTCCTCTCGGCGCGCCACTCCGAGCACGAAAAAGTGGATCTGCTCAATGCCGGCGCCGACGACTACGTCACCAAACCGTTCAGCGTGCTCGAGCTCGCCGCGCGCGCGAAAGCGCAGATTCGGCGCGCCAAGACGCTCGCCGCCGCTGCCGGCAGCGCCGCGCCCGTCACGATCGGCCCGCTGCACATCGATACGGTGACGCGAAAGGTGTCGCGCGAGGGAACGCAGTTGCACCTCACGCCCATCGAGTGGCAGATCCTCGCGACGCTTCTCGCTGCCGCAGGACGCACGCTCACACACCAGCAGATCTTTGATGCGGTGTGGGGACGGCAGTTCGGCAGTCCGCAACAGTACCTTCGCGTGCACATTACCAATCTCCGCCGAAAGATCGAAGTCGATCCGGCGGCTCCACAAATCATCATCACTGAGCCTGGCGTGGGATATCGCGCCGAGGTTTCACGCTGAACTATGGTGCGCCAGCGGGACGTCGCGACGTGGGTCGTGTGGGTTCTGCTGATGATCGTGGCAACGGTCGTGATGGTTCACGTCCGAGAGCGCATCGATCAGGTACACGTCGTACTCGTCTACCTGCTCCTCATACTCGGCGCCAGCACCTCTGGCGGCCGGCTGCTGGCCTTTCCGCTCGCCTGCGCCGGCTTTCTTCTCATCGATTACTACTTTCAGGCGCCGTTCGGGCACATCGGCGACGGTAAGCCGCTCGACTGGGTCGCGCTGTCGGCATTCCTGCTCACCGCCCTCGTGGCGACGCACCTGCTCGTGCGCGCCCAGACCGAAGCGGAAGAAGCACAACGCCGCGCCGTCGAAATCGCATCGCTGGCTCGATTGGGTTCTGAGACGCTCAGTGCGGGCCGCGCCGAAGACGCACTGAGCCGCATCGCCGAGGTAATTCAGAGTACTGTCGGCATGTCGGAGGTGTCGATCATTGCGCTGAACGGAACGAGCGAAGACGACAGCGAGCTCGGCGTGCGCGAGATCGCGTCGGGAATTCCACCGGCCGGCAAAACAATTCAGAAAGCTGGAATCATCCTGGCGGTGCAAGGCCGCGTCGTCGGCGAGCTGAGACTAGCGAACGACACGCCCGTGACGCTGGATGCCGCGCAACGGCGCTTTCTCGACGCCATCACGTATTACGCCGCGCTCGCGGTGGACCGTGTGCGACTCGTGGCCGAAGCGGAACACGCCGAGGCGCTGCGCGAGGCGGATCGTCTCAAGGACATCGTGCTCGCGTCGGTGTCGCACGATCTGCGCACGCCGCTCACAACGATCAAGGCGCTCGCCCAGAGCGAGGCGATGCAAGGCAATCGCTCCGCCGGCGCGATCGAAGAGCAAGCTGATCGGTTGACGCGCCTCGTGAGCGACCTGCTCGATCTGTCGCGCCTCAAGGGCGGCGCGTACTCCGCCATTCCCGAGCTGAACACGGCAGAAGATCTCATCGGCGCAGCGGTGCGCCAAACGCGCGGGCTGTTCGGCGACCGCCCAGTCCGCACGGTGATCGATCTGCGGAGTCCGGCGCTCGTAGGGTATTTCGACTTCTCTCAATCGCTGCGAGTACTCTGCAATCTGCTGGAGAACGCCGTTCGCTATTCACCCGCGCCCGGCTCGATCGAGCTTGGCGCGCGCCGCGACGGGGACCAGCTCGTGTTTACGGTGACGGATCGCGGGCCTGGTATTGCCGAGGCCGATTTGCCGCGCGTGTTCGAGCCGTTCTTCCGCGCGCAGTTTGCGGCGCCCGATGCAGGTCGCGCAGGACTCGGCCTCTCGATCGCGCGCACGCTCGCCGACATTCAAGGCGGCTCGCTCGGCTACGAACGACGTGATGGCGGCGGCAGTGTTTTTTCGCTGCGTTTGCCCGCGGCTGAATTGCGTCCCGACGCGCTCGAGCAAACTGCGTAGCAACGTGTGTGGTGCGTAGCATCATCGCGCGCGTTTAAACAAACTGCTGCAGTGCAATTCATCTTTGTGGAATCTTTACCCACGCGCTGCGGCTCGCCGAATACTTTCTTTCTACACCGTTGGGCGCCCCCCAAACGTCTCTCAGCGGTGTAGAAAGTGGCTAACAGGAGTTCAGGTATCACGGCATGAGGGGTGGGTGGGAAATCATGTCGTGATGCCTGGCTCCTGTTTCCCTTTTCTACCTCAGCAAAGTTGAAAGTCCCGGCCACCAACGCCGGGACTTTTTTATTCTGTAATTATTGTTTGCTGATTAGGCGGATTCACCATGCCGAGCAGCAGGATGAGCGCCGCGAAGCTGAGGTACGCGGCGGTCCACTGGTAGGGCAGCGACGATCCAATCGTCCACGGGAGATAGACGCCGCCCGTCGCCGTGACCGAGTGAATGAGCCCGAACAGGGACAGCGCCGCGCACACGACGAGCGTCACCGCCGCGGCCTTGATCTTTCGATCGATTAGAAAAGCGACCGCGGCGCCCCACAACATGGCCGTGAGAATGAAGCCGTGTGCGAGCAATACCATCACGCCAACTGTGCTGATGAAGTCCGGGTTCATCACGCCGGTCGCCTTCATCGTTCCCGCTGGGTCGATCGCGGCGGACATCAAGCCGCCATTATAAACCTGTGATAACAATATCTGTACGAGCTCCGCCACCGACGGCAGCACCGCGAGCGTCACGGCGGCCGCATGTCGTCGCGGCGTCTCGTGATAGGCCTGCGTGGTGATGTCGAGCGCGACGAACACGAAAATCGGCGCCAACGCCGGCTTGGGCAGCGCGTCGGCCATGAAGGCGATGTAGCCGAGTATACCGCCGAGCCCGATGAACAAGCCTGTGGCGAGCGTGTAGCCGGCGCGGCCGCCCATCGCTTTGTACGCCGGATGACCAATGTACGGTGTGGTCTGACTCACACCGCCGCAGACGCCGGCGATCAACGTCGCGATTGCTTCGGTGAGCAGAATGTCGCGCGTCGAGTAATCGTCGCCGGCAAGTCGTGCGCTCTCCGTAACGTTGATGCCGCCCACGACTGTCAGCACCGCGAACGGCAGTGCCAGCGGTAGATAATCGTGGACTGCGATCGACATGCCCTTCAAGAATCCTAATGTCGGCATGGGAAACGCGAGCGGGAACGATGCCGACGGATGCGCCACTGGATGCACCAGCAAACCCATTGCGCCGAGCCCGTAGTACAACGCCGCGCCAACCAAGACGCTGGCGAGCACCTCCGGCGTCCGCAGCGGCAGCTTGAGCCGCGCGACAAGCGCGTAGATGATGATGCCGAGCGCGATCATTCCTACGACCGGTTCGCTGAAGATCGTGCCCAGTTGCAGCGTGCCGAGGAGCGCGATGCCGACGCCGCCGATCGATCCGAGCAAACCTGCTTCCGGCACCATGCGCCGAATGCGATCGCCCATGAACGACATGATGAGCTTGAACACGCCCATCATCACCATCGCCGCCATGCCGACCTGCCATGCAACGATGGCCGCGTCGGCTTCCGGCATCTTGGCCCTGGCCGCGAGGTACGCCGGGCCCAGCACGGTGAGCGCCATGCCGATCGTCGACGGCGCGTCGAGTCCGAGCGGCATTGCGGTGACGTCGTCGCGACCCGTTCGGCGCGCGAGGCGAATCGCCATGATCGTGTACACGACGTCGCCGAACAGCACGCCGAACGCCGTGCCGGGAAACATTCGCCTGTACACGAGGTCGGCCGGGAAGCCGAATGCGCCGACGAGAACTCCCGCCAGCACGGCGAGGTTGACGACGTTGTCGAGCATCAGCCCGAAGAACGCGTTGACGTCGCCAGGTACAGCCCAACGATACTCGCTCCGGCCTGAGCCGGGTGCAGCGTATGTCGTGCTCATGGGGCCAAGATAGGATGGCGGATGACGACAGGCCACCATAGCTTCCCCGATCCTTCCTCCCACCCTCCTAAAAAATCGAGGCGACGATGCATCATTGCTTGGTCTACAGCGGCGGGTTCGAACGGAACTTTCCGAAGCTCTCCGCGGGCGCCACATCTTTTGAAGGCACCGACGGCACCTCGCACCCGATTCCCGACATTCCGGCCGAGGTCGACGGCGTGTGCGTCTACTACATGGAGAAAGCCGGGAAGAAGTTCGCCGCCGTCCGCGCTCGGCAAGGCAAGCACGACGTTGCGCTCCAGAACGAGCTGCTGCTCGATCCCGCTCGGCACATGGGTCATGGCAATCGTTTTGCGCCAGAACCCACCATGGTCGACGACGAGGCAATGTCCACGCTGCTCGGCGACATCATGGCGAAGAATCCGGATCAGCGAAACGAGCTTGCCGCCATTCGCAGCAGCTTCTCGGTCACCGGTATGGGCAAGCAATAGACTCGAGCATCACGAGGGACAGCTACCATGACAGACTTCAAGAAACCGTCCGACGACGAGCTGAAAGAGAAGCTCACCCCCGAGCAGTACAAGGTGACGCAGCACGAGAGCACCGAGCGCGCGTTCGCCAACGAGTATTGGAACAATCACGAGCCGGGTATCTACGTGGACGTCGTGTCCGGCGAGCCGCTTTTCAGCTCGCTCGACAAGTTCGACTCGGGCACCGGTTGGCCGAGCTTCACGCGGCCGCTCGTGCCGGAGAACGTGCAGACGAAGAGCGATCGGAGTTTGCTCATGGAGCGCACCGAGGTGCGTTCGACGCATGCCGATTCGCACTTGGGCCACCTCTTCAACGATGGACCAAAACCGACGGGCATGCGCTATTGCATGAACTCCGCGTCCATGCGGTTCATCCCCGTGTCCAAGCTCGCGGAAGAGGGATACGGCGACTACGCGCATCTCTTTGATGGCGCCAAGAAATAGAACGCTAACGTGAAAATTGGTATTGCAGGCGCCGGCGCGATCGGCAGCTATCACGCCGGCTTGCTGAGCCGCGCCGGGCAGGACGTCACCCTCATCGCGCGCGGTGAGCATCTCGCGGCGATCCACGCGAATGGCCTCGAGGTCAAGACGCCGACGGAAACGTTCGTGGCGAAGCTCAATGCCACGGACGACGCGGATCGACTCGTGGGATGCGAGTACGTGATCGTGGCGGTGAAGGGCTACTCGCTCCCCGAGGTTGGGCCGGCACTCGCGAAGGCTGCGGCGAGCGGCGCCACGATCGTTCCGCTGCTCAACGGCATCGATGCGGCTGAGCGACTCGAGGCGCTCGGCGTTCCGCGCGCGCAGATCATCGGCGGGCTAGCGGCGATCAGCGTCGTGCGTACCGCGCCGGGCGTCGTCGAACGATTCAGCCCATTCGACCGCATTACGATTGGCGAGCTCGATCGAGTCGATCGTCCGCGCACCGCCAAGCTGGCCGAGATTCTCGCGCAGGGCGGTGTCGCCGCGAACGTGAGCAAGGACGTCGTGCTCGATCTGTGGCGCAAGTTCGCGTTCATCGTGCCGATGACCGTCGTGTGCGGGCTCACTCGACAGGCGGTCGGTCGGGTGGTCGCGACGGAGCGTGGTCGCATGCTCATGCGCGCGACACTGCACGAGATCGTCGAGCTGAGTCAGGTCGCTGGCGCGCCGATCTCGAGCAGCGACGAGCAGCGCATTGCGTCCGATCTATTCGGTGTGCCGGCGAGCATGCGTCCGAGTTTTCTGCTCGATCTCGAGCGCGGCGGACCCACGGAGCTCGATCTGCTCGCCGCCACAGTGACCCGACTCGGCGAAGAGTACGACATCTCGACGCCGATCCACGACGTCGCGACGACGGCGTTCGAGATCGCTACGCGGTAGTTGTCATCCCGAGGAGCGGAGCGACGAGGGATCTTTCGTCCCTAACTAGTGAAAGGAGATTCCTCGCTTCGCTCGGAATGACAACGGGCGCGCACATTACTTTCCGATCCGCGCCGCCATCCAGACAAGACTCTCTCGCACATGCGTGCTCCAATACCGCCACGTGTGCGCCCCGTCCCACTCGGCATAGTTGTGCGCGATGCCGAGCTTCACGAGCTCGGAATGAAAGGCGCGATTCTGATCGGCGAAGCCGTCGTCGCGCCCGACGTCGATGAACATCGCCGGCATCGGTCCTCCACGACGGAGTAGCGCGGCCGCGGCGAGCGCTGGATCCGCGGCATGCCACCGCGCGATGTCGCTGCCCCAGTACAGTTGGTACCGCGCCCAAAATCCGCCGGCTGCAGGCTTCGCGCTGTCCACGACCGCCGCGTACCTGGCCGGCTCCGAGAACGGATGACCGCCGACGTACAAGGTCGACAGCACCCCCGAATGGCTCGCCGCCGCACTGAAGACGTCGGGGTAGTGCAGTGCTAGGATGATTGCGCCGTAGCCACCCATGCTCAGTCCACCAATACCGCGGTGCGCTCGGTCGGCGCGTGTGCGATAGTGCGCGTCAACGTAGTTCACGACGTCATGCGCGATGTACTCGTCGTAGCGTTCGTGCGCTACACAGTATCGATCCGGCGATTCGCTGTGCAGCGTATCGCTGCACGAGGCGAGTGACACCTGATTCGCCCAACTCGTGTACCATCCGTCGTCGCCGTCCGGCATGACGAGAATCATTTCCGGCGCGCCGGCGGCGAACAGCGAATCCGCCGCGCCGTCGATGCTTCCCTTGGACACCCAGTCGGTTTCGCTGCCAGACAGCCCGTGGAGATAGTAAGCGACAGGGAATCGGCGCGTCGTGTCACGATCGTATGACGGCGGCAGATACACGACCAGATGTTTCTGCACGCCCAGCGCATTGGACGTGAAGACGTCCTCCTGCACTCGGCCGCGTTGTTGCGCGTGAGCAACGACGGCGAAGACTGCGAGCAGTAGAAGAGCGAAGCGAAGCCGCATGCATTAATGTGTCGAACGCAGGCGTCGCCGGCGAGTTGCGCGCATTTGGTGCACGCGACATTTTCGCGATCCAGAGTTGTCGAGGAGGAACAATGCCGACCGTAAAGTTCAAGGTCGATCTGCCCGGCTCAGGGGCTTTGGCGGTAGAGCATCCCGGCGAAGTGCTGGCCGGGCAAACAGTGCCGGCACAACTGATGCCCGCGAGCGGCCTTCGGGTGTGTCCCGCGGCCGAGAGCCTGTTCATGTGGAAGCAAGCCGCACAGGGTGTCGCTTTCGTCGGCGTCATCAATATGCTCAGCGCCAAGATTCACTTGCGACCGCTAGCGCCCCGCGAGGTCCTCGATCCAACCGCTCCCGGCGGCCAACGCCCGGATTCGATTGCATATCAGTCGACGTGGACCGTTGCGATGGGCCAGAACCAGCTCAAGCCCATCGTGCACAACGCCGGAGGCCAGACCTCGCACAATCAGCTTCGCGACCACGCGGTCGTGGCGGACGGCGTCAAAGCGGCTGACAAAGAATCCTTCGCCGGTTTCGCAATCACGAAAGCCGGTGGAACTATCGGTAGTCCGCACGTCCTCGCACTGCGATCTGGAACTCTAAACAAGAAGTTCAAAACTCACGGCGGTGCGAACGCGCTCAGCGGCTATACGCTGCCGACTGATTGGGCCGAGTTGATCAGGAGTACGCTCGAACGCCATCTGCCCGACTAGACATCAGTCGGGCAGATCGATTCGCGTAGACCCTTCAGTTCCCCGGCGGCGGTCCACCGCGCCGCCCACCCGGCGGTCCGCCCGGCGGTGGCGGGATGCAGCCTGCCGAGATCTGCTCGGGCGTCAACAGCGCGCGCACGTCTTGAGTGAATTGCTTGCGCGCCGGCGCGAGCTCCTCGTCGATCGCGCGCTG
Organism: Gemmatimonadaceae bacterium; assembly: GCA_036499625.1. GTDB lineage: Bacteria > Gemmatimonadota > Gemmatimonadetes > Gemmatimonadales > Gemmatimonadaceae > JAQBQB01. The sequence continues at coordinate 18,476 of DASYDJ010000049.1, forward strand.
GCTCTCCATGATCGTGCGAATCGCATCCTGCGACGCGCCCGACTGCCGAGCGGTGCGCGCTTGCTCCATGATCGCGCGAACGCTGTCGAGCTGCGCGGCATGTGCCGACGTGAACGTTGTCGTGAGCGTGTGCACCTGTTCCTTCTGCGCATCGGTGAGCGAGTCGGCCGACGCCATGCACTGTGCGCCGCCTCCTGGGCCTCCGCGTCCGCCACGACCGCCTCGTCCACCGCGGCCAGGCGGCGGTCCACCGGATTGTTGCGCGCCGGCCGTGAGGCTAGTCGCGCCTGCCGCCGCAATCACCAGCGCGGCGACGGTCAGCATTCGATGTCTCATACGTTCCTCCGTTCCTCGTGCGAAAGTGTACGACTGATCGACATCGCGCAGCGCGCCGGCATTCCATCGACGAGGCGCCGCTATCATTAGGCATGACCGACGACCCGGGAGCGCCGGCGGCGCCGAGCCGTGCGACTGCATGGTATGTGGTAGCCGTGCTCACGCTGGCAAACGTCAGCGGTAACATCGATCAACAGATTCTGGCCCTGCTCGTTCGGCCGATCGAACGCGACCTCCGCATCACCGATTCGCAGATGAGCTATCTCACCGGCCTCGCGTTCGCGGTGTTCTACATCGTGTTGGGGCTGCCCATCGCGCGCTGGTCGGATCGCTCCAATCGTCGGAACATCGTGGCCGGCGGCATCGGTCTGTGGAGCGTGTTCACGGCGTTGGGCGCGACGGCCAAGACGTACGTGCAACTATTCGCGATGCGCATCGGCGTCGGTGTCGGCGAAGCGACCTTGAACGCGCCCGGCGTGTCGCTCATCGCGGACTACTTTCCGCGCGAGCGCCGCGGGCGGGCAATGAGCGTTTACTCATTGGGCATCTTCCTCGGCTCTGGCGCCGCGTATTTCATCGGCGGATGGATCGTGGGACTGCTCAGCGTAAGCGGGCAGTGGACAGTTCCGATCATCGGCGCGATTCATCCATGGCAATCGGTGTTTCTCGCCGTCGGATTGCCGGGGCTCGTCGTGGCCGCGCTCATGCTGACCATTCGGGAGCCGCGACGCGAAAGCGGGCGTCCCGTCGCGCTGCCGCTCTCCGTGCTGCGTGACTACGTAAGCGATAACCGCCGCACGTTCATCACTCACGGACTCGGCTTCACGATGTCCGCGCTCGTGAATTTCGGCATCGCGATGTGGCTGGCGACCTTCCTCGTGCGCACCTACGGACTCACGGAGTCGGATGCGGGCCGAATCCAAGGTGTGTTGACGATGACAGTCGGCGTCGCGGGCGTCCTCGCCGGCGGATGGATCTCCGATTGGTTCGTGCGCCGCGGAAAGATCGACGGTCCGTTGCGCGTCGGAATTCTTGGCGCGATCGGCATGCTCGTCTCCGCTACTGCGTATCCACTCATGCCGTCGGCGTGGCTCGCGGTGGCGTGGCTCATTCCAGTCAACTTCTTCGCCGCGCTGCCGTGGGGTGCGGCGACCGCGGCCGCAGCGGAGATCGTTCCCGGACCGCTCCGCGCACAAGGCGTCGCGATCTATTTCCTCATCCTCAGCGTGGTCTCGCAAGCACTCGGCCCAAGCTCTGTCGCGTGGCTTACCGACTATTTCTTTCGCGATCCTGCCGCGATTCGCTACTCGCTGGCCATCGTCAACGTTGCCGGCATGACGTTGGCGATCGCGTTCTTCTCGGCCGGCCTTGCCTCGTACCGCCGAACGCTCGACGCACGTGAACGATGGATGACGAACAGCTCAGCGTCGCTCATTCGAAGCAAAGCGCATCCCTCGGCATAAGCTCTGCACTCTCAGGTCGAGCACCCTTTGGGAGGAGCGCGACATGGAGCGGAACGAAGATTCTGGCGGTGCAGGTACCAGCGCGGGCACTGCGAGCGATACAAGCAACGCGAGTAACTTGAATAACGACGGCAACAGCACGGCGACGGGCAGCCAAGGATTCACCGATCGTGCGCGCGACCTCGCCGGCTCGGCGCAGGACAAGCTCGCCGACGTCGGATCCACAGTTCGCGATCGCACCGGACATCTCAAGGACAGCTTGGCCGATGCATTGGAGACGGGCGCCGACAAGGTTCGCCAACGCGCTGGCGCGACCGGTCACGGTGTAGCGCTCGCGGGTTCGACGGCGGCTGGAAGCGTCGCAATCGAAGGCGATGCCCGACTCGCCGACATCGGCGGCAAGGTCGCAACTGGAATGGACGCGACCGCAGGCTGGTTGCGCGATGCCGATCTCGATGGACTCAAGAGCGGCCTCGAGCATCAAGTGAAGGAGCACCCGGGACGCACGCTGCTCATCGCGGCGGGCATCGGCTACCTCCTCGGCAAGGCACTGCGCAAGTAGGAAACTGATATGTCGCTCGATATGCGCGACACACGCGACGGCCGTCGCGGCTTTGGCGCGCTCCTCCGCGATCTCGCGGAGGGAAGCGTCAAGATGGTCCGCGACGAAGTTCGACTCGCCAAGCTCGAACTCGCTGAAGTTGCGGCCGACGCGGCGAAGGGAACCGTGTTCGTTGCGACGGGCGTCGCGTTCACGGTGCTCGGTGCGCTCGCGCTCGTCGTGGGGCTGGCGCTCCTCGTCGGCGACCAGTGGTTGCCCGCCGATCTCTATTGGTTGGCGGCGCTCATTCTGATGGTGATCACCGGCGCGGCGGCCGCGTGGCTCGCCAAGCGCGGACTGTCCATCGTCTCACCATCCGAGCTCGCTCCGCACGAGACGGTGACGACGCTCAAGGAGGATCAAGAATGGCTCAAACAACGGCTGACGTCCGGCGCGACATCGAACTGACGCGCGAGCGCATGTCGACGACACTTGCCGAGCTCGAACAGAAGTTGGACGTGATGCAGATCGTGAAAGAGCATCCGTGGCCGGCGCTCGCGTTGGCGGTCGGCGCTGGCGTGCTACTCAGTGGATCGAGCGCCGACGTCAAAGCGGCTGCTGCGACGATCGGCGCGACCAAAGGTGCGAGCAGCAAGATCGGCGCTGCACTCGACGACATGGTGGCGTCGCTCGTGACCGGCGTTCACGGCGCGATGGAGGAACGCATCACCGGCTGGGTCGGCGAGCTGAAAGATGCGATCGGCGCGCCGGCGACGTCCAACGGCTCGCCACCGGTTCGCGCCGATTGAGGAACTCTAGAGAACGTTAGAGAACTAGTACTTCCTGCCGATCAACTGATCGGCATATAGTTGCCGAGGCATGCCTTGGCGCCACCGGAGAGTCCGGTGCGGAAGTTGTCTTGACGCTGCTCCTTCGTTCCGTGGCTCTGACGGGCCAAGCGACGTTGGAGCATTGCGTCCATCCGCCGGTTGCCCGTCGGTTCGAGCACCGGATCGCCGGCGAGCGACATTCCATATAGCGCTTCTTCCACGTCGCCCTTCTCGAGCGACCCGTCGTGTTGCGCTTGCTTCGCGAACGCGCCAGCGAGACAATCGGCGGTCGATTCGTTTGTATATGAGTCGCGGGCTTGGAAGCCGAGCTGCATCGCGACGGCGTGACCCATTTCGTGCGCGATGATACCAATGCCCGCCATGTCGCCGTCGGTGCCGAGTGCCTGGGCGGCGCTCTTCGTCATTCCGGCAACGAAGACCTCATCATAGAAAATTGTATTGTCAGCCGAACAATATTCGGCGTTGTTGGAGTCGATGACGCCGCAAGGCGTACGCACGGCTCCTTCATATCGCGCGATGTGCGGCGCGTCGAACTGCTGACCAAGCTGCTTGAAGTCGTTCGTCCACATGTCGACGAGCGCACCGTACGCGCCGGCGAGCTTCTGGTTCGACGCGGCAACGTCGGCTTCGGTGACTTCGATCGTCGGGTTCTTCGTGGGAGCGGCGGCGTTCGCTACTGCGGCCGGAGCGAACACGGCCACTGAAAAAGCGACGGCGGCGACGCGCGCGCGCAAAGTACGGACATGTATCATTGGCGATTACCTCCGGCACTTAATACACTGGCGGTGGCGGAGGGTTGCGGCGGTTTGGACTAATAGCGATCTCTGGCGTTTGAGCACTCTAGCTCTCTGCTCTCGGCCGTCTGCTCACAGAGAACAACCCAGAAAACAGAAAACAGACATCAGAAATCAGAGCTCATTTTCTGGGCGAGTTCTAGAACGTGGCTTGGCACGGATGAGCTCAGTCGGCAGACGGAATCTCGAACGTGCCGGCGACGACGCTCGTGAAAGTGCGTTCCTCGCGAAGTACAAATCGTTTGCTCTGCGCGGTCGCAAAGTTCGCCTGCGCTTCGGCGTCGGTGCGCAGTCGGCTGCGATAGGTCTCGTACGCCGCGAGGCTGTCGAATGAGACGAGCCCCCACGCAACGTCGTTCGTCCCTTCGTGCGGAACGAAGTACCCGATCAGATGCCCGCCGCACCGCGGAATGATTCGTCCCCACGTTTCGGCGTACGTGCGGAAGGCATCGACCTGGAAAGGATCGATCTGATAGCGGATGAAGCAGGCGATCGACATACGATCTCTCCGTTGAGTGACGAGGTTCCCCATCGCGAACGCTAGCACTTGCTCGACAGGAACACTTCGAGCATCATCAAAGCATGGATGTCGAACACGACCCCGACCAACGCGCCGCGCAAATCGCTGCCGCCCTCGGCGACACGGCGCGCTCGCGCATGCTGTATTCGCTGATGAACGGCCGAACCCGCACGGCAACCGAGCTCGCGCTGATCGCCGAGGTGACCCCGTCGACCGCGAGTACGCATTTGCAGCGGCTTGTGGCCGAGCAGCTCGTGCGCGTCGTGGCGAATGGCAAGCATCGGTACTACAGCATCACCAATGAGGACGTTGCCGGGCTGCTCGAGTCGTTGAGCGTCGTCGCCGGCACGTCACGCCGCGATGTCGCGACACGAACGCCTGTTCGCCTTCGAGCTGCGCGGACGTGCTACGATCACCTCGCGGGCAACCTCGCTGTCGCGCTTCACGACCGCCTGTTCAAACTCGGCTGGCTTGCGATCGGTGCCGACGACGAGAAGAGCTACGAGGTGACGAACAAAGGTGCCGCGGGATTGAACGCGATGGGCATCGACGTCGACGAGACGCGGGCGCTGAGACGCAAGTTCGCGTTCGCGTGCCTGGATTGGAGCGAACGACGTCCGCACGTTGGCGGTGCGATTGGGGCGGCGCTGCTCGAGCTCGCGCTGCGGAAGCGTTGGCTCAAGGCGGATCCAACGTCGCGCGCGATTCAGGTCACGGCCCTAGGCCACCGCGAGTTGGCGAGTCGGTTCGGGCTTCGCGTCGACTGAGCGGTGGCCGCGAGGTCTAGGGCGGGTAGATTCTTGCCATGCCCAAGACGCGTCTCGAAGCGTTCAGCGACGGAGTGATCGCGATTCTCATCACGATCATGGTGCTCGAGCTCAAGGTGCCGGTCGGCGGGAGTTGGGATGTGCTGCGGCCGCTCTTGCCCACTTTTCTCGCGTACGTGCTGAGCTTCATCTACATCGGCATCTACTGGAGCAACCATCATCACATGCTCTACGCGACCGATCACGTCAACGGCGGAATTCTCTGGGCGAATCTGCACCTCTTGTTCTGGTTGTCGCTCATTCCATTCACCACGTCGTGGATGGGCCAGAATCACTTCGCCTCGCTCCCTACGGCGATCTACGGCGTCGACCTGTTGTGCTGCGCTCTCGCGTACACGCTGCTTCAGCAATTGATCATCAATTGCGAGGGCGCCGACTCCCCACTCCGCGCCGCGGTCAAAGACGATGTAAAAGGCAAGGTCTGCCTATGTCTGTACGTGGCTTCCATTCCGCTGGCGTTCGTGAGTCCGCGGATATCGGACGTGCTGTACGTGGTGGTGGCGGGGGTGTGGTTGGTGCCAGATACCAGAATCGAGAGGCAGCTGGCGGCGCGGAGTGTACGACACTAATCGCGATTGCTGACACCTGACTACTCTTGCTCTCTGCAGTCTGCCGTCCGCAGTCAGCGAACACCCGAGGCCCGAGCGATCAGCTCGGGCCTCGCCTGTTATCTGATCGACGTTTTTCAGACCGCAGCCGACAGACGGTTCTTGACAGTGGCCAACATCCCATATATATGCAGTCTATCTATACACATTATGCCTACATATCCCCCTCTCAAACAAGACACCTTCTACATCCTCCTCGTCCTCCTCAACGGCGAACGCCATGGCTACGCCATCATGCGCGATGCCGCTGAGCTGTCCGAGAACCGCGTGGCCTTGCAAGCCGGCGTGTTGTATCGGCTGCTCGCGCGACTCCTCGAGGACGGGCTCGTCGTCGAATCGCAGCGCCGGCCCGCGGCGGATGCCGACGACGAACGTCGCCGCTATTACCGCATTACCGCTTTGGGAAAACGCGTGCTTGCTGCCGACGCCGAGCGAATGGCGGCGCTGGCCGACATCGCACGGTCGGCATTGCGCGCCAACGGCGCGATCGCCTGATGGTTGATCGCTAGTGGCTGACTTTCCCGTCCCACCGTTGAACAACGGCGAGCGAGTCTATCGTGCGCTGCTGCACCTGTATTCACGACGTTTTCGCGACGCATTCGAGCTCGGTCTCGTCGAGGCGTTTCGCGACGCGCGGAAGGCGGCCGATCGTGCCGGCGTATCATCGGTGGCTTTCTGGCTGAGCATTGTGCAAGACCTCGTAACCGAGGCGCTTCGAGAGCGCGTGTCGTACGTGTGGCGAGTGGGCGGTGAAGCTCGCCGATCCTTCAATCTTCGGTTCATGTCATTTCACAACCTGCGAATCGCCGCGCGCACGCTGCGCAACAACCCGCTCTTCGCGCTCACCGCGATCCTCACCATCGCACTCGGGATCGGATCGAGCACGGCGATCTTCAGCGTCGTGAACGCGGTGCTGCTGCAGTCGCTGCCCTATGCGCAGCCGGAGCGATTGGCGATGATCGAGACCGATCTGCTCACGCGCCGCGAGACGAATTTTCCGATGGCGCCGGGCAACATGCTCGACCTGAAAGCGCGCGTGACCGCGTTCGAGAGCATTGCGGCGATCAGCGCCGGACCGGCGGTGTTTGTCGGCAGTGACGGCAAAGCCGAGCTAATCGACGAGGCCGGCGTAACATCGAACTTCTTTTCTGTACTCGGTACGCGGATCGCCTTCGGGCGCAACTTCGTCGAATCGGACGGCACGCCGTTGCCTGCTGCGACGGCCGACTCCTCGGCGGCGGCGAATACCGCGAGTCAGCCAGTGACGATGACAATTCTCAGCCATGCGTTCTGGGAACGAAAATTTGGCCGTGACTCCTCGGTCATCGGGCGAACGGTCCAGATCGGAAGCGTCCCGGCGATGATCATTGGCGTCGCCGCGCCTGATTTGCGAATCGTCTTTCCAGCCGGCGCCATTGGAATGACATCTCAGCCGGACATCTACGGCGCGGTGCGGTACAACTGGAGCATGGCGTCGCGCACGGCGGTTGTCCTCCGCGGAATCGCTCGGCTCGCGCCCGGCGCGACCTACGCAAGCGCACAGGCACAAATCAGTGCATTTGGTGCCGATCTTCAGAATCGATTTCCACTCTACAAAGGCGCTAACGCCGTTTGGCGCGTCGAGCCGATGCAGGCGGGCATCGTGCAGGCTGTGCGTCCGGCAATCCTCGCGTTGATGGGCGCCGTGTTGTTCGTGCTGCTCATCGCCTGCGCGAACGTGGCGAATCTCCTGCTCGTGCGCGCCCTCGCTCGCGAGCGCGAGCTCGCCGTTCGCGCGGCACTTGGCGGTACGCGTGCAACACTCGTCGGTCAGATGTTCGCGGAGAGCTTGCTGCTCGCCGCGTGTGGTGCGGCGATCGGATTGCTATTGGCGAAGCTGGGCATCGTCGTGCTCCTACGCATTGCGCCGGCGAATCTTCCGCGCGTCGACAACGTTTCCATGGATCCGATGGTGCTCGGATTTGCGATCATCGCCGCACTCCTGTCGGCGGTCATCTTCGGCGTCGTGCCGGCGCTGCGCGCCTCGCGTCCCAATCTCGCACAAACGTTGCGCGCCGGCGGACGAAGTCCCAGTCTCGGCGCCGGAAAATATCTGCGCCAAAGCGTGGTGCTGATCGAAGTCGTGTTGTCGTTCGTGCTTCTCATCGGCTCCGGGCTCATGCTGCGCAGCTTCATGGCGCTCGAGCGCGTCAATCCCGGCTACGATCCGACAAGTATCTTGACGTTCACCGCGTTCAACACACGACTGCGCAGCGCGGGCGAGCGCGCAGCGTATTCGCAAACATTGCAGGAGCGCCTGGCGGCGATTCCCGGTGTTGTCGCGGTCACCGGGGCGAACCCGCTTCCGCTTGACGGAGTGGACGCGACGCTGCGCTGGGGGCCGGCGAATTCGGTGAACGATCCGTCGCTCTTTCGGCAAGCGACACTACACATCGTGCGGCCGGGTTACTTCGCGGTGATGAAAGCAAAAATCATCGCGGGTCGTGTCTTCACCGCTGCCGACGAGAACGCGTCGTTCAACGGCATCATCATCGACGACATGCTCGCCGCGGAGGCCTTTCCCGGTCAGAGCCCGCAGTCGATCATCGGCAAGCCACTCTACTGTGGCGTCTCCGCATCACAGATGTGCCAAATCATCGGCGTGGCGCAGCACGAGCGGCACCAGACACTGGCGGCGCCGGGCCGCGAGGGCGCCTTCATCACCGACGGTACCTTGGGCTTCACCGGCCTGCGCTGGGCAGTGCGAACGACAGGCGATCCGTCGCGATTGATTCCGGCCGTGCGCGCAGCGGTGGCCGAAATCGATCCGCTGGTGCCGCTGGGCGACGTGAAGCCGATGAGCGACTACGTCGACCGAGCGATGGCATCGACGCGATTCTCGCTCGTGTTGCTGGCGACGTTCGCCGTAGTCGCCGCACTGCTTGCTGCAGTGGGTTTGTACGGTGTCCTCGCAACGACAGTTCGCCAGCGCACCGCGGAGATCGGCGTGCGCATGGCCTTTGGTGCGACGAGCTCCAACATTTTCCGGCTCATCGTTGGCCAAGGTCTCGTGATCAGCGCGGCCGGGATCGTCGCTGGCATCGCTGTGGCGCTCGCGCTGACTGGCGTGTTGCAACACGCCGGCATGTTGGTGAGCATCAAGCCGAGTGACCCGCTGACGTACGTCGGTGTCTCGTTGCTATTTGTGGCGATCGCCGGATTCGCCTGCTGGATTCCCGCCGCTCGGGCGGCGCGCCTGGCACCGAACGTGGCGCTGAGAGTCGATTAGAAAATACTAATCAAGGACCGCCTTGATGTCGACGACCGGCGTTCCGTCGACCGCCTCGATTGGCCCAATCCGCAGTCGTGTGCCATCGATCTCTCGAATGGTGACGCGATGCAACCCGAGCGGATTGGGCCGCACCGGCGACCGTGTCGTGAAGACGCCGGTGAGCGGGTTCTCGCTTTCCCCGCGAGGATGCACCTGCAACACTTCTCGATCGGCGAGATGCAACCAACTGATGACGACTACCTGATCGCCCGCCTCGAGTCCGACGATCGCCAACGCGTACGCACTGTCGACTTCGAGCCAGGCATCCGGCGCGCCTTCTGACCCCTGCCGCGGCGCGTCTTTCGTGCTGCGCAACTCGGATCGAATGAAGCCGATCGTCCGAAGCTGATAACCACCTGACGACTCGCTCATAGCTGTCGTCAGACCTCCTTATCAAACTCGACGACCGCCGCCGGTTGCGCCTCACCGACGTGCCCAAGACTGATGTTCGCACGCGCATAATTCTCCCCGCGCACCGGACTTTCCGCGAGCCGTCGCAACATGTTGATCTGCCCGACATGCGTGAACGCATCCGCTACGGGCCCTTGGAACAACTTCGTCAACGGCGCGCCAGCGGCTGCGTCGCTCGCCAAACACTGATCGAACTTCCCGAGTGCGTCGAAAAAGCGCGCGACGTCGACGTCCCATGTCTGCGGCGTCGAGTTGTTCCACCGCTGTTCGCCGAGCGCCATCCAGTAGGCCCAGTCCATGAGATCGCACAGATGCGCGAGGATCTGCCCCGGCGTGCGAGTCCCCGGCGCGACGCGAAACGCGCTGAAATTCTCCGGCGCTCCGCGCATGGCTTTGCCGCCGCGATACGCCAACGTTGCCAGCGTGTGCCGCAGTAACTCACGCCCGGTCAATTCTGTGGTCGATGTATCCATGTCAGTACTCGTGTAAGAAAAAGAAGCCCCGAGCGACACGTCGCCCGGGACTTCAATCTAAAGCTGAAAACTCATGACTCGAATCTGGGTGATTCCCCAGCCGTCAGAGTTGCCACTCTCGGCCTAGTACCTGCCATTGACCTGAGCTGTCATCCAAATACTCCCAGAACGCCCACTCTGTCTTGTCGCCCGTGATTCCACGGCTGGCAGCGCCCGGCGAATCGTACGTGCGTCCGTCGATGAGAATCTTGCCACTCTGCACGACGGCTTCGAGATACTTGCCGCGCACGCTGGTGCGAAGCTTCTGCCCGTTGCGAACCTTGCCCTGCGACGAGTAGCTGAGATTCTCGCTCGATCCCGCCGCCGACCGGTCCAGCGCATCCGGCGTGATGTCCTCGAAATCGACATTGAACGCCGTGAGCACATCGCGCTGTTCGCTGCTCACGCCCACGAGGTGGTAGGGGCTGCCCCACAACCCTTCCGGCGTCAGGTCGTCGAACGGCGTGTGGAGGCGCTGCAAAGCGGCCACGGTGTCGGTGTGAATGCAAATCAAGCGCATGAAGCGTTCTCCCTCGTCAGATTCGGATCAGTGGGGTGAGACAGGTAATGAGCGTTCGTGAATACGTTCTTACTGCTGACGTCAGGTCGCGGTGCCGGGCCGCCAATCGCGGTCGAGCATGCGCCACTTTCCGGCTTCGGCGTCGAAGTACTCCCAGAACACCCAATCGCCTTTCGCGGGCGCCACCGACTTGGCCGCCTGAGCGGGCGAGTCGAAGGATTGTCCGTCGAGCACGATCTTGCCCTTCTTCACAGCGGCTTCTTTGTACTTGCCGCCGATGCTCACACGAATCTTGGCTGGCTCCTCGCGCGGCGCAGTCGCCGCACCCGCGCCATTGCCACTCCGCTCCGAGCTCGCGACCGATCCCACCTCGGCGGCCGCCGCTGCGCGACCGACCATCTCGCGCTCGCCTGCGGCGTCGCCCAGCGGATCGCCATGATGCTTGGGCTCCGCGGCCATGACCGCGGGTTGATTGCTACTTGTCGTTGGAGCGCTCGGCGCGTTTTGAGTCGGCCGCGCACTTTCGCGCGGCGGTTCGGGCCGAACCTCTGGTGCTGGGCGGCGCGGAGCGCGGACTTCGCCGCCATGTCCGTTCGCGGCGCCGAGTCCGGCGATCATCGCCGGCGTCAGATCGCTGACGTCGAGATTCCAGGTGTCGAGCACCGCGCGTTGCTCAGCCGTCAATCCAACGAGATGGTAGGGCGAACCCCACAAACCATCGGGCGTCAGATCGTCGTATGGAATGCGGAGCCGCTCGAGCAAGCGAACGGTATCGTCGTGCAGCGAGATGAGTCTCATGGCGCTTCGCGGAATTAAACCGTTGCGGGCACGGCCGGAAGGGGATCAGAACACCGATAATCTACTGCGCCGCGCCCCCGGCCGCCCGCGTGAACTGCTACGCCTCCATCCTCACGCGTAGCGAATCCACTTCACGACCTCTGCGAAGCTCGGCTTCTTACCGTACATCAACATGCCCACCCGATAGATGCGCGCCGACAGCCACACCGCCCCGATCGACCCCAGCACCGCCACCACCAGCGAACCGGCGATTGCCACGGGCGACACGCTCGTCAACCCGATGCGCATCGGCATGATGATTGGAGACGACCAAGGCAGCCAAGACAGCACAACCGCGAGCGTCCCGTTGGGCGCCGACATCACGGGGGTCACCATCACCCACGCGCTCATGATCAAGAGCATCACCGGAATCTGCGCTTGCTGCGCTTCCTGCTCGCTGTTCACCATCGAGCCAGCCGCCGCGTAAAGCGTGGCGTAAAAGACGAAACCGACGACGAAATACGCGAGCGAAATCGCGATCAGCGCGGGCGAAATCCCGCCCATCGCGCCGCTGAGGACTCCAGCACCGGCACCGCCTGCGGCCGGCACCGCGGCTCCCTTGAGCATGATCGGCATGAAGAACGTGATCAGGTACGACGCGATCCCAAACCACGCCACCTGCTGCGTCAGTCCCACGGCGCCGACGCCCAGAATCTTGCCGGCGAGTAGCGTCTCCGGCTTCACGCTCGAGATCACCACCTCGGCCACGCGCGTCGACTTCTCCTCCAGCACGCCGCGCAGAATGTTCTGGCCGTGGAGGATGATCGACATGAACAGCATGACGCCGACGAGGATTCCGGCGAACAATCCACCCTCGCCCGAGCCGGCGCGCCCCTTGTCGCTCAGTCGCTCGGAGCTCAAGCGGAACTTGGCCCGCGCGAGATCGCCCACGATGTCCTGGCGCACGCCTTCGCGCTCGAGGCGCACCATCATGACTTCCTGACGGACGACCGACTCCAGCTTGTCCATGTCGGTGATCGCCGACGCGTTACGACCAGCGTAACGCGCTGTCTGTGTCGTCAGCGTGCTGTCCGTCAGCACCAAGTACCCCGCGATGTGCCTCGGCTTCTCCACTTCGGCCGTCGCTTTCGCTTCCTCGGCCGGAATCTGCGCCGGCGTCACCGTGACGACGCGCGGCTGAATCGAATCGCTTGCCGCGGCCAGCGTGTCTCCCATCAACGCCTTCGCGATACGGTCGCCGAGTCCAGCGCCGGATCCGTCGATGATGGCGATGTGCTGGATGTCATGCGACGCCTTGCCGCGCGAGGCGAGGTAGGCGGGAAAGATGACGACTCCCGAAAGCAGCACCGGCACGACGAGCGTGACGACGAGAAAAAACTTCGAGCGAATGCGCTCGAGATATTCGCGCTTGGCGACGACGAAAATTTTCTTATCCATGACCAGACATCCCCTTCTCGACGCCCGTGAATCCGACGCGCTGGAGGAAAATTTGATGGAGTGAGGGCTGAACCATCTCGAACCGTTCGATCGACGCGCCGGCGTCGATCAATCGGCGCAGCAGGACCTGTGCGTCGGCGTTCGACGCGAGCTCGATGTCGAAGAACTGATTGTTCTCCTCGAGCTTGGACACGAGCTGCGGATCGCGCAGCACCTCGCCAACGCCGTTGTGCGCGCCGCCGGTGAGCCTGAGCGCAACGTTGCGGCGACCAGACTCGGCGCGTACGGCGCTCAGTCCACCGTCCAACACTTTGATGCCGCCCGAGATGATGCACACCGAGTCGCACATTCGCTCGGCGTTGTCCATCACGTGCGTGCTGAAGATGACCGTTTTGCCCCGCTGTTTGAGCTCGAGAACGGCGTCTTTGAGCGCCTGCGCGTTGATCGGATCGAGGCCCGAGAAGGGCTCGTCGAGAATGACGAGGTCGGGGTCGTGCAGGAGCGTCGCGATGAACTGCACCTTCTGCTGCATGCCGCGCGACAGCTCGTCGACTTTCGCGTCGCCCCAGTTCTTGTCGGCCGACGAGAGGCTGAAGCGCTCGAGCCATTCGTCGATGCGCTTCGTCGCCTCGGCCGTGCCGACACCCTTCAACTCGGCGAGAAAGAGCAGCACGCGCTTGACCTGCATCTTCTTATAGAGACCGCGTTCTTCCGGCAGGTAGCCGACGCGATCGAGCACGCCGCGCGCGGTGTTCGGCTGGCCGAAGAGCGAGATCGTTCCGGAATCCGGGGCGATGATGTTGAGGATCATGCGGATCGTGGTCGTTTTGCCGGCGCCGTTTGGGCCGAGCAATCCGTACACCGATCCTCGAGGGACTTGGAGCGACAGATCGCGAACCGCGACGTGCTCCTCATAGCGCTTCACGACATTTTGGATGTCGATCGCGAGGTCAGTCATGGAGGAGGACCTGGGGGGAAAGCGGGGAGGGTGCAGCGAAGCCGGGCTCAAGTGTACTAGTCAGCTAGTACAACGATAAACAGACGCCGGCTTTCATATAAGGACGGCTCGTCCCTGTGGAAGTTTCGTTGTAGCCGCGTCTCTCCGCGCGTCTCTCCGTGCGTGTGGCCGCGCGTGTAGCGGGCGGTCAGATGGCCGGCTTTCTTTTGGGCATGGAGCGCGCTGCCACCCAGTCCACCCCGCCCGGTTCGACCGTCGCCTCGCGCGCTGTGCTCAGCGTGATCGTGGCGGTGCTGTCGTCGCTCTTTCTGCTGTTCATCGTGGCGCCGATGGTTGGCGTCGTTTCCGCCGGCGGTGCGAAGGGAATTATCGCCGTGGGAACGGACGCCGAGTTGCGTGCGGCGCTCCTGCTGACCGCCGTCACCGCGACGATCGCGACCCTACTCGGCATACTCGGCGCGACCCCGCTGGCGTATTTGCTGGCGCGGCGGGCATTTCCGGGAAGAGCGATCGTGGCAGCGGTGATGGATTTGCCGCTGGTGATTCCGCATCCCGTTGCAGGCATTGCGCTGTTGTTAGTTCTGGGACGAGGAAGCCCAGCGGGCGCTGCGCTGTACGCTGCCGGAATTCGCGTCGCTGGATCGCCTGTCGGGATCGTGTGCGCGATGCTGTTCGTGTCGGCGCCTCTATATGTAAGTGCGGCGCGCGAGACGTTCGCGCGAGTCGACAAGCGATACGAAGCCGTCGCGCGAACGCTCGGCGACGATGCGTGGCGGGCGTTTCGGCGCGTGACGCTGCCGCTGTCGGCGCGAGGACTCACTGCCGCGGCGGTCGTGATGTGGGCGCGAGCTGTGAGTGAGTTCGGGGCGATCGTCATCCTCACGTACAATCCAAAAGTCGCGAGCGTGTTGAGTTACGAGCGATTCACGAGTTACGGGTTGAGTGAGGCGTTGCCCGTTGCCGCGGTGCTCGTGCTGTTCTCGCTGGTGCCGCTTGTGGTGTTGCGCGGGCTATTGGGCGGCGACGCCGGCCGCTGGTGGAACGGTGGAACGGTGGAACGGTGATTTCGCTCGACCGTGTGAATGCGCGCGCCGGGGAGTTTCGGCTCGTCGATATCAGTTTTGAGGTTCCTGACGGCGGATATGGTGTCGTCATCGGGACAGCCGGAGCGGGGAAGACCACGCTGCTCGAGACGATTGCCGGGGTGATTCCGGTGACGTCGGGGCGAGTCTCGCTTGGCGGGCGAGACTGTACATCGCAGCCGCCCGAACAGCGCGGGCTCGGCATCGTATATCAACACGCATATCTGTTTCCTCATTTGAGTGTACGCGAGAACATCGCGTATGGGGCGGCGAGTGAGGAAGATGCGCGGGAGATTACGGAGCGATTCGGGCTTGGTTCGTTGGCCGAGCGAAGCGTTGACGCGCTGAGTGGCGGCGAGCGGCAGTTGGTCGCGATTGCGCGGGCGCTGGCGCGGCGGCCTTCTGTATTGCTATTGGACGAGCCGTTTAGTGCGCTCGATCCGCGGTCTCGCAATTCGGCGCGGCGGTTGTTGCGCGCTGTCTATGAGGAGCGGCGGTTCACGGCGTTGCAAGTCACGCATGACTTTGCGGAAGCCGGGCTGCTCGGCGACGTCGCGATCGTGCTGGACGGTGGGCGAGTGGTGCAGAGCGGGGCGCCGGAGATCGTATTTCGGCAGCCGGCGTCGGCGTACATCGCGGACTTTCTCGGCGCCGAGAATGTGTTTGCGGGCGTTGTGAGTTTGGCGCCTTCAGATGCTGCCACTGGCAGTTGGAGTGTCAGCGACGAGTATGCGCAGCGAGCCCTCGTGTTTACTACCGGTGAGTTGACGTTCTTTGCAATCAGCGATGTGGCGGAAGGGCCGGCGCATGCGGTGATTCGGGCAGAAGAAGTCTCGATCTCCGTGGATGATTCGAGATCTTCAATAGCGGCGACGGCGTCGATGTCGTCGGTGAGGAATCAGTTTCGAGGGCGGATATTGGAGATCGCGTCAACGGGGGCGTTGAGTCATGTCACGGTCGAGGCCAGTGGGACGCCGATCGTGGCGGCGGTGACCGGAGTGTCGGTTCAGGAGCTTGGGCTTGCTGTGGGGAAAGAAGTTGGTGTCGCGTTCAAGGCGACGGCGGTGCATTTGTGTTGAGTGTGGTTGGAGCGGTTCTTGGCGACGTCGCGGATCGATCGTGGCCTTGGCGTCGCTCAGACGACTTGTGACAGTTTCCGCATGGTACGCAGCATAGGTATGCTGTGTAACATGCAAGAAGTCGTGTGAGGCAGGGACGTCGAACGCGTTGAGGCGATGGCGGTTGCAAGGCGCGTCGCGAGTTGAGGGTTCAGCGAATCGGCATGAGTGTATGTATCGACTTTGTGCTGTAGGTTGCGTATTATCGCTGTCTAATGTGCGTTAGATGGCGCAACGAACTTCCTCACAATTACAGATGCAAGCGTTTCTCGACGCGATAAACAAGAATAGTGGCTCGATCAATTTGCTCTTTTCGCTAGTCGTAGCTGGCGCAACGGTGTTCTACGCCGTGCTAACCCACCGCCTCGTAGCCGAAACCAAGCGGATGCGGGAGGTCCAAACGGAGCCCTCGCTGTCCCTTTGGATAGAGCCGAGTGAGCACGGCATAAACTTCATAAACTTCATCATCGAAAACAGCGGCCAGGGCGTTGCGCACTCAATCACGCTCGAATCCATACCGAACTTCCAGCGCTTCTCAGGGAAGTATCTTGGCGACTTAGGACTATTCAAACACGGAATTAGGCACCTAGCCCCTCGTCAGCGCATCAGCTTTTTCTTGACGAGCGTGCTTGACGGGCATCACGGAACGGGCAACGAGTTGGCTCGCCTCGATTTCGTTGTCAAGGCGCGATACAAGAGCGCGCTTGGGCGTGACTACTCAGACGAGTTTCCCATTCACTTCGAATCATTCGAGGGATATGGCACGATCGGAACTCCGCCGCTGATCAGCCTTGCGCGGGATCTTGAGAAGATTCAAAAGGATGTTGGCCACGTCGCGAGTGGCTTCAATAGGCTTCAGGTCGCAGTGCACACCCAACGCGATGTGGCGCGCGAGCGCGAGGAACTCGATGCATGGCATGAACAGCAGCGACTCAAAGCGACCAAAAACGCCAGCGCCGTGTCACCAGTGCCACAGCAAGATCCCGTTCCTACGACACCACCGGTGTCGGCAGAGAGCATTCCGACTCCCTCAGAGCGTGCCATCTAACGAACGCTGCAGCAATCGGGCGATTTAATGATTGCGAATGCTGCGCGTTCGCTCCTATGAATTCGCCCGCAGCTGAGCTCAGGCGTTAGACATCATTCAAGCATCTCGCCATGTCTTCCGACCAACCACGATTCGAGATGTTCCGATCGACGCCGTCCGGCGCAGGGGCCGCGGCTATCGCGAGTTCCATGCAGAGCTTCGAGTCAAGTCTGTTCCTTGTGTCGCTCCATCGATATCCACATGCGCTTACTACGGCAGTCTTCGCGCTTGAAAGCGCGCTCAAAGCGACTTCGCTGAAACCGCGCAAGCAGAATTTGGATGACCTCCTCGAGAGCGCGCGGTCTAAAAGCCCGGCAATGCGTGCGGTCGATCAGGTCAGCGTCGATTCGCTCCGAAAAATGCGTAACAACATCGTCCACAAAGGGTTCAGTCCACGCGACGATGAGCTTTGCGCGACGCTATTGCTACGCGCAGGCGTTCCCCTCCTTGTGGGCGCCTATCGAGACTTCTTCAAGTTCGAGCTTTATGACGGTCTTATGTCAGAGATCTCGCACCAACTCGAGATCGCAGTGAACGCGATTACCTCGGCGAGCGACGAGCAAGAACTTCACGGTACCGCCTTTTTCGTTCTCCTCGAGCATCTGCTACGGGTACGCATCCAGCGCGGTCTGACGTCAGTCTCAGCCGGTTTGGCAACCGACGAAGCGACCAACATGGGCATCACCTGGGAACAGACACACAGGCGACAGGTCGAGTTCGAAAGAGTCCTTGAGCCTTCCTGGGTCACGACATGTCCGGCGTGTGAAGAGCCGGATGTCCTCGTGTGCGAACTCGACGGAGAAGCGCTTGAAGACGCCAGGCTCGAGATATTGCGTGGCTACTGTGCGGCGTGTGATCTCGCCGTACCGACCGACCGAAGGACGGTTCTTAACGTTGCGTGCAGCGAGGCTCTTCGCAGCGCCCGCAAGCAAGTCCTCGCGGATTTTGGCATCGTACCGCATGATGTCTAACGATCGTTGAGCCCGACGGGCGAAGCTGAGGAGTTGCATGCGCTTCGCGCACGCTCTTATTTGATTCGCCCGCAGGCTAACTCGGGCGTTAGACATTCGCCTGACGTCCGTTGCATGCAACCACTCCGTTCTCCAAATGACTTTGCCCGGACAGGCCACAGCCGCCGATCTCTACGCACTCGTCGGCAGAGTGTTTCTTCCGTACAATCAGCGGCGACAGGCTGATGCTCAGAGCAGCGGGGGTCGATTTGTCTACTATACGACCGCCGAAACTGCGACCCGTATTCTTAGCAACCGAGAGGTCTGGCTGCGCAACGCGACAGCCATGAATGATTTTTCTGAGATCTCGCACGGAATGACGTGTCTTCAGGCGGCGTACGCTGGAGAAGCCGGCAGAGTTATCAACGCGGCAATCGACCGTAACTTCCCAGGGCTTGCCGGGGAAATCGTGACAGTTTTCCAGGAGTGGCAACCCGCGCTCCAACTTGACACCTACCTGACGTGCATTTCGGAGCATCGAGCCAAGGAGGACCAGCGAGGCAGGCTTTCAATGTGGCGAGCCTACGGCGGCCGCACAGGTGTGGCAATAGTGTTCAACGGCACGGCGATCTTTGGTGCATCCAATGCCATCGGCGCCTATTCAAGCCCAGTCTTCTACGGTGACGCAGAGGCATTCGCGCACGAGTTCCGGAGCGTAGCGAGCAATTTGGAGGCGTCCCTCCACTCCGTCGAACACCTCGGCCGCGAGTTCGTCAAGAATGCGGTTCTCCAGATGCTTCGGTTTGCGGCGTTGTCGACTAAGCATCCTAGCTTTGAGGAGGAACTTGAGTGGCGAGTCATTGCGTGCCCCACGATTCATGAAACACCCCGACTGCAGAAAAGCATTGAGGTTGTTCGGGGCACGCCGCAGATGGTTCTCAAACTCCCGCTACGAAATGCACCCGAACAGAATCTTGTCGGCCTTGAGCCGTCCGAACTCATTGATCGGATTATCATCGGGCCATGCCAATTTCCGCTCGTCACCCATCGCGCATTCTACGAATTGCTTTCCGCGTTGGGCGTGCCGGATGCCATCGACAGAGTCATCGCCGCCGATATTCCATTGCGCCACGATGTCTAACGAACATTGCAGCAGTCGGGCGATTTAAGGATTGCTCGCTTCGCTAGCTTTTATGAATTCGCCCGCAGCTTAACTTGGGCGTTAGGACGCAACACTGGTTGTTACCGAGAGTTGGCTCGAACTGGCACGGGCAATGTCCTTTACAGCGACTGTTTTTCGCATCTTGATTGCGTCTCCGTCCGATGTTGGCCCGGAGCGCGAGATCGCAGTCCGAACGATACAGGAATGGAACGATCTCAATTCCGCCGAGCGACAAATTGCGCTCTTGCCCCTTCGATGGGAAACGCACGCCACTCCCGAATTCGGCAAGCGACCACAAGAGATTATCAACCGCCAAATCGTAGATCATTGCGATCTAGTGGTTGGCGTCTTCTGGACAAGGGTTGGGACTCCGACAGGACTAGCTGATGGCGGTACGATCGAGGAGATCGAACGAGTAGCGCAAGATGGGAAGCCTGTGATGCTGTATTTCTCGCAAGTGAAAGAGCAGCCCGATAAGCTCGACCTGGAACAGCTCGCAAGGCTTCGCGACTTCAAGAAGAAGACTCTTCCGAACGCCCTGATCGAGTCCTACTCCGATCACGTGGAATTCAAAGAGAAGCTTTCAAAGCAGCTCGAACGGCAGCTGCGAATGCTTCTCGCCGGAGAGAGTAATCGCGGTGGCGACCCCAGTGCACCACCAGTCACCGATATTGTCTTTCGACTCGCGGATCCAGCGTTTGGGAAAGAACAAGGAACCGAGATTACTCTGGAACGGACGTTCGTCGACGTCACACATCCTGAGGCCATCCTCGACTACTCGCCGCCCGCCGAAAAAGGAACGTCGCTAGCGGGCAAAGCCAGAGGTTTGCTCTCTTACGATACACTCAATCTTGATACACCGAATAAAGGGTACTATCGCGAAAAGGCCGGACAGATAGTCCGTACTAATTTCTTCGCGCCACTTCGTTTCTGTCTCAAGAATCGCGGGGCGCTGGGAGCTCGCGACGTGTACGTGTCGCTCACCCTTAGTTCGCCGGACGGCGTGCGCGTGCACGTTCTTCCAATCGATCAATTGAGGACCGATGAACCTTCCAAGACCACAAATTCGTTCGGGCTATTTGCTCACAAATCACCGACGCTTGACGACGCGTTCGGCGACGACAGTACTGAGTGGACGGAAGAACTCGACATTGGCGCGTTACAACCGCAGCGTGAGTTGAGCCAGGACGTAGCCTTCGCCGTCGGGGCGAAGCAGAATTGCAAAATCGTGATCACTGCGAAGATTTTTGCGGACACGTTAGCGCAGCCGATTGTTCAGGAGCTTGTCGTCAATCTGCAGGTTGCCAGGCTTGAAATAGAGGGCGCAGATTTCTTCGCCCTTGTCCGCGACGCATCGTGACCTCAGAGTTGTCAAGCGAACATCGCGCGCCTGCGTCCTAACGAACACGGAAGCTGACAAGGAACGCTATTGAGTTGTGCGCGCTGCGCGCGCACTCTTATGAGACTTCATTGCAGCTTAGATAGGGCGTTAGACTGCACTAGCCCGCGTGAACAAATCAGCGATGAGAAATCCGGCAGACGCTTTGCGCGCGGACCTCAGCCACATCGAGGCCGAAGCAGCGGCGATGATTCCGATCGCGGGCCACCATCTGCACGGGCTTCGTGAGTTCTGCGACTCGATGGTTCTCGGAGTCAACATCGCCGCGGATGATCATTTCGGCTTCATGGCGTTGAACTTTCACGCGAAGCAACTTCATCATGTCGAAGGCATCCTTCGCCTAGAGAGCCATGCCGATACAGCGCTCCTCGCCCGAAGCATGCTGGAAGGACTGTGCCTCCTGAAGTGGGCGGCGCAAGAACCCGTGACGCGCCCATTAACGTGGCGCGCCTTCAGCCTTGTGATCGATTGGCGCACGCTCCGCAAGGATGTCGCCGTCGGTGTCCCCGAAGCCGATGCAAAGGTGCATCAACTCGAGGAACGAATCGCGGAGCACGGCGATGACTTGCTCAATTCGAAAGCGATCGATTCTCGATCTCGTGGAGTTCCACCGCCCAGCGATCCCTACGTCAAGACATGGTACAAACCGCAGCTGCGCCAAATCTTTGAAGCCGTCGGTGCATCGGAGTTGTACGATGGCCCGTACTACCAGATGTCCGAATGGCATCACTGGAGTGCAGGCGGACTCGCTCAGGCAATGCGGTTCGACGATCAGATGATGTCGTTCTCGCCACGATCACCAATGATTCAAACGGCTTCGCTTGCCAACGCATATCAGTGCCTTGCCGAAACCGCACAACTAGTCGATGAGCATTTCGAATTGAACGCAGCCGCGGAAATCGCAGAAATGATCAACGCATTCGTTGCCGAACACGCGGCATTGAGCGCTCGACCGCAGTCTAACGATCGTTGAACCCGACGAGGGTACTTGCTCCAGTTCTGTAGACACTTTCACCTAACGATGGAGGTGTCATGCCACGATCGGGGCCACGCACGGTTCACCGCTACACGCTCGAGTTCAAGCTCACGGCGGTGCGGCTGAGCAAACAGCCGGGCAT
>DASYDJ010000050.1:0-165215 GCA_036499625.1 Gemmatimonadaceae bacterium
CTGCCAAAGGCAGTATTGCCAGGTCGCGCGAAGGACACTCCGGCTCCGCGCACGGCGGGATGGACTCGACGGAACGACTCGAAACTCGCCGTCCTAGCCGCCGAGCGCCGCGAGATCGTCCGGCGTGTCCACGTCGCGCGGTGCTGGCACATGCACGTCCACATATTCGACGCGCTCGGGAATCCGTTCGATCACGGACTTGGCACCGCGATCGCCCTCGAGCGCAAGCAGCTCGTCGAAGACGGCACGGTCGAACAATACTGGATGTCCCTGCACGCCGGCGTAGCGTGTCGCGACGATGGCACGACCACCAGCACGCCACCGCGCGATCACTTCGCGAATGACGATCGCATCGACACGCGGTTGATCGCCCAACGCGACAACGACGGCCTCCGCCTCGACCGGAAGAGCGGCGATTCCACAACGCAGGGAGCTAGCAAGTCCCGTGGCCCATTCGGCATTGTCGACGACGTCGGCGTCGAGATCGTTCAATGTGGACTGAACTTGGCGGGCATCGTTGCCCACGACTACGGTCACACGGTCGGTCGTCGAGATCAGCACATTCGCCGCGTGACGCACGAGCGGTTGGCCATCGAGTTGCGCCAACAGCTTCTGCGATCCGAACCGCCGCGCACCGCCCGCCGCGAGAAGCAGGCCCGCGATCACTCGTGCACACCGGACGACGACGCGACCGCACGTCGCAGCGTGTCGAGCGGCAACTGCGCACACTTTTCACGACCGTGCGGAGGCTCGCCGCCGAGCGCGCTGTTGATCCACGCCGCGTCGAGCGCAGTGGCCTCGCCGGTCGTCATGCCGCGAACGTGCTCCGTGAGCACGGACGCCGCGGCCGTGCACAAGGCGCATGCGTCCGCAGTGAATCCGGCAGCAGCGATCGCGTCGCGCTCAATGCGAAGCTGGATGCGAATTCGATCGCCGCACAACGGATTCGCGCCGTCAATCGACACTGTCGCGTTGTCGACCGGGCCGCGGTTTCGCGGATGCCGAAAATGCTCCAACACCGCAGTGCGAAACGCCGTCACGCACGCGTTCCAAGTTTTCCGCTGCGTATCGACACGACTTCCGCCAGAATCGACAGCGCGACTTCCGCGGCGCTCTTGCCGCCGAGGTCCAATCCGATCGGCGTGTGAATACGCGCGAGCTCATCGTCGGTGAATCCTTCGTCGCGCAACATGTCGCGCATCGCGGCGCCGCGCTTCTTGCTGCCGAGCATGCCGATGTACCCGACGGGCTCGCGCAACAGTCTGCGAAGGATCGGCAGCTCGTACTTGTAGTCGTGCGCCACGAGCGTGACGGCCACACCCTTGGTCGGCGCAATCGACGCGACGATCTCGGACGGCATACCGACGCGCAGTTCGTCGGCGTCGGGAAAGCGCTCACGCGTCGCGTACCGCTCGCGGCCATCGACGACGATCGTGTGCATCTCGAGCTCGCGCGCAAAGCGCGTCAACGACATCGCGATCTGTCCCGCGCCGACGATGACGAGCGTCGTCTGCGGCGCGAGGCGATCGAAGAAATATTGGCGGTCGTCGATCGTTTCGACACGCGCGCCTTGCCTGAGGACATCGACGGCGAGCAGCGCCGCCGCGTCGTCGAGTGCAGTCGTGCCGAGCGAGCCGCTGCGCGCGTCGGTGTCGCTCACGACGAGGGCGGCCTGCGCGCCCTCGACCGGCGTCACGACGACAGCGGCATTTCCTTGCGCCAGCAAGTCAGCCGCGAACGCATGGGCCGACACCAGCGCGTCGCCGGCGCGCGCCGGTTCCGCGCGGTCGAGCATCACGTTGACCGTGCCGCCGCAGGTGAGACCAATCTCCCACGCTTCGTCGTCGTCGAGCGAGATCGAGAGCAGACGCCGCCCGCCGTTCGCCACGAGCGCGTCCGCCGCCTCGATCACCTGCGCATCGACGCAACCGCCGATCGTCACACCGCCGAGCAATCGGCCGCTCTGCCCAACGATCATCTTCGCGCCAACTTTCTTCGACGTGCTGCCCGTCGCCGACACGAGCGTTGCGAGCACGACCGCGCTCTCTTCCGCGAGCTGCGGATCCCGCCGGTCGATCAGGCCGTTGCTGGACATGGCCATATAGTACCACGCCTCACGGCGTTCGGGAGAGTCGCGGCTCAGGCGAGTCCGGCGTCGCGCAGCGTCCGCAGCCAGAGCAGCCGAAGCTCATTCGCGCCCATCGCGTTCGGCTCGATCAACGACCGCCGCCAATACCACCGATCCTCGTCGGCCGCCGAGACCCCGTGCCCCAGAAAATGTTCGTATGCGTCAGCGAGCAGTACCTGCGGCGTCCCATGAGCGAGCGTTCGAATATGCTCATTCAACCTGTCGAGCGCCTCGAGCGGCAGCGGTCCTCGGTCGTCGTAGACGCCGGGGATCTTGCCGCTGCGATCTGACGGATCGTACGCGGTGGTCGCCACGAGCGTCGCGGCAGGAAACCGCCCCCGCAACATATCGATCAGAAAGTCGTACGCCTCGGCGATGTCGGACACGATGCGCTCGAGGAGGTCGCGCTTGGGCCGGTTGCCGAGGGCACTCAAGAGATCGTTGGCACCGATCGTCAGCGTAATCAACGTGGGCTCGTCGTTCGACTCGAGCCCGGCGAGCTGCTCGCCGAAGACATCGCCGATCGTCGCGCCATCGGCTGCCAGATTGTCGAATGAGATTCCCGGAAAGGCCGACACGAGATCGTCGCCCACCAAGTCGGGCCAGCGCTCTTCAGAGTTCTCATACAGGAGCGATGCCGCACCGAGTGGCGCAACGCGTCCCACGGTCGGGTCGCGCTCCAGGGCCACCGCGACGTCGATCTCTCCGGCGTCGAGCGCCGGATAGAGATCGATCGACATCGAGTCGCCTAGTGCGATGTACCGCGCGAAGTCGCTGGCCACGTGCGAGCGCTCAGAGCTCGGCGCGCAGCTCGCGCGTCGCGAGCACACGCGTCACCACGTCGCCGATCTTGTTGTTCGGCGTGCTCGCGCCTGCCGTAATTCCTATGCGCACCGGCCCAGCAGGCAGCCAATCGACGCGGTCGAGCTCAGCATGCTTGATCGCCGCCGCGCGATAGTGAATGGAGCGCGATTCTGGATCGATGCCCGTCGACGTCTCGATGTGATACGTCGGCACGGAGTCCGCGCACATCGCGGCGAGCGAGATGGTGTTGCTCGAGTTGAAGCCGCCGATGACGACCATCACATCCACCCCGACGGCAAGCAGCTCCTGCACCGCGTCCTGGCGCTCTTGCGTTGCGCTGCAAATCGTGTCGAAGCTGCGAAAGCTCGCCGTGCGTGCCTCGCTGCCCCGCGCCCGAGCGATTGCCGCACCGACTTCCTCACCGATCGCCAACGACTCGCGCGCCAGCATCGTCGTTTGGTTCGCCACGCCGATGCGCTCGAGATGCTTGAGTGGATCGAATCCCGGCGACACCGCCGGCTCGAACTTCGCCATCAGTGCTTCAGCCGAGACGCGACCCTCGATGTAGTCGCACACGAGGCGCGCTTCGTCCATGTTGCGCACGACGAGATAATGTCCATCGTATTTTCGCGCCTGCGACGCCGTGGCTCGCGTCTCCTCGTGATAGTACTTGCCGTGGATCAGCGCCGTGAATCCGTCGCGCGCATAGGCGTCGACGCGCTTCCACACGTTGAGGACCGAGCCGCACGTGGTGTCCACGAGGATGCAGCCGATGTCACGCAGCCGCGCGAAGTCGTCGATCGTGACGCCGAACGCCGGCATGATCACGACATCGTCGGCATTGATGCCGCTGAAGTCGAACGAGCCAGTCGGCTCCGGATGCGTCAGGATCTCGATGCCCATGTCACGCAGACGGTCGTTCACATGCGGATTATGGATGATCTCGCCGACGAGAAAAATCCTGCGGTCGGGAAACTTCCGTCGCGCCTGGTACGCGTACTCCACGGCACGCTCCACGCCGTAACAAAAGCCGAACTCGCGCGCCAAATGGACGGTGACGTCGCCGACCGTCAGCGTGTAGTCATGCGACCGCAGATAGTCGACGATTTGACCGTCGTACGCCGTCGCGAGCTCTTCCTGAACCTCGGACTTGAGCCCGAAACCCTTTCGGAAATAAGTAGATGCGTCACTCGGCGTCGGCATGGTTGTAAATCTAGCAGTGGCCGTCTAGGATAGCCCTGATGATCCTTCCCGGCGCCGAGAGTCCGCGCCTGCCGCTGCTGCGGCCGCCAGCCATAGTGAAAGGCGACACGATCGGAGTGGTGTCGCCCTCGTATGCACCAAAGAGCAGCTGGCTCCAGCGAGGCGTGCGCGCGCTCGAGCGCGCCGGCTTCAACGTGCTACTCGATCCCGAGCTCGAGAAGTTGCCGCGCTTCACGCGCCCCGAGGATGAACGGCGCGCCGAGAATTTGATGGGGATGTGGTTGAATCCGTCGGTGAAGGCGATCATCGCCAGTACGGGCGGCTATGGCGCGGTGCGGCTACTGCCGCATCTGGAGCCCGCGATCTTCCGAAACAATCCGAAGATTCTCGTCGGCTACTCGGACATCACGGCGCTGCATCTGTGGCTGATGCGCCAAGCGCAGCTCCGCTCGTTTCACGGACCCACGGTCGACGATCTGGTGCCGAGCGTGCGCGATCCAACCATGGCGTCGTTGATTACCGCGCTGACAGTTGCCTGCCCGCCGAAGCCAATCGGTCGCGAGCTCGCGCGCTCGGTCGTGCCGGGCCGCGCGACCGGCAGGCTCGTGGGCGGCAACTTGTCGCTGGTACAGCAGACGATCGGCACCAACTACCAGATCGATCTGCAAGACTCAATTCTCTTCGTGGAAGAGACGCGCGATCCGATGTCGGTGGTCGACGAACATCTCGTGCATCTTCGCGCCGCTGGACTTCTGCAAGGGGTCGCCGGCATCGTGTTCGGGCAACTGTCGCTCGATCGCACGGAGGAAGACGAGTTCGAGGATTTCCTGCTCGACCTCATCTCCGATCTCGACGTGCCGGTGATGATGGACTTTCCCGCCGGCCACGAGAATCCAAATCTCACGCTGCCGTTCGGCACCGAGGTCGAGATGGTGTGCGAGGAGAGTCGCGCGTGGATTCAGTACGTGGAGGACGCGCTCATCGCCGCGCCAATTGCGCCTACCGCTCCGGCCGAACCGTCAGTCGAATAATTCCGGGCTGAGAAACGGTGCGAGCGCGTACGTCACCAACACTTCGTACGCCGACTGGCGGTCCACGAGTCCCGCCGTAAGAATGCCGACGGCACCCTTGCCGTGTTTCGTGCCGTGCTCGCCGACTACACGATCCATGGCGTGACCGAGCTCCATGCCACCGCGAATCATCGCCGCCACGCTGTCGGGCAACGACATCGCAAGTGAGCCGCCGGTGCCCATGCGTCCGTCGGTATCGACGATCACCGCCCACGCGCATGTGCGCATCGACCCGTCCGGCTCTTCGACGACACCGCCTTCGATGCCGACGCCGACGTCCGCGCCAAGCGCATCGCGCGCGGCGGACGCGCGTGCCAACGCGCCGCGAATCGTCTCGTCGTCGCCGAACGGTTGGTCCGGGACGGTAGATGCAACGGCGATTCCGTCGATGCGCGCGGCGGGAGCGAGCGGCGCGAGTACGGCGCGCACCGCGCCCACTTTCACTGGATTCGACGACCCGACCGCGATCGAGCGAATAGCTGAGAAATACGACGCGCGAGCGTCAGCGCTCACGATAAGTCACACTGAATAAGTATCGATTCGTTCACAATTCCCTCGAGAAGCGGGGCAAATGTACAAAGCGATCCGCTCGCTCGTTAGTCCTCGCCGCGCACGAACGTTCGCGACGACGTTCGCTTGCTGCGCGCTGCGCCGCGGGATAATCTTGTCGTCCCTCGACGCCGCCGATGCTCACACTCACTCCGTCATCCGATTCCGCCGCGATCAGCGGCTTCGCGCCGCTCCGAGCGGCGCCCGCAGAACGTTCGCCGCTCGTGTTCGTCGGCGAACGACTCTGGCTGGACTTCGTCAACTGTGAGCATGGCATCCGCCGCTTCGACTCGCTGCGCGATTTCGAAACGATGGTGCGCTGGCTCGAGGCGGCGGCGGTTCTCGACGCCGAGCGTGGCGCTGGTATTCGGCGGCGCGCGCAGCAGCAGCCGGCCGGCGCTGCCGCAGCGCTGGTCGACGCGCGGCGCGTGCGCAGCGCGCTGCGATCGCTCGCCGAACGCGGGCCGATGAGCGAGCGCGTTCGCACGGAAGGGTTGGCGGAGATCAATCGCGTGCTCGGCCGGAGCGCGGGCACGCGTCGCGTCGATTTACGCGGCGACGGCACATTCATTCGCTCGTTCGTGCCGGTGGGCGACGCATTCGCGGGCCTCGTCATTCCCATCGTGGAGTCGGCGGCCGACGCGCTCATCCTGGGCGAGTTGCCGCGCGTGCGCCGCTGCGCGGATCCGCGATGCCAGCGCGTGTTCTTCGACAACACGAAGAACGGGCGCCGCCGGTGGTGCGACATGTCGACGTGCGGCAATCGCGCCAAGGCCGCGCGCCATCGCGAGAAGCTCAAGTCGCATTGAGTCCCGTCGTCGAGGTCGTTCGCACGTACTTGCAGCTTCGGACGCCGGAGCAACTCCGTCCGGTGACGCTCGACGATCCTGCTGTGTCGTTCGTTCCGCGTCCCGCGATCACCACTGAGCACTACCGCCGGCTGTATCGCGCGGTGGGAAATGCGTGGTACTGGCACGATCGCAACGCGTGGACGGATGAGCGACTGGCGACCTATCTCGCATCGCCCAACGTGTACATCTGGGAAGCGCTGGTCGATCGCGAGACCGCCGGCTACTTCGAGATCGAGCGCCACGATGACGATGGCGTCGAGATCGCGTACTTCGGTCTCGTCGACGCGTTCATGGGACGCGGACTCGGCAAAGCAATGCTCACACGCGCCGCGCGCGAGGCTTGGGCACTCGACGCGAAGCTGGTTTGGCTGCACACGTGCACGCTGGATTCGCCGCGAGCGCTACCGAACTACAAGGCGCGTGGATTCGAGGAAGTGCGGAAGGAGACGTACGCGTACCAAATTCGCGACGAGCTGTAACGCAGAGCTACCGCGGCCGCTTCCGTCCGCGCTTTTTTCCGCCGGCGCCGTGAAACTTGCTACGTCCGTCGCCTTTCGGCTTGCCGTGACGTTGATGCTCCTGCAACTCGCCACCGGATTTCCGCACCGCGGATCCGCGCTTACGCTCGTGCCGTTCGCGACGACGCTCGTCGTGGCCGCGCTCGAGCTCCGCAATCTCCTCGCGAGTAAACGGGCGCTCGAGCTCCGTCTGTAACTCGCTGAGCGTCGATCCACGCGCCGCGCCGCGCGCGCCGCGCATGACGATGAAACGCAGAGGCCGATCGAGTATCGGCAACTCTTCGTCGACGAGCGTGCGCGCCAGTTTCTCCGGCAATCGCAAGCGCGCCACACCGCGCGGGCCCTCGGGCGACTCTTCCACGTCGTAGTGAATCTCGACGTGCTTGTCGCGAACCTCGGTGGTCGACGGCAGCGACTCATACCGCGCGCGCACCGATTGCGGAACGATCTCGTCCGCGTCGATGTACACCGGCGCGTTCCGAAACTGCTCCACCGAATTCACGTTCGCGAGCTGCTTCTCGTAGAGCGCGGTGAGCTCCGGAAATCCGAGACGCGGCGTCTGACCGCCCGAGCGCCGGTACGTCTCGCGAATCGAGTCGATCGCCTCTTGATTCCGCCGAGCGCCGGGATGCCGCGCGTCGCCACGGGCGAGTGCTTCGGCAAGCGCGTGCCGCGCACGGTCGGCCAACTCCGGCGGAAATTCCTCTATCGGTTCGATCTCGCGCTCGAGCTCGAACCCGTGATACTCCACGCGCCGGCGTAGCACGAGCGGCGCACGTCGGCTGTCGGGGTTGTAGATCAACTCGCCTTCTTTCACCGAGGCGTACGGCCGCAACAAATCGTACGGAATCTGCGTCCCTTCGATCGACGCGCGCGGATTGCCGAACTTGTCGGCGAAGTAGCGAATCGTTCCGGTGATCGGACCCCAACTTCCGCAGACGCTCGTCTTTGACACGCGCGCCTCGTCCCGGTTCGCCATCTGCTCGTCGATCACCAGCGCGAACGGCAGATACTGCGCGAGCAACTGCTGGAACCGGCGCAGCGTATCTTCGCGCGCGATCGGCATGCGATTCGGCAGCGGCAAACCCACCGCGCGATAAATGCTCGCCATGCCGAGTGCCGCGTCCTCGATCGATTTGACGAGTGCGCCGCGGCGTTCCGCCCACCGCTCGATCCGGTCCTCGTCGAACAAATGACGCGGCAATCCGTACACCGCACCCATGCTGCCGGTCGTCGTGTACGCCTCGGCGTACAGATTGTACGCCGTGAGATGGTCGCTGCCGGGCAAGACCAAGCCTTCCAGGTCGCGCTCTTCGCGGGTCATGCGGTGCAGCGATTCGACGGAGCTCATGACGGCCAGGAACGGCATCAGATCGTCATCAGCGTTTACTAATAGCTCGGCCCAGGCGCGCTCAACCGGCATCGCTTCGACCAAGCGGCCATAGCCGGTCAGACGGCCGTTCTCCACGATGCCGCGCTCCTCGAGCAGGCCGACGGCCTTGCGATAGGAGAGCTTGTCGAGTGGCACCGGCAAATCGAGTTCGTCGGCGCGCACACCCAAAGCGGCGCACGTCATGGCGACGCGTTCGGAGTCTCCAGCGAGCTGGAATTCTGGTTCGGTGGGCTGCAGCGCGCTGAACTCGATGTCGCGATCCGAAAGAATGAACACGCGACCGCCGGCGACGCGACCGTGTACGCGGCCGGCCATCTGCAGAATCTCGTTGGCGCCGAGGTGTTCTTGCGACAGCACGTTTCGCCCGCGATCGATGGCGTTGAAGAACTTCTTGTCGTCAATCACGACCGTGTCGAGCCCGCGCACGTTCAGGGCGCTTTGACCGGCCGCCGTCATCGCGAGGAAGTACGGTTTCTTTTCTCCGCCCTCGAGAAACGGACGCAGAATTCGAATCGGCTCGCCGCCGTGATAGAACGCCGTATTGATGCGCGGCGCCATTCGGCGCACGTGCTCCGCCGCGTCCTCTACACCTCGGCGCGTTGGCACGAACAACGCCACTCCGCGCTTCTGCTTCACGAGCTGGCGTAAGAACGCTTCGTCGAGAAATTGCGGCGGCTGTTTCCGTATCACGCGTACGTCGGCCGCTTTTTCCGGATCGAAGTCGAACACCTCGAGCACGTCGCCGGAGTTTAGATATTTGGCATAGAACGCGGGGTTGACCGTGGCCGAAAGCCAGACATAGCGCGCGCCCACGCGCTTCCCCAGCGCGAGGCACAGTTCCAGCTCGGCGGACGTTTGATGGATCTCGTCGACGACGATGGTGTCGGTCGGCAGAATGTCGCCTTCCTCGAACCAGCGCCGCGCGATACCCGTCGTGACGACGATGACGTTCCAGCTCGGCGTTTCCGGCGTCGCTTCGCGCTCGCGATTCACGACGCCGACTTTGAGTTCAGTCGTGCCGAGGATCTGTTCGGCGATCGGGCGAATGGCGAGCGTCTTTCCCGTACCGGTGCCGGCGACGATGCCAAAGCCGTGCCCAGAACGCGCGAGCTCGCGCACTCGCTCGCCGTGATGCTTCTCGAGATACGTATCGATGTGCAGTTGCACCGCGAGCTCGATCGTCTCGCACGCGGCCCGCGTTGGCGCAATCACGATGATGCGGCCAGACGGCGGCTCGGCTTGAACGAACGATTCGTGGTCCGGGAGATACTGGTCGCGAACTGTGCGAGTCACGCCGTGGTCGATGGAAGTGTGAAGTCCGACGGAAGTCCGCCAGAACGACGAAGGATCTCTTTCTGTGCAGAAAGAGATCCTTCGCTAACGGTCGATAGCGCTCGATCCGCTGATGATGAGAATAGCGGACTATTCGGGCGGCCGCTTTGGGAGAAGCGGCGGTGGCGGCGTCTTCATGCCGGTGAAGCCCTTCACGTCCGCCGGAAGCTTATTCCGCGTCGCCGGCTTCGCTTTTGACGAGTCGGCGTACTCGTCGCCAAAGATGACGCGCGCGTTGGCGGGACGGTTCTTCACGGCCGTTGGACAGTCGGTAGCAGCCGGCTGCTGCGCGGCGGGTACGCCATCGACCCAGATACGGCACATGCCCTTGGGCGGGCGCGCATCGGTAGGCACCGGCGTTGGCGTTGTCCGCTTGGCCGTATCCCGCTGCTCAGCCCGCGGGCGTTGAGCAGCCGCTGGTACGGCAACCGCGAGCAGTCCGATCGTTAACAACGCACTGAAAAACTGCCTCATCACTCCTCCATCACGTCCGGTCATCGGGCGTCGCACGGCTACGTCGCACGGCTACAAGGCAGGCGCAATGCCAGGTTGGCCAGCCGGCTCCGCCGCCGGAAGACTAACGATTACAAGCACTTACCGGAAACACTGTATACACTGGCTGTCGGTTGGTGTCCGTGGCGACGGAATCGGGTGTCCGTGCGAGGGGACGATGCGCGTACGCGCCAAGGTCAGCATTCACACACGCTTCAATCGCCGAAGCTGATACCCGTGGCCTTCGCCGTGAGCACCACGTCATGGAGAGGATCGACACGTTTGGGCTCGCGGAGCGCATCCTCGATTGGAATCGTGACAATGTGTGGCGACTGCAGCGCGACCATGTGGCCCCACTTCCCTTCCGCGACAGCGCGCACAGCCGCGCCGCCGAACCGCGTCGCCAGGAGCCGATCATACCCCGTCGGCTGGCCACCGCGCTGCAGATGGCCGAGGACCAGCGATCGCGTCTCCTTGCCGGTGATGCGCTGAATCTCGCGCGCGATCGGCTCACATAGGCCGCCGAGCCGGCGAGACTCGCCTGGGAGCGACTCGCCGATGAGCGACACGCTACCGCCAGCCGGAAACGCGCCTTCGGCAACGACCACGATCGAGAAGTGTCGGCCGGCGCGATCGCGCGCCACGATTTTGTCGCACACGCGATTGATGTCGTACGGAATTTCCGGAATCAGAATGGCGTCCGCGGTGCCGGCCAATCCCGCGTGGAGCGCAATGAACCCCGAGTCGCGACCCATCACTTCCATCACGATCACGCGATCGTGGGACTCGGCGGTCGTATGCAGCTTGTCGATCGCTTCGAGCGCCGTGTTGACCGCGGTGTCGAAGCCGAAGGTCGTGATCGTGCCGCTGACGTCGTTGTCGATCGTCTTCGGCACGCCGACGATCTTCATGCCTTTGTCGCAGAGCAGTTTGGCGATCGTCAGCGATCCGTCGCCGCCGATCGAGATGAGCGCATCGATGCCGAGCGCGTTGGCATTCTCGATCAGCTCATCCGACCGGTCTTCTTCGACGATGGTCCCGTCGGCGAGCTTGCGCGGATAGTGGAATGGATTGCCGCGACTCGTGGTCCGGAGGATCGTGCCGCCGAGATGCGCGATGCCGCGCACGGAATTCTTCGTGAGCGGTACGACCTCGTCTTCGCCCATCAGGCCCGCGAACCCACGTTTGATTCCCAGCACCTCCCAGCCGCGATTCACGGCCGAGAGCACGGCGGCGCGAATGACGGCGTTGAGTCCGGGTGCGTCGCCGCCGCCGGTGGATATCGCGATGCGCATTCGGATCGGAGTTCGAGTGCCCGTGTAGTGCCGGTCTACGGATCGTGCCGGCTCGGGCCCTCGAGCAGACTGACGATCTCTCCAGCCTTGGCGTGCCGGCCGAGTTTCGACTTCTCGAATATCGGCACCCCGTCCGCGACGACTTCGAACCGCCCGCCTCTCGACGGGATCAGTTCCATGGTTGCCGCGGGAAACCGCTCACGAAGCTCAGCCGCCAACCTGACGGCTCGAGGTTCGTAGTTTCACATCGTGCAATATTCGATCGTGATGTGCATGGTCGGATGATGGCGTGTGGCGTCGTACCCAAAACATAGCGGCGCCGGCGCGCTACTTCGCGCTACTTCGCGCTACTTCACGAGCGGCATGTTCACGAATGCTGCAATGCGCGTGATCGTGCTGTCCTGCTTGGCAACGACCTGTTGAAGCGAGTCGACCTGGATCTGGAGATCGTTGACATCGCTGCTCAACCCGCTGACTTGGTTGGCCGCATCGTTGAGCGCGGCAACCATGTTCGCCTGCTGCTTTGGATTGACACAGCTCGTCGTCGCGAGCGCGATGCACGAGAGGGTCACAAGGGTAACAACAGTGGAGATCCGCATTGCGTGTGGACTGAGGGGAAAGGGTTGGGGTCGGAAGCAAAATGATGGCACGAACGGGCGGCGTCGAGCGTGGATTAGGACATGCGACCCCGACGCTCGGCTTTTACGCTTCTGGAGCTTACGCTGACCATGACGATCGTCGCCCTGTGTCTGGCGCTCGTCGCGCCACGGTTCGCCGCGTTGCGGGATGGCGCATCGGTGCGCGGCGCGGTCAACGAAATTGGCGCGACGTTCGCCGACGCGCGGGAAATGGCGATCGTCCGTGCCGCACCGGTGGCAATCGTGTTCGACACCGCCGGTGCTGCCGTCGAGATTCACGCGAATGGTCAGTCCGTCACGCGCAGAACACTTGCGGAGGTGTATGGCGTGCGAATCGAATCCAATCGGGACTCCGCGGTGTATGATGCGCGGGGGTACGGGTACGGTGTATCCAATCTCAGCGTGACGGTGCACCGCGGCGCGGTCGCCGACACGTTAACGATGTCGAAACTCGGCCGGGTGCGGTGGTAGGCGTGGACGGGGTGGGTTGCATAAGCCATTCGTTGCCATTCGGTTGCAGTGGCGGTGGCATGCGTCCTGTCGCACAAATAGGTTATCGAGCGTGATACCGATCACTCGCCAATGTGACCCCCGAAGGAAAGGGGTGGGTTATAGCTAAGGACATGAGCGACGATGCCGCCGACGTTCAACGCGTGCTGGATGGCGACGTTGACGCTTACGCCGCGCTCGTGGATCGCTACTACGATCGGTGCGCGCGGTTTGCGATCAGAATGCTTGGAAACCGCGACGACGCGGAAGATGCGTTGCAGGCGACGTTTCTTCGGGCGTATCGCGCGCTCAATCGGTATCAGGAGCGCGATCGGTTCAGTGCATGGCTGTATCGGATTCTGGTGAATCAATGCCGGAGCGTCGCGGCGCGGCGATCGCATCGGGAACGGGTCTTCGTGCGCGAAGAAGCGGTGTTGCTCAACGCTCCGGATCGCACGCCGAATTGGTCGGGCGAAGATGAAGAATTCGTCCAGCGCGTGTTGAGTGAATTGGACCCGTTGTTGCGAGAAGCGTTTCTCTTAAAACACATCGAGGAAATGAGCTACGAAGAGATGTCCGCGTTGACTGGCGTTGGCGTCTCTGCGTTGAAGATGCGCGTGAAGCGCGCGTGCGACCGTCTGCGTGAGCGGTGGGAGCGAATCAAGAATGATTGACTCGGAGCTGCACCCATACGTCGAATCGATCGCGCGTGAAGCGCGCCGGCCTGTCAGTACCGACCGGGCGGCACGCGAGCGTATCATGGCCGCCGTGCGCGCCGAGCCGGTGCCGGTGCGACCGCGTCATGTGTGGCAGCGAGTGTTCGAGCCGCGTTCGTTGCATCTCTCTCCGGCGAGCACCACGCTCATCGCCGCCGGTCTCGTAGGTATTGGAGTTTTCGTCGGAACTTTCGCACATAACCGGGACGTCCGCTCGTCGGGCGGGCCATCCCAGATGGCTGTTGTGCCGCAATCACAGCTCCCGGTTTCTGATTCTACCGTCAAGTTCGTCTTCGTTGCGCCGCAGGCAGGGAAGGTATCCGTCGTCGGCGACTTCAACGGATGGGACTCGACCAAGACGCCCATGGTACGCGAGCCAAACGGCGGCGTATGGACGGTAGATCTTCCGCTGTCGGCGGGACGACATCTGTATTCGTTCGTCGTCGACGGCGCGTGGAGCGCTGATCCAAGCGCACCGCTCGCGCCCGATGACGGGTTCGGCCACGCCAACTCCGTCAAGCTCGTTCGCGGAGGCTCAGCGCTGTGAGCCAGTTCCTCTCCGTCCTGCGTCACCGTCGTTTCCCAGTCTCCCTGGCCGCAGTCGCGTTCGCCCTCCTCGGCGCGCTGCCGGCGGCGGCGCAGGACTCCGACCCCCTGACCAAGCTCGACCCGAACAGCCGGAACACCATCGAGCTGCTCGTCGACTCGGCCAGTACGCTTGGTCTGCCTGCCGACTATCTCCGGTCCACGGCGCTGCAAGGTGTCGCGCTCAAAGTTGACGGCAAGCGGATCGTCGATGCTGTGCGAAAAAAGTTCAGCCTGTTGAAGACGGCGTACGCCACGCTTGGCCCGGTCGGCGGTGAAGAGTTGAAGGCCGCGGCGTCCGTGCTCTATGCCGGCGCCAAGCCTGCGCAACTCACGCCGTTCAAAGCACGGCAAAAAGATCGGAACGATCTCGACGCGTTCGTGGTGTGGGCCGACCTCGTCACTCGCGGCGTCCCGAGCGAAGAGGCGTCCTCTGCCATAACCAAGCTGTGGCAGGACGGCGCGAGCGACGCGACGTTCAATGGGTTGTGGAATAGCGTCCAGTCGGACATACTAAAAGGGTTGAATCCCGGCGCCGCTCTCCAGAGCCGGATCAGGGAGACTCCTGAGCGGCAACCCGGGAACAAGGTGACGCCGCCGTAGGGGCAGGAGAACCAACGCTCGAGATGATATGAACGAGCCGAAGGTCGCAATCCTCACATTTGCCGCTGCGCTGCTGGTGCCCCTACCACGGGTACTTGCAGCGCAAGTCGTCTCCACGATCGAGGCGGGGCAGTACACCGTGTCGGATGGCGTCCTTCCCGTGAGCGCAATGCGTGTCGCCCCGAGTATCGAGTACGCGCTCCCACACGCAACGTTCTCTGCGCACGGCTCGGCGTTCGTGTCCGATCAGAATCTGCAGTTGGCCGACGGCATCGTGAGCGGCACGTTCACGTCGCCCACGGTCTATGGCGTACGCGCAGAGATGATCGGCAATGCGAGCCGCGCGGTGGACGATCGCTCGCTCGGCACCGATCAGGTGGATGTGCAGACGCGCGTTCACGTGCTCTTTCATCAGCACGGCGGTGTCTGGCTCGGCGGTGGCGTCGCTCGTCCTTGGCGCGTGGCCGTGGCGTCGTCGGCAAACGTGACTGACGCTGGCGCCTGGACCAAGATCGGCGATGCACTCGCACGTTTCGGTACCGCGACGTTCACGACGACGTTTACAAATTTCTCATTCACCAAGATCGCGGCGGTGGATGACGCGAGCAGCCCCGACCTCTCGTGTGCGGTGGCCGCGACGCCGAGTGCCAACGTCGCGATGCGCGCGATGTTCTCGGTTGCAGCGGAGCCGGGTGCGGCGTGCGAGCGGCAATCGCGGTTCAGCGATCTCGAAGGCACCATGCATTGGGAGGTCGGGACGATCGAGCTGACCGCCTCCACCGGCTATCGGTTCGGCGACTCGTACGACGTCACACCCGACTCCAAGCGCTGGAGCACTGGCACCGCAACGGTGTGGCTCAACGACCGCATCGCGATTGTGGGCGGCGGCGGACGCCAGCCTGCGTTGCCATTGCGCGGCTTGCCGGCGCGTAGCTTCGGCATGGCCGGTTTGGAGCTGGCCTATTGGCCGATGAACCACGGCGGCGTGCCGGTCTCGCTGCCACGCGCGCCGCTGGTCAAGACGTTCGAGATGCACACGCTGCCGACTGGAATGCAGAAAATCATCATCCACGTGGGCGGCGTCGAAACCGTGGATGTCATGGGCGACTTCAGCGATTGGAGCCCGCTCACGCTGGTACGACGCGGCCGCGATCTGTGGGAGTTGTCCGTTCCGCTCTCGGCGGGAATGCACCAGATCGATGTGCGCGTTGACGGGGGACCGTGGATGGCCCCGCCGGGCACCCCGACCGCGCACGACAGCTACGGCGGCGACGTCGGGCTGATCGTCGTTGCTCCTGATAAGGCGACGCCGCAGCAGTAGTCAGAAGCCAGTTGCACGTTAGTGTCGCGCGGGCGCGAGGAACCGCAATCTCCTTCGCGCGACCTGGCAATACTGCCTTTGGCAGTATTGCCACCGGCTCGCGCTGCGGAGACAGCGGTACCTCGCGCTCACTAGCCACCGACGGTGCGACCGGGTGTGCTGAGCCTGGGCGGCACGACGTGCAGGGCTGACGAACGTCGCGGCGACGAGATCGCGCGCTGCCGCTGCTCGATTGCGGCGCGACTCCGCACAGAAGCTGAGCGAACAAGCAGGCTGCTCGACGTGTGCGTCGTCGTCAGCAAGAATCCGCGAAAGAAAGTAGAGAGAGCGCGGAGCAGCCGTGTCCGCAGCGCGAGCCGGTGGCAATACTGCCAAAGGCAGTATTGCCAGGTCGCGCGAAGGACACTGCGGCTCTGCGCGACGCGCGATCAACTATCGCTGAACGCTCATCGCTGACAACTCGCGCGGGCGACGAGACAGCCTAGTCCGCCGCGAACGTCCCGAAGTCGTAGCCCGCGACCGAGATTCGCGGAATCGGCTGACCGATCACGCGCTCGATCTGACGCACCATCGAGATCTCGTCCGGGGCCATGAAGGTAAACGCGTCCCCTTCCTTGGCAGCGCGCCCCGTGCGCCCAATACGATGTACGTAGTCCTCCGCCTGCTGCGGCACATCGTAGTTCACCACGTGCGTGATGCCCGAGATATCCAGGCCACGTTGCGCGATGTCGGTCGCCACGAGCACACGCACTTTACCAGACTTGAAATCCTGCAGCGCGCGCGTCCGCTGCGGTTGCGTCTTGTCCGCATGCATCGCCGTCGCTTCGATCGCTTCCTTCTCGAGATGCCGCACCACGCGATCGGCGCCATGCTTCGTGCGCGTGAAGACGAGCACCGAATCGAGCGACGATTCCTTGAGCAGTTGCGCCAACAGCGCGCTCTTGCGATCGCGCGGCACAGGATAGACAGCGTGCGTCACCGTGCTCGCCACCGACGAGCGCCGACCAACCTGCACCACCACCGGCTTACGCAAATACTTACGCGCCAGCGCTTCGACTTCGGGCGGCATCGTCGCACTGAACAACAGCGTCTGCCGATAGCTCGGCACGTCCGACACGATGCGATTGATCTGCGGCGCGAAACCCATGTCGAGCATGCGATCGGCTTCGTCGAGCACGAGCACCTCGAGATCGTCGAATACGACGTTCTGCCGCTCGAGATGATCGATCAACCGCCCCGGCGTTGCGACCACGATGTCGACGCCCGCGCGCAGTTTCTTCTCCTGCGGATCGAGGGGCACGCCGCCGTACACCGACACGACGCTGAGCTCCGCATGACGAGCGTACTTCTGCACGCTCTCTTCGACCTGGACGCAGAGCTCGCGCGTCGGAGTGAGCACGAGCACCCGCGTGCGTCGCGGGCCGTCGATTAGTCGATCGACGATCGGCAGCGTGAACGCCGCCGTCTTGCCGGTGCCGGTCTGCGCGAGTCCCATGACGTCGCGGCCCTTCATCACCAGCGGAATTGCTTGTGCTTGAATTGGTGTGGGATGTTCGTAGCCGGCGTCGCGCACCGCCTGCAGTACTGATTCGTGCAATCCCATGTCGGCAAAGTTGCCAAGGTCCTGCTCGTCAGCCGCGGCAGCAGTGCTAATGCGCGGCTCCGT
This sequence comes from Gemmatimonadaceae bacterium, assembly GCA_036499625.1. Classification (GTDB taxonomy): domain Bacteria; phylum Gemmatimonadota; class Gemmatimonadetes; order Gemmatimonadales; family Gemmatimonadaceae; genus JAQBQB01. The sequence continues at coordinate 17,654 of DASYDJ010000050.1, forward strand.
CTCGATCGTTTCAGTCGCCATGATTCCCGTCGCTACGCACCGGGGCCGCGCACCCGGGACCATCCCAGGACCGGTGCCTTCGAAATGTGCCGGGCGAGCAGAGGGCGCGCCGAGCGATCTCGCGAAGCCGATAACGCATATGATGCTGCGGCTTCGTTTCACGGAGGACGTTGCGGCCCGCGCACTCGTGCGCGTCGACACCCGTGACCGCGACCTTCCTGGCGAATCGCCCAAAGGCGTTCCCTGCCGCGGCATTCAACAGTGCAATTTAACTCGTTGCGGTACCTATTGCTACCGAACGAACGGGCCCACGAGCTCGTACACGTCGCGCGGTCGTTCCTCGTGAACGCCGTGACCACCGGCAAGATCGTGCACCGCTACATTCGGTAGCCGCGCCGCAGCCGCGCGCTCGTGGCGGATGAGTCGGTCGTTGCGACCAAGCACGACCATCGTAGGCATGGCGAGCGATTCAGCGGCAGCGCCGACCGGATGCCAGTCGAACGTTCGCAACGTCTCGCTCGCCGCGTGCACGAAGCCCGGCAGTTGCGTGGGACTCCAGTATTGGTCGACATCCTGCTCCGTCACCTTCGATGAATCCCAGTAGACGAGTCGGCGCAGAACGAAACGTATTAGAGTTCTGGTAACAACACGCTCAGAGATCGCCGCCATCGCGGCGCGAGGAATCGCTCGCGCCACCGTCGGATAGAGGAGTCGCGTGAGCCCAGCCGGATTGATCAACGCCAGTCGCGACACCCGGCCAGGACGGCGCAGCGCGTAGTGCAACGCCAATGCGCCGCCCATCGAATGCCCGAGCAACGCGCCGCGCGCAATGTCGAGCGCGTCGAAGAGTGCATCCACCTCGGCACAGTACGCGTCGAGCGTGTACGCATCGTGCTCGCGCGGCCGATCCGACAACCCGAAGCCGCGCAGATCGACGCCGATCGCGCGGATGCCGAACGCAGGCAGGATGTCGAACGCGTATCGCCACATGTACAGTGAGCCGCCCCAACCATGCAGCATCACGAGCGGCACGCCATCCATCGGCCCACTCTCGGCGACGCGCACAGTGACGCCCGTCACGAGACGGATGAACCGCACGTCGACGCCAACCACACCCGCGGGATAGAGCTCCGCCGGGGTAAGTCGATGGCTCACCGCAGCTCGATCGTCCGGCCGCTCAGTCGCCCGATCAAGCCGAGGCGGAAGGTGACGTCGGTCCACCGCTCGTCGCCCGAGTGATGATCCTCGAGCGGATACATGGGCCACAGGAATGGATTGGTGCTTCGAGGAGCAGCCATGCCCTTGTGCGGATGCCACACGCCGTCGTTGTCCCGGTCATCGATGAATCGATCGTACATCTTCGACCAATTCTCGTTCCGTCGCAGATAGCCGAGGCGCGCCATCAATTCGAGCCAGGTGATGGAAAACACCACGTCGGCGTCAGCCGCGTTGCGATGCGGCAGCATGTCGCCAAGCACCAAGTGCGGCTGCGCGATGATTTTCTTTCCGCAGAGCTGCATTGCTTCCTGACGCGGCATCGGCTGCGAGAGATGCGTGTACAGCAGTGCCATGGCGTCGTGGTATTCGTGCCGGAACAGCGGCATGTGCGCAAGCATCAGCAACGCATACACTGACGGTGGTGCTGCTTCCTGCGGCAGAACGTGCTGGTTCCCGATGCGCACGAACGGCTTCTGCGCCAACGGTGACCGGAGATACGCGGCGACGCGCTCGATGATTCGTCGTGCGGCTCCGCGCAGGCGCGGGTCGCCTTCGTATCCGGCTTGCGCGAGCGTTGCCGCCGCCGCTTCGCGCAGAATCGCGCGAGCACGCCGCGCCATGTCGTCGTCGGGCGCATGCTTGCCGCCCATCTCGAACAGATACTCCGGGTCCTGATCTTCCGCGAGCAAACGGAACAACACGCGGCGGGCGTGCATCAACGGCGGCGAGTCTTTGTCCCAACCATACTCGAGCAGCCGTCGCGCGGCGTTGATGGTTCCGATGCCTTCAAAATATTCCGCGCGCACAGATGGTAGGGACAACATGGAATGGCTCCACGTCCCATCAGGCTGCTGCGTCATAGCCAACGTCAGCGCGGGTCGATGCGTAAAAGGAAGAGACGCGACTTGCTCAGCAATTGGCGCAGCAAGCCTTGCCACTTCTGTTATCGCCCGGTACTGAATCGGGCCCGCCGCATGATCCATCAACCAAGACAACGGAAACGTGATTGCCGGTGACGCGACTGGCGTCGGCAAGGTCACTGGTTGAACGGTAGGGCTGGGACTCGAGGAAGGCAGGGGCGGCAGGGTCACGAAGTCGCTCGTTGCGGGCCTGAAGTACCGGAAGGCCGCCGCTGGTGAGGGCGTCCTGCTGAAGGGCGGGTAAGGATAGCAGTTTTGAGTCTTTGCGCTAGAGGGCGACAACTAAGACGTTGCGTTCAAAAAGCTTGTCGTAGCGCGGGTGTTAGCGCGACCCGCAGAATTCACACTCCTTGGGGGCAAATGCAAATGAAGAAAATGATCAAGATGGCGTTGATGTCGGCCGCGATGTTCATGATGGTCGCCACGGTTGCTTCGGCTCAGGGCGGCGGCGGCGGTGGTGGTGGTGGTGGCGGCCGTCGCGGTGGTGGCGGTGGTGGCGCCGCGCAGCAGGCCGCGATGTTCAAGGACATCACGCTCACGGCCGCGCAGAAGACTTCCGTCGACTCGATCACCAAGGTCTATGCCGACAAGTCCACTGAAATCCGCAACTCGGCCAACGGCGACATGGCGTCCGTCCAGCCGAAGATGATGGAGAACACGAAGGCTCGTAACGAAGCCTACAAGACCGTCCTCACGGCCGACCAGGCGAAGGCGTTCGACGCCAACGTTGCCGCGATGCCGCAGGGCCGTGGCCGTCCGCCCGTCCTCTAAGCTTCCACGTTCCAACAACGAGGGCCGTCACTCCGGTGACGGCCCTCGTTGCATTGTGTGCATCGAGCGCGCAATTTTGCGCCCCCATGCGAACGAATCGGGCGCCGCGTGCGCGGTGAGTTTCTCGATCTACACGGAACGCGACTCTACTACTACGCCGCCGGCAGTCGCGGCGCGGGAGAGCCCGTCGTCTTTCTGCACGGCTTTCCCACGTCGAGCCATCTCTGGAGCGACGTCGTCCCGTTCATGCCCGCCGGCCATCGCATCGTCGTACTCGACCTCCTCGGCTACGGCAGAAGCGATCGTCCAAAGCAGCAAGCAGTCGACGTACTCGCGCATGCGAATCGTGTCGTGCAGGTACTCGACGAGCTTCGTATCGAGCGCGCATGTGTCGTCGGCCACGGAATCGGCGGCGCCATCGCGCAATCGCTTGCCGTACGTCACGCGCATCGTGTCTCGCGACTGTGCCTTGTCGACAGCGTCGCGTTCGATCGTTGGCCCACGCTTGCCGCTCGGATCGCGCGCGCCTCGCTACCGATCACGCAGTTCCTTCCACCGGACGTTCTCCTCGGCATCCTGCGACGCGACCTGAATCGCGGGTACTCCGACGCAGCCCGCGCGGCGCACTCGCTCGATCTCTACCTGCGCCCGTTCGCCGGACCCGACGGACGCGCGGCGCTGCTCGCCCATGTTCGCGCGCTCGCAAGCGGCGAAACCGCGCATCTCAGCTCGCAGCTCGCATCGGTGCGCGTTCCGACGGCGATCGTCTGGGGGCAGCACGACCCTGTGACGTCGATCACCGTAGGGCGCCGCCTGCGCGATGCGATTCCCGGCGCCACGCTCGACGTGATTCCAGATGTGCGGCACTTCACCCCCGAGGAAGCACCGCGACAAGTGGCCGATGCGATCGGTACACTGCTCGAGCGTTAGTACGGGTAAACCGCTACGACATGACCTACAGTTTCCGAAGATCGTCCGTGGCCTCGACGACGTTCCCGATGTCGCGCGACAGCGCCCGCGCCTCCTGCGTCGCCGTCGACACATCCTCGATCGACGAGCCCACGCCGGCGGACCGGAACTTGAGTAAATCTAGTTTCAAGTTCTGTAACATGAGGCCGGCGCTCTCGAGCTGAATCGCCAACGATCGACGGCGCTCGAGCAAGTCGTGCAACGACGATCGCTGCCGCTTGAGCAGCGCCAGGCGTCGTTCACGCTCGGCGGTTTCGGTCTCCGTAGCGAGCGACGCAATGCGCTCGTCCAGCGCGCCGAGCGACGAACCGGAGACGTCGGCGTCGAGGCGATGCAGCGTGGTGGCAAGTGAACCGACTCGTTCAGCCAGCGAATCCACCGTCGGCCCGACCTCCGGAATCATTTCCCGCTCCACCGGCCGCAGCGCCGACACGATGTCGCGCATGATCGCCCGATCGGCGGCGGCACGCCGCACGGCATCCCCATAGAGTCCGCCGAGGATTTCAGGTGGCGCGATCTCGCGCGCGAGGTCCTCGGGCGATCGAATTGCGGGGAGTGCCGCCGGGGCGGATGAGCCAAACGACGCCGGCTCCGCGGCGCGGCGCGCGCGCAGTTTGTTGCGGATGCCTTTCGAGAATGCTTCAATTGGTCCCACGCCGTCCGACCAAATTGATCCGCCCTTGCGCAGTGCATTCAGCAGAAGAAGTCCGGAGGGAATGAAAAACCAGATCATTCCGCCCATCGCTGCGTTGATGGCGAGGAGAATTGGAGTCCCCACCAGAAACGACACGAAGCTGCGACGGAACGCGATCACCCGTTCTTCAAGCGGCCAATCATCGTAGCGGCGCGGCTGCCCAGCCCCAACGATAGCCGCGTGCGAGATGTCAGCGCCCCAGCGGCGTTGCGCCTGGTGCCAGCGTTTGAGCTCTTGACGGCTGAGTCCTGGCGGTGGCGGCGGGAAAGACGGAAGTGGAAGGGCCACCGGAAGTCCGGCGGCGTATTGCGGCGACGCTGGCACGGGTTGCGGCTGCGGCGCTTGTATTGGTGGTGCCGGCGGCGGCGGCGCACTCCGCGCGCGCGACGCCGACGCCGCCGCCGAGGCACGATCGAGCGCGTCGCGAAACTCCGCGGCATCGGACCACCGATCGCTCGGTCGCTTCGCCATCGCGCGATCGATCGCCACCGCGAGATACGCGGGCACTTCCGGCCGCCGTTCGCGCACCGGCCGCGGACGCTCCGACACGTGCTTCACCAACATGGCTGGCGTGTTCGCCGCTTCGAACGGCGTGGTGCCGGCCAGCATGTGATATCCAACCACCGCGAGCGAATACAGGTCGCTTCGCCCGTCGATCTCGCGCTCGCCCATCGCCTGCTCGGGCGACATGTACGCTGGCGTGCCCACCGCGACACCCGTCACGGTGAGCCGGGTCTCGCCGGCTGCCGCGCGCGCGATGCCGAAGTCCGTTACGAGCGGCCGTCCGCTCGCGCGATCGATGAGGATGTTGTCGGGCTTGATGTCGCGGTGGACCACGCCGCGTGCATGAGCATATGCTAATGCATCCGCGACGTCGCGCAGCACCCGCACCGTCTTGTCCACCGGCCACGCGCCTTCACGCGCGAGGCGCACTCCCAGACTCTCGCCGTCCACGAACGACATCACGAAGTACGTGAGCGAGCCGCCCTCTTTCTCATCGACGCTGTAGATCGGCACGATGTTCGGATGACTGAGCTGCGCGGCCGTCTGCGCTTCGCGAATGAATCGCGCGCGCACGTCGCCATTGAACGCCAAATCCGGCGGCAGAACTTTGATGGCGACGGTGCGATTGAGTCGCAGGTCGACGGCGCGGTACACCACGGCCATGCCGCCGCGACCGATCTCGTGTTCGATGAGATACTGGCCGCCGACCGCGACAGTGACGCGGTCGCGCAGGTAATCGTTCACGATGACAACGCGCTACCGCGCCGCCGGTCGACCCGCGGGGCGTGTACCCGTATTGCGCGACATCTCGTCCGAGATGAACAGCGCACTGTCGACGCTGTCGGCCAGGTTCAGCGCGTCCATCGCCAACGACGTGATGTGCTGCGGCGTCTGCGAACCTGCGTTCAACCGAATCAGGTCGAGCTTCACGTTCTGCAACGCGACGAGGCAGGTCTCGAGCTTCGCGGCGATCGCATCGCGACGCCCCGAGATGTCAGCCAGCGCGCGACGCTGCCGCTTGAGATGCGCCAAGCGTCTGACGCGTTCATCGCTTCCCGATTCGTCGAGCGGATTCGCCGCACCTTCGAGCCGCGCGATCTCGGATTCGACTGACTCCGCGCCGCCCGGCGCGGCGCCACGCTCCAACGTGGAGAGCGAAATCGCGAGATACCTCACCTTCTCCGCCAGCCGATCCGCCGACCGCGCAACATCCGGAATCCGCGACCGCTCGGACGAGGACATCCGATCCAGCAGCCGCAGAATCTCCGCGCGGTCCGCATCGGCGCGCCGAACTCGATCGGCGTACACGCCGGCGTCGCTCGCTCCGTTGTCGGTCGGCGGCGCGGACGTCATCGGAGCTAGAGCCGCTCTGCTCGCGCCGCCGCGTCCCAGTCGTGCACGACGCTGCTCGCGCATGGCCTTCCGCTGATCGCGGTTGGTCATCGCCCGCATGTAGGTCAGAAAATCATCCGCGACGTCTACGAGATCGCGATCGCGCGGCTGGCGGAACACGTCGCGCCAATCGTACCCGTCGGCCCACAGCTTCGCGTATTTGAACGCGAGGTAAATGCTCCAGAGGACCGTGAATCCGAAGAAGTCGGTGGATCCCACGATCGACGCCACGACGATCACGCCATTCACGAACAGATATGGCGCGAGCTTGCGCCGGAACGCGGCGACCTGCGGCGCCTCCCAGCGACGCCACTCTTCGGGCGTCGGCGCGGCGGCTGGACTCAGATCGGTTCCGCGGCTAGTGCCATAGTTGGTCGCCGCTCTCGTCGACGTCGGTGCCGGCAGATTGTCGGCCGCATACGATGACGACGTGCGCTCGATGTGCGGCATCTTGCCGGTATCGAGCGCAGACACTACGGCGGTGGCCGACGGGAAGCGGTTTGCCGGATCCTTCTCCAACAACGTCATGATGACGTCAGCGAGATCGCGCGGCACATCTGTGCGCCGCTGCTCCACCGGCGTCGGCCGCTCCGAGATGTGCTTGACGAGAATCGCCGGTGTGCTGTTCGCAACGAACGGCGGCTCGCCAGTGAGCATCTGATAACCGAGAATGCCGAGCGAGTAGAGATCGCTGCGGCCGTCGATGGTGCGTTCGCCGGCCGCCTGCTCGGGACTCATATACGTAGGCGTACCGATCGCGATGCCCGTCGCCGTGAGACGCGTATCTCCGTCGCTCACGGCGCGCGCAATACCAAAGTCGGTGACCATCGGCCGACCACTCTGAGCGTCGATCAGGATGTTGTCGGGCTTGATGTCGCGGTGAACCACCCCGCGCTCGTGCGCGTAGGCCAGCGCGTCGGCCACGTCGCGCATTGTCCGCCGCGTCTCGTCCACCGAGAGCGTGCCGTGATCGTGCAGCCGCTTGGCGAGATTGTCTCCCGTGATGTACGCCATCACGAAGAAGACGATGTTCTCCATCTCATCGACGGCGTAGATGTCGACGATGTTCGGATGGTTGAGCTGCGCCGCCGTCTCCGCCTCGCGCAGAAAGCGCGTCTTGATCTCGCTGCGGAACGCGAGCTCCGGCGGCAACACTTTGATGGCGACGGTTCGCTTCAGGCGCCGATCTTTTGCCCGATAGACGACACCCATCCCGCCGCGGCCGATTTCGCAGTCCAGCTCGTAGTGCGGATTGAGCACGCGCTCCACGTGCGTGCGCAGCTCCGAATCCGAGGATGGTACGACGGGATCCGACAAGCGGTTAGCTCGGGTTTATGACGGGAAGGTGGGAATGCCGCATTTTAGCATACGGCAAACAGTCCGGAAAGGATACACGCCGGAGCGGCAGGAGTGCTGACGCGCCGACACACAGCCACCCCAGCATGCCTGCCAGCGTGACGCACCGTGGCGAGCCCAGGATATGCCACCGTTATGGCCCCGGATACCGCGGGCGGCGTAACTTCATGCATCACAGTAGTTAGGAGCTTGCCCTCAGCGGTGGAATAAAGTGTGCGACGGGCGCTAGAACTACCGCCGCGTTCTCCTTACTCGGAACTACCCATGGCACAACGCCAGACTCTCCCGGTCCTCCCCCTCAGAGGAACCGTCATCTTTCCTGGGCTCACCGCACCCATCGCGGCCGGACGCCCGGGAACCCTCCGCGCCATCGAATCCGCCCTCAAGGGCGAACGTCTCGTCTTCGCGGTCGCACAGCGCGACAACACAGACGAGCCCACGCCGGACATTCTGTATTCGATGGGCGTCATCGCGCGCATCGGGCAGATCCAGCGCGGTCTGGGCGGCGTTCAACTGCTCCTCCAAGGCGAACAGCGCGCCACCGCACTGCAATACACCACGACCGAAGGCTTCCTGAGCGCGATCGTGATGCCGGTCGAGGAGATGAAGCCGCTCAACGAGGACGACCCGGCCTTCGTCGCCCTTCATAAAGAACTGCGCGAACGCGCCGGAGAGCTCGGCGAACGCCGCGGCCTGCCCGAGGAAGTCGTGCACCAAGTGCTCGACGCCGTCACCGACCCCGGTCGCTTCGCCGACCTCGTGGCCGGCTACATCGAGCTTCCCCCGCCGGAGAAACAAGGTCTCCTCGAGACGCTGAGCGTCGAGGAGCGCCTGCGCCGAGTGCTCGTGCACGTCCAAAAGCAGATCGGCATGCTCGAGATGCAGGAGGAGATCAAGTCGCAGGTCCAGGAAGAGCTGGGCGAGCGGCAGCGCGAGATGTACCTCCGCGAACAAATGAAGGCGATTCAAAAAGAGCTCGGCGACGACGACCAGTCGAAGGAAATCGTCGAGCTGCGCGAGAAGCTCAACAAGCTCGATCTCCACAAAGAGGCGCGCACCGAAGTCGAGCGCGAGCTCGGACGCCTCGAGCGCTCAGGCCGCGAATCCATGGAAGCGCAGGTCATCCGCACCTACCTGGAGTGGATCGCTGAGCTGCCGTGGAGCAACCGATCGGACGACAACCTCGATCTCAACCACGCGCAAAACGTGCTCGACGAAGACCACTACGGTCTGCCCGACGTCAAGGATCGCGTGCTCGAATTCCTCGCCGTGCGCCAACTGCGCGCGCAGCAGATGGAGAACGAGCTCAAACAGACGGGCGAGATGTCGATCGCCAAGCTCAAGGCGACCAAGGAAGACGCGACGCCGCAACTCGGAAACTCGACGTCCGACGACAAGCCGATCACCGATCCGAAAGAAGCCAAGGCTCGCGCCATGGCGAAGGGTCCGATCCTTCTCTTCGTCGGACCGCCGGGCGTCGGCAAAACGTCGATCGCGAAATCCATCGCCCGCTCGCTCGGCCGCCAGTACGTGCGCGTTGCGCTCGGCGGCGCGCGTGATGAAGCCGACATTCGCGGCCATCGTCGTACCTACGTCGGCGCAATGCCGGGTCGAATCATTCAAGGTATGAAGCAAGGCGGGACCAAGAACCCCGTCTTCTTGATGGACGAAGTCGACAAACTCGGCTCGTCGTTCCAGGGCGATCCGTCCAGCGCGCTGCTCGAGGTCCTCGACCCCGCGCAGAACGACAGCTTCACCGATCACTACTTGGGCATTCCGTTCGACTTGAGCGAAGTGCTGTTCGTCGCGACTGCGAACTTCATCCAGAACATTCCTGGTCCGTTGCTCGACCGTATGGAAGTGGTCGACTTCGCCGGCTACACCGAGCGCGAGAAAGCCGAGATCGCGAAGAAGTATCTGATTCCGCGTCAGCTCGACGATTCCGGACTCGGAGATAAAAATTTGTCTTTCACCGACGACGCCGTCATGGCCGTCATCTCCAAGTACACGCGTGAAGCCGGCGTGCGTCAGCTCGAGCAGCGCATCGGCGCAGTAACGCGCAAAGTTGCGCGCCAGATCGCCGGCGGCGACACCAAGATCATCGCCGACAACAAGATCGACGCCGACGAAGTGCGCTCGCTGCTCGGACGTCCGAAGGTTCACCCCGAGCACGCGAACACCGAGAACGAAGTCGGTGTTGCGACTGGCATGTACTACACGCCAGCCGGCGGCGACATCATGTTCGTCGAAGCGGCGATTCGCCGCCTGTTCACCTACGGTAGTCGCTCAACCGACGACGACAAGACGCAGGTCAGCGGCTGGGGCAACGTCTCACTCATTCTCACCGGCCAACTCGGGGACGTGATGAAGGAGTCAGCGCGCGCGGCAATGACGTACGCCGCGACGCACGCTTCCAAGCTCAAGATCCCCGAGGATCGACTCGGCTCGATCGAGGTGCACATTCACGTGCCGCAGGGCGCCATCCCGAAGGATGGTCCGTCCGCCGGCACCACGATGTCCACTGCACTCGTGAGTGCGATGTCGGGCCGCCCGGTTCGCAAGGACGTGGCGATGACTGGCGAGATCACGCTCCGCGGTCGCGTGCTGCCAATCGGCGGTGTCAAGGAGAAGGTGCTCGGCGCTCACCGCGCCGGCATCACCACGATCATTCTCCCGAAGGACAACGAGGCGGACATGGAGGACATCCCGGAAGACGTCCGCAAGCAGCTCACGTTCCATTGCGTGAGCACGCTCGACGAAGTGTTCGCGATCGCGCTCGTGCCCACCGATGAGTCGGTTGATACGCCGCCGACCATGATGGAGAAGATGGAAGAGAAGGCGGAAACGCTGGTGGCGTAAACACGTCGCTGTCATTCCGAGCGTATGCGAGGAATCTTTCGTCCTTAACTAGGGACAGAAGATTCCTCGCTTTGCTCGGAATGACATTTAGCGTTTCGGTATCCCCGGCGCCCGCGGCGGCACGAACAGCGGCCCCCACTGCGGAATCTTCCACGGATTGTTCCGTAGCTCGAGCGGCTCCGTTCCCGGAATGAAATACTCCGTGTACCGCTTATCGGGTGGCGTCGCCGCGGTAACCAACTGACCCGTCGCGCGATCGAGATCCGCGTACACGAGTCCGTCCGGCGGCGGGGCCCAGCTCAACGAAGCGCTCTTGCCGTAATAGCCGCCAATCATCTGTCCCCAGATCGGCGCAGCGAGTCCGCCGCCGTACGCGCCCGGGAAAATGGTCTTCGGCTTGTCGAAGCCGAGCCACACGCCGGCAACGAGATCGGGCGTCATGCCGACAAACCAGACGTCGACGTTGTCGTTCGTCGTGCCTGTCTTGCCGGCGACGGGAATTCCATCCGGCACGGCGGCGCGAGCCTGCGTGCCGGTACCGCGATCTGCGACATCCTTCATCATGTCGCGCACGATGAACGCCACGCGCGGATCGATGACCTGCTGCGGCGTCGACGGCGGACGAGAATACACCGCGCGTCCGGACAGATCATCGATGCGCGTGATGAATCGCGGCTGCACCACCGCGCCGTTGTCATCGAACGCCGAATACGCGGCGACGAGATCGATTGGGTGTACGTCCGACGCGCCGATCGCACTGGCGGGAACGGGCACCACCGGTGTCGTGATGCCGAGGCGTCGCGCCAATGCTGCAACTGAATCCATCCCGACTTTCATGCCGAGCTGAATCGCGACCATGTTGCGCGAGTGAATGAGCCCTTCGCGAATCGTCATGTCGCCCATGAAGGCGTCATCTTCGGTCGGCTCGTACAGCTCGCCCGTCGGCAACAGAATGTGAAGCGCCGTGTCCGGCACGATTGCGTTGCCGGGAATGCTGTCGGTGAGCGCCGTCGCGTAGACGATCGGCTTGAACGATGAACCAGGCTGGCGCAACGACGTCACGGCGCGGTCGTACGGTGCGCGCGCATGATTGCGGCCGCCTACGAGGGCGCGCACGTCGCCAGTGAACGGATCGATCGCCACGGCCATGCCTTGCAAGTAGTCGCTCTCGCGACCTTTCGCGTCCGCCTGCGCGAGATGACGGTAGCCCTTCATCTTTTCGATCTTGTTCGTGCCGTCCACGAGCGCCGTCACCGCACTCCGCTGCAACGCTGGGTCGAGCGTCGTGTAGATCTTGTAGCCGCCGTTCATCACCGGAATGCCGGCTCGCTCCGCCTGTTGGCGCACCGCGTCGACGAAGTAGTCGGACGGCGCGGACATTCCGTTGCTCGGCGCCGTCTTCACCGGCTCCGCCATCGCCTTGTCGCCCACCGACGGCGGGATGAACCCCTGCTCCACCATTTTCTGCAGAATCAGATTCCGTCGCGCGAGCGCTGCCGCCGGATGCGTGATGGGATCGTACTGCGGCTGCGATTTCGGCAAACCGGCAAGCGTCGCCGCTTCGGCCAGCGTCAGTCGCGCCGCCGAATGCCCGAAGTAGTGCCAGGCGCCGGACTCTATACCGTACCACCCGCGACCGAGGTTGATCTGGTTGAGATACGCCTCGAGGATCTGCTCCTTGGTGTAGTGCTTCTCCATCTCACGCGCCGCGGACTGCTCGCGCAGCTTGCGCGACAACCCCGCCGTGCCGCTGATCTCGCGACGGTCGATGAGGTCGGGATGCATGTAGCCCACGAGCTGCTGCGTGATCGTGCTGGCACCGCCGCGATTCTCGCGCAGCACCTTGCCTTTGATCGCGCCGAGCACGCCGATGACGTCCACACCGTCGTGCTGATAGAAACGCTGATCTTCGATCGCAATGAACGCCTCGGAGACATAGCGCGGCAACGACCGCACCGTCACGCTCGTGCGCATCTCCTTACCGATCTCGCCAATCCGCGTGCCGTCGCGCGCCAACACGATCGACGACTGCGGCAGTTGAACGATCTGCCACGCCTCGCCGGTCGACGGTGCCGTCGATTGCGCCGTCCCCTGCTGTGCTTGTGCACGGCCGGCCACGGCGAGCCCGGTAACGAACAAAATGACACAGGCTTTCGCCTGGAAACGCCGAACCCTCACGAACTCACTCCGGTTTCGATGGTCCCAATCGGTACCCCAGCAAGATACCTCCGTTTCCCTGACGATTGGCGCCGACGCCCGTTCCACCGTTCCACCGTTCCACCGTTCCACCGTTCCACCGTTCCACCGTTCCACTGTTCCACCGTTCCACCGTTCCACCGTTCCACCGTTCCACCGTTCCACCGTTCCCTTTAGTCTTCACCCATGGCTCCTCTCGTCCACGTCGCACTCGCGCAGCTCGCGCCGCAGAAAGCCGACTACCCGGCCAATCTGCGCCGCCTCGGCCAGGTCTTCGCGCAAGTCGACCAGCTCGAGCCCCGCCCCATGGTGCTCACGCTCGCCGAGAGCGCGCTCACCGGCTATTTCCTGGAGGGAGGGACCCGCGACAACGCCCTCACGGCCGGGACGCTCGCGCGCGATCTGGATGCCACGTATCGCGACGCGGTGACATCTCCGCGCACGCTCGACCTCGTTATCGGCTTCTACGAGATCTGGCACAACAAGCTGTACAACAGCTCGATGTACGTGACGCTGGGCGCGGGCGGGCCCACGATCCACCACGTGCACCGGAAGGTCTTTTTGCCAACGTACGGTCTGTTCGACGAGGAGCGGTTCGTCGAGCGTGGGCGTGAGGTTCGCGCATTCGACACCCCGTGGGGCCGCGCCGCCATGCTCGTCTGTGAGGACGCCTGGCACAGCATGACGGGGACTATCGCGGCGCTCGACGGCGCGCAGGTGATTTTCGTCTGCGCGGCGCCGCCCGCGCGCGGCGCCATGCCGAAGTCCGACGGCGTACCCGGTCCAGCGAGCGTGAGTCGGTGGGACCGTCTCATTCGAGACATGGCCGACGAGCATGGTGTCTACGTCACGCTCACCACGCTGGTGGGCAGCGAGGGTGGCAAGATCTTTCCGGGCGGGTCGATCGTCGCCGGACCGCGCGGCGACATCCGCGGCCGCGCACCGCTGTGGACCGACGCCGTTCTCTCGGCCACGCTCGACTTGGCCGACGTCACGCGGGCCCGCGCTGAACTGCCGCTGATCGCCGACCTCGAGACGATGCTGCCACACCTTCGCGCAAGCATCGACGACGTAGTCGCCGGCATGCCGCCGGCGCTGGACTACGACGACGCGACGAACGATAGGCGGGCAAGCAAATTAGAGAATACTAAATCGGCGCCTGCCGGCGGAGTCCCGGTCATGCGTGTCGGCGCCGACCACCGGGCGCCGCCCGGCGACCTTCGACTCGACGCTGCGCTCGCCGAAGAGTGGCTCGTTCACTTCATTCGCGATGAGATGGGCCGTCGCAAATTCGGATGCGCCGTGATCGGCATTTCCGGCGGTGTCGACTCCGCGGTCACCGCGTATCTCGCCGCCAAAGCGCTCGGCGCCAAGAATGTGCTCGGCATTCGCATGCCCTATCGCACGTCGAGCGCGGAAAGTCTCGATCACGCTCAGGAAGTGATCGACGCACTCGGCATCGAGTCGCGCACGATCGACATCTCCGGCACCGTCGACGGCTACTTGGCCAATGAGCCGGATGCCGATGGCGGTCGTCGCGGCAACGTCATGGCTCGCGTGCGGATGATCACGCTGTTCGATCTCGCGGCCAAGCACCGCGGCATTCCACTCGGCACCGGCAACAAAACCGAGCGGCTATTCGGCTACTTCACCTGGCACGCCGACGACTCGCCGCCGATCAATCCACTCGGTGATCTGTTCAAGACGCAGGTGTGGGAGCTTGCGCGCCATCTCGGCGTGCCGAAGGCGATCGTCGACAAACCGCCGACGGCGGATTTGGTCGTGGGGCAAACTGACGAGAGCGACTTCGGCATCAGCTACGCGAAAGCTGATGCGATTCTGAGCTGGCTCCTGAGCGGCTACAGCGCCGACGAAGTCGTCGCGCACGGGTTCGACGAACAGGAAGTTCTCATCGTCAAGAAACGCGTCGAGTCCACGCACTGGAAACGACGGTTGCCGACTGTTGCGATGCTTTCTTCCACGGCGATTGGCGAGAGCTATTTGAGGCCGGTGGACTACTAGGTGGAACGGTGGAACGGTGGAACGGTGGAACGGTGGAACGAAACCCGCCTGTCATTCCGAAGGAGCGAAGCGACTGAGGAATCTCGTACCGTCCGGCTAGATCCCTCGCGTCGCTCGGGATGACAGCCTTGGAGTTGTTTTCCTTCCACCGTTCCACCCTTCCACCGCAGCGTAGCCGCCGGCGGCTACGCCGCCTCCGCCGCGTACGCCAGACTCACCGCCCTCCTCGCGCACCGCTTGAGTGCGCGATGCGCCGCCCGCGCGTAGATGATGAAATTCGATCCGGCCCACGGAAACCGGATGAAGAACTCGGTCGGCAGCATGTCTCCCTTGAGTCGGTTGCACCGCGCACACGCCAATACCACGTTGCCCGGCGCGTGCGCGCCGCCGTGCGACAGTGGATGAACGTGATCGAGCGTCGCGAGATCGAATTCCAGCTCGGCCGCGCAGTACACACAGCGGCGGCCACAGTCGCGCATCGCTGCGTGCTTTATTGCGCGCTTGTGCGATCCAGCTGGAATCTGTTTGGCCCGGCGCGGAACGCGCGGGGTACGGGGGAGGGAGACACGGTGAAAGTGCCGACGACGGGACATGTCACCTCGCTAAAAAGGAAACACCCCGCGACGGCAAAGTTGCCGTGTCGGGGTGTCGCACCGATCAGTGAACTGTCGTTGAATCCGAAGACTCGTTCTAAGCGCCGCTCTGCTGCTCGCGGCGCTCGACATGATGCTCGATGTCGGACGAGTTGGCTCATTGGCCTCCGGTAGGACGCACGTCGTAATTCGTGCGTGTCATACAAATGCGATGCGTGCGAATTCCGCGCAAGAGGCGGACGACAACAATTTCGCTACGGCGTGTCGTCGGTTTGGATGCGCGGCTCGTAACGAAGCTCGCCGTGCGGACCCTCCTCCGCGCTCAACACCCGCTCGCGGCGCGATGCACTCGTCGACGGCGCGACGGCGCCGCGTGACGACATCGTCTCATTGAACACAGGCGTCTGCACCATGCGGTCGGCGCGGAACGCCGCCGTCGTTCGCGGACGCGCTGCGCTCGCCGCCACGCCCGGCGCATCGGCGCTGCCCGTCTCGGTACGTTCAGTCTCGCGTGCGTCTGCGCCGCGATGCTCGCGGTGCTCACCGTGACCTCCGTGACCACCGTGACCACCGTGACCACCGTCGCGCACGGGATCACTGAGCGCGGAAATGATCTGCACGGCATACGCGTCGAGCACCGTGCGGTCCGGCATCTCAGATCCGTTGAACGGAAGTGGAATGTCAAAACCGTCGCCGGCTTTGCGCGGAATGATGTGTACGTGGTAATGCGGCTCGTCCTGTCCCGCCGCTGCTCCGCTGTTCACCACGATGTTCATGTCTTCGCAGCCCGTCACCTGACGAATCGCGTTCGCCAGTCGCATGGTCACACGGAAGAGATGCGCGCCAAGCTCCTCCGGCACCTCCTGCAGCGACTCGTGATGCACGCGCGGCACAACGAGGACGTGCCCGTTGTTCACCGGCTGGATGTCCATGAACGCGATCGCATCCGCGTCCTCATGGCAGATCGACACCTCGGCCGAACCGTGGATCAGCTCGCAGAAGGTGCAGGTAGTCGGATGGTCGGGATTCCGGGTTTCCATGCGTTTTGAAAACGCACAGACAATGCCATGTGCCAGGGCACTTCAGTCAACCCCGGCGGCGGCCGAAACTGTTATCGATGCCCCTACTCTCGCGACTCCCGCTTCCGCCGCACGCCTTGCTGCCACTCGGATTGGCCGCCCTGGCGCCGTTACTGGTGTTCGCATTCAGCACGGCATTATCGCAACGGAAAGCGGGCGGCATAGCGACAGTTCTCGCCCTTCGGACCGTTGTCCTACTCAGTCTCGGGTTTGCGGTTCTTGCCACCGTTGCCACGGTGTCTGTTCTCCAGGCCGGTCTTCGCGAGCTCCGAGCGCGCAACGCTCCGCAGGTTCGAACGCTCGCTATCGACCTCGAGCAGATGCCGATGGGACTCTTCGGCCCGAACGCGCCGCTCGGACTCACGCTGTTCCGAGCCAAATATCCAACAGTCCGCTTCGTGGCCGTCGGCCCCGACCACTGCCAATCGGAGTGCCTCGTCGACTCGGACGACAAGCAGACGGGCGGCGACAAGAAGATTCTCAGCGATCTCAGTCGGGTATGGCCGTCGAGCTCGAATGACCAGGCGATGCTTACCGTCGGCGGCAAAACGGTGCTGCTCCTCGCCGAACCGATGCGTGACCCGATTTCCGCGAAGAGCGCCGTCGTGGTGGTGGGCATCGATGCCGCTTACCTGGACATCCAGGCAAGCCGCACCGCATGGATCATCCTCGCAATCGCGTATTCGCTTCTCGTCATCGTCGGCTGGAGCTCGTGGCGCCAATTGAACAGCTCCCTCGGCTCGCGAATCGAGGCGATCACTCGGCAGATTCGCGCCGGCAGCGTGAGTGAAGAGCCCAGCGAGTCGCTGTCGTTCGACGGCACTGAGCTCAGCGAGCTCGCTGAAGCGGCGCAAGCGTACATCCAAGCCACGCTCGAAGAGCAGAAGTCGAGCGACGAACGGTATCGTCGTCTGGTCGAGCTCGCGCCCGATGGCGTTCTGATGTGCTCTACGAGCGGCATCAAGTTCGCGAACTCAGCCGCACTCGCGCTCGCTGGCGTGCGCAATCGCTACGACGTGATCGGCAGCCCGATCGAAAAGTTCCTCGAGTTCGAGCCGCAGCGCGCCGGCGATTCATCGCCGGGCATGCTGCGTCCCGCGAAATGGAAGCGTGTCGACGGCACACTGCTCCACGTCGAAGTCGCGGAGATCACGGCAAGCGGACGAGGCGCCGACGGCCGGCAATTCATGGTGCGCGACGTGACCGATCGCCGCGTTCGAGAAGCTGCGTTGGCCCATCGCGCGGAACACGACTCACTCACGGGCTTGGTCAACCGCGCGCGCTTCGAGTCGCGTCTCGTCGACCTCCTCGACGCGCACGAGCGCGCTCCGAAGTCGCCCACGCCACAGTACGTCGCTGTATTGTTCATCGACCTCGATGGGTTCAAGCCCGTGAACGATCGCTATGGCCACGCCGCGGGAGACGCCGTGCTCGTTGGCGTTGCTGCGCGCCTTCGCGAATCCACTCGCGGCACCGACGTCATCGCGCGCTTGGGCGGCGACGAATTCGCGGTGCTCATCGAAGTGCGCGAGCCGGAAGAAGTGAATGCAGTTGCCGAGCGCATCCTGCACGCGCTGAAGCGCCCCATCCTGTTCGACGGATACGAGCTCTCGGTGGGCGCGAGCATCGGCATCGCCGACAGCCGACTGCCCAACGCGGGCGCCGACTCGCCGGATCCCGGCGACCGTTCCATTACCGCAGCCGAACTGCTGCGCGCCGCCGACGCCGCGATGTACGCAGCCAAGGCAGAGGGCGGACGCCGCTATGGCGGCACGCCGCTGTCGACGCCCGCAGTGCAACCGAAGTCAATCGACGCGGATCCGGCTGCGGCGCTCCGCGTCGTCGCCTAAGATCTGATCTACCGCGGCGCGCGTCTCCATTTCGCGCCCGCATCCGCACCAGGCGTGGCCGACATCCCTGGCAGCGTCCCCTCGGCGAACGCCGCGGGCAGCACGAGTCGATTTGGGTCGACCTCGACGTGCTCGAGATCAGAAACCTCCGACGTCTGCTGCATCTGCACGATTGACCCTGGGCCCTGCATCAAACGACTCGACGTAGAAGTCTTCAGTGCAACGGTCGGCCCCATGAGCGCCGCCGCGGAGTCGACTCGCGCGGCCAAGTCTTTGAACATGTCCGTCGACACCGGCGTGCCCGAAAAACCATTTGCCTGCAACAGCGGATTACCCGGCAATCCCGGCACGGTCGCAACCCAGTAGTCGGTGACGCTCTCCGTGGCCAATCGCTGCTGCATCAAATTCGCCGCGATCGTCATCGTGAATGCGGTGGTCATGCGGAAGTGGCGTGTGGCGTAGCTGGCAACGGTATCGCGTCCCGGCACACTGTCGAGCGTCACCTTGATGTCGCCGATCGTCAGCGTCAGACCCATCGCCTGCATCTGGCCCATTTTGCTATCGGTCGCGTCGTGTGCGAGTGGCACGAACTCGTGCGTCGCGGGATGCACGATCACGAGATCGGTGCTGTCGAATAGCACGTAATCGCCTTTGGCAAACACCGACTCGACGCCGCCGTCAACGATGTCGAGTCGCCCACGCCCGGCGGCATACACGGCGTTCGCCACATAGTGCGCTGGGGGCGCGGCCAACGCGGCGATCAATCCGCTCCCCACGCGGGGCGGCCCGCCAACGCGAATCGTGTACGACACGCCGGCGAGCTCCGTCGCGGCAGAGGTCCGCTGCGAAGTTTGCGCCGTCAGGGGTACGGCGCGCGCGCCAAGCAGAGAGAGCAAAGCCGCAGCGGCCAGTCGGAGCCGATCCAAGCGCATCGTCAAGCAACATCCGGAAAAGAGGTCGATCTAGGTCGCGGCAAACACCACACGCCCACCCACCACTGTCATCACGACTCGTGCCTCGGCGATCTCATCGGGCGGAATTCGCGTGATATCGCGATCGACGACCACGAAGTCGGCGAGCATTCCGCGCGCGAGCTTCCCTTTGTCCTGCTCCTCGAACGATGCGAACGCCGCATCGCTCGTATATGCGCGGAGCGCCTCCTCGACGCCGATCCGCTGCTCCGGTATCCAGCCGCCTGGATTCCCGCCGTCAAGCGTTCGGCGCGTCACAGCGGCATAAATCCCTTCGAGCGGCGTCGGAGGCGCCACCGGCCAGTCGCTACCGAACGCCACGCGCGCGCCAGAATCGATCAGAGAGCGAAACGCGTACGTCAATTTCGCGCGCTCCGGCCCGATTACCCGTTCCGCCCAGCGTCCATCGTCGATCGCGTGATAGGGCTGCACGCTTGCCACCACGCCGAGCTGCGCGAAGCGAGGCACGTCGGCCCGATCGAGATGCTGCGCATGTTCGATGCGGAATCGCCTGTCGCGCGCGCCGTTGGCGGCAATCGCGCGCTCAAAGATGTCGAGCTGCGTGCGAATCGCCCGATCGCCGATCGCGTGCACGATCATGTGCAGCCCCGCAGCGTCGGCGCCCGACGTCCACGTCTGTAGGTCCTCAACCGAGTTCACAAACAATCCGCGATCATCCAAGGAGCCCGTGAACGGCTCGAGCATCGCTGCCGTTTGCGACCCGAGCGATCCATCGACGAAACCCTTCAACGCTCCAACGCGCAGCCACGCATCGCCGCGCCCTGAGACGGCCACACGATCGCGTAATCGCTCCCACGTTTCGATCTGCACCGCCGGATAGATGCGCGTGCCCAACTTGCCTGCACTGTGCGCGCGTTCGAACACCGCTAAGTCATCCCACGTGCCCATGTGGTGCACCGAAGTCACGCCCTGCTGCGCGACGTGTGCCATCGCGGCATCCAACGCCGCATCGAGCTCCGCGCCTTGCGGCTTCGGTACAACGCGTTCGATCAGCCGCTGCGCGTTGTCCTTGAAGATGCCAGTCGGCTCGCCCGTAGCATCGCGCAGAATCGTGCCGCCTGCGACGTCCGGCGTATCGCGCGTGATTCCGGCGGCACGCATCGCCGCACTATTCGCCAACGACATGTGCTCGTCGAGCCGGTTGACCCACACCGGTCGATCCGCCGTCCACGAATCGACCCACTCTTTCGACGGCAGTTCGCCGCCCCAGCGCTCGTGATCCCAATCGCCATAGCGAATCCAAGTACCCGGGGGTTTGGCCCCCGCATACTCGGCAATCCTTCGCGTAAACTCAGCCGGCGTCGACGCATCTCGAAGCTGCACCGACGAGAGACTGAGCCCGCCAAACAGAAAGTGGATGTGTGAATCGATGAAGCCTGGCAACACGAGCATGCCGTGCGCGTCCACAATCCGCGTCGACGTGCCGCACCGCTTCATCACCTCCGCGCTCGACCCGACCACCGCAATCCGGTCGCCGGTCGCTAACAGCGCGTCAGCCCACCGGCGGCGCGAATCACCCGTCCAGACCCGCGCGTTCACCACCGCAATCGATTCGGTCGCCGATTTCATAGCATCCACGATAGCTTCCGCCTCATGATCGCGACCTCGGTTTGGTTCTGGATCGGCTTCGTCGGCTTCGTCCTCGCCATGTTGTCGCTCGACCTCGGCGTGTTCCATCGCACGCCGCACGAGGTCCGCGCCAAAGAGGCTGCCATCTGGACCACCGTCTGGGTGCTCCTCGCGCTCGTCTTCGCGGCCATTCTCTACGTCGCCTTCGGCCATCACGCCGGGCTCACGTTTCTCACCGGCTACGTCATCGAAGAGTCGCTCAGCGTCGACAACATCTTCGTGATCGTTCTGATCTTCGAGTTCTTTCGCGTCCCGAAGATATGCCAGCACCGCGTGCTCTTCTATGGCATCCTCGGCGCGCTCGTCATGCGCGGCTTATTCATCGGGCTCGGCGCGGTACTCATCGCCAGATTCCACTGGATACTCTACATCTTCGGCGCGATGCTCGTCGTCACCGGCGTACGCATGGCGTTCAAGTCCGACGACGAATTCCACGGCGACGAAAATCCCATCGTCCGGCTCGTGCGCCGCATCGTGCCGATGTCGCGTGACTTTCAGGGCAAGCACTTTTTCGTCGTCGAACAAGGGCGACGACTCGCCACGCCGCTCTTGCTCGTTCTCATTCTGGTCGAATTCACCGACCTCATCTTCGCGGTCGACTCGATTCCCGCCACGTTCGGCGTCACGACCGATCCCTTTCTTGTTTTCACGTCCAACATCTTCGCCGTACTCGGCCTGCGATCGCTGTACTTCCTGCTCGCTGCCGTGGTCGATCGCTTCTACCTGCTGAAGTACGGCCTCGCCATCATCCTGACGTTCGTGGGCGTGAAAATGCTCGGCGCCAACTATTTCCACGTCGGCATCGGCGCCTCGCTAGGCGTCATTCTCGGCGTGCTCGCGATTGCGATCGTCGCCTCGCTCCTGTTTCCGCACGAGACGCCCGAACACAAAAAGGGCTAGACGTCGGCGCGTGCCGATGCCTAGCCCTGTCCACCGTTCGACTCAGCCGCGACGTTCGACGGCGTCGCGTACGTCGAGCAGAATCTCGAAATAGAGCTGTTCGCGACGATAGGCAAAATCCAACGTCGCCTGCTGCGAGGCATCGCCGGACTCCTTGGCCCGCTCGAACGCCTCGCGGTACATCTCGTCCAGGTTGCTGAGAATCCGTTCGCGGGAACGTGACATGCTGATTTTCTCGAGGGCTCTGAGGGTCAATCGTGGAGGCGACGGGTCGGGACCGAGATCTGTATTGATCTCACCAACCTGGTCCAGCAGAAACTTTCGCGCCCGATCCACTACGAAACGTCGGGACGTCGGAATGTCGGCCATTGAAGCGTAACCTGATCTTCGAACGCGACGAGTATCGGTGCGTGTACTGCGGCGAGCAATTCGACGTGGCCGAGCTGACGCTCGATCACGTCCAACCGCGCGTTCGCGGCGGAGATCGCTCGGAGGGCAACTTAGTGACGGCGTGTAGGGCGTGCAACACGCTCAAGGGGCACCGCCGCCTGAGCGTTTTCCTGCACGACGCTCCGGCCGCCCGCGCCAATTTCTTTCGCTACGCCAGGCACGTCTGGCCGCGCCTCACCGACCTCGTCTCCCGCGAGCTCGCCGAGCTGGATCGCGGGCACACTCCGGTCAAGAAAGCTTAACGATCGACGCCGCCGGCGCCTCCGCCAATGCGGTGGAACACCGCCGCCTCCACCACGCGGCCGTGCTTGAAGTGCTCGACCACGATTCGCTCGAGCAATGCCGGCGTCACGCCGCCGTACCACACACCATCCGGATAGACGACAACGATCGGCCCGCCCGTGCACACGCCAAGACACGGCGTTTCTCCGCGCTTCACACGATCGGGACCGAATAGCAGATCTTCACGCTGCAGCAGCGACGGCAGAAGCCGATACAGCTCCCGGCCGCGCTGATCGGGCGAACAGAAGCCCCCGACGCACACGAGCACATGATACGCGTACGGATCCATGACCGGCGCGACATTGGGATTCGATGTCATATTGGTGAACGAATCTTACCCCGCGACGCCACGTTTCCGAACGGCCGCGCGCGACATCCGGCGGGCACTCCATGGCTAACGAAATCATTCGGATTGGTTCGCTCACCGTGCGACATTGCGCCCCGGTGCGCGCCGAACATCGTCCCGTGCTGTTCATCCACGGCTACTTTGCCGACGCAACAGTGTTCGACGCGTGGCTGCCCTTCTTCGCCGAGCGCGGCTTTCCAGCCTACGCGATAAACCTTCGCGGCCGCGCCGGCAGCATGCCCGACATCAACCTCGGCCGCGCTTCCATCGCCGACTTCGTAGACGATGCCGCGGCAGTCGCAGCGGAGCTTGGCTCGCCGTCGGTCGTCGGCCACTCGATGGGCGGCCTGATCGTTCAGAAGCTCGCCGAGCGCGGCTTGGTGAGTGCCGCTGCGCTCGTGACACCGGCGCCGCCGCGCGGGATCACCGTGCTGTCTCCGCAGCTTGCGTTGGCACAACTCAAGTACTTGCCGGCCATCCTGACCTCACGCGTCGTCACGCCCGGCCGCTCCGATATGCGGGCCCTGGTCCTCAATCGCGTGCCGGTCTCTGAACAGAACATGATGCTCGACGCGATGATCCCCGACAGCGGCCGTGCCGGCCGCGATATGTCACTCGCCGGCGTCCGGGTCGACCGAGATCGAATCAAGTGTCCAATGCTCGTCATTGCCGCCGACGACGACCGCTTCATCCCGAAACGCATCGTCGAAAAGATCGCCGCGCGCTACCACGCTCCGCTTCAAACCATGCTTGGGCACGGTCACATGGTCGTCGTCGAACCCGGCTGGGAATCGGTGGCGGATCTGGTGGCGCGCTGGCTGGTAGCTGGACACTAGGCCGTCGCCCCTATCTTTATCCCATGGCCACCCCCGACGACTTCCACGCCATCGACATGCGCGTCGGTACGGTGCTGGAAGCAGAGTCATTCCCCGAAGCGCGAAAACCGTCGATCAAACTGTTGATCGACTTCGGGGCGGAGATTGGGCAGAAGCGGTCAAGTGCGCAGCTCACCGTGCACTACACGCCGCAGCAACTAGTGGGAAGGCAGATCGTCGCGGCCGTCAACCTCGGCCCGCGGCGCATCGCCGGATTCACCAGCGAAGTACTCGTCCTCGGCGGAATGCCGACGCAAACCGAAGTAGTTCTACTTGCGCTCGATCAGCCGGTCGCGAACGGTACGCGCATCGGATAGCACGGAGACTCTCATGGCAACTGCAATTCCCGTTGATCCCGCGATCGTGGCCAAGGGCTATGCCCATCCCGACGCACTCGTCACCACCGCGTGGCTCGCCGATCATCTGAAGGATGCGAACATTCGCATTCTCGAAAGCGACGAGGACGTGCTGCTGTACGACACCGGACACATTCCCGGCGCATTCAAGATCGACTGGCACGCCGACCTGAACGACGCGGTGATGCGCGACTATCTCTCGCGCGAGCAGTTCGAGACCTTGCTTCGCTCGAAGGGCATCGACGATTCCACGACGGTCATTTTCTACGGCGACAAGAACAACTGGTGGGCCACGTACGCCTTCTGGGTCTTCCAGCTCTTTGGCTTCACGAATGCCAAAATCGTCGACGGCGGCCGCATGAAATGGGAAAGCGAAAGTCGGCCCATGTCCACTGATGCACCGCCGGCACCTGCGCCGTCCAATTACACCGCCAAGCCGCGGAGCGACGAGCGCATTCGCGCCTTCATGACGGACGTCCGCAAGCATCTCGACGCGCGCGGACGCCTGGTCGACGTCCGGTCGCCCGATGAGTATTCTGGCAAAAAGCTGCACATGCCGGACTATCCACAGGAAGGCGCCATGCGCGGCGGCCACATTCCCACGGCCAAGAGCGTCCCGTGGTCGCGCGCCGCCAATGCCGACGGCACCTTCAAGTCCGCCGACGAGTTGCGCGGGATCTACGAGAAGGAGCACGGCCTCACGCCCAAGGACGACGTGATTGCCTACTGCCGCATCGGCGAACGCTCGAGCCACACCTGGTTCGTGCTCCACTACCTGCTCGGCTACGACAAAGTTCGCAACTACGACGGCAGCTGGACCGAGTGGGGCAATGCCGTGCGCGCGCCCATCGAACGCTAAGGAGATTCTCGCATGTCTTCAGCTGCAGATTCGAACGCCACGCCGGCATCCGACGCCGAGCTTCCCGCACCTACCGGCCCCGTCATCTCGAAGACCGAAGTCGCGTGGCGCGGCGATCGGTTGTTCGATGCCGGCCCAACCGGTCGCACGCACCGCATCGATGCCGCCGCGAAGGTCGCGCCCGGGCCGGTCGAAACGCTGCTCAGCGCGATCGCGTCATGCTCGGGCGTCGATGTGATCGACATCATCGCCAAGCGCAAAACGCCGGTGGAGCGCATGACGGTCAATGTCACCGCCGAGCGTCGGTCGGAATTCCCGCGCCGGGTGCAGAAGCTCCAGATCGATTTTCACATCGATGGCACCGGCATCGAGAAGGAACACGCCGAACGCGCGATTCAACTGTCGTTCGAGCGCTACTGTTCCGTCGCGGCCTCGCTCGCGCCCGACATTGTCACGGATACCACTCTGACGTTGAACGGCGAGACGTTTCCCGCCGTTCGTCAAAAGGTCTGGCGGCCGTCATAACTGTCGTAACTATCGTCGCTATCTCGCTCGCCGCCGTGGTCAGCTCGCCAGCAACGGCGCGTGGTGCCCGAAACCGGCATCGGTCGCGTAGTTCGCGAGCTGCTCTTGCATGAGCCGGCGTCCGCGAAACAACCGCGAACGCACCGTGCCGATCGGTACACCGAGCACCTCGGCGGCCGTTTCGTACGACTGATCTTCGACGTCGACGAGCACTAGCGTCGAGCGAAATGGCTCCGGCACTGTGGCGAGCGCTCGCGTGATCGCCGGGGCCAGATCGAGACGCGCGAACATGTCGTCGCATCCGTCTTTGACGCCCGATGTGTAGATGGATTCCGCCGCTGCGGCATCAACCTCAGTCGCATCCAGCTCGACGGTTGGCCGTACGCGCTCTCTCGATCGCAGAAAGACGTTCCGGCAGATGGTAAAGAGCCACCGGCGGCAGTCGCTTCCGGGCATGTACGTGTGCCACGATCGGAACGCGCGGAAGAACGTGTCCTGCACGACGTCGTCGGCGTCCGATTCGTCGCGAGTCAGCGACAGCGCAAAGCGGTAGACGTCGTCGATCCACGGCATCGCTTCTCTCTCGAAGGCGATGTCCCGCGTGCGCGACGTCGAAGTCGATAATGCCATAGAAGTAAATAGTTGATAGGTTAACTATTGGATCAAGACTATCGGCGACGGCGCCGGTTCTCCGACTAAGTATCTAGCCTAGATAGTAAACTTGTCAACTATTTATTAGGTCACAATCGGACATTAATACCCCTTAATCATTCATTTGCGTAGTTAATGCAATTCTGCGAGCTTTGTTCGATTGTTTCTAGCGAACGGAGCGGGTCAAGCCGTAATATTTGCCCCGCTTCCCTGGCCTGCACGCGCCCCAAGTCCCATCGAGCCGTTGAATTCGCTCCCAGATCGCAACGAGTCGCTTGCCACCGCCCTCGCCCGTAGTGAGGCGCGCTACGCGGCGCTGGTCGAACGCGCCGGATACGGGATTTACCGTTCGTCGCGAGCGGGGCGATTCATCGAAGTGAATTCGGTGCTCGTTGCCATGCTCGGCTACGATTCGCCCGAGGAGTTGTTGGCGCTTGACATGGCTCGCGACCTGTATCTCGATCCGGGAGAGCGAGACCGGCTCGTCCAGCGGTCGATGACGGCCTATCCCGCGTGGATCGAAAGCCGATGGAAGCGGCGCGACGGCAGCGCAATCACCGTCAAACTCTCCGTGCTGCCGTCGTACGATACGTCAGGCAACGTGGAATTCTATGACGCGATCGCGGAAGACATCACGGAGCGATTGCGCCATGATGAATTGTTGCGGCGCAGCGAGCGAATGGCGAGTCTGGGCACGACGCTCGCGGGCGTAGCGCACGAGCTGAACAATCCGCTCGCGGCGATCATGGGCTTCGCCCAGCTGCTGCTCAAGAAGCCGTGGCCGGCCGAAGATCGATCCGCACTCGATACGATCAATCACGAAGCGATTCGATCGGCGACGATCGTGAAGGACCTGCTGGCGGTTGCGCGCAAGCGCGAAGGCGAGCGCCGCGTTGCCACGGACTTGAACGACATCGTCGGCTATGTCGTGCGCACGCGACGCTATCAGCTCGAAGCCACCGGCATCGTCTGCACGGTGGAGCTCGAGCCGAATCTTCCGGCGGTGTCGGGCGATCGCGCGCAGCTCGAGCAGGTAATGCGCAATCTCCTCAACAACGCCGAACACGCGCTGCTGCCGCAGACTCAGGGCGAGCATCGACAGACGCCGGCGCAGATCACGATCCGCACCCGGCACGACGAGCGCGACGTGATCATCGATGTCGAGGACAATGGGCCGGGCGTTCCCGAGGAGATGCGATCGAATATCTGGGATCCGTTCTGGACCACCAAAGATGAGGGTGAGGGAACCGGTCTGGGGCTCGCGGTGGTGCACGCCATCGTCAACGAGCATGGCGGCTCGGTGTCGGTTGGGGACTCGCCAAAGTCCGGGGCCTGTTTCGAAGTGCGCCTGCCCATCGCCAAAGAATCGACGCCTCCGGCATCGTCGGGGCAGGCTCCGTTGCCTCTGGATGTGCTCGTCGTCGATCCCGGTGCCACGGATCTCATGTTCGTCGAGCGTTTTCTCACGTCACGAGGTCACGCGGTGATCAATGCCGGAAGCGGCGAGCTGGCGCTTCGCCTCGCGGCGCAAACCTCTTTCGACGCCGTGCTGTGCGACGCGCGACTCGTCGGCCGCGACGGCATACGCATCGCGACCGCCCTTCGTGCGCTGCCGGGATGCGCGGAGTCTCGCTTCGTTTTGTCGACGTCGTCGGCGGACGCGGGGCGTGAGCTTACCGGCACGATGGCCGACGCGACGATCGTTACGAGACCGTACGACGTTCAGGAGCTGCGCCGTCTCATCGAAGGTGAATAGAATTGACGCAGATCCCCAACAGGCGAATGCGCTGCTGTCGAAACAATAATCAGATGGTTAGCCAGACGCGGGGCACATCAGCGCGTAGATTGTTCCTGACGTATCGAATGGGAAGCCCTACGCCTACTCAATTGCTCGCCTTGCGTGCTGCGTCACGCCAAAGGGCGAGCTGACTTTTTCGGCGACGCCGCCGAATGCTTCTGATGCCAATGAAGGCCACGAGTTTTATCGTCACCACCTCAGACGGAAAAACCTTCCGCTGCTTCGTGCAGCCGGTGGGAGAACGGTTGCAACGACGCTGGGTGTTTGCTGATCCATCTGGCAAGCATCACGTCGGGCCGCCGTTCGAGCACACGCTGACCGAAGCGCAAGTGCAGTCACTCGTCTCGACATGGTGGGAAGACCAGAAGAACGCGCGTAAACGTTAGCGCTCAGCGCTCGACACCGAGTCCGACCATGTCGAGCAGCTTGAGCGCGTTTCGCGTCGTCGCAACTCCCGACCGCAGCCTGTAGTCGAACCACATCGTCGAATCGCCCGCGCCATTGGTGCGAAACTGTTCGATGAGATTGACCGCGCGAATTCGCTGCTCGAGTGACGGCGCCGATGCGATGTCTGGATCATGCGTCGCCACCACGCCAACGGCCCCGGCCGCTGTGAGCGTACCCAGCACAGTGATGATCGCTGTGTGTCGGTCCGTGGCGTTCGTTCCGCGCAGAATCTCGTCGGCGAGATAGAGCATTGCGCAGTCCGACGCCGCATGCGCCTCGTCGACGATCGACTTGAGTCGTACGAGCTCGGCCATGAACAGCGAGAGGCCTTCCTCGAGCGAATCGGTCGCGCGCATGCTGGTGCGCAACCGAAAGCGCGATAGCGCGAATGTCTGCGCACATACGGGCGCGCCGCACTGCGCCAGGATCACGTTCAGCGCGATCGCGCGAAGCAGCGTCGTCTTGCCCGCCATGTTCGAGCCCGTAACGAGCAAAATCGTTCCACGGGGACCGACCGATACGTCATTCGACACGCGCACGTCGGCGGCAAGCAGCGGATGCGCGAGGGCCGTGGCATCGAGTGTCCCGTCGTCGTCGGGCCGGAATTCGGGATACGTCCACGACGGATTCTCGTGCGCGAGGGTGGCGAACGCCGACAGCGCTTCGACTTCGCCCATCGCCGAGATCCACTCGTGCACCGCGCGGCCGTGTCGGCGTTGCCACGCTTCGAGCGCGTCAACGACATGAAAGTCCCAGAGCACGAGCGCCTGGAGCACGACGTGCCCCATGGCAGAGAGCCGAATTTCACCGCAGGCGGCGAGTTGATCGAGCGTCGAGAACGCGGCGGCAGACGTGGTCCCTCCAATTCGATGATCGAGCTCGCGCAAATCCGGCAGATCGGCCAGCGTGGTATGAGCATGCTTGAATAGCGCGCCATAGCCGCGCAACCGAGCACCTCGCGCGGACGCCGTGCCAAGTGTGTCCGACAACTCGCGCCGCGCGGCGGCGGTGACGAGCAGGTTCAGCGCCATGAGTACGACCACAACTGCCGACGGAATCAGTTGTGTCGCGGCGGCGATGCATGCCGCAATCGTGAGAACCGTGAGCGCCCGAACGAACCACCGAAGGCCGGGTCGGCGATGCAACCACGGCGAATGCTCCGCCCAATTGAAGAACGCTTCGAGTGACTCCGGCGAGCCGTTCAACTTGCCGGCGTGCATGTTGAGCCGCTCGCGCCAATCGGCCAGCGGCGTGAGCGCGCGAACCGCTTGCTGACGCGACGACAGAATGCTGGTGTCGAATGGCAACTCGGCGAGAAGCCACGCGCGTAACGCCATGGCGCCTGTCGCGCTGACGGCGGGAAACAATCTGGCCAGCGAGTGCGATCCCGTGAGATGCACATCGCCGGCGAAGGCGTGGTCGGGCGGAAAGTCGATCGCGCGCGGCGCGGGCAGCGCGTCCCAGCGGCGATGCACGCGATCGGCGCCCCACAAGCAGGCGCGCTCCAGTGCGCGGTGTATCTGTTCTCCCGCGCGAACTCGACGATGCCACGCGACGAGCACGCCGAAGAGCACCACGATCACCGCGACGATGAGCCAACCGAACGCGACTACAACGCGACCGTCGACGACACCGAATACGACAATTGCCGCGGCGAGAAAACAACTCAACCGCGCTACGCCGACGATGCGGAGCCTGCGAGCGGCAGACTCCGCATCAGCGGCGTGGGCGGTTGCCCGATTGAGATAGTCCGCCGTGACAGACTCGATATCGTCCATGCGGCGAACGTTCGTGCGCCACGGTCCGCACGGCTAGTGTCGGACCGCATGGCGCCACGAGTCGCTCTACGGCGTCTTCAACGAGGCCTTGGTGTCCTTGCCGGCCTTGGTGAGATCCGAGTGCGCATGCGCCTTGGTCTTCTTCAACGAATGCTTCGCGCTGCGAGCCGCCGTTTTCCCGGAGTGACTCACGCTCCGCGCGGCCTTGCCGACGCTGCCGCCGACCTTGTGAATACCTGTCGCGTTACCAAGCGTGGTCTTTGTGCCGTTGCCCGCTTTTGTCAGCACATTGTGCGTGGCGCTTCCGGCATCTTTGGCGCCGCCTTTGACGTCGTTGCCGGCCTTCTTGAGCGTGTGGTGGATGTCGTCACCCACGGACTTGATCGACTGCGCGGCCACCGGCGCGGCGAGCGCCGCGCTCAGCCCGGCGACAATGATCAAATGATGAATTCGCATTTCGAATGCTCCCGGTTGAGACTGCGGCGGCATCAAAAGCAAGATGCGGGCGCATTCAATCGAGCTGTGCGGTTGCTGCCGAGCAGGACTGGACGAGCTAAATGCAGGTCAACGACTGTGCGCGTGCATCAACTCTACGAGCTCATCATACATTGCTTCCGCTTTCTCGGGATCGGAACGGATCGCAACCGTCGCGCAGTGCTTGAGATGATTTCGCATCAACTCTCGGCCCACGGCGCGCAGCGCTTCGTGGACAGACGAAATCTGTGTCAGGATGTCTGCGCAGTATCGATCCTCTTCGACCATCTTTTGCAATCCACGCACCTGACCTTCGATCCGGCGGAGTCGCTTGAGGTTGCGCTCCTTGCCGTCCGGATCGACGCCGTGCGCCTTTCGATGGTCAGGTGACGCTGCTGTTTTTGCTGCACGGGCCATTGAGCTCGCTCCTCTCGTATTAGACAATTCGAAAACGGCGCAGCCGGAGACTGTTCGACACCACACTCACCGAGCTGCACGCCATCGCCGCGGCGGCGAGAATTGGACTGAGCAGCAGACCAAACGCCGGGTACAACATCCCAGCGGCGATTGGAATGCCGATGACATTGTAGACGAACGCCCAGAACAAATTCTGCTTCATCGTTCGCATCGTTCGGCGCGACAGCCGCACGGCTTGCACGACGCCGCGCAGATCGCCGCGCATGAGCGCAATGTCCGCCGCTTCGATGGCGACGTCGGTTCCGGTCGCGATCGCAAAGCCCACGTCACTGCGAGCGATTGCCGCACCGTCATTGATGCCGTCGCCCACCATAGCCACAACGCGCCCTTCCGATTGCAGTCGTGCAACCTCAGCCACTTTTCCTTCCGGCAACACATTCGCCACCACGCGATCAATCCCGGCGCTCCGCGCAATCGCCTCGGCAGTGCGCTTGTTGTCGCCCGTCAGCATGACGATGTCCAATCCAAGCGCGCGCAAATCCGCGATCGCGGCACGCGACGTCGGCCGAATGGGATCGGCGACTGCGATCAGCGCCACCAGCAGGCCGTCGACCGACACGTACGACGTGGACTTTCCGTCGGCGGCAAGGCGATCCGCGTCCGCTCCCAGATCGGTCACCGGCACTCTCGTGTCAGCCATGAGCGCCGCGTTGCCGACAGCGACTGCACGACCGTCGACGACGCCTGTCACGCCTCGACCAGGAATTGACTCGAACGATTCGGCATGGCCAAGCACAACGCCATGCTCTGACGCGTACCGAGCTACGGCGGCTGCCAGCGGATGTTCGCTTGAGCGCTCGAGTGATGCGGCAAAATGCATCACGCCGCCGAGCTCGAGATGCGTCGCGGGCGACAACAGCACATCCGTCACCGCGGGCTTTCCTTCCGTAACCGTACCCGTCTTGTCGAGTACGACAGTCGTTGTGTCGCCTGCTCGCTGCAGTGCATCGCCACCCTTGATCAGGATGCCTGCTTCCGCGCCTTTTCCGGTTGCGACCATCACCGCGGTCGGCACGGCCAGACCCATCGCGCAGGGACATGAGATGATCAAAACCGCGATCGCCGCGGCGAACGCTCGTACGAGTGCGGCGCCGCCGGTACCGCCGCTCAGATGCACGGCGACGAGCCAGGCGATGAATGTCGCAATCGCCAACCCGATTACCACCGGTACGAACACGGCGCTCACGCGATCAGCCAATCGTTGAATTGGCGCGCGCGTGCCTTGAGCGTCGCGCATCAATTTGACGATCTGCGCCAGTACGCTATCGGCGCCGAGCGTGGTGGCGCGGTACGTGAATGCGCCGGTGCCGTTGATCGTCGCGCCGATCACGCGATCGCCTGCGCGCTTCTCGACGGGAAGCGATTCGCCGGTGAGCATCGATTCGTCGACTGCGCTTCCGCCGGCAATGATCTCGCCGTCTACGGGAACGCGTTCGCCTGGCCGCACCGCCACGATGTCGCCCACGCGGACTTGCTCGATCGGCACATCGACGTCAACACCGTCTCGCACGAGCCGTGCGGTCTTGGGTTGCAATCGCGCGAGTGCGCGAAGCGCGGCGGATGTCTGGCGTTTGGCACGTGCCTCGAATGCGTTGCCCGTCAGAATCAGCGCGATGATGATGACCACCGCCTCGTAGTAGACGTCGGGCTGAACGCCGTGCTCGATGAACAGCGCTGGCCACACTGTGGCGATGAACGAATACACGAACGCCGCGCCGGTGCCGACGGCAATGAGAGTATTCATATCTGCCGACCGGTGTCGAGCGGCCGCCCAGGCACGGGTGTAGAATTGGCGGCCGGCCCACAACATCACGGCCAACGTGAGAACGAGCAGCGCGTACGACAGCGCCGGCGCGGATATCGAGTACAAACCCGGCATGACACGTTCGAGCGCCGGCGACAGCGATGTCATCGTCCAGCGCATGAAGGGATCGGCGACCGTTCCGTGCGATTGTCGTGCTGCCGAGATCATGAGCGGCATCGAGACGATCATGGCGACGACGCCGACGATGCCGCTTGTGATCGCCTTGCGCCGGAGATCGATGAATTCTTCGGCGTTCGCCGCGTCTCCGGCGCTCTGCTCCTCCAGCGCCGTGCGATCCGCCGCCGGCAACTCGGCACCGTAGCCCGTGTCGCGGATGCGTTCGACGAGCGCTTGCGGGGAGACCGCCGCCGGGTCGTACGCGATGGTGGCGTTGCCCATCATGAGATTGACGGACGCGTCGATCACGCCGGGTGTCTTGGCAAGCGTGCGTTGCACGCGGCTCTGACACGCGGCGCACGTCATTCCGGTAACCGGAACGACGATGCGATCGTTGGACGATTGTTCGGTACTCGGCATAGCGGATTTGATACCCAGTAGGGGTATACGAACTATATACCCCTACACCCTATCCTCCAACCCGCCCGATGCTACGAGATTTTCTGCCCGAACTGTGCCTTCTTGCGATCCCACAGATCGGACACCGCGTGCTGCAGCTCGATCTCGTCCCGAATCGCCTTGGTCGACGGTCCGATGAGCTCGAGCCCGTCCGACTGCACGCAGATCCAGCGGTGTTGCTCCAGGTGATCGACGCCGAGGATTTGTTCGACGTGGCAGCGAAAGAGTCGGCCGTCGTTGGCCGTGACGACGTAGACAGCGTCGCGATCGGAATTCACTCTGGTCACCTGGTGTGTTCGACGTTCGGAACAGCGAGGGCATGCCTGGCAGTCCTACATCGTAACGCCACAGGCCTTACCGTCCGGTGACTCGCGTCACGCTCCGGACGGATCGACGCTAGCTTCAGGTCCATGGGCGCTGACACTCGTCGACGTAGACGCCGATGGCATATTGTTGCCATCCTACTCGGATTCCTGGGCTTCCCTGTCGCGTCGTCGCTCGCGCAGCGGACCGACTCGGCCGGAACCATCTCCGGCGTCGTCATCGCGCGCGAGTCGAGTACGGGACTCGGCTACAGCATCGTGAGCATTCCGGCACGAGGCATCGAGCGGCTGACCAACGAGCGCGGCGAGTTCACGATTCGCGATCTCCGACCCGGCTCACTCGAGCTACTGGTTCGGCACCTTGGATATTCGCCGGTGCGAGTGACACGGACTGTCGCCGCCGGGGCGATCGACACATTGCGTATCGCGCTCGTGAAACTCCCCGCTCAACTCGGCGCGGTGCAGGTGCGTGCGACGCGAGTGTGCACGAATCCCGGCGCGCCCAAGGCAAACGCCGATCCGGCGTTCGCCGCGCTGTTCGAGCAACTCGAACAGAACGCGGATCAATATCGGTTGGTGAGTGCGACATATCCGTTCGTCTACGACATGGAGCGTCGCTCGAGCATTCGCTATGTGAGCGGCGAGGTGCTGACACAGCGAGTCGACACCGTACGAGTCAACACGGGTGTGGCGTGGAAGTATGCGCCGGGGTCGGTCGTCGACCGCACCGAGGATCCGCACAACCGTCAGGTGCTATTCAACATTCCCTCATTGATCCACTTTGCCGATCCAGTTTTTCTCGCGAATCACTGCTTCTTCGCGGGCGGGCGCGACACGGCCGATGGATCGACTGTGTTGCGAATTGATTTTCTTGCGGCGTCGAAGCTGAAAGCGCCGGATGTCGATGGGTCGATGTACATCGATCCGGAGACGTATCAGATCCGTCGGTCGGTGCTGCGGCTGACGCGCATTCCGCCCGAGACGCCGGAAATCTCGAGCGTCAATGTGGTGACTGAGTTCCGCTCGGTGGTGAAGTGGATCTCGATTGTGAGCTCAATTTCGTCGGTGCATCAATTGTTCACCGACGAGACGCGGCCGGTGTTACCAAAAACGGCCTACGAGACGCAGCGGCTGCTTGACGTCACGTTTCTCAAGGAGAAGCCGGCTGGTCGGTAGAGCGCCAGAATCGGTCATTCCCTCAACACTTGATTTAATCAATCCCTGATTGTATCGTCGCGGCATCATGACGACATCGGAGATTGCCAGATGAGCTATCCGGAGCAGACGCCGCGCTGGCGCCGCTACCTGCGGATGGTGCGACCGAACGTTCGCGCCGACGTCGACGATGAGCTGCATTTTCATTTCGAGTCGCGGATCGAGGAGCTCGTGGCGAGCGGCAAGTCGCCGCGCGACGCGCGCGCGATTGCGGTGGGCGAGTTCGGTGACGTGCATGAAGTGCAGCGCGGACTGGTGTCGATCGATCGTCGAGTAGCGGCGCGCCGCGGGCGTATTGAGTCACTGCAAGATCTGGGCAGTGACGTGCGCTATGCCCTGCGGTCGCTCGCGCGCACGAAGGGAGTCGCGTTCGCGATTCTCGCGACGCTCGGGTTGGGCGTTGGTGCGAACGCAGCGATGTTCACACTTCTCGAAACAATCTATTTCCGACCACCATCGGGTGTCCTGGCGCCGACTGCGCTTCGCCGAGTTTGGACTAGCCTACGATTCGCAAACGGCGTTGGGTACTGGCCGGGATTCTCCTATCCACAGTTCGATGCGATCGCCCAAGCGCTTGGCGGCCGCGCCACCGCGGCCATTTACAGCACGCCGCACGAAACGAAGCTCGGATCAGGAGAAAGCGCGGAGCAAGCGCAGGTGAGTTATGCGAATACCGCGTTCTTCTCTCTGCTCGGCGCGCGCGCCGGCCGTGGACGACTGTTCACGCCGGACGAGGACCGCCTCGATAATCCCGCGCAAGTCGCCGTCATCAGTCACAACTACTGGTCGCGCGCGTTCGCCGCTAACGATTCGGCAATTGGCGCGACGATCGTCGTAGACGCACGCAAGTACACTGTGGTCGGCGTCGCGGCACCGTCGTTCACCGGCGTCGATCTCGATGCCGCAGACATGTGGCTCCCGCTCGGCGCATCAGCCGCTGGCGCACAAGAGTGGTGGCGCAATCCGGACATGAACGGCTTCGGGATCGTGGTACGCCCGAATGCGGGCGTCGATGATCGCGAGCTCGAACAGCGGATGACGGTTGCGCTGCGGCGGCCTATCACGCCGCGGCGCGCTGTCGACTCCACGACCATCGCACGGTTCGGCTCGATCGTCGCGGCCAACGGGCCGGGCGACAGCTCGCAAGAAGAACGGATCGCCATTCGACTCGCCGGCGTCGCGATCATCGTGCTGCTCATTGCCTGCGCGAACGTCGTGAACCTGCTGCTTTCGCGCGCCGTACGCCGCCGGCGCGAAATCGCTGTACGTTTGGCGCTCGGCATTTCGCGTGCTCGATTGATTCGCCTGTTGCTCGTCGAGAGTGGCGTGCTCGCTCTCGCGGCGGCGATCGTCGCCATCTCGGTCGCGTACGTTGGCGGTAGCGTATTACGCAAACTCTTGTTGCCGGACGTGCAATGGGCACGCTCGCCGCTCGACTGGCATGTCATTCTTCTCGCGCTGAGTGTGGCAGCCGTCGCCGGGTTGTTTGCGGGATTGATTCCGACTCTGCAAGCGGCGACGCCGAACCTCACGGAGGCGCTCAAATCCGGTGCCGGGTCTGGCGTCGTACACCGCTCGCGCATTCGGATGGCGATGGTCGTTGCGCAGGCGGCGCTGTCGGTCGTTCTGCTTGTAGGCGCGGTGCTATTCGTCCGCAGCCTCGTGAACGTTCGCAACGTCGACATCGGCTTCGACGCGCATCGACTCATGACGGTTGCCGTTTCGTACGATGTTCCGTCGCCATCGAGAGACTCGACGCTTCCGATCCGGATCGCGTCGCTGGCCGACCGGCTCGACTCGTTGCCCGGCGTCGAGCGGACGGCGCTGACGAACAGGTCGCCGATGAGCGGATTCACGACGATCCCTTTCTTCGCCGATGTCGACGGTGTAGCGACCGGCCCGAAGACGCTGACGCCCGCCAACGCGGTGTCGCCGGCGTACTTCGCAGCCGCCGGATTGAAGATCGTACGCGGAAGGAACTTCACAGAATCGTCAAACGCGGCACCTGGCGAGGTGATCGTCAATCGTACCATGGCGGCGGCGACGTGGCCCGGACGTGAACCGATCGGCCAGTGCATTCGCTTCGGCACGGCGACTGCCGAGTGTCATCGCGTCTCAGGCGTGGTGGAGGACAGTAGAATGGGCCAGATACTCGAGACGCCCGTTCCGCAATACTATGTCCCGCTCAGCAACTTGCCCGTCGCGGCAGCGCGCATGAACGGCCGGTACATCGTCGTGCGCGTCGCGCCGCAACAGATCGGCACAGTGATGGCCGCGACGCGACTATTGATTCGCGCTCAGTTTCCCGGCGGCATTCCGAAGCTGTCGTTGTTGAGCGACCATCTCGAGCCGCAGTACAGGCCATGGAAGCTCGGCGCCACGCTGTTCACGACGTTTGGCGCTCTCGCCCTCATCGTCGCCGTGATTGGCATCTACAGCACCGTGTCTTACGGAGTCAATCAACGCATCCATGAGTTCGGCATTCGCATTGCGCTCGGCGCGCAACTGCGCGACGTGTTGCAACTCGTGGTCGGTGAAGGAATGCGAACGGTGCTGGTCGGAATAGCCTGCGGCGTGACGCTCGCGCTGCTCGCGGGCCGGTTCGTCGCGTCGCTCCTTTACGGCGTGGCGCCGAGCGATCCGGTGGCAATCGCGGTTGTGGTCGCCACGCTGATCACAGTGAGCGCGGCCGCCGCACTGATCCCTGCATGGCGGGCGGCGCGCGTCGATCCTGCCAGTGCGTTGCGCGCTGACTGATCGACGACCGAGCGCTACAACGCGTTTATTCCCTCAACACTTGATTTAATCAATCCCAGATTATATCGTCGCAATATGACGACGACACAACTCGATCTCTTGCAGGGGACGCTCGACGTCCTCGTCCTGCGCGCCCTCTCGTGGGGGCCGATGCACGGTTATGCGGTTGCGCGATTCATCCATCAAGGCTCCGATGGCACGTTCACGGTCATCGACGGCGCACTGTACACCTCGCTGCATCGCATGGAAGAGCGCGGATGGCTCGAGTCGGAATGGGGCCTCTCGGAGAAAGGCAAGCGCGCGAAGTTCTATCGCCTCACGATGCCGGGCCGGCGCGCGCTTCGCACGGAGACCACGAGCTGGAACGACTATGTCGCCGCGGTGGCGCGCGTGCTGACCGCCACGCCGGAGTTGGCGACATGAACTATCCGGAGCAGGCGCCGCGTTGGCGTCGTTATTTGCGCATGATTCGGCCGAACGTGCTCGCCGACGTCGACGACGAGCTGCGCTTTCACTTCGAGTCGCGGATCGAGGAGTTGGTGGCGAGTGGGAAGACGCCGCGTGACGCGCGCGAGATTGCCGTGGCGGAGTTCGGCGACGTGCAGGAAGTGCAGCGTGGATTGGTGTCGATCGATCGGCGGGTGGCGGCGCGGCGCGGTCGCGTCGAGTCACTGCGGGACCTGGGCAGTGACGTGCGATATGCGATTCGATCGCTGGGTCATTCGAAGAGCGTCGCGCTGGCAATTCTCGCGACGCTCGGGCTTGGGGTTGGGGCGAACGCGGCGATGTTCACGTTGCTCGAAACGATTTACGTTCGCCCGCCCGCCGGGGTCGCTGCGCCGAGCGAGATTCGCCGCGTATGGCGTACGGTGCGCTTTCGTGAAGGTTCGCAATACTGGCCCGGCTATTCCTACGTGCAATTCAGTGCCGTGACGAACGCGCTCGGCGATCGCGCTACCACCGCGACGTACGCGCCGCCGGGAAAAGCGAAGCTTGGCACCGGCGAGAGCACCGCCCAAGTGCAACTAAGCGACGCAAGCACGGGCTACTTCTCGCTCCTGGGCGTGCGCGCCGCACTCGGCCGACTTTATTCGGCAGATGAAGATCGTCTAGATAATCCGGCGCCCGTTGCGGTGCTGAGCTATTCCTACTGGGAACGCGCATACGGCGGCAAAGCGTCAGCACTTGGTTCGACGATCGTCGTCGCCGCACAGAAATACACCGTGGTTGGCGTCGCGCAAAAGGGCTTCACCGGCATCGACCTCGACGCTGCGGACATTTGGGTTCCTCTCGGAAGCCGGGCACGAGGGCGCCGAGGCGCGCTTTCGTGGTGGAAGAGCAACAGCGTCAACGGATTTGGAATTCTCGTTCGACCCGCGCCGGGCGTGGATATCCGCGAGCTCGAGCAGCGTACAACGACGGCGCTACGCCGTCCAGAAGCGGCCTACGGTTCGAGCGACTCGACTACGGTCGCGCGCTTTGGTTCGATCATCGCGGCGAATGGGCCGGGCGAGAGCTCGCAGGAGCAGCGCATTGCGATTCGCCTTGCCGGCGTGGCAATGATCGTCTTGCTGATCGCGTGTGCGAACGTCGTGAATCTCTTGTTGGCTCGTGCGGTTCGGCGGAGACGCGAGATTGCGGTGCGACTCGCACTCGGTATCTCACGTTCGCGACTGCTCCGTCTGCTGCTGGTGGAGAGTGCGCTGTTATCTCTCGCGGCCGCGACCGTCGCCCTGGCAATCGCATATGGTGGCGGCGTTGTACTCCGCAAGCTGCTATTGCCGGACGTGCATTGGGCCCGCTCCCCGATTGATGGCAATGTTGTACTAGTCTGCCTCGGCGTCGCGGCGGCATCGGGGCTCGTCGCCGGATTGATTCCAGCATTGCAAGCCGCGGGGCCTGAGCTAACCGATGCGCTCAAGACCGGCTCTGGCGGCGGTGTTGTGCGGACATCGCGGTTGCGGATCACGATGGTGATCGCGCAAGCCGCGCTGTCCGTGGTGTTACTCGTTGGTGCGACGCTGTTCGTGCGCAGCCTCGCAAACGTTCGTCAAGTCGATATCGGATTCGACGCGCACCGCATACTGACGACAAGCGTCGGCTACGACGGCCCTAGCGCGTCGCGCGATTCGACAATTCCTCAGCGTATTGCGGTGTTGGCGCAAGAGATTCGCGCACTGCCAGGTGTCGATGCCGCAGCGTTGGCAAGTATGGAGCCGATGGCGGGGCTCAGCTTTGTGGACTTCGTGGTCGATGAGGCATCCACTGCACCGGCACACTGGGATCCGGTCGTGACAGGCATCTCACCGAATTATTTTGCCGCGACTGGCCTACACATCGTGCGGGGTCGTGGACTTGCCCCGGTCAATGGAAGAGCGCCAGCCGAAGTCGTGGTGAACGAAACGATGGCGAAGGGTCAGTGGCCCAACAGCGAAGCGATCGGTCGGTGTATGCGCTTCAGCGATCCGACTGCGCCATGCTATCGGGTCGTGGGCGTTGTCGAGGACAGTCGCGTAGGGCAGGTGTTGGAGGCGCCTCAGCCGCAATACTATCTGCCTCTGGGCAATATCCCAGATTCTGCCGCGAGTTTTTTGCGTGGCTACTACGTTGTCGCGCGGATTGACTCGCAACACGTTGCGGACATCACCAGCGCGACGCGCGCGCTCGTGCACCGCGATTTCCCTGGGGGCGTTCCGGACATTTCGCAGTTGAGCCAGCATATCGAGCCACAGTATCGACCGTGGAAGCTCGGCGCGTCGCTGTTCACTGTTTTCGGAGTGCTCGCATTAGTCGTTGCGTTGATCGGCATCTATAGCACCGTGTCGTACGGCGTGAATCAGCGACTTCACGAATTCGGCATTCGCATCGCGCTGGGAGCTCAGCTGCGTGACGTGCTGTCGCTTGTCATCGGCGAGGGGATGCGAACTTTGGCTGTCGGCGCGTTCTGCGGCGTACTGTTATCGCTCGCGGCCGGAAGGTTCGTCGCATCCCTGCTGTTTGGCATAAGCCCCGGAGATCCCATCACGATCGCCGCGGTGGTCGCCACGTTGCTTGCGGTCGGCGCGTTCGCTGCATTTGTGCCGGCGCGCCGCGCCGCGCGCGTGGACCCAGTCAGCGCACTGCGCGCCGACTGAGTCTCACGCAGTCGATCATCTGCCGTCGTACGCCCGCTGGAGCGTCGCGATGTCGAGCTTCTTCATCTTCATCACTTCCTGCATGACGCGGCCCGCGCGGGCGGGATCTCCGGCAACGAGATCCCGCATGTTGGCCGGCACGATTTGCCAAGACAGCCCGAACTTATCAGTCAGCCATCCGCACTCGACGGTCTGACCGCCATCGGCGGAGAGCTTGTCCCAGTAGTAGTCGATCTCGTCCTGACTGTCGCAGTTGACGACGAGGGACACTGCCGGCGTGAACTTGAAGTGCGGACCGCCATTGAGGCCCATGTACTGTTTTCCGTCGAGCTCGAACATCACCGTCATAGCCGAGCCCTTTGGACCTGGACCTGTCTCGCCGTAGTGGCTGACAGCGGTAATCTTCGCGTTCTTGAATACGGAGACGTAAAACTTTGCAGCGTCTTCTGCCTGCGTGTCGAACCACAGGCACGGCATGATTCCTTGCATGGAAGGCTCCTGGTCTATGCGTTCGCGAACAGCGTGGACAGTTTGTCGATACTCTGCGTCCAACCGGCTTCCATTCCTTCGAGGAACGCGGCCGCGTAGGGCACCATGGCCGACGTGGTCGTGTCAACGGTGACGGTCGTCTTTCCGTCGCGCTCTACGAACGTCACTTTCGTCAGTCCCTGGAGAATTACGTTGCCGTCTGCGTCGGTCGCGTCGTTGGTGAAGACGAGGCGCTCCGGCTCGACGATTTCGCGATACACGCCGCCGCACGGATAGTCGTTGCCTTGCGGGTCGCGCATGACGATGTGCCACGCGCCGCCGACGCGCGCATCGACTTCGCACACCGGATTCGTGAAGTGCTTTGGGCCCCACCACTGCTGAAGCTGGCTCTGGTCCGTCCACGCCTTGAACACCATCGAACGCGGCGCATCGAAGACGCGCGTGATCACGGCAGTACGCTCGGCGTACTTCTTGGGATTACTCCCTGCTGCGCTTGGTGCGGCCACGTTTCTTCTCCTTGGGTTTTTGCAGTTGTTTGAGATAGCTGCCAAGACGATCGAGACTTTCTTCCCAGTGCCGGCGGTATGCATCTACCCAATCGGCGACTTCTTCGAGGGGCGCGGCGGTGAGGCGACACGGTCGCCACTGCGCTTGGCGATCGCGCGCAATCAGGCCAGCCTTCTCGAGCACTTTGA
Source organism: Gemmatimonadaceae bacterium (assembly GCA_036499625.1). Lineage (GTDB taxonomy): Bacteria > Gemmatimonadota > Gemmatimonadetes > Gemmatimonadales > Gemmatimonadaceae > JAQBQB01. The sequence goes on from DASYDJ010000050.1 coordinate 59,909, forward strand.
GATGCTTGGTGATCGCCGGCATGGTCATGTCGAACGGTTGGGACAGTTCGGTGACTGACGCTTCGCCGGAGGCCAGCCGTGCGAGAATTGCGCGACGAGTGGGATCAGCGAGTGCAGACAAAGTGGCCGTAAGGTGATCGACTGGCATCTGTATTTTACCGATCAGTTAATTAACCTGCCGGTAATATAGACAGGACGACGATGTTGTCAACAGTCAGTTCGTCGCGTTCAGCGAGTCCAGGTTCCGAGCAGGCTCGAAAGCAGCGCGATGGGCGGCTTGCATTGTGACCACCTTCGAGCCTGGGAAGTTTGCCGAGTATATCTTCGAGGACACTCATGTCCATTTCATTACGCGGCGTGCTGGCTCGCGCACTGATCGTTTCCGCCCTCGGCTTCGCCACGGCCTGTACGTCGAATACCGGGCCGGGTCAGTCAGCCGACGATGGCGTCGTCGATTTTCAGACGGACTCGGCCTCGTATTCGCTTTTACTCAGCTCCGACAGACGTTGGTATACTGGAACGATCGCGGTGACCTACACGAATCGGACGGCCGACACGGTGAGCTTCACCAATTGCCAGGGCGCCACCGACGTCGCGCTCGAGAAGCTGATCGACGGAGTTTGGACGTACGTGTGGGCGCCGGTGCTTCCGTCGTGTTTGAGTCCGGCGATTGCCGTTGCGCCCGGACAGGAACGTCGATGGGACATCGCTGTTTCGGCGGGTTACCCGGGGACAAACACGGCTCAGCAGTTCTCAGTGAACCACATCTCCGGCGTCTATCGGGCGATTTGGCGCGACGCAATGATTCGTTCCGCGGGCGCAGCTTCGTTCATCGTAGCTCCCGAGGAGCATCGGGTATCAAATCAGTTTGCGCTCAATGCTCCCGACCCGTGAGCGCGTCATCAGATCCGCGAATAACGGCAACTCTGCTGCACCCTAGCGCGAAGCGACTGCGGCGCAAGATGTCTACTCTCCGTGTCCCGTCCCCGGCCCGCCACTCGTCCGCCCCGAGATGCGATCGCCGATCGCGGCGATGAGAATCACGACGCCGAGTGCGATCTTCTGCACGTAAGGATCGACGTTGGCGAGGTTGAGGCCGTTCGTCAGCACACCGATGAAGAGCGTGCCCCAAACAGTTCCGGCGATCGTGCCCCGTCCGCCCGCGAGCGACGTTCCGCCGACGACGACCGCGGCGATCACGTCGAGCTCGTACTGCAAACCGGAATTCGGAACGCCAGCACCCAGTCGCGAGGCGAGTGTCCAGCCGCCGAGTCCCGCGAGGAGTCCGTTCAACGCGTAGACGAGCCAGATGACTCGCTGTGTGCTCACACCGGCGAGCCACGACGCCTCTGGATTTCCGCCGGTCGCGTACACACGGCGACCGAACACTGTGCGATTCAGCACGAATGCGCCCACGAGCGTCACGATGGCGAAGACGTACACGGGCGCAGGAATACCCAGAGGCACGGCGCGTCCGAGCGCACCGAATGAATCAGGCAAGTTGCCGATGCTGCGGCCGCCAGAGATGATGAACGCGATGCCGCGAGCAATCGTGAGCATCGCGAGCGTCGCGACGAACGGCTGCACGCGCAGATACGCGACGAAAGTCCCGTTCAGCACACCTGTGAGTACGCCGACGATGAGCGCCGTAACGATGGCCGCCGTCGCCGGCGCGGCCGGCACCGCGGCAGCGGCCATTGCACTGGCAGTGCCGGTGAGTGCGACCACCGAGCCCACTGACAGATCGATTCCGCCGGTGAGAATCACCGCGGTCATGCCGACGGCGAGAATGCCGGTAACGGCGATGCTCAGCGCGATGTTGACGAGATTGGCGAACGTGCCGAAGCCAGGCGCGATCGCGGCGAACACCGCGGCTTCGACGACCGTCGCGGCCACGAGCGCGTAGTCGGCGGCGCGTTGCCAGGTTGCTTTCGGAGCTGAGCTCATGCGCGAACGGATCTCATTCGTAAATACTCATGATGCGATACCGAGCATGAGAGGGGCGACGCGTTCCTGCGTTGCATCGACGCGTGGCAGTGTGGCGAGAATTCGGCCGTTTCGCATCACGACGACGCGGTCCGCCATGCCAAGTGCTTCGGGTAGATCCGACGAGATGACGAGCAACGCGGCGCCTTCGTCAGCCAACTTCCGCATGAGCGCATAGATCTCGGCCTTCGCGCCGACGTCGATGCCGCGTGTTGGCTCGTCGAACAGAATGATGCGCGCGTTCGAGAGCATCCATCGGGCGAGGACGACTTTCTGCTGATTGCCACCGGAGAGTTGGCCGGCGAGCGTCGCAATCGACGGCGTGCGAACGCGGAGAGCAGTCGTCCACTGCGACACGGATTCTGCTTCGCGACCGCGATCGATGACGCCGACCATCGCGAGTGAGTCGAGCGACGCTATCGACACGTTGTCACGAATGGCAGCGATGAGGACGAGTCCCTGACGCTTGCGATCTTCGGGCAGGAGCGCGACGCCGGCGTCAATCGCATCACGCGGCGAACGTGGCGTGAATGGCTTTCCGTCGAGCCGCATTGTGCCGCTCGTGAGCGGAGCGGCGCCGGCGATCGCGCGGGCCAACTCAGTGCGGCCAGAGCCGACAAGTCCGACGACGCCGAGGATTTCGCCGCTGCGGAGCGTGAGACTCGCATCCGTAACCGGACCGGATGAGACATGCTCGAGCTCGAGTCGCACGTCGCCTGGTTGGCCTTGCGACGCCGGATATCCCGCGGCGAGCTCGCGACCGATCATGAGGCGCACGATGTCGTCCGACGACAACTCGGCGGCCGGACGACTGTCGACGACGCGGCCGTCGCGCAGCACGGTGACGCGATCGGCGAGCCGCGCCATGTCGTCGAGACGATGCGAGACGTACACGATCGCGACGCCAGCGGCGCGCAACTGATCGATGACCGTGAACAATGCTTCGGTTTCGTCGTGCGCCAGAATCGCGGTTGGTTCGTCCATGATGACGACGCGCGCGTTGGCCGCTACGGCCTTCGCGATCTCGGTCATTTGACGCGCGGCCAGCGAGAGGCGTCCGACAGGCACATCGGTGGGAAGCGCGTGCTGCCCGAGACGATCCAGCACCTCGCGCGTTCGGGCGGCCAACCGCGCGCGATCCACGACGCCCGCGCGCGACGGCTCCGCGCCCAACAACACATTCTCGGCCACGCTCATGTCGGGGACGAGATTGAGCTCTTGGTGAATCATGCGGATGCCGAGCGCCTGCGCGTCGCGTGGCGAGCGAAAGCGAACCGGGGTGCCGTCGACGGTCAGGGTTCCGCCGTCGGGGATCGTCGCGCCGGCGAGGATGTGCATGAGCGTCGACTTCCCTGCTCCGTTCTCGCCGGCGACGGCGTGCACTTCGCCGCCGCGAATGTCGATGCTCACCTCGTCGAGGGCGAGCACGCCGGGGTATCGCTTGACCAGGCCGCTCGCCGAGAGATTCACGACAGTCCGAAGAGCGCTCAGCGCGGAGTTGCAGGCTTTAGAGAATCCTTACTCTGCGCAGGTGTCGCGCTCGCTGAGGCGAGTGCGGCCGAGTCGAGCACCGTGACCGGGACGGCGATCTTGGCCTCCGGCGTTTGGCCGGCGAAATAACTGGCGATCGCGTCGATGGTCTTCTGCCCGATGAGCGACGGCTGTTGGGCGACGTCGGCGCGGAGCGGCGTGCTGCCGAGAATGGCGCGTCGCGCTTCGGGTGCGGCGTCGTAGCCAACGATGACCGGATGAGCTTTCCGGGCTTGCGCGGCGGCGAGCGTACCCAGCGCTGACTCGTCGTTGATGGCGAAGATGGCGCGCACTTTGGGATGCGCCTGGAGCAGATCGTCGGCGGCGCGGAGTGAACGGTCGCGCACGCCGGAGCCGTCGAGCTGCGCGACGACCTTGATCTTGGAATGCGTCGCGAGCGCCTGCGTGAAGCCCTGCTGGCGGTCGATGGTGGTCTGCACGTCGTTCTCGCCGATCACGCCAACGTCGCCGCTGTCACCAATCGCTTTCGCGATATATTCGGCGGCCAGTCGTCCGCCTTCGATGTTGTCCGAGGCGACGTGCGACACGACGGTGCCGCCCTGCGCGGCAATGTCGGCGGTGAACACCGGAATCTTAGCGGTGTTCGCGCGAACGATAGCGGGGCCGATGCCGCGCGAGTCGACCGGGCAGACGACGATCGCATCGACGTGCTGGACGATGAAGTTGTCGATCTGCGATTGTTGCTTGGCGAGATCGCGATCGCCCGATGTGACCAAGATCTTATAGCCGTGCGCTGCCGCCGCCGATCGAAGACCGGACTCGAGCTCGCGATAGAACTCGTCCTCGCGGGTCAGGAGCGTGACGCCGATGGTCTTCGACCCAGCGGCGGTGGTGCTTCCGCTGTCTTTCGTGGCGCCTTTGGTAGTCTTGTCGCGCGCACAGCCGGCGCCGGCGAGGGCCAATGAAATGAATACAATGAACACACTCTGAACCCGCGCGAAGGCGCGGAACGACGGCATTGGCGTCACGGGAGCTCTCTGGAGAGTACAGGGAACGGGCGCCTGCAAGGTTCGCATACCAGTGCGCCGTCTGCAAGCGGTTCGCGGCCATTACCGGGCGCTCACCGTCTTGTGACGCCGCGATTGAATCAATACGTTCGGGTGTCGAGTGGCTTTCATCACGGAGAAGCGAACAATGCGTACGTCAGCGATCGAGTCCCTGGCTGTTCTCCTGCTTGCCGGAGCGGCCGCAGCCGCCCCGCTCGGCGCGCAGCGCGCTAGCGGAGGGCCGTCGATACCAACGAGCGAGATGGCCACCGGCGTGAGTGCGATGCCAGCGATTCCCGCGGCAGCCCCGGATCTCACGCGAACGCCGACGATCTACGCCGTGGGTTACGCGCACCTGGATACGGAGTGGCGTTGGGAGTATCCGCAGGTGATTCGCGAATATCTCGCGAAGACGATGCACGACAACTTCGCGCTGTTCGAGAAGTATCCGGACTACGTGTTCAACTTCTCCGGCGCCAATCGTTATCGGCTCATGAAGGAATACTATCCGGCCGACTACGCGAAGGTCACGCAGTATGTCCATGAAGGCCGCTGGTTCCCTGCCGGTTCGTCGATGGAAGAAGGCGACGTCAATGCGCCGTCAGCCGAGGGAATCATTCGGCAGATTCTGTACGGCAACGAGTATTTCCGGAAAGACTTCGGCGTCGCGAGCCAAGAGTACATGCTCCCCGATTGCTTTGGCTTCCCGTGGTCGTTGCCGAGCATTCTTGCATATAGCGGCGTGAAGGGGTTCTCGACGCAGAAGCTCGTGTGGGGTTCGTCAGTGCCGGATGACTCGACGACGCCGTATGGAATGGAAGGCCAAGGCATTCCGTTCAACTTCGGTACGTGGGTCGGTCCGGACGGCAAAGGCGTATTGGCGGCGCTCAACCCCGGCAGCTACAGCGCCCGCGTCGGCTACGATCTGAGCCGGCCCGAAGCGAGCGATTCCACGGCGCGTCCACGGAAGCCGCCACAAACGTGGCTCGCGCGGTTGGAGGAGAACAAGAAGGATCTCGGGCTCATTGCGGACTACCACTACTATGGAACCGGCGATACTGGCGGTGCGCCGAGTGATTCGTCGGTGATGTTCATCGAGCGCGCGGTGCGCGACTCGAGCGGACCGGTGAAAGTGATCTCGGCCAAGGCGGATCAGTTCTTCCTCGACATCAAGCCGGATCAAGCGGCGCGTCTGCCGAAGTACGCGGGCGAAATGGAACTGCAGAATCACTCTGCGGGGTCGCTCACGTCGGAAGGATATCAGAAGCGGTGGATTCACGAGAACGAGTTGCTGGCGCAGGCTGCCGAGGAGGCGTCGGTGGGTGCGGCGCTGGTGGGCGATCGGCCGTATCCGTTGCAGCGGCTGACTGACGCGTGGACGCTGATGATGGGTGGTCACTTCCATGACATCGCGGCGGGCACGGCGACGCCCAAGTCGTACGAGTTCGCGTGGAACGACGACGTGATCGCGATGAATCAGATGTCTGGCATCGTGGCCGACGCGACGAGCGCGTTGGCGGCGGGAATGAACACGAACGTCAGTGGAACGCCGGTCGTCGTTTATAATTCTCTAAACACGCCGCGCACCGATGTGATCGAGGCGTCGCTGCCGATGGCAGGCTCGCCGGCGTCGGTGAGTGTCATGGGCCCGGACGGTAAGGGAGTGCCCGCGCAGGTCGAGTCCGGCGCAAACGGAGCGGCGAAAGTTGTCTTCATCGCCTCGGCGCCGTCGGCTGGATATGCCGTTTATGACGTGCGGGCGAGTGGCGCGGCCGCGAAGTCCGAGCTGCACGTCACCGACCATTCGCTCGAGAACGCGCGCTACCGCGTGACGATCGACAACAACGGCGACATCTCGAGCATCTTCGACAAGAAGAACAACAAGGAGCTGCTCGCGTCGCCGGCTCGGTTGGCGATCAAGGATGACACGCCGGAGCAGTGGCCGGCATGGAACATGGATTTCTCCGACGAGCAGAAAGCGCCGCGCGGCTATGTCGGCGGCACGCCGACAATCAGCATCTCGGAGAATGGTCCGGCGCGTGTGGCGCTGACGATCTCGCGCCAGAAAGACAGCTCGACGTTCGTGCAAACGGTGCGGCTCGCGGCGGGCGATGCGGGAAATCGCGTCGAGGTGAAGACGTCGATCGACTGGCACGAGCCGAATGCGACGCTCAAGGCGATGTTCCCACTCACGGTGTCGAACGACAGCGCGACGTACAACTGGGATGTCGGCACGATCAAGCGCGGCACGGCGTACGATAGGAAATTCGAGGTGCCGACGCATCAGTTCATCGATCTCACGGACAAGAGCGGCGCGTACGGCGTCACGATTCTCACCGAGAAAAAGAACGGATCCGACAAGCGCGACGATCATACGATCGGTCTCACGCTGTTGCGGACGCCGGGCATCAGCCCGGGCGGGCGCGCATATGCGGATCAGTCGTCGCAGGATTGGGGGCATCACGAGCTCGTGTACGGCATCGCCGGTCATACGGGCGATTATCGTGCTGCCGGGACGGATTGGCAGGCGTGGCGTCTCGATGAACCGATGATGAGCTTCACGTCGTCGAAGCATGCGGGGGCGCTTGGAAAGTCGTTGTCGTTGGTGCGGGTGTCGAATCCGCGCGTGCGCGTGATGGCGTTCAAGCGTGCCGAGTTGTCGAATGAGTATGTGGTGCGCGTAGTGGAGTTGGATGGAAAGCCGCAGCGTGACGTGAGGTTGTCGTTCGCGGCGCCCGTGGTGAAGGCGCGTGAGGTGAATGGGCAGGAGCAGCCGATCGCGGGCGCGGTGACGATTGCGAACGGATCTGTTGTCACTTCGCTGTCGCCGTTCCAGGTGCGGAGCTGGGCGGTGACGTTCGGCGCGCCGGCGGCTCGTGTCACCGCGCCAGCGTCGCGCGCAGTCGCGCTGCAGTACGATCGCGCAACGGCGTCGAACGATGGAACGCCATCGGGCGGCGGGTTCAACGCCAAGGGCGAAGCGTTGCCCGCCGAGATGCTGCCGCAGACGCTTCCGTATGACGGCGTGACGTTCACCCTGGCTCCCGCGAAGACTGGAACGCCGAACGCCGTTGTGGCGCATGGACAGACCATTGCGCTTCCGGCTGGGCATTACACGCGCGCGTACGTGCTTGCTGCGTCGGCGAACGGCGATCGCCCAGTGACGTTCCGCGCCGGATCGACGCCGGTCGATGTCACGGTGGAAGATTGGGGCGGCTACGTGGGCCAGTGGGACAATCGGATTTGGAAACACGTCGATCCGACGCCGGCCGAGATCAGCCAAGCCCAACAGCAGCAGGCGCAGCGTCAGGCGCAGCTTCGCGCGCGGATTGATTCGGTGGCGCGTGCGGGTGGCGACACGACGGCGCTCGCGGCCCAAGCGCGTCGCGGCGGCGGCGGCCGCGGCGGACCGCGCGGACACGACGACTTTGCCGGGCTGACACCGGCGTTCATCAAGCCGGCGTCGATCGCGTGGTATGCGTCGCACAAGCACGATGCAGCCGGTGCGAACGAATTCTATGAATACTCATATCTGTTTGCATATCCGATCGACCTGCCGGCCGGCGCGACGACGCTGACGCTGCCGAACGACGATGCGGTGCGCGTGTTCGCGGTAACGGTGGCCAATGAGCCGGCGACGACGGCCCCGGCGGCGCCGTTGCATGATGTGTTTGGCGGGACCCACCACTAAAGGACCACGGCGCAGTTCGACGTACGAGAAGGGCCCGCGACCGGGACGTCGCTGGCCCTTCTGCATTCCGGGGCAGTCGGCCCTTGACGCTTGGTGTACTATGTGTCATAGTACACACAGATGCTTCCCTTTTCCGTCGTTCTCAAGCCCGGCGAGTCACCGTACCGGCAGATCGTGTACGCCGCCACCAAGGCGGTCGTGTCGGGCGACCTCGCGCCCGGCACGCCGTTTCCGTCGGTTCGCGAGATGAGCGTGGCTCTCAAGATCAATCCGAACACGGCGCAGAAAGTCGTCGCGGAGCTCGTGCGCGACGGCATTCTCGAGGTGCGTCCCGGCATTGGAACGGTCGTGACGGCGGGTCGACGCGCATCCGCCAGCGAGCGACGCGCGCTGCTCTCGAATGAGGTCGAGCAACTACTCGTGGAAGCAAAGCGACTCGGGCTCGGGCGGGACGACGTCGTTCATGCTGTGTCGGCTCGATGGGCCGAGCTGTTTGGCACCAACTCCGGAGCGAGACGATGAACGTCGTGGAAATCAGTCAGCTTACGTACCGGTACGGTCGCGTCACGGCGTTGCGCCACGTCGACTTCAGCGTTCCGCAGGGTGCGCTGTACGCGCTGCTGGGGCCGAACGGATCGGGTAAGACGACGCTGTTGCAAATTCTCGCGGGACTTCGGCGTGCCGACAGCGGTCGCGCGTCGGTGATGGGCATCCCCGTAGCGAGTCTCCGCACGGCAGACCGGCGGCGAATCGGGTACGTGGCAGAAGGCCAATTGCTGCCCGGCTGGATGCGACTGCGCGAGGTCGAGGCCTATCTCGCACCGCTCTACGATACGTGGGACGAGTCGCTCGCTCGCGAGTTGTGCGAGCGGTTCGAGCTCGATCCGACGCGGAAGATTCGGACGCTGTCGCGCGGCGAGCAGATGAAGGCGGCGCTCCTGTGTGCGCTCGCGCCGAGGCCAGAGTTGCTCGTGATGGATGAGCCGTTCACCGGGATGGATGCGCTGGTGAAGGATGCGCTCGTGCGCGGGCTGCTCGAGTCCGCGGGCAGCGAGGGATGGACGGTGCTGGCGTGCTCGCACGACATCGGCGAGCTGGAATTGTTGGCGGATTGGGTCGGGATTCTCGATCACGGGGAGATGCGGGTGTCGGAACCGATGGACGTGGTGCGCGAACGGTTCAAGCACGTGGATGTCATGTTCTCCTCGGATCGCGCGCCGGCGGCGCGTCGGGATTTTCTGCCTCCGAACAACTGGCTCTCCGTGGAGCGTTCCGGATCGCACGTGAGTTTCGTGCTCTCGTGCGCGGTCGGTGAATCGGCGGAGCAGATGATCGCGGCGCAGTTTGGTGGCGAGGCGCAGGTCGAGATGCGTAACGCCACGCTACGCGAGACGTTCGTCGCGCTCACCAAGCAACGCTCCGGTGGCGCGCCGCAGGAGGTGGCGGCATGAACTGGATCACGCAAACGGGCCATGTAGCGGCAAAGGACGTACGGCATACATGGGTGCAACTGGCCGCGTACATCGTGCTGCTGACGACGACAGCGGCGAGCGTCGTGAGCGGCCGAGCGTTGGGACCGTACTGGCCAACGTCCTCAACGCAGGTGCTTGGCGCGATCGACGTATTCGTGATCTACCTGCCGCTGTGCACGATCCTGCTGGGCTTCGTCATGGCGGCATCGCTGGTGCAGGCAGATTCGCCGACGCGGGCCACAGCCTTCTGGGCGAGCCGGCCGCTGTCTCCGTCGGCGGTGCTGGCGTCGAAGCTGGCGCTGGTGTTCGTCACGGTCGTTGCGCTTCCGCTGTTGGCCGCGCTCGTCGCATTGCGGTCATTCGATGCGGGCGCCTCTCTGACGGCGTCTACGCTGACGCATGCCGCGTTCGTATACGGCGAATGGTTGATGGCGGCGATGATCGTCGCTGCACTCACTGACGATTTGCGGACGTTCATTGGCGCGACCGTGGCAATTCTCGTCGCGGCAGCCATCGTGCTCGGCGCCCTGTCGGATTCGACGCCAACCAACGCGGCGCTCGACGGTGGCGCGGCTGCTCTCGTGCTCGACATCGTGCAAGCTGTCGCATTCGCCGGCGGAGCCGTGCTATTAGCATATTTATATCGGACGCGTCAACGCCGACGGTCGACGTGGGTCGGCGGCGGTATCATCACTGCCGTCTTGGTATTCGGTTCGGTTGCGTCGCCCTCGGAGGCGCGCAGCGCACCGCTCGCACTCTCTGATGGTCCGCCGTTGGAGGTGGCGCCTGTGGACTCCGTCACTTCGGGTCAACCGCGGTCGGTGCAAGTCGAGGTTGCGGTTCCTCTACGTTCGGACGCGCTGCGGCTCGAGTTTCGCCCCGATACGATGCGCATCGAGACTCGACAGGGAACTGAGATCGGTCGGCGGATTGGGATTGTATCGCGGACTATCGACGGCAGCGTGTTGCCTCCCGTCGGCCAGCCAGTACGATGGCTATTCGACCAAGCGACCAGCGCGCACGGTCGCGTCACTTACATGCTCGACGCCGTCGAGGAACCCGCTGCCGCAAGCGGTATCACGTCAGTCACGCTCGGAGGTGTCGTGACGGCGTATCGCCCGCATCTGCTGGCGAGTTTGCCGTTGCGAGACGGCGCCGTTGCGATGAGCCGAGGCCGACGCCTGCGGATCTATGGGTTCGATCATGGCCGCTCCAGTGCAGATCTGTATCTACAAGTATCCGATGTCACCAACGGAACGGGCGACAGTGGATTCGGTATTCCGACCGGCGGCATACTGCAGTTCGTTCTCGTCAATTCCGCCCGTTCTGAAGCGATGTTGATCGGTAACGCGCCATCGTCGAACGCGTCAGGACCTGACTGGATCGTGCTGCCATGGATCGGCGTGTCGAACACGTTCACGCATTTCGTGACGAACGCGTCGGGACACGAGATGTTGTTGCCACAAGACGACGCGTGGTATCGTGGCGCGCGCCTCGTGGTCGTCGAGTGGGTTGCCGAGAGTCGCTATCGCACGAGTGGTAAGATGGTGACGCCGTAGCGAGTGTCGGCGCGCAGAAAGCAAAAACGTCCCGCGACGATTCAGTCGCGGGACGTTTTTGCTTTTCCTTGCTATTGCACTATTGCGGCGACTTAACCCAGCTTCGGCCGTTCGTTCACCCAGGGCGTATTGATCTGATACTTGTGCGCCACAGAGAGAATCATGTCGTCGTTGTAGAGATTTCCGGCGATCTGCGTGCAGATCGGCTGCGGATTCAACTGCACCGGCGGCGGTGGCGGAGCTGCCGGCGCTGTGGAGTCACCACCGCGACCGCCACGCCCACCGCGACCACCCGCACCTCCCGGTGCACCGCCGCCACGACCGGCGCGAACACCAAAGCCCATCTGCACGACGGTGACCGGATGGCCGGTCTCCGCGTGAACGCCGGTGTCGGCGGCACCAATGTAGAGATCGGTATCCTTGAGGTAATCCTGCCACGCCGTGATCAACATCAGTCGGCGGCGCTGTGAGTTGATGAAGTCCATGGCCGTCGGTACGCGGCCCGGGACCCAGCGATTGAGCTGGCCGTTGGCCACGCCCGGCGGAAGCGCCGGCGCGTTTCCGCGTCCACCGCCACCGCCGCCGCCACCGCCGCCAGCCTGACGACCGTACGCCGCCATGATCTGGTCCATGCTCATGTTCAGCTCTTTCGCCTTCATCTGCACGTAGGTGTCGAACGCCGCCGCCGATTCCTCATCGAGGCCGCCGCGACTGCCGGCCACGGTCGGCGGATCGCCGAGGTCGTGCGTCTTCGCACCCAAGTCCTTGAGCTTGGCGACGAAGGCGGTGAAGACGGGATCCTCGGCTCTCTGCGCGCGTACGCCCATGCGCAGGCGGCTCAGATCGATGTTCGAGTCGAAGTGGAACGGCATGGTGATCGTGCTCGGATCCTTCGCATCGACACCGTGGATGATGTTGAACACCATCGCGGCGTCTTCGGAAGTGCGCGTCAGAGGTCCGACGCGATCCTGCGACCAGGCGAGCACCATTCCGCCGTAGCGGCTGACGCGGCCAAACGTGGGACGAAGAGCACTGATACCGCACGTCGACGCGGGACCGACGATCGAGCCGGAGGTCTCGGTGCCGATGCTGAATCCGACGCACCCACCACCCGTGGCCGAGCCCGGGCCGGCCGAGGAACCGCCGGAGCTCTGGCTGGTGTTCCACGGATCTTTCGTGGTGCCGCGGAACCAGTTGGCGCCCTGCGCGAACTGACCCGACGCGAGCTTGGCGATCAAGACGGCGCCAGCGTTCCGCAAACGAACGACGATTTCGGAATCCTGATCGATGACTCTGTTCTCGAAATCTGCGGCACCCCACGTGGTGGGTGTTCCCTTCACCGCGAAGAGATCCTTCACGCCCCACGGCACACCATGCAGTGGACCGCGCGATTTGCCGGCTTTCGTTTCGGCGTCCATCTGCGCGGCGTACGCGAGTCCCTGCTCTTCGAGGATCGTGACGGCGCAGAGGAGCGTCGGATTGAGACGCTTGAGGCGGTCGAGATAGATCTTGGTGATGCGCGTGGACGTCAGCTTGCCGGCGTGGATGGCCGCGCCGATCCGGTGCGCGGGGAGGAACGCAATCTCATCGTCGGTCGCGGGCAGTGCGCCGGTCCATGGCGCGACGTGGAACGCGCCAGGCGTCTTCATGTTCGACGTGAACGCTTGGCGGTTGAACGCCGCAACGCCCTTCTCCGCATAAGTCTTGTTTAATAGATCGCCCGTTCCACCCGGGTAGGGTTGGAAGGTCCACGACACTTCTTCCATGTTGTCGACGGTCACCGGCGGGGCTTGCGGCTGCTGGCCGCGTCCACCGGCAGCGGCCGGCGCCTGCGCGAGCGTCTTTGCTCCAAAGCCAAACGTGGTCGCCGCGGCTGCGGCGATGGACATGAACACGAACTTCCGTCGGTCGAGATCGTTGGCGATGCCCATCTCGTCAGCGATCTGCTCGGCCTCGGCTTGAGCTTGGTCGAGGAGATCCAGCTCATCATACATCGGCATAGTGTCGTCTCCGGGGGGTGTACACGGCGGGGGATCACCTCAGAATTACGAGAACGTCGCGCCGAGCGCAACGTTTGGAGTTCGTATTTCGGAGGGGCAAATGGGGTGTCCTTGACGCGCTGCGGCGGCGGGCGTTAGGCTATGGCCACAAAGCATGGCGATGGAGTTCGCCGAAACCGCGGCCTGTCTGGCGCTGATGACTCCTGTCTGGTCCTCTTTTGGGGGGACTTGGCAGGATTTTCTGTTTTTTGCGCGACATTCTTCCGGAGACCGCCCTTGAAGCTGATTTGGTACGTCGCCATCGGATCGGCGCTGGGTGGAGTCGCGCGCTTTTGGCTGGGCGGCTTCATTCAACAACGCGTGGGACCAAGCTTCCCGGTGGGAACGCTGGTCATCAACATCACCGGGAGCTTCCTCCTCGGTGTGTTGATGCGATACACGCTGCAATCCGACGTCGTGAGTCCGGAGTTGCGAACGATGTTGACGACCGGCTTTTGCGGCGGCTACACCACGTTCTCGACCTTCACGTACGAGACGGCGATGCTGGTGGAGGACGGCGAGTACGGGCGCGCGTCGCTCTACGTGGGCGCGAGTCTCGTCATCGCGCTGATCGGCATGTTTCTCGGCTTTGCGGTAGCCAACCAGTTCATCGCACTACGTGGCCGGCCATGATCGCAGCACGGGAGGACTCGTGGAAAATTTGACGGGCGAGCGGGTGTTGATGCGCATCCACATTGGAGAGCGCGATAAGCACCAAGGAGCGCCACTCTATCAAGCGATCGTCGAGTTGTTGCGGGCGCGCGGGTACGCAGGCGCCACGGTGCTCCGCGGCATCATGGGGTTTGGCGCGACGTCGAAGCTCCATACCGACAGGTTTCTGGAGCTGTCGACGGATCTTCCGATCATCGTCGAATGCATCGAGACGAAGGAGCGCATCGACGCGATCCTTCCTGAGCTCGACGCGATGATCGGTGGCGGCTTGATCACGCTTGAACGCGCGCAAGTGGTGATCCATCGCCCGGCCACCTGACCGCGGCCCAAAACTGCGCGAGGCCGCGTCAGCGAACGCTGACGCGAACCTTACCAATCTTCCCGGTCTTGGACTTTCGCACCGCGATGTCTACGTCACGACCCAGCCGGGTGAGAATGCGAATCAGCCGTTCGGCCGAGAATCCGCGCGTCTTCCCGGTGACGATGAGCGAGATCTGCGACGGAGAATCTTTGATGATGTACGCCGCTTCCGTCTGCGTCATCGCGTTTTGGTCGAGAATCCGAGCGACTTCTTTCGCCAGTACGTCCTTGGAGATGACCGACGGTTGCGCCTTGCGCGGCCTGCGTGCCCGAACCGGCATGTTCGCCTCGAGGATTGGGTGCGCACATCGTAATGCTTCACCGGCCTTGTCGTCCAGAGACAATACTGACGAAGTCAGAGAATTTGTATCCTTATTAGCTCATCTACGTTTGTTTGTTAGCATGTTTATGGCGTGGCATACCCAGGATTCTGAACGAGGCCCGGTGACGTCGTCATGTCGTGCAGCGGGATCGGCATGAGCGCCTCGTAGGCGCGATCCGTGAATCCTTTCGTCACTGCCGCGCGGCCCTCGCGATTGAGATCCGACCAATAGTCGCCCTCGAAGGCCAACTCGAGGCGGCGCTCCTTGTCGATCGCCGCCTGAACGTCGGCATACGTCTTTACATCTAGGCCGAGCACGTGCGCCCGCAGGCCCGCTCGCGCGCGAATCTTGTTGTACTCGGCCACAGCGCCGGCCAGGTTGCCCTGTCGAGCCAGCACTTCTGCCTTGATGAGCATCACTTCCGCGAGCCGGATGACGTGCGGATGCTCGGTGCCGACCGACGTCGGGAATTTTGTGGTTTGGTAGATCGTGGTTGAACCGGGACGAAGCGCGACCGACCACGCTTTGCGTACATCGCCAGGCTCGTATGCGGCGACGATGCCGGGTGACGCGCCGGCTTCGTTACGTCCTGCATACAAATAGTAGTAACCGATGTTGTTTCGCTCGGACGCGGTAAAGCTGATGCGGAAGATGTCCTCTGACGTATTGATGCCGGCCGCAGAGAACAAATCCGGATAGCTGACCGTCAGTGTGTCGCGACCAGAGAGAACCGTGTTCGCCTCGTCGAGCGCTGCCTGGAAGTCGGCCGCCGACGTCGCGCCGTTCTGACTGGCGCGGTAGAACAAGACTCGAGCGCGAATGGCATGTACCGCCGCGACTGTCGCGAGACGTGTGTTGCTGGTGTTCGTGACGAGGTTCCCCGCCGAGTCAAGATCGGCCAGAATCTGCGTGTAGACCTGGTCGACCGGCGTGCGCGTGTAGGCCGCGGCATCAGTCGCAACGGTGACCGGGACGAGCGGCATGGGGATCGCGCCCCAGTACTTCACGAGGTTGTGAAGCGTGAGTGCGCGCAGGAAATACGCCTCGCCGAGAATCTCGTTCTTGGTCGCGGGCGCAATGTTCGTGAGCAACGTGGTCTTCGCGATCACCGTGTTGTCACGATCGAGCTGCCGGTAGAGACCAGTCCACATATTCGTGACTTCACTATTGTCGGCAGCGACGTGATTCGTTGCAACGTCGCCGAGGAATTGCAGCGTACCGGTCCACACGGCGTTGCCTGATGCGAGCGCGGATAGCACTTCGAGATCGAGGCCGTAGACGCCTGTGCCTTGCTCGGCGTCGTACGCACCGTTGAGCGCCGCTTGGGCGGTCGCGGCGTCGACAATCTCTGTACTGGCGGGGACAGCGTCATAGGGCGTGGTAGACAGAACGTTGTCGCACGCGCCGAGCAGTAGCGTAGCGGCGATGACGGAGCCGATGAGTCTCGCTTTCATGAGGAGAGTCGCTTTCGGAGATGATGAATGTGTTAATGTGAGAGTCATATCGGTCACCAGCTCGCCGTGATGCCGACAGAGTACGTGCGAGCCAGCGGATAGGCGTAGTAGTCGACGCCCATCACGACATTCGAGCCGGGGCCTGCGCTGTTGACGTCGGGGTTGTAGCCCGAGTAGCGCGTCCACGTCGCGAGATTGCGACCGGACACGTAGAGGCGAGCATTGGATAGATGCGCTCGGCTGCCGATCGACGCCGGCAACGCGTAGCCGAGCGTGACTTCGCCGAGGCGAACAAATGATCCGTCTTCGACGAAGCGGCTGGAGATGACGTTGGCGCCCGACGAGCCGGTCGCGCTCCACCGCGGCTCATCGGTGATGTCACCGGGCTTCTGCCACGCCGTGAGCTCGTGGATGTTCTTGCTGTTGGTGGTCGCACCACCGTCATCGGTGAAAATGCGAACCATGTCGAACACCTTGTTGCCCTCGCTGAACTGCAGGAAGCCGCGCAGGTCGAAGCTTCGGTAGCTCAACACGTTCGTGAATCCGCCGAAATACTTGGGTTGCGGGTTGCCGACGTACGTGAGATCGCTCGACGTGGGCTTGAGCGTTTCGCCGCCGTTGGCCGACGCGTATACGGCATTGCCGGTCGCCGGATCGACGCGCAGGAACTTGTAGAGATAGAACTCGCCGAGCGGTTGGCCGACCGCAGCGATGGAGACGACACGATTTGCTTCGGTGAACGTGACTGGCTGGCCGCCGTAGAGCGCGGTGACCTTGTTTTGATTCCAGGTCACGTTGAGGTCGGAGTTCCAAGTGAAATGCGCGGTCTCGACGTTCAGCGTGTGCAGTCCGAGATCGACGCCGGTGTTGCGAATCGCGCCGATGTTGTTCCAGATCGACGAGTAGCCGCTCGTCGATGGAATGGGGAGCTGCACGAGCAGGTTGTCGGTGTTGCGGCGATAGTAGTCGGCGATGATGCCGATGCGTCCGCCGAGTGTAGAGGCGTCGACGCCGGCGTCGCTTTCTTTGGTGCTCTCCCACTTGAGATCAGGATTACCAAGCTGTGAGCCGGCGACTCCGGCTGCACCGCTATATGGTGCGCCGGTGGCGAGAGTCAGTCGCGCGTAGTCGCCGATGCCTTGATTGCCAGTTTCGCCGAAGCTGCCGCGCAGTTTGATCGTGGCGAAGCGCTCCAGGCTATGCGCGAAGGACTCGTCGGTGAGGACCCAGCCGGCGGAGATCGCCGGAAAATATCCGAAGCGATTGGACGTGCCGAAGCGGGATGAACCGTCGGCGCGGAAGCTGGCACTCAACAGATAGCGATCGCGCAGCGAGTAGTTAGCGCGCGAGAAGAATGAGACCAGGTTGTTGTCGCTCGCGTCGCCATTCCACGAGCTGATCGTCGACGCGTTGCGAACGTACGTCGTGAAGCCGGTGGGAAAGCCCTGTCCCGTGATCGCGTTCTGGTCGGTGTGGTTGTACTCCACGCTCGAGCCCGCGGTGACCGAGAGCGTTTGCGTGCTAGTCCGGATCGCTTCGTCGCCGATGAACCCCTCGAGCACGTACTTCGTGGCGGTGGTGTGATCGGACTGGCCGATGCCGTTCACGCTGGCGGCGGTCGTCTTGTCGACTTTCGGCGATTGCCACGCGAGCTCGTCGAGACTGACGACGTCGGCGCCGGCGCGGCCATTCAGCGTGAGCCCGTCGGTGACGTGGTATACGAGCTGCGCGTTGCCGAGCGCGCGCATTGTGGTGTAGTGATTGAAGCTGAATGCGGCGGTGGCGAGCGGGTTTGAATAGTTCAAACCATCAGAAGCGTTCGAGAATCCTGAGCTGTTGCCGTAGAACGGATTGATCGGCTGCAGGCTCAGCGACTTCGTGACGAGGCCATCGAGATTTCCGTCGCCCGGAACGCGGTCATCGAGCTCACGGGTGAGGCCGAGTGACGTCGTGAGCAGCAGTTTCGGCGTCGCGTTGAAATCGATGTTGAATCGGCCCGATTGACGCTGGTACGCCGATCCGATGATGATGCCTTCTTGGTTGAAGTTTCCAACCGAGCCATAGTAGCGGAAACGATCGGCGCCGCCGCTTACCGAGAGATCCACGTCGCTCACCGCGGCGTTGCGGTAGATAGCGTTGACCCAGTCGTAGTTGTTCGCGTCGGCGACGCCAAGGACATAGGGCGCGGGCTTGCCGTCGTTCGTTGCTGCGTCGTTGAGAAGCGTGACGAACTGCGTGGCATTGAGCGCCTCGAGACGATGCTCGCGGGTTTGCGTTCCCGTATACGCGTTGAGTGAGAACTGCGTATGGTTGATCGCGCCGCGTTTTGTGGTGATCAACACGACGCCGTTCGAACCTCGCGATCCGTAGATCGCCGCGGCGGCCGCATCCTTGAGCACATCGATCGATGCAATCTCGTCCGGATTCAGCCCCGTCACCGCGGTCAAACTCTGCCCACTCGGCGACGTCTGACTGAGCGTGCTCGAGATGATCGGCACGCCGTCGACGACGTAGAGCGGCTGGTTGCCGGCGTTGAGCGATGCGGGTCCGCGGACACGAATCGAGACGCCGCCGCCGGGTTCGCCGGAATTCTGCATGACCTGGACGCCGGCGACTTTGCCTTGGAGCGCGTTGTCGACACCGGCCACCGGTTGGTTGCTGATCGCCGTGGAATCGACAGAAGCGATGGCACTCGAGACTTCGTGGCGGCTCGAGGTGCCGTAGCCGACGGAGACGACTTCGGAGAGAATCGCGGCGACGGGGTTGATGGCAAAGTCGACGACGACGGTTTGGCCGGCGACGACGGTGATGTGCCGTTGCGACGGCGCGAATCCGATTCGCTGTGCGGACAGTGTGATCGGTCCGGCCGGTATGTCACGGATGACGTATTGCCCGTCGGCGTTCGTGACCGTGCCGTGCGCCGAGCCGGTGACGACGACTTGCACACCGGCGATTGGGCTGCGGGCTGTAGAATCGGTTACGGTACCGCGGACGATGCCGGTCTGTTGCGCACCGGCTGGTATGGCGAGCGCGATCAGCGCAGCAAGCGCCGTCACGCCGGCGATCGCACCCCGCAGGGTGCTTCGCGTAGTACTCATTACAATATTCTCCTAGTTGGATTGCCGCGCGGTTTGGGGCCCGCGAGGGCACAAAAAAACCGGCCCTCTCGTGGAGAGGGCCGGCGATGATCGACGGTAGTTGTCGATCTAGCTCATCGGGTCACACGAAGGCGCCCGCCCCGTCCACCTCTCCATTGGAGAGCGTCCGCAGCACATACACATGGACATGGGGCAGCACATCGAGCGCGACATACGTGTGTTCGAGAGTCAGTGGTTCCGGCGGTCGTGAATGAACGCCGGACGAGCAGTTAAACGAATCGCTCAACCGTTGTCAACGGGCGAGCGGATGTCATTCCGAGTGAAACGAGGAATCTTCTGTCACTATAGAGGGACAGAAGATTCCTCGTCGCTTTCGCTCCTCGGAATGACAGCTAGTGAAGCGATACCAAACCGAGAATCCCTGTCACCAAGTTCGCGAGAATGCCGTTCGTCGAAGAGCCATACTGCGTGCGCGAGTAATATCCGTCGGAGTAGCCGCGCTGAAAGCCCTGTCGGAAGTAATAGTTGTAGTCGGAGAGATCGACGTACTGACCCGAATAGCCGTAGTCGGCGTCCTGATATTCAGGCGAGTTCTGGTAGTCGAACTTCCAATGATCCGCGTGATCCGCGGCACCAGCACGCAGCCCCTCGCGATAGCCGTCGTTCACGGCGGTGTGCAGCACGTCCACGCCGTACTGATTGGTCTCGCGCGCGGCGCCGGCGATCGTGTAGCGGTACGACGGTGCGGTTCTGACGTAGGGATCGGTGGCGTAGTTTCGCGCGACCGCTAGCTGCTGTTGCTGCTGGCGCAGCCGCGTCTCGTAGTCTGCCTGCGCGCGTGCTTGAGCGGCGCGCTTCTGTTGTTGCAGTTGCGCCGTGCGCTGCTGCACCGTATGCATCTGCTGATCGAGATGCTGTTTGTACTGCGTCGTGCGTTGTTCTTGCTCCTGCGCGCGTTGACGCTGCTGATCCGGCGGGAGCTGGTGCTGATCGGGCGGCTCCGGACGTTTGCCGCGGTCCTGCGCATGCGCGGCGGCGGGTAATGCGACGGCAATGAGCGCCAGCGTCGCCGCGCTGACGAGACGGGGATGGTTCATGGATACAGCCTCCAATTCAATGATCGCGCTGAGGACGGCGGGTGGGATCACGACACGTCTCGCGCGGAACGGTCGGGGCCGGTCTGCATCGCGACAGTGCAACAGTGGTGCCCTCCGCACCCGGCGCGACCTTTCTTCTCGCGCCGGCATTCGCGAGCTTGTCGAGTAACAGGTTGCCGTCAGGTGTGCGTCACAGACCCGCTTCGCAGTGCGGAGAGACCATCATGCTGAATTCGCTGTTTGCCTCGACGACGTCGAGCTTCACGGGCTTCACAAGTGTCACGCGAGCCGCGCTCGCCGCGCTCTTTTGCATCCCGCTGTCGGCGGGTCCGGTGACCGATCCGCTCTACGTGCCACGCCAGATTCAACAGGCGTACACGAAGGGCACGCGATCGCTGGATGGCCGACCGGGTCCGAAGTACTGGGAGAACCACGGACGCTACACGATCACCGTCGATGCCGCGCCACCCGATCGCAACGTGCGCGGCAGCGAGCAGATCGTCTACATGAACAACAGCCCCGATACGTTGAGCCGCCTCGTATTCAAGCTGTTCATCAACATTCACAAGCCTGGCGCTCCGCGCGAAGGCGGTGCTTCTGCCGACTATCTGACGTCGGGTGTGCACATCGACGGCTTCAGCGTGAACGGCGCTCGTACCGCGTGGCCAAACGATCCACGCTATTTCACATGGCAACCGGTGACGTTGCCATCCCGCTTGGCGCCGCACGACTCCGTGCACCTATCGATCGACTGGCATTATGAGATCTCGAAAGAGTCCGGCCGCGAGGGAATGCTGGACTCAACGACGTATTACTTGGCCTATTTCTATCCGCGTGTCGCCGTGTTCGACGACTATAACGGCTGGGACACGATGGACTTCACCGACCAGCAAGAGTTCTACAGCGACTTCAACGACTATGACGTGACCGTGCGCGTTCCGGCGAACTACGTCGTGTGGGGCACCGGCACGCTGACCAATGCGGCGGAGCTGCTGCAGCCGGAGCCACTCCAGCGCTTTCAGTCGTCGTTCACTTCAGATCAAACGATTCACGTAGCGACGGCCGCCGACATGGCCAGCAATCGAGTCACGCAGCAGCACCCGACGAATGCCTGGCACTTCACGGCGAACAACATTCCCGACATGACGTTCGCGCTGAGCAACCACTACGACTGGGACGCCGCCAGCGTCGTGGTCGATGATGCGGCGCATCGTCGCGCGAGCGTTCAGTCCGCATTCAACGACACGGCGGCCGACTTCCATCACATGGTGCAGTACGGCCGGCACTCGCTGGACTGGCTGTCGCACAACTGGCCCGGCGTACCGTATCCGTATGAGAAGTCGACGATCGTCGAGGGCAACGCGGACATGGAATACCCGATGATGGTCAACGACGGCTCAGAGGCCGACACGACCTTCGCGCGCTTCGTGGTCGAGCACGAGATCGCACACACGTATTTCCCGTTCTACATGGGGATCAACGAGACGCGCTACGGCATGATGGACGAAGGCTGGGCGACGACGTTCGAGTACCTCGTCGGCACGGCGGACATGGGCAAGGACTACGCGACGAAGTTCTATAAGGACTTCCGCGTCGCGGGCTGGATCAACGACCCGTCGCCGCTCGAGGATCTGCCGATCATCACGCCGGAGGACGTGCTCAAAGGCGCCGCATACGGCAACAACGC
Source organism: Gemmatimonadaceae bacterium (assembly GCA_036499625.1). Lineage (GTDB taxonomy): Bacteria > Gemmatimonadota > Gemmatimonadetes > Gemmatimonadales > Gemmatimonadaceae > JAQBQB01. The sequence continues at coordinate 81,884 of DASYDJ010000050.1, forward strand.
TTACGGCAAAGCCTCACTCGGCTACCTCGCGCTCAAGGACATGCTCGGCGACGCGAGATTTGGCAGCGCGCTGCACGCGTTCATGGATCGGTGGCACGGCAAGCATCCCATTCCATGGGATTTCTTCAATACAGTGAATGACGTGTCGGGCGAGGACCTGAACTGGTTCTGGAAGGCGTGGTACTTCGACAACAGTTACATCGATCTCTCGGTTGGCGCGCCGAGCAAGACATCGCGCGGCTATTCGGTGCCCGTGCAGAACATTGGCGGAATGCCGGCGCCGTTCGACGTGATGGTTGGTTACGTCGACGGAACCTCGACGACAATTCACGAAACGCCGTCGGTGTGGAAGACCAACCTGAAGCGAACGACGCTATCGATTCCGGCACCGAAGTCGATCGCTTCGCTGAAGATCGATGGCGGCATCTGGATGGATGCCGACACGACGAACAACGTCTGGACCGGGCGTCCGAGGTGACGTCCTCTGCTCCGGGCAGTATCATATAGGCACTCCGCAGCTCTCCCTCCCGCCGCGCCCTTGTCCGACCTCCGCGACCAAGTTCAAGCCTCGCTCGGCAACGCCTACACCATCGACCGAGAGCTCGGCGGCGGTGGCATGTCGCGCGTCTTCGTGGTGCACGACTCCAAGCTGCGCCGCGACCTCGTCGTGAAGGTGTTGCCGCCGGAGCTCGTGGCCGGCGTCAACGTCGAGCGGTTCCGCCGCGAGATCCTTGTTGCCGCCGGACTGCAACATCCGCACATCGTTCCGGTCATCGACTCCGGCGAGACGGACGGGTTGCCGTGGTTCAGCATGCCGTTCGTGCAGGGCGAAACGTTGCGCGAGCGGATCGCGCGCGGTCCCCTGCCGATCAATGAGATCGTTGGGATTCTGCGCGACGTCGCCAAGGCACTCGCGTACGCGCACGAGCGCGGCGTGGTGCATCGCGACATCAAGCCGGACAACGTGCTGCTCACTGGCGGCAGTGCAGTTGTCACGGACTTCGGCATTGCCAAAGCGCTGTCGATGTCGCGCAGCGATGTAAATCCTACCGAGACGCGCAGCTCGCTCACGCAGATCGGCACGTCGATCGGAACGCCGATGTACATGGCGCCCGAACAGGCTGCTGCCGATCCGGACACCGATGCGCGCGCCGACATCTACTCGTTCGGCTGTCTCGCCTACGAGCTACTCGCCGGGCGGCCTCCATTCGCCGGGATGTCGCCGCAGCGGCTGCTCGCGGCGCACATGGCCGAGCGTCCCAAGAGTGTGGCGGAGTTGCGGCGGGACACGCCGCCCCTGCTCGCCGAGCTGGTGATGCGCTGTCTGGAAAAAGAGCCGGTGCAGCGGCCGGCCAATGCGACTGATTTAATACGTCTCCTCGACGCGGCAACGACGACGAGTGGCACGAGTGCCGCGACGTCGGCCGCGTTGCTCGGCGGACGCGTGCGGCTGCGCGTCGCACTCGCGTTGTGGGCGGTGATGTTCGGCGCCGTATGGATTCTGGCAAAGGCGGCGATCGTCGGCATCGGCTTGCCATCGTGGGTATTGCCCGGGGCGTTGATTGTCGCGGTGCTCGGGCTGCCAATGATTTTCTTCACCGCGTTCGTGCAACGCACCGCGCACGACGCGCTCGTGCGCACGCCAACGCTCACGCCCGGCGGCTCGCGTGCGTCGCAAGGCACCATGGCGACGATCGCAGTAAAGGCGGTTCCTCATGTGAGCTGGCGCCGCACCGTGCGCGGCGGAGTTCTCGCCTTTAGCGCGTTCATCGCGATGATCGTCGTATTCATGGGGCTGCGCGCGGCCGGCGTCGGCCCAGCAGGATCGCTGCTCGCCTCCGGGCGCATCTCGGCGAAAGAGCCGCTTCTCGTCACAGACTTCTCCGTGAAGTCCGGCGACAGCACGCTGGCAGGCGTGGTGTCGGAGGCAATGCGCGCGAGCTTGGGGCAATCGAGCACCATTAGACTCGTCGCGCCCGCAGCAGTCGCAGTAACGCTGCAGCAGATGCAGCGACCCGCCGGAGAGCGCTTGACGCTTCTGCTTGCGCGCGACGTCGCGCAGCGCGAGGGCATCCGAGCCATCGTCGACGGCGACGTCGCCGCGCTCGGCGCAGGCTATGTGGTGACGGTGCGGCTGGTGACGGCCGACTCGGGTCTCACGCTCGCGACGGCGCAGAAGGCGGTGGATGGTCCGAAGGAATTGATCGCCGCGATCGACGTCATGGGGCGCGATCTGCGCGCAAAGCTCGGCGAGTCGCTGCGTTCGGTGCAGCGCTCGCCGGCGCTGGAGCAGGTGACCACACCATCGATCGAGGCGCTGCGGCTGTATTCGGAAGGCGCGCGCGCGTACGACGTGGACGCTGATTTCGTCACCGCAGTGTCTCGGCTTCATCAAGCGATCGCGCTGGACTCCGGATTCGCGATGGCTTGGCGAAAGCTCGCGGCCGTTTACGGAGCGGGCGGCTTTCCAACGAGCATGATCGACTCGGCAGCGACGAACGCGTATCGGTTTCGCGATCGTCTCACGCCGCGCGAACGGCTGATCACCACCGGATCGTATTTCATGGGCGCGGGTGCGAATCGCCCGAAAGCCGCCGCCGCGTATGAACAACTATTGGCGCAGGGCGACAGCGACATCGGGACCAACAATCTTGGCCTGATCGAACAAGACCGGCGGCATCCGGCGCGAGCCGAAACGCTATTCGCCGCCGCACAGCGGCTCGGGTTGGGCGGTACGGTTCCATATATCAACATGACCGCGGTGCAATTGGATGCGAGGCAGTACGCCGACGCCGAGAAAACGGTCGCGACGACGCTCCAGCACTTTCCCTCCGCAACGGCGCGCGCCAGTACGAAGTCGGTCGAGATGATTTCGTTGGCGACAGAGGGTCACCTTGATCAAAGCGAGCACCTCGCCGACTCGCTCGCCGCCTACTCGAGCGGTGCAGCGAAGTCCCGCGCGCTATTCGGGCGAGTAGCCTTCGTCGCGATGTACGGCCGGCCGACGGAAGCTGCCGCGCGCATGGCCGCGATGACCGCGTTCAACAGCTCGATGGGCTTGCGGGACGTTCCACTCGCCGATTCGATCGCGCTCGCGAGGCTCGACGTGACCCTCGATCAGCCGGCCCGCGCCGTCGCGCGACTCGATGCTGCGCTGGCGGCTGCGCCGTTGTCCTCGATGGCGCCGGCTGACCGCGACTATCTGTCGGTAGCCACGATCTACGCGCAGGCGAAGCGGCCGGACAAAGCCAAAGCAATTCTGGCGGAGCGACTGCAAGAGGTGCGTGACACGGCCAAGCTGCGGAACGAGGGGCCGCTCGTCCACCGTGTGATTGGTGAGATCGATCTCGCCGAATCGCGCCCCGCCGACGCGGTTCGAGAGTTCTGGAAAGGCGACAGTCTCCCTGACGGGCCTGTCGACGACTGCGACGTCTGCACCTTCAGCAATGTGGCGCGCGCGTACGACAAGGCGAACGTGCCAGACTCGGCGATCGTGTATTTCGAGAAATACTTCGACAGTGGGTATTACGACCGACTCTTCAACACCGACGTCTTCGACCGCGCCCCGTCTGCCCGCCGGCTGGGCGAGCTGTACGAAGCGAAGGGCGATCGGGCCAAGGCCGCGCACTACTATCAGATGTTCGTCGACTTGTGGAAGAACGCCGAGCCGGCGTTGCAGCCACAGGTCGCCGATGTGAAACGGCGCTTGGCCAGGCTCGGCGATACGGAAAAGCCGTAGCGGAGCACGCGTCTCGGACGGCGCGTGTCATGCTGCCGTCAGGTCTGTCGACGCATCATTGATCTTCCGAACTTCAACATCTCCCCGAGGATCGCATGCGTCCGTCCGTTGCAATGAAGAGCTTGTTCGCCGCCGTCGCGCTCGCACTGCCGAGTTTCGTGCCGTGCGCGCTCAGCGCGCAGTCGTTTACCACGCAGAAGTTCAACATCGGCGGGGACGGCGCGTTCGACTACCTCTCGAACGAGCCGAGTACAGGTCGCGTGTTCGTGTCGCGCGGTAGCCACGTCATGGTCGTCGACGGCGCGACCGGCAAAGTCGTCGGCGACATCATGGATACGCCGCGCACGCACGGTGCCATGATCGTCGAGAAGGCGGGCCATGGGTTCACGACCAATGGCGGCGACTCGACGTCGACGATGTTCGATCTCAAGACGCTCGCCGTGATCAAGAAGATCAAAGCCGGCGTCGACGGGCTCGATGGCTTCATGTACGACGACGCCACGAACAAGGTGCTGACGATCGACCACAGTCATCCCGACGGCACGGCGATCGTCATCGATCCACAGTCGGGCGACGTCGTGGGCAAGGTGATCCTGTCGTCCATCTCGCCTGAGGGTGGCGTGAGCAACGGCAAGGACCGCATCTACATCAACATCGAGAACAAGAACTCGATCGACGTCGTTGATACCAAGACGTGGAAAGTGATCGCGACGTGGCCGATCGATCCGTGTGACGGACCGACGGGCATTGCCATGGATCGCGAGACGAATCGCATCTTCGCCGGCTGCAGCAAGACGTCAGTCGTGATCGACGCGTCGACGGGCAAGATCGTCGCGCAAATTCCGAACGGCGACGGTGTCGACGCCATGGGTTGGGATCAGTCGCAGAAGCTGATCTACATTCCGGCCGGCCAGAGCGGCAACGTCACCGTGGTGCATGAGGATTCTCCAAACAAGTACACGGTGGTCGCGACGGTGCCGACGATGAATGGCGCGCGCACCATCACCGTCAATCCGACCACGCACCAAGCGTTCACGTTTGCGGTGGAGTATGGTCCGGCGCCTGCACCGGCTGCTGGCGCGCCGCCGGCTGCTCGTGGACGCGGTCCGCGTGGACCGGTCATTGGGGCTTGGTTGATCGCGATTAAGCACTAGACGGCGGCGTAGCCGTCGCTGGTGGAACGGTGGAACGGTGGAACGGTGGAACGGTGGAACGATCACTTCGTCGTTCCATCCGTTCCATTCGTTTTATCAATCGTTATGGCCGGCCCGAGCGGCGGTTCGGTCATCGAGTTTCGCCGGGATGGTATCTCATCCCGGCTGTCGCGACGGGACCTCGCGATTCGCTCTTCTCGAAAAAGTGTTTGACCATAGGAATGACGCGCTCGGGCTCCGAGAAGAGCGCAAAGTGTCCGGCATCGGGGATGACCGCGAGCTCAGCGTTCGGGATCAATTCAAACGCCTCGACCGCGTGCGTGACACGCACGAAATCGCGATCGCCAACCATGATGAGAACTGGCGCTTCGATCGACCCGAGTTGGTCAGGCGAAAAGCCCCTCCATTCAATTCGGGTCACCTTTTCCCAGAACGTCGGCCAATAGTCTGGGTTGGGCGCCACTGTTTTGTAGCGCTCCCGTTGAAATGCGAACGTCGCTGCGTCAGCCGTCGGCGGTTCGTCGAAGCGCAGCATGCTCAGATTGTGGGCGCGCTCCGGCGGCCCGAAGGTCGCGCCGTATGCGGCGACGCGCCGGACAAATTGCGGGTATCGAGCCGCGATCAGGACGGCGACCGCGCCGCCGTAGCTATTGCCAAGGAAGTCTGCCTTGGAGATGCCCAACTGGGTCAAGAGCCCGACGACGTCTTCAGCGTATTGTTCGAGGCTGAGCGGTCGATCGGGTATGTCCGCGGTTCGCCCATGTCCTTGTAGATCAACGCTGATCACTGAGTGACCACGCGTGAGTGAGCCGAATGGCGTCATTCCGGTCTGCCCGAGCGCTGGAGGGATATACACGACGGGATCGCCAGTGCCCTCGATTTCGTAATACATGTTGAGACCGTTGAGCCGCGCGTAACCGCGCGTCGCGCCGGCGTGCGTAATAAGAGAACCCATAATGACTCTCTTTAGTTGGCGACGGGCGGATGAGCTTCTTCCCAGCGGTACGGTTTTCGTGAGCCGTTCCCGAACTGCTCATGGAACACGCCCAAGAAGTAGTTCCATCCGTGCTCGTGTCCGCGCGCCAGTTCGTGATCCGGCAGATCGGAATGCACGAGTGTCACGAGCGTCGCTTCGCCATGTTGCTCGAACGTCACGGTCACCGTCGATTCCAGGCCGAGGGTGTTCGGCGACACCCAGGTGTGCTGTAGTCGACCGGGACGCTCGACCTGCGTGAATCTGCCGTAATGGGACGTGCCCTTGAGAGTCCAGTAGAACAGCCCATCGACCTTCGGATCGAGAATGAGCTTTTCCGCCGCGTGCCACGGATTGCCCGGCACAGCCGGGTCGAGCCACGCGGCGAACACTTCATCCGGCGCCGCAGGGATCGTTCGTTCGATCGTGAATTGGAGTGTGTTGTTCGATGTCATCGCTTTGCGTCCTTTCTGGACTTCTGGTTCTTGAAATGCTGCTCGAACTGATCGAGCTGAGTGTTCCAGAACCGCTCGTAATGGTTCATCCATCCGGCGAGCTCTCGCAGCGGCTCGCCTCGAAAGGAGATCAAGACTTCGCGACCCTGCTTCTTGCGTTCGATGAGGCCAGCTCGCTCGAGAAGCTTCAGGTGCTTCGTTACTGAATTCAGCGCCGTATCGAACGGCGCAGCGACGTCGAGGAATCGACGAGGTCCGGTGCTCGCGAGCTGCGCGATGATCGCTCGCCGAGTGGGGTGCGAAATGGCGGTGAGCAGGTCCGTTAAATGGTCCATGGATGATATTACACCCAATGGTGTAATATCGCAAGAGGACGCATCAGCCACGGCCGATGACGACGTCATCGGTTCCATTCGTTCCATCAATCGTTATGGCCGGCTCGAGAGCGCTGAACTGCTGCTCGGGCCGGCCATAACGATTTTGTGAGACGGATTGAACTGATAGAACGGAAACTGACGGAGAAATGACTTAGTAGTTCCACCACGGAGTCGTCGTGCCGGGCGGCATCTTTCTCAATCCGTACTCCGCCATCTCTCTGACGCGGTCCGCGTTCGTGCCCGGACCGCTCCAGCAGTGCGGCTTCTGGTCGCCGTACTCGAAGTAGCCCTCGTAGTGCGGATTCTGCGTGGTCTTCATATACGCCTGCAGCTGGCGCGTCGCGCGATCGAGGAAGAAGCTGTCCATGTTACCGACGTAGACATGGATCTTGTCGACGAGCTTGGGGCCAACGGTGGGCCAGTTCTTCTGCAAGTACACCAACAGATCGTAGTTGTCGTGCCAGTACTGAATCACCGTGTGATCGATCGCGCCGGTGCGTGAATCGACGGCCGGCTTGAAGTAGCCGTCGCTGCCGATTGGACCCCACACCGCTTGCCAGATGTCCTCCTGGCCGGTGCCCGAGCGGCCGTGCGTGCCGTTCACCGCTTCCATCCAGTAGCGCTGCTGCGCTGTCTGCCGGATCTCACCGTCGACTTCGCGCGAGTTCACCGTGGGCGTGAGCTGCCACGCGCTGTACTGCTTGAAGAAGGCGTTGTCGTCCTTGTACATGTTCACGCCCTCGACGTCGGAGAACGTCACCGGATCGGGGCAGGACGACCACGTGCCGCCGAAGAAATCGGGATGATAGATCTGTAATGCCAGCGATTCCCAGCCACCCGTCGAACCGCCCGACAGCCATCGCGCCCACGGCTGCTTGATCACGCGATAGCGCTTCTCGATCTCGGGAATGAGCTCGTTCATGATCGCGTCGCCGTACGGGCCCATGTTCACGCTGTTGACGGCGTACGAGTCGTCGAAGTACGGCGTCGGATGTTGGAAGGTCACCGCGATCATTCGCGGGAAACGATCCGACATCCATTCGTCGCGGAACGACGGCCCAGTCGCCGCGCCTGCACCGCCGCGTCCCGCCCCCGCCTCGAACCCATATGGCGCGCCAAGTCCGAAGTGGCCCTGGATGTAATTCACCGGATAGCTGATCGTCGACGTCGCGTAGTCGCGCGGCAACAGGACGGTAGCACCCAGGTAGATGGGGCGGCCCCAGAACTTCGTGAGCGTGGGACTCTGGAACTTGAAGTGCTGCACGTACTCGTTGTCCGCCGCAACTTTGATCGGCGGAATCACGTGGTTCGCGACCAACTTCACGACCGCGTTTGACTTCGGATCAAGGTGCACTTTGACCGCGTCACCGTAGATGTTGCCCGGCGAGCGCGTCCAGTTCTGCCCTTCCCACTGATCGTCGTGCATCCAGAGCACGTGTCCGTCGGCGCGCTTGAACTCCGAGTAGACGTTCACGAACGGCTCGACCCAGTAATCGCCGGCCGGAATGTCCGCCATGTCGAAGACAGGCGTGCCCAAGTCCATGCCGTCGACCACGGCGGCGGCACCGGGCGCGAGGCCAACGACGTCGTGCCCGAACAGCGGCGTGCCGACGCGGGCGACTTGCGCGCGCGCGTCTCGACTGCTGTCACGCGTGATGATCGCGTACACTCGGCCCGTGAGCGGCTCGTTGCGCACCGACGTCGGAACGCGGATCTCGAATTTGACGTGTGCTCTGCCCGATGGACCGGGCAAGATCATCGACGTTTGCGCAGCGGCGGGTGCGGCAGCGGATGCGAGGGCGAGCGCGCCGGCGACGAGTGCGGTCGCGGCGGCGTCAAAGCGATGTTGGAGCGACGACATGGGAGCTCTCCGGAGTTGAAAGCGCGAACGCACGAGAACGATCGACGTACTCACTGCGTGAGGCGAATCTGTCCCGTGTGGAATGATGCGTGGTTCGTGCGACTTAGCAATACGCTCATTCGGTTGCGATGCGGCTCCTTCTTGAAGTCCTCATCGGACACGGAGGTGTGTTTATCCAGCCATTCGTCGGGACTCAGCCGCTCGAGCGCCGCGGTGAGCTTGGTGTTGATCTCGCTCCACACAGCCTTGAGCTGCGCGACCGAGAGACTGCCGGCGGCGTGCGTGTCGGGGTTCTGAAGGAATTCGGCGTCCAACTCGGGGTGCAAACGGTCGCCGACGCCGAGCAAGCCGAACATGCGGTCGTGGACGGCGGCGAGGTGTCCGATGATGTAGTAGATGCGATTGCGGTCGGGCGCGACCCGATGCTCGAAGCCGTCGTCGGATGTCGACGACACGATTTCGTCGAGGCGGCCGATCACCTGCTTCCATGAGGTGAGGGCGGCAGCGGCCAGTCGGTCGGTTGGTGTATCAGCCACAGATTGCTCCGGCAAGAGGATGGTGTTCCGCACAAGTTACATTTGTCTGGATGGAAGCGCCCGAATTTCCCACCCACCCCGCCACTTCCACCGCTGAGTCGCCGTCGATTATGGGCGCCGCGGGGAGTGCCGCCGGCGGGACAGTCTTCGCCGTCATCGTTGCGATCAGCTTCTGTCACCTGCTCAACGACATGATGCAGTCGCTTCTGTCGGCGATCTATCCGAATCTGAAAACGGAATTCGGCCTGACGTTCGTGCAGATCGGGCTCGTGACGTTGGCGTATCAGACCACCGCGTCGCTATTGCAGCCGCTCGTTGGACTGTACGCCGACCGCCGGCCGACGCCGCTTGCGTTGCCCGGTGGAACGCTGTTCTCGCTGATGGGACTCCTCACGCTGTCGCAGGCACACAGCTACGGCGTGTTGTTACTCGGCGCATGCTTGCTCGGCGTGGGATCATCGGTCTTTCATCCCGAATCGTCGCGCGTGGCGCGCATGGCGTCAGGTGGGCGGCACGGGCTCGCCCAGTCGCTTTTCCAAGTGGGTGGCAATGCGGGATCGGCGATCGGTCCGCTCGCCGCGGCCATCGTAGTGGTGCGCTACGGTCAGACGAGTCTTGCGGCGTTCGCGATGTTGTCGCTCTTGTCCGGCACGATTCTCTGGAACGTCGGCGTGTGGTACAAGCACCATGGACTCGAGCGGTTGGCGGCGGGGCGCGCCGCGGTCGCCGCCGCGACCGCGGGACTGCCGACGCGCAATGCTCGGGGCGGAATCATCGTACTTCTAGTATTAGTATTTTCGAAATACGTCTATCTCGCGAGTCTCACGAGCTACTATACGTTCTATCTGATTCACCGCTTCCACGTTTCGGTGCAGAACGCGCAGATGCACCTGTTCGTGTTTCTCGCCGCCGTCGCTGTCGGCACGGTCATGGGCGGTCCGATCGGCGACAAATTCGGGCGGCGGTACGTGATCTGGTTCTCCATCCTCGGCGCATTTCCATTCGCCTTTCTGCTGCCGATGGCGAATCTGTATTGGACTGGACCGCTGACTGTCGCCATCGGGTTCATTCTCGCGTCGGCGTTTCCGGCCATTGTGGTGTTCGCGCAGGATCTGGTGCCGGGCAAAGTCGGCATGATCTCGGGATTGTTCTTCGGCTTCTCGTTCGGGATGGCCGGCGTGGGCGCGGCGGCGCTTGGGTGGCTCGCCGATAAGACGAGCATCGAGACTGTGTATCACGTCTGCGCGTATCTACCGCTGATTGGGATACTTGCCTGGCGGCTGCCGAAGATCGAGCAGCACTAGGCCGGCTTCTCTAGGACGATCTCGGCGACGAGGGCGCGGCCTTCGCGCAGGTTGCGTGTGAGGTTCGCCACCATGAAGGGCCATTTGTCGCCCATCACCAGGCCTAGTCCGAGTCCGGGGCCGAGTGGCGACGATGATGAAAACGAATGTGACGGAATTGACGGATTTGACGGAGACGGCGCGAGGAGCTCTAGCGACGATAGGCTCGTCGCGGTGCGGTCGATCCACGAGGTGACTCGGAACCCCGCGGCCTCGAGAGCGTCGCGTAGGGCGGACGGTGTCATGAGGAAACTCTCATGTTCGTTCGAGGCCCACGGCACCGGAAAGTGAAGCGGGCCCGTGCCGGCGAGGACGTCGGAGATTGCGAGGCGGCCGCCGGCTCGGAGCACGCGGTGGATCTCGGCGTACATTCGGGGGCGGTCTCGGATGTTCATCGCCGCGTGTTGCGTCCAGGCGATGTCGAAGGTGCCGGCTGCATATGGAAGCGCGAGTGCGTCGCCGACGTCGAACTGGACTGCGTGTTCGAGCGCTGATCGGCGAGTCAGTAGGCGCGCTGCGTCAATGAACGACGGGCTGGCGTCGATGCCGCGAACATGGCAATCGAATGTTGTGGCCAAGTAGCGCGCTGCGCCGCCCAAGCCGCAGCCGATGTCGATGACGTCGGAGCCGCGCTTGGGCGCGAGCGCAGTTGCTAGATCAATCGTCGCGCGAAGGCCACCGGTGTGGAACTGATCGACAGGCGCGAGATCGCGCGGCGTCAGGCGTCGATCATCGAGACCGGCGGCTGCGAGCGCAGCGTCGAGGCGAGACGCGAGTGCGCCGCGGTCGTAGTGCGCAGTCACATCGCCTCGAGCGCGCGGCTCACTTGATCGTGTAGAGATCCTTCGAGAGAATCAGCTTGAACGTCAGCTTGTCGGACGCGTTCGTCACGCCGAATCCGACGCCCGCTTCGACGTTGACGAAGCCGTCGTGATCGACGACCGCGAAGAGCTGATGGACCTGGTCATTGATGCCCTGTAGGTCGCCGAAATCGCCGAAGTCGGCGTACTCTTCGCCGGCGACGGCCCAGCCACTCGGGAGATTGTACGCGACGCGCGCCGACGGAACGAAGTCGAGCCCTTTGAAGCCGCCCTCGTACTTCGTGTCGACGATCGGGTTGATGATGATGTCGACGGGCTTCAGGTGCCAGCCGATGATGGGCCGGATTTCCTGCGTGAACTCCTTGTCGTCCCAGCGCTTGTTGTTGTGACTGAACTCGAAGTTGACGCCGTAGACGAATGTGCGGTCGTCAGCGTGCGGGACGACGAAGAGCGTGCGGAGTTTGAATCCGTTGAGGCCCCAGCCCATGGTGTTGTCGTGGCTATAGAGCGGCATGTAGAGGCCGGCCTCGAACCACGGTGTGACGCCGTAGGCCCATTCGGGAACGCCGTTGAACGACTTGTCCGCCGCGACGGCGCCGGGAAACGGCTGACCCTTGATGCCGTCGGCGACGTAGTTGTTGTGCCACGTGAGGTTGAACGTTCCGACGGACGCGATGGCTGCGTCGTAGACTTGGATCTCGTCGGTTTGGGCGTGGCTGACGGCGGACGACAGCAGAAGGGCGGCGCTCGCTAGGAAGAGAGAGCGGGCGGCGGCTCGGGTGAGCATTGGAATGGTCCTCGGGGCCCCGGAGGGGCTAGGTAGGTACGGCAGGACGGAGGTCGAGCTGTGACGTGCTGCGCGAAATGATAGCGCGAATCGAGCGCGGGCGGGAGACGTAGGGTGCGGCGGCGGCGAACGGTCTCCACTTGACGGTCTAGTGGTAGCCTCGCACATTGGCAATTCCAACGGCCACAGGGTGCCCGAGCGATGCTCAACCGCATTCGATACAGGCTGCGTGCGATCGTGCGGCGCTCCGCGGTCGAACGCGAGATGCGCGAGGAGATGCAGCTTCACCTCGACAAGCGGGTGGAGTTGCTCGTTGCGTCGGGCGTGAATCCCGACCGCGCGTCGAAGACGGGCTACTTCGATCTGCTGTGCGTGCCGCTGCTGCGCGGCAACGATCTGCCACCAACCGACACGTCGTCGACGGCAAGCATCGGCAGCGATCCAGCTCGGCGTTGTGGGGCCCCGAAGATCCGATTGGCCGGCGCTTCCAACAGATCTCGCCAGCGCCGTCGGTGCAGCGCGATCTCATCGTCACCGGCGTGTACGACGCGGATCATCCTCCGGGCAACTCAGAGCACGCGCGCATCTATCGCGCGGTGAAACAATGGCCGGCCGTCAGCTACCTGGTTCGCACTCGAGTGCCCGCGGTGAATCTCGCCGACACGGTGCGCCGAATCGCGCGGTCCTAGCTGCCGACGGTGTTCGTGGATCGTCCGTCAACGCTTGCGCAGATCGACGCGACCGCCGCGAGCGACCTGAACACGGGACGCGAAGCGGCGGCGAGCTGCGCGGCGCTCGTGTTGCTGCTGTCCGCGATCGGTCTGTACGGGATCGTCACGCTGTCCGTCGGCCAACGCCAGCGCGAGATCGGCGTGCGCATGGCACTCGGCGCGGGTGCAGGCCAGGTAGTCGCGCTGTTCTATAGAAGCGGTCTCGCGCTCGGCACGCTCGGGCTCATCGTCGGGCTGCCGATTGGCCTTCTCGCGGCGCACTTTCTTCCGGTCATCGAGGTGCAAGGCGGAGAATCCGACCCGATTTCGCCGAACTTGATTCTTGTCGGGGGGATCGTTGTCGGAGTGGTGCTCGTCATGACGTCGATCGCGACGCTCGTTCCGGCGTCGCGGGCAGCGACTGTGGATCCGGTGGCGGCGTTGAGGACGGAGTGAGGGTGCTTGACGCTTGGTCGATCGGTTCGAGCTCGAGCGAGGCGCTCGGCGTCAGCGTCCGGAATGGAGGCGCGCGATCTAAGCCGTAACGATTCGATGATACGGATCGAACGGATGGGACGAAGACTGACGGATGACTGCAATGCGCGGAAGGACTGCACCGGACGCCGCGGCGGCTCACGCTGGGCACAGAAAAGGGAAGCCCGGCCAGATCACTCGGCCGGGCCTCTTATAAATTGCGTGTCGTTAGGCGCGCCTCGCGAGTGGAGGCGTGACGACCACATTACTCTCAAGAAACTGTTTGAGACTCCCCCCACCCTTAAACCATGAAAGAGCGCCTGGTGAGAATACGGTCGTACTCACTCGATCCTTTCGAGAATCGTCAGTCTCGGTAGCTAACGCAGATCGCTGCGCGCCGAGTGCGTTCCTGAAGGATTTTCGCAGCACACTATACCACGCCTGGAGCGGATGGGGATCGACGCCTTCACGCAAATACGCCGGTTCGTCAAGGATGTCGATTCTTCCCTCGACCAAGATGTCGTTCACTGCAAATGCAGGGACAAAGTGTATTGCACGCGATCGAACTGCGTCCAATTCCTGTCGGACTGGAGTCGCTCTCCAAACAGGCGACACGCTGAGATCGCGCCGCCCCAAGAAGAGTCGCATCTCGCCAAGTTCGGCAGACTCTAAGAAACTGAGGACTCGGTCGCTCGTGAGTGTAATCGCCCGGCGCTCGGGACGAATCTCATCTGCGACGCACCAGTCGACCTGTGAAGGCAGCACGCTTGCAAGCCATGCGAACTGCTCATCGGAAGTCGCGAAAAACGACAGCCGCGTGATCATAGTCTTGCGCCGCAATTAGCGATTGTAAGGAATGAAACGCGTTTCGACACCTGTACTCCGCAGATCGTTGAGTGCACGGACTTCGCGAGCGACTGGCTGCCCTGCTTTCGTTGCCTTTCCGATGTTGACGAATACTCGTGTTCCGTCCGCCTGAAAGGCCTCGATATCTGGGAAACGAATGCGACCATTTCCTACCTTAATCGCGCGCTCCGCCAGTCGACCGCCTCCTGCCACGATTGTTCCACCTTCGGACTCAATCGCGTCTGCCGCTGCTGCAACGGTCGCTCTGTGTGCAGCACCACCGAGCTTTCCTCCTGGATTTGGAACAGCTCTAGCAATCGCTAAATCGCTGCCCACATCAGTTACGGCCCCCTCGGCGAACCTCGCAAACAATCCCTCCGCAGCGGCAGTAATCCCTCCGGTAAGCAACGCCACTGGGTCCAGTAGGCCCGGACCTTCAAGCCCCTTCTCATGTATGTTGGGACAGGGCTTATCGTCCTGCGCCGGGCAAAGTCCAAACGGGTCACTGAAGTTCACGGGATCGCCGCCGGCAAGTCCGTAGAGATTGACCCCGCCAGCCAGGCCCGATGGATCCTCCTGCGTAAACTGCCCACTCTCCGTGCTGTAATACCGATTCCGCCGGTACAACGCTCCGGTGGTCCCCGCCCCGTTCGCGACCAACGTCCCGAGCCACGTCTTCGTCGCCGTTGACGATACACTCAATAAGTTCGGCGTAAAGTAGACGCCGGTCTGTTCCCCGCCGCCAGGCCATGCCACGTCGATACAGCCCGGATCTGATCCGATTCCGCAATCTGCAGTACTTCCATCGGGATGCAGACTGGACTCCGCGAGCCCATGCCAGTCGTAGTTGATGACCAAAGTACTCGCGGCGAGAACCGCAACCGGCTGATCGAGATCCAGCAGATGCACGTAGCCAACGCTGCCCGCGTTCTGCGCATCGGCCGGTCCATTCTCGGGAATGCGCTCCTCATACTGGAGGCGATCGCCATCCCACACCGCGCGCTCGGTGTATGACTCACAACCGTTCGGCGAGACGCATAACTCGTTCGCGCCGTACACCGGCGACGAGCTGTCTCTCCGCGTTCGCGTGAACACGCGGCGGCCAAGCGCATCGTACCGATATTCTTCCCATGTTCCGTCGGGAGCACCCACACTCGGCTGCATATAGCGCTGCACGACCGCGAGTCGGTTGTCACCCGTGTAATAGTGCTTCTCTGCGACCAACGTTGTGACGCCATCGGGTCCGTTGACCGCCGCTGGCGTTATGAGATGACTCAACGTCGCGAGATTGCCGCCGTCGAACGTCTGCTTGAGCACATCGTTCGACTGATTCTGCGTCGGTTGCGACGGTAGCACGGCGGTTCGATCGGTCAGGCGGCCGCCGCCGGTCGTCGCATACGAGCTCACCTGCGGTGCATCGTTCGTCCCCGCCGACGAGCGCGATCGCGAGTAGAGAACGTTGCCCAATGCATCATTCCGGAATTCTTCCGTGCCGAACGCGCCGTCGTTGCGCATCTCGTCCCGCGCCAACACCGCCCCCAGCCCATCGTAGCCGAACCGCAGCGACTGGGCGGTCTGGTTCAATCCCGACGTTTGAACGGCCGTAAGTTTGCCGCGAAGATCGTACTGGAGTGAATCGTCGAGAATTTCCGGCGTGATAGAGCCAGCGCGCGTTCGCGTGCGATGAACGAGGTTACCATCGACATCGTACGACATCACCTCCCAGATGCCGGGGCTCGTCGAGCCGGCGGGCATCACGAGGAGTGAGTCTTGTCGCGCCGCTGCGTCATACGCGACGCGATATACGGTTCCGAGCGGATCGGTGACGCTGTCGATCGCTCCGAAGGACGTGTAGCCGTACCGCGTCACGCCACGCTGCCAGGCCATCGCCGAACGCCGGCCATCGTCGTCGTACGTGTACAGATAGGTGCTCGACGTCGCGTCGATGGACGGTTCATCGACGAAGCCGATCGTCGAGGTCTCGCTGATGAGAAGTCCGTTTGGCGAATAGCTGCGACCGATCCGCGCATTGCGATTGTCGGCGCGCACGACATTCCCAGCGACGTCGTAGACGAATCGAACGGTGTCGCCCGAAACGTGAAGACCCGTTCCTCCGTCCGCCTGATTCGGGAAGTACGGAAATACCATGAAGCACCCGTTGCCAAGCAGCGCGCTGGCGTCCGGGAATTCGCCGCAGGTGGTTCGACCGTACTCGCGCGCCGAGACGATGCGGAGAACGGGCCGGTTCATTGCGTCGAACGTGGTCGTCGCCGTACCGCCGCCGGTGTAGGCTACGGCTTTGGCGTTGCCGGCGGCGTCAAGTGTGAACGTCTGCGTTCCGTTGCCATTGTTCTGCTCGTAGAGGCGATTGGCAGCGTCGTAGAGCGACGTAACGTGTGTGCCGGCGTCACTCGACGATCCCTGGCTCGTTGCCTGCACGTCGAAGAGATTTCCCTCAGCGTCGTACTGGTTGGTCGTTACCTGTATGAGATTTTGTATGCTCGCCGAATCGGCGGTGCGTCCATTTTGCAGAGTGTACGACAGCGCTGGGCCGAATGCGCGCGCCACGAGCACACGATCCGACACGTCGTAGGTCAACGACTGTGTCGCCGGCGGCGAGCTGGCCGAGGTGGTCGGCGTGCTGACGAGCGTGTCGCGTCCGATCGCGTCGCGATAGTGGCGCGTAACGGCGCCGCGAGGCGTGGTGGTGTGCTCGACATTTCCGGCGTACGCGTCGTACACGACCGAGTCGCTCGCCGACGCACCGGGTTGCGTCACGGTCGCAACGAGCCTGGTGGCGGGATCATACGTGAACGTCACTCGACTCATCGAGCCGCGCGCGTCCTGCTCCCACAGCCTGTCGCCCGTCGACGGATCGATTCCAATTGTGGTGCTGTCGCCGAGCGGCGGGACGACTCGCTCGACCATGTCCCAGCGCGGATTCCAGACGTAACGCGTCGTCTCGGAGACGCCCGCGGTGATACCGCCGACGTCGGTCGACGCGAGTAAGTGTGCATTCGTTGCATCGTACGTTGCGCGCGTCGCGTGACCGTTCGGCGCTATCACCTGCGTGACGAGGAACGGCCAGTGCGCATCGGCGCGGTCGAGCGACGTGATGTTCCCGTACGGGTCGGTCACGCTCGTGACAGCGCCGAATTGATTGACGCCGAACATGGTGACGTCGATGCTATCTGTGCGCGGACCGTCGTAGATCGATTTGACATCCGCGGCGAGCACGGGTCCGGCGGTGCATGGCGTCTCGCCATCGGTTGGCGAAAGGCTAGATGCCGGAAGTCCTTGGGCCTCGCTCGCGCAGAAGCGCCGTATGATGCTCACCGCGGTTGGAGTCGTCGCGTCGAGCCGACTCTCTGCCAGGGTGCCGCCACCGAGCGAGTCGTATGCGAACACAGTGGTAAATCCACGGCGATCGGTACGACTGGCGACTCGACCTTGCGCGTCCAGCCCGAATCGCACGAGAGTCGTGTCCGGATCGGCGATTGTCCAACTCCCTGGACCCGAGTTGAAGTCCATCGTTGCGACACGCGGCGTACCACCGATCGGCGGCGCTACGATCGCGACACTCTGTGTGACGCCCGAACCATCGACCGCGCGCGTGAACGTATAGGTGTGTTCGCTCGCCGCGATGCTGGATCCATCCGGCACCGGAATCGTGATCGCTGTGAGTGCGCCACCGGCATACGTGAACGTCGTTCGGTGACCGAGTCGATCGACGGTCGCGACGTGCCGGAGTGTACCGTCGAATTCAGCGTACGCGCCGTTGCCCAGATGCCGCATCCAGTGATTCGTAGCTGGATCTCGCGTCAGCGAATCGAGCCCGTCGAGCGCTGGTTGCACCAGCCACGTGGCACTGTCGGTCGGCGATTGCGTGTAGAGTCGCGTGCTCCCGTCGCCGCCGATCCAGAGCATCTGATTGCTCGTGTACGACACGAGCTGCTCGAGACCGTCGAGCCACCAGCCCGGTCCGAAGGGACTCTTCGCCCGATTCACGATGGCGACGACGCCGGTGTCGGTCTCTTGTGCGACTGTCGACTGGCCGATCGGATCTACCGAGAATCGGTACGGGTACGCGCCGGTCGACAGATTCAATCCCGACGCGCCGATGTCGACCGGAATCACGATGCGATGTGCACGTCCGTCGCTCCAGCTCGGGTCCCACGTCATGCTGCGTGTGATGGCGGGCTTGTCGGCGACGAAGACGTGTGCGGTCAGCGTTGAGGGCTCGTTGCCTGGCGCAACCGTCACATTCGCTGCGAACAATGCGATGCCGAACTGCTGGCGACTGTCGTACACGAGCGTCGGAGTCCACGACTTGTTCATCGTCGTGGTGGTTGGCAGCTCGTGTACGAGCCTGAGATCGCCGCACTCGTATGCCGCCGCGTCACCCGCGGCGATGGTCAGACAATTCGCGCGATCGATGGTCGCACCCGGGTTCGCGCCGCGCGCGTCTACGCCAACGTCGCTGATGACGCCCGTCGAGATCGATACCAGTCCGGTGTCAGCGACACTGCCGCTCGACGCCCAGAGGCGGAGCGTTCCCGTGAGTCCCACGGCGCCGGTCGTGACGCTGTCGACTACGGAATAGCTCTGACTCGGAAGGAGTACGCCAGTCGAGCCGACGGGTACGCTCGCACAGGTAATCGCCGTCCCAGAGCACGCGCCGCCAAAATCGAACGACGCTGCGAGCGTTCCGGTATTAGTGATCGTGAATCGTTGCGCCACGATCCGATTCGGGTTCGCCGACAGCGACTCGCCCTTGGGCGACACGGCCACCGCGACGAACGCACCGCTGCTTCGCACGGAGATCGTGCCGGTGTCGTGGACCGCAATCGCATCGCTCGAACCATCGAACGAGATACGCACGTTTGCCGGCTCACCGTTGCGCAGTTGCGTGTCGATCAGGAACGTCGCGGACTGTCCGGGCGACAGATCCAGATCGACGCCGATCGGCGCCGACCATTGATCGGGCGTGCACGAAACGACGACAGTCGACAGCGTGGCGTCGCACGTGAGCGTCGCTCGACCATAGATGCCGACGTTCCCCGTGTTTGTCGCCGAGAAACCCAGTTGCGTCGTTGCGAGCCCGACCGCGGCGACGTAGGTGACCGCCTTCGGTGCGACCGTGACGTGCGCATTCGGAACCCGCGTCACGAACGTTGCGGTCGCCGATCCTTGCAGCGTGACGCCGCCGGTCGACGTGTACGAAGCAGTCAGCGTCAACGAACCGGCGACGCCGTCGCCTGTCGGTGCCTTCGCCATCAGAACTACTGTATCAGTCTGACCGGCATTGACCACGAGGCTCGACGGTGGAGTGAACCACTCCGGGAAGCCGAATCCACCTGCTGCGTCGACGTGCAGCGCGTACGTGACCGGCTCACTCCCTGGATTGGCAATCGAGAAGTAGCCCGACGTCACGTACGTCGGCTCGAGCGGAATGGGACTCATCGGCGCGGAGAGTACTGGAGCCACTTCGTGCACTGGCGCGACGACGACGCGTTTCGCCGTGTCCGCGATTGCCGAACCCGTCGGCGCGGTGAACCGCGCGACCAGACCAACAGTGTCTCGCTCTCCGGCCACAGACGGTGCCGTATAGTTGACCGACACCGACGCCGTCGCTCCCGGCGCCAACGACACGACGCTCGGCGACGCAATGCAATTCGCCACGCCTCTGCACAACGGCGTCAAAGCATACGCTGCGGCATAGCTGCCGGCGTTGGACACGACGAACGCCTCCGTGGACGCGGAGCTCGCGGCGACACTGTGCGAACCGCCCTTGGGAGATACCGCAGGCCGCTGCAACGCGACGTCGGCGATGCGCGTGATCACCGCGGTGTCGGCAGACACATGTCCGGCGGCGTCGGTTGCCGTCGCGATCACTGTCTGCGCCCACGGATCGATTGGCAGCGCGTTGTAGGTGGACTGGATCGACCGGAAACACGATCCTCCCGCGCTGTAGACGCCGTTGTCCGGAAGAACCTGCCCTTCCCATGTGACCGTGTGCTGCGCGATCGCGTCGTCGAGATCGCACCAGTTCACGACGAGATTCACCGTCGCCGTCGACAGCGTTGTGCCAGTGGTCGGAGCAATGGTGATCTGCGTTGGCAGCAACGGTGCAACCGTCGCAATGAATTGCTGGCTCGCCATCATCGAGCTCACCACGCCGGTATACGTCGCCATCAAGGTGACGGTTGCCGTTTGTCCGACAAACGAACCGGTGGTGTACGAGACCGGCACTCGCACGGTCGACGATGGCCCAACACTTATCTGCGTTGGTGCGGTGGCCGAGCAGGTTCGTGAATCGCCGGGGCCGAAGGCGCAGCTCGCGCCGATCGAATACGCCGCCGCGCTGGACGATGCGTTCGTGAACAGGAAGGTGTCGACTACCGTGCGGCTGATTGCCACTTGGCTCGTCGCGTGTACCGGCGCAATAATCGGATGGTGCTCGTGCGCGTCATCGTAGGTGATGTCCGCCACCGTCGTCGTGACGTGAATTCCGTCCGACACGCTGGCCGCGACCTCATTGACACCCGGCTGAAACGGCAGAATGTAAAACGCGCGCTCCGAGCTGAACTCGCCAACATCCGTGTTGATTACCGACCTCGCCGTGATGATGGTTCCGTTGAGCCTGACCGTCGGAGTGGCGATGGAGCTCTCATTGTCGGCGATGTCGACGATGATCAGCGTGTCGCGGTTGATGATCGGCGAGCCGCTGCCATCTGGAGTGATGGTGGCGGTCGGCGGATAGATGTCGACCGCCGTCAGCGTTTCCGTGAGAGTATCCGCCCGCACGACGCCGCCGGACGGCGGCGCAGTGGCAATTACACGAATCGTCGATGAGCTGCCCGTGTTGCCGGCGGTGAGATCAACCGCAACTTGGGTCCGTTCACCCGCTCCGAGTGTTCGCGACGTCACTGGCATGGAGCACGAGTTCCACGCCCCGCAGTCGACACTCAGCGAGTACGTCGCGGTCGCAGTACCGGTGTTGTAGAGCATGTACTCACGCTCGCTCCGCGCATGCGAACTGATCGTCGACGAGAGGGTTCGCGGGATGAATTCCGGGATGGACGTCGGATCGATCGTGACGTTCATCGTGCCGGTTCCCGACGTCACGACGCCGGCAGAGGATCGATACGTCGCCGTCACCGATAGCGGATCGGTGCCAGTGAGGCTGTACGTGTAATACGAGGCGTGAACGACGTAGTTCTGCCCTGCACCTACGCTGATGGAGCTCAGCGGAATCGAGCAGTCGATGATGATCCAGTTTTGACCGTCGCACTCGACTGACAGATCGTACGAGGCGGTTATCGGTCCCGGATTGTGTATGACAAAGTCATCCGTGTTATACGACCCGCCGGCGGCATGCTTCGACGGCGTCTGCGCAGTCACAGTTGGCGCGACGTCGGCGGCTTCGTCGTATCGGACGGTCCACGGCGTGGTCACGCTGTGTGCACCGTCGCTGATCTGAGCCGAGAGGCTGTTGTTTCCCGGGTTGAGCGGTGCGTGCGTGAAATCGGCCTCGGTCGCCGTGACACACCCGGACGTGGTGATCGCGTAGTACGCCGACGGCGCGATGTGAGCGCCGTTCAGCGTGACATTGGGCGTGCCGAACGTTCCGTCTGCGTCGCACGCGGTGATCGAGAAGCCATGCGCGGACGACGTGAGCGTGCCTGTTGGCGATAGCGCCAGCGTAGGTGGAATCTGATTCACCGTGGTGACGACGATACTGCCCGCGTCGGTGAGCGACGGCGGGTATGTGGCGGTGAGCCTGATGGTGGCTGTCTGCGCGTTTGCCGCAGGCGTTCGATACGAGACCGTCGCCGTCGCGGAGCCAAAGGCTGGAACGGTGAGCGACGCAGGCGAAACGCTGCACCCGTTCGCGGCGAAACTGCCGCAGTCGGGTGTCAGCGTATATGTCGAGGCAGCGTTTCCTCCGTTCGCAACCGTGAATGTCTCGGTTCGCGGCGTCCACGAGGCGGCGGACAGTGTGGTCTGCTTCGGCGTGACGGTGGGCTGGGGCGGCCGAACGAGCGTGGCCGTTTCAAGGAGGATGTCGACGGCGATGTACGCGGTATCGGGCGGCGCAATGGAGTTTCCATTGAGGATGACCACGACCGTGTCCTGCCGGTGCATGTAGTCATTTTCTGCCAGACCGAGACTGATGCGGCCGTTGGTGCCCGCTGGCACGTTGTTGACGTTCCATGGGCTGAGACACGGGCCGGGATCCATGGAGAGCAGCCGGCCGTCGTCGTCGGCATAGGACGCGTAGTACGGGACGTAGCTTTTGCAGTTGAATGAAGTGATGTGCGGCGACAGCGTTGCGCTGCTGTTGTTGTGCACCGTGAGGTCCACCACGACGAACTCGATGTCGTCTACGGAGTTGTAGCTGTTGCCACTCGCGGCAACGCCCGTGATGGCCAACGGCTTTTGCGCGCCGAGCTCGCGCGGTGCGAGTGGACTGAGCAAAAGCGTGGCAATGCCGAGTAGCGCAGCGGTCCGCGACTTGGACAGGAACCACCGGGCGGAGGGGAGGCAGCGAAGCACGAGACGATCTCCTGAAGCGGGGAGGGGCGGGAGAACTCGCCGCACCAAAGGCAATGCCCAGACCGCTCGTGCTTGAGATCGTAAGTGCCTGTGTACTAATATCTTAAATAGATTTCACTCATTGCGCCTCCCCCAGGAACCCGCCATTCGTCGCGCGACATCGCGCGATTGGATGCGACAGTGTGCGACATTATGGCACTAGCCATCCAAGCTCGCGCAATCACTCCGGTCGCATCCTGGCGATAGGGTTGACGCTCGTCGCGACACACACTCGTTTCTCGATTCAGTTTCAACCATTTCGACTATTTCGCTGTCGCACCTAGGGAACCGCGGCGCCACATCTGATTCGAGGGTGCACCCCAATGTCTCGAACGTTCCTCGCCCTGCTCAACGACCTCCTGACGGACGCGCGCCAAGCCGTCCGCCAGATGCGTCGCTCCCCGGTGTTCGCGCTGATGGTGCTCACCGCGCTCGGCCTCGGCATCGGTGCGACGGTCGCGCTGGTGAGCGTCGTCGACAGCCTGTTGGTGCGCCCGCTTCCATATCGAAACGAGCAAAGCGTGCGCGTCTTCTCGCAAGACAACACGTGGACCGACGAAGAATTCGATTTCCTTCGCGATCGGACTCGCGTGTTCGCCACCCTGGCCGTGTATTCGACGGAGCACGTACGCGGCTAGCGCGCGCGCTGGCGAGGCCGCGTCGGTGTTGCCGATCGTCCTCAGCTCGCCGACCCTGTTCGACGTCCTCGGCGTTCGCCCATCGCTCGGCCGCGCATTCGACGCGAATGACAACCGGCCGGGCGCTGCACCCGTCGTGGTCATCAGCTATGGGATGTGGCAGCAGGATCTTGCCGGCGATCCCGCCATCATCGGCCGACGGATTCTCCTCGACGCGAAGCCGGTCACCGTCGTCGGCGTCATGCCGCGCGACTTTTTCTTTCCCACCCCAGAGCTTCGCGCGTGGGGGCCGCTTCAGCTCGACCCGACGCAGTCCGACTACAAGAGCGCGTACTTGACCGTCGTTGGGCGCACGCAACCCGGCGCAACCGACGCGCAAGTGAATGGCGAGATGCAGCGGATCGCGCAGGCGTTGCATGCGCGGTTCACGTATCCGGCCGCTTGGGATCATGGCCGAGCGCTCAGCGCGATGCCGATCCACAGCTACGTGCTCGGCAGCGTGCGCGAGCCGCTCGTTTTGCTGCTCGGGGCTGTGGTGCTCCTCCTCGTCATCGCGTGCGCGAACGCCGCCGCGCTGATGCTCGCGCGCACGAGCGATCGGTCCGCCGAGATGGCACTCCGCGCCGCGCTCGGCGCGAGCTCGTGGCGAGTCGCGCGGCAGGTGTTGGCCGAGTCGCTCGTGCTCGCCCTGTCGGCGGCGGCGGTGGGCGTGGCGGTAGCGACGGCGGCTTTCCGCATGCTGGTCGCACGACTGCCGCTCACTGGCGGGCTCGGGTCGGTGACGACCGTTGGCGCGTCGACGTTCGCGACGGCGTTCGTTCTCGCGTTCGCGATCGCCGTGGTCATCTCGACAGTTCAGGTCCGACATCTGTTGCGCGGCGTGCTCGACGACAGCGTGGCGCGCACGCGCGGCGAACACGGTCTTCAGCGCGGCGCACGGCAGACGCATGCCGTCATCATCAGTCTGCAAGTCACGTTTGCCGTGTTGCTCGTCGTGGGCGCGACGCTTCTCATTCGGTCTGTCGGCCGAATTCGAGAGATCGATCCCGGGCTCGATCCGCGCGGCGTTTTGGCGTTCAACCTCTACGCGGGCGACGGTGTGTCACCCGCCGAACGCGCTCAACTTTCGCATGACATCGTGGAGCGCGTCGGAGCGCTGCCCGGCGTTACGGCGGCTGGAATGACGAACCGACTGCCCGTGCGAGATCTCGGATATCAGACGACGATGAGCGTGGAGGGACATCCCGAGCTCACGGGCGCAAGTAAGCCGACGAGCCTCTATCGTCCGGTGACGAGCGGCTTCTTCAAGGCGATGGGCCTACGCATCGTCGCGGGCCGCGGCATCGACTCGACCGATGACGCCAAGGGCCTGCCGGTCGCGGTGGTGAGCGAATCGTTCGCCAATGCGATGTGGCCAGGTGAGAACGCGATCGACAAGCACATCGTCGAGGGCTGGTCGGGGACGGACGTTTCGCGAACGATCGTCGGAATCACGCGCGATGCCCACTTGAACGGTCTGTTGGCCAAGCCGCCATTCACGCTGTGGATTCCGATGGCGCAGGCGGGGAACGGACAGCTCGGAGCGGTGCTCGTCGTGAAATCGAGCGCGCCGGTAGCGTCGACAATGACTGCCGTGCGGCGCGCGATTTCGGAGACCGATTCACGGCTCGCGATCGCACGCGCGCAGACGATGAGCGACGCAATCGACATGAGACTCGCCGCGCCGCTTCAACTGCGCTTCTTCTTCACGGTGTTCGCGGCGCTGGCGCTCGCACTCGGCGCGATCGGCGTGTTCGGGGTCGTGTCGTACGCGGTGTCGCGCCGCCGCGTCGAGTTTGCGGTGCGCATGGCACTCGGCGCCTCGCCGCGTGAGGTCCGCGGCGAGATGTTCAGCTTCGGGCTTACGCCGGTCATCGTCGGGATCGCGGCAGGGACATTGGCGGCCATCGGCGGAACGAGGTGGATGAGCGCGTTCTTATATGATGTTGCTCCGCGGGATACCGCGAGCTTTGTCGTGGCAGCGGCGGCGTTGCTCGGAGCAGGCGCGTTGGCAGCAATTCTGCCGGCCGTGCGTGCGAGTCGAACCAATCCGGCCGACGCGCTGAGGACGTGAGGCCGAGCTCACTCAGTTTCCGTCGCCACCTCCGGCAACGGCCGCAGCACGTAGTCGATCAACCGGCCGGGTCGCACGATCAGATACGCACCAACACCGATCGGCACGAGCGAACCGATGAGCCGTCGGATAACTTCGCCGCGAACCGTCGGATCGCTCTGGCCGACGGTGAACAACGTCAACAGCACGTTGATCGCCGTCGGTGCGGCTTGAACGAGGAGCAGAACTCCGACCAACGCGACGAGCACGAGTACCACCTCGGGCGGCACCGGCTCGTCCGCGTCGTCGGCATCGGGAAAGATGGCCGTCGCGGCCTTGGCGCTGTGAAAGATCAGCAGATAACTGAGCCCCAACAGCAAGGCGATGGGCGCCACGATCGCCAGCACCAACGGCGCGTGGTTCGCCCCAGCCAGCGCGATGATCTGCATGAATTCGACGACCGCGTAGAGAAGGGCCCAGATGCCGAGTAGTCCAAGGCCGATCTGGGCAAGTTGACGTGTGCTCACGAGGAGGCTCCGTTGGTCGTCGGATTGGTGACCGGCATGCCGCGCCATACCATCAAGCAAGAATTAGCATAGCTCGGCAAGACAAGAATCATTAGTGTCCGGCAAAGGCGCGAAGTGACCGTGCGCAAATTTCATTGGTTTGCCTCTGACGAGGCACTCGTTCACCATAGATTCGCGGAAACCCCAATGCGCGCGATTGCGAGAACGATCATCTTGGCGGCCGCCGTCCTCACCGCCTGTGGCGACGGCGGCGCGGATTGTCTCGCCCTTCCCTGCCCGCTTCCGATCGCCTTGAAGCTCACCGTCAACTCCGCAGCGACGGGTGCGCCAATTACGACCGCTTCAGTCGCCGTGACAGGCGGCCAGTTGACCATCATCCCATGTAACGGGACGTGTTTCGTGCCGGGCGGTCCGGGCACGTACAACATCACCGTCACCGCGTCAGGGTTTACCTCAGTCGAGCGATCGATTCACGTCACGGGATCGACTCCGAAATGCGGCTGTGATAGCGCGGACCTTCAGGATTTGACGATTGCGCTCAGCGCGTCGAGCTGACATCGTGCGCCACGCGTTCCGCTGAAACGCGCAACCGCCGAGGTCTGGTAAGGCATGACTGAATCGTACTTCGCTGCTTCAAAAAGACTCGTTCGCCGCCACCCCGCGTTTGCCGTCACGATCGTTCTGTCGTTGGGGATTGGGATCTCCGCGACATCGGCCGCCATGTCGCTCGTCGAGAGTGCGAGGTACGGCGCGTTGCCATTCGCCAACGCCGAGCGAGTCGAGCATCTCTACGCGGCAAGCCGGAGGGCTCCGGATCAGCGAACGTGGGAGATCCCGCTCACGGCGGTCGGAGCGCTGACCGGCGCGAACGGCCCGCTGCAAGACGCTGCGATTTACGACATGACGTCGTTGCACGTTCGGCGCGACGGCGTGATCGCCAGCGCGTGGGCAACCAAAGCGAGCGTGAATCTTTTCTCCGTGCTGGGAAGCCGGCCGCTCATCGGGCGGCTGTTCGACCGGCGCGACGAGGATGGGCCGAACGTCGTCGTCTTGTCGCAGGACTACTGGGAGCGTGAATTCGGCGCCGACAGCTCGGCGGTCGGCCGCACGATCGACCTCAATAGCTCGGTCTATCGAGTCATTGGTATCGTCACTCGACAGACGGCTTTTCCAGAAAACGCGGCGTTTTGGGTCCCGGGTTTTTCGAATGCCGAAGTAGCAGTTGGTCGAGGCAGCGCGAGTGTGGTGGGCCTCCGACGCACTGGGTCGACGCCGGACGCGACGAGACTCCGCATCACGGCTTCTGCCTCGATCGCTCTCGCGAATCAGCCCAAGGGCGCGAATGGCGTGATGATCGGGTCCGTGGCGCTACGGTCATATCTGTTGATGAGCCGTCTGGATTTCATTTCGCTCATTCTGATACTCCTCGCGGCGTTTCTCGCCATCGTTTCCGGCGTGAACTTCACGACGCTCACGCTTGCTCGTGGAATCCGACGCCGGCAAGAGATTGCCGTGCGCGCAGCATTGGGCGCCTCTGCGGTTCGACTCGTCCACGAGATGATCGCCGAGTCGATGCTGCTATGCGGCGTTGGGGGTTTGGTCGGCGTTCTGCTGTCTCAACCTGTACTCGCAGTTCTCCGCATGGCGTTCGGCACGTTGCTTCCGCCGTGGCTGACAATTGAGATTGGCTGGCGCACGTTGGCTGGAAGCGTCGCGATCGCGATGGTTGCCGGCCTCGCGTTTGGCATCGGCCCGGCCGTCGATCTCTCCCGGACTGCGTTGTCTGAGTTTCTCAAGGCCACAAGTCCAACGAGCAGCTCGGGCGCGGGAACGAAGCGCATCCGTTCTTTGCTCATCTCAATTCAAGTGGCGCTGGCAACCGCGGCGCTCGTGTGCTTCGGCGCAATTCTCGGACGATCGATGATCGCCGGATCTGCGGCGCTGGGATACGACTACGCTCCTATCGTTCGAACCTACGTCACCGATTCTGTGAAGAGCGACGCTGTGCGGATTGCGCATCTGGACGCGATTCTCGGCGACGCCGCACAAATCCCAGGCACTCAGACTGCCGGCTTTCGGAAAGGCACGTACGTCTACGCGTCGAAATGCATGGCGGACGACGGCCGCGGACTCCGCAGCGCCGAAGAATTAGGGATTCATGGTTGCTTGGCGCAGGAAATCTCAGCCGGATTTTTCTCGACGATGCGGCCTCGTCTCATCGCGGGAAGAATCCCGAGCGACGACGAGGTTACGCATGGAGCGCCCGTGGCCGTCGTCACAAAGACGTTGGCGAATCAACTCTTTGGCGACCGGGCGTTGGGAAGCCGCGTACGTCTCAACGGCGCAAGCAGCACCGCCGCGACAATTGTCGGAGTCGTCGACGATGTCCGAGATCCGGGCGAAGAGCTCACTACTCCAATGGATGTCTTCGTGCCGTACGGCGCATCGTTGCTGCCGCGTATTTCGAATACCGAAACACGGGAGCTCTGGGTTCGAGTGTCGTCCCTCACGCCGGGATATCTCCGGACACTCGGTCAGCACCTCACCGCGAGCGGATTGGGCGGAGTCGAAATCAGCCAGGTGCAATCGCTCGACTCCATGGTCAGGCAAGCACTGAACTTCTATCGACAACTGGCTGACATCGTCATCGCGCTGTTCCTCGTCGCTCTCGCGCTGTCTGCGCTGGGCATACACGGACTCGTCTCGTACACAGCCTCGGCGCGAACCAGAGAGCTTGCGATCCGCGAGTCACTCGGCGCCAAGCGCGCGCAGATTGCCGCGCTCATTGTCAGGGACGCGATTGTTCAGGGTACATACGGATTGGCTGCCGGCGCTGTGATTGCGGCATGCACGCTTCGATATCTCAAGGGCAGCGACTTCGACGTCACCGCTGTCTTGATCACCGGAGTGGTTGCGCTCGTCGTCGTGTATGCGACAGTTGTATCGGCGGCCGTCGGCCCCATTCGTATGACGTGGCGGCGCGGACTTTCGATGGCGCTGCGCGTCGAGGGGTAGCCGTCGCCAACTGCGCGGAGCGTCATCACACTCCGCGCTGGTCTCAAATCCGCGCGGCGGAACGCCTCGTCCCGTCCACGACCTCTTCCACGGCCATTTCCAGCGCGCTGGCCGTGAACGGCTTCTCCAGCAGCCGCGCCTCGGTGGAGTAGAGCTCTCCGAGCATGCGCGCGTCGTCGGTGTAGCCGGTGATGTAGAGGATCGGCAAGTCAGGCCGGCGGCGGCGCAGATGCTGCGCCAGCTCGCGGCCGCCCATTTCCGGCATCACGACGTCCGTCACGACGACGTCGATCGTCAGATCGTGTTCGCGCGTCTGCTCCAATGCGTCGACGCCGTTGCGCGCCGACTGCACGCGATACCCGGCGCGCGACAACACTTCCTGCGCGAACTCGCGAACGCCGTCGTCGTCCTCCACCAACAAAAGGCTGCGCTGCTTGCCGGCGCCCTGCTCGCTCACGTCGCCAACCGGGGCGGCGGCCGGACGCATGCCAGGCAACTCCACCGGACGATGCACGATGGGCAACAAAATCGTGAAGCTCGAGCCAGTGCCCACGGTGCTCGACGCCTGAATGTCGCCGAATGACTGTTTGATGATGCCATACACTGTCGCGAGGCCGAGCCCGGAGCCTTGGCCCTGCGACTTGGTGGTGAAGAACGGCTCGAACGCGCGCGCCAGTGTTTCGACATTCATGCCGGTGCCGCTGTCGCGCATGATGAGTCGCACGTAGTCGCCGGCCGGCAGCGACGTCGCATTGGCGTCGTCGGTGCGCGGCTCGAGCGTGACGTTCTCCGTCACGATGGTCAGCAGTCCGCCACCCGGCATCGCGTCGCGCGCGTTCAGCGCGAGGTTCACGAGGACCTGCGTGAGCTGGCCGGCGTCGGCGAACACCGGCGCCAGCGTCGAGTCGAACTGCGTGACGATCTGAATGTGCTCGCCGATCACCGGCCGCATCATCTGCAACGCGTCGTCGACCACGGCGTTCAGGTTGAGCACCGACGGCGTGAGAATTTGCTTACGGCTGAAGGCGAGCAGTTGCTTGGTGAGTGCGGCCGCGCGATCGGCGGCGCGGGTGATGCCGCCAAGGTGTTTGTCGCTCGTTGCAGTGCCCTGGATGGACCGCTCGAGCATGAACACGTGGCCGCCGATCACCGTCAGCAGATTGTTGAAGTCGTGCGCCACGCCGCCGGCGAGTTGGCCGACGGCCTCCATTTTCTGGGACTGCCGAAGCTGTTCCTCGAGCTGCTGCTCGCTCGTGATGTCGCGGATCGATCCGATCACGCGCTCCGCGGCGCCGCTCGCCGCGCGCTGCACGATCATGCTCCACGACACGTACGCGTAGCTCTCGTCCGCGCGCCGCACGCGATACTGGACGCTCTCGACGACGGTCGTCGGATCGGCGAGAAGGTTGGAGATCGCGTGCTCGAGCATGTCGCGGTCGCGCGGATGCACGCGTGCCAACCACCACATCAGCTCCGTGCCCACGGTTTGCGGCGTGAAGCCAAAGACGTGGTACATCGACTCGGTCCATTCAATGCGACTCGTGGCGACGTCCCAATCGTACACGACGTCGTGCATGGCGCCGGCCACCAGCCGATAGCGTTCGTCGCTGTGCTTGAGCGCCCGCTCGATCACTGTGTGCCGCTGCGTTGCTTCCGCGAAGAGGTGCAGCGTCACCGCGATGACGGTGAGGCCCAAGATCTGGACCACCGACGTACCCGACAGTGCGGTGAACGAGACGTCGCCCGGCGCGATCGCAATCGACAGAACGCGCGCCACGGCGTACGTGACGGTGAGTAGCGCCAACTCGCGACGCGTGACGTAGAGCGCGCGAAACTGAATGCCGGCGTAGAACAATCCAATCGCGCGGAGCGGCATGGGCGATTCGACAGCGACCGCCACGACGAGCGCCAGGTCGACGAGCCACCCAATGGTCGGGAAGCCGCCGCGACGATAGCCCCACAGCCACCACGCTCCCAACAGCGCCGCCGCGACCGCCGCCTCCCACCGATACGGTTCGGGGAACTGCGAGCCGAACGCGAACATGCCGACGTTGAGGAACGCGATTGTCGCGGCGAACCCCGCCGACAAGAGTCGGAAGCGCGCGAGGGGCTCGTGCGGAATCGTCAGAAAACGCGGCATGTCAACGGGTTGGAACCGGCGGGACCATCACGGACGCGAGCAATCGAACGTCTGATAAATGCAGTGCATTATGATGCTCTTATCATGGGAGTCGGCGCCAGTGCCTGGCGCACGAAGGTTCGGCAGTTGGGCCGCATTCCTACACAATGTGTGACAATTCAGCATGGATGTGCGTCACACCCGCTCGTGCCGATTTGTGCCGGAGCCTGGTTCGGACGACGATGACGGTACGCCCGTTGCTCTTTAAGGACGCATCGGCCAACGGACGGACTACTCGGATGAACAGACAGCTTGCTTTCGCGCTTGCCCTATCGGCTCTTGGCACGCTCGCCCATGGCGCGGGTGCTCAAAACGGGGCCAATACCGCACCCGAGGCTCCGGCCTGTTTGAAGTATCAGCCGGAGTCCGTGCAGCTCGTAGGGCACTTGGAGCGACTCACGTTTCCAGGCGGCCCGAATTTCAAGAGCGTGTCGGGGGGCGACACACCGGAGGACGCCTTTTACCTGCGTCTCGCACATCCGGTGTGCACCATGCCCGACGGGACGAATCAGGCAAAGACCGACGTGACGCTGTTGCAACTGATCGCCGATACAGCGAAGCTCCGCTTCATGGCGGACAAAGAGGTCGTCGTTCACGGCACGCTGCTTCCGGCGTCGAGCGGGCACCACCACACGCCAGTGATTCTGATGCCCGCGATGCCGTTGACGCTGTACAAGGCGCCCTAATCAATGTCATTCCGAGCGAAGCGAGGAATCTCCTGCCCCTCAATAGTGACAGAAGATTCCTCGTCGCTACGCTCCTCGGAATGACAACTACTTCACGACGATCGTCACCGTTGCCGGTTCGCTCGTCTGACCGCCCGCGTTCACAGTGTACGTGAACGAATCCGTTCCCGAAAAACTCGCCGACGGCGTGTAGACGAAACTGCCGTCGGCATTCACGACCAGCTTACCATGCGCGGGCTGCGCGGTCACGGACACCTTGCCCGCCGCAGCTGCCGCACCGGCGCCACGTCCGCCACCGGCGAGACCCAGCGACTTGGCCATCAACGCCTTGCCTTTCGCCGTCGTGAAGACGTGCGACTCGGCGGCCAATGTCGGCGCGGCACCGGCGCCACCGCCGCCACCACCGCGAGCTGGCGGCACGGCCGGCATTTCGCTCGGCGCAAAGCGCGGCAGCATCTGGTCGCGGTTGGCGAGACCCAGCATCACCGACGCCGTGAGCACCGCGTTGTGCATCACGTCTTCAGGTACGATGCGCTCATACGTGTCGAGATCTGTGTGCCACGTCGTGCTGTTGTACTCGATCTGATCCTGTTGCGTGCCGATGCCCGGCAGGCCGGCTACCGCGAACGCACCGTTGTCGCTGCCGCCTTCCACACGCGCCGTGGACGCACCCGCGCCAAAGACACCCCAATCCTCGAACGGCTTGAGGTACTGCGCGAGAATCGTCGCCGCCGCCGGCGGTCCAAAGATCGACGCACCGCGCACGCGACCCGTGCCGTCATCGATGTTCCAATACGCATCCACCTTCCCAAAGTCCTTCGTCGGCGACTCGGCGCTACCAAAATGATCTTTCACATATGCAAATGAGCCGAGGAGACCTTCTTCCTCGCCGCTCCAGAGTGCGACGCGAATGGTGCGGCGCGGTTTGGCACCTGTGGCGATCAGCATGCGCGCCGCCTCCATCATGATCGCGCAGCCGATGGCGTTGTCCGTGGCGCCGGTGGCGCTCGTCCACGAATCCAGGTGGCCGCCCATCATCACGACTTCGTCCGCCTTGTCGGTGCCCGGAATCTCAGCGACCGTGACGTACGACGTTTTGCCCTGCGGGAAATACTGATTCTGCATGTTGAACTCGACCGACACCGGCGTGCCGTCCGCGATGATGCGGAAGATGCGGCCGTAGTCGTCGGTGCGAAGAATGACCGACGCCGGCTGCGGCGTGGTGTCGTCGTAGATCTGACCGGCGCCGTTCTGCGCGACGATGACGCCGGGAATGCGGCCCGCACCCTGCCCCATCAACCGCAACGCCGGCATGTTGTCGCGCAGGAACTGCGTGACGCGCTGATTCACCTGCTGCGCGGAGAGATGCCCCGCCGGCGTCGGTGTTTGCGCGCCGCGTCCTCCACGTCCACCGCCACCTGGACCGCCGCCCCGACCACCTCGGCCAGCGGCCGCAGCGTTCGGATCGGGGTTGTACCGCGCGCGAACCTGATCGTCCGGCGTGCGCTTGGCGCGTTCATTGAAATCGACGGGGACATCCGCCGGCTTTCCAACCATCACGATGCCGCCTTTCACCTTGGGCGCGAGCGGCGCGAGATAGTCGGTGAGCTCTTGCTCGGTCGGCGTGTCGGGCGGCACGATCACGACCACCTGGCCGCTCACCGTGCCCTTGGTCGACGGCGACCACGGATTCGCCTCGAACTTGAGATTCGCCTTGACCGGCGACGTCATGAAGCCGCTCGCCTTGCCGGGCAGCCAACCCACGCCGCGCCACGTGAACGGCTCGAGATGCGCGTTCTTCATTCCAAAGCTCGTCATCGTCTTGAGCGCCCAGTTCGCGGCAGCGACATGATTGGGCGAGCCGATGGGCCGCGGGCCGTACACATCCGTGAGGTTGTGCTCGATCCACATGATCTTCGAGTGATCCATACCTTCGGTGCGCAAGCGCGCATTCATCGCGGCATCGATCGGCTCGGCTTGCTGGGCCAGCGCAGGCGCGGCCAGGGCTGGCAACGCCACGGCGAGCAGCGCGAGCCATGGTACGCGTTTGGAGGCGCGTTTTGACATGAAAGGACTCCTAAAGGGACGGCGCAACGATGCGCCGACTCACTAGGGTCCCGCTAGGGGGTGGCTTCGCCCTTGAGCAATTGCGGGACGCCTTCGGTCATCCACTGCGGCGCCGGCGCGCCTTTCAAATAATGATCGAAGAACTGTTTCATCCGCACTTGGAAGTCCTTCTGATTCGTCTTGCGCGACAGGTGGTGCGTCTCGCCCGGGTAGGAAAGCAGAATGACTTTCTTGCCTAACCGCCGAGCGGCGGCGTAGAGCTCCAAGCCTTGGTGCGGATCCACAGCGTCGTCCGCTGTGCCCTGCAGGATCAGGAACGGCGACGTGATGTCTTTGACGTGCGTGATCGGCGATTGATCGGCGTAGAGCGCCGGCGAATCCCATGGATTCGTTCCCATGCGCACCTGTCCCAGCTCCGTAATGCCTTGCTGCAGCTCGCCGGTGCCGGGATACGTCTCGTCGTAAAAGCTCGTCAGATCCACCGGCGGCGCCCCGGTGACGACACCGGCGAACATGCGACTCTTGGCGAGAATATAAGAACTCTCATATCCTCCCCAGCTGTGTCCCTGCAAGCCGATGTGCGCCGGGTCCGCATAGCCCATGTCGATGACTTTCTGCACACCGCGCGTCACGCAGTCCAGGGCCGAGGTGCCGGGCTTTCCCGTTTGGTAGACGATGTCGGGCTCGAAGACGAGATAGCCGTCGCTCGCATACTCGGCGAAGTGCGGGCGGTCGTCGAACACCGGCATGGCGAACGTGTGATACGTGTTCGATAACGTCTCGTAGACGTAGACGAGCATGGGGTACTTCTTGCCCGGCTGATAGTTCGCCGGAAGCGTGAGCACGCCCTGGAGGCGTTGGCCCGCGCTGTTCGTGAACTCGACGAGCTTCCGCGAGCCCCACGCGTATTCGCCGACGAACGGATTCGCATCGGTCACCCGCCGCGGCGCGGCGAATTCGGTGTTCGTCACCCAATAGTCGGGCGGCTCCTCGAACGTCTGGCGCGTGAACAGCACGCGGTCCGCATGCTGCGCCTTGATCGCTTGGCCGATTTGCTCGTCTCCATAGATGAGCGGTGTCGGCTTTCCACCAGGCGAGAGGCGGTAGTAGCCCGACTTCTTCGTCCACTCTCCGCGCGCGGACAGCAACAGCGGCTTGGAAAGATCGACGCTGGAATCCGCTTCATCGGATGTCGACGCAGCGCCGCGAGCGCCGCGGCCGCCGCCCGCGCGATCGAGGCGCACGAGTCGGAACTGAATCTGCTGCGCCGCGCCGACGCCGCCGGTGAGATCCTGAACTTTCCCGCCGTCGAGCGGCACGCGATACAAGTCGTAGCGATGATTCAGAATCACCGCCTTGCCGTCCGCCGACCATCCGGCCACGCCATAGGTGGGCGTCTCGTACGGATGGTCGTCGAGCGTGTTGAGAAAACTGACATTGTCCGCGCGCGCGAGAATCGTGTTGCCGCCCGTCGCGAGGTCGTACGCGTGGATCCGTTTGTCCTTGAGGTACAGGAACCAGCGTCCATCGGGTGAGCTGCCCATCGTCCGGGCCACATCCCGATCGATCAGCGTGCGCGCGCCAGCATCGGTGCTCACGCGGTAGTAGTCGGTCTTGTCCCCGTCCCACTCCAAGGTGTCTCGATACGTCGTGTCGATTTGCCCGATCGCCCACCGCGCGTCGCGCGTCGGCGTCGCGATGCGCATGACTGTATCGGCAAGCGGAACGAGCTTGTGCGACGCAACGGCGAACACCGCGAGCATCGTCGCGCGACGATCGAGGGCCAGATTCACGATCTGCTCGGACTGCACGCGCTGATCGTTCCAATGCCAGATGTCGACGTTCGCGCGAGGAGCGCCGCTCGCCGGCTGCTCCACAGTCTGCTGCTTGAGCCCCACGTACAGATGCGACGCGTCACGCGTGAACCGGAGCTCGCTCAACTCGCTCAGGACATCGCCCTTTGGAAAAGTGGGATCGCTCGCCGGATCGTACTCGACGACCCTGGGGCTTTCTTCTGTCACGTCCCGCCAAACGAGCAGCGTGTTGTCGCGCAGCGCACGATCGGCCTTCTTGTCGCCGCGCAGAACGGCGAGCGCCGTGCCCGCGCCGCTCCACGTGAGCTGGCTGTAATCCAAGGACGCCGAATTCAGGAGACGCGACTGCCCGGTGCTCAGATCGACGACGTCAACACCGTTGCCCGCGCGATCGGTGGCGTCCACGGTGTAGGCGAGCATGCTTCCGCCCGCGTCGAACGCATACGCCGCCACGTTGTGAATCGTCTGATCCATACCGGTGGCGAGTTGCCGCAAGATCAGATCGGTGCCGTCTTTGCTCCCACTGCCAATGGCCTTCGTGGTGCGAACCGCGACGAATCGCGAACCTTTAGAGAACTTGAATGTGCTCGCGTCGGGAACGCTGTACTTGGCGCCGGTTGCGAGATCGAGCAGCTCGAAGCGGCGCGGCGGCCCGGCGAACGACACCACCATGGCGTGCGTGCCGCTGGCGTCCGCTGCACCTGGCGGCCCCGACGCCGGACTGACCAAATACGCGGCGTAACGCGAATCGTCGGAGAACTCCGGTGTGGATCCGACGGGAACGTCGTAGCGTTTCGTGCCGTCAGTTTGCGCGAAGTGGAGCGCACCGTCCCCTTCGTTGGGCTCGACCACATAGGTGATCCACCGGCCGTCGGGCGAGAGCGCCGCATTCGTGATCTTGCTCCAGCGGCCGATATCGGCGAGGCCAAGAATCTTCTTGCCGCTCGAGTCGATGCTCCGCGCGGATGCGGGCGCTGTCGCGGCGACCGACGGCGTACGCGTTTGCGAATTCACTTGCGCATGCGCGGCCGGAGCCGTCGCGGCCCCGAAAAGCCCCACCGCACACGCGAACGACCACCTCAACGACCGGTTCGCGGAACAAACTCGAATCATCATGACTCCAAAACAATCCATTTGGACCGCCCGTACTGTTCGCCGGACGCCTCCATAGCCGAATATACCCGCCAGCCTGACCGGAGTACCGAAAATCATGCGGCTCGCGCCGATGGCGGTTGTCGTGCTGCTAGCGACATCCGCGAAGCTTGCATCAGCACAACTGCTGGGAATGCCGGTGGTCACAGGGCGGCAGCCAGTGACTCCCGAACTGCTGCGTTCGGCATTCCACGATTCGCTCGCCCACCGATTGCTCGAGCGCGCCCGTGCCGCGCGTCTTGCGCAAGATTCGGCGCTTCATTCATACGACGCAAAGTCCTATCTGCGCTTCACGGTCGGCATGGGCGTCCGCGCGACGAGTGCCGCGAAACTACTCCTGCGAACCGAACAATCGGCGCGAGTCCAATGGTCCGGCGGCTCCGGCATCTCCATCGAACCCACCGGCCGGCGCACCGCCTTCCCACTCGGCGCCGGTCAAATCGATCTCACCAACGCGACGCCGATTCCGTACTTCCCGGGCCGCGAGTCGCTGTGGATTCCGGCGAGCAAAATGGGCGTCGCACAAGCCGAGGTGGACGAGCGCGAGTTCATCCATCCGTTGGCAACGGGGGCTGAGGCGTACTATCGGTACGCGTCGGGTGATTCGATGACGATTGGGCTTCCCGACGGACGCAAGATCTCGGTGCGCGAGCTGCGCGTGACGCCGCGCGAGCCGAACTGGCGAGCGTTCGTCGGTTCGTTCTGGTTCGACACGCAGAGTGGGAGTCTGGTTCGGGCCGCGTATCGCATTTCGACGGACCTCGACTTGTGGCAAGAATCAAATGCGTCGCACGATCGCCTCGTCCAGAAGCTCGAGACTGAGGCGCGCACCGACACCGGCGCACTCGCCGAGCATGAGCGCAAAGTCGCCGAAAGCCTGCACCAGGGCCCACTCGAGAAGCTCGGCATCAAGTTTATCGAAGGGTCACTCCGTCCAGCGCGCGCGAACTTGTCGGCGGTGACGGTCACGTACGGTCTCTACGAAGGCCGATTTTGGTTGCCGTCCGCAAACACGGCCGAAGGCGAGATCGACGCCGGCTTCATGCGCTTGCCGCTGACCTGGCAAGAGAAGTTTGATTATGAAAGTGTAAACAGCGGCCAGACGGTCGTGCCGACGCCTGCCACATTGGGCTTGCTGCCGAGCGATACCGGCTATGCCGGCACGGCGTCGCTCAACATTGGCATCGATGCCGACGCCCATGGGCCCATCCCGGCGCCGACGACGCCCGCCGGCAAAGCGAAGCAGTTGGCGCTCGAGGACTCGCTGGCGAAACGATACGGTGTCCTCGCCGACAGCTTCGACCTGCGGTCCACGCGCGCGCGCGCCGCGGGCGACACAGCCGAAGCACGACGACTCGCCAACAGGGCGCTCCTGTATCACTCGGGTGCGCAGCAACTCGTGCGACGTCGCGCTGGCTGTACCTCCGACAGCTCGTACGTCGCCGGCGGCGGAACGCGTTACGGTGGCGCCGTGCGCACCATCGTCCGATTGCCGTGCGACATCAATCGCCTCTCTAGTTCGCCTGACCTGCCCGGATCGATCTACAACGACGACGATCTGTTCGGCGCAGCCGACAGCGAAGCACTTCTCGCATCGCTCGGCTTCTCGCTGCAACCCGGGTGGGCGCCGCAATGGCCGGAGCTCAACACGGGCCTCTCGTACTTCCGATACAATCGCATCGAAGCGTTGTCACTCGGCGGATCGGCGACGTCAGCGCTCGGACTCGGCCTCACCGCGCAAGCGACGGCGCGCATCGGCACCGGCGATCGCGTGCTCAATGGAGATCTGTCAGTGTCGCAGTCGAGTGGTCTCAACACGATTCGCGTTGCGGCGTACCATCGTCTCGCCGTAGCCAACGACGATTGGGGCGCGCCGCTGTCGTTCGGTGCGTCGTTCGCCAACGCGCTCTGGGCGCATGATGAAGGTTTCTACTACCGCACGACCGGCGCGGAGATCACCGCGTCGCGCGAGGCGCCGGCGTTCCTCGGCAACGCGACACTCACCTGGCGCGGCTTCGCCGAACGCGAGCGCAGCGCGGGCGTGGCGCCGAACACACAGGCGTCGCTGGGCAACGTGTTCGGCGATGCGCGTTTCGAGCAGAACATCGACGCCGAGCCACTCTCGGTATATGGCGCGGGCGGCGATGTGTCGCGCACATTCGGCACCAATCCCGAAGGCGCGCAGCTGTTTGCTCGTATGCGCGGCGAAGCGGCGGCGACGAGCGGTGAGACTTCTGTAAATGCTGGCTACGCGCGCCTCATGCTCGACGCAACGCTGTCGCGCAACGTTGGGCCGTTCGCGACGACGATCACAGCGGCGACCGGATCATCCGCCGGACGCGTCCCGCTGCAGCGCGACTTTTTCATTGGCGGGCTGCAGACAGTGCGCGGTCAGGTTGCGCTTCCCGACGGTGATGGTCGCGTAGGCAATTCATTCTGGCTCGGCCGCGTGGAAGTCGGATCGCGCTCGCTAGCGCTCGAGCCGAGTGTGTTCTACGACGCGGGGTGGGCGGGTCCGCGCACTGATCTGATGCGCGCCGGCCATCCGCTCTCCGGAGCGGGCGTGAGCCTGTCGTTCCTCGACGGGCTGTTCAAGTTCGACGCGGCTCACGGCATCTGGCCCGAGCGACACTGGCGTTTCGACCTGTCGCTCGGACCGCGCCTGTAATTGCTGCTGTTGTTACGGCTTGCTCTTGTCGATCGGCCCGAGCGACTTCTGCACGAGCTTTGCGGCCTTCAGATGACGCTCGACCTCGGGAATGGCTCTGTCGACGAAGTCGAGCGGATGACCGGTCGACTGTGCCTGGAACAGCTTGAGGTCGTGCAGCATGTGCTCGTGCATCATGACCTCCGCCGCCATGAACTGACGATCGAACGACGGGCCTTCTGTCGTGCGCGACAGATGTGTCATCATGCGCTGCGTGATGACTTCGTCGGTCGTATCGGGAATCCACGTGACCGCGGCGATGCCGGTCTGCTGCGCGAGCTTCGTCTCCTTCTCACTGTGCGCCGTGTGATCCGAGATCATGTCCTGGGCGAAATCGCGGACGGCGGAGTTCGTGGCGCTATTCAATCCGAGCCGGCTCATCACGACCTCGAGCGAGTCGTCGGCGCGAATGTGCGCGAGCATGTTCCGCTCGGTCATTATCGAGACTTCGCGCGCCGTGAGGCCGATGGGCGATCCCATGCGCCCGCCGCGGCGCAGCGTGCCGCTGGTGTCCATCCAGTAGCTGCCGACCCCGTCCATCCACATCCCGTCGGTGCCGTCCATCAAGCCGACCTCGCCTGCCGAGGTGCTGACTGTCGTGGTCGGGT
The DNA here is from genome assembly GCA_036499625.1 of Gemmatimonadaceae bacterium. GTDB lineage: Bacteria > Gemmatimonadota > Gemmatimonadetes > Gemmatimonadales > Gemmatimonadaceae > JAQBQB01. The sequence goes on from DASYDJ010000050.1 coordinate 122,043, forward strand.
GCGTGCGCGCACACGCGCCGACGGCCACCGCCAATCCCAAAATGAGCCAGTGGCTCCGTCCGCTCTTCTTCATGTCTGCCTCTGCGAGTAATCGTTGCGACCAATTCGATGTCTTCCTCGCTGCTGAGAAGGGCAAGACACAGACCGATGCATTGCAGATGTTTCGAAACCGGCCGTCGAGCGCGGAATGTTCGCGCGATGTGCTCGGTGGCGAGATATTGCACGTCATGCATGCTCGCACTCCGATCCTCGGCGCCGTCGCGATTGTCGCGACCGCCTGCGCATATGTGCCGCAACTTCGCCATGCGCCAACCGCCGGCCCCATTGTCGCTGCGACCGTTGCGCACTCGCGGCCGATTCCGTATCCGATCACTGAATCGAAAGCATTCGCGCGCGCCGTCGAGCGCGGCACACGTACGCGCACTGGCGCGCCAGGCCCAAAGTACTGGCAACAGTTCGCGCGCTATCGCATCGATGCGGAGCTCGTTCCATCGAGCAGTCAGCTCACTGGACGCGAGACGGTGACGTACTACAATCGCTCGCCCGATACGCTTGCCACGCTGTGGGTGTATCTCAATCAAAATCTCTTCGCGCCGCAATCGCCGCGCGACGTGCCCACGCCGGTCACCGGCGGCTCGGAGATTCTTCGCATCTCCGCCGCCGGCCAAGTGTTATCGAAACGCGCATCGGGCACCGGATATTCGATCGACGCAACGCTGATGCGCGTCGGGTTGCCGCGTGCGCTGGCGCCACACGACTCAGTCGATCTCGACATCGCGTGGGCGTTTCAAGTTCCGCCCGACGGTGCTCCGCGTGAAGGAAGTACCGGCGACGTCTTCATGATCGCGTACTGGTATCCGCAATTCGCCGTCTACGACGACGTCAACGGTTGGCAAACCGACCCATACCTCGGCAACGCCGAGTTTTATATGGACTATGCGGACTATGACGTGAATCTCACCGTGCCGCAGGGATGGTTGATCGCGGCGACCGGCGAGTTGATCAATCCCAACGATGTGTTGACCAAACGCACGCGCGACAAGATTGCCGAGTCGAAGCGGAGCCCGACGCCGGTACACGTCGTGCGCGACGAGGATCGCGGCGCCGGTCCAACGAAAGCGACAAACACCGGCTTTGATGGATCGCTCATCTGGAAATTCCGGGCGCGCAACGTCCGCGATTTCGACTGGGGCGCGTCGGCGAAGTTTTTGTGGGACGCGACCGTTGCGACGGTTGGCGATCGCGACGGCGATGGACGGCCGGACACCACGGCGATCAATACGTTCTATCGCCCCGAAGCGCGTGCATGGTCGTGGGGACGTTCAGCCGACTATGAACGCAGTTCGGTGCAGTTTCTCTCGAGCTATCTGTGGCCGTATCCCTGGCCGCAGATGACGGCGCTCGAAGGCCCGGTATCGTGCACGGGAATGGAGTACCCGATGTTGACGTGCATCGGCGGCCCGCGCGACACGCTATCGCTTTACTCGGTGCAAGTGCACGAGACGGGACACATGTGGTTCCCGATGCAGGTTGGCTCGGACGAGCGGCGATTCGGCTGGCAGGACGAAGGGCTGACGCGGTTCAACCAAGCGCAGGGGATGCAAGCATATTTTCGCGGCTACGATCGCGAAGCGATTTCACGCGACGCCTATCTCGCGTTTGCGCGAACGGATAGCGAGGTGCCGCTCATGCGTCCGGGCGACGAATTCCCGTACGGCTCGCCGGCGTACGAGATCGCCTCCTACGACAAGATGGCCACGAACATGGTCGCGCTTCGCGCGCTGCTCGGGCCAGATACCTTCACGTCAAGCTATCGCACGTACGGGTTGCGCTGGCTGGAGCGGCATCCGACGCAATATGACTTCTTTAATTCGTTCGATTCGCTGAGCGGCCAGGACCTGTCGTGGTTCTGGCGCACCTGGTGGTACGAGACGTGGACGCTCGATCAAGCGATCGGACCGGTGACCATGCTCGGCGATCAGCTCAACGTGACCATCGAAGATCGTGGCAACGCGCCGATGCCTGTGCGTTTGGCAATCACGCGCACCGACGGTCGCGTGGAGCGTCAGGAGGTGCCGGTGAGCGTGTGGCTGGCTGGCGCGCGGAGCCACACGGTGGCGCTGACGTCAGCCGCCACCGTGCGATCGGTCGAGATCGATCCTGACCACGTGTTTCCCGATATCGACAGGTCGAACAACCGCTGGACGAGACCCTGATGGGCGTCGTTTGGAAATTCGATCAACGATTCGACTGCCGGTCGTCCTGTTCTTTTTTATCCTTTGATTTCGACCCCGTACCCGGCTGATCCGGCAGCGTACGGAAGGTGCTCGAACCGCTCAGGTTGTGATCTTCGCCAACCTGATCGCGCAGCCACTCGCCGCCCTTGTCGCGCTCGTGCATCGCTTCGTCGTTCTCGGAACGATCCGAATTGTCGGGACGGCTCGCTTTGTCGCCCATCTTGTCGGAATGTTGATCTGCCATGAGTGCTCCCGTTGAAGACAGCGCCTTTGACCGCACGGCCTGTGCCTCACGCCTCTTGGTGATCCGAGAGCGCTCAGCTCGCTCGCCTTTCCCTCATCGCCAACGCCAGCATCCATGACCTCACGACCGTTCATTCTCGCCGAGTCGACCTGGAAAACCGTTGCGGCAACGCCATACACGGCGGCGGTGCTCCCGTGGGGCGCAACCGAAGCGCACAACTACCACCTGCCCTACGGCACCGATACGATGCAAGCCGAGCAGGTCGCGGCGCGCGCTGCCGAACGGGCGTGGGCGAAAGGGGCGCGTGTCGCGGTGCTACCAGGGGTGCCGTTCGGCGTGAACACGACGCAGCTCGACATCAAGCTCTGCCTCAACATGAATCCGAGCACGCAGGCCGCATTGCTCGGCGATTTGGTGAGCGCGCTCGACGGCCAAGGCATTCACAAATTACTCATTTTGAACGCGCACGGCGGAAACGATTTCCGGCAGATCATCCGCGAGCTGCAGCCGAAGACGCGCGTCTTTCTCTGCAATATCAACTGGTGGTCGTGCGTCGACGTGCGCCAGTTCGTGGAGGAAGCGGGCGATCACGCTGGTGAGGCGGAGACGAGCGCGATGCTGCATCTCGCGCCGGCGCTCGTGAGTCCGCTAACGGAAGCAGGCGAGGGACGTGCGCGCGCGTCGAAGCTGCGTGGCGTGCGCGAAGGGTGGGCTTGGGCGCCGCGCCGGTGGACGCAGGTGACCGCCGACACGGGCATCGGTAATCCGCACAAGGCCACGCCTGCCAAGGGCGAGGCCTACGTCAATGCGGCGGTCGACCGTGTTGCCGATTTCCTCATCGAGCTCGACGCACTGTCGCTCGATTCGTTATACGAGGATTGATATAGGCTGCGGCCGATGCTCTGCAAAATGAGGGCGCGAGTGTTGTCCCGAGGAGCGTAGCGACGAGGGATCTTCCGTCACTAACTAGGGACAAAAGATCCCTCGCGTTCGCTCGGGATGACAACCGTTCTAGCTCCCGTAGAGTCTCTCGATCACCGCGGCGTGTTTCTCGACGATCGCCTTGCGCCGCAGCTTGAGCGTAGGCGTGAGCTCGCCGCCGTCGATCGTGAGCTCCGGCGGAAGGACGGCAAAGCGCTTCACGGTTTGTACTCGCGACAGACGCGCATTCACGGTGTCGATCTCGCGCTGCAGATACGAATTGAATCGCGCGCACACCGCCGCCTCTTCGCACGTTCGCGCAGCGCTTCCAACGGTTGACGCCACAGACGCAATCTTCTCCGCGTCGAGCGTGAGCAGCGCAGCGAGATACCGCCGCCGATCGCCGATCACGACAGCTTGACTCACCACGCCAATCGATTTGAGATGACCCTCGATCATCTGTGGCGCGACGTTCTCACCGCCTGCCGTAATGAGTATGTCCTTCTTGCGATCGGTGATCGTGAGAAACCCGTCGGCGTCGAGCTGCCCAATGTCGCCCGAATGCAGCCAACCATCGTCGTCCATCACTTCCGCCGTGGCTGACGAGTCCTTGTAGTAGCCCTTGAAGACGTGTGGCCCGCGAATGCAGATCTCGCCGTCTGGCGCGACCTTCAACTGCATGGTCGACGGAATGAAGCCGGCCGTCCCCGTACGCAGCCGGCCGGGAACGGATCCCGTCGCGACGCCGGTGCATTCGCTCATTCCGTAGACCTCGCAGACGGGCAGGCCGAGCGAGAGAAAGAACTCGAGCGTTGAGCGCGAGATTGGCGCCGCGCCCGTGAGCATCAACTTGGCGCGATCGAATCCGAGCGCCGCACGGACTTTAGTAAATACTAATCGATCGGCGAGACGATAGCTGACCGTCGGTTTGCGACCCACTTGCATCGCGTGGCCGGCTGCGAGCCCCACGCCGCGCGCCCAGCGCACGATGCGCCTGCGCAGCCACGGAGCGTTCGCGCCGGCAACCTCCATCTTTGCCTGGATCTTCTCCCACACGCGCGGCACCGCCAGAAAGTGATGCGGCCGCGCATCGCGCAGCACGTCGCCAAGCGACTCGACGTCGGCGCAAAACCACGTGCACGTGCCGAGCATCGCGCTGTTGTGCAGCGAAAACAACTGCTCGGCGATGTGGCTCAACGGTAGATAGCTCACGACGTCGTCGCCGGGCGCAATGTCAACGAGCGCCGCCGCTTGCTCGACCACGGACGAGAGGTTGCCGTGACTCAGCATCACGGCCTTCGGCGTTCCTGTAGTCCCCGACGTGTAAATCAACGTGCAGACGTCATCCACGCGCTGCGCCCCGATGCGGGCGTCGAGATCGGACTCGGCCACAGCGTCGCCGAGCGCGAGAAACGCGTCCCACGAAAGCCATTCGCCAGGCTTCGCCGCACCGGACGCTGAAGCATCGACTTCATCGTCCATGACCACGATCGCGCGGAGCTTGGGAAGCTCCGGTCGAATCGCGCGAAATTTCTCCAGCTGCTCGGCATTCTCTACGAACGCCACGCGCGCCTCACAATGCTCGGCCACATACCGGCATTGTTCCGCTGAGCTGGTGTTGTAGATGCCGGCCGGAATGGCGCCGGCTGCGATCGCGGCGATATCGGCGATGAACCACTCCGGTCGATTCGCGCCGATGATCGTGACGTGTTCGCCGGCCTCGACGCCGAGTGCGATGAGCGCCTTCGCGGCACGGCGGACGGCGTCGTGGTACTCGGTCCACGCGACGGTCGTCCACGATCCATTTCGCCTATGGCGCAGCGCCGGCGCCGAGCCGCGTGCGCGGGCGGTTCGTTGGAATGCGTCGGTAATGAGCGTCGGCATGGCGTGATCCGAGAAGGAATTCGTGGATGGAGAGACTATTCTAGAACTCGGTTACCCGCCACATTCCATCCATGCTTCCTTCCCGCCGCCCGCCGCACGGAGCGCTGCGCACCGCGTGGTCCGCCGCATTGCGAACCGTTTCGCGCGCTGTGCTCCCGCTCGTCGCCGCAACAGCGCTTGGCGCGCAGGTACGGTTGACGCTTCCAGCGACGCCGCCGGACGTCGATGCGCTCCATGCGCCCGGGCAGAACGTGACCATCTCGCTGCTCACGATGGGGCCGAGCGCCGATCAGATCTGGGAGATGTTCGGGCATGCGGCCATCTGGATTCACGACAATACAACGCAACGCGATACGGTATTCAACTGGGGCGAGTTCGACTCGAGCCAGCCCTTCTTCATTTGGCATTTCATTCAAGATCGCAATCAGTATCGTATGGGCGGCGGTTCGCTCGACGAGACGGTGGCTTACTACAAGTATTTCCGACGCACGCTCGTCTCGCAGCGGCTCAACCTGACGAATGCGCAGAAGGACTCGCTGCTGCATCTCATGCAGATCAACGCAGAGCCCGAGAACGTTCAGTATCGCTACGACTATTTCCGCGATAACTGCGCGACGCGCCCGCGTGACCTACTCGACCAAGTGACAGGCGGCGCATTGCGCGCGAGCTCCCAGCAAGTGACCGACCACAGCTACCGGTGGCACACGCTTCGGCTCATGCAGGACAATACGCTGATCACGCTAGGTGTCGACGTCGGACTCGGCGAACCGTCGGACAAGCCGATTGCGCGCTGGGACGAGATGTTCCTCCCTCAACAATTGCACGATGTTGTCGCCGCGGCTCAGGTGCGCGACAGCCAGGGCGCATTGCGTCCGCTCGTCGCGCGCGAATCCGTGCTATTGCAATCCGATCGACCGCCCGAGCCGGCGGCGCCGCCCAAGCTTGGGGTGTGGCTGCTCGCGCTCGGCGTCGTCATTGCCGCGCTGATCGCTTGGCTCGGACTCGGCGTCGAACCGGAGAGCCGCGGCCGCAGGATCGTGACGGGCTTGGTGATAGGTCTGTGGTCGCTGGTCGCCGGACTGCTCGGATGCGCGCTCACCTTTCTGTGGCTCTTCACCGACCACGTATTCGCGCGCTCGAATGAGAATTTGCTGCTGTTCAATCCGTTGTGGCTGATTCTGGCCGTGATGGCGCTGGTGTACTACGTGAGTGGCCGCGCCGAACGCGCCACGCGATCGTTGGCCGCGCTGCTCGCTCTATTCTCGGCGATTGCGCTCCTCGCACATCCCGTGGGCCTTTCTCGCCAGTCGAATCTGCCGCTCATCGGTCTGGCGCTGCCGGCGGCGCTCGTCATCGCCTGGCTGACGACCCGCGCGGATTTGGCGCGCGCGAGACCTGCGACGGACAATCCGTAATTGTCATTCCGAGGAGCGGAGCGACGAGGAATCTCTTGTCCCTAGTTAGTAACAGAAGATTCCGCGCTACGCTCGGAATGACAGTCGGTTCCTAAAGCGTCGCGTCGTCCGGCGTTTGCGACACGCAAGCGTCGCGATGCACCACGCGATGACTCAGGATTCTGACGTCGGCATCTTCGTAGCGGGCGATCGGCTCGCCGCAGCGCATGCACTTTGGGAAGAGCGCGTAGATGGAGCGGGCCATCTCTTCTATGGCGGGATCGTCAGGGCGAGCGGCGATGTCCATGCGACACTATGTAATCGCGGACGTCGCCGCGCTAGCCCGACGACTGAATGGAGTGAGCGGAGTGAGCGAAGCGCGCGCTAGCCGATTGGCCAGCGCTGTTCGCGCTCGCGTTTGGTGAGTGCAGACGGCTCTTTGTCCCGAATCGGCCGTGGCGGATTGGAGGTGCGGTCGTCGCGGTCGTCGCGGTCGTCGCGCCCGTCAGATGCGCTCTGACGGCGACCGTCATTATCATCTTCTGCGCGTCTCCTCTGTTCGTCCATCAAACCCTCCCGTAGGGTGGAAGCGTTTTCCGGCCGCATGGGGCGTGCCTTCGTCCGTTTTCTCCCACAGGTTTTCGAAAATTTATTCACCGACGATGAAATCCTACGACCGCGCGTACTTCGAGCGCTGGTACCGCGATCCCGTCGATCGCGTGTCGACGCGCGAGTCGCTCGAACGAAAGGTTCGGCTCGCACTGTCCGTCACCGAATTTCTCATTGGACGACCGATTCGTTCCGTGCTCGACGTCGGTTGCGGCGAAGCACCATGGCAACCGGTGCTGAAACGAATTCGGCCGGAGGCGTACTATCTCGGCGTCGAATCGAGCGACTACGTACTCGAACGATTCGGTGCATCGCGCAACATCGTACACGGCACGCTCGGCGGACTCGGCAAACTCCATCTCGATCGTGGCATCGATCTGATCGTCTGCGCCGATGTGTTGCAGTACGTCGACACGACCGGCGTCGAGCGCGGGCTCAAGACCATTCGGCGACTGCTCGGCGGCGTTGCCTACATCGAAGCGTTCACCACCGAGGACGCCATGGAAGGCGACCACGCCGAGTGGCACGAACGCAGCGGCGCGGAGTACAAGAGATTATTCAAGCGCGCCGGGCTCGTGTGGTGCGGACCCTACTGCTTCACGAATCCGGACGAGCTCAACGCAACGACGTTCGAACTTCTCTAATTGACAGGTTGGTCGGCATCATACCTGCCTTTTGAGAACGTGGCCGGAGTGCAATTGCGCACGCCGGATTCGGGTTTCGGGAGGGGGGAGGATTCCAATGATCAAATTCCGCGCACTAACCATCATCGCCACGGCTGCCATCCTTGGCACCGGCTGCGGGCTCAGCCACGGAAACGCTGGCGGGACGTATATCTCGCCGGAAGACGCCGCATCGACAGTCGTCTTGCACGTCGTCAACCGCAGCAGCGAATCCTTGGAGCTGCGGACGGTCGAGAACGGGCAGTCGTTGTTCATCGGATCGGTAGGCGCCGCGGACTCGACGGCCCTCTTGCTCGATCCGTCGCTCTTCCCGACTGCAACGCTCTACGTCCTCGGCGTGCCCGCGAGCGGTCGCGGCCGCGCGTCAGTCGGTCCCATATCTGCCACTAAAGGACAGCAGATCAACTTGACGGTCGAGCCGTCGCTGGGGCTGAGTCACGCGACCGTAGTTCCGTAAGGCGATGAGCGAGGAATTGGCGCTCGGGCTCGAGTTTGGCGAGCTCGAGCGCCGTTTCGTATTCGAGAGTGGCGTCATCGAAGCGGCAGAGCCGGCGAAGCAAATCGGCGCGCGCGGCATGGAGCAAGTGATACCCGCGCAGTTCGCCGCGCGCGTTGATCGCGTCAACGAGCAGCAGCGCGGCCTCTGGTCCATCGACCATTGAAATAGCCACGGCATGATTGAGCTCGATCACGGCGCCCGGCGTGTACTGGCTCAACAACGCGTACAACGCGGCGATCTGACGCCAATCGGTTTCGGCCGCAGTGCGCGCCTTCGCATGAAGCGCAGCGATCGCCGCTTGAATCGCATACGGTCCCGCGGGCCCGCGCTGCAACGCCGCATCGACACGCGCCAACCCTTCCTCGATCTGTGCGTGATCCCAACGCGCGCGATCCTGATCCTCGAGCAGCACGAGCGCACCGACCGCGTCAGTTCGCGTATCGCGCCGAGCGTCGTGCAAGAGCATCAGAGCGAGGAGGCCGTCGATTTCGTTTTCAGTGGGCACGAGGTCGCCGAGCAGTCGCGCTAAGCGAATCGCTTCGCCCGACAGCTCGCGGCGAATGAGCGCGTCGCCCGACGTGGCTGCGTAACCCTCCGTGAACACGAGGTAGATCACGGCGAGCACGGCGTCGACTCTGTCCGCGAGTTCCGCCGCCGGCGGCACGCGATACGGAATCCGCGCGTCGCGGATCTTGCCCGTCGCGCGCACGAGACGCTGCGCCATCGTCGCCGTGGGGACAAGAAACGCGCGCGCGATCTCTTCGGTGCGCAGGCCGCAAATCGTTCGCAACGTCAACGCGACTTGCGCGTCGCGCGCGAGCGCCGGGTGACAGCAGGTGAAGATCAGTCGAAGGCGATCGTCCTCGACGTCGTCAGAATCGTCGAGCTGCGCATCGGGGTCCACGCTCGACGGCTGTTCGGCCGCCACGGCATCGACGCGCTCGGCGAACCGCGCATCGCGCCGGCGTCGATCGATGTCGCGATGTCGTCCCGCGCTGATGAGCCACGCTCGCGGATTCGACGGCACTCCATCGCGTTCCCACTGCACCACTGCCGCCGCAAACGCATCCTGCATTGCCTCCTCGGCAGCATCGAAATCGCCGAGGAGGCGGATGAGCGTCGCGAGAACGCGGGCTGACTCGGCGCGATACGTACTCGCAATGAGCGCCCGCGTCTCGTCCACGATCACGCGGCCGGATGCACCGGCATCCCCGCGATTGGCCGCACTTCGATCGAGCCCACGCGGGCGCCTGGAATGCGTTCGGCGATCGAGATCGCCTCGTCGAGATCGGACGCATCCACGAGGTAGTAGCCGCCGAGTTGCTCGCGCGTTTCGGCGAAGGGGCCGTCGGTTGCTTCGCGCTTGCCGTTACGGACACGCACCGTCGTGGCGGACGAGATCGGCTGCAAACGGTTCCCGCCCTTGTAGTGGCCGCTCTTGGCGATCGACTCGGTGAAAGTCTGGTAATCCGACATCATGGCCGCGCCCTGCGCTTCAGTCATCTGACCGAAGTTCTGTTCGTTGGCGTAGATCAGCATCAAGTATTGCATGGTTCGGCTCCTGAGTGAGGTGAAGAGTGCTTTTACGCCAATTAGTCGAACGGGATTGGGCGAAATCGACATCCGGATAGGAACTGGACAAGAACCCGAATCTGGCCAAGGGGTAGAAGCCGCGCGGCCCAACTCATAATTTGGGTGGGTCACCTCCCCCGATCGTAGTGCCCCCGACCGCAGTGCCAATGAAGCAAGCGTCCCCCCTCGCCCGATTCACCTTCCGCGGACTACGCGTTGCCGCGGTCGTAGCGGCAGTGTTGTCGAGCCATCTCCTTGGCGCGCAGGCAGTTCCGAGCACGCCGACGACGCCCGGTTTTGCGAAACTGCGCGGAGTCGTACTCGATAGCATCCATGGCGTGCCGCTGGCGAAGGCCAACGTGATGATCGAGGGTACGAATCGTTCGGCCCTCACCAATCAATACGGGGAGTATCTGCTCGACAGCATTCCGGCCGGCGAACACCGCGTCATGGTGCTGCATGCCCTATTCGACACGCTCGGGATGGTGATGCGGACGCAGCCGTACCCCTTCGGCGCTGGCGAATCGCACAACCTGGATCTTGCGGTTCCAGGCGGTGCCGACCTCGTGAGAATACTCTGCCCGCCCGCGCGCATCGCTTTGGGCCCCGGCGTGATGCTCGGCTTCGTTCGCGACCCCGATACAGACAAGCCGGTACAGGGCGCCAAAGTCGAGCTGGTCTATTCGGTCACTGACCCGATCGGCCGGAAGTCGAATACCGTCCGCTCGGCGAATACGGATTCTGCTGGCGTCTATCGGATCTGCGGCATTCCTGCCGACATGGACGGCAAAGTTCAGGTCTTTCGAAACGGTGTGAGCTCGGGCGAAGTGGCGACCAAGGTCACGAACCTCGTCGCGCTCCGGTCGTTCGGCATCATGGCCAAGGCGCAAACGGTGGTTGAAGTGGCGGGCGACAGCGGCAAGGTCAAGCGCGTGGTCAAAGGCGATGCGCGCGTCGCCGGCAAAATCGTCGACAAACTGGGCAGACCGTTGTCTGGTGCGCGCGTGGCGCTTCAGGGTAGCGGCTCGGTTGTGATCTCGAAGGCGAACGGCGAATTCACACTCGATAGTCTGCCGTCAGGCACTCAGGCGATCGAAGTCCGGAAGCTCGGCTACGCGGCCGCGGACCAGGCGGTGGAGCTGTCGGCGAACACGCCGGTCAAGACGACGATCACACTTGGCGATTTCGTCCCGACACTCGCCGTGATGCGCACCGTGGCTGCCGAGGACAAGGCGCTGTCCGACATCGGCTATCTGCAACGGAAGAAGTCGTCGGCGGGCGGCTATTTCCTCGACGGCAATCAGATCAATCACGAGGCGCTGTCGTTCAGCGACGCCATGCGCGTTGCGCCTGGCATTCGCGTGCAGCCCACTGGCGACGGACGCACCAACGTGATCACCGACTCGCGCAATCCGGCGAGCGGCGGCTGCGTGAACTATTACGTGGACGGGGTACCGTGGGCGTCCATGACGCCCGGCGACATCGACGACTACGTGCGGCCCGCCGAAATCGTCGCCGTCGAGGTGTATCATGGCACGGACACGCCGCCGCAGTACACGGCGCCCGGTCAATCCGGTTGCGCTACCCTTGTCGTGTGGACCGTGGCCAAGGTCAGACAAAAGAGCAAGACGCCGTGACCTGTACGACCTGTAAGACATGTCGCATCGGAGTTCCGTCGCATGAGCTTTCGCTTTTTCATGAAATCTGAGATGGCTACTGAATGCGACGACTGCGGCCAGCGGTTCGATCTCGTGTCGGGCGGCGCGTGCTACAGCTGCCGAAAAATCTTGTGCGCGCGGCATCTGCACGGCTCGTGGATCCGCCGGCTCATGGTTGATTTCGGCACCGAGCCGGTGTGCATCTCCTGCCGGCACGTGGCGTAACGAGTGAGCTCACTGAGCGCACTGAGCCTGCGGACGCCGCCCAATTTCTGACGTGACGCACGGCGCGGTTCCCGCGCAAGTTGGCCCGCGTCAGGACATGCGCCGCTGGTGGCGTCATCGCTGGCGCCCGATTCTCACCGGCTATCTGCTGGCGTTCCTCATCGGCGTGATCAGCGCCGAGATCACGAAGTCGTTCGGCAACTGGAACCAGGGCTACGCGTGGGAACGCGCGGTGCTGATCTGGGTGCACCATCCGTTGCCGACGCTCCTCGACGACCTGATGATGATCTGCCCGTGGTTCGGCACGAACATCTCGCTCATCCCCGGCATCGCGATCGTCTGTTGGTGGCTGTGGGTGAAGGTCGGCGATCCGCGCCTCGCGATGCGCCTCGCGATCGTACAGGTCGGCAGTTATCTGCTCAATCCGTCGCTCAAAGCGCTGTTCGATCGCGCGCGCCCGTCGTTGTTCCCGCGACGCGGCTGGTACGGGTGGAGCTCCTACCCGAGCGGGCACGCGATCGCGAGCGTGTCGGTGCTGCTGACGCTGGCGATCATACTTCGGCAATTAAAGGGTTGGAATTGGCCCTTTTTCGTCGTCGTTCCGATTCTGCTCGCCAGCATGTACTCGCGAGTCTATCTCGGAGTGCATTGGCCTACCGATGTGATCGCGGGGGCGGTTGTCGGGCTGGTGTGGCTGGCGATCAGCATTTGGGCGTTTCGAAACGAGCCCGCGGAAGTCGAGGCGGCCGTGGGCGAGCGGCCGGCGGCGTGAGTCAGCTGATCGTCTTCACCAGCTTGGCCACGTCCACGTTCCCGCCGCTCACGATCGCCGCCACCCGCTCGCCCGGCTTGAACGGAATCGCGCGCGTCAGCACCGCCGCCGCCGCCGTCGCTCCGGCCGTCTCGGCCAACAGCTTGGTGTTGAGCAACAACTCGCGAACTGCCTCAGCGATTGCCGCGTCGTCGATCAGCACGACGTCGTCCACGTATCGTTTGACGATCTCGTATGCCAGCTCGCCCGCCATCGGCGCGGCAAGTCCGTCAGCGATCGTGCTGACTGACGCCAACTGCTCGGCATGTCCTGAGTCGAGACTGCGGCGCATCGACGCGGCACCGGTGGGCTCGACACCGTAGACGCGAATCTTTGGGTTGCTCTCCTTGATCGCGACGAGCAGTCCCGAGATCAGACCGCCGCCGCCGATCGGCACCACGACCGCGTCGAGATCCTGCGCTTGCTCGAGCAGCTCGAGCCCAGCGGTGCCTGCACCTGCCGCGACAAAGTCGTCATCGAACGGATGCACCATCGTCAAGCCGCGCTCGGCTTCGAGCTCGCGGGCTTTCGCCAGCGCGACGAGACCATTCGCGCCGTGCAACACGACTTCGGCGCCGTAGCCGCGGCTCGCTTCGACCTTGGCCGGCGACGCGGCTTCCGGCATGACCACGACGGCGTGTACGCCTGCCGCCTGCGCTGCCCACGCGAGCGCTTGGGCGTGATTGCCCGCGGAGAACGTGATCACGCCGCGCTCGCGCGCGCGCGCGTCGAGCTGGCTGACTTTGTTCAGTGCGCCACGCGACTTGAACGAGCCAGTTTTTTGAAAATTCTCACACTTGAGCAGGAGGCGAACACCAACGCGATCGCCGAGTCGAGCGGAGGAGAGCGTGGGCGTGACGTGAACGCGGCCGGCGATGCGTTCGCGCGCTGCGCGAACGTCCGAGAGATCGAACATGATCGAATGTGAAGGGGACGGCGAACCCTACTCCCGGCGTGGGCAATGGGCAATGGTGTCGCGATGCGCCACGCGCGTTAGATTCGCGGCGACTGCAGCACTCAACTTCGAAACACGGCACTGCGACTATCGGTGTTCACGCGCAACGAGATCGCCACGTTTTGCATCACCGGCATCGCCGTCGCTGTTGCGGCAGCGCTGCACTTCGCGAGCGCGAGTCCGATTCTGCAATTCGCCGCCTCGGCGGTGGCACTCTCGCTCCTGGCGCTGCACGTGTCGAGCGGCACCGAGCAGGCTGGCGCGCATCTGACGGCGGGCGCGACGGGAATTCTGCAGGCGGCACTCGGCAATCTTCCCGAGCTTCTCGTCTGCGCGTTCGCCTTACGCGCGGGTCTCGTGGCGGTGGTGCAGGCGGCGTTGGTCGGATCCATGCTCGCCAACTCGCTGCTCGTGCTCGGGCTGGCGATCATCGTGGGCGGCGTGAAGCATGGCCGCATGCGCTTCGACGCCGAAGCGCCGCGCATGATCGTGTCATTGATGGTGCTCGCCGTGTCGGCGCTCGCGATGCCGACGCTCGCGCATCAGCTGCACACGCCTGCCGCCTCGCACGAGGAGGCGCTGAGCGCCGTGAGCAGCGTGCTCCTGCTCATCGTATTTGTCGCGAGCCTGCGCTTTTCGTTGAGCTCCGACCCGGAGCTGTCTGTGCGACATGCCCCTGCGCCGTCGCAGCCGGAGCATTGGCCGCTGCGCACGGCGATTCTCGTGCTGGTGATCGCCTCGCTCGGCGCCGCGGTGGTATCGGAATGGTTCGTGTCGGCGCTCGAGCCGGCGATCGAGGCACTGCACATCTCGCAGGCGTTTGCCGGAATCGTGGTGGTGGCGATCGCCGGCAACGCGGTGGAGAACGTCGCCGGCATTCGTCTCATGGCGAGGAACCGGCCGGACTACGCGATGAGCGTGATCCTCAACGGCTCGCTGCTCATCGCGCTTGCTGTGAGTCCGGCGCTCGTGCTGCTGTCGTTCATTCTCGGCGGGCCGGTGCTGACGTTGGTGATGCCGCCGCTGCTCATTGCGGCGCTCTTGCTCACCACGCTCATCTCGGCCATCGTGGTCAATGACGGTGAGGCGATTTGGTTGGAAGGGGTCGCGCTGATCGGGTTGTACGTGATCATCGCGGCGGCGTTTTGGTGGGGGTGACTCTTCGAACACCGACCCGGCGTCCGCCGTAACAACATGATAAGGATTATTATATGCTAAAATCATTATTGCCGCTCGCGCTGGCGATCCCGGTCGCGGCGTCCGCCCAATGGGCGCCACAGACGACCGGCACGAACGCCGAATTCCGCGGTCTCGTCGCGATCAGCCCTACAGTCGCGTGGGCGAGCGGCACCCGCGGCCGCATCGCCCGAACCGTGGACGGCGGCGTCACCTGGACCGTCGACACGATTCCCGGCGCAGCCAAGCTCGATCTGCGCGACATCCACGCCGCCAGCGCGACGCACGCGTGGACGATGAGCGCCGGGCCGGCCGAGCAGGGGCAAGCCGAGATTTATCGCACCGACGATGGCGCGCACTGGACGCGCCAGTTCGCCACGAGCGACTCCGGCGTCTTTCTTGACGCCATCTCGTTCTGGGACGACACGCACGGCATCGCGATGAGCGACCCCGTCGGCGGACGACTGTTCATTCTCACCACCGACGACGGCGGCGCGACATGGAGTCGCGTTCCCACCGGTAGCTCGCCGCCGGTGCTACAAGGCGAAGCAGCATTTGCGGCGAGCGGCACATGCCTCGCCGTGCAAGGCAGCAGCAATGTTTGGATTGCAACCGGCGGTGGCGCACGCGCTCGCGTATTTCACTCGGCCGATCGCGGCCGCACCTGGGAAGTCGCTGACACACCCGTCCACGCCGGAAGTTCGGCCTCCGGAATTTTCTCCGTCGCCTTCAGCGACGCGCGACACGGCGTCGTGGTTGGCGGCGATTATACCAAACCCAAGCAGCCGTTCGACAACGTCGCGCTCACCGACGATGGCGGAAAAACCTGGCGACTCGCGCACGGCGCGCTGCCGCAAGGCTACATGTCTGGAGTCGCGTACGTGCCGGGCACGAACGGTCGAACCCTCGTCGCGGTTGGCCTCGCAGGCACGGCTCGCTCAGACGACAGTGGCGAGAGTTGGAAAATGATCGACGACGTGGCGTACAACAGTGTGGCGTTCGCGTCTCGCGATGCAGGCTGGGCCGCGGGTCCCGGTGGGCGTATCGCGAAGTGGACGCCGTAATTGTCATTCCGAGGAGCGAAGCGACGAGGAATCTTTCGTCCCTAACTGGTGAAAGGAGATTCCTCGTCGCTACGCTCCTCGGAATGACATGCGTTCGTCACACCCAGTACGCAATCGCCGTGACGACCGCGGCCACGATCACCGATTGAATGAGTATTCTGGTAATATGCGCCGCAACGGCACCGCGCTCATCCTCGCGCAACGGACACGTGCCGCCGCCTTCCAGCTCTCGAATTCCCGCCGCGCCCAGCGCGACACAAGTCTTCTCGCTCGCCTGAAAGAACCCGACAGCCGAGATAAAGAGCGGAAGAATGAGCACCAACCGCCACGCGCGCGGCGCGTTCGTGAGCACGAGCGCCACGAACACCACGATCGCGGCAACGAGTCCGACGAACCCGCCAACACGCCGCCGGCGGACACCAGCCGCCACGAGATTCCCTGTGTAGTCGCTCATTATCGTTCCTCGCCTTGTCTCCACATCAGCTCATTTACCGCCGCACTCGGCGATCTCGCGCTTCGGTTCGCCGGCGCTCGGAAAGAGACTGTGCGCGGCGTGCGCTTGCGGACGCGCATGCGTGCAGTCGCCGCGCGCGAGGTAGTTCTGTGCGAGCTTCACGCGAACCCTGTAGCTGCCCGGGTCGAGTTGGGCCGCCTGCGCGACCACGGCGGTCTTGGTGCTCGAGCTGTAGAGCGCCATCGACGCGATCTGCGCTCCGCTACGCGCGATCATGATCACGCCTGCGACCGCGACGAGCAGCATTCCCACTGATCGCGTGCTGTCCGGCGCGTCGGCACCACCGGATGCCGGCGGCGCGAGCGCGCCGGCGAGCGTCCACACGAAGAACGCCGGCGCGCCGACCATCAGCACCGCGTCGAACGCGCCGACGACCGCCGTCGCCACCAACGTTCCGACGAGGGCAATCGCCGCGAGTACACGCTCCGAGTCGCCATTCGTCCGATGGCCGCCATTTCCAAGATCTCGAACGGCGCGCACCACTAAGCCGAGCATGGCGAGCAGCAGCAGGCCGAACCCGATGACGCCGCGCTCCGACAAATACGCCACCCAATCGCTGCTCGGCCACGGATTCGCTGTCTGCCCATCGTCCTGCGACATCGACGGATCGTTGCGCGACGCGAATTTCGGGTAGACGACCGGCCAGTTGCCGGGTCCGACACCGACGATTGGATGCGCGAGCGTCATGCGCACCGAGTTGCTGTACTGCACGAGCCGCCCTGCGCCGCTTCCCTCTTTATAGTTTACTAAACCCGCCGCGGAATCGAGATAGGGCGAGTCGCTCTTCCACTCGAGGCGATTCGGAATCACGACCGCGGCAACCGCGCCGGCGACCGTGGCGATCGCCAACACCAACGACCGTCGCATGGTGCGCGCGTCCATCCACCGCGACCTGGTCGTGTACGCGAACAGCGCGACCGGAGCGGCAAGCGCGATGACCGCGAGCCAAGCACCGCGGCTGCGCGACAGCACGAGCGCCGCGGACAACACCGCCATGCCGACACCGCCGAACAAGCTGCCGAATCCCGGCCGAGCGGTGAGCGCCACGAGCACGACGACGGATGTACCGATCGCGGCCAAATGCGCCACGAAATTTCGATTGCCAAACGTGCCGCCCGGCGCGCGATTGATGCTGAAATATTCTGTCTGCACGCCGTACGCCTGCGCGAGCGATGTTGCCGCACCCACGACGACCGCGATGGCCAACGCCACGATCAGAGGTCGCATCAAACCCGCGCGCCGCAGCGTGGACGCCACCCAGAACAACAGCACGCCCGACACCGAGATCGCCAGCGCTCGCTCGGCCGCCCAGTGGTTGATGGCGACAACCGACGAGACGAGGCTCGCCGCGAGAAAGAGCGCCAGCAGCATGTCCACCGCGGCCAGCGTGATCCGCTTTCGGACGCCGAGACAGAGCAACGCGCCCGCGACGGCGCAGATGTGGACGACGAGCTCCTTCGGCACGAAGTACCGGTCGAGATCGAACGCCTTGTACGGCAACGCCGCGAGCACTACGGCAATCGCGCCGACCTGCAGAACGTGAAGCGCGACGCGGTCGCGAGCGGTGGGACCCGACTGGCCAGCCATGATGCCGAGAATGAAACCATTGGAGGCTCGCGCGCGCCAGCGGATCCGGCACGCCGGTATAGCGGCGAAGCGACAACCTGTATATTTCAATATGCTTTCACGCCGCCATTTCTTCCTATCCAGCGCCGCCGCCCTCGTGGCCGGCCGCAAACTTGTGGCCGAGGCTCCGCTACCCGTCGTGACCGTGTACAAGGACCCGACGTGCGGCTGCTGCACGAAGTGGGTCAAGTACATGAGCGCGAACGGCTTCGTCATCATGCCGCGCGACGTCCCCGACGTCGACAAATACAAAGCGATGATGCACGTGCCGAAAGCGCTGCAGTCCTGCCACACCGCCATCGTCGGCAAGTACGTCGTGGAGGGTCACGTTCCGGCGGATGTCATCAAGAAACTCTTGTCAGAGGACGCGGACCTGCTCGGATTGGCCGTGCCGGGGATGGTCGACGGGTCGCCCGGCATGGAGGGCGCGAAGAGCGACCACTATGACATCGTCGCCTTCGACCACGCCGGGAAAACCCGAGTGTACGCAAAGCGCTGACTTTTTTCACGAAGGGTGTTTACAAATCATTAGCGGGCGCCGTTCTTGCTCGCATGAGCGAGGCTGCTTGATTCCAGGATCAGCAGCCTCGACCTTTTTTGTCCTTTCCTTAAGCCAGAACGTCCATGGTCAAGCCTATGCGTTTTGCCGCCGCAGCGTTCGTAGCGTTATCGCTGACGGCGCTCAGCTCACCGTTGGCCGCCCAGGCGACCCGCGGCACGCAGCGCCCGATGTTCGACGAAACCGGAGATCCGGATACGTCGCTCTTTGCGCCGCTCAATCTGCCGGTCGGCACTGTATATCGAAGCGGCGCCGGTACTCCCGGTCCGAAGTACTTCGAGCAGCGCGCCGACTACGACTTGCACGGAACGCTCGATACCGCGGCCAAGTCGCTCAAGGGTGAGATGACGCTGCGCTACACCAACAACTCGCCCGATACGCTGCGGTTCATCTGGTTCCAGACGGAACAGAACGCATTCAAGGCCGGCTCGCTCAATTCGTACGTCTTCCCCGCCGACTCGCGCTTCGGCGCGCGCAATTTCGAGGGCGGCGACGTGTTCGATCACTTCGACCAGGTGCTCGTCGGCGGCAAGCGAAGCGCAACGAAGCTGCGCGTCGAAGGCACGGTGACGAAAGCCGATCTCGCCGCGCCGCTCGCTCCCGGACAAACGGTCACGTTCGATGTCGCGTGGCACTTCCTGATTCCCGAGCATGGCGCTGACCGCATGGGTCGCGACGGTGCGCTATTCGAGCTCGCGCAATGGTACCCGCGCGTCTGCGTGTACGACGATCTCCGCGGCTGGAACACCGAACCGTATCTCGGACAGGGCGAGTTCTATCTCGAGTACGGCAACTACAACGTGTCGGTGACCGTTCCGGCCGGATACATCGTGGCCGCGACGGGCGTGCTGACGAACGCGGCCGAAGTGCTGACGCCGACCGAGATCAGCCGGTTGGCAACAGCCAAATCGCCGAAGTCTGATTCCACGGTGGTGCACATCGTCACCGAGGCGGAGCTCAAGAACGGCAGCGCACGCAAGACCAAGAACGGCATGCTCACCTGGAAGTTCTCGGCGCAGAACGTTCGCGACGCCGTGTGGGGCGCGTCGCCCGACTACATGTGGGACGCGACGAATTGGAAAGGACACATGGCGTACGCGTACTATCGTCCGTCGGCACAGAAGGTATGGCAGGAAGGCGCCGACATGTCGCGCATGTCGATTCAAGAATACTCGGAGCGCTGGTTCACGTACCCGTACCCTCAGATCAGCGCGGTCGAGGGTCCGATCAGCGGCATGGAATACCCAATGCTCGCGATGGAGACCGATAGCCCCACACCGCAGGGGCTCTACAACGTCGTGACGCACGAAATCGGGCACATGTGGTACCCGATGATCGTCGGCTCCAACGAGCGCATGCACATGTGGCAGGACGAAGGCTTCAACACGTTCATCAATTACTTCTCGGAAGCGCGCCGCTATCCCGACAGCACATACACGCAGCGCGTGCAGCACGATCGCGATCTCGTCGTCCTGTACATGCAGCACGATGCCGATGGCCCGCTCGAAGAGCAGCCCGATCGCATCAACCCGCAGCTACTTGGCGAAAATGCCTACGTGAAGACCGCGGTCGGCCTCTCACTTCTTCGCGACGAGATTCTCGGACCGCAGGCGTTCGACGAAGGCTTCCGTGAATACACGCGCCGCTGGGCATTCAAGCATCCGGATCCGTCGGACTTCTTCCACACGATGGAAGACGTGAGCGGCAAGCGGCTCGACTGGTTCTTCCGCGAGTGGTTCATCGAGAATCCACACTTCGATCTCGCGGTGGACACCGTCGCCAAGCACATGAACGGCAACGTTGAAACCGATTCGGTGCAGTTCAGCGAGCGCGCGCGCGGCGTGCTGCCGATTCGGGCACGATTCATCTTCTCTGACGGATCCACGCAGGAAGTCGACTATCCGGCCGAGGTGTGGAGCACGAACACGCGGTATTACATGCGCACGTTCCAGTTCACCGGAAAAACGCTGTCGCGCGTGTTGGTCGATCCGGATGACCGGCTGCCGGATGTGGATCGCACGAATAACGTTTGGCCGAAGACGCCGTAGCGCCTTCGGCGCTACGGGAAGGGCGAAGCTGTCATTCCGAAGGAGCGAAGCGACTGAGGAATCTCGTATCGTCCGGCTAGATCCCTCGCTCCGCTCGGGATGACAGCCCTCCGGCTGTTTTCGTTCCACCGTACCACCTTTCCACCGCGAAGAAGCGCTATCGCTTCTTCGCTAGTATCGTCCCGCGACAATTCGCCGCGCCGCAGCGACATGGATACTTTCGCTTCGCGGCCGGCGAGTGGCGTTCCTCGAGCACGTACGCATAGTCGTACGCCAGCTCTTCGCCCGGCTCGATGTCGCGGATCGCGTCGATCCAGATGCGGCCATCTTCCACGATGGCATCGCAGTTCGGGTCGCACGAATGGTTGATGAACCGCGCCTGGTTGCCGTTCACCGCGGCGTCGATCACGATATCGTCATCGATCGCGAAGAGATACGTGTGATGCCGCTCGCCGTCGACGTCGGGATACCGCGCGTCGGCCTGCGCGGGCGTCAACCGCTCGCCGGCGTACTCGACGAGCCGCGTGCCGCTCGGAATTCGACGCACCGCAAACGCCCCTCGGCCTTGAATGGGTGACTTTCGAATCTCGAACCAGCGTGTCACGCTTTAGAGTTCTCTATAGATGCGTGATGGTGGCGCGTCTCGACCTGGGTCACGCCGCCGGAAATGACGTACGCCATCACCGCCGCCGCGTCCGCGTCAATGCGCTGCACGCGATCCGTCGGCACGATCAAGAGATGACCGGCGAAACCGTACGACTGCGGCATGTACACCGTCACGTGGTCAGCCACACCGAACGTGTCGAGCGAATCGGAGGTGAGAAATGCGAGCACCTTCACCACGCCATCCTGCGACACGGAGACCAGCACCGGCTTGTCGAAGCGCCGCTTCTCGCCAACGAACGCATTCAGCATGTCCTTGGCGGACGAATACAGCAGGCGAACGAACGGCAGCCGATCGAGAATCCGGTCGAACGCGTCGAAGACGCTGCGCGTGATGATGCTCGACGCCGTGAAGCCGATCAGCGTGATCAGCACGAGCGCGAGCAGGAACCCCACGCCGGGGATCGGCAGGCGCACCCAACTGTCGATCGTCGTGAAGATGACGACGCATACATAGATCGTCAGCGCCAGCGGAACGACGACGACCAGACCGCGAAGGAAATACGCGAAGAGTCGAGACATGGCGTAACGTATAGCCCCCTGTGCACCATGTGGAGACTCCGATGGAGACTCCACTGCGATCGTGCGGCGCTGGCCTCACGCTTGCCCCGCTAGCTGGCGACATAGCCACCAACGCGAGAGACATCATCAGCGCCGCTGATTTCATTCCGCCAGGCCCGTCGATTCCCAAGCTGCGCGCAGCCGCGAAAGGCTGCCGCGGCTGCGATCTGTACAAGCTCGGCACGCAGACTGTGTTCGGCGAAGGACCAAGCCGCGCGCGAATCGTCGTCGTAGGCGAGCAGCCCGGCGACGCCGAGGATCGCGCCGGCCGGCCGTTCGTCGGTCCATCGGGCAAACTGCTCGACAAAGCATTCGACGAAGCCGGAATCGACCGCGACGATGTGTACGTCACGAACGCCGTAAAACACTTCAAGTGGGCAAAGGACGCGCGCTCCGAGCGGCGGATCCACAAGACACCGAACGCCGGCGAAGTTCGCGCGTGCCGGCCGTGGCTCGAAGCCGAGCTCGCCCTCATCAAACCCGACGTCATCGTGTGCCTTGGCGCCACGGCGTCGAAGTCACTGCTCGGACGCACGTTCAGCCTGATGAAGCATCGCGGCGAGGCGCTCGACTCCGAGTGGGCGCCAGTCGTTTTCGCCACCGTACATCCGTCGGCTGTGCTGCGCTCCCCGCGAGACGATCGCGCGCGCGCCGAGGAGCTGTTCATCGCCGACATTCGGGAAGTGGCGCGCCACCTGTCGAAGGCGAAGCGTCGAGCGCGTAAGTTATCTCCATGGCCAACTACCGCTCGTCGATCGCGCACCTCAAACGCAGCGACCCGATCCTCGCGCAGGTAATCGAGCAAGTCGGTCCGTGTCGGCTGCAATTGCGCACGGAAGGAACGCACTTCGAGGCGCTCACCCGCTCCATCGTCTATCAGCAGCTCTCGGGCAAAGCGGCAGGCACCATTCTGTCGCGCTTCAACGCGCTGTATCCCGAGAATGCTCCCGCGCCGGAGCAGGTGCTCGCCACCGCCGACGAGACGCTGCGTTCCGTGGGTCTCTCGCGGCAGAAGATCGGCTACATGAGAGATCTCTCATCGAAAGTGGCGAGCGGCGAGCTGCCGCTCGACGCCGTCGAAGCCATGGACGACGACGACCTGATCGCCCACCTCATTCAGGTCAAAGGCATCGGCCGCTGGACAGCCCAGATGTTCCTCATGTTCAGACTCGGCAGGCTCGACGTCTTGCCGATTCTCGACCTCGGGATCCAGAACGCCGTGAAGAAGGCCTACCGCCTACGTAAGCGCCCCACCCCTGCCCGCCTCGAGAAGATCGGCGCGAAATGGCGGCCACACGCGTCGGTGGCATCGTGGTATCTCTGGCGCTCCCTCGACAACGGCGACGGCCAGTTGGGCGACTGATCGAACAGTTGTAAGCGGCCCGTCGTCCGGTCCAGTTTTGAAGCTAGGCGGGCTGATCGGTATCTTCCGTCGAGCTTGCGTTCCGTTGGTTCAGCGTGATACACGTGAGTTCGTCGCTCGTCTACTGAGACAGCGCCGCCGACCCCGCCAAATACGTGACTGGTACCCCCGCCTCCCCAGCACCTCCCGAGTCTCAGCACGGCCAGCGTTCGTTGCCACTCGAGCGCCGCTTGCCGTTGCTCGTCCTCGGCCTGCTGACGCTCGTTCTCGCGATTTCGCTGGCGGTCTCGTATTACGAGATCCGTCAAGCCGCTGAAGCCTCGGCGCGCGACCGCTTGTCCAGTTTGTCGCGCGTGCTGTCGTCGCTCGTACAACAACAGATGAGCGGGCGGCTCACGACCATGCATCGCGTTGCCGCGGACACCGCGGTGATCGAGGCGCTCCAATCGCCGACGACGCCGCCCAGCGCACGCGCCATCGCTGCGCTCGCGGCATTGAGCAGCCGCGCCGATAGTCTCACACCGCCTCGACTCGTCACTCCAGCCGGGCAGCCGCTCGGATCTGTACGGCTCGAAGTTCCCGGCGATGTAGACCACGTGCGGGCTGAGGTGCGCGACCTCGAGCAATCGACAGACTCGAGCCACGTCAGTCACTTCATCACGGCCAACGGTCACACGACATTCTGGATGTCGGTTCCCGTCAAGCTAAACGGTCGCGTGCTCGGCTACATCGTGCAGGAGCGGCGATTGAACTACAGCCCGCGCGGGCTGCAACCGTTCCGCGACCTGATCGGCTCCGACATCGAGATGTATTTCCGCAACCTCGATGACAGCACGTGGCTGCGGCTTGACGGCACGGGCGTGCCAGCGCCGACGGCAACGACAATCGCGTTCGACAGCTTGGCCGTGTTCACGCATGGCACCAAGGGATCCGCACTCGCGTCGACGTCGCCCGTGCGCGGCACCTCGTTCGCCGTGACGGTCGAAGATCCAATGCAGCGCCTGTTGGCGCGACCCAAGGCCACGGCGCGCACGCTGTCCGTGATCGCACTGCTCCTGGCGGTGGTGGGAGCGCTCATTGCTTGGGTGATCAGCCGACAGATGACCCGTCCGCTAGTGGAGCTCACGGGCGCGGCCGAAGCGATTGCGCAGGGCGAGTATTCGCAGCGAGTCGGCGCCCGCGGCACCGACGAGATCGGCCGGCTGGGCGTTGCGTTCAACCGAATGGCCGAACAGGTGGAGGAATCCTCCACGGCATCGGAACGGGCGGTCGTTCGTCTCACCCGCTCCGCGGCGACGCAGGAGTTTCTCGCTGAAGCCAGTCGAATCGTGGCCGAGTCGCTGTCGGATCAAACGCTGCTCGCCGATCTCGCGCGCTACTGCGTTCCCCGGCTTTCGGACTACTGTAGCATTTATGTACTCGACGACGACGGCGCGATTCGGCGTGTCGAAACCGCGCATTACGACGCCACCAAGCGCGACGCCGTGCGGTCGCTCGTGGAGCGCTATCAGCCCAAGCTCGACGCGCCCGGCCAGGTATCGGACGTCATCCGCTCGCAGCGAGCTGTATTCATTCCGCACATCGACGCCGCCGCGGTACGTCGCACCGCGCCCGACAATGCCACACTCGAGTTGATCGAAGAGATTTCGCCCACGTCGTTCATGTGCGTTCCGCTGATCGCCCGCGGCCGCTCGTTGGGCGCGATGGCGTTTACGATGACCGACTCCGGCCGAACGGTGACGCAGGACGATCTCGAGATCGCGACGGAGCTGGCACGGCGCACGGCCGTTGCGGTCGACAACGGCTTGATCTACAAACGCTCATTACAACTTCGTCTCGAAGCGGAAGCGGCCAGCAGCGCCAAATCCGACTTCCTCGCCAAGATGAGCCACGAGATCCGCACGCCGATCAATGCGATGCTCGGCTACACCGAGTTGCTCGAGATGGGCATCACGGGACCGATCACCGACGGCCAGGCCAAGTATCTGAGCCGCATTCGGTCGAGCGGCGACCATCTCACGTCGCTCGTGAACGAGATTCTCGATCTGGCCAAGATCGAGGCGGGTCGCATGGACGTCGAGCCCGCCGTTGGACCGGCGAGCGAAGCAATCGATGGCGCGCTCGGACTCATTCGTCCGCAGGCGGCTGCCAAGAGCGTGCAACTGCTCAACCAGACTGCACCCGACGTGACGCCCAACTATCTGGGCGATCCGCAGCGAGTTCAGCAAATCCTCACGAACCTTCTGTCGAACGCCGTGAAATTCACGCCGTCCGGCGGCTTCGTGTCGATTCACGCCGGTACCAGTCTGCGAGCCGACCTCGAGAATTCCACGGATCCCGCGCTGCCGTGGGCCTGCATCGTCGTCCAGGACTCGGGCATTGGGATCGCGAAGAGCGACCTCGAGCGAATCTTCCAGCCATTCGTGCAAGTCGAGAACGGCTACACGCGCGCGCATGGCGGCACGGGACTCGGCCTCACGATCAGCCGGACCCTCGCGCACATGATGGGCGGCGAGCTCGCCGTCGAAAGCGTGGTCGGCGAAGGCTCGCGCTTCACGCTCTGGCTGCCGACGCCGCAACCGTCCGCCGTACAGGTCTGACCAGCTCCGGACCGGCGTCTCGAAGCAGCGCGTCGCACACGAGCGCGATAGAGCTGCCGAGCAGCCATCCGCCGATCACGTCGGTGGTCCAGTGCTCGTCGTCGATGACGCGATAGGCGCCCATCGCCAGCGGCGCGCCGATCCCAATGGCGAGTGTCGCAGTCTTCGACAGCACGCGATGCCGTCGGAGCACCAGCGCCGAAGTCACGGCCAACGAGGTAGCGCCTGTCGTGTGTCCGCTCGGATAGCTGTCGATGCGCTTTCGCACACCTGGAATCCGCGGACGCTTGCGTTTGTACACGACCTTCACGCCGCGGTGAACGAGCCAGCCGAGCCACGCCGAGGTGACGATTGCCGGACCGCCAGCGCGACGCCGCTCGCGCAGCCACCACGCGGTGGCGTACGCGATCGTGATGTATCCGCCAGGCAGTCCGAGCGCGAACAGCGGCGCGAGCGCGGAACGCGTCCGCGGCGAAACATGGCGATGCACCTCGGCGCGCATTGCGACGTCGACCTCGAATGGGGAGTGACGTCGAATCGCATGCGCGAGCAGCGCCGTTCCGCCGCCGAACGCCGCGGCGAGGGCCAGCGGCGGCATGCGAGACGATCGCAGGCGCGGTATGTGTGTCGGAGATGAAGGCACGCTGGACCGTCTGCACGGGCTGCGCCAGGCGCAAGTCGTTATTATTCGATCATTGCCCATTCAATCCCCGCCGATGTTGGACACCACCGTACCCGCAGTACCAATCGAGATCACCGACCCGACGAACGCGCGAATTCTCGCCGTTTCCGAGGATCGTATCGCCGGATTTCTGCTCGATCCGTTTGCCGAGATCGCGCGCCTGGCTGAGGTCGACGTCGCCACCGTGCACGAGCGACTGCGCGCCATGCTGGCGGCGGGCACCATCCGTCGCATTCGTCAGACGCTGATGGCCACGAACCTCGCGCCGGGAGCGTTGGTCGCCTGGAAGATTCCGGCCGACCGTCTCGATGCGGGCTTCGAGTACCTCTCGAAGGAAGATCCGTTCTCAGGCCACGTGGTGATCCGATCCACCGATGGCGACACGCCAGGCTCGGCCTATCGCCTTTGGACCACGCTCAAGGTTCCACAGGGCTTCTCGATGGTCGGGCACTGCGACCTGCTCGCGAAGCGGATCGGCGCCGAAGGCTACAAGATCATGCCCGCCAAGCGCCTGTTCGCACTCGGCGTCGGCCACGTTCGTCGCCGCGGAATGGAGCCGGGCTCCAAGACGGACGAGCTCGGCGCGGTGATGGACACGAACATCGTCCAGCTCAGCGAGTTGGATTGGCGCGTGCTCGAGCCGCTCAAGCGCGAGTTCGCGGTGGACGAAATCCACGACGACCCGTGGACGGGCCGTGCGCGCAAAGCTGGCCTGTCGCTCGACGAATTTGCTGCCGTCGCCAAGAGCTTGAACGAACGCGGCGTCATTGGACGCTTCTCCACGTTCCTGGAGCACGTCAAACCGTCGAGCGGCGGCACGCGCGTTACGCGTTACAACGCGCTCTTTCACTGGCGCGTTCCAGCGGGCCGCGAGATCGAGGCCGGACAGGAGGTTGGCCGGCACCACATTCTCACGCATGCGTATTGGCGCGAGGGCGGCCCTGACTTCGCGAACGTCAATCTCATGGCGGTCGCGCACGGTACCGACAAGGCGCTCGTACTCGAGCACAAAGCCGCGATTGACGCGCATTTGGTCGCCATCGGCATGCCGGTGACGTACACCAACGTGTTTTGGGGCGGCCGCAGCGAGATCAAGCCGTCGGAGATCTCTCCCGCGGCCTACGTGCGCTGGTGCGAGTCAATTGGCGTCAATCCGAACGACCTAAAAGGCTGAGCCCGTCGAGCCCGCTCGCCCGGCTCTAGCCTCAGGAAACCGCCCGCGGCGCCGTTCGTGCTTCTTACGCGGGTGGGATGAACGACAATTCCTCGAGCGATTTCTCGGCCAAGTATGCGGCGCTCCTCGCCGTGTCGATCGACTGCATCATCGCGATCGACCACGAGGGCGTCGTGATCGAGTTCAATCCGGCGGCGGAGCGGACGTTCGGCTATCGGCGCGACGAGCTCGTTGGAAAGAAGATGGTGGACTTCATCGTGCCGCCCGAGCTGCGCGATGCGCATCGAAAGGGCATGGCGCGGTATCTCGCGACGGGCGAAGCTCACCTGCTCGGCCGCCGCGTCGAGATCCACGCCCAACGCGCCAATGGCGAGATCTTTCCGGTCGAGCTCACCATTCTTCGCGTCGAGCAGCCCGGACCGCCGGTGTTCACCGCGTTTCTACGCGATCTCACCGAGCAAAAGCGCCTCGAGAC
This sequence comes from Gemmatimonadaceae bacterium, assembly GCA_036499625.1. Lineage (GTDB taxonomy): Bacteria > Gemmatimonadota > Gemmatimonadetes > Gemmatimonadales > Gemmatimonadaceae > JAQBQB01. Next base: position 150,240 of record DASYDJ010000050.1, read on the forward strand.
CGTTCATCAGTTGCTCCTCGGCGCGAGCCAGATTCTCTCGGCCTCGCTCGACCATGAGGAAACACTAAAGAACCTGAGCCGCGTCGTGGTGCCGGCGTTCGCAGACTGGTACGCGGTCGACGTCGTCGAGCCTGACGGCAGCTTGCGCCGGCTCGAGGTGGCGCACCGGGATCCCGCGAAGATCTCGCTCGCGCACGAGATGCAAGAACGCTTTCCCGATGATCCGAACCAAGCGCACGGCGTCCATCACGTCATTCGCACGGGCAAGAGTGAATTGCTCGCCGATGTCCCCGCGCTCATTGCCGCCTCCGAAATTTCTGACGCGGAACACCTGCGGCTCATTCGCCAGCTCGGCCTGCTCTCGGCCATGATCGTCCCGTTGCGCGCCGGCTCACGCGTAGTCGGCGCGATCACGCTGGTAACATCGGAGTCCGGCCGCCACTACACCAATCGCGATCTCGACGTAGCCGACGATCTCGGGCGTCGCGCCGGCGACGCGATTCAGAAGGCGCTGCTGTTCGCCGAAGTGAATGACAGCCGACGCCAGCTCGAGGAGCAGTCAGCCGAGCTGGCGTCGCAGGCAGACAAACTCGAGGACAGTGCCGCGGAGCTCGAGGTCACCGTCGACGATCTGCGCAACTCGAACGAGGAGCTTCGCCAAGAGAAAGCACGCGCCGAGGATGCTCGCCGCCAAGCCGACGTGGCGAACCAGGCGAAGAGTGACTTTCTCGCGTCGATGAGTCACGAGCTTCGCACGCCGCTCAACGCCATCATGGGTTACGCGCAACTACTGGAGCTCGGCGTACACGGCGCGCTCGATGCCAAGCAACGAGAGGACCTGCGCCGCATCGACCGAAGCGCGCAGCACCTGCTCGGGTTGATCAACGACATTCTCAACTTCGCCAAGATCGAAGCGGGCCGTTTGGAGTTTCACCTCGTGCCCGTCTCGCTCTCCAGCGTGCTCGATCGCGTCAAGGAGCTCGTGGCGCTCCAAGCGGCGTCGAAGCATCTCCGCTACTCGATCGACGCGGTGCCGGACGACGTGTTCGTCTGCGCCGACGAGGACAAGCTCGTGCAGATCTTCACCAATCTCGCATCGAATGCGGTTCGCTACACGAACGAGGGAGGCACGATCACGGTGACCACACACGTGAACGACGATCGCGTCGTGACTGAAGTGCGCGACACCGGCGTGGGCATTCCAGCGGCCAAGCTCGATTCAATCTTCGAACCATTCGTCCAGGTCGATCGCGGCTACGCTGCGCAGCGTCAGGGCGCGGGACTCGGGCTCGCAATAAGCCGTGAGCTCGCGCGCGGAATGGGCGGCGAGCTCACGGTGAAGAGCGAAGTCGACAAGGGCTCGGTCTTTTCGGTCGAGCTGCGTCGCGAAACCAGCTACGCCGCGAAGGCTGCGGGCCGCGCGATGAAGTAACCCTGCACGTACGTCGCGCCGAATTGCCGATTCCAATCGAGCTCCTCGCCCGTCTCCACACCTTCGGCAATCGTCTGGATCTTGAGATGCGACGCGAGGTCCAGCAGTCGCTCGGCGTCGCGCACCGACGGACCACCCTCCACGCGCCGGACCTCCTGCATGTCGAGCTTGATGAAGTCGGGGCGCACCTCGTGAATCAGCCGGCGCGAATGCTCGGCGCAGCCAATGTCGTCGAGCGCCACGCGTAGCCCAGCGTTGCGCACCGACTCGAGCACCGCGCACAAATGCTTGACGTCCGCCGTGCGCTCAGCGTCAATCACCTCGAGCACGACTGCCTGTCGAGGTATCTCGGCGGCGTCGATCGCATCGATCGTCGGTGCGAGAGAGCGCACGCCATCGCGCACGGCGTCCGGCGTGAAATTGAGAAAGAGCTGACGACGTCCGTCGTGTTCGGCGGCCGCGCGAATGGCCGAACGATGCGACGCCGAGTCGAGCTCGGTGAGCATGCCGCAGTCGCGCGCCGCGTCGAGCAGTCTGCCCGGTGACATCGTGCGCCCATCGTCGGCGATGCCGCGCAGCAGTGCTTCGTGGCCGAGCACGCGGTCCGGCTGATCGGCGTAGACGATGGGCTGAAACACGCTCGTCAAACGCTCGCCGCGCATCATCTCCACGAGCCACGCCGAGGCTTCGAGCTGCCGCAGCTCGTAGATGGTGCGCACGCGCCGAATGTCCTCGACGTCGAGATCGTCGTCGCCGCTCTTGAATACGCAGCGTGTATCAGCCGCTTCGGATTCAGTGAGCAGCTCGACGAGGTCGCGCAGCAACTCGCCGGGGTAGCCCTCCGGCGAATCGACAGTGAGCGCACCGGTCGACGTCGTGCTGTACGACCGTCCAAGCTGTCGCAGATAATGACTGACGGTTCTCACCGCCAATCCCACCGGAAACCACAGGAACAATCGCCCCGGCTCGGCGGCTCTCGACGGCGTGTCGTCGCAGCCGTCGTATGCATCCGCGAAGTGGGGCATTGGTGGTGATCCTCTCTGAGATTTGGTGCTGCTCAGAGAGTATCGGCGGGCGGGGCGGGAGCTTGATCGAGGGTGGAACGGTGGAACGGCGGAACGGTGGAACGACAATAGCTCCAAGGCTGTCGTCCCGAGCGAAGCGAGGGATCTAGCCGGGCGACACGAGATTCCTCAGTCGCTGCGCTCCTTCGGAATGACAGGCGGTTCTCGTTCCACCGTTCCACCGTTCCACCGCTTTCAGTAAACCTCGAGCACCCCCGCCGCGCCCATTCCACCGCCAATACACATCGTGACGAGCCCCTTGCCTCCACCGCGCTTTTTCAGCTCGTGCACGAGCTGAGTCGTGAGCTTCGAGCCAGTTGCGCCGAGCGGGTGGCCGAGTGCGATGGCGCCGCCGTTCACGTTGACCTTGTCTTCCGGCATGCCGAGCTCGCGAACTACGGCCACGACCTGCGCCGCAAATGCTTCATTGAACTCGATCAAGTCGATGTCGGCGAGCTTCAATCCCGCGCGCTTGAGCGCTTTCGGGACCGCTTTGATCGGACCGACGCCCATTACGTCCGGCTCGACGCCCGCCGACGCAAACGTGATGAACCGCGCCAACGGCTCGAGCCCCAGTTCCTTCGCGCGCTCGGCCGTCATCAACAACACGGCCGCTGCGCCATCGGAGTAGGGGCTCGAATTGCCCGCTGTCACTGAGCCCTTCGCTTTGAACGCCGGACGCAGCTTGGCGAGTCCTTCAATCGTGCTGTCGATGCGCGGAAGCTCGTCGCGCTGGAATTCGGTCGTGCTCACGTCTTTCTGCGTGCCGTTCCACTTCACGTGCTCCACGGAAATCGGAACGATCTGCCCGTCGAACGCGCCGTTGCTCAGCGCGCGCGCCGCTTTCTGCTGGCTGCCGAGCGACCAGCGATCCTGATCTTCGCGACTCACCTTCCATCGCTCGGCCACACGCTCCGCGGTGAAGCCCATTCCGATGTACGACTCAGTGATCGCCGGATCGAGTCGCGTGTAGTAGCCCGACATCGGCACCTGGCTCATCATCTCGACACCGCCAGCCAGCACCACGTCGGCCATGCCGCTCATGATTTCTTGTGCGCCGAGTGCGATGCTCTGCAGCCCGGAAGCGCAAAAGCGGTTGATGGTCGCCGCCGGCACGTCGACCGACAGCCCGGTGCGCAGCCACGCCAGTCGCGCGATGTTCAGCCCCTGTGAGGCTTCGGGCATCGCGCAGCCCCAATAGACGTCGTCGATCGTCGTCGGGTCGATGCCAGTCGCGGCGACTGTAGCGCGCATCAGGTCGGCCGACAGATCCACCGGGTGCACGTTGTGCAGCGCACCGTCCGTTTTCCCTTTGGCCACCGCGCTTCGGAGCGCGGAGACAATTACTACTTCTTGCATACTAATATCCTCACAGACTTCAATTCCGTAGTGGCTTGCCGGTCTTCAACGTGAACGCCATGCGCTCTTGCGTCTCCTTCGTGCCGAGGAGCTTGAGGAACGCCTCACGCTCGAGATCCAGAATGTCCTGTTCGGTCACGCGGCGCGCTGGACCGTCGCCGCCGGCGAGCACGTACGACAACTCGTGCGCGATCCGAACGTCGTGCTCGCTGATCTGACCGGCTTCGTGCATCGCCCACACGCCGTACTGCAGATTGCCGAGCGCTTCTTTCCCGAGCGCCGTGATTGTCCTCGGGAGCGGGGCGCGATAGTCCGGCGCGAGATCGATCACGCGCGCCATCGCATCGCCAATGAGGCGAGCGCGACTCATCGTCACGCGGTCGGTGTCGCGGAGGTAGCCAAGCTTTCGCGCGTCGAGCGCGCTGGTGCTCGTCTTCGCCATGCCGATCAACTGGAACGCGCGCTTCACCGCCTCGAACGGATCGGCTTCGTCGTATGGCTCGAGCTCCTTCGCGAAACGGAACAACATTTCGGTCGTTCCACCGCCCGCGGGGATGAGCCCCACTCCAACCTCGACCAACCCCATGTACAACTCGGCGTGCGCCTGCACGCGGTCGGCGTGCAATGAGAATTCGCAGCCGCCGCCGAGTGTGAGGCCAAACGTCGCGGCGACGACCGGAATGGACGACTGCCGAATGCGGATCGACGTGTCCTGGAATCCGCGCACCGTCTCGTCGATCACTTTCCAGTCTCCTGCCTTCACGAGCTCGAGCACGTACGACAGATCCGCGCCGGCCGTGAACGTTCTCGGATCTTCATTGCCGATCACGAGTCCGGCGAGCCCGTCGCGTTCCGCGCGGTCGAGCGAGCGATGAATCATCTCGATGACGCCGCGGCCGATCGAATTCATCTTGCTGTGGAATTCGATCACCGCCACGCCGCTGCCGACGTCGATGAGCGACGCGTCGGTCGAGTCCTCGAGCACGTACTTCTTTCGCGCGGCCGGCAGCTTCCTGTCGGCGAGCGAGACGACGTCCTCTTCGTCATGAATGGGCTCGTCGCCGCCCGTGAGCGAGACGACCTCGTGCCGATCCGGGTGGTAGAAGCTCTTACCGGTGCTGCGAAGCAGACGCGGTTGATCGAGCTCGAGCGCCGCGAAGCTCTCGCGAATGAACTGTGGGCCGAGCATGTCCATCTGGACGAACGGACCGGCCTCCCAGGCGTAGCCCCATTCCATGGCGCGATCGATGGCGGGAATGTCGTACGCCACCCAGATCGCACGTTCGAGGACGTAATGAGAGAATAATAGTAAGTATTCTCGTACGAAATCTCCCTCCACGCCTTTCCAGTCGCGCACAGCCGCGAATCGCTCGGCCAACGGTAAGGCCGAGATGCGGTCGAGCTCCGCGTCCTTGGGCTTGGATTGCGGCGCATACTGGCCGGTCTTCCAATCGAGCGTGTGAATCTCTTTGCCGACACGCTTGTAGAACCCCGCGCCGCTTTTCTCGCCGACGTTGCCCGCCTCAGCGAGCGCCAACACCCACGGCGACAGCGCGAAATCTTCGCCGGTCGCTTCGCTGAGCTCCTTCGTCACGTGCACGATCACATCGATGCCGGAGAGATCCGCCGTGCGGAACGTCGCCGACTTGGAGCGTCCGATCAGCGCACCGGTCAGCACGTCCACCTGATCGATCGTCAGGTTGTGCTTCTCCATCAGCTTGATCGCGAGCACCATGCCGTACACGCCGAATCGATTGGCGATGAATCCCGGAACGTCCTTCGCGATGACGATGCCCTTGCCGAGCACCCGGTCGCTGAATTGGCGCGCGGTGGTCAGCGTCTCCGGCGACGTGTCCTCGCTGGGAATGATCTCCAGCAAGTGCAGGTAGCGCGGCGGATTGAAGAAGTGCATGCCGAGGAAGCGCGATCGGAACGATGCGGATCGGCCCTCGGTGAGCGTCTGCATCGGAATGCCGGAGGTGTTCGACGCGACGATCGTGTGCTCTGGGATGACACCCTCGAGCCGCTCGTACAACGCGCGCTTGGGTTCGATTTTCTCGATGATCGCTTCGACGACCAAATCACACGTCGCCAACAGGCCGAAATCGTCCTCGGTGTTGCCGATGTGGATGGCCGTCGCGCGATCGACGTCCATGAACGCCGCGGGCTTTGCTTTCTTGGCCCGTTCGAGGCCCGCCCGCGCCACCGCGTTCCTGTCTTTGCCCTCAGAAGGCACGTCGAGCAACACCACCGGGACGCCGGCCGACGCGGCAAGCGCGGCAATTCCGCTACCCATGGTTCCTGCACCGACGACACCCAATTTCCGAATCCGCATTCCTGCCTCCACAGACGATCGCTGCCAGTTCTGAGAGATAGTCTACGGTGGAAGTGGGCCGGCGGCCTGAACGATGCATCGGCGGACGCGAACTCTATAGATTGCTACGGTGTTCACGTATTGATGAGGTTCGGCGGGGTGATCCATTGGTCGCGGGTCTTCTCTCAAACGCTTCGTGAGGATTCAGTGGGTTCTGCTCGAATAGCATCTGCCATTGCCGGCGCCGGCTTGGCCATTGCCGCGGTCGTCGCTGCCGGCTGCGCCAGCAGCGCGCCACATCAATTCGGTCAGTACAACAACCTGGGACCGAAAGTGGCCGCGACTCGCGGCGAGGCGATGCCGCAACACGTCACCGTGCAACTCGACCGTCCGGCGAATATCGCCGTGTTCCTGGTCGTGCCCGGGCGCGCCTCTGTGTTGCTGTTTCCCGGCGACTCCACCGACGACGGACACATCCAGGCTGGCTCGCACCTGCTGTCGACGTCGCTCGCCGGCGTAACGATCACCGACTCGGCGCGCTTGAACCGCAGGCCACCGACGGGTTCGTCGAATGGCCGCGGCGGCGTTGGCGGAAATCAGGGTCGCGGTGGTCGCACGACCACCGGTCGCGACACGCTGCCGGGGTTCGGCTTCAACCAACATGGGTATTTGCTCATCTTCGCCGCCCAGCAACCGCTGCCCTACAAGACGCTCGCCACGCGCGTCGCCGGATTGAGCGTGCCGATCGACGATGACGACGCGATCAACACGGTCACGAAGCTCGTGCGCGAACGTACCGGCTTGACCGGCACGTGGGCCGCATACTCTACTGATTTTCCCCCTTGAGGATTCCGTCCCTGATGCGAATCGCCTTGGGCGTCGCATTGGGGTCGGGTTCGACCATGACGTCGCCCGGTGCAAACCGGAGATGACCGTCGAGCGTTAGCGTATCGGTACCGCGGCGGAGTTTGATGTCGAGCGGCGAGCCTTCCATCGACGCGCCGTACTTTGCCCGCATCTTCGCGCCGAACTGCTGATCCTCTACCGGGATGTCGCCTACCGAAATGAGCAGGTCGCCGGCCTTCACGCCTGCCGCGGCAGCCGAGCTTCCCTCCTGCACGTTCACGACGATGATGGCGTCGCCCTGCATTTGGGTCACGACGCCAAGTCGCGGGACTTGGTCGCGATGCGCTCGGAGACCAGCGAGTGCCAGCACGCTATCGAGCGGAAACGGCTCGCGGCCGTCGACATACCTGGCGCTGAACGTCGCGAAAGACTTCCCATTCGCCGCCGCGCTCACGGCGGCCCACCAATCGACAGTCGTGAAGCCATGCCCGTGCTTATAAGCAGACTGGTATAACCCGCGCATCACATCGTCGAGTGAATGCTGATCGTCGCTCGCGTCGCGGATGAGAATGTCGATCAGCATTCCGGCGAGCGACCCTTTGGGATAGTAGAGGTAGCCGGTGCCGTCTACCGGCTGAATCCATGTATCGAGCGACGCGTCCTCGAGCGCGATCGGCGGAAAGCCCATCACCTCGTTGATCTTCTCGCTCGTCAGCCCGTAAAAGCCGGTGGCATCCACCACGCCACCGCGAACTTCCGCCAGGTCGGCGTAATAGTCGGTGATGCCTTCCGAGACCCACAACAGCGTTGTCGGTTCCGCATGAGAATACTCATACGGCCACATCTCGGCAGGCCGCAGCCGCTTGACATTCCACGAGTGAAAGATCTCGTGCGCGTAGAGCGACGGCTGGAACGCACTTCCTACGTAGGAAGGTGCGAGCACGTCGACGTGCGAGCTCTGGTGCTCCAACCCACTCGCGCCGGCAAACGACGAGTCGACGATCTGCATTACCGTGTAGTTGGCCCACGGCACTTCGCCAAAGACTTTCGCCTCGACCGGAATCACCCGCCGAAGCTGATCCCACGCCGTCGACCGCACCTGTGGACTGACAGACGCAGCCGGATAGGTCGCAAGCCGCACCCAATGGTTCACGATCTGTTCGCTGTCGAGATCGTAGCGACCCACGAAGAACGGCATGTCCACCAGATCGTGAAAATTGGTGGCCGAGTAGGAGCGCTTCTGCGCGCCGGCCGTGAGGCCAGTGGTGACACGCCAATCGGGCTCCGTATGGACGGTGAGGGTCGATGGAAAATCCAGCGACTGTCCCTCGGCATACATGAAGAGGTTCGTGCCGTTGAACAACAAGAAATCCGGCGCCGACCAGGTCATCGCGTTGTCCAGAGAATCCGCCGCATACTGGAAGCTCACGCGAACGGTTTGCGCGCTGGTCGGATGAATACGCCAGGTATCGTAGTCGAGCTTGTCCCACGCCAACGGTTTGCCGTTGGCCGATGCGTCGAAGTCGACGACCCAACGCGAGAAATTACTGATCTCATATGCGCCGGGCGTCCACGCCGGCAGCGAGAGCAACACCGGCGCCGTTCCGGCCGCGCTCATCGTCATGGTCACGTTCACCATGCGCTGTTCCGCCTGATCGCGCATGAAGGTGACGTCGTAGTGCACGTCCTTGATTGGCGCCGATACAGCCGTCGTGGCCGAAGCCGACACCCGAGTCTGGGCATCGACTGCATGCAATGCGGTCACGCCAGCGAGGAACAACAGTGCGAATTGTCTCATGCGGTGAAGTTATTGTCGGCGTGCGCCCGTGGAAGGGCGTCCGCAGCAGATCATCGGTAAAGAACCGCCTCCTTTCCCTTGGCGTCCCCGCCCCCATATTCCCCGCATGACGCCACCACTTCGTGTCGACGATTCTGTTCACAATCCTTACATACCGGCGACCGAATCGCCGACCGAGCTGACAGTCGGCGTCATCGTCCTGGGAATCATTCTCGGGTTGATGTTTGCCGCGTCGAGCGTCTACCTCGCGCTCAAGGTCAGCCTCACGGTCAGCGCGTCGATTCCTGTCGCGGTGCTGTCAATCACGATCTTCCGCTACATCTCGCGGCTGCTCGGCAAACCGCCCGCGACGATTCTCCAAAACAACATGGTGCAGACCACGGGATCTGCCGGCGAATCGATTGCCGCAGGCATCTCGTTCACGCTACCAGCGTTGCTGTTGCTTGGATACAACCTCCCGTGGACGACGGTCACCGCGATCGGCATCGTCGGCGGAATCCTCGGCGTCGTGTTCATGATTCCGCTCCGCCGAAGCCTCATCGTCAAAGAACACGCAAACCTCAAATACCCGGAGGGCACAGCCTGCGCACAGGTGCTCATCGTCGGTGAAGAGGGAGGCACGCAGGCCAAGACCGTGTTCATTGGCTTTGGTATCGGCGCGGTCTACAAGTTCCTCGCATCAGGCATGCACCTGTGGCTCGAAGTGCCGCGGCGCGCGTTCGAGCAGGTGCTCGTTGGCGGTCGCACGCAGCTCTTCGGTGAGATCCAAGCCGAGATCAGCCCGGAGCTCACGGGCGTGGGCTACATCATTGGGCCGCGCGTCGCCGGCTATCTGTTCGGCGGCGGCGTGCTCGCGTGGTTCGCGCTCATTCCGGCGATCAAATTCTTTGGCTCGGGCTTCACGACGCCAATCTTTCCCGCCACGACGCTCATTGGCGACATGTCGGCCAGCGACATTCGCTCGAACTACATCTACTACATCGGCGCCGGCGCCGTCACGGCTGCAGGGCTGATCAGCCTCGGTCGCACACTTCCCACCATCTGGCACGCACTCGTCGCCGGCCTCAAAGACGTCCGCGGCACGACAGACGCCGACGCCACGCGCCGTACCGAGCGCGACATGCCGATGATCGTCGTCATCGCCGGCGCGGTGCTGTGTGGCTTAGCCATGGTGCTGCTGCCGCAGATCCACATCAACGTCGTCGGCGCGGTGCTCGCGCTCTGTTTCGCATTCTTGTTCGTCACGGTATCGAGCCGCATCACCGGGCAGATTGGATCATCGTCCAATCCCGTATCCGGCATGACGGTCGCCACGTTGCTCCTCACGTCGCTGATGTTTCTCGCCGTCGGCTGGGTGGGCATTCAGTATCGCGTGCTCGCGCTCACCATCGGCGGCGTGGTCTGCGTTGCCGCATCAACGGCGGGCGCGACATCGCAGGATCTGAAGACGGGCTTTCTCGTCGGCGCCACACCGGCTCGACAACAACTCGGTTTGCTCTTCGGCGTCACAGCGTCAGCGCTGCTGGTCGGTGGCATCATCTTCTTTCTGAACGAGGCGAAGCAGACGATCGTCGTGCGAAATTATCCTGGCGTCGTTGTGAGCAATGTCGAAAGCGGAGCGTACGCGCTCTCGCAAGGTCGCCTCGTTTCCGCGAACGCCAGCACCAACGGTACCACCGGTGCGAGGTATCACATTGGTCATTTATTCGAGACCACCGGCGGTGCACCCGCCGGCAAATACCTCGTCGACGACGCGGGCGTAATCCGCTATCTCGTCGACCCCGGGCTGGGTGGACGCGAGCGCATCAACTACGACGGCCGCGAGATCGACAAGCTCGAGTCGCCGAAGTCGCAGATCATGGCACTCGTGGTCGACGGGATTCTCACGCGAAAACTTCCGTGGGGCTTGGTGTTGATCGGCGCGTTTCTCGCCGTGGGCATCGAGTTGCTGGGAGTGCCATCGCTTCCGGTCGCGGTCGGCGTCTATCTGCCGATCTCCACGTCGGCGACCATGTTCATCGGCGGATTGCTTCGTTGGTTTGTCGACCGCCGACTTTCAGTCGAGGAACGCGAAGGACCGCAAGCGGATTCCGGCCCAGGCGTGCTACTCGCCTCCGGACTGATCGCCGGCGGCGCCATCACCGGCGTTGTGCTTGCCGCATTCCAAGCGAAGGGCCTCGACGCGGCCATCGATCAGTCGAAGACCTTCGGCTCGTCGAGCGCACTCGTGGCATTGGGGGCGTACGTGCTCTTTCTTGCCATACCGGTGTACGCGATCGCTCGGCGACCGCGAACATGATCCGCGCATTCGCTTGTGCGGTGTTCACTGCCGCGACGCTCGGTACGGTTCCGACGTTCGCCATGGCGCAGCATCCCACAGGCGTTGTACGCGGATTCGTAAACGACGAAAGTGACTCGGCCGTCGCCGGCGTCGAGATCTCGACGCTCGATGGCAGCCGAGTCGTGCGAACCGATACCGCCGGCCACTTCGCCCTCACCGGGGTGCCCAGCGGCAGCGTACGACTGAACCTGCGACGCCTCGCGTTCGAGCCGCTGCAACTCTCGTTCGATCTTCCCGCCGGCGATACCGCCGACGTGGAGATCACGCTCAGCGTCGTCGCACAGAAGCTCAACGCAGTTCTGGTGCTCGCCGACCCCGACCATCTTCGCAAACTCGAGGGCTTCAACTCGCGTCGCAAACTCGGCATCGGTCATTTCATCACGCGCGCTGACATCGAGAAGCAGAATCCGGCAGTGCTCAGTGACATCGTGCGTATGATTCCCGGCGTTCGCATCGTCGCGAACAACCTCGGCTCGTCGACGCTTCGCTTCTCGCGCACCGAGCGCAAAGACTGCCCGCCGCAATTCTTCGTGGACGGAGTACAAGTCACGAACTTCAGTCTCGACGACATGCCGCCCGGCGATGTCGAAGCCATCGAGCTCTACGCGGGCGCGGCCGGAATCCCACCCGAATTCAATCGCCAACGCAGCAATGTGATTTGCGGTGCGATCATCATCTGGAGTCGAATCCCCGGCTCCAATGCGAGTCCGTGAGGCACAGGCGCAGAAAAACTCGGCACACCTGTGTACGCGTCTTATATTGCGGAGCGGACTGTTTTCCAGCGTAGCCGCTCGAACAGACGCGATTTCTCCACAGGCGGGTGTATGGTGCCACCTATTGCGGGCGTCGGTCCCGCCACGGAAACGCTCGACGATCAGCACGGCTGGATCACCGCCGAGCGACTCGTCCGCCTCCGAGCAATTCTGCTCGGGCTTACGCTCTTCTTCGGCCTCGTCGTGTACGTCTTTCACACGCTCGGCGCCTCGCATCTCACCCACCCCGAGCTCGTCAAGAAACTCCGCGGCGTCGGCATCCTGACCTGGATCTACGCGCTCGTACAGATGGTCGACATGCGCTTCTACAACAGCCGCTGGGCGCAGCGGCGCCGCGCGTCGACACGGATTCCCGACAATCTGCACGGTTGGTTGTTCGGCCAGATGCTCGCCTGGTTTGGAATCCTCTACTACGGCCTGACCGAGGATTTGCGCGCCTACATCGCCGGTCTCGTCATCCTCGGCATCAGCTTCTTCATTTTTCCAATTCGAAAACTCCGCTGAGACTATGCGGACAATGAGAGACCCGCTCATCGAGCGGGTTTTCTTGTATACGAATGCCCTGCCTGCGCGATTTACTCTTCCGTCCGTCCGCTCGTCGGACTAGCATTTCGTGATTGTTTTTTCGGATCCCGATCAACTCCAAGGCCAAATGCTGAGCCCGTCCTCGCTCGCCTTCTTGAAGCGTCTGCTGGATACTCCTGCACCCTCTGGTTTCGAGGGCGCCGCCGCGCGTGTCTGGCGAGAGGAAGCTGCAACCTTCGCCGACAAAGTCACGAGCGACGTGGCCGGTAACAGCATGGCCGAGATCAACCCGGGCGGCTCGCCGACGATCATGCTCGACGGCCACATCGACGAGATCGGCCTGATCGTGCAGTACATCGACGATGATGGATTCATCTATCCATCGCCGATCGGTGGCTGGGACCCGCAGGTTCTCGTCGGACAGCGTATTCGATTCTTGGGACGCGGCGGCGATGTCATCGGTGTCGTCGGCAAGAAGCCGATTCATCTCATGAAAGCCGCCGACCGCGACAACGCCTCGAAGATGACCGATCTCTGGATCGACATCGGCGCCTCGAGCCGCGCGGAAGCCGAGGGTCGCTTGAGTGTGGGTGACGCGGGCGTGATCGACTCGAAGACGATCGATTTTCCGAACAATCGCATCGTGTCGCGATCGATCGACGATCGTATCGGCGCGTTCGTCGCGCTCGAGGCACTGCGGCGCTACGCACAGAATCCGGGCAAGGCGCGCGTCGTTGCCGCGGCCACCACGCAGGAAGAAATCGCCTGGCACGGTGGCGGCGCGCTCGTCTGCACGAACTGCATCAAGCCGCAGATGGCGCTTGTCGTCGACGTCACCTTCGCCACCGATCATCCGAGCATGGAGAAGAAGGAGATCGGCGATCACAAGATCGGTGCAGGCCCGGTGCTCGTGCGCGGCGCAATCATTTCTCCCGTCGTATTCGAGATGCTGCGCAGCACCGCCGAGCAACAGGGTATCAAGTACTCTGTGCATGCGGCCGGCCGCGACACGTCGACCAACGCCGACGCGATTCACATCGCGCGCGAGGGCGTGGCGACGGGTCTCGTCTCGGTGCCGAATCGCTACATGCACTCGCCCAACGAGCTCGTGAGCCTCGACGACGTCGACAAGACGGCGACGCTGCTCGCCGAAGTCTGCCGCGGCGTGACGGACAAGACCGACTTCACGGCGCGGTAAGGCGGTTCGCCTGCCGCTTCACGTCTGGTCGACCGCCAAGTACAGCTTTCCGCTTCCCGACGGTCACCGCTTTCCGCTCGCCAAGTACGCGCTCCTTCACGAGCGCGTACTCGCCGACGGAATTGTCGAGCCCGACCACGTGCACGATCCGCGTCGCGCGACACGCGACGAATTGTTGCTCGTGCACACCGCCGACTACGTCGACCGTTTCAACACCGGCGCCCTCACGCGTCACGAAGAGCGGCAGCTCGGCGTTCCATGGTCGGATGCGCTCGTCGAGCGATCGTACCGCGCGGCCGGCGCCACGCTTGAAGCGGCGACACATGCGTACGCGCGCGGCATTGCGATGGTTCTCGCCGGTGGGACGCATCACGCCTTTCCAGATCACGGCGAAGGGTTTTGCGTCTTCAACGACGTCGCCATCGCGATCCGCGCCTTGCAGCGCGCTGGCACGATCGAACGCGCCGCGATAGTCGATCTCGACGTGCATCAGGGCAACGGAACGCACGCGGTGTTCGAAGGCGACGACAGTGTGTTCACCTTCAGCATGCACGGCGGAAAGAATTATCCGTTCCACAAGGTTCCCGGCCGGCTGGACGTGGAGCTGGCCGACCATACCGGCGACGACGAGTATCTCGCGCTGCTCGGTGAATCGCTGCCGCGCGTCATCGCCGCGGCCCGGCCGGAGCTCGTCGTATATCTCGCCGGCGCCGACCCGCACGAGCACGACAAGCTCGGCCGCCTGTCACTGACCTTCGAAGGACTTGGCCGTCGCGACACCATGGTGATCGAGCAATGCCGCGAAGTTGGAATTCCCGTCGTCGTCACCATTGCCGGCGGCTACGGATCGTCGATTGCCGACACGGTCAGCATTCACGTCGAGACCGCGAGAATCGCCGCCCGCTACGCCTGACCTGCGCGGCCCTGCACCTTCCGCGGTCTGGCACATTGCACGAAGTCTGGCAAATGGCTCGACAACTTTGCGCGACTCCAGCGATCTGACAAGAGGTAAGTACCTGCCAAGGAAGCATTTACAAGAACGAGACCGAGGGGTCTCAGCTTTGCCTTAGGAGTGGCCGAAACTCTTCCACGCACCATCGCACCATCGCACCATTCGACTCGTGATCCGACGGCGGGCACCACGAGAGACCCCCAACGTCCCTGAGGTCCTGCATGCACAACAAGAAAGGCTTTACGCTCATCGAGCTGTTGATCGTCGTCGTCATCATCGGCATCTTGGCCGCGATCGCGATTCCGAAGTTCGCCAACACGAAGGGCAAGGCCTACGTGACGGCCATGAAGTCGGATCTGCGCAACCTCGTGACG
>DASYDJ010000051.1:0-311485 GCA_036499625.1 Gemmatimonadaceae bacterium
AAGACTTTACCGGTCAGTTGAACAAATTCTATCTGACCTATCGCGACGCGCCATGGTTCATCGACCTGCTCCAGACGAACACCGCCGCCGCGAAACGGCTTGGCTTCGCCAACATGCCGGCATTGAAGAAAGACGTGGCGGAAAAGCTGCGTGAGTTCGTGGAGCGCGGTGGTTTTCTCTTCGCGATGTGTGGCGCGACCGAAACGCTCGAGCTCGCGATCGCGGGAAAGAATGTCGACATCGCGCAGAGCTTCATCGACGGCACGCCGATGGACCCGGAGGCCGACGAGAAGATGGATTGGAAGGGCACGTTCGCATTTCAGAACGCGCATCTCGAGCAATCGCCGTTCGTCAATTCGATGAGTGACATCGACGGGCATCAGGTCAACGTACCCGGCCGACGGCAACCGCTCGGTACCTTCACGCTCTTCAACTTCTCGGCGAAGTTCGATCCCGTCCCGTCGATGCTCGTACAGGACCATCGGTCGGTGATCAACGACTTCTACGGCGTGACCACGAGTTTCATGAAGTCCGTGCTCAAACCCAGCGTCACGATTCTCGCAACCGAAGAAGGCGCGCCGTGGGTCAAATACATCCACGGTGACTACGGAAAGGGTACGTGGACGTACTACGGCGGTCACGATCCCGAGGATCCGTCGCACGCCATCGGCAACCCGCCGACCGACCTCTCGTTGTTCAAGAATTCGCCGGGATATCGGCTGATTCTCAACAACGTGCTGTTCCCGGCCGCGAAGAAGAAGCCGCTCAAGACCTGATCAGCAGGAAGTTGCAGGAACCTGCGCGGCTCGACGGTGTGCGCGTCATTAAATTGCGCGCATGCCTCACCCTGTCGCCGCGGACGCGGCGTCGCGACTCAGTCCGAAAACGGCGCTCGCCATTCGCGCGGCGATTCGCCTCGCCGGCGGCCGCGAGGTCTGCTTCGCTTGCACGCTCGATTCCGACGGCATCGTGCAGACGGCGCGCGTGGTGGCGCGCGGCGACGTCCGCAGCGTGCTCGCGCTGCCCGGCTTCGCGATGCGCGGCGAGATGCTGGTGCACAACCATCCGTCGGGCGTCCTCGAGCCGTCTGATGCCGACATGGCGGTGGCGGCGCGCATCCACGACGACGGCATTGGCTTCGGCATCGTCAACAATACGGCAACGGATTTGTACGTCGTTGTCGAGGTGCCGGCCCGCGCGGAATTCCGCGAGCTGAATTTCGAGCAGATCGACGCGGACCTTGGGCCCGATGGTGGCATCGCGTCCGAGCATGCGCGATTCGAGGATCGTCCGAGCCAACGGGCGATGGCGGTGGAAATCGCGCGTTTGTACAACCACGGCGGCGTCGGGCTACTCGAGGCGGGCACGGGCGTCGGCAAGTCGCTCGGGTATCTCGTTCCCGCGCTGCGATGGGCCGCGGCAAACGGCGAACGAACCGTCGTGTCGACGAACACGATCAATCTCCAGGAGCAGCTCGTCGGCAAGGATCTGCCATTTCTCGAACGCGCACTCAGCGATCAGCGCGTGCGCTTCGCGTTGCTCAAGGGGTGGCGCAACTATCTCTGTCTCGTGCGACTCGAGCAGGCGCGCGCCTCCGGCTCATCGCTGTTCGAAGATGGACTGCATCAAGAGCTCAGCACGATCGAAGCGTGGGCCGCGCGCACGCGCGACGGATCCCTGAGCGATCTCCCCGTTGCGCCGCGCGCCGAGGTGTGGGACGAGGTCGCGGCGGAGCCGGACCTGTGCCAGCGCGCGCGCTGTCCCGCCTACGACAAGTGCTTTTTGTTCAAGGCCCGCAAGGAAGCCGCGCAAGCCGACGTGATCGTCGTCAATCATCATCTGTTGCTGTCCGATCTCGCCGTGCGGCGCGCGACCGGCAATTGGGGCGAGTCGGCGGTACTGCCGGCGTATACGCGTTTAGTCATCGACGAAGGGCATCATCTCGAGGATGCCGCCGCCGGCCACTTGGGCGCGACCGTTTCGCGGCGATCGTTGCAGCGGCTGTTCAATCGTCTCGATCGCCGCGGCAAAGGTCTGTTGTCGGCGCTCATCGGCAAACTTGCCGCGAGCAGCGATCTCTTGAGCACCGCGAGTCTCGATCTCGTGCAGTCGCGACTCGCGCCCGGCGTGCACGCGGTGCGCGACAAGAGCGCGCTGCTGTTCGACCTGCTCGACACCTATCTCCAGGAGAGTGGCGAGAGCGTCGTCCGACTGACTGACGATTTCGCGACGCACCCTATCTGGAACGCCGGACTCCGGGTCGCGCTCGAGGACACCGTCAGCGAGATCGACCTGCTCGCCGACGGCCTCCAACTTGTGCGTGAACGATTAGAGAGTGCTAATAAGCCGGACGAGTCGGTGATGCCACTGCTCAACGAGATGCGAGCGGTGACACGCCGGCTTCAGACTGCGGCCGACGGCCTCCGTCGCGCGCTCGATCCCGGTCGCGGCGCGCCGACAGTGCGCTGGATCGAAGTGCGCGGCCGCGATCGCGCGGTGAGTGTCTCCACGGTTCCGCTCGATCTCGCGCCGATTCTGCGCGAAGATCTGTTCAAGCGCGCTACGACGACCGTCGTCACGAGCGCCACACTCGCTACCGACGGGCGTTTCGATTTTCTCACCGCGCGCCTCGGCCTCGACGATCCTGAGCTCGAGCCGCTCACCGGCATCTTTCCGTCGCCGTTCAAGTACCGCGATCAAGCGATTCTCGCGGTGCCGAGCGATGTGCCGGCGCCTAATGTGAACGGTGCGGCGCACTTCAGCGCCGTCGCGCGCGTGACGATGGATCTCGCTGCAGCAGCCGACGGCGGAATGTTCGTTCTGTTCACGAGCCACAAAGATGTTCGTGCTATGGCCGCCGAGCTGCGCGCCCGCGGCGCCGACAGGCGGTGGCCGCTGCTCGTGCACGGCGACGAATCGCGCGACATTCTGCTGTCGCGCTTCCGCGATGCCGGCAAAGCAATTTTGATCGGCACCGCGTCATTCTGGGAAGGCGTCGACGTCCCGGGCGATGCGCTGCGCGCGCTGCTGATCGCCAAGCTTCCGTTCCGCGTGCCCTCGGAACCGATCACGGCGGCAAACTGCGAAGCGATCGACGCGCGCGGCGGCGATTCGTTCCGCGAGTTCATGCTCCCGCACGCGGCGCTTCGCCTCAAGCAGGGCTTTGGCCGACTGGTCCGCACGAGCGCCGATCGCGGTGTCGTGGTGATTGCGGATCCGCGTGTCGTAACGAAAGGCTATGGGCGCGGCTTGCTGGACGGGCTTCCGCCCGCCCGGCGGATCGTGGGGAAGTGGGCTGACCTTTTGGGGGCCGTTCAGGAATTCTATCGAGCCGAGGGGTGAGGCCAGCGCGTCCAGGGATTACACTTCAGGAGCCAGTTTCTCGACCCTCCACCCTCGTCCCTCGACCCTACGATGACCCCCGGCAAAATCGTCTGTCTCGGCCGCAACTACCGTGACCACGCGAAGGAAATGGGCAACGACGTCCCGACGGAGCCAATGTTTTTTCTCAAGCCGCCCTCGAGCATCATCGCGTCGGGTGACAAGATCGAGCTGCCGCCGCAGTCAGCGCAGGTCGAGCATGAAGGGGAAATTGGCATCATTGTGAGCAAGCGCCTCCGTGGCGCGTCGCCAGAGGAAGCGCGCGGGGCCATTGGCAGCATTGTCGCCGCAAATGACGTGACGGCGCGGGACCTTCAGCGGTCCGATTCACAGTGGACGCGCGCCAAGGGATTCGACACATTCTGTCCCATCGGCGAACCCGCTACCCCCCCTGCGGATCTCTCCGACGTCACGGTCGTGACGAAGGTCAATGGAAAAGAACGTCAGCGCGGTAAGGTCTCTGATCTCGTCTTCTCCATCCCCGATGTGCTCTCCTACATCTCGCACGTCATGACGCTCGAGCCAGGCGATCTCGTCCTGACCGGCAGTCCGGCGGGAGTCGGGAAACTATCCGACGGGGACGAGGTAGAAGTGGAGGTCCTCGGCCTGAGCCGCGTGCGGAACCCTGTGACCCTCAAGAGCTAGTGCCGAAGTTCGCTGCTCGATTCCAAACGCTGCCCGAGTATTCGCTGGCGTCCATTCCGCAGAAGAAGCGCGACTTGATCGCGCGCGGCGTCGACGTCATCGACTTGGGTGCCGGCGACGCCGACTTGGCGCCGCCGCCCAAAGCGGTCGAAGCGCTGACCGCCGCCGTGCAGAATCCCACGATGAGCCGCTATGCCTTTGGCATGGGGCTCGTCGCGTATCGGGAGGCCATCTCGGCGTGGATGCAGAAGCGCTTCGGGCTGCGCTTCGATCCGATGACGGAGATCGTGCCGCTCATCGGCTCCAAGGAAGGCATCGCGCATCTCGCGCTGGCGTACCTCGAGCCGGGCGCGGTGTCGATCATTCCCGAGCCGGGGTACAACGCGTATCAGGGCGGCACGCTCTTGTCCAACGGCGAGCCGTATCGGTACGCGCTTCGCCCGCGCACGAACTTTCTCGTCGATCTCGACGAGATTCCGCGCGACGTGCTGGCGCGCACGAGAATTCTCTATCTCAACTATCCTAATAATCCGACGGCGGCCATCGCTCCTCTAGACTATCTAGAGAAGATCGTGGCGCGCTGCCGGGAGCTCGACATCCTGCTCGTCTACGACAACGCGTACTCCGAACTCGCGTTCGACGGCTATGTGCCGCCGAGCATCTTCGAGATCGACGGTGCGCGCGATGTGGCGATCGAGTTCCACTCGATGTCGAAGACGTACAACATGACGGGCTGGCGGTGCGGCTGGGCCGCGGCGTCGCCCAAGGTTGCGTCCGTGCTCGCCAAGCTGAAATCGTTCACCGACACCGGCCAGTTTCTCGCGGTGCAGTCGGCCGCGACCGCGGCGTTGGCGAGCTACGACGAGTTCGTTCCGGGCAACATCGCGGTGTTCAAGGAGCGGCGCGATGCAGCAGTGACGGCATTTCGCGACGCGGGATTCGCCTGTGACACGCCGCGCGCCACGATGTACTTGTGGATCGCACTGCCCGACGGTATTCCAAGTGCGTTGTTTGCCGATCGGCTGCTCGAGGAGGAAGGCGTGGTCGTGATGGCGGGCTCCAGCTTCGGCGAGGGCGGTGAAGGATTCTTCCGCATCTCGTTCATCACGTCGCCTGAACGAATCGCTGAGGCCGCGCGGCGCGCTGGCCGTGTGTTGTCGACCATGAGCGTGGCAGTCTGATGAAGGCCGCGCTGCACGAGACTCGGGAAGCCGGCAAGGGCTCGATCGTCATCTCGCTTGCAGCGCACGTCGTTCTCATCGCGCTCATCGCGTCGATCACGTTCCGCTATCCGCTCTCGGCGTTCTTCAAGGAGAAGACGCCGCTGCGCGAGAGCATCCAGTACGTGCAGGTGCAGCCCAAGCCGGCACAGACGGCCGGCAACGGCATCGCCGCCAAGGCGAACAAGAAGAAAGTCGAGAAGCCCGCGCCGCAGATCGTCGCGCCAACGTCGGTGCCGACGGAGCTGCCGCCGACCGCTCCGCCAACGTCGATGGCCGGCGCCGATTCCGGCACGGGAATCGGTAACGGCACCGGTGCTGCCGTTGGCATTGCCGCCGGGCTGAGTCCGTCGCTCCCTGATCCGCGCATTGAGCTGCGGCCCAACACGCTGCGGATTCCGCTGTCCAACGCCGAGCGTAACGATAGCGCCGTGAAGGCGATCATCGGGGCGTATCGCGAAGCGGAGATCGCGGCCGCCGAGAGTCGTGGGCGCAGTCCGCGCGACTGGACGATCGAGCGGAACGGCGGGAAGTACGGCCTCGACTCGCAGTACATCTACCTCGGCAAGTTCAAGCTGCCGTCGGCCATCCTTGCGGCCTTACCGCTCAATCGCGGCGGCGTTGACGGCACACGCATTCGCGAGAATCGCGAGGCGGATTTCATTCGCGACGACATCTACTCGCACGCGCAGGGCATGAGCGAGGAAGACTTCAACGCTGCGATCAAGCGCATTCGTGAGCGCAAGGATCGCGAGATCAAGGAAACGAAAGAAGCCGACGACGCGAAAAAGGCGGCGGCCGGTAAGCCGACGCCCATCGTTCCGTAGTAATCGAGGCGCGAGCTAGGTTCGCGTCAGGTCACTTCAGCTCGCTTCAGCTCACAGGGGACGGCGCTTCGGCCTCGACTTGAATCGTCGGCGGGGGAATCTGTTCCCAATACGGACGAAATACGCCGCACACGACGCCGAGCACCGCGAAGTCGTCCGTCGCGCTGACTTCGATTGAACGGTCCGCGTCGTTCGCCGGTTCGAGCACGACCGTGCTGCCGCGATGCGTGAGTGTTTTCACTGTGGCTTCGTCACCGAGACGCGCCGCGACGATATCTCCGTCTTTCGGAGTCGCCGCTGGCGTGACCATCACGAAGTCGCCGTCGAGAATGCCGCGTCCGTTCATGCTGTCGCCCTTCACCTTCAACGCGAAGGTGTCTTCGCTCGGCAGAAAGCGGCGATCCATCGTGATGAATCCCGAACGATTCTCGGCGAGCAGCATCGGCTCGCCCGCGTGAATGCGCCCGTAGTAGGGAACGGGCTGCGTGGAACCGGCGGCAGCGAAGCCGAGTAGGCGAACGCCACGCGAGCGCGATTCGTCGCGCTCGATGTAGCCTTTGTCCTCGAGCGCGTGCAGCAAGTCGGAGACTGTCTTCGTCGACTTGATGCGAAACTTCCGCGCAATCTCGCGGATGCTCGGTTGGTAGGTGTTCTCAGCAAGAAAGTCTATCATGTAGTGATAGACTCGCTGTTCCAGCGGCGTGAGTGGCTGCGACATACGCCCCCTTCGTACGAGGTCGGCGAGATTTTCAACTTGCTGAAAGTCAGCGTACCTCGGTTGCCGGAAATGTACGCCTCAGTACCAGCGGCGGTCAACGGATTTTTTATCCACCGCGACTCGCGAGGTAGCTCGTGGCCGCGTCGATGCGCGCAAGCGAACGCTCGCGGCCGAGCAGCGTGAGTACGTCAAACATTCCGGGACTCGCTGCCGACCCCGTGAGCGCGACACGCAGGGGCTGAAAAATCTTTCCTGCTCCCATACCTCTTGCTTCGGCGACGCCGCGCAGCGCGTCCTCGAGCGGTTGCGGCTCCCACGCGCTCACCGCGGCGAGTGCGTCGCGTGAGGAATCGAGAATGGCTCGCGATGCGACCGCATCCTTCCATTGTTTCGCGACTGCGTCGGCGTCGTACTCGATGTCGTTACGTAGATACGGCGCGGCCTGGCGCACGATCTCGTCGGTGGTGCGCGCGCGCACCTTGAGGAGATCGAGCAACGTGTGATACCACACCTCGCGCTGAGCGAGATCCGCCGCGGAGGCCAACCCCTCGCCGACGATACCGCGCGTCACGAGCGGCGCAAGCTCTGCGGCGGTCATCGTCGCGAGATGCTGGCCATTCATCCACTCGAGCTTCTTCGTGTCGAAAATCGCCGCCTTCTTCGACAACCCGTCTGAAGAGAACAACTCGACCATCTGTGGAACGGTCATCACTTCGATGTCGTTCCCGGGCGACCAGCCGAGGAGCGCGAGGAAGTTGAGCATCGCCTGCGGCAGGATACCTATGTGTTGATAGTCGCCCACCGCGGTCGCACCGTGCCGCTTGCTCAACTTCTTCCCATCCATGCCGTGGATCATCGGCAAGTGCGCGAACTGCGGCAGCGGCTCGCCCAGCGCCTCGTAGAGGAGAATCTGCTTCGGCGTGTTCGAGATGTGATCGTCGCCGCGCATCACGAGCGTGATGCCCATCGCGATGTCGTCCGACACGACCGCCAAGTTGTAGATCGGCGTTCCGTCTGTGCGCAGCACAATGAAGTCGCCCTCGCCGATGTCCTTGTTCGGGAAGGTGATCAGGCCGTGCACGAGATCGGTCCACGACGTCTCACCGCTGCGCATTCGAAAACGCACGACGAACGGTGTGCCCGCGGCGACGCGCTGCTCCACATCGGCGCGAGGTAGTCGCGCGCAGCGCCCATCGTATCGAAACGCCTCGCCGCGCGACTCGGCCGCTTTGCGCTGCTCGTCGAGCTCCGCTTGCGTGCAGAAGCATCGATAGGCTTTGTCGGCGTCGAGCAGGCGCTTCACGTCGGCGCGGTGACGCTCGAGGTTCGCGCCCTGGTAGACGACCTCTTCGTCCCATGTGAGCCCGAGCCACTCGAGACCCTCGAAGATGGCGCGCGTGCTGTCGTCGGTGCTTCTCGCGCGGTCGGTGTCCTCGACGCGCAGCAGGAACTGTCCGCCGTAATGCTTGACGAAGAGCCAGTTGAACAGCGCGGTTCTGGCGCCACCCACGTGCAGGTATCCCGTGGGCGACGGCGCGAAGCGAAGACGATGTGTCATGTGCGAAAAGTATCCCCTGAAAACACAAAAGCCCGCCATGTGGCGGGCCTCTGTTACGGGAGAGGGGGGATTCGAACCCCCGAAAGGGCTTTTGACCCTTTAACGGTTTAGCAAACCGCCGCCTTCAGCCTCTCGGCCACCCCCCCAGCGCGCGTGCGGCGTCGACTCGAGACGCTCGCGCAATTTACCGGACGCGAACGAGTCTACACAAGTGTCGCGACGCGTATGGCGACAAGCATCGCGCCGCGGCTTTGCCCCACGTCCTACCTTTGTGACATGAGTGTGTCGCTCTCGTACGCCATGATGCGGGGCCGCCAGCGCGATCCCAACGCGCCGCGGACGCCGCTGCGCGAGCGCATCGCCGCGTTGCGGCATGTGCCGCGACTGCTCCGGCTCGTCTGGGAGACGCACCGCGGCTACACCGTGTCGATGGTCGTGCTCCGCATCGTCCGCTCCGTGGTGCCGGTGTCGACGCTGTGGGTCGCAAAGCTGATCATCGATGAAGCGATTCTGCTCGCACGGACGCGTGGCCCCATTCACCATCTCTGGGTGCTCGTCGGCATCGAGATGGCGACTGTGATCATCGGCGAACTGCTCACCCGCGCGTCCGGGTTGACGGAGAGTTTGCTCGGCGACCTGTTCACGAATCGCATCAGCATCCAGCTCATGGAGCACGCGGCCACCCTCGATCTGCACATGTTCGAGGATCCGGAGTTCTATGATCACCTGGAGCGTGCGCGTCAGGGCACGACCGGCCGCGTGGCGCTGCTCTCGCAGTTGTTCGGCATTGGGCAAAGCCTGCTGACGCTCGGTTCGCTCAGCGTTGCGCTCGCGGCGGAAGATCCGTGGCTGCTGCTTCTCCTCGTGATCTCGGTGATTCCGAGCTTCGTCGGCGAGACGCACTTCGCGGCGCTCTCGTACTCGCTGTTGTTCCGTCGCACACCGCAGCGACGCCAGCTCGACTACGTCCGCTATGTGGGCGCGAGCGACGAAACAGCGAAAGAAGTCCAGATGTTCGGTCTCGCTCCGTGGCTCATCTCGCGCTATCGCGTGCTGTCGGATCGATTCTACGACGAGAATCGCGCGCTGTCGGTGCGCAAAGCATTCGTCAGCTCCGGTCTCTCGCTCTTCGGCACGCTCGGCTACTACGCCGCATTCGTCGTGGTGTTGTTGCGCGTCGTGACGGGCGCGATCTCGATCGGAACGCTCACGTTTCTCGCTGCGTCGTTCCGGCAGAGCCGCGACCTCATTCAGGCATTGCTCATGTCGACGAGCGGCATCTACGAGCAGAGTCTGTATTTGAAAGACTTGTTCGATTTCTTCGACATGCAGCCGACGATCCGGAACGTGCCAGGCGCTCGTGCCGTGCCGCGACCGATTCAGCACGGGTTCGTATTCGAGGATGTTGGATTCCGCTATCCAGGCTCTGAGCGTTGGGCCGTACGCCATCTGAGTTTCACGCTGGGCATCGGCGAACGTGTCGCGCTCGTGGGCGAGAACGGAGCAGGGAAGACGACGCTCACCAAACTCCTGGCGCGTCTCTACGATCCGACCGAGGGACGCATTCTGCTCGACGGCATCGACCTCCGCGACTACGACGTCGGCGAGGTCCGTCGCGCGATCGGCGTCATCTTTCAGGACTTCGTGCGCTACGACATGCGCTTCGACGAGAACGTCGGCGTCGGCGAAGTGGACAAGGTGCGCGATTATCTCGACATCGAGCAGGTGCCCGCCGAGGCTGGCGTGGCGACGGCGCTCGCTTCGGTCGAACCGATGGCACCGCCGGCGGCGATTTCCGATGCAGCGGAGAAGTCGCTCGCCGCGTCGCTGCTGCCGCGATTACCGAAGTCGTATCGCCAGATGCTCGGTCGCCGGTTCGACGGCGGCGTCGATCTGTCGGGCGGCGAGTGGCAGAAGGTCGCGCTCGCGCGCGCCTACATGCGCGACGCGCAGGTGCTGATTCTCGATGAGCCTACGGCGGCCCTCGATGCGCGCGCCGAATACGACGTATTCGTGCGCTTCAACGCGCTCATGGCGGGACGCATGGCGGTGGTGATCTCGCACCGCTTCTCGACCGTGCGCATGGCCGACAGAATCATCGTCCTGAAAAACGGCGAGATCGTCGAGCAGGGTGCGCACGACGATCTCGTTGTGGCGTCGGGACTCTACGCCGAGTTGTTCGGAATGCAGGCTGCCGGCTATCGCTGATCGCGGTTCATCTCGGACAGCGACAGCCGGCGATTCAATCGATCAGTTGTCGCCGCCGCCGTTGCGGCCGCCGCCGAGCCGATCGTTCAGCATGTGCTTCTCGTCTTCCGAAAGCTTGGTGAGTAGCTGCGTGGCCGTCGCTTGCTGTTCCGGCGTGAATTTCGCGACCCACTCTTTGGCGGCCGCTTCGTTGTTCGTGTCGACATCGCCCACAGCGAGCATCAGCGCAGCACGCGCCACGCGGCTCTTGCCACGACCGGCGTCCGTCTGATCGCGCGCGGCCGAGCGCATCACGCCGATCAACGAATCGATCGACTTGTAGGACACGTCGTTCTTGTCTCGTAACGCTTTATCAGCAGCCTTGAGCGAGTCGACCTGCGGGTCGGTCAGCTTCAGATCCTTGTGCTTGTCGACGAACATCTTGAGCGGACTCTCATCCTGGACGTCGCGCACTCGGAGCGTCGGACCCTGAGGGATGCGCGTGGTATCGAGTTCCTGGTGGCTGGTCGCTTGAGTTTTGCCACCGCCTTTCTGAGCGACGGCGATCGACGGAGCGACGAGCAACGAAAGCAGCAAGAGTGGGCGACGCATAAGCACGAGCTCCTCAGGGGGTTTTGGGGAGGGACGGCGGAAATGTACGGTGCGGCGCGAAAGGCAACTAGCAGCCTTGGCGCGCACGGTTTCCGTTAGCCGTCTACGCGCTCGTGAGGCCGATTGTTGGGGCCCGTACGTTTTTGACGCGCCTTCACGACGCGCGCCGGTACAGGCCCGTCGTCCCACAGCCGAAAGCCACCCTTGAACGCGTTGGCGTTCTCACCCAGCCGCGTGTTCGGCGGCAAGTCATTCAGATGCCGAGCGTTCCCGCCGCCCAAGACGACGTAGTCGACTTCGAGTGCTGCGACGAACAGCGCCACGACGGTCTCGACATGCTTTCGCCACGAGCGTTTACCAAGGCGTTCATAGCCCGCAACGCCGAGATACTGCTCGTAACTCTTGCCCTTGCGATAGGGGAGGTGCGCGAGCTCGAGCGGAATGAGTACGCCGTCGCGAATCATCGTCGAGCCGAGCCCCGTCCCAAGTCCGAGGAACAGCATGTTGTGGCCTTCGTAGCTCCCGAGCGCCTGCATGGCCGCGTCGTTGATGATACGGACGGGCCGCTTGAACGCTTTCTCGAAGTCGAAGTTCTTCCAGCCGGCGCCGAGATTCCACGGCTCGCGCGCCGGCTTGCCATCGCGGACCGGACCCGGAAAGCCGATCGAGACGACATCGAATTGCCAGTCAGCGATCGCCTTCGATAACTCGGCGACCATGGTGCTTGGCGTCATCGTGGGGCCGGAATCGATTTTGACCGGCGTGCGACGGCCGGTGACCAGCGCTTTGACGTGCGTGCCGCCGACGTCGATGACGAGAATCTTCAACTATCCATCCGCGCTTGTTGACGCGGAGGGCGAGGGATTCGAACCCCCAAGTCCTTGCGGACGCCAGTTTTCAAGACTGGTGCAATAGCCATTCTGCCAGCCCTCCGTGTCCGAAAGATCGCCGATCAGCGCGCACCGGGCAACAAACCGCGGCCGCGGAAACTCGCCGAGTTGCCGCGGCGTAAGGCGACCACGCTGGAACGCCACCACCGACCCGCGAGGCCCCGATGTCTTCCACCGACTCCACGAGCGGCGCCGACGTCATTCAAAAGTACGCACGCCTGACCGGTGTGCTCATTCTCGCCTCGATCGTATTCGGCACGTGGGGTGAAGCGATCGTGCCCGCGCGGCTGCTCGTCGCCGGCGACGCGGGTGCCACGGCGAGAAACATCGTTGCGTCGCCGCTGCTCTTTCGAACCGGATTCGCGGCGTACCTCGTCGAGGCGGCCTGCGACATCACGCTCGCGCTCCTCTTCTACGTCCTGCTACGACCGGTGAACAGGAACCTCGCGCTGCTCTCCGCGTTTTTCGGCATCGCCGCGACGGTGACGTACGCCTTCGCCGAATGCTTCTTCTACGCACCGTTGCTGCTCCTGAACGGGGCCGACTATCTGAGAGTATTCACCCCGGATCAATTGAATGCGCTGGCGCTGTTGTCGTTCAAGCTCTTCGGCACCATCGCAGGCATCTTCATCGGGTTCTACGGAATCGCGACGATCATCAGAGGCTATCTCGTCTACCGCTCACGCTATTTACCGCGCGTGCTGGGCGCGCTCTTCATGCTCGGCGGTGCTGCGTTCGTCGCCGACAATCTCGCGATCGTGCTCGCGCCCTCGTACGCGACGCCACTGTTGCTGTTCCTCATGGCGCCGGCCGGCGTGGCGATGTTGACGTGGCTTCTCGTAAAAGGCGTGCACCGCGCAGAATGGAGCGCAGCCGTCAACGCCCCTCGCACGTTCGCGCCCACGGGATGATGTCCAGTCGCTCGAACGGAATGTCCTCGCCACTCGTTTCGCAGACGCCAAACTGTGCCGGGGACTTCGCGAGTCGTTCGAGCGCATCGTCGATCTGCGACAGCTCGGCGGATTGACGCGTCGCGTTGGACGCCGCGAGCTCCGCGTCCATCGTGTCCGTCCCCTGATCGGCTTGATGAAACGGCATCTTCGAGAGATCGCCCGCGCGATCCTGCTCGTCTTCGTCCGCTTCTGCGCGCGTGAAGCGCGCGAGGTCCTGCGTGATGCGTGCGCGTTCATCGAGCAGCCGGCGCTCGAGATGTTTTCGCTGTGCGGCAGTCAAAGGCATCTGGCTGTGTGTCGTGAAGGTTGGGACGTGCTGGAGGCAGGTTCGTGTCGTTCCGGCGATGAACGCGGGCAAGAAATCGGCCGATTTCTGGCGGGCGGGAATGGCGATTTTGTCCGGGGAAAATTTCCCGGTTCCCGGCTTCGGCAGTTCGCCGATGAGCGCAGATAAGCGCCTAACACGTTGATTTACATGCAGTTATAGAATAAGAATTTGCGGCACCGCCGTTGCCTTAGAGGTGAGTGCGCGGCCGGCCTCCGTTCGGTCGCCGCATTGGTTCAGCATTGCGCTGGGCGAGTCTGCAGAGTCCGCTCTCTGATTCTCTGGTCCGCCCCATCACTTCGAACTACGAAGGTGACAACGTGAATTTCTCCCGCACCGCGCCCATTGCGTTGCTCTCCGCTGCCCTGCTCGCGGGCTGTGGCCAGGAAACGCAGCGAAAGCTCGATACGCTTGCCCACGTCGACTCGGTTCGCGTCGATTCCCTTGCCAACGTCCGGAAGGACTTGCTCGACGAAGTGATGTCGTCGACGCAGTTCGTGAACGATATCAACACCGAGCTCGCCAAGGCGCGCGCGCTCGCCAGCAAGTCGAAGCCGACGTTGGAGACCGCGGCGGAATCGGAGAAGGTGAATGACCAGCGCAAGGAAATCGTCGCGCGCATCTCGCACCTCGTGGCGCGCCTCGACTCCGTGCAGACGCGTCTCGCCAGCACGCGTGCGCGTGCATCGAAGTTGTCGCAGCAGGATTCCGGCCTCGTCGCGAAAGTCGCGGAGTACGAGAAGAGCATCGCCGACATGCAGGCCGAAGCCCAAAAGGAACGCGCTGACTTCCAGGGGCAGATCGATCGCCAGACCACGCAGATCGCCGCGCTCAATAGCCAGGTCGACACGCTGAGTCACGTTCGCGTCGCGTTGGTCGATACGGTGAATCAGCTCACCACTGAAAAGAACACCGCGTACTACGTCGTCGGCACGAAGGACGAGTTGATCAAGAAGGGCATCCTCGTCGCGGAAGGCTCGAAGCGCTTCCTGATCGCGGGATCCCGCACCGTGTCGCCGGCCCGTGAGCTCGATCCGGCGAAATTCACGAAGATCGACCGCCTTGCGGATCGCACGATCACGCTTCCGGCCGGCCAGTATCAGATTCTGTCGCGCCAGAACCCGGCGTACGCTGCCCCGAAGGTGCAGAAGGACGGCAAGATCGCTGGCGCGCTCACGATTAACGAGCCCGAAGAGTTTTGGAAGGCTTCGCCCTTCCTGATCATTGTTCGCTCCTGAGAAGTATTTGATGTTCGTGAAGGTCTGACAGTCTCAGTGAGCGAGCACGCGGCCACTTGCGGCCGCACCCCGGGACGCCAGTTGCGTTCCGGGGTTTCGTGCTTGTGTCAGCTTTAGTCGCCTTACGCCAGTCTGCGCTTTCACCTGACGCGGCAAGAGCCCCAGATTACGAGCATGGATCAACCACGTCTGTCCATTCTGGTAATTGACGATGAGCCGGCGTTGCGCGAAGTGCTGTCGCTTCGCATCGCCGACTGGGGGCACGACGTGCGCGCCGTCGGCGATGCCGCGGAAGCCGAACGCGAGATCGGCAGGCAGCGCCCCGATCTCGTGCTGTGCGATCTGGTGTTGCCCGGCAGCTCGGGAATGGAATTGCTCAAGCGGATCAAACGGCAGGACGATCGCCTGCCGGTCGTAATGATCACCGCCCACGGCAACGTGGATGGCGCAGTCGAAGCCATGAAAGCGGGCGCCGCGGACTTTCTCACGAAGCCGCTCGACTACGTGTCGCTGTTCGCCTTGCTCGAAGCAACCGCGAGCGACGTCCGCCGGCAGCGCGAGAGCCGTTCGCTCGATTCGCAACTCGATCGCCAAGCGGGCAGCGGCCTGGTCGGCCAGAGTCGCGCGATGCGGCAACTCCATCGCACCATCGAGTCGCTCGCGTCGAGCGACGCGTCGGCGATGCTCACCGGCGAAAGCGGCACGGGAAAGGAAGTCGTCGCGCGCGCCATTCATTCCGCGAGCGCGCGGAGCGACAAGCCGTTCATCGCCATCAACACGGCGGCAATTCCCGAGGGACTCGTCGAAAGCGAAGTGTTCGGCCACGAGCAGGGCGCGTTCACAGGAGCCACGCGCTCGAGGCCCGGCGTATTCGAGATGGCGAATGGCGGCACGCTCTTTCTCGACGAGATTGCCGAGATGCCGATTGCGCTCCAGCCCAAGCTCCTGCGCATTCTCGAAGAAGGTCATGTGCGGCGCTTGGGCGGCAGTCGCGACGTGCCGTTCGACGTGCGCGTGCTCGCGGCAACAAATCGTCCGCCGGCGCAGGCCATTCGTGAAGGTCGCTTGCGCGAGGATTTGTACTATCGCCTCACGGTGTTCGAGCTCGCGCTGCCGCCACTTCGCGAACGACTCGATGACGTGGCGCTTCTCGCGCAGCATTTCGTTCGCGAGTTCGGGCGAAAGCACGGCCTCGACGTCGACGGCGTCGGCGACGCCGCACGAGAAATGCTCGAGCGGCATCCGTGGCCGGGCAACGTCCGCGAGCTACGCAACGTGATCGAGCGTGCGACCATCGTCGCGCGATCGGGCTGGATCGAGCCGCGGCATTTGCCGCCGTACCTGCAGATGCTGCGCGGCGGAGCCGGTCAGCCGACGCTCACCGTACCTGCTGGCACCACGCTCGCCGAAGCGGAACGCTTGCTCATTCTGCAAACATTGGAGCGCGTGGGGAATAACAAAGCCGAGGCAGCGCGGCAGTTGGGATTGGACGTGAAGACGATCCGCAACAAACTCCGCGCCTACGGGCAGGACGCATGAAAGTCGGCACACGCCTGCGTAGCGCGTTCGCGATCTACATCGCGCTCCTCGCGGGCGTCGTCGTGTACCACGTCCGGACGATTCAGCGCACGGTGGAGAGCGGCCACGTGCTCACGGAGATCTCGTCGCGCCTCCGCGTGAGCTCTACCGCGCAATTAGGCCGACTCTCCCAGATGAGCAGTGACGCGGAGAAGTTTCTCGTCACGCGCGATGCAGGCTACTTGAATCGCGTCGTGGAGACGTCGCACGCGTATGGAGCGTCACTGCACGCACTGGATTCCGTTCCGCTCACGGAAGCCGAACGCGCGGCGGTGATTCCACTCGATCGCGATTGGAAGAATGTGGAATCGCGCGTAGAGCACATCGCGACAGTCGAACAGTCTTCGTCTGACGGAGACACGCGCGCCTTCATCACACAACTGCAAACATCGCTCGATCAAGTCCGCGACGAGACGCGCGATCTCGCCGCGGCCTCGCAGGACGCAATGACCCGCGAGCTCGCGAGCTCCGAAGACGCGGCGCGAACCGCCGAACACCTGTCGTGGGCCGCCGCGCTCGGCGCACTGATCCTCAGTGTGCTTCTCTCTGCGTTGCTCGTTCGTTCGATCGTCGATCCGCTCGACAAGCTCGCCGAGGGCACGCGCGAGGTGTCGGCCGGGCGGTTCGGCTATCGGCTGGACACGACTGGCGGCGACGAGTTCTCGCAGGTAGCGCGTGATTTCAACTCGATGACCGAACGGCTCGACGAGCTCGATCGCATGAAGCGTGATTTCGTCGCCAAGGTGTCGCACGATCTCAAGACGCCGCTGTCGTCGATGCAGGAGACGATTCGCGTCCTCCTCGACGAGGTAACGGGTCCGCTCGCGCCAAAGCAGCGGCAACTGCTCGAGCTGAATCTCGACGGCGGTCGCCGACTCTCGAACATGCTCAGCAAGCTCCTGGATCTGTCGCGGATCGAGGCGGGGCTCGAGCCCGATCTACAAATGCTCGACGTGATGCAACTCGTGAAGCGATCGATGGAACGAGCCGATAGCGCGCGCACCGAGCGTGCGTATCACCTGTCGCTCGTCGAGCCGGAGCATCGGCTGCTCGTGCGCGGCGACGCAACCGGACTCGCGCAGGTGCTCGACAACCTCCTCGAGAACGCGATCAAGTTCTCGCCGCCTGGCGGCACGGTGCAGGTTCGCGTCGCGGAGTGGCCATCAGGCGGCGATCGCATTCCGCCCGAGCGCGTGGCGGTGATGCGCCGCAGTGGCATGCGTGGCGGCGCGGTGCTGCTCACGGTGTCGGACGAAGGGCCAGGCATTCCCGACGAAGAGAAAGAGCGTGTGTTCACTCGGTTCTATCAGGCGGAGGCGGGACGCGCTGCGCGTGGCCGCGGTGTCGGACTCGGACTGACGATCTGTCAGGAAATCGTTGCGGCGCACGGCGGCACGATCTGGGTGGCGGACAACGATCCGCGCGGGAGCATCTTCTGTGTCCTGCTTCCGGGCGCCGTGTGCGCGCCGGACAATTCGTTGGTGCCGGCGACTGCTCCGGCGATTGGCGTCCGGGAGTCTGCCTCGTGATTCGAACGATTGGCAAGAGACGTCTCGAGGCCACGACGCTCGCAATGATGATTCTCATATCGGCGTGCACGCCGCGTCCGTTCGAGCGAGATCTGCACGACCAGCACTGGCTCGATGCCGCGCGCGTCTTCCAATCGGACTCGGCGCTCATCAACGACGAGCATGCGCTGTACGAGGCGGGAATTCTCTACAGCTCGCCGGCTCGGCCGACGTACGACCCGCAACGGGCCGCACAGTTGTTTCACCGGTTGCTCGATCGCTTCCCGAATAGTGAGTACCGCGGCGACGTCACCGACCGATTGGCGATGGTGAACGCACTGCTCGCCACGCGCGACAGCGTTGCGTCGCGTGAGCGCGAGGTCGAAGCACGCATCGCCACGCTGACCGCGGAGAGCCGAACGTTACGTGCGTCGCTCGATTCAGCCGTGGCGCAGAACGATCAGCTACGACGAAGCTCGACGAAGCTCGAGTCCGACCTGCGCGACCGTGACGACCAGCTCCGGGCGCTCCGCCTCGAGCTCCGTCAACTCAAGGACGTCGACCTCAAGCCGAGACCCGGGTCCCCTCGACCGCCCTGAGCGCGAACGCAGTCGCCGAAAAGCGAGCAACAACCCGGTGAAGCCGAGCACGACGGCGGCACTCGCCGCGAGTGCCACGATCGTCTCGCCGATGATTCCGCCTGCTTCCCCAGTGTGAATTGGTCGCGCCCACGCCCGGATTTTTCTCGCCGGGTCGTAGTCGTTGTAGCCTTGACTCGGCATCACTGCGGCCGTCGACGCATCGAGCGTGATTTGGTCGCGTCGATCGGGGCGACCGGTGGCTCCGTAGCTGACAGTGACCGCCGCCGTGCGCGCACCAGCCTGCGGAAGGCGTAGTTGAATCGTTTCCCAGCCTGCTCTTGGTGCAACGTGCGCGATCAGTGTGTCGAGGCTCGCGCGCGGCCGGTGCTCACCGCGCGCCTGTCCGCGCGATGCTCCGGTCTTTGCTCCGGTCTTTGCGCCGCCCGCACCACCGCCGCTGGACCCCGTCGGCACACCAACCAACCGCGCCACCGCTTGCTGTGGCCACGTGTACGACATGAACACCGCACTCGAGACGATCAGAAAGAGGACCGGCGCCGCCCAGAAGCCGAGCACGTGGTGCCAATTCCAAAGGCGCTGCCGTCCGTGTGCACGCCGACGGAAAAACAACACCGCGGCAAACGCGCGCGGGGTCCAACGTCGTGGCCACCAGAGAAAGAATCCGGAAACCACGAGAAACAGAAATGCGATGTTGACCATGCCGGTGATCGTGGTGCCGATCTTCGAGCGCGTGCCCAAGCCGATCGCCAGCGATCGATGCCATCGTTCGACGCTCTGAAAGAAGCCACGCGTCGCTTCGTCGCTCCCCAACACGCGTGCGCTGTACGGATCGACGAACACCGAGCGTCGATCGCTCAGGCCCACGGTGAGGGGCAGCGTGCCGTCGTTGCTCACCGTGATCGATGCGACGGACGCCGTGTCCGGCGCCGATGGTACGCGCGCGACGATGGAATCGAGCGGAAGCCGCGCGCCGTTTGCCGGTGCGGCCACGCGATGTCGCGCCGCGACCATCGACAACACCGGCTTCTGATAGGCCAACAGGACGCCGGTCGCCGACATGATGATGATCACCGCACCCGCCGCGACGGCGACGCTGAGATGCAGCCAGAAGACGACTGTCCGAACCGCGCGTACCGCGCTCATGCGTCGGCCCACTGGCGTAGGAGATTGTGATAGATCCCAGTAGCCGCCCGTGCCATCACGGAATTTTCGGTACCGAGATGCGGCGTCTTGGTGACGAGGTTGATCGAGCCGCGTCCGCTGTACGCCGACGCCGGACCTTCCGCGACTTCAACTTGCTCGAGGTCGAACGCGTCGCGGCTGTAGCCGCCGATGTCGCGTACGCCATCGACGAACAGATCGCTCCGCGCGCTGAAGCCGCGCACGTTGAAGTTGTCGCCGGGTGGTGACCCGCCTTCACCCGCGTTGATCGTAATTCCCGGGACATTCTTGATGACGTCGCGCAGCGACGTCGCACCCTGTGCTTCGATCACGTCGTGCGACACAACGGTCACTGTCTGCGGCACGTCGCGGAGCGGGGCAGTGTACTTGGGCGACGACGCGACTGGCGTCGAGCTGCCCGTCACTGTCATGGCGTCGAGCGTGGCGGTGCCGGGTTCCGGCAGTGCGCCGCGCTCGATGCGCAGCGCGCGGACGTTCGTAAACGTGTACGTCACTCCGGTCCCGGCGAGCAAACGGTGCAGCGCCTCCTCGATCGTGAGGTTGCCCGAGATGCCCGGTGATTTCACCGACGATGCGATATCACCAGGATCGGTGACCGCGATGCCGGTAGTGCGCGAAAAGGCCGCGAGCGCGCTGTCCAACGACCCAGCTGCGATCGCAAATGCACGCGTCTGTTGTCGCGTGTCGGATTGCGTGACCGTTTGCGCCGCGACGGTTGTCGGCAGCGCGAACCCGGCGGCGCCGGCGGCGGTAACGGCAAACACGCCGGCGAGCGCCCAGGATGGCGACGGGGTGCCGGCCCGATCGACGTTGGCAGGCTTGGCGGCTCTGCTAACCTCTTTACAGCGATTTTTGCGGTTCTTTTTCATGCGCTCTGTCGGTCGAAGTTCACCCGGCTGTTGATGCCGAGCTGGCCGAAACGCGTGCTGGCGTTCGTGACCTCGAACCTATTCTGCAATTCCGATCATATCTATCGGGATTGATACCAGTATGTCAGGAAGCGCTTTGCGCAGCTCGACACCAGAGAGCGGCGCGCCAGGAAATCAACGTCGCCGTCCCTTCGCCACGCTACCATCGCGACGACAACTCTGGACGACCGGGTCGTTCTACCGATTTGAGCAGTGTCGGATGGAATTTCGATAACTATCAAACGCTGATTAATAGGATATCATGCGTCGTCGCCATCACCGGCACGCCACCTGCGAACCTGTCAGCAACATGACAACGCGACGATTTGCGCTGGCCGTGATTGCTTTGGCGATCGCCATTCCTGCGCGACATGCACACGCTCAGACAGTGGTCTCGATGCTCGGGACCGACATCAAGAATTCCGTGGGCGATGCGTGGGATGTCTGGACATCTCCACTCCGCGGACACGCGAGCGATTGGCTCCTCGCAGGCGGATCGCTCGCCGTCTCGGCTGCGGTCTCGCCCGCCGACCCCGCCGTCGACAGATGGGCGGTGCGCAACCAAAACAGCAGCGCCTTCGACTTTCTCGAGCCGATCCGTGAGGGCGGTGTCGCGTTCTCGGGGAAGACGATCACCCCAGTTGCGTTGGGCGCGCTTGCCATCGGCCTCGCGACGAAAAACGAGCGCCTGCAGGACGGGCTCTTCGGATGCCTCACCGCGTATGCCGCGAGCAGCGTCGTCCGCAACTACGTCATGTATCCCCTCGTAGCGCGCACGCGACCGGACAGCGGGCGGAGCACCGAGTCTCCGCCAGCCAAGAATGGCGATCAGTACAAATTCGATTTTCCGGGCTCGAGCAATTGGGGCGAGCACTCGTTTCCTGGAGGACACGTCGCGAACGTCGCGGCGTGCGCCGAATTCCTCACGCGCCGCTTCTCGATGGGAATCGCCGAGCCGTTGCCGTGGATCGTGGTCGGAGGCGTTGCTTTGAGCCGCACGTTGGATCGCCGGCATTGGGCGTCCGACCAGGTCATTGGAACGATCTTCGGCTATGCCGTCGGCAAGGAGGTTGCACTTCGATCCAGTCGGCGCGCGGCCAAAGCAAAAGCGCGCGTGGGCGAGACCGTCGACGATCGCGGGACACTGTTTCTCTCGCCCGACCCAACCGGCGCACTGCGATTGGGCTGGCGCAAAGCATTCTGACCGACCGAACCGACCGAACCGACCGAGCCGATCGCAGCGACAGGACTCTCAGTCACTCTCAGTCACTTTCAGTCACCTCCGAGCACTCTCAACCACGAAGCGAGGCACTCATGCAGCATGTATCCGAAGGCCAATGTGGTCTCTGCGCGCACTTCGGCGAATCGCACACTCGGGAAGAGAAGCTCGTCGAAATCCGGGTCACGCGCGAAGGTCCGGAAACCCTGCTCGACGAATGCGGCCACCCTCGGCACGCACCGCTGCATCTCAAAGTGACCCCGATCAGCGGGTGTGAGGGCTTCGAGCCGGCGCAGTCACGCGCCTGACCGCTCTCTAAGTCGATATTTAGCAACCATTTGCCATCTACTGTGTTTGCAGTAGATGGCGATGCGCGACGGTGGTGGCATCTCGAGACGCCGCCGGTGTCGGCGCACGCCGCGCAATTGTATTTCTGGGCGGCAATCTCAGCGGATTTTGTTTCTTAAAGCTGCAATAACATTATGTATTGACCGATTGGATAAAATCGCGCACGTTGTGATGCCGCCGTGATTTGCGACGGATTGGATAAACTCCGAACAACGTGATCGCGTGACTGTCTCATCGTACGCGCCAACCGCCCCGCTCGCTCAGGGTCTGTACGACCCCGCCAACGAACACGATGCCTGTGGCATCGGCTTCGTCGCTCATCTGCGCGGCGAAAAATCGTACGGCGTCATTCATCGCGGGCTCGAGATGCTGCTCAATCTCACGCATCGCGCCGCGACTGGACCGGACGGCGAAGTGGGCGACGGCGCCGGCATTCTCTTGCAGCTCCCGCACGCGCTGCTTCGCACCGCGTGTCGCGGACTCGACATTCCGCTGCCCGATGCCGGCGGCTATGGCGTGGGCATGTTGTTCTTGCCGCGCGACGACGAAGGCCGCGCAGCCGCCACGGCGCGCATCGAAGCCGCCGTCGCAGCGCACGGGTGCCGCGTGTTGGGATGGCGTCTCGTTCCCGTTGACGACACTCAGATCGCCGAACGCGTTCGCGATTCCCGTCCGGCGATTTGGCAGGTGTTCGTTGCGCCGAGTACGCTGGATCGGCTCGATGATGACGGTTCAGGTTTCGAGCGCACGCTGTACGTCATCCGTCGCTCGATCGAACGTGAAGCGAACGCGCTCGCCGCGGCCGGCGGTCCCACGATGTACGTCACGAGCTTTTCGTCGCGCACGATCGTGTACAAGGGCCTGCTGCGTCCCGACCAGATCCCTGCGTTCTATCGCGATCTCTCGAATCCCGAGGCAGCGAGCGCGCTCGCGCTCGTGCACTCGCGCTTCTCCACGAACACGTTCCCGTCGTGGCCGCTCGCGCACCCGTATCGGTTCGTTTGCCACAACGGCGAAATCAACACGATGAAGGGCAACCTCGCGTGGATGCGTGCCCGCGAGCGCTCGATGCTGTCGCCGCGCTTCGCCGACACGATGTCCGAGGTGCTGCCGGTGATCATGCCGGGCGGCAACGACTCGGCGTCGTTGGACAACGTCGTCGAGCTGCTGGTGCACGCCGGTCGCCCGCTCGCCCACGCGATGATGATGCTCGTGCCCGAAGCGTGGGAGCGCGACGCATCGATGCCGCCCGAGCGCCGCGCGTTCTACGACTATCACTCTTCTCTGATGGAGCCGTGGGACGGACCCGCGGCGATCGCGTTCACCGACGGCCGGCAGATCGGCGCGATTCAGGATCGCAACGGACTGCGCCCCGCGCGCTGGATCGTGACGGACGACGACATCGTCGTGCTGTCGTCCGAAGCGGGTGCCATGCCGGTGGACGCCGAGTGCGTTCGTGAGAAGGGAAGGTTGCGGCCGGGACAGTTGTTGCTCGTCAACACCACGCAGGGTCGCCTGCTGCACGACGACGAGATCAAGAGCGAGCTCGTGTCGCTGCGTCCGTATCGCCGCTGGGTCAGCGAGCAGCGGATCGAGTTGTCGTCACTCGTCGCATCGGCGGATCAGTCAGTCCTTCCGGCCACGCTCGATGACGACGCGCTGCTCAGCGCGCAGCGGAAGTTCGGCTATACGCGCGAAGAGCTCTCGATGATCATCACGCCGATGGCCTCGGCCGGCGAAGAGGCGTTGGGCTCGATGGGCAGCGACACGCCGCTCGCGGTGTTGTCGGATCATCCGCAGTTGCTGTTCTCGTACTTCCGCCAGTTGTTCGCTCAGGTCACGAACCCGCCGATCGATCCAATCCGCGAAGCGCTCGTGATGTCGGTGCGCATGCGTCTTGGGGCCCAGGGCAACCTGCTCGATGAGACGCCGGAGCACGCGAAGCAGATCGATCTCGAGCATCCCGTGCTTCGGCCGGCGGGTGTCGCGGTGCTCCGCGCGATTCAAGAACCGTCATTGAAGCCGGTGACGTTGTCGGCGCACTTCTCGCCCGACGTCGAAAACGGACTCGAGCTCGCCGTCGAAGCGCTGTGCGATTCGGCGCTTCAGGCAGTGCGCGACGGTCGCGGGACGATCATCCTCAGCGACCGCGATCCGGCCGTCGGCCAACAGCCGATGCCGTCGCTGCTCGCGGTGGCGGCGGTGCATCATCGCCTGATTCGCGAAGGGTGCCGGTCGTCGGTCAGCCTCGTGGTCGAAGCCGCGGACGCGCGCGAAGTGTCGCACATCGCGCTGCTCTTCAGCTACGGAGCGGCCGCGGTCAGCCCCTACCTCGCGCTCGAGTCCTGCGCGGCCATGGCTCGCTCCGGCGCACTCGGCGAATCGATTGACGAAGCCACGGCGCAAGCGAACTACGTCTACGCCGTCGAGAAGGGTCTGCTCAAGATCCTCTCGAAGATGGGCGTGTCGACGCTGCAGAGTTATTGTGGCGCGCAGTTGTGGGAGGCGGTCGGATTGTCGTCGCCCGTCATCGACCGCTACTTCACGGGCACCTCGTCGAAGCTCGGGGGCATCGACCTCGGTATCATCGCCGAGGAAGTGGTTCGTCGCGCGAACGCTGAGCGTGGAGATGCGCTGCTCGACGTCGGCGGCGAGTACCACTATCGCGCCAAGGGCGAGCGTCATGCGTGGAATCCGGGCACGATTGCCACGCTGCAGCGCGCTACGCGCGAAGGCGACTACGGCACCTTTCGCGAGTTCAGTCGGTTGGCGAACGAAGAGCAGCGCGGAGCAGCGACGCTGCGCGCGATGCTCGATTTCGTCGAGGGCGATTCCGTTCCGCTCGACCAGGTTGAGCCGGCCGCGAGCATCGTGCGTCGGTTCGTGTCGGGCGCGATGTCGTTCGGTTCGATCAGCGCCGAGGCGCACGAGACGCTTGCGGTGGCGATGAATCAGATTGGCGGCCGCAGCAACACCGGCGAAGGCGGAGAGGATCCGGCGCGCTTCGGCACGTCGCGGAACAGCGCGATCAAGCAGGTGGCTTCGGCGCGCTTCGGCGTGACGACGGAATACCTGGTGAGCGCGGACGAGCTGCAGATCAAGGTCGCTCAGGGCGCGAAGCCCGGTGAGGGCGGTCAGTTGCCCGGTCACAAGATCGACGAGTTCATCGGCAAGACGCGGCATGCGACGCCGGGTGTGACGCTGATTTCCCCGCCGCCGCACCATGATATTTATTCAATTGAAGATCTGAAACAACTGATCTTCGATCTGCGGAACGTGAACCCCGCGGCGGCGATCTCGGTGAAGCTCGTGGCCGAAGCCGGCGTCGGCACGGTCGCAGCCGGCGTGGCGAAGGCGGGCGCAGATCTGATCACGATCTCCGGCGATTCCGGCGGCACCGGCGCATCGCCGCTGTCGTCGATCAAGCGCGCGGGCGTGGCGTGGGAGCTCGGGTTGGCCGAGACGCAGCAGACGCTGGTGCTCAACGGGTTGCGGGCGAACGTTCGCGTTCAAGTCGACGGTCAGCTCAAGACCGGCCGCGACGTGGTGCTCGCGGCGTTGCTCGGCGCCGAAGAATTCGGCTTTGCCACGGCGCCGCTGATCGTTGAAGGCTGCATCATGATGCGGAAGTGCCACTTGAATACGTGTCCGGTGGGAATCGCGACGCAGGATCCTGTGTTGCGCGCGAAGTTCGCCGGACGGCCGGAGCATCTCGTCAACTATTTCTTCTTCGTTGCGGAAGAAGTGCGCGAGCTGATGGCGCAGTTGGGCTTCCGCTCGCTGGATGAAATGGTGGGTCGCACAGATCGGTTGCGCGTTGCGACGCATGCGCCGCACTGGAAGGCGTCGACGCTCGATCTCAAGCCGTTGCTGCACGCATCGGCATTGCTCAGCGAAGGCAGTGCCCGGTGCGGTACGCAGGTCGCCGAATACGATTTGTCGAAGACGCTCGACGGGCAGTTGTTGCCGGTGGTCGCGAATGCGATCGAGCGTGGCGAAGCGGTGACGGTGTCGCGCGCGATCAGAAATGTCGATCGCGCTGTTGGCGCGCTCATCTCGGGCGAGATTGCGCGAAAGTACGGGAGCGCGGGCTTGCCGCAGGATACGATCACTGTGCGGTTCAACGGGTCGGCGGGTCAGAGCTTCGGCGCCTTCGCAACGCAGGGACTCACGCTCGAGCTCGAGGGCGAGTCGAACGACTACGTCGGCAAAGGACTCTCGGGCGGACGGTTGATCGTCCATCCTCCCAAAACCACACGGCTGCTACAGGAAGGCACTGTCATCGTCGGCAACACGGTGTTGTATGGCGCGACGTCGGGCGAGGCGTTCATCGCCGGTGCGGCGGGCGAGCGGTTCGCGGTGCGCAACAGCGGTGCGATGGCGGTTGTCGAAGGCGTGGGCGATCACGGCTGCGAATACATGACCGGGGGAACCGTCGTCGTGCTCGGCACCACGGGGCGCAACTTCGCCGCGGGTATGAGCGGCGGCGTGGCATTCGTGCTCGATGTGAACGAGACATTTAGAACCCGCGTTACGTCGCCGCTCGTGGAGCTCACGCCGGTGACGGAGGCCGCGGATCAAGCCGCGCTGCGCCGCTGGATCGAGCGGCATGCCGCATACACCGGCAGCCGTCGTGCGCGGCATGCGCTCGCGCACTGGAACGAGACCCTTCGACACTTTGTCCGCGTCATGCCGATCGAATACAAGCGCGCGCTCGAGCGCAAAACTCGTACGACGCCGACGAGCGTCGAGGTGCGACATGGCTGATCCGCGCGGGTTTCTCAAGCTTCGTCGCGCGACGCCGAAGCGGCAGGCCGTCGACGAGCGTGTGTTGCACTGGGGCGAGTTCTACGAGCCGCAGGCGGAAGAAGACGTGCTCGCCCAAGGCGCGCGCTGCATGGATTGCGGCGTACCGTTTTGCCAGAGCGACACCGGATGCCCGGTGCAGAACGACATTCCCGAGTGGAACTCGATGGTCCATCTCGGGAAGTGGCACGAGGCGTCGGACCTGCTGCACGCAACGAACAACTTTCCTGAGCTGACGGGTCGACTCTGTCCGGCGCCGTGTGAGTCGGCGTGCGTGCTGTCGATCATCGATCAGCCGGTAGCGATTCGGACGATCGAACAGAGCATCGCCGATCGTGCATTTAGCGAAGGATGGACTGCGCCACGCCCGCCGGTGCGCGAATCCGGCAAGCGTGTCGCCATCGTTGGCTCGGGCCCCGCGGGTCTGGCCGCCGCGCAACAATTGCGGCGTGCCGGCCACGCGGTGGTAATCTTCGAGCGCGACGATCGCATCGGCGGTCTGCTGCGCTACGGCATTCCAGATTTCAAATTGGAAAAGACCGTCCTCGATCTCCGACTCGAGCAGCTCGTTGCCGAAGGCGTGCAATTCCGTACGCGCGTGCACGTGGGCGAGGACATCAGTCTCGAAGATCTGCGTCACGAGTTTGATGCAGTATGCCTCGCGATCGGCGCGCCGCGTCCGCGCGATCTTCCCGTG
This sequence comes from Gemmatimonadaceae bacterium, assembly GCA_036499625.1. GTDB lineage: Bacteria > Gemmatimonadota > Gemmatimonadetes > Gemmatimonadales > Gemmatimonadaceae > JAQBQB01. The sequence continues at coordinate 27,403 of DASYDJ010000051.1, forward strand.
CCCGGCCGTGAGTTGGGCGGGATTCACTTCGCGATGGACTACTTGGTCCAGCAGAATCGCCGGCTCGCGGGCGAGCGCATCGACCCCAAGCGGGCAATCTCCGCGAAGGGCAAGCGCGTGATCATCATCGGCGGCGGCGATACCGGATCGGATTGCGCGGGCACGTGCGTTCGTCAGGGCGCGGAAAGTGTGCAGCAGTTCGAGCTCATGCCGCAGCCGCCCGAAGATCGGCATGGATCGACGCCGTGGCCGCTCTGGCCAATGCAATTGCGCACGAGTCACGCGCACGAGGAAGGGTGTGAGCGCGGTTGGAGTGTCGCGACCACCAGCTTCTCAGGCGTCGACGGCATGGTGCGCGCGCTGCACGGCGTGCAAGTCGAAACGCGCACGCTGCCAGATGGGCGCGTGGTCACGCAGCCGATGGTGCGCACGGAGTTCACGACCGAAGTCGACCTCGTACTGTTGGCGATGGGCTTCAGCGGCGTGGATGAGAGCCGTCTCACGAACGAGGTCGGAACGCACGTCAGCAACAACCGTGTGATGATCGACGATCGCTATGGGACGAGCATCGATGGCGTCTTCGCCGCCGGCGATGCGACGCGCGGTGCATCGCTCATCGTGTGGGCCATTCGTGAAGGGCGCGATGCGGCAGCGTCGATCGAACGGTACTTGGCGGCCGCTAGCCGATAGCTGTCATTCCTCGCTTCGCTGTCATTCCGAGCGAAGCGAGGAATCTTTTTTCCAGGTCGTGGAGCAGGCTACGACGTCGAGATACGTAAGATTCCTCGGTCGCGTTGCTCCCTCGGAATGACAGCTCCTACGCCGCTTCCGTCGCGACCTTCGGCTTGCCGGTGGTCAACACCACCGGCTCGTTGATCCGCACACCGCGACCGGTGGCGGCCGACATGTCGCCTTCATCATACGCGTGCTCGCCATGCTCGCTGACATCGATGCCGAGCAGCTCTTTGCCGAGCGGAACACGGAGCGAACCGAAGACCTTTATACCGCCGAAGATGAGCGCCGTCATTGGTGCGGCGAACAGAATCGTGCAAAGGACTGCCAGCGCCTGAATCGCAAGCAGGTGCGGACTGCCGTAGAGCAAGCCATTCGCGCCGGCCTTGTTGACCGCCGTCGTCGCGAACACGCCGGTGAGCAGTGCGCCCGCGATACCGGCCACACCGTGACACGCGAAGACGTCGAGCGCGTCGTCGATCGACGTGCGGCTGCGAATCTGCATCGCGACGTAGCTTGCTCCCGCGCCGATCACGCCGATGGCCAACGCGGCGAGCGGAGTGACGTATCCGGCAGCGGGAGTGATGGCGACGAGCCCTACGACCGCGCCAGTCGCGCCGCCAACGGCGGTCGCTTCACCAGCGCGATAATAGTCCATCGCTAGCCACGCCAGCATGGCGGAGGCGGCAGCAGCATGCGTATTCACTAATGCGATTGCCGCGACGCCATCCGCGGCGAGCGACGACCCGGCGTTGAAGCCGAGCCAACCCACCCACAACAGGCCTGCACCCGTCAGCGTGAAGACGACGTTGTGCGGGCGGAGACCGACGCGTCCGTAGTCTCGGCGAGGTCCGAGCATCATCGCGGCGACGAGTGCGGCCGTTCCGGCGCTGATGTGCACCACGGTGCCGCCCGCGAAGTCGAGCGCGCCGAGCGTGTGCAGCCAGCCGTCGGTCGCCCAGACCCAGTGGGCGAGGGGATCGTACACGAGCGTCGTCCACACGAGCGCGAAGATCGCGAAGACGTGGAACTTGATGCGCTCGACCATGGCGCCCGAGATGAGCGCCACCGTGATGCCCGCGAACATCGCTTGGAAGCCGACGTACGCCATGTGCGGAATCGTTGCGCTATACGGGCCAACGGCCGCACCGATATTCGTCAACCCTGCCCAGGAGAGTGAACCGATGCGGACGCCGGGACCGAACGCCAGCGAGTATCCGCCGACGACCCACTGGACGCCCACGACCGCGAGCGCCAGGAGACTCATCATGAACGTATTGAGTACGGCACGGGACCGAACGAGCCCACCGTAAAACAATGCGAGACCAGGAACCATCAACAACACGAGCGCGGTGGAAATCATGACCCAGGCGGTATCGCCGGCCGAGATAGTGGACACGGCGTTCATACGGCCTCCTGGAACTGCTGCGCGCGGCTCTGCACTTCGTCCGCGGTGATTGGTGTCAATGCATCTGTGTCTTCTTCGCCGCTGCGAATGCGAATCACGCGCTCGAGCGGTTGCACGAAGATTTTGCCGTCGCCGACTTCGCCGGTGCGTGCGGAGCTGAGAATCGCGTCGATGGTCGGTTGGACGAACGACTCCGACACGGCCATCTCGATGCGAACCTTGTCGCGAAACTCGAGAACGACTGACGACCCGCGATAGTGCTCGACCAGCTCGCGTTCGCCGCCGTGGCCGCTGACGCGCGAGAGGGTCATGCCGGTGACGCCCACTCGAAAGAGGGCCTCTTTGACGGCGGTGAGCTGCTCGGGTCGAACGACGGTAACGATGTATTTCACCAGGCCTCCTTCGCGAGTGATCGTGCGATCAACTCTACGGAGTATCGGCCTGTGTGTCAACGGAAAAATGCGAAATTCGCACAAATCTGAGCGCGTTCTGCATTAGTATCGCAAAAATGCAATTCTTCGTGCGAGATTTCGTGCTGTTATATCACCGTATCGAGTACAGATACGCCGCGATGTCGCGCGCGTCGCCATCGCCGATTCCCATGTTCGGCATCGCATTTCCCGGCTCGATGGTCTGCGGTGCCATGATCCACGCGACCAGCCGATCCGGCGTATTCGCGACCTCGCCAGCAATGATGCGACGCTCCGACCAATGCTCGAGCGGCGGCCCGACCATCCCGGTCGCGCCTTGAATGCCGGGAATGGAATGGCACGCGCCGCAGCCGTACTTATCGATGGCTGCCTTTCCGCGCGTTGCGTTGCCGTTGACCACGACCTGTTCGGGCACGCTAGAGCGCGCCGAGCATGCGGTGATGGCGCCGAGCACCGCGATCGCAACCGCGACCACGCGTGGGATGCTTCTCATCGCGCTTCTCATCGCGCTTCTCATCGCGCTTCGCATGGTATCTCTCGTGTTGTCGGTCGTTCGCCGAGTCGCGTCGCGCGCTCGTCGGCGGTCATCCATTGCACGAACAGCGCGGCTGCGGCGCCGACATAGACCACGCCGACCGGAATCCACATGATGAGACCGGCCATCTGTTGGTCGGCCAACGGGGCAAGGTCCCACAGCGCATCGCCGGCAGCGTGGACCGGGTACCAGGGCCGCGCCGAGAACATGAGCAGCGCCCCGAGCGCGCCGCTTTGGCACAGCGCGATGCCGACGTACAGAATCGAGGCGCCGAAGCCGAGCCGACGACGACCGCCCGGATGCAACACGACCCACCAGAATGCCATGGCCGTGCCCAGAAACGAGGCGTGTTCCAGAATGTGAATACCAGAATGCTCGAGTGCGGCCTGGTAGGGTCGCGGAAAGTGCCAGAACCAGAGCGCGGCGATGTGCGTCGCGAGCACGAGCGGCGGGTTACTGAGCATTTGACCAATCCAGCGCACTCTCGGTGCGTGTGTCACCGCGCGGCCGACGGTACGCCGTGCGTCGGTCGGAAGCGCCCACAGCCAGAATACCGGTGGCGCGCCAAGCACGAGCAACGGCGCGGCGACGACGATCAGCACCAGGTGCTGCGCCATGTGCGCCACAAAGAGCGTCTCGGCTAGCGGATCCAGCGGCGACGCCAGTGCGACCGCGAGCGCGATCCACCCAGTCGCGAACATGCTGACAGTCGTCCACGGCGCGGCACGGTGTCCGCCGTGTCGTCGCGCCACATATGCTGCGCGCCCGTATACGGCCGCCGTCGCGACGAGCGTCACGACGACGCCCGGCTCCACGCTCCACGCGCGCCACACGCCGTTTGGCGCAACCAGTGACGACGTCGCCGCGATCAGCATGCGGCCGGGGAAAGGAAGAGCACGGTGATCATTCGCAGAACGATGGCGAAGAGCATCAGCGCGCTGATCACCATTCCAAACCGCGCCATGAACCTGCGGCGATCGACGTCGGTGTCGCCCACGCCAGTATCCTCGCCGAGCGCAGTAACAGTGCGCCAACCCGCGAGACCGGCGAAAACTGTCACCGTCACGGCGCAAACCGAGACGCCAAGCAGGAGCGCCGTCGCCACGGCGCCGGACGGTCGTGCACCATGCACACAGAAGTCGTGATCGATTGCGATCGCCGCGAGCGTGTCGACCGACCAGGCGATCGGTCCGCCGCCAACGGCGAACCACAGCGCGCGATTGCTCGCCTGCGATGCGACCGTCGACATCACCACAACCTCGGCGACAGATACAGCGTTGTGAGAATCACGATCCAGACGGCGTCGACGAAATGCCAGTAGAGCGAAACGTTCTGCACGGTGAGATGACGCTTGGCGCTGAAGTGGCCGCGCCACGCCTGGAGCTGCGCGTAGAGGTTCATGAGCAACCCCATGGCGACGTGGGCGCCATGAAGGCCCGTCGTCGTATAGAAGATCGACTCGTACGCGCTTGCCGTCGGTCCGTGCAGACCGTGGCTGAACTCGATGCCCTGCAGAACAAGAAAGACCGCGCCAAGCACGAACGTCAGCGCGAGGCCGATGCGCAGTCGGCGCTGGTCACCGCGCCTGATGCCGCGCTCGCCCCACCACATCGTGCCGCTGCTGGTGACGAGGAGCACGGTCATCGGAATCGGCAGCGTGAGCGACGGATAGTGTCCGCCCTCCGCAGCAAACGCTTGCACCGATCCGCGCAGAAAGAAGTAGCTCGCGATCAGGCAGGCAAAGAGCATCGCTTCTGTGACGCACAGCCACACCATGCCCCACCAGCCGGTGGCCCGCGTGCCGGTCGTCACCTCGGGCAAAGGGGCGCCCGAATACTGAATCGCGGCATCGGTCATGATGCGGCTCCCTCGGGCTGCGGCCAAAGCCAACCGCCAGCGCATGCGAGAACTAGTATACCAGTAATGACAATCGCGACGACCGACGCCAGCAACACTGCCGTGAACATGGCAGCCAGCGCCAACGCGATTGCGAGTGGCCACAACGAATCTCCCGGCATGCGTAGGACTTCCTGCGGCTGCCCATCGAGCACCGTTGTGCCGAGCGTTCGCCGACCGGTGTCGAGTACTCTATAGTCTGGTATCGACGCTTCCGGGCTTGGGCTCGGCGCATCCCAGAGCGGCTCGCGACTCCGCACCACAGGAATGACGTCGAAGTTGTATTCGGGCGGGGGCGAAGTCGTCGACCACTCGAGTGAGGATGCGCCCCACGGGTTGTCGCCCGCAGGCGCGCCGGCGCGAAGACTCCAGATCACGTTGATGATGAAGAGCAGAATCCCGACAACGAACACGGCGGCGCCGATTGTCTCGAGCATGTTCAGCCAATCCCAGCCCATGCCGGCGGGATATGTATAGATGCGCCGCGGCATGCCACGAACGCCCGCGAAGTGCATCGGGAAGAACGTGAGGTTGGCGCCGAGGAACATCACCCAGAAATTCCATCGGCCGAGTCGCTCGTTGAGCAAGCGGCCGGTCATTTTTGGTAGCCAGTAGTAGAACGCGGCGATGACAGGGAAAAGATTGATGCCGACGAGCACGTAGTGCAGATGCGCGACGACGAAATACGTGTCCGTCACCTGCCAGTCGTAGGGCACCGACGCGGTCATCACGCCGCTCACGCCGCCGATGACGAATAGCAGGAGGAATCCGAGCAGGAAGAGAAACGTCGTGCTGTAGACGTGACGCTTCGCCGCCCAGATCGTGGCCAGCCACGCGAACACCTGCATGCCGCTCGGCACCGATACCGCCATGCTCGCGGCGCTGAAGAACGTGGTCGAGAGCAGCGGCATGCCGGTGGCGAACATGTGGTGCGCCCACACGCCGAAACCGAACAGACCTGTGCTGACCGTCGCGAGCGCGATGTAGGTGTGGCCCACGATCGGGCGGCGGCAAAACGTGGGAAACATCATCGACGCCATGCCGGTCGCCGGCAGCACGATGATGTAGACCCACGGATGTCCGAACACCCAGAACAGGTGTTGCCACAACAAGGGTGTTCCGCCGCCGGTCGCATCGAAGAATCTGAATCCGACCCGACGCTCGAGCTCCAAGAAGATGAGCGCGGCGGTGAGCGACGGGAGTGCGAAAATTGACGCAACGGACGTGGTGAGCGTGCTCCACATCATGAGCGGCATGCGACTCAGCGACATGCCTGGTGCGCGCATCGTGAAAATCGTCACGACGAAGTTGATCGCGCCGACGGTTGTCGAGATGGTGAGGAAGAGCAAGGCCAGGGCGTAGAAATCCATGTTGAGCCCCGGCGAATATGTCGCGTCCGTATACGGCACGTACGCAAACCACCCACCGTGCGGCGCGGCGCCCGCGAGGAAGCTGACGTAGACGAATACGCCGGACAGCACGAACGACCAGTAGCTGAACGCATTGAGTCGCGGGAACGCCATGTCGCGCGACCCGATCAACAGCGGCACGAGGTAGTTGCCGAATCCCGACAGCATGGGTGACGCGTACCAGAAGATCATGGTCGTGCCGTGCATCGTGAACAGTTGGTCGTAGACCTCGGGCGAGAAGATGTGGCCGTCGGGCCGCGCGAGCTGCGCACGCATCAACGCGGCTTCGGTCCCGCCCAAAAGCAGGAACACGAACGCAGTTATCAGATAGCGAATACCAATTTTCTTATGATCGACCGTGGCAAACCATCCGTAGATGGAGTGCGGAGTGGACCACTGCGCATCCAATCGTTCGGCAAGACCGGCGAGATTTCCGCGCGCAATGGTCACTTGAGCGCCTCGAGGTAGCGCACGACGGCTTGCAGACTCGCGCCGTCCATGGGGATTGCCGGCATCTTCGTGCCGGGCTTGAGCAGGTCGGGATTGGAAATCCAACCCGCGAGATAGCCAACGGTATTCGGCAGCGAACCGCCGGCGAGCGTCGTACGGCTGCCGAAGTGCGTGAGATCAGGCCCCACGATGCCCGCCGCTGCCGTTCCTCGAATGCTATGACAAGATGAGCATGAGTGAGTCATGAAGACGTTGAGTCCAGCGCGCGCCGAGTCGCTTTGCGGCAGGACGGTTGGCGACTTGGCAATCGCGAGCCATTGCTTGTATGCGTCCGCGCTCTCGGCCACGATGCTCAACGACATCTTCGCATGCTGCGGACCGCAGAACTCGGCGCATTCGGCGCGATAGACGCCGGCACTGTCGGCGCGGAGCACCATCTCGTTCTGCTGGCCGGGGATGAGATCCGTCTTTCCTTCGAGATTCGGCGCCCAGAAACTGTGGATCACGTCGGCCGAGCGAAGCTCGAGTCGAACGGCGCGACCGACGGGGAGGTGAAGCTCGTTCGCGGTGATCACCGTGTCGTTGGGATAGCGCACTTCCCACCACCACTGATGCCCGATCACGAGAATTTCCGGCGAGCCGGGCGGCGCCGGGGCGTACGCGTGCATCGTCGAGAGCGTCAACAGAAACACGCCGGCGAGGACGATCACCGGCATCGCGAGTCCGCCGCCGAGGACCCACCAATTCTCGCTGACGTCGATGGGCCGCTGCGTCTCGATTGCGGTAGCAGGCGCACGCGGCGCGCTTCGTCTGCGCCAGAGGCCGACGAAAATGATGCCGACGACGACGAAGAAGATCAGCGTGGCGACCACCGTCATCGCGATGCCGAGGAGGGCGAGACGATGCGCGTCGTGCGAACCCGTCGCGAGCGTTGAGGGCGCGCGATCGTAGTAGGCTCGGAGTTGGAGGGCCGCGGGGACGTTCACATCTTTAGTATTGGATGTTGCGGCAGGGTGCAAACGCCGCGCCCCGAGGTTGACGAACGGCCGACACAGCGCTAAAATCGAGACCATGACGGCCACCCGCGCTCGCGCGAGCTACTCCTACAGCTATCGCTATTACTACGCCAGCACCACGGGGCGTGGGGGCGGTCGTTTGCGCGCGTAGTCGGCCAAACAGCCAGTCATCCTGCGGTCCGTGGAAATTCCACGGGCCGCTTTTTTGTTTTTCCCCCATTCCAACCAGACGAAGCCCAATGCACGATCACGCACATCACTCGGCTGTGGCCGAGCGCAGCGATGCCGACGACTCGCTTCCGGAATTTCTCGCGCAAGATTACTCGCGGTACGATGCCGAGTCGCACGACGTGTGGCGCACGCTCTATGAGCGGCGCATGAAGACGCTCGAGGACACGGGCAGCGCGGTGTTCTTCGAGGGCATCGAGCGCATTGGACTGTCGGCTGACCGCGTGCCCGATTTGGCGGACGTCAATCGCCGCCTGGATGCGCGCACCGGGTGGAACGCCGTTGGCGTGGGCGGGTTCATCCCGGCGAACCAGTTTTTCCGCTGCCTGTCGAAGCGCCGTTTCCCAACGACGATGTTCGTGCGGTCGCGCGCGCAGCTCGACTATCTGCCGGAGCCGGACATCTTCCACGATGTCTTTGGCCACGTACCGCTGCACTCGGATCTCGTCTTCGCCGATTTCCTGCAGCAGTTCGGCGCGCTGTCGGCAGCGGCGGATACCGAGGCCGACACGACGGCGCTCGCGCGGCTGTTCTGGTTCACTGTCGAGTTTGGGCTCATTCGTGAGCGCGGCGGCGTACGCATCTACGGGAGCGGTTTGATCTCCTCACAGGGTGACGCGGCCAACGCGCTCGGCGACCGTTGCGACCGGCGCCCGTTCGACCTCGACGCGGTGCTGAATCAGCCATTCGAGATCGATCATTTTCAGGAAGTGCTGTTCGTGCTCGACTCGGTCGATCAGTTGTTCGAGGCGGTCGAGACGATTCGGCAGCGCAAGGCCGCGCGGTGACGATTGCGCGTCTGGCGCGCGATCAGTGCGTCAGCGCGTACAGGATGTAGTCGACGCCAAGCTCGTATGCCTCGTTGGCGTCGCCAACGGGGCGGAAGCCGCTGGCTGAAAACTCCCAGAAGTTCGACACGTCGGTGTTGAAGTTCACGAGGACCATGATCCGCTTTTTCGGATCGTTGTCCTGAAACAGGGCGCGGAATATGGGACGTCCGCGGTCGTAGTCCTGTTTCACGACGTCGAACGAGGTCACGTCGAAGAAAGAATGAAATGCGACGTCGGACGGAGTGAGATCGGCGAAGTGAATGCCGGGCAGCACCTGCTCGAAGTTCGCCTGGATATTGGCCCAGCCGAGGTTGCCGGGAGAGCGTCCGTCACGTGAGTCGTCGAGAATGAGGAAGCCGCCCTTGAGCAGGTAGCGACGCAAGGCCTCCGCTTCCTTGTCGGTGATTTTCCAGTAGCCCGCCTCGGTCATGTACGAGACGGGAAAGTGAAAGAGCTCCGGATCGTCGATCGCGATGACGTTCGTGCCGTCAAGGTGCGGGTGCACCACTGTAACGTTGTCGATGATGCGCAACAGGTTCTGCTCTGCGGTCGGATAACCGTGAGACCACGACGGTTCATCGCGATAGTAGAACGAGCCTGCAGTGCCGGTGTAGCTCAGCCGTGTGAACGTGAACCGTCCGTCGTATGGCACATTGTGAATCGGCGGCGACTCGCCGAGCTCGGGCATGTAGCGCCGCTGCGCAGTGGTTCCGGCGACGAGCACCGCAACGCACAGCAGCGCCAGAGCCGGGCGACGTCCGAACGTTTTGCGAATCGATCTGCGATCAGCACGCATACTGGTAGCTACGGCCTGGCGGCGACTCCGGCAAGCGACGCCGCGCCCGCCGCCGTGTATTTGTACCTTCTTTACGCCGCTCAAGTTTCCTCGGCGCGACCAAAGAGCAGCTCGATGAACGGTTGATCCGCTGGCGACGCGAGCACAAAGACGTGATCACCCGGCTCGAGCCGCGTCGCACCGTGGGGCGCCATGAGCTTGCCGTCGCGCTCGATCACGCTCACGGCGCTTCCCTCGGGGAATGGGATGTCTCGCACTTCGCTGCCAGCCACCGCGACGTTCGCCTCGATGTAGTACGACCGCAGCTCCATCCCGCCGGCGGTCGGTGCGTCGATCTCGATCGTGTTGGCCGGGCGCGGCGGCGCGGTCGACTCGAGTCTGAGCGTTCGCGTAATCCACGGCACGACGGCTCCAGGTACGAGCGCGCCGACCACGGTGACAAAGAACACGACGTCGAACAATTGGCGTCCTGCGGCGAGCCCGCTCATCACTGGAATCGTCGCGAGCACGATCGGCACCGCGCCGCGGAGTCCGACCAGGCCGACGTACAAGATTTCGCGCGGCGGATATCGGAACGGCGCCAGGCACAGCGCGACGACGACCGGCCGCGCCACCAACACGATGACGAGCGCGAGGCCGAGACCAACGGGTGCCACGCTGGCGACGCGCGCCGGAAATACCAGCAGGCCGAGCATGAGGAACATGCTCACCTGTGCGAGCCATGCCATCGAATCGTGAACGCGTCGCAGATTCGGTCCGTGTGCGAGAGGCTCGCGGCCGAAGGCAAGACCAGCGACATAGACACCGAGAAATCCGCTGCCGTGCAGGAGCGTCGGCAATCCGAACGCGAGCAACGCAAGCGCGAGACTGAATGCCGGATAGAGTCCGCTCGCGGGCAGCTTGAGTCGCTTCACCGCGGCTCGCCCGGCCGCACCGACGGCGAAGCCGACGACGGCGCCGATGCACATCTCGATGACGACATCGCTGATGAGCGACCATCCCGACAGCGAACCGGGAACGAGTGCGTTGGCGGCGAGCGTCGTCGTGAGGATGACCGCCATCGGGTCGTTGAATCCCGACTCGACTTCGAGCAGCAGACCGACGCGGCGCTTGAGCTGCGTGCCGGTGGCCGACAGCACGGAGAACACTGCCGCGGCGTCGGTCGATGAGACGATCGCGCCGATCAGAAAGGCGAACGGCCACGCGAAGCCGAAGAAATGGGCGGCGACCGCGGTGAGCGCTGCTGTCCCGGCAACACCCAGGGTCGCCAGTACGACGGCCGGCGCCGCGACGGCGCGGACGCCGGCGAGCGGAGTACGGAGGCCGCCGTCGAATAGGATCAGCGCGAGCGCCGTGGATCCCGCGCGGTACGTGAGGTGGTAATCGTCGAAGGCGATACCACCGAGGCCTTCGGATCCGGCGATGACGCCGATGACGAGGAAAAACAGCGCCAGCGGCACTCCGAGTCGCGCCGATGCTCGGCTCGACGCGACGCCCGTTGCGAGCAGCGCTCCAACGGCAACGAGAATGACTGCAGTGGCGTGCGGCTCCGTAATGGTCATTGGCGGTGCCGCGAAAAGCGTGATGGTTAAGGTATTATCGAATACTCATTACGGCTGCTTCGCCGGCGGCGGGGGCGCCGCTTTCGGCAGCGGCGCCTTCGTCTTTGCACCTGGCGCCGCCGTTTTGGACGGTGCCGCAGATTTTGCCGCCGTGTCGGTCGGCTTCACCAGCAGCGGCGTGTTCGCCGCCGAGTCGCTCACTTGCGGTTGTTCGAACTCGGCCGCGGCGCTCTGAATGAGGTCACTCAGTCGGACTGCCGCTGCAACGTTCTTGGACGTCGTGAACACGCCGTTCGCCTCGCCGGTCTTGCCCTGCATCTTGAGCGCTTCGGCGAGCTCCATGCCGGTGGCGACATAGAGATACGGAATGCCGACTGACGGACGATCGATCCAGTCGCCGGTATGAATGACCGACGCCGGCCCCTTGAACACATCGTTCCAGAGCGCCGTGCTGCGCGCAACGTCGAACCAGCCGTCACCCTGCATGTAGATCGAATCTTTGCTCGCAGTCTGCGATGCCGGTGGCGCGAAGAGTTTCGACGCGAGGCCCTGCGTGAGCACGTCGTCGCCCAGACCGAGCGAATGCGCGTAGCCGCCCGACGTGCGCGCAAAATAGATGGGACGCTTTGGCCAGCCGTCCTGGATCATGCGCAGCACGAAGAGATCCGCACGCTGCAGCACGCCGTGGTCGAGATCTTTCGGATCGATCTTGGCGTGCAGCGAACCCGCCGTGAATTCCATCGGCGTGTTGAGCGGATAGTACGCGGGCACCGAGTCCGCATCCGCCATCGTCATGTTGATCGGCGGACCGGACGGCTTGGTCCATTGCTGATTCCGATAGATGGCCGGGCCCTTGGCCGCGTCGTACTCGTAGATCGGGCGACGGATGATCTGTCGCACGTACCAGTCGGTGTTGAGCAGCGACGTGTTGGCGACGACCACGTCGCGGCGAACGCCTTCCACTTCCTGCGCGTACCAAAGCGGGAACGTGTCGTTGTCGCCGACCGTGATGAGCACGCCGTACGGCTCGACGGAGTTGAGCAAATCCGCCGCGAAGTCCGCGGTGTCGCGATGGCCCGCGCGCGACGCCCAATGCCAGTTTGCGAATAACGGAATCACGCCGAGGAGCAGAATCGGCGAGCTGTACCGCCAGCCGTTCATGGTCGGCTCAGTGGCCGTCTCGCGGCCAACCTTCACCGTCTCGGTTCCGAACAGCGCTGCGATCGACTCCCACACGTAAAGCAAACCGAGCGCTGCCCACACGCCCCACGCCGAGAAGCTCCAGAGGAAGAAGTAGTCTCGATCGCGCACTTCGTGCGGCGCCTGTGATGTTGGATCCTGCGACGCGCCGAGCTTGAAGTTGAGGTAGTAGATCAGCGCGAGCGTCATGGTGAACATGAGCGCGCCGAAATACCAGAAACTTCGTCGGTCTCGTTTGAAATGCACCCAGCCGCCGAACAGGCCGAGCACCAGGAACGCCGCAGCAAGCAGCGCCTGAGCGAACGGATGATCCTCGTGCGCGTCGCGAATCCACTGCCACTTGAAGTACAGCCACCACATGCCGATCTGTTCGCCGATCGATGCCTGACGATCGCTCAGATCTGGCTTGCCGTACTGGCCGCGATTGAAGTTGTACTCGAAGGCGTCGAGCGTGCCTTTCGAGAACGTGCATGAGAGCTCGAGCTTGGTGCGGCAGGCCGTGGGTTCGCCTTCGTTGATCGCCGGGAAATACGCCGCGCGAATCGGTTGCGTCGCGAAGGGCGTAAGGCCGAGTGCCAGGACACCGGCGCAGGCGAGCAGCAGCTTCCAACGGAAAATCGTGCGCGGCCGGATGATGATGACCGCGAGGCCCACAGCGGGCGCGGCGAGCATGCCGGCCATGTGGTTCGCGTAGCCCAGCCCGCAGAGATACGCGACCAGCACGAGCAAGCGATCCGCGCGGCGACCATCGGGCTCGTCCGACCAGCGAATCATCAACCACGAGATGACGGCGATGCCGACGAGCGACACCGTGTACACCTTCTCGTTCACCACCGACTGATTCCAGACAGTGAATGCGGTCGCGCCAATCAACGCCGCGAGCGATGCGCCGAGAATGCGCTGCCAGCGCGCCGTGAACCAGCTCACGAGAACGCGCTCGGTGATCAGGAACCACATGCCCGCCGACGCCGCGCTGCAGATGGCGGCGAGAATGTTGATGCGGACCGCCACCGACGACGCGATCGGCAACAGCGAGAACACGCGACCGAGGATGACGAAGAGCGGATTGCCCGGCGGGTGGGGCAGGCCGAGCGTGTACGCGGCGGCGATGTATTCGCTCGTGTCCCACATCGCGGTCGATGGGGAGAGCGTGACGAGGTATAGAACGAGCGCCACGAGCGAAACGCCGAGTGCCGTGAGATACGACGGCCGGTAATCGAGCTCTGTGGTCGTGGAGGTCGCCATTACGATCCGGAAGACTTTTCTGTGTGCGACAGCAAGCGCCCCGCTGGCTTAGCGGGGCGGATGAGCGATGAAAGATGATGAAACTGAAGGAGTTGTGCTACTGCCTTTCGTCGAAGGATTGTAATGCTAGTGCCGGAACTGCCGCTTGCCGGTCAGGACCATGGCCATTCCACGTTCGTCTGCCGCCGCGATGACTTCGGGGTCCCTCACTGAGCCGCCAGGTTGAACGATCGCGGCGACCCCGGCGTCGGCGGCTTGATCGATGCCGTCGCGGAAGGGGAAGTAAGCGTCGGATCCGAGCACTGAGCCCGTCGTCGAGTGGCCGGCCAGGCCAGCCTTATGGACTGCCATGAATGCGGCGTCAACGCGCGACATTTGACCGGCGCCAATGCCGATCGTAGCGCCGTCGCGCACGAGCACGATGGCGTTCGACTTGACGGCCGCGACCGAGCGCCAGGCAAACAGCATGTCTTTGTATTCCTGCTCGGTTGGTTGGCGTTTGCTCACCACCTTCCAATCGTCCGCGTCGATGATGGATGGGGCGCGCTCCTGGACGAGCACGCCGCCACGCACGCGCTTGTAGTCGAGGTTGTTTGCACCCCAAACGGCTCGGCCCTCGAGCACGCGTAAATTTTTCTTTCGACCGAGGATTTCGACGGCGCCCGCGCTGAATTCCGGCGCCACGATGCATTCGACGAACAGGCTAGACACGACGTCGGCGGTGGCGTCGTCGATCGGCACCGTGAAGGCGATCACGGAGCCGAAGGCCGATACCGGATCGCAGGCGAGCGCTTTCTTATAGGCGTCGAGCGCGCTGGTACCGGTGGCTAGTCCGCACGGCGTGGTGTGCTTGACGATCGCGCACGCTGTCTCTTTGGAAAACGGATCGACGGCGAGGAGCGCGCCCTCGAGATCGAGCAGGTTGTTGAAGGACAGCTCTTTGCCGCCGCGCTGCTTGAGTCCCGACAATCCGTGTCCCGGCCGTTCCGTATAGAACGCCGCCAACTGTCCGGGGTTTTCGCCGTAGCGCAGCGATTGCGCGCGTTCGAACGACACAACGATCGTCTCGGGGAATTTATCCTCGCGCCGCAACGCGAACCACGATGCGATCGCTGCATCGTAGGACGCCGTGTGCGCGTACACCTTGCCGGCAAGCAGCGTACGCAAATCATCATCGTCGTCGCCGGCGTGCATCGCGGCGAGTACGCGTCCGTAGTCGTCGGGATCGACGACGACCCACACCGATGCCGCATTTTTTGCCGCCGAGCGAAGCATGCTCGGGCCGCCGATGTCGATGTTTTCGATGGCGTCTTCCGGCGACACGTTCTTTCGCGCGACGGTCTCGCGGAACGGATAGAGGTTGACGGCAACGAGATCGATCGGCGTGATGTCGTGTTCCTCGAGCGCCTTCATGTGCTCGGGTACATCACGTCGCGCGAGCAGCGCGCCGTGCACCGCGGGATGCAGCGTTTTCACACGACCGTCCATCATCTCCGGAAATCCGGTGACGTCGCTGACGTCGGTCGTGCTCAAACCGGCGTCGCGCAGCGCGCGCGCGGTGCCGCCGGTGGAAATGAGCTCCCAGCCCATGTCGGCGAGGCCGCGGGCGAAGTCGACCAAACCTGTCTTGTTGGATACGGAGAGAAGTGCGCGGGGCATTGGAGAAAAGTGAGGGAACGAAGAACGTACGAGAATTCAAATGGCGTGAGCGATCACGGGCGCGGCGACTTTGGCGCGGCAGGCGGCGTCGGTGCTTTCGCAAGCGCCGTGACGAGCCGCGTCAGCGAGCGCAGATCGCGAAGATCCATGACTTCGGCAGGCGAGTGGCTGTAGCGCAGCGGCCACGCAATGGCGGCGTCGATCGCGCCGTACTGCGCGAATTCGGAGCCGTCGTTACCGCCGTTCGTCACACCGACCTGCAGCGGAATGCCTGCCGTGCGCGCGATGCGTACCATGCGATCGATCTCGGCGGGCGATATCGTGCTCGAGTTGTCGAGAGCGCGCACGACGGCGCCGTCGCCGATGGGCGCATCGGCGAAGCGCTTGCTTTCGAGCGGCGAGTCGGACGACACGAATGTGTCGACCGCGTGCACGCGATGGACGCTCGGGCCAAACGTCGCCGCCGCTGCCTTGGCGCCCTCCAGGCCACCTTCCTCGCGCACCGACCACACGAAGATCACCTTGTGATCGAGTTTCGCGGGATCGATGTCGGCCAGTGCGAGTAGCAGGGCAGTGTCGCCGGCGCGATCGTCGATCGAGCGCGCGGTGATGCGCTCCGGTCCGAGGCGCGCCGAACACTTGAAGCTCGTGAGCGGCGATCCGACGTGAACGCCCTCGCGCTCGAGACCCGCGGCGTCCAAGCCAAACCATGCGGTGACCGTTTTCGGCTCGCGCGTTGAATCACTGTCACGCGGAACGAAGATTCCGCGGAGCGGTCCGTTGCGCGACGCGCTGCATCCGAGTCGGCCGTCGCGCGGCGGAATTGTGTCGGTGTCGCGGTGCAGGAGCGCGGTCTGACCTTCCCACATGAACGGATAGAAGCTCCCTTCCGGCCGAACGGTCACCATCCCGTCTGGCGCGATGCGCGTGACGCGCAAGGAGATTTCGTCGAGATGCGCGACGAACACCGTCGTGTCCTTGTTCGGACCCATCGCCAGGACGATGTCGCCGGCCGTGTCCACGACAGCCGAATCGCGTGCCCACGCCGGCATTAGCGGCATCACCGCGTCGCGCATCGGCTGCTCGTGAGCACTCGGCGCATAAATGTCGGCGAGCTTGCCGAGGATGTCGGCGTAGCGTGATAAGGAATCTCTAATGACGACCGTGGGGGCCGCCGTCCAGCCGTGGGTCAGTGGTTGAGGCGTCGGAGTGCCGTCGGTGATTCCTGCCGCGCGGCCTACCGCGGCGAACAGCCGCTCGATGTCGGGTTCCTGGAGCGTTTCGGTGAGCGTGCCCGCGTAGCGCGCGGGGATACCAATCGCCTCGACATTGGCAAGGTCCAAACCGTGCACTGCGGGCCACGGCATGCGAGTCAGGCGACGCGGCGTTGCGCTGCGACCCGAGGCATCCTCGTCGACGACATACAACGAGTCGACGGTGCCCATCAATGAGAGCGCTGACGTGAGCCCCGCCCAACTGAACGACTTCTGCGTCGAGATGACGAAATCCGTCGTGCCCTCGGCATGGTGCGCCGACGATGCCGCCGCGGCAACGGCGGCGCATCCGGCGCGGTTGCCGGCCGCCGGTCCAGCGACGTAGTCGCTGAACATCCACTCGGGCCAGTCGCGCACGACAGGGTCGAGCACGTCGACGCCCATTCGCACCGCTTCGGCGCGCGACCGCGCACCGATGTCGATCCAGAGATCCTCGATCGATATCGGCGTTTCGTCAGTGACGCGCTTACGCCACAGGTGGTTGCTTTGGACGGCGAATACGCCGGGAATGTGCCGCGTGCGCAGCAAGTTGGTCCGGTCGAGCGCGATCACGACCACGCGCTGGCCTTCATGATACTGATCCCACAGCGCGGGATGTTTTCCATTCCCGGCCATGTGCACGCGCAGGTAGCCGTCGTCGGTGATCTGACTGACGACGTATCCCGTTTCATCGATCGCGCACGCCACGACGCGATGCGGGCTCCCGTCGCCGACGTGTTTGATGAGGTTGCCCATGCGGTCCGATGTGAATCCCGACACCGAACTCTGGATGCGGCCGGTTGCCAAGCCCTCACTCCCCGGAGCCGCTTCGAGCCCGATCCACGTCGCGACCGTACGCGCGAACGGACCGACCGCCGACGTGTCCTGCGCGTCGAGGCGCGATGCGGGCGCGAGCGCGCTCGTCGCCGTCAACGTCGCGGCAACGAGGAGCTCAGCAGCCCAGCGCCAGATCGATGTTCTCGGCAAGGCGAGAGTCCTCATGCGAAAGAAGCGTGAATGCGGGCAGCACATCGCGCACCGAGAGGTCGTTGGCGCGCCCACAGTTCTCGAGCGTCGTGCGGCCGGCGGCAACGGCGTCGACCACTCGCGGATACACGAGATGCTCGACGCGCAACACGCGCCCCGCGAGCGTCTGCGCATCGTCGCCGGCGAACACCGGCACCGGCCACTGGGCGATGATCCGGCCGCGATCGTACTCCTCGTCGACGAAATGCACCGTGAGGCCCGACACGCGTGCGCCAGATTCAATCACCGCGTGATGCACCCGCTGACCGTACATGCCCGCACCGCCGAACGCCGGTAGGAGTGCCGGATGAACATTTAGCACCCGCCCTCGGAACGCGTGAATCACGTCGAGCGGAACGAGGCGAAGGTAGCCTGCGAGCACGATGAGGTCGACCTCGTGCCGCTCGAGCACGTCGGCGACGGCGTCGCCTGTGGCGCGCTGCGGCGTGGCGATGAGCGCGACGGGAATGTTGCGGCGCGTTGCGCGATCGAGTGCGCCCGCGGCGCGGCGGTCGCTGGCGACGACGACAATATCGCCGCCGCGGCGCTCACCGAGGCGGTCGAAATGGTCGAGCAGCGATTGCAGGTTCGACCCACCGCCCGACGCGAGTACGGCGATACGCGATCTCGTCGATCTCATTGCGCGGATTGTATTGCGTTGAGGTAGGCGCGGGAAGCGGGGGACGGGGTATTCCTGATGTGCAACGGCGGATCGGCTGCTAATATGTGGCTGCCGTGATGCCCGTCCTGCAGGTGCCGTGAGGATCCACACTGCTTTGCGAGGTGATCTGATGCTGGAATCGATCGGTCGGGACGTACGCACGGCGCTGCGCGGGCTTCTCAAGGCTCCGGCCTTCGCCATCGTCACCATCCTGACCCTCGCGGTGGCGATCGGTGCCAACACCGCAATTTTTTCGGTGGTCGACGGTGTGTTGCTCCGCCCGCTGCCGTACCCCGATCCCGATCGCATCGTTACGGTGGCGGCGCGAACGCTGCCCCAAGCCGGCGGCGACGGCACGGCGCCGTTTTCGGACCGCGGCTTTTGGCATTTCGTAAAGAACAACCACTCATTCAAGTATTTCGGTGGCTACTCGGAGGGGATCGAGTGGCCGCTCACCGGAATCGGCCAGCCGATACAGGCCGACATTGCCACAATGACGGCGAGCGCGTTCGAGCTCATTGGCATGCACCCGCTGCGCGGCCGGTTGCCGACCGCGGCCGAGGACGTTCCGGGCGGTCCGAAGCTGGCGCTCGTGAGCGAGGACCTGTGGAGAACCGTGTTCGGCGGCGACCCGGCCATGATCGGCCGCAACATCGAGCTCAACGGCGCTCCGTGGCAGGTTATCGGCATCATGCCGCACGGGTACAATTTTCCCTCGCCGGAAACCGACATCTGGGTGCCGTTCCAACTCGATCCGGCGAGCCCGAACTTCGGCGGACACCACATCGACGGCATCGCCCGATTGTCGCCCGGCGCCACGATTGCCTCGGCGCAAAAAGATGCCGAGAGCCTGATCGCTCGCTTCACCGAGGTTGGGTACGGGCCGCAGTGGTTCAAGGGCGTGTTCAGCGGAAAGGCCGACGTTCGCACGCTCAAGGAGCAACTCGTCGGCGCGTCGCGCCGGCCGCTGCTCATTCTGCTCGGGACGATGGGGTTCGTGTTGCTGATCGCGTGCAGCAACGTGGCCAACCTGTTCCTGGTCCGCGCTGAGGCACGCTCGCGCGAGACGGCTGTCCGCGTGGCGCTCGGCTCGGGAAGGCGGCGCCTAGTGCAGCTCGTGCTGACCGAAAGCATCCTGCTTGGCGTGCTCGGTGGCGTGGCGGGTGTGGTGCTCGCGTATATCGGTATAAAAATGCTCATCATCGCGGCGCCGGCGAGCATTCCACGACTGGGCGACATCGGAATTCACGCCTCCGTGCTCGCGTTCACGGCGGCGGTGTCGGTGATCGCCGGTCTGCTCTTCGGATTGTTGCCGGCGTTGCGCACCACGTCGCCGCAGGTGCTCGCGTCGCTCCGTGGCGGCGCCGGCAGCAACCTGCTCGGCAGGGAGGGCCGCCGCGCGCGGAATGTGCTGGTGATGGCGCAGGTGGCTCTCGCACTCGTGCTGTTCGTGGGATCGGGGCTGATGGTGCGCAGCTTTCGCGAGCTCCGGGCGGTGAATCCCGGGTTCAAAGCCGATGGATTACTCACATTCCGGCTGTCGCCCGCGCCGATCCGCTACAAGAACGACCCGGTGGCGGTGGCCGCCTTCTATGAGCAATTGCTCGAGAAGCTTCGCGCGTTGCCAGGGGTCAAGGGAGTCGGGGCGATCAACACACTTCCGCTCACTCCCGGCGGCGCAACGCTGACGACGGCCATCGACGAATTTCCGCCGGCGACCGGCGACTTCCCACCGATCTTTCTCGTGCGGCGGGCGACTCCTGGCTACTTCGAGACGATGGGCATTCCGATCGTCGAAGGACGCGCCTTTACCACCGACGACAGTGATCGCCGGCTCGGGTCTCTGATCATCAGCAAGTCCATCAAGGACAAGTATTGGCCGCACACGAGCGCGCTCGGAAAACGCATGACCACGGCGGGCGCACCGGCGCGTGTCGTGGGCGTGGTGGGCGACGTACACCACACGGGTCTCGATACGCCGCCCGAACAATTCGTGTATAAGCCGGTCCTGGATTCAGTGGGCGGCGGCGTGTTGCGCATGACCATCGCAGTGCGCACCGACCTGGCTCCCTTGTCGCTGGTGCCGACGATCCGTGGCGTCATTCACTCGCTCGATCCCAATCTGCCCATTACCGACATCAAGCCGATGCAGGACGTGGTCGGTGACTCGCTGAGTCGTACGAGTTTCACCATGACCCTGCTCGCGCTCGCGGCGGTGATCGCGCTGTTTCTCGGGGCGATCGGGATCTACGGCGTCATCTCGTACGGAGTGGTGCAGCGCACCAGCGAGATCGGCGTGCGCCAGGCACTGGGCGCGGAGCCGAGCGCAGTGCGCGGACTCATTCTGCGTGACGGCATCACCGTGGCAGGGATGGGAATCGTTCTCGGGCTCGTGACTGCGGCGTTGATGGGGCGGTTCATCGCCTCGCTGCTCTACGGCGTCAGTCCGTACGACGTCATGACACTCGCGGGCGGATCGCTCGTGTTCTTGGTCGTGGCCGCGTTGGCCAGCGCGATTCCGGCGAGGCGAGCCGCCGCGATTCCGCCCGTGGTGGCACTTCGCGCGACCTGATTCGACGCGGCGCGATGCGGCGCGTCGCCGGGTGCTAACGGCGTTCGTCTAGGTGTAGAAAAAGATCAACCGCGTCGGCCAGCGAGCCGGCGATTGGCAGGAACGCGCTCTTCGCTCGCTCGAGGTCCACGGCCGGCGTCGATTCGACGTCGAGCAGAACGCCGTATCCACCGAGTGCGGCCGCCGGTTCAACGTCGCGCAAGCGGTCGCCCGTGAAGAGCGACCGCGTGGCATCGAGGTGGTGCTCGGCCATCGCCTGACGGTAGAGCAACGTTCCAGGTTTTCGACAGTCGCACGGACCGGTGAACTCAGGATGATGCGGGCACATGTACGTCGCATCGATGTGCGCGTCCTCGGCGCCGAGCAGGGCGTCGAGGCGATCGCGGACATTGACGAAATCCTGCTCGGTGAGCCAGCCGCGCGCGATTCCGGATTGATTCGTGACGACGATGACGGGAATCGATCGCTCATTGAGTCCGCGAATCGCCGCGGCTGCGCCAGGCAGCAGCTCGACAACGGATGGGTCGCTGACGTAGCTCGCGTCGCGCATGATGGTGCCGTCGCGATCGAGAAATGCGGCCGGACGGCCGCTCATGCGATGGCCGCGCGCAGTGCGGCTGCCACGTGCACGTCATCGCGCGGAAAGATCGTGCGCAGGTCGACGATCACGCGTCCGTCGGCGATGCGCGCCACGAGTGCCGGATCGCCGCGACGGAGCGCTCCTTCAATGGTATGAGCGTGCCCCGTGACGGCGATACCAACCGACGGAATTCTCGCCGTTGGGAACGCGCCGCCGCCGACGCTCGATTCCGTTGCCACGACTTGAAGCGCTGTCGAACCAACTGACGTGCAAATCGCCTCTGCCCGTTGCCGAAGTACCTCGGGCTTTTCGCCCAACTGGGCGAGCACGGGAATTTCGCGCAGCGCGCGCGGCGGATCGCGATAGAGGCTCAACGTCGCCTCGAGCGCCGCGAGCGTGAGCTTGTCGACGCGATACGAACGCGTGAGCGGATTTTTTCGAATGCGCTCGATCAGCTCGGCACGGCCCAACACGATGCCTGCCTGCGGACCACCGAGCAGTTTGTCGCCGCTCATCACGATCACCGCATTCGGACCCGCTGCCGCAACGGCGTCACGCGCAGTCGGTTCTCCCGTGAGGCCGAATGCATCGAGCGCTAGCAGTAGACCGCTGCCGAGGTCGTGCACGAGCGAAATGTTCCGTTCTACCGCGAGCGCACCGAGCTCTTTGGACGACGCCTCAGCGACGAAGCCCTCGATCGCGAAATTGCTGCGATGCACTTTCACGATCGCGCCCGTGTTCGGAGTCGCCGCGCGGACGTAATCGTCGAGCGTCGTTCGATTCGTCGTGCCTACTTCCACGAGCGCGGCGCCGCTCTTCGCCATGATCTCGGGGATGCGGAAGCTGCCGCCGATTTCGACCAATTCGCCGCGCGAGACGATCGCGTCCCGGCCGTCGGCGAGCGTGTTGAGCGCGAGCACGAGCGCGGCAGCGCCGTTGTTGACGACCAGCGCGTCGTCCGCGCCGGTCAGTTCGCGCAGGAGCGACGCGCAATGCACGTACCGCGAGCCGCGCTCGCCGCGCTCGACATCGTATTCGAGATTGGTGAATCCGGCGGCGACGCGCGTGATAGCATCGATCGCCGATTGGGCCAACGGCGCCCGGCCGAGATTGGTGTGCAGCACGACGCCGGTGCCGTTCAATACGGGACGCAGCGACGGCTGCTGAGCGCGCGCAATGTCGGCTTGAATGGCGCCGGCCCAGTGCTCGTCGCTCGTGATCGCCGCTGACGTCGCGCGCGCTGCGTCGATCGTGCGCCGCACCGCATCGACGACCAATTGCCGCGGCGTATGCTCGAGCAAGGCGCGCACCGGCGCGCTGTCGAGCAGCGTGCTCACGCTGGGCAGATCGCGGCGACGGTCAGTCACACAGACTCATCGGCGGCGTGTGCGTGACGTGTCGGTGCGCGCGCGCTGAGTGGTATCTGTCGGCGGCTTCGGCGGCGGCGGTTTTGGCACGTCGAAGACATAGCGCGAGTTCTGCGCGTGGCCAACGAGGTTTCGGAAGCCGGCGACGTCGACGAAATAGCGTTGGCCCGGCAGCACCGGCGTCGTGGGCGACAGCGTCACGATCACCGCGCGGTCAGGCGGAAGGCTTTTTGGTTTCGGCGGCGGTGGTGCCGGACGGGTGCCAGGAGCCGGTGCGGGCGCCACCGGCGGCGGCGCAGGTCTGACACCGGTGGCGCCCGCGCGAGCGCGAGTCGAGTCGGCGCGCCGGGTGGAATCGGCAACGAGTTGCGCGCGGTCGAATGCGGCGGCCCAGCCGACACGCACGACTTGGAGCTGCGTCGAATCCTGTCGCGTCACGCGCACCAGCGCCGGCTGCAGCGGCAACGCCGGGTCGACCGCCTTGTCGAACGAGAGGCGCAGCGTCGTGCTGTCAACGACGCGGACGCCGTCGAGCATGGCGGGAGTCGAATCACGCTCGATGACGTCGAGCTCCACCGCCGGCGACACCGTCGTGATGTTGACCGTGGTAGTGTCCCACTGTTCGCCGCGATCGAGCGCGCGGTTGCTATTCTTGTCGAGCAGCGCGTGCACCGTGTATCCGCCAGACGGCAGCGGACCAACGTCGAACAAGCCCGCCGTGTCGGTGGCACTCACGTACACGACGTTCGTGTCAGCCAGCGAGACAGCCTCGATGTATGCGGCGGGCGCGATTTTCTGCTCCGTCCAATCGAACACCTGCCCGTGAATGCTGTACGGGGGAAAAGTTTCGCCGGTGGAGAAGAGCACCGATCGCGTGTCCTTTCGCGCGTTCCCGTGCAGGTCGACGAGACCCGGCAGCATCGTGATGCGGTACGCGGTGTTCGGTTTGAACCCGTTTTTCGGCCGCACGTCGACGTGCGTCCGATGCCACGAGACCACGGCGGCACCATTGCGCGGCGAAATGAGGAAAATCTGATCGAGCCCGGTTGCCGCGCCCTGCGGGCGGTCGCTGACGACCTCGTCAAACTTGAAGTCGACCGACTTGAGCTTGACGTTGGTCTGGCC
Source organism: Gemmatimonadaceae bacterium (assembly GCA_036499625.1). GTDB lineage: Bacteria > Gemmatimonadota > Gemmatimonadetes > Gemmatimonadales > Gemmatimonadaceae > JAQBQB01. Next base: position 51,384 of record DASYDJ010000051.1, read on the forward strand.
CGAGTCGACCGAGATCGACGTGATCTCGGGCGGCACTTTCCGGTCGGGGCCGCCCGGCGGCGAGCCCGCGGACGCGCAGGCGTCAACGATGGCGGCGCCGGCGAGCAGCAAACCAATCGCGCGAATCAGGCGCCGCACAGCGACCGCACTTTGTCCGAGAGTTGCTCGCGCTTGGTTTTCATTTCCTGCAGGATGGCACGGTCGCTCGCCACGACGTTCGGCGGCGCGCGCTCCACGTACTTGGCGTTGGAGAGCCGCCCCTCGCGAGAGATGATCTGCTTTTCCAACTCTGCCACTTCGCCGCGCAGTCGGGCGCACTCCTTGTCGACGTCGATGAGGCCCGCGAGCGGCACGATGATTTCAGTGCCGCCACCGATCACGGCGTGCGCCGCCGCACCCTCCGGCGCCGAGTCTGCGACGCGCGTCTCCGAGCGCGTGAGCCGGCCGATGGTCGGCAGCTCCTGCTCGAGCAGTGCGCGCAGCGTTGCGCCGCCCGCGGATGACGGGCGGATGATGACATCGATCATCTTTCCGGGCGCCACCGCATTGTCGCCGCGAATCTGCCGCACGGCGAGCACCACCTCGCGCACCTGCTCGAACTCACGGGCAGCCTGCGACGGCTCGGCGTTCGTCATCGTCGGCCACGATGCGTTGACCAGGAACGCGCCGTCCACGTGTCCCGGCAAGCGCTGCCAGAGGGACTCGGTGACGAACGGCACCACTGGATGCAGCAGGCGCAACGCCTGATCGAACGCGTGCACGAGCACCGATCGCGCGATATCGCGATCGGGTCCCGGCGCGTCGAGGCGGCCCTTTAGAGATTCCAAATACCAATCTGCTAATTCATTCCACACGAACTGGCGTGCCGACTCGGCGTATTCGTTGAGCTTGAGGCCGGCGTAGCGCTCGGATTCGCGCCAAATCAAACCGTCCGCTGAATCGTGCGTCGTCGTGGGCCACAGCGGTCCGAGCGCACGGTCGCACTCCGCGATCGCGGCGTCGAGCCGTGACAGAATCCACTCGTCGGCGCGCGTCATCGCGGCGCGGTCCGCAGCGGCGAGCGGTTGCACCGGATCGTCGCCCACGCGGTCGAGCAGGAATCGGCCGATGTTCCAGAGCTTCGTACCGAAGTTGCGCCCGGTGGCGAACGACTTGTCGATGTCGTTCGGGTCGAGCACGACGTCAGCGCCCATGCCCATGCCGGCGATCAGCGTCCAACGCAGCGCGTCGGCGCCGTACAGCTCGATCACGTCCATCGGATCGATGCCGTTGCCGAGCGACTTGGACATCTTCCGATGCTGCGTGTCGCGCGCCGTGCCGTGCAAATACACCGTGTGATATGGCGCGCGCCCGGCGAACTCGTAGCCGAGCATCACCATGCGCGCGACCCAGAAGAACAGGATCTCCGGTGCGGTGACGAGTGTGTCCGTCGGATAGAACGCCTGCAGATCGGGCGACTTTTCGTTGGGCCAGCCGAGCGTCGACAACGGCCAGAGTCCCGAGGAGAACCAGGTGTCGAGGACATCCTCATCCTGCCGCACGGCACAACCGCAGTACGGGCATTCGGTGAGGTCGTCACGGCTGACGATGATGTTCTGTGGCGGATCACACTCATCGCAGTACCACACAGGCACGCGATGACCCCACCACAACTGCCGCGAGATGTTCCAGTCGCGGATGTTGGTGAGCCAATTCACGTACACCGCTTCCCAACGTTCGGGCAGAATGCGGATGGCCCCGTCGCGCACAGCCTGCAGCGCAGGCTTGGCGAGCGGTTCCATCTTCACGAACCACTGATCGGACAGGCGCGGCTCGACCACCGTGTCGCAGCGATAACAGTGGCGCACCGCGTGGTTGTGATTCTCGATCTTCTGCAGCGCGCCGCTCTGACGAAGCAACTCCACGATCTTCTCGCGCGCAGCAAATCGATCGAGTCCCGCCAACTCGGCCGGCACCCGACCATCTGCGTCGGTCACTTCGCGCACCACGCCGTGCTCGTCGATGATCACGGGCATGGGCAGCGAGTGACGCCGACCAACCTCGTAGTCGTTCGCGTCGTGCGCCGGTGTGATCTTCACCACGCCGGTACCGAACGCCGGATCGGCGTAGTCGTCCGCAACGACGGGAATCTCGATCCCGACGATCGGCAGCTTTACCATCTTGCCGATCAGATCGCGATACCGTTCGTCGTTCGGATTGACAGCGAGCGCCACGTCGCCGAGCATGGTTTCCGGCCGCGTCGTCGCGATTACTAGCGCCTCAGACCCGGGACCAGAGACCTGGTAGGCAATGTGATACAACTTCCCCGGCTCATCGGTGAACTCGGCCTCTTCATCGCTGAGCGACGTGAGGCAGCGCGGGCACCAGTGAATCACGCGGTGTCCGCGATAGATCAATCCGCGCTCGTAGAGACGCACGAACGCTTCGCGCACGGCGACCGAGAGCTCGGGCGACAGCGTGTACGCGGTGCGCGACCAATCGGCTGACGCGCCGATCGCGCGCAACTGCTCGAGGATCGTTCCGCCGGTTTGCGCGACGAACGCCTCGGTGCGCTTCACGAATGCTTCGCGTCCGAGATCGAAGCGCGTCTTGCCCTCTGAGGCCACGAGCTTTTCGACCACGTTCTGCGTCGCGATACCCGCGTGGTCGGTCCCCGGCACCCACAACGCCTCGGCGCCCTTCATGCGCGCCCATCGCATGATGACGTCCTGAATCGCGTTGTTCAGACCGTGCCCGACGTGCAGGATCGCCGTGACGTTCGGCGGCGGCATGACGATCGTGTACGGAGTGCGATCGCCGCCTACGCGCGATGAACGTTCCGGATGCGCGGTGAACGCGCCGGCCTCGACCCATGCTTTGTAGGTCTCGGGCTCCGTAGCGAAATCGTAGCGGTCGGGAAGGGAAGAAGGCATAGAAGCGAAAGATACCGTATTGGCGCGACACGCAAACGGGCCGCATCGCTGCGGCCCGTCGCTTTCACTCGGTTACTCGTCCGGCGTCAACCCCGCGGGTTGCCGCCCGCATCCGCATCGAGTGGATTCGCGACGTGATCGGCCTTTGGTACCCCGGACGGCGAAATCGGTGATCCGCCGGTCCGGTCTCCCCGCATCGACTTCTTCGCCGCCCGCGCCCGCCGCTCGGCGGAGACCCCGTCGATGTCATCCGCCGAATTCAACACGGCGTCATCGGTCTGCAGCCACCGCTCCTCGAGCGGGACCTTCGGATCCGCATGGCGATCGAGATCGGCGGACGTGCCCTGACGCCGCCGACCCGTTCCGACGGTGCGTCCTTCCCATTGCGCGCCGCGCATGGAGGGGTCGCCGTCCTTGAACTTCCGCGCGGCGTCGGCGAACCGTTCTTCCTCGTCGCCAATGGCAATGCGGTTCACGACGGTGTCGACGCCAGGAACGCCACGGGCGATCGTGACCGCGTGGTGCGACTCCTCTTCGTCCTCGACCCAGCCGGCCAGCTCGATCATGCCTTCGCCGATCGAGCCAATGTCGACGGCGCGCTCAGACAGAATGGGGTCGTTCCGGAACGCTTCGAGCACGCGCTCCTCGAGACCGCCGTCCTGCTCCTCAGTCTCGAAGTCATCTTCCTCGACGTCCTCGAAATCGTCGACGTCGCCCGCGGCATCGTACGGATTGTGTGGGCGCGGCGCGGCCGTCGCGCCACGACGGCGCAGCTTCGACCGCAGTCCGCTCACACCGCCAACGCGTTGGGCGACGAGCATGCCAACGGCAAACCCGGCCACTGCACCGGCGAGTACGCCGAGAATGGTTCCGGTAGAAGACGACTCTTCGTCGCGATAGCGGAACGGTGACATGAGGTGTGAGACCTGTGGCGGAGGTTATTGCAAAATGATAAGTTACGCCGACGCACGACGCGAGTAGGACCGAGCAGTGACGACTAGTGACGCGTCATTCCGAGTGGTACCGAGCTCAGTCGCGTGCAAGACGCAGGCCATCTACCAAGCATGCCCGATAGCATATCAGACGCCGCGCTCACACTCACGCTGCCCGATGGTTCGCAGCGGATCGTCCCGGCCGGAACGCTCCCGTCCGAGGTCGTCAAATCCATCGGCGAACGGCTGCTCATGGCGGCCGTCGCGGTGGAGCTGAACGGCGCCATTCAGGATCTCGTCACGCCGCTGCGCTCGAGCGGAACGTTCCGCGTGCTCACCGAACGCGATGGGCCGGCGCTCGACGTCCTTCGTCATTCCGCGGCGCACATTCTCGCGACGGCGGTGCGACGCCTGCGTCCCGACGCCAAGATCGGATTCGGCCCGGCGATCGACGACGGCTTCTACTACGACTTCGAGGTCGCCGAGCCGTTCACGCCCGAAGACGTCGCCGCGTTCGAGAAAGAGATGCAGAAGGTGGTGCTCGAGAAGTATCCGTTCGTCCGCGACGAAGTGAATCGCGCGCAAGCGCAGCAGCGCTTCGCCGACGATCCGCTCAAGCTCGAGCGCCTCTCCGAGCTCGGCGAAGACGAGATCATCTCGACGTACACCGATGGTCCGTTCATCGATCTCTGTCGTGGCCCGCACGTGCCCGACACGTCGCGCCTCAAGCACTTCAAGCTGACGCACACCGCCGGCGCGTATTGGCGTGGCGACTCCAAGCGCCAGATGCTCCAGCGCATCTACGGCACGGCCTTCTTCAAGAAGGACGAGCTGGACGCGTACCTCCTGCGCATCGAAGAGGCCAAGAAGCGCGACCACCGCGTGCTCGGCAAGCAACTCGACTTGTTCATGATGCACCAGTTCTCGCCCGGCGCCGTGTTCTGGACCGAGCGCGGTACGGTGTTGTTCAACGCGCTCAACGATTTCATTCGCGAGCGCCAGCGCGACGATTTCCTGGAAGTGAAAACGCCGCTGCTCTACAACAAGGCGCTGTGGGAGATCTCGGGGCACTGGGGCAAGTACAAGGAGAACATGTTCCTCGTGCTCGACAACGAGACGGGTGAGCACGACTTCTCGCTCAAGCCCATGAACTGCCCGTCGCACTATCTGCTCTACCAATCGAAGAAGCACTCATATCGCGAGCTGCCGCTGCGCTACGTGACGTTCGACGTGCTGCACCGGAACGAAGTGACCGGCGCGCTGTCGGGGCTCACTCGCGTGCGACAGTTCCAGCAGGACGACTGCCACGTCTTTCTGCGTGAGGATCAGATCACGCAGGAAGTGAATTTCCTGCTGCGCTTCATTCTGAGTTACTACGAGACGTTCGGCCTCACCGCGCGCCTCAAGTTCGCGACGCGGCCGGAGCAGCGCATCGGCAGCGACGAGATGTGGGATCGCGCCGAGGGTTCGTTGCGCGCGGCGCTCGAATCGACGGGCATGCCGTACGAGCTCAAGGAAGGCGACGGCGCGTTCTACGGTCCCAAGATCGATTTCGACGTCATGGATTCGATCGGCCGGCCGTGGCAGTTGGGCACGATTCAGCTCGACTATAGCAATCCAGAGCGCTTCGATCTCACCTACACGGGTGAGGACAACAGCGCGCATCGTCCGGTGATCATCCACCGTGCGGTGAGCGGCTCGTTGGAGCGTTTTATCGCGATTCTCATCGAGCACTTCGCCGGTGCGTTCCCAGTGTGGCTCGCACCGGAGCAGGTGCGCGTGCTGCCGATCACCGACGAGTACAACGCGTATGCCGAGCGCGTGACGAAACAGCTCCACGACGCGGGCATTCGCGTGCACCTCGATGCTCGTTCGGAAACGCTCAAGTATCGCGTGGCCGAAGGGGCGCGCATGAAAGTCCCGTACATGGTGGTCGTCGGAAAGCGCGAGGCGGAGCAGGGAACGGTGTCGGTCAACGTCCGCGGCGCCGGTAAGGAACAGAAAGCAAATTCCTTGACACTCGACGAGTTTATTTCGAGAATTGTGAAGGAGAACGCGACCCGGTCGCTGGCGCTCGAAGCGCACGGGTAGCAGAGGTAGCACCTGCGGCATATCGCCGCCGGTCGCTCATTGACGGGAGAGGCAAGATGCGCGCGTTTTTCGCTCGTTGTCGTCCCGCACTGCTGTGTGCCGCGCTCGTCTGCATTGGCGTCGCAGCCAGCGCTCGCGCTCAAGACGCTCAGCAGAGCGTTCCTAGCTATCGCATGCGCCTGCTCGGCATCTACGACGAGGGCACAGGCGATCCGCTGGAAGGCGTGAAAGTGTCGGACGTCCTCGGCGGCGCCTCAACGCTGACGGGCAAGACGGGCGCAATCAGCTTGTTCTTCTTGCCCGAAGGCACGAGCGTCGTTCGGTTGCAGAAGCTCGGCTATGAGGCGCAAACGCTCACCGTGTCGATCGGGCCCGATGAGACGAAGCCGTTGACGCTCCTCATGCATCGCGTTGTCGAGCTGCCGACGGTGGTGACGACGGATGTGGCGACGGCCAAGGTTGCCGCGTCATTGCGCGGCTTCGCCGATCGCGAGCACAATCACAAGACCGGCCACTTCGTCGACGATTCCATTTTACGAAAGAGCGAAAACCTCTCGCTCGCCGACGTCCTGCGAAACCGAACGCCGGGCGTCGAAATCGTTTACAAGCAAGGCGCTATGTATTTGGCGCCGTCACCGCGCTGCAGAGACGGTACGAAGGCCGGTCCGCCTCAGATCTATGTGGACGGCGTTGCGACTTCGCCGGAGGGCGTCGGCAAGTCGAGTGCAGATGCATTTGACCTATCGAGATTTCAGGTGTCGGACTTGGCGGGGATCGAATGGTATCCCGATGCGTCGATGATCCCCGCCGAAATCGCACGGCCGACTGACAGGTGTGGCGCGCTGTTCCTCTGGACGCGGTCGTATTAACCATGGTATCACTATGACCTCCGGAGTCCGCGTTCTCGTCGGCACCCGCAAAGGTGCGTTCATTCTCACCTCCGACGCCGCGCGCAAATCGTGGGACATCGCCGGCCCGCACTTCTCGGGGTGGGAGCTCTATCACCTCAAGGGCTCGCCGGTCGATCCGGATCGCCTCTACGCGTCGCAGAGCAACGCCTGGTTCGGCCAGCTCGTTCAGCGCTCCGACGACGGCGGCAAAACGTGGAATCCGGTGGGCAACAAGTTCACCTACGACGGCGTTCCCGGCACGCACCAGTGGTACGACGGCACGCCGCATCCGTGGGAGTTCAAGCGCGTGTGGCATCTCGAGCCGTCACTCTCGGATCCCGATACCGTCTACGCCGGCGTCGAGGACGCGGCACTCTTCCGTTCGACCGACGGCGGCCAGAACTGGGAGGAGCTGTCAGGGCTGCGCAAACACACGACCGGCTCGACTTGGGCGCCCGGCGCGGGTGGGATGTGCCTTCACACAATCCTCATCGACCCCACGAACCACAAGCGCATGTACGTCGCCATTTCGGCCGCCGGTGCGTTCCGTACCGACGACGGCGGCACGACGTGGAAGCCGATCAACCAAGGGTTGCGCTCGCCGTACATCCCCGATCCAACCGCTGAAGTGGGGCACTGCGTGCATCGTATCGCACAGCACAAGGACACGCCCAACACGCTGTTCATGCAGAAGCACTGGGATGTGATGCGGACGGACGACGGCGGCGACAACTGGCGTGAAGTGAGCGGCGATCTCCCGACCGATTTCGGATTCGTCATCGACGTACACGCGCACGAGCCGGAAACCGTCTACGTCATCCCGATCAAGAGCGACTCCGAGCATTTCGTGCACGAGGGCAAGCTGCGCGTCTTCCGCAGTCGCACGGGCGGCGAAACGTGGGAGCCGCTCACGAACGGTCTGCCGCAGTCGAATTGCTACGTGAACGTGCTGCGCGACGCCATGGCGATCGACTCGCTCGACGAATGCGGCGTGTACTTCGGCACGAGCGGGGGCCAGGTGTACGTGTCGCCCGATGGCGGCGACCACTGGCAGGCGATCGTCCACGATTTGCCGCCGGTGCTTTCAGTCGAGGTACAGACGCTGACATGACGGAGGCTGCGACGATGGCGCCGGCGGCGAAACGGAATAGTGCGACGCGAACGATTCGTGTCGTGCTTCCAGGTCCGCTGCGGCAGCTCGCAAAAATCACGAGCGAGCTGGCGGTCGACGTCGAGAGCGACGCCGACGGACGTGTCACGCAGCGCGTGCTGCTCGACGCGGTCGAGCTCCGGTACCCAATGCTCCGAGGCACGATGCGCGATCAGGACACCAAGATTCGTCGCGCGTACGTGCGCTTCTATGCGTGCGAGCGGGATCTGTCGCCGCAATCGGCGGACACACCGGTGCCGAACGAAGTCGCGGAGGGGCGCGAACCGTTTCTCGTGGTCGGCGCGCTGGCGGGCGGATGATCAAGCTGACGCATGGTCTCGCGATGATGATCATGCTGGGCACAACGCTTCCTGCCCTCGCGCAAAGCGACACCGTACCTCGCTACCGCATGCGTCTCCTCGGTGTCTACGACGATGCGTCTGGCGATCCAGTTGAGGGCGTCAAGATCTCCGACGTACTCGGCGGCGCGTCGACGATAACGGGCAAGACTGGCGCGATCAGCTTGTTCTTTCTACCCGAAGGCACGAGCGTCGTTCGACTACAGAAGCTCGGCTACGAAGTGCAGACGCTCACCGTGACCATTGCGCCGGACCAAACGTCGCCGCTAACGATGCTCATGCACCGGGTCGTCGAGTTGCCGACGGTCGTGACGACGGATGTCGCAACGGCTAAGATCGCGGCGACCATGCGCGGATTCACGGACCGCGAGCACAATCGGAAAACCGGCTACTTCGTCGACGATTCTATTCTCCGAAAGAGCGAAGACTCTCGGCTTGCGGACGTACTGCGCAACCGGACCCCGGGCGTGAACATCACCACGGTTGCCGGCAGCATGTACCTGACGACGTCTTCGCGCTGCATGGACGGAACGAAAGCTGGTCCACCGCAAGTCTATTTGGACGGCATCGCGCTTTCGCCGGACCCAATTTCGACCGGCCTCGGGGTCATGCAACCCGGACCCAAAGTTCCGTTCGACCTTACGAGATTTCAGGTGTCCGACCTCGCCGGCATCGAGTGGTATCCCGATGCGTCGTTGATCCCAGCGGAGCTCGCGCGTCCGACGGACAGGTGTGGCGCGCTGTTCCTGTGGACGAGGCATTGACCGCCGACTAGCCGGCACGCGTGTGAGAACACTTCAATCGCGCGCTTGACTTTCCAGGCATTGTATGAAATTTTGTGCACAATTCTCGACCCGAGGCCGCTGATCGATGAAGATCGTCGCGCGTTTTGTCCTGGTCCGGATTTGCTGCACACGACTGCTTGCCGCCTGTGCGTTGCTCGCCGTCGGCGCGCTACATGCGCGTGCGCAAAGCGACACCGTCCCGCATTATCGCTTCCGCCTGCTCGGCGTCTTCAGCGAGATGACCGGTAACCCGATTCCCGGTGCCAAGGTGTCCAGCGTTCTCGGGCACATGTCGACCGTGACAGGTCCAACGGGCATCGTGAGTCTCATTTTCCTCGCGGAGGGTGAGAATCTGGTGCGGCTGCAGCGACTCGGTTACGAACCGCAGACCTTCATGGTGAACATCGCGCCGAGCGACACGGCTCCGTTGACGATGATGATGCGGCCGTTGACCACGTTGCAGGCAATGATCACCACTGCGACGACGTCGACGCTGCAATCACGCAAATTGACGGGCTTTCTCGAGCGCGAGAAATCGCATGCCGAGGGGTACTTCATCGACTCGACGGTGATCGACAAATCGGGTGCATATGAGTTAGCGAATTTACTGGTCGCACGAGCGCCGGGCGTCCTCACGATCAGCAATCAGGGACGCACGTACCTCGCGGGGTCCGCTCGCTGCCGCGATGGCACGGCACATGGACCGCCGCAGGTGTTCGTCGACGGCGTCCCGATGACGTCCGATTTCGTGCCGGATAACGGCGGCGGCAAGGCGACGGGCGACATGGCACCGTTCAATCTGGAAGAGATTCCCGTCTCCGACTTGGCCGGCATCGAGTGGTATTCCGACAACACGACCACGCCGATGGAATTCTCATCGATGTCGAAACGCTGCGGCGCACTGCTGCTGTGGACGAAGCGGTGACGAGGATATTTAGTCCGCCCGAATCGCCAAGATCGGATCCACCGCCAGCGCCCGCCGCGTCGGTACGAGACAGGCCGCGACGGCCACAACGACCAGCACCGCGGCGCCCACGCTGAACGACGCAGCGTCGAGTGTCGTCACGCCGTATAAGAGTTTGCTCAACAGCCGCGTCGCCCAGTATGCACCGACGAGCCCCAACGCGGCGCCCCCCAATGTCAGCGCCAATCCGCGAAGCATCACGATTCGCGCAATCGCCGGCCGCTGCGCGCCGAGCGCGACACGAATGCCGATTTCGCGGGTGCGTTGGATGACCGAGTAGGCCATGACGCCGTACAATCCAATCGCCGCGAGCAGCAGCGCGAGCATTGTAAAAACGCTCAACAACAGCATCGTGAATCGCGGGCCGGCGATCGACGCCGCGACGATCGTCTCCACGCTGCGCACGGTGGGTGGCGTCAACAACGGATCGAGCGAGCGTACGACAGCATGCACCGGCGTCGAGAGATCCGTGCCCGGCTCGGCGCGTATCATGATCGATCCGCCGCCAACGCTCCCGCCGATCGGCCCATACAGCAGCGGGGCAGTGGACTCGGCGCCCGGCCCGTTGGTCGACGCATCGCGCGCCACGCCGACGATCGTCTGCCAATCGCCTTTGCCTTGGTACGACACGCGCACGCGGTGACCGACGGCTGTGCCCTGTGGCCAGTGCTTGTGCGCGAACCCGGCGTTGACGATGACCTGGTTGGCCGCAGCGGTCGTGTCGGTGAACAGCGTGCCCTCGGTGAGCGGAATGCCCATCGTGGCAAAATAGCTGTTGTCGATTCCGTTTCCGTCGGTGAACGATGTACCCTGCGCCGCGGATGGACTCGGCTCGCCTTCGATCTCGAACGCGCCGACGCTGAAGCTCCGCGAACCAGGCGACACCGCGGAGAGGGCGACGCTGTGCACGCCGGGCATCGTTTGGATTCGCGACACCAGCGCTTGCACGAACGCCGCGTTCGCCGCGGGCGTGCTGTAGCGCTTGGCCGGCAGATTGATGTCGACGGCATACAGTCCGCGCGGCTCGAAGCCGAGATCTGTGTGCTGCATGTTGCGCACGCTGCGGACGAGCAGCGTTGCGCCAACGATCAGCGTTGCGGACAGCGCCATCTCCGTCACGACGAGGAGCGACCGCACGCGATCGCTCCGCCGTGAGTGCGACGTCGACAACGCGCCGGTCTTGAGAGCGTCCTGCGTCGAGCGGCGCGACGATTGGAATGCGCCCGCCACGCCGAATGCGACGCCGCTCACGACGGCGACCGCGGCGGTGAGGAGCAGCGTCGTCGTGTCGAGGGACGCTGCGTCGAGCTCCGTCAACCCCGCGGGACGGAGTGCGACCATGGCCTTAAGTCCGAGCCAACCGACGCCCAATCCTACAGCTGCTCCGCCGAAGGCCAACACGAGACTCTCGACCACCAACTGTCGAAAGATGCGCATTCGGCCCGCGCCAAGCGCGGCGCGCACGGCGAACTCTCGCGTACGCGTCGCCGCGCGGGTGAGCATCAGATGCGCGACGTTCGCGCACGCGACGAGGAGGACGAGCGCCACCGTGCCCATCAAGAGGAGCAACGAATCGTGGAAGCCAACCAATTCTGCGGGCCGTTCGATCTCCGCGACGAAGGGCAACTGTCCCGCCGGATAGACATTCGCTCGCACTGCGATGGTGTCGAGCTCGCGTTGCGCGGCGGCGATCGTCACGCCGCGACGCAAACGCGCGACGGCGCGCATTCCAACGTTGTGATTCGCTGTGTCGAGCGGAAGCCAGATGTCCGTTGGCACGCGGCCACGACTCGGCACCGCGAGATCGCCGGGCATCACGCCGATCACCGTGTACGTCGAGTCATTCACGACGATCGTGCGGCCAACCGCGTCGTGTGTGCCGCCGAAGCGCGACTGCCACACCGACTCCGACAGGAGCGCGACCTTCGCATGGCCAGTCGTCTCTTCGGTCGTGAACATTCGGCCGAGGATTGGGTTGCGCTGCGCGAAAGTCGCGAAGCTCGGCAGAATGCTCGTGGTGATCACCTTCGCGACTTGAGGCTCGGTGCCGAGCGATCCGTTGCCGAACGCGTACGGCTCGAGCGCGTCGAAGCTGTGCGATTGCGTGCGCCATGCGTTGACGATCGGCGTGGGCGGCAAGATCGACACGTGGATGCCGGTATTGTTGCCCTTGCTCGCCTGCTGTTCGACGATCACCACGCGATCTGGGTCGGGATAGGGCGTCGCGTGAATCAACAGGCTGCTGACAACGCTGAACACGGCGGTCGTCGCGCCAATTCCTAGCGCGAGCGTCGCGACGGTGATGGCCGTCCAGCCTTTCTGCCGTCCGAGGGTGCGAAAGGCAAACGCGATGTCGTGCCGCAGATCGCTCACGTACTCCGTGCGTCGCATGTGCTGCTCCCGGCGAGTGGCGGCGTCGACGAGCCGCGCGCGTGATTCCTCGAGTGGTCCGAAGCGCCGCACGGCTTCGCGATACGCTTCGTCCGGCGATGCACCTCTCGCCGCCAACTGCTCGGCGCGCAGCGAGAGATGCAGCTTGATCTCGTCCTCGACTTCGCGCTCCCAGCGGTCGCGCCGGCGCAGCGCGAGGCGAAACGCGCGTGGAATGCCGAATCGAATCACGCGCCCGCCCGCGCCGGCTCGCCGTCCTTGCTCGCCGAGAAGACCGCCGTGATCGTCTCGGCGTACTGCGCCCAGTTCTTCGTCTCGGCGCGCAGATACGCGCGCCCGGACGCCGTGAGCTTGTAGTAGCGCGCCCGCCGATTGTTTTCGGTGACGCCCCACTCGGCTTCGAGATGGCCGCGTTCTTCCAGGCGATACACCGCTTGGTAGAGCGCCGAGTCCTCGAGGTCGAGCGTGCCGTTGGCGGCTCGCTCGAGCCAGGTGACGATCTCGAAGCCGTGCATCGGCGTCCAGTTGAGGGCGCGGAGGACGAGGAGGTCGAGGGTGCCTTTGAGGACGGGAAGTCGGGACATGCGTGGTTCCTTGAGATGTTCTATTGAGAGTCTGTATGGAGAAAGCGGAATTGTCAAGGGTGGAACGGTGGAACGGTGGAACGAAAACAGCTGTCATTCCGACAGGAGCGAAGCGACCGAGGAATCTCGTGTCGTCCGGCTAGGTCCCTCGCTTCGCTCGGGATGACAGCCTTGCGGCCGTTCCACCGTTCCACCGTTCCACCGTTCCACCGTTCCACCGTTCCACCGTTCCACCGTTCCACCGTTCCACCGTTCCACCGTTCCACCGGTAGCTCCGACGCCATTATCTTTCGCGTCATCACCCTTCAGACCAAACCATGTCGGATACATCTCGCCAGGCCGTGATCGTCTCGGCCGTTCGCACCCCCATTGGCCGCTTCCTCGGCGGCTTGTCGTCCCTTAGCGCCCCCGAGCTCGGTGGCATCGCCATTCGCGCCGCGGTCGAGCGCGCCGGCATCGATGCCAAAGACGTCGAAGAAGTGATCATGGGCAACGTGATCCAGGGCGGCGTCGGCCAGGCGCCGGCACGTCAGGCGGCGCTCAAGTCTGGCCTGCCGCCCGAAGTCTCCTGCCTCACGATCAACAAGGTTTGCGGCTCCGGCTTGAATGCCGTGATGCTCGCCGCGCAGTCGATCAAGGCTGGCGATCGCCAGGTGTTCGTGTCCGGTGGTCAAGAGTCGATGTCGAACGCGCCCTACTACAACTACGGTATGCGCGGCGGCGTGAAGCTCGGCGACCAGAACCTCGTCGACGGCATGATCAAGGACGGCCTCTGGTGCTCGTTCTGCGACGTCCACATGGGGACGCACGCCGAGTATACGGCGAAGAAGGCGAGCGTGACGCGACAGATGCAGGATGAATTCGCCGCGAAGTCGCACGCCAAGGCTGTCGCTGCGATCGAAGCCGGCAAGTTCAAGAATGAGATCGTCGCCGTGCAGATCGCCGGCAGAAAGGGACCGACCACCGTCGACACCGACGAAGGTCCGCGCAAGGACACGACGACGGAGTCGCTCGCGAAGCTTCGCCCGGCATTTCCGACCAAGGACGGAAAGAACGACGATCTCTCGGTGACCGCCGCCAACTCGTCGAGCTTGAACGATGGCGCATCGGCGCTCGTCGTGACGTCCGAGGAGTACGCTCGCGCGCACGGGCTCAAGATTCTCGCGCGCATCGACGGCTACGCGACTGGCGCGACAGCGCCGCAGGATCTCTTCTTCGCGCCGATCTACGCGGTGCAGAACCTCATGAAGAAGAGCGGCTCCAAGATCAACGATTACGATCTCATCGAGGCGAATGAAGCGTTCGCCGCGCAGGCGATCGCCGACGGCCAAGGCTTGGGTTGGGATTGGGATCGAGTCAACGTGAACGGTGGCGCGGTGGCGCTTGGCCATCCGATCGGCGCGAGCGGTGCTCGTGTGCTGACGACACTGCTCTACGCGCTGGCTGATCGCAACAAGGAGCGTGGTGTTGCGACGTTGTGTCTCGGCGGCGGTGACGCGGTGGCGCTCAGCGTCACTCGCGTGAACTGACGCGGTTTGACGCCGCTTGAGCTGGCGCCGGCTCTTCTTTTCTGAAACCGGGGGGCTTCGTGCCCCCTGGCGCATTCTTGTTTTCGCGGCGGCGTGTTTCGTCGCGTTGATCGCGGCCGCGAGCATCCTCGGACCGATCATCACCGGATTGTTCTCGCTGCTCGGCATTCGCGGCGTGAGCAACGAGTGGTGGATCGAAGCGCTGTCGATGCTGATTGGCACGGCGGTAGCGCTGCGCTACGTCGACAAGCGACCGTGGAGCGAAGTCTGGCTCGGCCACGATGCGGCGCGCCCGTCGCTGTTTGTCGTCGGGTTCGTCATTGGGCTGCTCGCCATTGGAATCCCGATCGTGCTGCTCATCGGGGCGCATTGGCTGCGCCGCGATCCTGGCGGCGCAGGCTCGTGGCTCGGAGCGTCGGTGCGCATCACGCTCATGCTGCTGCCCGCCGCGCTCTTCGAAGAGCTGCTGACGCGCGGCTACATCCTGTCCGTGCTGCAGCAGTGGATTGGATGGACGTGGGCCGTGATCACGACCAGCGTTGGCTTTGGCCTGCTGCACCTGGCCAACAACGGCGTGACAGTCGAGTCCATCGCACTGGTGACGCTCGCCGGATTCTTTCTGGCGGCCGTCCTGTACGCGACGCGCAGCCTCTACGCCGCGTGGATGGCCCACTTCGCCTGGAACTGGACGATGGCCGTGCTGTTCCATAGCGCGGTGAGCGGACTCCCGATGGAGTCGCCCGACTATCGCTACGTCGACGCCGGGCCAGACTGGGCGACCGGTGGCGATTGGGGTCCGGAGGGTGGGATTCCAGCTGCGCTGGGAATGGGGGGCGCCATGGTGTACCTAGTGGCTCGTCGACGTCGAAGTGGTCATATATAAAGACGCGTTCGAATTATATAAACGCCGACCATCACTTTCTCGGATCGGGAATTCATGCGTCATTTTCTTCTCGCCGCGCTCCTGCTCGCGCCGTCCGTTGCCCTCGCGCAGGCGTCACCGCTTCATACCGGCGGTTGGATCATCGACGGTAGCGCCGGCGTGTCGCATCAACGCGACGACGACACCGACGTGAGCACCACGGCTATCACACTCGCGCCGTCGGGACTCTACTTCGTGACCCCCAAGCTTGCCGTGGGCGGAAGCGCGCTGTTGGGCTATGCCAGCCAATTCTCGGAGTGGACGTATGGCATCGGCCCCGAAGTGCGCTACTTCATCGCCGACACGTCGGCCAAGCTGCTCCCGTTCGTGCGCGCGTCAATCGTGCCGCAATGGGAGCGAATTCGCAGCGAATTCAACGGCGGCGAGACCACGCTCACATCGCGCTTGACCACGGCAACCGCGGCGGCAGGCCTGACGCAGATGGTGGTAACGCACGTCGGCGTGAGTGGTGAGGCGTATTTCTCACGGCAGGTCTTTCACGTGAACCGGGACGTCGGACATGGGGATGAACACGTCTCATCGTACGGCGTGCGATTCGGCCTCACCGTCTTCGTTCACTGATGCGCCCCGTCGGCCAATGATCGCGTAAGCGCCCGTCCTGCCCGGCCACCCCAGAGAGCGGTTATCTTGTTCCGTGGCTTCCCATGTCCTTGCGCCAACGCGCAGGGCAGGGAGGCGGTCTGGATCATACACACTTCGCTCTCCGGAGCGGCTCGTATAGGAGGACGGAATGGCCGAACGCGTGGCCGTGGTTGGCGCTGGACAGATGGGCAACGGAATCGCGCACGTTTTTGCGCAGAACGGGTTCGACGTCACCATGATCGACGTGTCGGCTGACGCACTGGCGCGCGGCAAGAACACCGTCGCCGGCAACCTCGACCGTCAGATCAAGAAGGGCACGCTGCAGCCCGCGGACAAAGATGCGATCCTCGGACGCATCGCTACCGAGCAATCGCTCGCCGCCGCGAAGGACGCGAGCTTGATCATCGAAGCCGCGACGGAAAATCGCGATTTGAAATTCAAGATCTTCGCGGATCTCGATGCCGCGGCGAATCCCGACGCGATTCTCGCCACCAACACCAGTTCGATCTCGATCACCGAGATCGCGGCGCGCACCAAGCGCCCGGACAAAGTCATCGGCATGCACTTCATGAATCCGGTGCCGGTGATGCAGCTCGTCGAGGTCATTCGCGGACTTGCGACGTCGGACGACGTGACGCAGCGCGTATTCGCGCTGAGCAAAGCCGTCGGCAAGACGCCCGTGGAAGTACAGGACTATCCGGGCTTCGTCGCAAACAGAATCCTCATGCCGATGATCAACGAAGCCGTCTACTGCCTGATGGAAGGCGTGGGTACGGCAGAGTCGATCGATACGGTGATGAAGCTCGGCATGAATCACCCAATGGGACCGTTGGCGCTGGCCGACCTGATCGGCCTCGATACCTGCCAGGCGATTCTCGAGGTGCTCCACGATGGATTGGGCGATCCGAAGTACCGCCCATGTCCGTTGCTCCGGAAGTACGTCGCTGCGGGGTGGCTCGGCCGGAAGACGAAGCGAGGGTTCTTTGCGTACTAAGCTCTCACACTGCTTCCACGCGCGGGGCGAGTAGCGCAATGGCCTGGGCACTCACTCCGCTCACCGAGGAGCAGCATTCCATTCAGTCTGTCGCGCGCGAGTTCGCGGCGACGGAGATTGCGCCGTACACCGAGCAGTGGGACCGCGACTCGCACTTCGAGCCGACGCTCGTCAAGAAGCTCGGCGATCTTGGCTTTCTCGGAATGCTCATTCCCGAGGAATACGACGGTCTCGGTCTCGATACGCTGACGTATCTGGTCGCGCTCGAGGAGATCGCGACCGTCGACGCGTCGGTCGCGGTCATGCTGAGCGTGCACAACTCGCTTCCCACGCAGATGCTGCTCAAGTGGGGATCAGACGATCAGAAAGAGCGTTTCCTCAAGCCAATGGCTCGCGGCGACTTGCTCGGCTGCTTCGCGCTGTCGGAGCCCGAGGCCGGCTCCGATGCGGCGTCGCTGAGCACTCAGGCTGTACGCGATGGCAACGACTGGATTCTGAACGGCACCAAGGCGTGGGTGACGAGCGGCACCAAGGGCGACGTCATCATTGCGATGGCGCGCACGGACACGTCTGACGACCGGCGCGGCGCTCGCGGGATCAGCGCGTTCATCATCACGCCGGATCTGCCGGGCTTCAGCGTCGGCAAGAAGGAAGACAAGATGGGCCTGCGCGCGTCGCCGACGGTGCAGCTCAGCTTCTCGGATATGCGCGTGCCGGGCGACCGGTTGCTCGGTGAGCCTGGCAAAGGCTTCATTTACGCCATGCAGTCGCTCGACAACGGGCGGCTCGGGATTGCCGCGCAGTCGATTGGCATTGCCGAGGCGGCGTTGCGCCACGCGTCGGCGTATGCGGCCGAGCGGAAGCAGTTCGGCCATGCGATCAAGGAATTTCAGGCGATTCAGTTCAAGCTCGCCGACATGGCTACGAAGGTGAGCGCGGCTCGCGCGTTGCTACACATGTCCGCTCGCGCGAAGGATCGCGGCGAGCACATGACGCAATTCAGTGCGATGTCAAAGCTGCTGGCCAGCGAGACGGCGATGTGGGTGACCACACAGGCCGTGCAGATCTACGGCGGGTACGGTTACGTGACGGACTATCCCGTCGAACGGCTGTTCCGCGATGCCAAGGTCACCGAGATCTACGAAGGCACGTCGGAAGTTCAACGAATCGTGATTGCTCGCGAGCTGTACTCGAAATAGCGCTAGACCCTCAACCCTAGCCCCTAGACCCTTGAAGTTATTCGATACCATTGCCGAGATGGGCCACGAGCAACTCGTGCTCTGTCAGGATACGGCGTCGGGTTACCGTGGCATCATCGCGGTCCACAGCACCGTCCTCGGTCCGGCGTTGGGCGGCACGCGCTTCTGGAACTACGCAAGCGACGAAGAGGCGATCGTCGACGCGCTGCGTCTCGCGCGCGGCATGACGTACAAGAACGCCGTGGCCGGATTGAATCTGGGCGGCGGCAAGTCCGTCATCATCGGCGACAACAAGACGCTCGACCGCGAGATGATCTTCCGCGCGCACGGCCGCTTCGTCGAGAGCCTCGGCGGTCGCTACATCACCGCGGAAGACGTCGGCACGAGCACGGCCGACATGGACTTCGTCCACATGGAGACCGATTACGTGAGCGGTCTCGCCGGTCGATCGGGCGATCCGTCGCCGGTCACCGCGCACGGTGTGTTCCGCGCCATTCAGGCGTCGGCGAAAGAGCGGTGGGCCTCCGATGACCTGGCCGGTCGCACGGTCGCGATTCAGGGATGCGGTCACGTGGGCTACTACTTGGCCAAGGAGCTGCACGAAGCCGGGGCCAAGCTCGTCGTCACAGACATCGACAGCGATCGAGTGAAGCGCGTGGTGCACGAGTTCGGCGCACGCGCCGTAGGCGCGGATGAGATCTACTCCGTGCAGGCCGACATCTTCGCGCCGTGCGCACTCGGCGCGATCATCAACGACAAGACGATTCCGTTGCTCAAGGCGGAGATCGTGGCTGGTGCCGCGAACAATGTGTTGCTCGAGGAGCGTCACGGCGACGAGCTGGAGAAGCGGCACATCATGTACGCGCCGGACTACGTGGCGAACGCGGGCGGCGTGATCAACGTCTACAGCGAGCTCGCCGGTTGGACGTCGGCGCGTTCGTTCCGCAAAGCCGACGAGATCTACGACACGATTCTCAAGGTCTACGCAATCGCGAAGACGGAGAACATCCCGACCTATTTGGCCGCGGATCGCTTGGCTGAGCAACGCATTCGCTCGGTGGGGTCGATGATCCGCACGTGGCCGCAGTGGCCGAACAAGTGATTTGTTGTCATCCCGAGGAGCGAAGCCGTTGTCATCCCGAGGAGCGAAGCGACGAGGGATCTTCTCACGTGCCAATTATCGCGTGCGTTATGGCAGATTCCTTACTGCGTTCGGAATGACACCATGAGCGAGAAAATCCTCATCGCGTCCGATCACGCCGGCTTCGAGCTCAAGGAAAAGCTCGAGCGGGCGTTGGGCGCGCTTGGCTACGACGTTCAGGACCTGGGTACGGACAGCACCGCGTCGACCGACTACGCGGACTACGCGCATCCGCTCGCGCAGAAGGTGTCGGACGGGGAAGTCGCGCGCGGAGTATTGCTGTGCGGTACCGGACTCGGAATGAGCTACACGGCCAACCGGTACCCGCACGTGCGCGCCGCGGTGGCGTGGAATCCGGAAATCGCCAAGCTGGCCCGCGAGCACAACGATGCGAACGTGCTGGTGCTGCCGGCGCGCTTCGTGTCGGAAGAAGAAGGCATGAGCATTCTCAAAACCTGGCTCGACACGCCATTCGAGGGCGGACGCCACGCCCGGCGCGTCGACAAGATTGAAAGGGACGAACAGCCATGAACGACTGGACGAAGCATCCGCTCATCTCGCCGGGCGCCGCGCTGCGCGAGCGCGATCCCGACATCGCGGCGCTGATCAACGAGGAGATCGCGCGCCAGGAGCACGGCATCGAGCTCATCGCCAGCGAGAACTTCGTGTCGCCGGCGGTGCTCGAAGCGATGGGCACGCCGCTCACGAACAAGTACGCCGAGGGATTGCCGGGCAAGCGGTACTACGGCGGGTGCGAGGTCGTCGACAAGATCGAACAGATCGCCATCGATCGCGCGAAGCAGTTGTTCGGCGCCGATCACGCCAACGTGCAGCCGCATTCCGGTGCGCAGGCGAACTACGCGGCGATGACGTCATTCCTGCAGCCGGGCGACACGTTCCTGGGAATGGACCTGTCGAACGGCGGCCATCTGACGCACGGATCGCCGGTGAACTTCTCCGGCATGCTGTTCAAGGCGATCTCGTACGGCGTGACCGACGATGGTTTTCTCAACTACGACGACATGCGCGCCAAGGCGCGCGAGCACAAGCCGAAGTTGATTCTCGCCGGCTACAGCGCGTATTCGCGCGTGCTGGACTTCGCGGCGTTCGCCGAGATCGCGAAGGAGGTTGGCGCGATCTTCATGGTGGACATGGCGCACTTCGCCGGCCTCGTCGCGGCCGGTGCGTACCCGTCGCCCATTCCGTACGCGGACGTCGTCACCACCACGACGCACAAGACGCTGCGTGGTCCGCGCGGCGGATTGATCCTGTCGAGGGCCGAGCATGCGAAGGCGATCGACAAGTCGGTGTTCCCGGGCAGTCAGGGTGGCCCGCTCGAGCACATCATCGCGGCGAAAGCCGTGTGTTTCAAGGAAGCGCTGGACCCGTCGTTCAAGACGTACGCGCAACAGGTCGTGAAGAATGCGGCGGCGCTGGCCAAGGAGATGGCGGTGCGCGGATTTCACATCGTGTCGGGTGGAACGGACAACCATCTCATGCTGGTCGACCTGCGCAACCGAAATCTCACCGGCAAAGTCGCGCAGATTTCTCTCGACGAGGCGGCGATCACGGTCAATAAAAACACCGTGCCGAAAGAGACGCAGTCGCCGTTCGTGACGAGCGGGGTGCGCATCGGGACGCCAGCGGTCACCACGCGTGGGATGCGTGAGCCGGAGATGGCCGTGATCGCTGGGTTGATCGATCGGGTGCTGGCGACGCCGGAGGATGCTTCAGTTAAGAGCGCGGTCAAAGCGGAAGTCAAAGAATTGACGAAGCGGTTCCCGCTCTACGCGCGTTAGAGTTCTCTTACTCAGATCTGAGAAGCCTGAGACCTCAGAACACGGCAGGTCATGGGTTGCCTGCCGTATCGGGTCGAAGAGTATCGGGGAACTGAATGACCTCGACAGTTCATTTGCCGGCTTCGGGGGTCATTGGCATCGAGGCACCTAACTGCCTGCGATCTGGTTGCAGTGAGGCCTCGATGCAAAAGACCTCGACGGGCCAAATGACCCGTCGAGGTCCATTAGTCACACAAAACCCTTAGACCCGAAACCGCAGGCAACCCATGACCTGCCGTGTTCCGGATTCTGTCTCGCCTTACGCCGTCTGCGCCTCTTGCGCGGGCATGACCGCCGGCAGCCGACGCACGACTGACGCCACGCACTGCTCAGCCAAATCGCGCGTGGTGTAGCAAGCGAGATCGAGATCCGCCCGCCTCCACTGCCAATCCTCAGGACTCGTCGCGTGCGGCTGCAACACATTCTCGAACGCCGGCATCGCATTCCGCGGGTCCGCGCCAGCGTGCTGCTCTCCGAGCTGTCCGCTCCACTCGATCACGAGCAGCTGTCCATCCGCGATCGAGTTGGACCGTCCGCGAATCCACGAGAAGCTCAATCCAACCGGCCCGATCTGCACCGTGTACCGATCGGGTGTGCGGCGTACGTCGGCGGTGAATCCGGCGGGCAAGGTTCCGGGCGCTTCGCACAGCTTGAGCACGTTCGACGACAGCGAGTCGAGCTCGCGATTGATCAACGTCAGCGCACGCTGCGAGGTCAAGAAGCTGATCCGCGCACGCGCGCGAGTCTCGTCTTCCGCTTGGTGTGCCGCCAGAATCGCATCGGTGATCCGCTTGGGCGCGCCACCCGCTGCTTCCACCGCCGCGACGATCGCATCGACCACCGCGCTGCTCGCCGGCGCGTCAGACGACTTGATCGTCGTTGCCTTGAGCCACGTGGGGATCGCTGACGTGTCGAGCGGAACGATCAGCACGTCCTTGTGCTTCACTTTCCCGATCCGGGTCTTGAGCGCCGTTGCCGCATCGTCAGTGGCCGGCGTGCTTCCCCACAGCCGCTGAAACAGCACGACGACGACGCGGGCCTCCTTCTCGAAGGTCTTGCGCATCGCGGTGGAGGCAGCGGCGGTTCGCTCGCGATCGCTCGCACGCGCCGCCGAGTAGACCGGTTTGGTGAGCCGGTGCTCCAGGCGTCGCCGCAACTCGTCGACCGTGAGCGCGTCGAAGTCGGCGGCGGAAATCGCTACGTCGTACTTGAAGGCGCTCATATCTTGGGTCGGGATCGGGGTGGATCGGTCTCGGCGTCCGCATAATGTAGCATTGGGACCGGCCCCGCGCCTGTACCTGGCAACCCATGTTTGGGGGCCCGGGGGAGTTGTGGCGGGGCCGCACAATCATCATTTTCTTGACGTCGGCGGGACGCAGGTAGTCCCGCCGTTCCACTTACCGGGCCAAATCGAGGGAGACGAGGGAAGTAGTGGCAGAGTTGGCGTTCCGCGATGGCATCATGGATCGGATCCGGCTGCATGAGCCGCGATTTGACGAGCGCGCGTACCTCTTCGTGCTCGCCGCCCTCGAGTATTGCCAGACCAGGCTAGATGAGCGCCGGCACATTACCGGCCGCGAGCTCGCCCTGGCCTGCCGCGATCTCGCCCTCGACCGGTTTGGCGTCATGGCTCGCCTGGTACTCGAGCACTGGGGTGTCCGTAGTAGTGCCGACATTGGCGATGTCGTATTCACGCTCGTCGATCTCGGTTTGCTCATGAGCCAACCCACTGATACGCGCGACGAGTTCGCCGACGTCTTCGACTTCGATCAAGTCTTCGAACGCGAGTATCCGTGGTGCGGCGCGTTCACGGCGTCTTGATCGCCGACAATCCGCAGAACAGGGAAAGGGAGGGGAGGGGGAATGGATAAATCGACCGAGCTGCCCGCTTGCCGGAAATGCCAGACTGGAACGTTGCTGCCGCTGAGCGACTATGGCCGCGATGGCGCGCCGATCACGTACAAGGCCTGGGCGTGCAGCAATCCGGACTGCGGATTCAACATCCGCATCGACAATGGCGAGCTGAGCTACGGACGCACGGTAGGCATTTCGCAGAAGTAGCAGAAGTTCGTCGCGCCGACCGTCACGAACGCCAATCGCCACCCACAACATGAGCACTCTCGTCCGCGTCGTATCCAGCTCGGAATCGGCGGCGCGCGACGCGTCGGCGATCGCGGACGGTATTCCGTCGCGGGCGCTCATGCAGCGTGCAGGCGCCGCGGCCGCGTCGGAAATCGCGCTTCGCTATCGTGATCGACTGGGTGGCCAAATTCTGATCCTCGCCGGCCCCGGCAACAACGGCGGCGATGCCTGGGTCGTCGCGCGCGCGCTCGTCTCCGCCGGCGCGCATGTCCGGATCGTGGAACCCGTCCCCGCAAAGACTGACGACGCGCGCGCCGAACGCGAGCTCGCGCTGCAGCAGCTCGATGCGTCGCGCGTGGAGTCCGGGCGCGACAGCGACTCGCTCTACCGCGGCGAAGCGCTGATCATCGACGGACTCCTCGGCACCGGCTCAAAGGGCGCACCGCACGGTGAGCTTGGGCGCGTCATTGAGAGACTCTCATCGCTGTCCACGCGCGACGCGGCGCTCGTCGCGCTCGATGTACCAAGCGGGCTCGATGCGACGACCGGCGACGCACAGGGCGCAGTAGCGGCGGCCGACGTCACGCTCTCGTTCGGCGCGATGAAGCGCGGCCACCTCGTGAACCGCGAGCTGTGCGGGACCGTCATCGTGCTCGACATCGGCCTCGGTGCCCACGCCGCGCTCGGCGACGGTGCGCCGCAGCTCATCGACGAAGCGTGGGTTGGCGCACAGGTGCCGGTCATCCCGGCGAGCGCGCACAAAGGCGTGCGCAAGAAGCTGGCAATCGTCGGCGGCGCGGTCGGCATGGTCGGCGCAACGATGCTCGCCGCGCGCGCGGCGATTCGAAGCGGCATCGGCATGGTGAAGCTGCTCGTCGACGAAGAGAGCCTGCGCGCAGTGCAGGAAGGCGAGCCATACGCGCTCGCCGCGCAGTGGCCGGCGGACGATGCGGCTGTGTCGCGCGACATCGTCGAATGGGCCGACGCCGTCGTGATCGGACCGGGACTTGGCCGCGGCGACGCGAGTGCCGCGCTGCTCGACCGCGTGCTTCGTCGATGGACTGGGCCCGTTTTACTCGACGCCGACGCACTCACGTTGTTCGAGGGACGCGCCGCGCAGCTCGGCCAGCATCTGCGCGGACGAGCGGCCGTCATCACGCCGCATCCAGTCGAATTCTCGCGACTCGCCGGTGTGCCAGTCGAACAGGTGCTTGCGGAGCGCTACGACGTCGGTCGTGAGCTGGCGGCGACACTCGGCGCATCGGTGCTACTCAAGGGCCTACCGACAGTCGTCACGTCGCCGAATGGAAAGCGGTATGTGAGTGCGAGCGGAAACCAAGCGCTCGCCACCGCGGGAAGCGGCGACGTGCTGAGTGGCATTGCCGGAACGATGCTCGCGCAAATCGGCGATGCGTTCGTCGCGGGCTCGGTGGCGGCATGGGTGCATGGACGCGCGGCGGAGCGCGTCCCGGGAACCAAGGACACGGGCGTTCGCGGCATTGCGCTCGAGGACATCATCAACGAGCTGCGCGACTCGTGGACGTTCGACGTTCGCCCCACGCGGTATCCGGTATTGCACGAACTGCCGAACGTCGGCGCGCGTCGATGACGGGCGAGTTGGCACTCGGCCCCGGCGCGGAGTTCGACGCGATCCGCGATCTGCTGGCTCGCTGGGGCATTCGCGCCGAGGGAATCGGCGACGACGCGGCTGTGTTGCAGCTTCCGCGCGGCGATGCGCTCGTGGCGAGTGTCGACAGCGCGGTGGAGGGCCGACACTTTCGACGCGACTGGCTCACGCCCCGCGAGATCGGCTATCGCGCTACGGCCGCCGCGTTGAGTGATCTCGCGGCGATGGCGGCGCATCCGCGAGGAATCCTCATCGCGCTCGTGGTGCCGAATGAGTGGCGATCCGATTTGGGTGAGATTGCCGATGGAATCGGTGAGGCCGCCGACGTGGCGCGCACGAAAATTCTCGGCGGCAACATGAGCGGCGGGGCCGAGCTTTCGATTACCACGACGGTGTTGGGCACCGCCTATACGCCGCTCACGCGCGGCGGAGCACAAGTCGGTCACGGCGTGTACGTCACCGGGAAGCTCGGCGGAGTTGGCGCCGAGTTGGAAGCGCTCCTGTCTGGCGCGGCGCAGACCGCGCATCGCGATCGGTTCGTTCATCCGGTGCCGCGCATTCGCGAAGCGGTGTGGCTCGCGGAAAACGGGGTGGCGTCAGCGGTCGACATCTCGGACGGCCTCGCCGCGGACGCACGACATCTCGCGACCGCGAGCGGCGTCTGTCTGTCGATCGATGCGGCGACCGTTCCGTGCCGCGCCGGCGTGAACGTCGCACAAGCGCTGGCGAGCGGCGAGGAATACGAGCTGCTCGTCACGTCGCCAAAGTATCTTGACGTCAAGGAATTCGAGTCGCGCTTCGGCGTGCCGCTCACGCGCATCGGTGAAGTGGTGGCCGGTGCGAGCGCAGTAGAGTTTCGCGGTGTCCGCGTTGCGGACATTCGCGGCTACGATCACTTTTCTCGTTGATGCGGACGCTGTTCGTTGCTCTCGCAGCGTCGGTTGTGACGCTCATTTTCGGACCCATCGTGCTGATCGCGCGGCTGTTTCGCGTGCCGCAGGGTCCGGATTCGATTTACGCCAAAGCGGTTCGCATATGGGCGAAGTCGATCAATCGCGCGGCCGGCGTGACGGTGCGCGTCCACCATCCGGAGCGGCTCCGCCAACAGCATGGCGCGGTCTGCATCGCGAACCACGTGAGTTGGTTCGACATTTTTCCGCTGGCGGCCGAGTTGCCGTGGTGCAGCTTCGTGGCGAAAACGGAGCTGCGCCGGATTCCGCTCTTCGGTTTCGCGGCCGAGGCGGTGGGGATCGTCTTCCTCGATCGCGGGAATCTGAAGCAGGCGTTTCAGTCGTACGAGGAAGCCGCGAAAGAGGTGCGGAAAGGACGCGCCCTTCTCGTGTGCCCCGAGGGAACGCGCGGCACCGACTATCACTTGCGTCCCTTCAAGAAGGGGCCGTTCGTGCTCGCGATTGCGTCGCAGGCGCCGATCATCCCGACCGTGGTATACGGTGCTCGAGAAGTCATGCCGAAGGGGTCGTTTTGGATTCGCCCGGGTGTGGTGGACATCCACTTTCTCGAGCCGGTCGAGACGGTGGGCTACGACTACGAGCAGCGGGCCGAATTGATGACCCTCGTCTGGCACCAAATGGCCGACGAGCTACGTGAGCTCTATCAGGTGACCACGTCCGAACATCCGGTGGCGAATCAGGGCTGAGGGCCGTTACCCTTCAGGCACGTTCGTCCGGCGCTGCCGGCTCCTTCCCGATTGAAGCGTTTCACTAAGACGCACACCGACATGGTCACCATTTCCGGCATCAAAGCCCGCGAGATTCTCGATAGCCGCGGCAATCCCACCGTCGAAGCCGACGTCATTCTTTCCAACGGCTCAATGGGACGCGCCGCGGTGCCGAGTGGCGCGAGTACCGGCAAGCATGAAGCGGTGGAAGTGCGCGACGGTGATTCGCATCGCTACGGCGGAAAGGGCGTGCAACACGCAGTGCAGAACGTCGAGGACACGATCGCCCCGGCGCTGATCGGTCACGACATCCTCGATCAACTCGGCATCGATTCCGCGATGCTCGAGCTCGACGGCACCGCGAACAAAGCCAGCCTCGGCGCGAATGCAATTCTTGCGGTGTCGCTTGCTTCGGCGCGCGCTGGCGCGCTGACCGCCGGACTTCCGCTGTATCGCTACCTGGGCGGACCGCTGTCGCGCGTCATGCCGGTGCCGATGATGAACATCTTGAACGGCGGCGCGCACTCGACGAACACGGTGGACTTTCAGGAATTCATGATCGTGCCCGTGGGCGCGGAGTCGTTTGCCGACGCGCTGCAGATGGGCGCGGAAGTCTTTCACGAGCTGAAGAAAGTCCTCGTCAAGCGGAAGCTGTCGACTGGCGTGGGCGATGAAGGCGGCTTCGCGCCGGACCTGCGCGACGATGAGGAAGCGATCAAGGTGATCCTCGAGGCGATCGACGGCGCGGGCTACGCGGCAGGGAAGGAGATCGCGCTTGCCCTCGACTGTGCGGCAAGCGAGCTGTACGACGATGGCGTCTACACGTTCAAGAAGAGCGGCGGCGGCAAGAAGGACGCAGCCGGCATGATCGAGCTCTATACCGAATGGCTCGACGAATATCCGATCGTCTCGATCGAAGATGGTTTGGCCGAAGACGATTGGGAGGGTTGGGCGAAGCTGACGGGCGCGATCGGCGAACGCTGCCAGCTCGTGGGCGACGACATCTTCGTCACGAACACGGAGCGCCTGGCGCGCGGCATTGAGAGTGGTGTCGGCAATGCGATTCTCGTCAAGGTGAATCAGATCGGGACGTTGAGCGAAACGCTCGAGACGATCGAGATGGCGCGCGCGGCGGGGTATCTATCAGTAATCTCTCATCGCTCGGGCGAGACCGAAGATACTTTCATCGCCGATCTCGCGGTCGCGACGGGCGCCGGGCAGATCAAGACCGGATCGGCCAGCCGCACCGATCGCATTGCCAAGTACAATCAGTTGCTTCGCATCGAGGAAGAGTTGGGCGGTGCCGCCGAATTCCCGGGCGGCGCACTCTATGGCATCTAAGGCTGGCGCTCTGCTCAAGCGGCTCGCCGCGGCGGCGGTCATTGTCGCGGCGTTATGGTTTGCGGTGCAGGGAGGCGAGTTCACCACGCGGGACTTGTTCACGCAGCGTCGCGAAAAGGCGCGGCTGGGCGTCGAGAACGATTCGCTCAAGCTGATCGTTGACTCGTTGCGCAAATATGAAGACAAAGTTGAACACGATCCGGCGACGCAGGAGCGGATTGCGCGCGAAGTGTTCGGCATGGTGCGCGGGAACAAGGAAATTCTCTATCGGTTTGCGGATCCGCGCGATTCGGTGCCTTGACTCCCCAGCGGTCGCATTTAGCTTATACGAACTGGCGCGGGGTGGAGCAGCCTGGTAGCTCGTCGGGCTCATAACCCGAAGGTCGCGGGTTCAAATCCCGCCCCCGCTATTGAGATCCTGAGAACCGGAACAACGGTACAGTCGGCCGGCCCAAATGGGGCCGGCCGACTTGTTTTTGGCGGGGTGGCTCGTGCCGTCGTGCCGGCCGTAACGATTGATGATACGGATTGGACGAATATGACGAAATGCGGCCGATGAACGCGTGGCACGTCGGGCCTGCGCTGGCGCAGAACGACTCTCCGTTCACCTTCGTGTCATTCGTTCAATTCGTTTTTCCCCCGTTATGGCTGGCCTGGGCGGGGGGGCCGGGGCAGGGCGCAGCCTTCAATTCAGGTGCGGCCCGCGCTATTATTCACGGCTCTGAAGTTCTGAGTCTGGAGCCGGAATTTTCGGATGAACGTCGGCAGGGTAGCTCAGCTGGTTAGAGCACGGCACTCATAATGCCGGGGTCGAGGGTTCGAGTCCCTCCCCTGCTATCGATAGCACACAACGCATCAGCACAGCGCGAAAGCCTCGGTCGACCAACCATCGACGGCTTTCGCGCTTCGTGTTTCGTGCTCACCCCTTCTTGCTATCGTCGTCCTTCGGCTTCGTCTGCCCGAAGTTCGACAGCTGATCAAAGACGTTCGGCGAGATCTGACGCACCACGGCCTCGCTCACCATCTGTCCGACCGACGCCGCGCTCAGGACCGGAATGGCCGCAATGCTCGCGATGCTCTTGCCCCAGCCATAGTGCGTGGGGTTGAGCGCCATCGTCCAGACTTGCCCGTTCACGTCGTTGATCGTGCGACCCGCCTGCTCGATGCTTTCAACGGCCTCTTCTTTCTTCACGGCGCTCTCCTTCGGCTGTTGTCTACAGGTGTTGTCTACCTGACGTAACTCGGCGCCCGAAAGTTACGACGCGTGCAGACCGGCCGCTCCATTCGCCTCTGCACCGGCGCTCCCTGACCGATCGATCGTTCGACCTATATTTCGCCCCGTGCCCGCCGGGCATTCACGCCAGACTGGAGGCTTCGTGGTTGAACAGCACCTCGACATTCCCACGCCCGATGGGACGATTGACGCCATTCTCGTTCGCCCCGATGGGACGACGCCGTTCCCGGGTGTCATCCTCCTGACGGACATCTTCGGCAACCGGCCGGGCAACACCGACGTCGCCAGCCAGATCGCCAAGCACGGCTACGTCGTGCTGACGCCGAACATTTTCTTTCGGACGGCGCGGCCGCCGGTCTTCGATCTCGAGTCCGACTTCAGCGATGAGCGCACCATGGCAAAGCTGCGCGCGCTGACCTCGCCGCTGACGCCCGACGTGATGGAGCGCGACGGCTCGGCGTACGTGGACTTTCTCGCCGCGCAGCCGGGTGTGCGTCATTCCCCCATGGGCGTCGTCGGATTCTGCTTCGCCGGTCAATTTGCCATGCGTGTCGCCGCGGCGCGTCCCGACAAGATTGGAGCGGCGGCGTCGTTTCACGGCGGTGGCTTGGTCAACGACACGGAGCACAGTCCGCATCTCCTGCTCCCGCGCATTAAGGCGAATTTGTATTTCGGTCATGCGGAGAACGATCGCGGCATGCCCGCCGAGGCGATCGAGAAGTTGAATGGGGCACTGCATGCGTGGGGCGGGAAGTACGGCAGCGAGGTCTACACGGGCGCTGGGCACGGCTGGATGATGCCCGACCGTGCGATCTACAATCCGCCGCAGGCGCAGCGCGGGCTCGACAACCTCATCGCGCTGTTCGACAACGCATTGCAGCACGCGCCGGCGACGGCATAAGTCGCGCGCGTTCGCATCAGGTTTTCCGTTTCGCCTCCGCGTCCGTGCGGAGGCGCTCGAACTGAATTTGAAGTCGTCGCAACTCGTCGTCCGACAGGTCTTCCATGTCCACGAGCTCGTCACGCGCGTCGGTGACGGCGCGGATCAGCTCGTCGAGCTTGAGATGCATCACCTGTGCATCGCGGTTTTGCGTGTGCTGAATGAGAAAGACCATCAGAAAGGTGACGATGGTCGTTCCGGTGTTGATCGTCAGTTGCCAGCCATTAGAGTAATGAAATAGCGGCCCGGTCGCAGCCCACACGACGACGAGCAGCAGCGCCGCCATGAAGGCTCCCGACGATCCCACGATACGCGACGTGATCGAGGCAAAGCGGCGAAACCCGGTCGGTTGTTGCATGTACGCTCCGATGGTGGTGAGGCAACGGTCGCGCATCGCGGCCGTCGTGTCACACTATCGGCGCCACGGCCGGGTTGTCCAGAGGCGTTTGACTGACGCGCGCCTCATTCCGCGCGTAGCGCGCTCGCTGGATCAGCGGCTGCGGCGCGCCGCCCCGGCATCAGGCACGCCGCTGTTGCGACGACGATCACCACCGCGAGCACGCCGCCCAGCGTCACCGGATCCCAGGCGGGGACGTCGAAGAGAAAGCCCGACAACGAGCGTCCGACAATGAACGCGCCCACACCGCCGATGGCGCAGCCAACGAGCGCCAGGCCGACGCCCTCGCGCACGATCATTCGCAACATCGCCGCCGGCTGCGCGCCCAGCGCGAGTCGAATTCCGATCTCTCGGCGCCGATGGCTCACCGCGAACGTGAGAATTCCATAAATACCTACGGCTGCGAGCGTGAGCGCCAACGCCGCGAACACGATCATCAAGAGCATGACGAAGCGTGGCGGATCTACGGACTCGCTGAGTACGCGATCCATCGGCTTCACGTCGCCAAGCGCGAGCGTCGGATCGAGACGGCGTACTTCGTCGCGCACGAGAGCCGCGAGGCGCGCAGGGTCCCCCGGACCGCGGGCGATCAAGAACATCTTTCGGCTCGGAAACTGTCGCTCGGTGAAATACACCGCGGGCTCCGCCGCCGAGCGCAATGAGCTGTTCTTGATGTCGTGCGCGACGCCGATGACCTCGTAGTCAGTGCCCGGCACCAGCCGGCGACTCAGCGGCCCGATGAGAGTCACTGTCGACGAGATGTGCTTGCCGACCGCCGTTTGCCCAGGCCACATCTGGCGCGCCAACGCTTCGTTCACGACAACTACAGGTACGGAGTGCGCGTCATCCTGCGCTATGAATGAGCGACCGCTAATGAGAGGAACTCGCAGGGTAGAGAAATACCCTTCGTCGGCGATGTGGAATTGTGCCTGTGGTTGGTCGATGTCGGCGACGGGATGGTCGGTCGCTTGATACGCGATGCGCCAGCCGACTTCGAGCGGAAGAAAGTTCGCGGCGCCCACACTGGCAATCTCGGGACTCGCGCGCAGCGACTGCGCGAGGCTCGTGTAGAATTGATCAACGCGGTTCCAGTCACTGTATGCCGCGTCGGGCAATTGGAGATCGACGGCAATCGACGACGTTGGATCGACGCCAGCGTTCACGTCGAGCAGCTTTTCGACGCTGCGAATGAGCAGCCCCGCGCCCGACAGCAGCATCACCGCGAGCGCCACTTCGGCGACGACTAGCCCGCTCCGCAGTTTGCGCCCGCGCGTTCCCGCGCCCTTCGCTCCATCCTTGAGCGCGTCCTGCAACTCCGCGCGCGACATGAATACTGCCGGCACGAGCCCGAAGCCGATTGCGGTGAACGCCGCGACAACGGTGGCGAATATCAATACCGAAACGTCGACACCAATGCTGCCGGCGCGCGGAATCTGGACCGGCGACCATGCCAGCAGTCCGTTCACGCTAGCGACAGCGATCACGAGCCCGATCGCCGATCCGACTGCAGCGAGCACGAGACTTTCCGTGAGAAACAATCGAATGAGACGCGGCCGACTGGCGCCGATCGCGGCGCGCACGGCAACTTCGCGACGGCGCGCGACTGCGCGCGCGAGCAGTAAGTTCGCCACGTTGATGCACGCGATGAGCAGGAGCAGCATCGACGCACCAAAGAGTGCGTAGAGCGCGGGCCGGAACGCGCCTGCAACTTCGTGGTCGAGCGTGATCACGCGCACGCCCCAGCCACCGTTCGACGCTTTGTTCTCCGTGCCGAGTCGCGTGGCGAGGGCAGTCAGCTCACGCTGTGCCTGGTCCGTGGTTACACCCGGCTTCACGCGTGCGACACTTTCCATGAAGTGCGCGAAGCGCGAGTGCTGCGCGACGTCCCACGTCATTTGCTCCCAGAGGTCCGTCTGCCCCGGGAACGAGAAGTCGGGCGGCATCACGCCGACGACGGTGTAGTTGTAGCCGTTCAGGTGCACGACCTTGCCGACCACATCGCGCGCGCCGCTGAATCTCGACTCCCACAATCGGTGGCTGATGATCGCTTGATGCTCGGTGCCGTACAGTTGCGGATGACGTACGAAATCGCTGCCAATGAGTGGACGGACGCCGAGTACCGAGAAGATGTTGTCGGTCGTCTCGATGGCGTTCACGCGGACTGGTTCGCCGCTGTCGTCGGTGAGATTGATCTGTGGCCGCCACCACGCGGCCGCGTCGCTGAACACACCGGTCAATCCGCGGTAGTCAGTGAAATTGACGGGCGAGATCGGTTCGTGCGTCAGGCTCTTGCCTTGATTCGTCTCCCACAGCGTGACGAGTCGATCGGGCTGCGAATAGGGAAGGGGACGAAGCACGACACCGCGCAACAAGCTGTAGACGCCGGCCGTGGAGCCAGTCCCCAGCCCCAGTGCGAGAATCGCGGCGATCGTGAAGCTCGGCGCGCGTCGTAGCGTGCGAACGGCAAAGCGCAGATCATTTGTGAAAGTGCTCATGGCGGCGTCTCCGGAAGGAGTCGAAGTCCGACGAGGCGAGAGGAGTCGCGATGGTAGAAAGCGCCAACCAATGGACAGCGCGCGACGCCAGTAGCGGCGTCGGGCCAGCGGTGCTGACGTCGCCGCGCCGCGAACGAATTCTTCGCGCAGATCGCCGACGATCTCGTCGCCGTACGCCGATCGCTCGACGGCGCTCGTCACCAGCCACTCGGCGAGCGGCGGCGGCGCGTGCGAATCAGGAGTGTTCAAGACGACCCTCCAATCCGCGCCACAGCGCTAGCAGTGCCGCGCGAGACGCTCGCAGTTCGCGCATGCCTGCGGCCGTCACGGTGACGTAGCGGCGCTGGCGGCCACCACGTTCGTCGGTTGCGTCAGCGAGGCGCGACCGAAGCAGGCCCTTCGACTCGAGGCGATCGAGCGTGACGTACATCGATCCTGGGGACGCAGGCCGACCGGTGCGGCATTCGAGTTCCTCGAGAATGGCCGGCGCGTATGCGGCGTCGCCAAGTCGGAGAATGGCCAGGAGCACGAGATGCTCGAACTGGCCGAGTGCGGGGCGAGTCATTCCTTACAGTGTAAGGAACGGACTTCGCGCGCAAGGCGTGTGGGACGAACCGGCTAGTGGGCTACCGCCGGAGAACTGTATGCACTGCCTTCGCGATGCTGTCGTGGCCCATGCAGTAATGCTCGATCAACTGCTCCGGCGTCCCCGACTGACCGAAGCGATCGTGCACGCCCACAAACTCCATGGGCACCGGCGAGTGCTTCACCACACACTCGGCCACCGCCGACCCCATGCCAGCGAAGATCTGATGCTCTTCGACGGTGACCAGGCGGCCCGTCGCGCGAGCGAGCTTCACGATCGCCTCTTCGTCGATCGGCTTGATCGTCGAGAGATTCAAGACTTCACAATCGATGTGCTCCGCTTCTAACGCGCGCGCGGCGAGCAGCGCCTCGTACAGCAGCGCGCCGCACGCGATGATCCCAACGCGCGGTTTTTCGGAGATCCAGACGCGCTGCGACTTGCCGATCGCGAAGGGCGTATCGGGCGTCGTCATGATTGGCGTGTCGTTGCGCGCGAGTCGCAGATAGACCGGCGTCTCGGTCGACACCGATGCCACCGTCGCCTTGCACGCTTCGGTCGCATCGCACGGACAGATCACGATCATGCGCGGAATCACGCGCGTGAGAGCGATGTCTTCGGTCGCTTGGTGCGTGCCGCCGTCGGGACCGACTGACACACCGGCGTGCGAGCCACCGATCTTCACGTGTCGATCGTTGTACGCGATGGTCGTGCGAATTTGCTCCCAGTTTCTTCCGGGGCTGAACATCGCGTACGACGTGATGAACGGAATCTTACCCATGGCCGCCATGCCGCTCGCCACGGACGCCATGTTCTGTTCAGCGACGCCGAGCTCGACGAACCGGTCCGGGAATTTCTCCTTGAACTCGAGCGCGTGCGCGCTTTCCGTGAGGTCGCCACAGAGCACGACGACGTTGGCGTTCTGCGTGCCGGCTTCTACCAAGCCTTGGCCGAATCCCGCGCGGATGGCCGTCTTCTCGACGTCCGCGTCGAAGAGCTTGGGATTAAGCCGCAGTTCCGGGTTCAGCACGTCGCCACGCGTAGCGCCGTGCGCATCATTGATGTTCGCTCTCGATCTTGCCGCCGAGCGTGCGGAGCTCGCGCAATGCCATCTTGGCTTCGTCGGGTTTGGGCGGCTTGCCGTGCCACTCGTAGTCGCGCTCGAACTCCTTCACGCCTTTGCCCGGGATCGTGTGGGCGATGATCATTGTTGGATGTTCGTAAATGCTCAACGCTTCGTCGAAGGCCGCGGCGATCGCCTGCATGTTGTGGCCGTCGATCTCGAGGACGTGCCAATTCCAAGCGCGCCATTTGTCGGCGAGCGGTTCGAGCGGCATGATGTCTTCGGTGAAGCCGTCGATCTGGATGTTGTTGCGATCGACGAGTGCGACGAGGTTGCGCAGCCCTTGCTTGCCGGCGAGCATCGCGGCTTCCCACGTTTGACCTTCGTCGAGCTCGCCGTCCGACATCAGGCAGACGATGCGTCGCTTTCCGGCGGCGTCATCCATCCGGTCGGCGATCGCCATTCCAACTGCTTGCGACAATCCTGAACCAAGCGGTCCAGAGCTCGTTTCGAGCGCGGGAAGAAACTCGCGATGCGGATGGCCTTGGAGTCGCGAACCGAACTTGCGAAGCGTCTTCAGCTCGCTGATCGGGAAGTAGCCGGCGTACGCCATCGCCGCGTAGAGCACCGGACAGATGTGTCCGTTCGAAAGCACGAGGCGATCGCGATCGGGCCATTCCCAGTTTTTCGGGTCCTGCCGCAACGTGTGGAAGTAGAGAACCGTCAACACGTCCGCCATGCCGAGCGGGCCGGCCGTATGGCCGGAGCCGGCGGCGACCAGCATTTCGATGATCGATTCGCGAATGTTGTTCGCGGTCTTCTCGAGCTCTATGCGTTTTTCGTCGGTGAGCACGCTTGCGCGCGCTGCGAATCACGTGCCGCGCCGACGTGATCGATCAGGGTGGATCGAGGAGCGGGGGAACACCCTCTCTCGGCATGAGTACCGCCATTGCACTGCGCGACTCCCAGCCGATGGACTCGAAGACCCGCCGGCGCGGGCGACGCTGATATGCGGCGCGCCAGACATAGCTGGGCGCCTGGTAGCGCGCGCCGGAATACCAGAAGTCGATGTCGTCGGAGACCGGATCGTACGAGAACGTGGACCGATAGACGACGTCCGCGAACTCGTGGATGGCGCCTCGCGCGAGTACAGGTGACTTGTAGGACTTCCACGTGACGCCGTCGCGGCTCGTCGCCATGTACAATGCAGGCGTCGTACACGAGCCGCCGGTTTTCACATTGTACAAAGCCCAATACTCATTGCGACTCGGAATCCACTGCACGTCGATGTGCCACAGCGAGTATCCCTTTTGCGACAGCGTGACCGCCTGAGGCGGCGACCAGTCGATGCCGTCGGTGGATTTGCGCAGCTCGACGAAGGTCGAATTCGCCGTACAGCCGACGTTCGCATTGACCGACCACATGAGCCAGTCGGTGGCGCTCCGGCGTACGACAGTTGGCGAGACGATCGTATGATTGCTTCCGGCGGCGACCAGTTTCGGATCGGTGAAGTGCACGCCGTCGGTCGTCGAGATCATCTGAATCAAGTTGCCGGCGTCGACGCCTCTATAATAGATCCGTAAAGTGTTCTGGTCTGGCAGATAGACGGCGTCGGGATCGGAGAGGTAGCCGCCGGTGCTTGGTGTGGCGATCGGGTTCGTCACGCCGTCGGGCGGCGCCCACGATACCGTCCCCGTGCCGGCGAAGATCGAGGGATTCTCAAATGCAGCGATGCCGTTGCGATACGGCGTGATGACGAGATATCGCGGTGCGCCTGCCCACGGTGCCGGCGTCTCGACGAAATCCGGGTGCACGACTTGGCCGGAACCGTCGAACGTGGTCAGTGGGAACGCGATGATCGGTCCGTCGCCGTCGCCCGGCGCGGCGGTAGCGCTGAAGCGAATGTTCGCGTAGCCGGCGCTGCTCGCGGTGAGATGTTGGACGCCGGCATCGGGGCCGAGTGTCCAGACGGTGCTCGCTTCGCCGGCTGCGTCGGTGGTGCTGGTGGCCGGTTCAGCGATGCCGTCGTCGCCCGCGGTCCATGTCACGACTGCACCGCTCTGTGGCGTTCCCGTTGCGTCGACGACGCGAACCGTGATCGGCGTGCCGAGGTGCGCGTCAGCTTTGCCGAGCTGCTGGTCGCCCGCCGCGACGACGAGCGGCGGGCCGCTCGGCTCCGTGCCGTGGCTGGCACAGGCGGCAGATGCGAGCGCGTACGCGATCATGAGCGCGCACGTCATCGTGCGCGAGCGTTGCTTGCGTAAGGACATCGGGCGAGACCGTACTCGGGGGGTGGTCGGCGCGGCGCACGGTGGCGGAGTTGGGACTCGCGCGGGGCGTGCTGCCCGTGTGGGGATGTCCAGAGAATCTACGACGTGGGGAGCGGGGCAATCAACAGGGCCGGCGGAACTAGCCCGAAATGCGGCTGCGCAGCCGAATTTGAGTACCGCTCCCGATTCATGCCATAACGATTGATGATACGGATTGAACGAAACGAGACGAAGTGCGACGGATCAGCCTCTACCGCTTGTAGTCGAACTTTGCGCTGGTAAATGCCCACGGCTGCGCGCTCGCGCAGGTGAACGCGCGCTGCTGCTCGTACTCCACCCGTACCGTGTTCGCGTCGATCATCTGGGCGAGTACCACCCACGAGCCCGGGGACTCGAAGCAATAGATATGGCCGTCCGGCGTGATCTGCGCCGGGCTGCGATTTACCAGACCAGTATCTACGGGCATGAACGTCACTCGGCCACGATTCCAGCCCGGCAGCGACGTTCCGCTAGATAGCGTGACGTGCGTCGGATCGACGTTGTCGGGCGCGAATGCAAGGTGCGGCGTCTCAGGATTCGACGGTTGAGTATCGTTGAACCAGAATCCCATCATCGTGCCGACGACGTCGACGGCGTGCGTGCCGCCAATCGGTAGTGCGGTGCGACGCGTCTTCCCGTCGAACGAGCCGACGTGCGGCGCGATCTGCGAATTGGCCGGCTCGGTGAAGTAGTCGCTCGCCGGCACGACGTGATATGAGTCGAATTTGTCATTCGATAGTGGCCAGCGCGTGGAGTTGGCATACACGAGAGACGGAATGCGCGCGTCCCAGAGCGAAAAGTCCAACGCGAACGACTCGGCGTCCGGACCAGCGACGGTGCCGATCAAATCGCCCGCGTGGATGGACACCGCCACGCTCTTCGTCTCGCACGTCGACACGGAGCTTCCGGGCGCCGGCGAATACGTATTGCAGAACTGATCGAAGTTTCCGAGTTGACTGAGAATTGCGGGAACGATCGTGCGCACGTGGCCAAATTGCGCGTACACTTCTGCGCACGGCGAAAATTCGACTGTGTAGTCGGTGCCGCCCGGCGTCGTGGTCCCGAGGTGACCTTTGGTAATGATGATGTCGGCCGGCGCGTAGACGTTCACGGTAGGACGCGGCGCCGTCGATTCGGGATTGTTGACGTAGATGTACTGATGGTCCGTGGGCAGTGTGTGACCGGGCGGTTCCATGTTGCCCAGCGGTACCCAGCCAATGATGTCGCCGACGGCGATGGGCGATTGCGTGAATACCGCCTTCGCGGCGCCGCAGGTGACGGCGTTCAGCGGTGCGCGGCCCGCTTGGACCGGCCCTTGGTGGCCGCCGGTGGGGCCATCGGATCCGCCGCACGCCGTGAGTGCGACCGCGAGCATGGCTGCGGCAAAGAGTGATGCGCCTGCGAATATGCCGACATTGCGCGCGGCGATCGAGCGTGACATGTGCGATGGGGGCGGGGGCGGCGTGGGGAACGGCACGTCCGGCGGCTCCGACATAGACGCCGCACACGGCCGGCCGCAACCGATGTCGACAGGCCAGCGACCGGCGCCGGCACCGACGAGTTACCATCGATGGTCGTTCCGCGCGCGGTCGATCATATAGAAATACTCATCGTGAGTGGAGCATTATTAGACGACTGACGATCTGTCGAGCGTGATTGCAGCTCCAACGGCCAGCGCGTAACCGTACGGACAGGTCTGCGCTCTACGTTCTGTCCGTATGCGACTGGAAGTCATTCGAATCGCGCTATCGGCATTGCGCGGGAACCTATTGCGCTCACTCCTCACGATGCTTGGCATCGTGATCGGAATTGCCTCCGTGATCGCGATGGTCGCACTCGGGGACGGCGCGCAGCAATCGGTGCGCGATCGTATCGCCAAACTCGGCACCACGGCACTCCAGATCGACGCGACGTGGGTTCGCACGGCGGGCGTGCAGACCAACGTGCGCAAGCGGGTGACGATCGACGACGTGAACGCGATCAACGCTCGCGCGCCGCACATCCTCGCCGTCGAGGCGCAGCAGGACAAAGACCTGCAGCTCCAATGGGGTGACAAAAACACGAACCTCAAGGTCGTGGGTGCGACGCCGAACTTCGCGTTGGTTCAACACTTCGATCTCGATCGTGGGCGACTGTTCACCTCCGGCGAAGATCTCGGACGTCAGCGCGTCGTGGTACTCGGCGCGGGAGCACTCACGATGCTCGACGTCCAGAATCCCGATGCGATCATCGGACAATTAGTTCGCATCGGAGGCATGCAGTTCGAGGTGATCGGGACACTCGCGGCCAAGGGCGCTGGCGCTGGATTCGGCAGCGCCGACGATCAGGTGTACATCCCGTTCGGCACTGGTCGATATCGGTTGTTCAAGACGGACCGCATCGATGACATCTTCGCGCTCGCAACCAGCGAGGCCGATCTCGATCTCGCCACGCAGGAAGTAACCTCCGCGCTCCGTCGCACTCATCGCTTGCGCGAAGACGACCCTGACGATTTCCGCATTCGCAATCAGGCGGATCTTCTCGCGACTCTGGGGGAGACGACGCAAGTCTTCACGAATCTCCTGGCGGGCATTGCCGCGGTGAGTTTGCTCGTCGGCGGGATTGGCATCATGAACATCATGCTGGTATCCGTCACCGAACGGACGCGAGAAATCGGGGTGCGCAAGGCACTCGGCGCGACGCGTCTGAACATCCTGCTGCAATTCCTAACCGAGGCAGTGACGCTCTGCGTGCTCGGGGGACTGATCGGCGTGGCCGCGGGAGTCGGCGGCGCCGTCGTGCTGCGCAATGCGTTCGGCTGGTCGACGGCGATTGGAATGAACTCCATCATGCTCGCCTTTGCGTTCGCGGCCGCGGTCGGGCTGGTGTTCGGCGTATGGCCTGCGCGCCGGGCATCGACGCTCGATCCAATCGAGGCGCTGCGCTATGAATGACAAACGCGACACACTATCGGCCGTGATGACGGACTCAGCTCGCTCGCGGGCGCCATGGGCATTTGGCGCTGCCGCTCTCGTATTGTTTTTCGTATTCACCGTTCCGGTGTCCGGCGCGACAGTCGGCGCACGCTTCCTCGCCTCGCTACGCATCGCGAAGCCAAAGGTCGTCACTGCGGCGGCACCGGCCGCCGGCAACTCTCGCCAGCTTCAGAATGTCATCGCCGGCATTCTTGCCGAGACGACGACCGTCGAGATGGACGAACCAGACGCCGCGGTGCCGAGTGTCGATTCGGCGAGTCGCGCTGCGGCGACGACGGTGCATACGATCGGAGCGCGACGCGACACGGCAACCGCTGAAGTACTCGGCGCTCATCAAACGACGGTGCACGTGAATCGCGGTCAGGTCCAAACGCTATTTGCCGAAGCTGGCAGACCGTCGACGATGGACGCGTCGCTGAACGGAGCGGTCGTGACGCTTACGCGGCCGCGCGGCGTTCGCGTGCAGTACGGCCACTGTCCGGCGCCCATCGCGAACACGCTTCAGAATCAAATTCAGGGACCGCCGCCGCCGTCAACAGACAACGGCGACTGCGTGATGCTCACCGAAGTGCCTCTCGCGAGCGTTACAGTGCCAGCGGCGCTCGACACCGCCGCGGTGATGGACATCGCGCTCGAGCTCAGTGGAATGAGCCCCAATCAGGTGCGCGACTTTCGCTCGCTCTTTGGCTGGCGGGAAGCGCTCGGCTTGACGGCGCCGCGCGGCATTCGAGCGTATCAGATGGTGACCGTACACGGTGCGAAGGCGATGCTCATGAACACGATCGGCCGGCGCGAGCCGACGTATTCGCTGATTTGGGTGCGTGATGGCGTCGTTTACACGCTTGCCGGCTACGGCGCGTCTGGCGACGCGGTGTCTCTCGCGGAGTCTGTTTCATGACGGACTTCGCAGTCGAGACGCGACAGCTTCGCAAAGTGTTCAATGGACGAACGGCCGTCAAAGGATTGTCGCTGTCGGTGAAGCGCGGCGAGATCTTTGGATTTCTCGGGCCGAACGGTGCGGGAAAGAGCACGTCGATCAAGATGCTGCTCGGCCTCGTTCGACCAACCGGCGGAGAAGGCTTCGTGCTCGGCGCGCCAATCGGCGATGTGAACATCCGACACCGAATCGGGTTTCTCCCCGAAGATTTTCGGTTCTACGATTGGTTGAACGCCACCGAGCTGCTCGTACTGCATGGTCGGTTGGCCGGGATGACGGACGATCGCGCCAAGAAACGCGCGCCTGAAGTCCTCGACATGGTCGGCATGACGCCGCATGCGCACCGGCGTCTGCGAGGATTCTCGAAAGGCATGCATCAGCGTCTTGGGCTCGCTCAAGCGTTGATTCACGAACCCGACATCATCTTTCTCGACGAGCCTACGTCGGGGCTAGACCCCATGGGTCGCCGCATGGTCCGCGACGTCATTCGTGCCCAGCGGGATCGCGGCGCGACGGTCTTTCTCAATTCGCACCTGCTGAGCGAGATCGAAGTCACCTGCGATCGCGTTGCGTTCATCAAAGAGGGTGAGGTTGCGGCCGAGCAGAATTTGGCGGAGTCGGCGCTGGCGAACGCGAGGCGCGTGACCATCCGCGCATCCAATGTCTCGGCCGACGCGGTCGCCGGCCTGTCGCGCTGGAGCTCCGGCTTAGTGCAAGAAGGCGACGAGTTGCTGTTCGACGCCGAGTCGAGCGCCGTGTTGCCCGAGATCGTGCGCCATCTCGTTGCCGCCGGCGCGGACATCTTTCACGTCTCACCGCAACCCACGTCGCTCGAGGAAGTCTTCATGCGCACCGTGGGAGAGGATCGCGCTCTATGACGGACACGGCCACTTCGATGCGCGGCACGTGGCTCATGGCCTTGCTGACGTTGCGTGAAGCAGCGCGCCGCCGAATTCTCTGGACGGCGCTCCTTGCCGCCGTGCTGCTGCTCGCGATCTTCGCGGTCGCGTTGCGACTACAAGTGAACGAGTTCCAGGGTCGGCCGATGTCGCCCTTCGTTCGGTATCAGGTCGAGAGCGGCATGCTGATGATCGGTCTCTACACCTGCGATCTCCTCGCGGTCGTGATGACCATTCTCACATCGATCGACACCATCGCGGGCGAGATTACGTCGGGGACCATTCACGCCATTGCGACGAAGCCGTTGGCGCGGTGGCAGATTCTGAGCGGCAAGTTCCTGGGATTCGCGACGATGATCGTGTGCTACGTCGCGCTCACGTTTGGAGCCACGATTGCCGTGGCGTACGCGTTCACTGGCGTACTGCCAGAGCATCCGATTCGCGGCGCCGTGCTCATTGCCGCCGAGTGTATCGTGGCGCTGACGGTGACGTTGTTGCTTGGGACGTGGTTCACGACACTCACTGCCGGAGTGCTCGCGCTTGGCCTGCAGGGCGTCGCATTCATGGGCGGGTGGCTCGAGCAAGTCAGCGGATTCTCGCAAAGCGCCCACATCGTCACGCTCGGCGTCATTTCTAGTTTGCTTATGCCGACGGAGTCACTCTGGCGTCGCGCTGCGTTCGAGATGCAGACGCCGCTGGCCGGCTCGCTGTCGTTCTCGCCGTTCGCCAACGTGTCGATTCCAAGCGTGACGGCGCTGGTGTACGCCGGCGTATTTGCGATTTGTGTCGGTGCCGCGGCGCTGTGGCGGCTACACGAGCGAGACCTATAGCCGCTAGCGCCGAAAGCACCCGATGGCGTGGTCGTTGACGATGCCGACGGCCTGCATCCACGCGTAGACGATCGTGGGGCCGACGAACTTGAATCCGCGCCGCTTCATCTCCTTGGAGATCTGCTCGGATAAGGGCGACGTCACGACCCGGGTGCGTCCGTCGCCCTTGAGCACCTTCCCCTCGGTGAAGGACCAGCAGAAGTCGTCGAACGACTGACCCGCGTCGCGCATCTCGCAGAAGATTTGCGCGCCGCGAATGGTCGCATCGATCTTGGCGCGCGCCCGGATGATGCCGGCGTCGCCCATCAATCGCTTCACGTCGCGCGTGCCGAACCGTGCGACGCGCGCTGGATCGAAGCCGGCGAAGGCAGCGCGGAATGCATCGCGCTTGCGCAGCACCGTGATCCAGGCGAGGCCGGCTTGGAAGCCCTCCAGCATGAGCATTTCCCAAAGCATGCGGTCGTCGTGCTGCGGCACGCCCCACTCCGTGTCGTGGTAGGCGCGCATGAGCGGATCGTCCTGTGCCCAGGTGCAGCGGCGTTGATTCGGCATCTCTGTAATCTCGCCTGGTCGTAAGTGGGGTGCGGGGCAGTTCAGCGGGCTCGGGTAAGGAAAGTGTCAACCGTCGGACAAGGGTATAGACGGCCAATACCCATGGGTATAGAGTGACTATAGCCACGCGCGCCGCCATTCACCCGTGAGATCGACATGGCCCGCAACGCACCAGCCCTTTCCCGCATCGAGGTGCTGCAAGGCACGCTCGACATGATCGTTCTCCAGTCGCTCGCCTGGGGACCACGGCACGGCTACGGACTCGTCCAGCTCATTCGCGCCAGCTCGCGCGGCGTTCTCCAAGTCGACGCCGGCTCGCTCTATCCCGCGCTGCATCGCCTCGAACGACAAGGTGTCATCGAGGCCGAATGGACGCAGTCGGAGAATCGGCAACGGGTGCGTGTGTATCGACTGACGCGCAACGGACACAAGCGCCTCGCGCAGGAGCGCTCCCGGTGGGATAACCTCACCCGCGCGATGGAAGGACTCTTCGCACCGCCGCCCATGGAGGAATTATGAGCTCGTTCTGGCACAGCAGACGCCGTCGCGAGGCCGACCTCGAGGCGGAAATCCGGACGCATCTCGACATGGCGACGCA
Organism: Gemmatimonadaceae bacterium; assembly: GCA_036499625.1. Classification (GTDB taxonomy): domain Bacteria; phylum Gemmatimonadota; class Gemmatimonadetes; order Gemmatimonadales; family Gemmatimonadaceae; genus JAQBQB01. The sequence continues at coordinate 95,208 of DASYDJ010000051.1, forward strand.
GGATCATCTGGATCGCGGCGAAGGCGCCGACACCGCCGAGCGCGCAGCGCGCCGCGAGTTTGGCGACGTCGTCGGCGTGCGTGAGACAACGAGCGACATGTGGAGCGGCGAATCGCTGCACCAAGTCGCGCAGGACGTGCGGCACGCCGTTCGAAGTCTCGCGCGCGCGCCGGGCTTCACGATCGTGGCGCTGCTCACGCTCGCACTCGGCATCGGTGCCAACACGGCCATCTTCAGTGTGTTGAACGGCGTCTTGCTTCGACCGCTGCCGTATCCGCATCCCGATCAACTCGTGTTCATCACGAGTCAATTCCCAACGCTCGGGTTCAACCAATTTCCGATGGACCCGGCGGAGTTTCTCGAGCTGCAATCGAGGAATCAATCGTTTCAGTCAGTCGGTGCGTACGTCGCAAGCGCGGTGAACATCGGTGCAGACGCTACGCCGGAGCGAGTGCCCGCCATCGTCGCGTCTTCGAGTTTGTTCACGGCGCTCGGCGTCACGCCCATGCGCGGGCGCTCGTTCACCGATGCCGAGACGCTGCCGAATGCGGCGCCGGTGGTGGTGCTGTCGAGCGAGTTGTGGCGGAGCGCGTTCGGCGCGCGGGATCTGATTGGCAAACAGATCGACGTCGACGGGACGCAGCGCACCGTGGTCGGCATCATGCCTGATGGGTTCGACGTGCACGATCAGGGCGCGCGGATCTGGCTGCCCCTCACGCTCGATCCGGCGCTGCGAAAGCCATACCGTGGCTCACACTATCTGTTGCTCGTGGGACGTCTGAAGAATGGCGCGACGATGGCAGGCGCGCGCTCCGAGCTCGAGACGATGTTGAAAGGCTGGGCCGTGGCGGATGGCGGCACGGCGGGTGCCGCATTCAACTCGCCCGGCTTCGTGCACGTGCCCGATACCAAGAACCATCGATTGCGGTACGACGCCCTGCAGGACGACGTCGTTGGCAGCATTGGCCGCGCGCTGTGGATTCTGCAGATCGCGGTGGCGTTCGTGCTGCTCATCGCCTGCGCGAATTTGGCGAACCTGCTGTTGATGCGCGCCGAGTCGCGCCACAAAGAACTGGCATTACGCGCCGCGCTCGGCGCCGGTCGCTGGCGGCTCATGCGACAGTTCATCGTCGAGAGTCTCGTGCTGTCGGTTGCTGGTGCGGCCCTTGGAATCGGATTGGGACAGATCGGACTCAAGGCGCTGTTGTCGGCCGGTGCGTCGAGCATTCCGCGCGCGGCAGACGTCGGCATCGATGCACACGTGCTCGTGTTCACCCTCCTATTGGCGTTAGGCACAGGTGTGCTGTTCGGGCTCGCACCCATTCTTCATCTGAGCGTCAACAGCGTTGGACTCGCGCTGCGCGAAGCGGGGAGCCGCACGACGTCGGTGGCGGCGCGGAATCGTGTTCGACGCGGCCTCGTGGTGAGCGAAGTCGCGCTGGCGATGATGCTCGTGATCGGCGCCGGCCTGTTGATGCGCAGCTTTTGGAACTTGATCGGCGTGGATGCCGGATTCGATCGCACGAATTTGACGACGTTCAGCATCGCGCTCCCGCAGCGGGTCTATGCGGATAGCTCGCGGCGCGTCGCATTCTTCGATCGCGTGACGCAGCAACTGGCGTCCGCGCCGGGCGTGACGGCGGCAGCAGCGATGACGGGTTTGCCGCCGCAGCGGCAGGTGAACGCCAATGACACGATGTTCGAAGGATTCGTTCCGACGCCGAACGGACCGGCGCAGAATGTCGACTACTATCAATACGCGACGCCGTCGTACTTCACGACGATGCGCATTCCGATCGTGCGCGGCCGCAGCTTTGGTGCGTCCGACGGACCGTTGACGCAACCGGTGGCGTTGATCAACGAGACGACGGCACGGTTGTTCTATCCGCAACAGGATCCGATCGGTCGCCGCATCAAGCCGGGCGGATCGGACAATTGGTTCACCATCATTGGCGTTGCCAAAGACGTAAAGCAGGGAGGCGTGGACTCGAAGACGGGGACCGAGCTCTATCTCGACTACGAGCAGGCGCCAGCTGCGCTTGGCTATGCACCAGCGAATCTCAACGTCGTCGTTCGTTCGACGCTCGACCGCGGGGCGCTCGTGTCGGTCATTCGGCGCGTCGTGCGCGACGCCGATGCATCGCTGCCGATCGTCAAGCTGCGCAGCATGGACGAGGTGTTCAAAGATTCCGTATCGCGCCAGCGTTTTCTCACGACGCTGCTCGGCGTGTTCGCATCGGTGGCGTTGCTGTTGTCCGCGATCGGCACCTACGGCGTGCTGGCCTATTCGGTCACCGAGCGACGGCGCGAAGTCGGGATCCGCATGGCGCTCGGCGCGTCGGAGCGGGGCGTGCTGATGATGGTGCTCCGGCAGGGAATGGCACTCGCCGTTGGCGGGATCATCGTGGGGTTGGTCGGTGCGGCGGCGGTGACACGTTTAGCGGCGGCGCTCTTGTTCGGCGTCAAACCCGTTGATCCGGTGACGTTCGGCGGCGTCGCGGTGTTCATGCTCGCGGTTGCGGCGGCCGCGTCGCTGATTCCGGCGCGTCGTGCGACCCGTGTGGATCCGCTCGTGGCGTTGCGCGCGGACTGACCTCGCGCCGCGTTCGAGGCGTTTGGTGTTTGCTGACTACTTCAGATGCACGACGGCCGCGCTCCAGCGCGGTCCGTCGGTGTCCTGTTGATAGACCGTATCGACGTCGACGCTCACGTTTGCGCCGTCGAGCTGTATCGGGAGGCGGTCCATGTCGCGCGTGGCGCGGCCGCTGCCGGGAATGTAGGAGCCGGCGGCAGTGAACTTGGAATGATGCTTCGGGCACTGGAACGTGTGGTCCCTGTCGTCCCACCGCAGCGCGGTATTCTGGTGTGGGCATGAAAGTCCGAATGCGTAGACCGAATTCTGCCAGCGGACCAGAATGACCTGATTCTCCTTGTCGATCTGCGCGCCGTCGGCCGCGGGAATCGCGTAACTGTGGCGCGAGCCAATCGAGCGCGTGGGCTCCGTGAATGCGAGCGGCATCGCGAACGCGGCGGAACTACTCATGCCGACGGCGACGAGAGCGCCTGCTGCACCGAGGAACGCGTCGCGAAGAAACTGACGCCGGTCGGTTGGCACGGCACAATCGTGCGCCATGCACTCGTCGTGAAGTGTTGGTTCGTCGGGCATGATTAGCGGCCCTCGTCGGCCTGAATCAACTGACGGTCAAAGTTCCGGCCGTCGCGTCGTACGACGTGGTGTAGGCGTGTAGGTTGGTGGTGCGCTGCCCGCCGACCCACTGACCCGTGCTCGAGAACTGGGCACCGTGAACCGGGCACTGGAAGCCAGACCCCGATTGTTGGACGGTTCCACCTTGATGCGGGCAAATTCGCGACAGCGCAAGGAACGAGGTGTCGCCCGTTCGCACGATCGCCAACGGCACGTTTCCGATCGATAACACGGCCACGCCGCCGACGGTGCTCAGCGCCGGATAGCTCGCGATGGTGATCGTGTTGTCGGATCCGGTCGTCGGGATGGTCGGCGCGGTGCTGACGTCGCCGCCACATGCCGCGAGGGCGGCAGCTGCGGCCATCAGCGCGCTCTGCACGATGAACGTGCGGCGAGCAATGCCGTCGAGCGTCCCCGGTTCAATGTGGCGTGCGCGCGCATCCATACACGAATGCGCATCGCAGCCGATTGTCACGTGTCGCGCCTCATCCATGCAAGTCACCACTCATGATGCATTCGTCAGCAGAGATCCAACCACAAACGTTGCAAGCCAAAGCACAATGCTCAGAACGCTGAACGTGCGGAGCCGGCCCCAATCCGACGGCGGTGCCGCCGTGCCCTCTGCGCTACGTCGCAGTCGCGATTCGGAGCGTTGCAGCAAGGCGCCGTTGACGAGCAGAAGAACGACGAGAATGAGCTTTATCCAAAACACCGGAGCGGTGAGAAAGTTCTCTAAATCGGCGAGCGAAAGCGCAACGCCAGTAATCAAGAGCAACGCGATGCCGATGAGCACGGCGCGGTGCACGGCCGCCACTTCGGCCAGCTGGCGAGCGCGCTCGTCGGGATGATCCGCAGACACTCGCAGCGTCATGCGGTCGGCCGCGAGCGCCAGTCCGCCGCCGACGAACATCGAACCGAGATGCAGCGTAAGGATCGTGGTCGAGATTGTCGTCGAGTGACTGTAGAGGTGCTTCCAACCCTCGAACGGTTGAGCCAGGGTGTGCGCGTCGAACATCTCGGTCAATCCTTCCAGAACCACATGATGGCGGTACCGACGGTACTCAAGCCGATCGATCCGAGTGCGACGTTACGATGCCGGCGTCCCGCATTGAAATCATGTTTTGCGTCACCGCCGATTGCGCCGGCCCACGCGAAGCCCGCATCGGAGGCGAGCATCAGGCCCGTATGGAGATATCGACGTGTGCGCCCCGCCGGATCGGCGCGCGAGTCCCACAGGTTCCACGCTCCGGTGATCGTGTTCACGGTGAACAAGACACCGAGCGCGCCGGCGACCCCGGCATGTGTCGGCTCCATCCAACCCGGCGGATTGACGCCATTGAGCAAGCGGTCGCCGAGTATCCATTCGCCCGCGAAGAGCGGGAGCATGGTATAGCTGCCGATTCGATGAATGGTGAGGCGCGTGTTATACGCGTCACTGTACTCAATGGCGCGCGGCCGCCGCCGAACTCGCGGCGTATCGAGTGGCGCCGCGGTCGGTGCGGTCGTATCTGTCCCCGTCGCGGTCGTCCCGGTTGTCTGAGCGCCGGTGCGCGCGGCGAATCCGATTCCGATGAGCGCCGCCGAGATGAACACGCGCGTCTGAGCGTTCACGACCATTCCTCGTTATAGAAGTGACTCCGACCGTGGCCCGCATACGCAGACTCTGCGCCGATGGTGAATCGTATCTGCGCAACCTGAACGCAACCTGACATTTGATGCGTGATACTCGGAGCTCAGCTCAAACGTCATATCTATGCGCGGATGGCTGGCCAACTGATCTCAACCGATAGGAGCTGCAGATGATTCGACGGGTTGTTGCGCTCATGGGGACCATGTTCACCGTGTTGTCGTGTACGCGGACATCGGTCTCGCCAACACCGACACCCAATGCACCCTCTGCCCCCAGCCGAGCGGCGGGGCAGGCGCCAGCTGCCGGCGGCGCGCGTCGGCCAACACCACCCTCACGCGATAGCTTGGCCAGGCTGCGCGCGCCCTTTGTCGCGCAGGTCATGTCGCAGATCGCCGGCCGCGAGAACCAGCCAGCCGAACAAGTATTCAAAAATATACAAATACTCAAAGGCCTCACAGCCGGAGATCTCGTCCAGAAAATGGACAAGGAATATTCGGCCGCATTGAGCTGGAACTGCACGAACTGCCATCGTTTCGCGCCCCAGGGTGATTTCGCCAGCGACACGTCGAGCGACAAAAAGCGTGCGCGGTTCATGCAACAAATGGTGAATGTCATCAACACGGAGCAGTTGCCGAAGCTCTATCCGAGGAATACGCCACAGGTGAGCTGTGCGACGTGTCATCGCGGGTACAACGAGCCACCGGCCGCGCAGTATCTCATTCCTGAGCGCGGCCAGCCTGGCGGTCCGCCGGCATTCGGGGGTCGGCCGGGGCAGTAGGCGCGGCTCGCGGGAACGCAAGCTTGCGTGGGGTGGCTTCGCGCGGCGATGTTATGCCCGCTGGCCACCCCCATTTTCTCGCATGAGACTCCTGACATACGGTTCCGGGACAGTGATCCCGCTCGTGTTGCTCGCCAGCGGTCTCCTGGCGCAGCGTCCCACGAACGCCGCGCCCGAGTTCACGAAGCAGTCGCTGTTGATCGTCAACTTCACCCCTCCGGCGCTCGACGAGCTCGATCTCGGGCGCGACGCCGGCAATGCGGTGCGGTCGCGGATGGCGCGCCTGGCGAACAAGGAGGAGCTCCAGGTGATCGACGGTGGCCTCATCGAATACCAGGTGCGACGCGCCGAGTACAATCCGGACGCCAGCTTCAGCCTGTTGGACATGCTGGCGGTCGGGCGATACCTGCGCACCGACGAGTACATCATGGGCTACGTCGCGCACGAGAACCAGCGCGTGCGATTGAGCGGTGATCTTCGACTAATTCGCGACGTGCACGTTCGCCAGCCGCTGCCAGCGGTCGTGGCGCCAACCGTCGACTCGGCCGCGCAACTCTTCGCGCAATCGATCATCGTGGCCCGAAGGCAGCTTGCGTCCCAGCGTCGATGCGAGAATGATCTCCGGGAAGGCCATCCGGACAAGGCTGTCGTCGCGGCGCGGGAAGGCGTGGCGACATATGCTCGGTCGACGCTCGCGCGTACGTGTCTCGTCGTCGCGCTCACCGCGGCCCGTGCACCGTCAACGGAGGTGCTGTCTACGGCCAGAGAGGTTCTGGCGATCGACTCCAGCAACACCTATGCGCTCGAGGCGGGCGCCGGGGCGCTCGACGCGTTGCACCGGTCCGCGGAAGCGGCAAAGATGTGGGTTCGGCTCGCTGACACCGATTCATCGAACGCCGATCTCGGGCTCCTCGCCACGACTGGCTTGCTCGGCGACGGAAATGCGAAGCTCGCCGAGCCGATCATCGATCGACTGTTGGCGGATCATCCGAACGACATGCAGCTCGTCGAACGGAAGTGGACAATCGAATATAAGAATCAGAATTGGCGCGGTGCCATCGAGGTTGGCGAGCGCATGCTCGCGCGCGATTCGGCCGTCAAACGCGACTCGGCGTTCGTCCGCGATTTGGCGCTGGCGTACCACGCGGCGAACGAGCCGTACGGCGCGATCGCGATGCTCGCGCGCGGTGTGGCGGAGTACCCGGGAGATGCGTCGCTGTATGCGCTGTACTCGCGCTACATCCGCACCGAAGCGGACACCGTGGTGCCACGTGGCCTCGCGCTCTTTCCGAAGAATTCAGAGATGCTGGCGTTGAGTGCAAGTGTGCTGCGCGCCAAGGGCAAGCTCGCGGAATCGCTCGAGGCGACGAAGAAAGCGGTGGCGCTCGATTCAACGATGAGCGACGGCCAGCTCGCGATTGCGCAGCTCGAGGTGCAGGTCGGCCAGCTCGATAGCGCGCTCGTCTCGCTACATCGCTCCTTGCACGCCAGCAGCGACTCGTCTCTCGCGGCCCAGTTCGCGTTGAAGGAAGGCAACACGCTCTACGGCGCCGCGGCCGAGACGAAAGCGTCGAACGACTTCGCCCTCGCGTTTCACTATCTGACGTTTGCCGACAGCCTGCATTCCTCACCGCAGTCGCGTTTTCTCGTTGGCGCGGCGGCGATGGGCGTTGGGCAGAGCGCGATGCTCGACGCGGCAAAGCTGACGGACAAGACGGAGCGCTGCCGACTGACACAGCACGGCGCCGAGATGATTCCGGTCGCGCGGACCGGCCTGCAGGCTGGGGTCGGCGATCTGGCCGAAGCGGCGAAATCGTCGCTCGATTTTCTGCAACAGTTCGAGGCGTACGTCGAGCAGCAATTGAAGGCCGATTGCGGGGGACCGTGAGCGAGCTCGCTGCGATTCTCGATCCGCTGACGCCACTACTCGGTGAATGGGTGACGGACGCCGACACACCGATGGGGCGCGTAAGGTGCACGCGTCAATTCGCACCCGCTGTCGGTTCGGCATACATCGAGCTGATTGCGCACTGGGCATTCGGCGCGGGCCGCGACTACGAAGAGCGCGCGCTGTTTGGCGCAGTGAAACCGCACACGCTTGGATTCTGGTCGTTCACGTCAGATGGCGGCCACGCGCACGGTGAGATCGCCGATGTGCACGACATTCATCCGACGGCACTGGGCTTCATCGCTGCCATGCCAGCCGGTCGTGCGCGCCAAGCGTACTGGCGAGACGACAATGGCGTGTTGCACTGGATTGTCGAGGCGGAAACGCCAAATGGCTGGGAACGGTTCACGGCGCATCAATATCGACGTACCGCCCCGCCGTGAGCTCGTGCAACGTTTCTGTCGCGTCGGTCTCCGACAGCGTCGTGGCAACGACGACATGATCGTCACCGCGCCAGGTCTGTGAGCTGGTAGCAATCTCGATGCTCCGCGCGCGAACCCTCGCGATGGACACCATCGTCGTCGGGAGTTCGCTCAGCCGCGGTCGTTCGTCGATGCCGGCCGGAATGCGAAACACCACGATGCGCGCAGCTCCATGAGCAAACGCGAAATCCCATTCGCGGACGTCGATCGGTCGGCCGAACGCGAGGTCCCCGCCAACACGATCGAGAAGCTGCGCGCTCGCGCCGTGTTCGGGGTTGGCTAGCGCGGGATATGTTCCGGCGACACCAAACCCGTCGTGCGCCAAATGGGCGGCGAGCGCGTTGACCTCCGAGTTCGTCGTCATCGCGATGACGGTTTCTGCGTCCTCGGTTCCGGCCGCGGACAGCACTTCCTCGTCGAGCGCATTGCCGGCGACAGCATCGAAGCCGGCATCGCGAGCGTCGTCGACGAGCATCGCATTGCGATCGATGAGCGTGACGGGACGATCGTAGCGGCGAAGCACTCCAGCGATGGCGCGCGCCATCGGGCCGGCCCCGACCAGAACGACGTTCCGTCCGGCAAAACTCTCGAGCCGTAACAATCGAGCCACGGGACCGGCCGTGAGTCCCTGCACGACGACGGTCGCGGCAATCGTGAGGAACGTGAGAGCGAGAATACGCTCGCCTTCTGGAAAGCCGGCCTCGGTGAGCTCGAGCGCGAAGAGCGACGCCACCGATGCGGCGACCACGCCGCGCGGCGAGATCCACGAGATGAACGCGCGATCGCGCCAGGTCAGGTCAGTGCGATGCAGTGCGCACCACACGCTTACCGGCCGGACGATGAACATCAATACCGCCACGGTGAGCAGGCCGCGCATGCCTTCGGCGCGGACGACGCCCAGCGGCAAGTTCGCCGAGAGGAGCACGAAGAGAAGGCTGATACCGAGTACGGTAAGTTGTTCTTTGAACTTTCGAAGACGTCGTTCTTCGGGGACCGCGCCGTGCTGCATGGTCAGTCCCATCGCGACGACCGCCATGATGCCCGACTCGCCTTGCAGCACCTCGGCGAGCGCATACGCGCCCCACACGGACGCCAGCGATACGAGATTCGACAACTCGTCGGGGATCAGTCCGCGTCGCTTGAGAAGCCACGAAAGGAGGAGGCCCGCCGACGCTCCGACTATCGCGCCGACAATCAATCGGCCGGCATAGCCCCAGATGCTGCCGAGTATCCCGATGGGTCGCACGCCGGCGAGTCCGAGGACGACGTCGACAACCGCCACCGCGAGCACGGCGCCGATCGGATCGATGAGGATCGCTTCACCTTCGAGAATCGTCTTGAGCTGCCGCGGCAAGCGCACGCGCCGCAGAATCGGCTGCACGACAGTCGGCCCCGTGACAGTGAGCAGCGCGCCGAAGACGATCGCGACGCGAAGGGTCAGCCCCGCGATGAACCACGCCGCCAACGTCGCACCGACCCACGTGACCGCGACGCCGATGGTGACGAGGCTGCGCACCTCGCGCAGCGTATTTCGCAAGTCGCCGAGGCGCAGATTGAGTGCGCCCTGAAACAGGATCACGGCCACCGACAATTTCACGACTACGGAGAGCCCGGTGCCCAAGTCCTGCGGCCGAATGAAATTCGCGCCGGACGGACCGAGCACCATGCCGAACACGAGCAGCGGCACGATCGATGGAATGCGCCACCGCGCGGCGATTACCTGCGCGAGCAGGCCGACCACGGTTGCGGCCACCATCGTGAGGAGCGCGGGATTCACTGCGTGCATGCGGTGCTCGAACCGGGGTCAGCGGATGACATGGGTATTCCTTATGCATGAACGCCCATCCTGTTCCATCTCGCAACCCGGATTGCAGCAGAGGATTCATGTCTACGACCGTCGCCGAGCTACTCGTCGAACGCCTCATTGCGTGGGGGGTCGACACAATTTTTGGTTTTCCCGGCGACGGGATCAATGGAATCTTCGAGGCCCTGCGCACTCGACAGAAGCAAATTCGGTTCGTGCAGGTGCGGCACGAGGAAGCCGCGGCGTTCGCCGCCTGCGGCTACGCGAAATACACCGGGCGACTCGGCGTCTGTCTCGCGACGTCTGGCCCTGGTGGAATCCATCTGCTCAACGGCCTGTATGACGCGAAGTGCGACGGCCAGCCGGTGCTCGCGATCACCGGGCACACCTTTCACGATCTGATCGGCACGCACTATCAGCAGGACGTCGATCTCGACAAGCTGTTCATCGACGTCGCGGCGTACAATCAGCGCGTCATGGGCCCGGCGCATGTGCACAACGTCGTCGACGAAGCGATCAAGACGTCGCTCGCGCGGCGCACGGTCTCGCACATCACGATTCCGAAGGACATTCAAGATCAAAAGATCGAGGCGGCGCATCGGTCGGGCGCAAACATTTCTAAACACAGCGCCGATCTGTTTGCCGCGTCGCACTCGATGCCGCCGAAAGAGCTGCTCGAGCGCGCCGCGGATCTCATCAACGACGGATCCAAGGTCGCCATTCTTGCCGGCCGCGGCTGCCTCGGCGCTCGCGAGGAAGTGCTCGAGCTCGCCGATCGCGTTGGTGGCCCGATCATCAAGCCGTTGCTCGGCAAAGCAGTCGTTCCCGACGACAGCCCGTTCACCACCGGCGGAATTGGATTGCTCGGCACCGCGCCGTCGCAGGACGCACTATCGGAGTGCGACACGCTGATCATTGCGGGCAGTGGCTTTCCGTACATGGAGTTTTACCCGAAACCCGGCGATGCGAAGGGCGTGCAGATTGATGTCGATCCGACGCGCATCGGACTCCGATATCCGGTGGAAGTCGGCTTGGTCGGCGACTGCAAGGCCGTATTGCGGACGCTACTGCCGCTGATCAAACGCCACAGACATCAAGATTTCCTGAAGAAGTCCCAGGAACGCATGAAGGACTGGCGCGAGTTGATGAAGAAGCGCGGCACGCGCACCGATTCGCCGATGAAGCCGCAGGTCGTGACATATCACTTGAACCGCCTGCTCGATGACGACGCCATCGTCTCTGCGGATAGCGGCACGATCGCAACGTGGGCGGCACGCTACATCGACATGCGCGATCGCATGCAGTTCTCGCTCTCAGGGTCGCTGGCGACGATGGCGAACGGGCTGCCGTACAGCATTGGTGCGGCGATCGCGTACCCCAAGCGACAAGTCGTATGCATTGTGGGCGACGGCGGATTCACGATGCTCATGGGCGAGATCGCGACGCTCGTGAAATACGACCTGCGCGTCAAAGTGATCATCATCAAGAACAACGTGCTCGGCGAGATCAAGTGGGAGCAGATGGTGCTCGAGGGGAATCCGCAGTACGGCGTGGAGCTGCAGCCAATCGATTTCGAAGTGTACGCAAAAGCATGCGGTGCGGGCGGGTTCACGATCGAGAAGCCGAAGGACGCCGAGAAAATTCTGAAGCAGGCGCTTCAGCATCCCGGACCGGCGGTAGTGCAAGCCGTCGTCGATCCGAACGAACCGCCGCTCCCCGGCAAGATTTCGATGGAGCAAGCGCTCAAGTTCGCCGAGTCATTGGCGCGCGGTGAGAAGGATAGGTTCTCGATCATCAAAACGGTGCTCGAAGACAAGGTCCGCGAGGTCGTGTAGGCGATGGCCACGAGCAAGACGCAGCGCAGTGTGCCAATCGATGACGTGGTCGTCTCGACGTATCGCATTCCGACCGATACGCTGCACGAATCGGACGGCACCTTCGTGTGGGACGCGACGACGCTCGTGGTCGTCGAGTTGCACGGCGGTGGACTGACCGGGCTCGGATTCACATACGCTGATGCCTCGACGGCACTCCTCGTTCACGAGATGCTCGCCGGTGTGGTTCGCGGCATGGACGTCATGATGAACGGAGCAGTCTGGCAAGCGCTCGTTGCAGCCGTGCGCAATCTCGGGCGATCGGGCATTGCATCGATGGCCATCTCGGCTGTCGATGTCGCGCTGTGGGATCTCAAAGCAAAGCTCCTCGACGTCTCGCTCGTCGGTCTGCTCGGCCCCGTGCGCGAGGAGGTCGCCGTATATGGAAGCGGTGGCTTCACGTCGTATTCGATCGAGCAGCTTCAGAAGCAGCTTGCGGGCTGGGTCGAGCAGGGAATCACGCGAGTGAAAATGAAGATCGGTCGCGACGCTGCCGCCGACGTCGAGCGCGTGGCGGCCGCGCGCGCAGCGATCGGTCCGCGTGCCGAGTTGTTCGTCGACGCGAATGGCGCCTACTCGACGAAACAAGCGCTGGCGCAGGCCGAGCGATTCGTGGAATCCGAGGTGACGTGGTTCGAAGAGCCGGTGTACGCCGGCGATCTCGCCGGCCTTCGGTTTTGCCGCGACCATGTGCCGGCGAGCATGGAAGTCTCTATCGGTGAATACGGCTACCAGCCGTTAGAGTTCTCTGCAATGCTCGACGCCGGTGCGGCAGATGTACTCCAGGCTGACGCAACGCGCTGTGAGGGCATCACCGGACTGCTCGTGGTCGACGCGCTGTGTGATGCCAGGTCGATGCCGCTCTCGACGCACTGCGCCCCGTCGCTCCACGTATCCGTTGGCTGCGCCGCGAAGCGCGTGCGGCACCTCGAGTATTTCCACGATCACGTGCGCATCGAACACATGTTGTTCGACGGCGCGCTCACGCCGGTCGCGGGAATGCTGCGCCCCGATACGAGTCGCGCCGGCCTGGGGCTCGAGCTCAAGCGTGCGGACGCCGAACGGTATCGAGTCGCATGAGGCAGGACGGGGCGGGAAAGGAGAGGCGGCCGTCGCCGAGTATACCGCAGATTGCGGTGCGCAGGCGCGGCGCAGCCGGAGCGAAGGCGCCCCCGCCAACCTCGCCGCGTCCCGACGCCGTGCTTGGCACATCGATCGGCATCAATGTCGATCGGTTGGCGGCGGCATTGCGCGCGAAGATACGCGGAGAGGTTCGGTTCGACGACGGCGATCGCGCGCTCTATTCCACCGACGCATCGAATTATCGGCAGATTCCGATAGGCGTGGTGCTGCCACGTGACGCAGAGGACGTCGTGCAGACAGTGGCCGTCTGTCGCGAGTTCGGAGCACCGGTCGTCTCGCGCGGCGGCGCGACCGACCTTGCCGGCGCGACATGCAATGCCGCGGTCGTCATGGACATGAGCAAGTACATGAACCGTGTCGTCGAGATCAACTGGGACGAGAAGTGGGCGCTCGTCGAGCCGGGCTGTGTGCTCGACGATTTGCGGCATGCGGCGGAGAAACGACATCTCACGTTCGGCCCGGATCCGGCGACGCACAGCCGCAACACGCTGGGCGGCATGATCGGCAACAACTCGTGCGGCATGCACGCGCAGATGGCAGGGAAAGTCGAAGAGAACACGATCGAACTCGAGGTGCTCACCTACGACGGCTTGCGGACGTGGGTTGGTCCCACGACCGACGAGGAGTTGCAGCGCATCATCAATGAGGGCGGCGTACGCGGGGAGATCTACGCGCGGCTCGCGGCGATTCGCGACAAATACGCCGACGAGATCCGGAAGCGCTTTCCGAAAATTCCCCGGCTCGTGTCTGGATATCCATTGCATCAATTGCTGACGGAAAACGGCTTCAACGTCGCCAAGGCGCTGGTCGGAACCGAAAGCACCTGCGTCACCGTGCTCCAGGCGAAACTGCGGCTCGTCCACAGTCCGCCGGTGCGGACGCTTGCGGTGTTCGGGTTCTCGAGCATTTTCGTCGCGGGCGATCACGTGCCATTCTGCAACGAGTTCAAGCCCATCGCGCTCGAGGGCATCGACGGCAGCATGTTCGACTACATGCACGACAAGGGCATGTCGACGACGGGTCGAAAAATGCTTCCCGAGGGAAACGCGTGGCTCGTCGTCGAGTTTGGCGGTGAATCGAAAGACGAGGCCGACGGTGGCGCGCGGAAACTCATGGATGCGTTCCAGGGCAAGCCGGACGCCCCGACCATGAAGATGTTCGACGACGTCGATCAAGAAGACATCATCTGGAAGATTCGCGAAGCCGGGCTCGGCTCCACATCAAAGATTCCTCATGAACCGGACTTCTATCCGGGCTGGGAAGACTCCGCGGTTGGCCCGGAGAACATCGGCAAATACCTGCGCGGCCTCCAGGCGCTGATGGACAAGTACGAGTACACGGCGTCGCTCTATGGACACTTCGGGCAAGGATGCGTGCATTGCAGCATCGACTTCGATCTGTACACGGCCGACGGCATCGAGCGATGGAAGAAATTCCTGATCGAGGCGGCGCATCTGGTGACGTCGTTCGGCGGATCGTTGTCCGGCGAGCATGGCGATGGACAGGCGCGCGGCTCGCTGCTGCCGATCATGTTCGGCGACGAGATCATGCAGGCGTTCCGCGACTTCAAGGCGGCGTGGGATCCGCGCGGAAAGATGAATCCGGGCAAAGTCATCGACGCGTACCCCGTCGACGAGAACCTGCGCTGGGGCACGCATTACCATCCGTGGGAGCCGGCGACGAACTTCGCGTTTCGTGATGACCGCGGCAGCTTCGCGTTCGCCGCCAACCGCTGCGTCGGCACGGGCGTGTGCCGCAAACACGACAGCGGCACGATGTGCCCGAGCTACATGGCTACGCGTGAAGAACAACACTCGACGCGCGGACGTTCCCGCCTGCTGTTCGAGATGATGGAAGGAAATCCGCTCACCGACGGCTGGCATGACGAATCGGTGAAGACGGCGCTCGATCTCTGCCTCGCGTGCAAGGCGTGCCGCAGCGAATGCCCGGTGAACGTCGACATGGCGACGTACAAGGCGGAGTTTCTCTCGCACTACTACGACGGCCATCGGCGTCCGATTGCGGCGTATGCCTTCGGCTGGATGTACCGCTGGGCGCGCCTGGCCTCACACATGCCGCGGCTGGCGAACTTCGTGACGCAGACACCAGGGCTGAGTAGCATCGCGAAGTCGATCGTCGACATGGCGCCGGAACGACGCATCCCGGCGTTCGCTCATCAGACTTTTCGTAGGTGGTTCCGCGCGCGGCCAGTTCAGAACGCCGGCAAGGCGCAGGTGATTCTCTGGCCGGACACGTGGAACAATCATTTTCATCCGACGACTGCGCAGGCGGCTGTCGAGGTGCTGGAGGCCGCCGGCTTCCAAGTCGTCATTCCGACCGCGTCGCTCTGTTGCGGGCGCCCGTTGTACGACTACGGCATGCTCGGCCTCGCGAAGCAGCTGTTGAGCCAAACGCTTCACGCGTTACGAGCGCAATTGCGTTCCGGCCTGCCGGTCGTTGGACTCGAGCCGAGCTGTGTCTCGGTCTTCCGCGATGAGCTGACCAATTTGCTGCCGGACGATGAGGATGCGCATCGCCTTCGCGATCAGACGTATCTGCTCACGGAGTTTCTCGCCAAGAAGGCGCCGGACTTCGCGCCGCCTCGATTGAACGCGAAAGCCGTCGTCCACGGACACTGCCATCAGAAATCCGTGCTCGATGCCGAGTGCGAGCGGAACGTCTTCGACAAGCTGCATCTCGACTATGACCTGCTCGATTCCGGATGCTGCGGCATGGCCGGCGCATTCGGGTTCGAGAAGGGCGAGCACTACAATGTCTCCATCGCTTGCGGTGAACGCGTATTGCTTCCGGCGGTTCGCGGTGCGCAGGCGGATGAGCTGATCGTCGCCAACGGATTCAGTTGTCGCGAGCAGATTGCGCAGACGACGGATCGCCAGGCGTTGCATCCCGCGCAGGTGATCAAAATGGCGCTCGACGGCGTGCAGCCGCGTCCCTATCCGGAGCTCGCGTACATGCCCGGAATTCCCGCACACGAGCGACAGCGCACGCCGCATGTGAAGTGATTGCCGCGGGCACTTAAGCCGTGTTCAGGGTATAATTAACGGTGTAGCCGCGACTCGATCACATCTCGGAGAACGATAATGGAACGTACTCGCAGACTCAGCGCGACTCGCGCATCCATCGCTTGCCTCGCGCTTGCTCTCGCGCCGGGCTTTCTGTTCGCACAGTCGGCTCGACAGCCCGCCGTGAAGGCGTATTCGGTCAGCGCGTTCAAGAAGCCAAGCGACGCCGAGCTGAAGCGGACGCTGACTCCCGAGCAGTACATCGTGACCCAGCACGCTGCCACGGAGACTCCGTTCCAGAATCAGTACTGGAACAATCACGCGGCGGGGATCTACGTCGACGTCGTGTCCGGCGAGCCGCTGTTCAGCTCGACCGACAAGTTCGACTCGGGGACCGGCTGGCCGAGCTTCACGAAGCCGCTCGTCGCGACGAACATCAAGTCGCGCGACGACCACACGGCCGGAATGGATCGGACCGAAGTCCGATCGGCGCACGCTGATTCGCATCTTGGACACGTCTTTGACGACGGCCCGAAGCCCACTGGCCTACGCTACTGCATGAACTCGGCGTCGCTGCGGTTCATCCCGGCCAGCCAACTCGCCGCAGAGGGCTACGGCGAGTATGCGCATTTGTTCGCGGGATTAAAGAACTAGAATCCCGCGAACGTTCGCATTCGCGTTACGGATTGCGCAGCATCGGGGGCGACGACACGATCTCGAAGTTGGCGCTCCGTAACGCTGTGAGCGAATCGTCGATGGCGCCGGCCGGTTTCTGGTCGGCGTGACCGGCAGTCTGGATCCGGTTCGCCGCCACGCCCTGGATCACGATGTACGCCTTTGCCGAGTCGGCGCGCGCGAGACCGAGCGCCGTGTTGTCCTTGGCCGAGGGAAGCTCGTACGCATGCCCCGTGATCCGCAGCGTGAGCGCGGGATTCGTGAGCAGGATCGGCACCTTGTGGTCGAGTGGCGAACTGGCGTCGAACGCGACCGCGCTGCTTCCGGCCGAGAAGCGAACAGGCGTAAGGAGCGTTGCTTTCAGGGCCGCCTGTGCTGCGGCGGTGACTTGCGCGGCCGTCGCGGCATCCGCAACGCTGTCCGTGTGCATTGCCGCGAGACGAACGCGATTGAGGCTGTCCTCGCGAACTTTTTCCGCGGCGGTCTCTTGGGCGGGATTCGCTCGCGCGCCGCGCGCACCGCCGGCCGCACCGGCTGCGCCACCACCAGCGGCACCACCACCAGCACCACCACCAGCACCACCACCAGCACCTCGTCTGCCGCCGCCGGCAGGCGCGGCGCCCCCGGCAGCTCCGCCACCCCTGGCACCGCCGCCTCCGCCGCCCCTAGCACCCGCTGTCCGAGTAGCGGGGGCAGCTGCTGGAGATGATGCTGGAGATGATGCTGGAGCCGCAGAGGTTGCGGGCGTTGCGGGAGCGGCGGCGGGCGTTGGCGCGGTCGCGGGCTTAGACTGGCACGCCGCGAGCGATAAAACTGCCACGGCAGCGCCCAATGAAACCGCGAGGGGCTGAATGTAGCGCATCAGTTTCCTCGGGAAACGTGAATGGAAAGTGGGTCAGTCGACCGACGGAATCGCCGCCGAATCGACGTCTTTCGGAATATATATTGAGTACGATATACCGCGCAGCGCACGTGGCCGCTAGTCCGGACGCCGGTCATCACACGCCGTCATGCGGTGCATCGCGTCGCACGCGCGTCAGTTCCGACTTCCGCACGCGTACGCGCGGCCGACGTCCGTCGGAGAGATCGACATCCTGCCACCGAACGCGATACTCGGTCACGCCGAACGGCAGGTACTTGATCACCGGAAGCTCGGCCATGAACCCCGCGATTCGCTCGATGATCGCCGCGCCGCCAATGTGAAATTCCGTCACGACCGCTTCGCCGTCCACGATCTCGACCTGAAAATCCTCGAGGCGCCCGAGCACGGTGCCGTCGGGATCGCGAACCCGGTATCCGAGCAGTTGCTCGACGTGTACTTCCGCCATCGTGTCGGTCATCCGCCCGGAATCCGACGCACGATGGTCCGGCTTAGCCAGTCCTCGAGCGCATTGATGGGCGTGGCGCGGACGTCGATGTCCATTTTCAACACGGGTCCTTCGCGCGTGACACGCGACCACGGAATCCGAAACGGCACGCCGCGGCCTTCTCCGAGTCGGGCATCGTACTTCGCGTACCATTGCGCAAGGCGGAGGCTGAACCGCGCGAGCAGCGTGATTGGGCTCACCTCGAGATAGGCGACGCGCGGCGGCTTGCCGGGCCGCACCTCGAGCACGATGCCGTCGACGCGGCCGGCGTTCTTGCCGCGCGAGTCGCGCAGCTCTTCGTCGAGGATGTCCGCGATCAGATGCACGTCAGCTCCCGGCGATCTGTAGCGGGATGGTAACGACCGCGAGCACCGCGGCGAGCGCGCTGATGACCATGACGACGACATTGCCAATATGAGAATTGGTATGCGTGCCGAGGTAGTCCGGGTCGTTCATGAGAATGAGGAAGGGGAAGACGCCGATGGGAAGCGACGCTGCCGTGAGCGCCATGCCGATCTGCGTGAGCTGGATCGGATCGAGTCCGACGAGCACGAAGATCGCGGCCGCGGCAATGCAGAGCGTGTACGTCAAACTGAAGCGAGCGTTTTCGTGCGGCGTGCTGTCTTCGGTCCACGTCCAGCCGAGACCCTGCGCAAGCGTGTATGCGAGCGCCAATGCGAATTCGAGCGTCGCGCCGAGACAGGCGATGCCGAGGCAGACGAGAAAGAGCCAGAATCCGGCGTGCCCGAAGGCGCCGGTCAACAGCGTGGGCAATTGCTGGTAATGCTCGACGTCGATGTGGCGCGGGTAATACACGATCGCGCCGAGCACGAGCACCGCGATCGACAGGAATCCACCAAAGCCCATGCCGATCACCGAGATGATTCGGTTGGCGCCGACGTAGGTCTCGTCCCATTTGTCCTCGACCACGCCCGACGAGTAGAAAAAGTAGAGCGACGGCGTGATCGTCGCGCCGAGCACGCTCACCGCGACGAACCAGTAGTGTGCGCGGTCGTGCGTCGGCCGCGACGGCAAGAATGCGACGACCAACTGGTGGTACGAGGGATGAAGCTTGACCGCCGCGACGACGAACGCGAGGGTTACCAATCCGAGCAGCGACACGCCGTTCTCGATGAAGCTGAACGTGCCGCGCCACAGGAGAGCCCAGGCCAGCAGGGCGACGAGTATGGCCCAGATCGGAATCGGAACGTTGGTCGCCATCTCGAGTGCGGCGGCGATGCCGCCCATCTCAGCCGCGAGCACGATGAGTGAGACGGCGAGAAAGATCGCCGTGGTGATGGCGAAAAAATTCGCACCGAATCGTTCCCGCATCGCGTCGGGAATAGTCTGTCCGCTGCAGGCCGCGAAACGTCCGCACATCTCAACGAGAAAGGTGATACAAATCGTTCCGAGCACGACCGACCACGCGAGCTGGTAGCCGTAGCCGGCGCCCGCTTGTGCGGATGTCGCGATCGAACCGATTTCGAGAAAGCCGCCGATGCTGGTGACGATGCCCAGCGAAACGTCGCGTGCCTTGCTCTTCATCGCCTGGTAACGATCCCTCGCCGCTGCGCCCCTCGGAATGACATCCTGATCACCGATCGAACCGAAAGAGTTCGGCGTCCTCGTTGCGCCGGCCGAGCAGCGCGTCGCGGATAATCTCGGCCGCCAACAGACTGAACGTGATTCCGTTGCCGCCGTAGCCGAGCGCGAAGAATGCATTCGGCCAGTCGCGGTGCTCGCCAATGTAGGCAAGGCCGTCCTCTGTTTCGCCGAATGTTCCCGTCCAAGCGTATGCGGTTTCGAACGCGATGTCGGGAAACAGCTCACGGAAGCGCTTCGCGAGCGTCTCCGCTTTGCGTGGAATGAGCAGATCCCGCCGGCGCGGGTCGCGAAAGTCCTCGTCCTCGCCGCCGACAATGATGCGATTGTCTTTCGTCGTGCGAAGATAGAGGTAGGGATCGGCATGCTCCCAGATCTCGCATTGTTTCTCGCCCCAGCCGGTGAGCGAGGTCGGCTCGCTCGCAATGGCGTACGTGCTGGCAAGCCGCGCGACTTTCTGTTTTAGATACGTCTCGGTTTCGTAGCCGGTGCAAACACGATGTGCTTCGCGTGGACCGCGCACTCCGACGTGGTCCGAATCGTCACGCCAGCGGTCGTCGCGTCAATCGATTCGACCTCTGTACGATCGAAGACCCGCGCGCCGCGTGCGGTTGCGTCGCGGAGAAGCGCATGAGCAAACGCATATGGGTCAACCTGGGCGGCGTCTCGCGTCAGCAGTGCGGCGGGTCGGCGAAACGGGAATCGGGCGGCGATCTCGTCTTCCTCTAGGTATTCGACAGAAAGCCCGATCGCCCGGCGCAGCTCGCACTCTTCTCGAAGCAAGCGCCGGTCGCGCTTCTTTACGCCGAGGTAGAGGCTTGCCTTGCGCGCGAAGCCCACGTCATCGGGCAAGCGATCGGCGAGTTGGCCGAGTCGATCGACGGCGCCGCGACACGCCAAGTACGCACGACTCGCGAGCTCGGCGCCGCGCAGCTTCGTGAGCTCCGCCAACGGGATGTCGATCTCGTATTGAAGCAACGCCGTCGATGCGGCCGTGCTGCCCGACGCCACATCGCGCCGGTCGAGCACGATCATATCGATGCCCGCTTCGGCAAGGTGCTGCGCGACGAGCGCGCCGGTGATGCCGGCGCCGAGTACGACAACGTCACACCGCGCGTCGCTCTCGAGGCGCGGATAGCTCCGGATCAATCCGTCGTTGACGGGCCAGAACGGATACCCGGACGTGAGATCCAGAGTACGTTACCGGAGCTTCGTTTGCGCGTGGCTCGCGCGCTGCGCTTGTTGCTCGCGGCTCGGCGCTGCCCCCGACCAGAAGCCTCGACGAATCTCCAATCGATTCTCGACGTCATTCACACCCGGCTCGTCCTCTGCCACCCACTCGGCCATTCGCTTCTGCGGGCGGTCCTCGACGCTTCCGGACAGCGTGACGATGCCATCGTGAACGCCGACCTCCATGTCCGATGCGTCGACAGCTTCACTAACCGTGAGGCGATCACAGATTGATTCACGAATGCGATCGTCGGATCGACGGTAGCCGCGCGGCCCGCGCCCATAGTGTCCGCGCGGTTCGTCATGTCCACCCCGAAGCCACTCCGACGGCGCGCTAAAGCCCTGGCGAGGATTCTCGTCGCGGAGCGAGTCGGGGCGTGGATCGACGCGATGCGACAGATCGGGATCATGATGCGACATGTCTAATCTCCTGTGCGGCACGATTGAATGACGACGCGTACATGCCTTGTTTCGCGGCCTGCGCGGCAATGCGATCGAGCAGCACGGCGACGATCCGATCCCAGCGATAGTCGCGCGCGGTACTCCGCGCTGCGCGGCGAATTCGCATCGCACGTGCTGGTGCCTGATTCAACTCTTCCCACCGTGCGGCGATCTCCGTCGGCTCGAGCGTTTGCAGCACGACGGCATTGCGGCCGTCCACCGCGTAGTCTTCGCCCGTACCCCCCGTGTAGATCATGCCGCCGGCGGCCATCGCTTCGAGTCCCACGAGCCCGAACGGCTCGTAGATGGAATTGGCGAGGACAGCGTCCGACGCCGCGAAGAGTTTGCGCGCGAGCAGCGTGTTGACCGAGAAACGAAGATTCAGCACGTCGACGCGTTGCTGTGGCTCCGCGCCAAGTTGTGCGGCCAAGCTGGCCTCATCGGGGACATCGGCGACGCGTAGACCGCGCTCGGTCGCTGCGTCGCGCAGACCCTCTGCCGTCGCGGATGGACCGCCGCTCCGCGCAACCAGCAGCGGCTCTCGGCCACGCCGGCGCAACTCGGCCACGGCGCCGAGCGCTTGAGCCCAACCCTTTTCGCGCTCCCACCGCGCCATCTTGAAGAAGAGATTGACCGGTGACTCGCGAACCATGGTACGACTGGGCAACGTGGTGCGCGACCGCGGAACAGCCTCGAGCAGCTCGGCCGGAATTCCGTTGGGAATCACCTGCGCATCAACGCCTTTCGAGCGAATGATGCTGCGCATATAGCGGCTGATCGTCGTCACCGTCGCACACGACGCGAGTCGCGGCCAGTCGATCCGTTCGAAGCCGTAAGAATTATTCGCGGTCCAGAAGATCACTGTACGATCGAGCAGCCCTTCGGCCGCGAGCATGTCTGCCAAGGCGCACGTGCATTCCGCCGTTTGCCATTCCTCGAGCAGTACCACGGGAATGTGGCCCGTCGCAATCGCGGGACGAATGACGCGTTCGAGCAGATATGCAGGGAGCGATCGCGTGAGGTCGGCAACTTTCGCATCCTCGCGATCATAGACGCCGCCGGTGCAGGATCTACTGATCCACTGTGCCCAGCGGTGCAGGATCAACTGGCGATCGTGCGTGCGCTCTTCGCCGGGCAGCGCAGGGTCGCCGATGAAAACGAGATGGGTCTCGAAATCCAAGTCCGCGAGCGTTTGCGAGAGACCGGAAACGCGAACGCCAAGCCCGCCAACTTGAGAATACGGGTCTACGCCCTCGAACGAAACGATGGTGAATATCGGACGTCGCACGGTGCTTCCAACGGATGAGACCATGTACGACTGCGAGAGTCGTACCGCCGCGCGATCACTGCCGCTCGTTGGGAGCCTGGAGAAACAGAGCGCCATTGGCGAATCGACGGAGTCGAACGCGCCAGCCCGGAACCACGTCGCGCGGTCGCTGGAACGACGCTGGCCACACGTTGCGCAACAACCGCGTGCCGACGGACACAAGCCCGCGTGTCCACATGAGTTGGCGAATGACGCCGCGCTCGTCGAGCGACCCGCCCGCCGGCGTCAGGCGCGGAACTGTATGTCGCGCCGCCCATGTCGATTGGCGTCTGCCGAGCGCGAGTACTCGGTCGTCGACGAGGCCCGGGTCGAGCTCGTCGACCAGCGCGAGCGCAGGGTAGGCGAACCGGGCGCTCTGCGTGCGTGTCAACGTGTCGAGCACGGCATCCCAACTGAACGCCGCGCCAGTCCGCTCGCACCGAATGATGCGCGACAGCTCGTACAGTCGGAGCAGTCGGATGCCATCCAGCTCCTGCGAGCAGTGGCAGGCGAGATACACCAGCAGCGCGCTCGGCGACAACGCGAGCAGCGGCCGTCCTGCAATCTCGAGCGGAACGACCTGCGAACGTAACGCGTCGACACGTGCGGTCGCGCCGGGGTGATACACGCGATTGAGCGACGCGTGCAACTCGAGTGACCACTTGCTCTGTTCGTGCGACAGCTCGATCGAGTGGATTCGCGCATCGATGTCCGCCGCGATCCAATCGCGCTTGTACGGTCGAAGTGCCACCGACTCCGGAATAAATCCGGCCGCGTGAAGCGCCGTCTCGGCGTCGCTCACACGATCAACGGGCACGAGCAGATCAACGTCGGCCATGCAACGTGCACCGGCCTCCGCGAAATACGCGCGACCTGTATGGAAGCCTTTGAGCACCACTAGTACGATTGACTCGGCAAGCAGCGCATCGATCGCGGGTAATACCTCGCGCTCCATGCGCACGGCGCGCTTGCGCGCATGACGCAGATGGTCGGTGAATACTCGACTGACCTCGGGCGCGGCTCCAAGGCGACCATCCTCGATCCACCGGCCGATGACCGGACCCATCCCCGTGGTGTGCCCGGCGATCCCGAGCGCGTAGGCGGTGTGGCGAGACTCTGCATCGAGCGTCGCTCGATTTCGTCCGCGGATGATCTCCTGTGTGACGCGCGCCAGTTCGCGCGCCGCAGCAACGCGCGCATGCTCGCTCACCCGCGGCCACAGCGCCGCGGGATTCTTCGTGCGCTCGAACTCGTCGAGTCGCTCGGCAATCCGATCGGGGCTTTCCGCCTGGGCAGTGGTCATCGTCATCTCCCAATACGGCAGAAGCGTTCCGAGTTCCACCACGGAACGCGAAGCCAAGCCGGAACGTTTGGCGGCGCCGCAGAGTTTGTGCACGACCTCGATCGACAAACGCTGTGTGGGAGGATTCTCCGCTGGCCGAGACGGACATCATTAGCGCCGCGATCGCGGTGCGACCAAGGGTGCGGGGCAGGGGCGCTCGGTCGTCCAATGGGCATGCGCCGCTGCGGCGCGTCATTCCTCCGGCACTGGAGCCGTGGCAGTCCGCCATCAAACGCGGCCTCGACGTGTTGGGTGCCGTCGCCGGGCTCATTCTCTTGTCGCCGCTGCTTGCCGTGCTCGTCGTGATCGTGAAAGTCGATTCGCCAGGTCCGGCGTTGTTCTCGCAGATGCGCGTGGGATTGGGTGGCCGGCCCTTTCGGATGTTCAAGTTTCGCACGATGCGCGACGGAGCGGACGCGGAGAAGGAATCCATGGCCGCGCTCAACGTCTACGGCGATCCGAGATTATTCAAGATTCCTCGTGATCCGCGCGTCACGCGGTTGGGACAGGTGCTTCGTCGTTGGAGCCTCGACGAGCTGCCGCAGCTCTATAGCGTGCTCGTGGGACACATGTCGCTCGTGGGGCCACGACCGTGCGTCGAACCGGAGTTCATCGCGTATGAGCCGCATCATCTCGAGCGGCTTGCCGTGCTCCCGGGTATTACGGGTCTCTGGCAAGTGAGTGGCCGAAGCGACATCGTCGACTTCGAGGACGTCGTGCGGTTCGATTGCGAGTACATCGAGAACTGGTCGTTGGGACTCGACCTGCGCATTCTGGCACGCACGCTTCCCGCGGTCATCAGCCGCCGGGGCGCCTATTAGCAACTCGCTTCGCATCGGTATGTTCGGGCTTCGCGGCCTGCGACCCGATCTCGAGATCGGCGGCTTCGAGACCGCGTTCAGTGAGATCGCCCCGCGACTCGTGGACCGAGGCCATCGCGTCACCATCTATTGCCGGGCCGAAGCGCATTCGCCCGAGCGGCGGGTGCCGCGCGAGAGTGGCGTGGACCTCGTCTACATGCCGGCGCCCGGGGGCAAGAACTTCTCAGGAGTGACGTCGACTGGCTTGGCCGTGCTCCATGCGCTGGCGGCTCGACGCTTCGACGTCTGGTTCTTTGTGAACGTCGGTATGGGTCATCACGCAGCGCTCGCACGATTGGCCGGCCGGCCGGTGGTGATGAGCGTGGACGGACTTGATTGGCAGCGCGGAAAGTGGGGTCCCGTGGCCCGAGCGTATTTTCGCTCGGCTGCCCGTGCCGCTGTGCGTTCATGCACGACGCTCATTACCGACGCCGAGGCGATGCGCGCCTACTATCAAGAGCACTTCGCGCGCGACTCCGCGATGATTGCGTACGGGGCGTCCATCGAGCGATCTGCCGGCCCCGAGGCGGTCAGCCGCCTCGGCCTGGCACGCAATGAGTATTATCTAATCGTCAGCCGCCTGATTCCCGAGAACTCGCTCGACAGCATGCTCGAGGGATACCGCCGCTCCGCGACGACGAAGTCGCTCGTCGTGGTCGGTGCCGCGAATTACCGCGACGCCTTCCATGCGCGGTTGAGCCAGATTGCCGCGTCGGATCCACGCATCCGGATGCTGGGCCACGTGTCCGATCAATCGTTGCTCAACGGGCTGTGGTGCAATTGCTACTGCTACTTGCATGGACATTCTGTCGGCGGGACGAACCCCGCGTTGCTTCGCGCGCTCGGCTGCGGCAGCGCTGTATTGGCACGAGACACCGTGTTCAATCGAGAAGTGCTCGGCGACATCGGCGAGTATTTCGAGGACGACGCCGAATCGGTGCGCGCGACCATCGAGTCCGTCGACGCCCGGCCCGTTGCGGTCGCGGCGATGCGTACCCGCGGGCCCGCGCGCATTCGCGAGCGGTACAGCTGGGAGTCGGTCGTCGGCGGGTACGAGCGTGTATTTCGCGAAGCGGTTGAACGGTGTCATTCCGAGCAACGCGAGGAATCTTCTGTCCCTATCTAGTGAAAGAAGATTCCTCGTCGCTTCGCTCCTCGGAATGACAACACGCTGGTCATTCGCATTCGATTCGGTGCCGCCCGCCGGTGACTGCATCCCGTGCCCCGCGCCAAACGGCGACGAAGCCACTGGCGTCGCGGTCGCGAACGGCAATCGCTGAGTACCGCGCTATCAGGTCGACCATCAGCGCCGGCGCCAGCGTGATCCACTGATACCAGCGTGCGTGGCGACTGGTAACCCGAATCAGGTTTCTGGTGTTCAGGTAGACGCGAAGCGCCTGGCCGCCGGCTCGCCGATGACTCGCACCCTCGAAGTGCAACACGCGGCCAGCAGGCACGAATCGGATTTGGTGCCCTAGGCTGCGCAGTCGAAGAGACAGATCGAGATCTTCCGCGTACGAGAAGAGGCTCTTGTCGAACAGCGGGCCTTGCACCGCGCTAATGCGCATGAGTAGCGCGCACCCGCTGGCGAACGGCAATTCGCGCGGTTGGGTCCAGCCGCGGCTCACCGGTTTTCCGAGCCCGACGTGAACCGGGCGGCCGCGCCAGAGTGAAAAGGTGGCACCTCCGAACCAGAGAAGGTCCGGCCGATGCCCGTACACAATTCGCGGGCAGGCGAGCGCGGTGGCCGAGTCGCGATCCGCTTCCTCGACCAGCAGGCGGACACAATCGTCGTCGATCAAGGTGTCGCTATTCAATAAAAAGGCGAAGCGGGCGCCGCTCGACCGCGCGACGTCGAACCCGGCGTTGTTGCCGCCGGAAAACCCGTCGTTTCGGTCGCGAACGAGCAGGGTCACGGCCGGATTGTTTTGGAAGCGACTCCGGAAGCAGTCGGCGCTGTCGTCGCCCGACGCGTTGTCGACGAGCACAACGTGGATGTCGACGCCTCTCGACAGAAGAACCGATTCCACCGCGGCCATGGTCAACTCGGACGTGCGGTAATTGACGATGATGACGACGACCCGCTCGCCCTTCACTCCAAGCGACACGCCATGTCCGTGGTGATGATCCTCCCATTTCTCGTGATTCTGAACGGGATTCGGATCCCCGTCGGGGCGTCGTCGATCGCCGCGGACCAGCTCGTGGCGTGCTTCCTCCTCGTACCGCTCGTCGCGTCGACGCTGTTCGGGGCTCGGCGGCTTCACGTCGACTCTACGGTCGGCTGGCTCGCGGCCATCGTTGTCTGGAACGTGACGGCGTCGCTGCTGCATTCGCCGGCGTTGTCGTACAGCCTGCTGCAATGCGCGAATCTCGCGTCGACGTGGATCATCTATCTGGTCGTCTCGAACGGCATTGAGACGCGCGAGGCATTCGAGCGATTCTTGCGCTGCGTGCTCTGGGCCGCGCTGATCGCGAGCGCGGTCGGCATCGCCGCGTTCTGCGTTGCGCTTGCTGGATTCGACGTCGGTGGTGCGGAAGTCAGCACCCTCGCGGTGACGCGACTGACGCAGGCGTATGGCGCGTACGGCTTCATGGTAGAACCAAATATTTTCGGCAGCTTTGCCGCCGCGCACTTCGTGCTTTCCATGCTGATCGTCCGCGGCGGCTCTCGGCTCTCCGACGACCCGCGGTTGACCAAGCTCGCTCGACGGACGGCCGCGTTCACGTTCGTTGCGCTCATTCTGTCGTTCACGCGCGCCGCGTGGCTGGGTGCCGCGGCGGGCCTTCTCGTTGCCGCGCTGCTTGCTCCGAGCATGCTCGGTGTGCGCATCAGGCCGACGGTCATCATGAAGTCGCTCGTCGCTGTGGTCGCGATCATCGGTGTGCTCGTGCTCATACCGGGCAACGTCGGCACGGTGCTTCGGTTCAAGCTCGTGAACCTCGTGAATCCGCAGTCACAGACAGTGGTCGTCCGGCTGCTCACGTATGGCATCGCGCTCCAGCAGACGATGATGCACCCGTTCGCCGGCTGGGGCACGTTCACGTTCGCGCCGCTGCTCGCCGAAGGCAGCGATTTCCAGCGGTTCGACAACTGGCGGAGTCTCTGGATCGGCAACTATCTGCTCCTCGCGCTGCATGATACGGGCGCCATCGGCCTACTGTGCTGGGTCGCGATGCTTTGGACCGTCGTTGCCCGCGGGTTACGCGCGGCACGGGAAGCGGCGCAAGCCCACGCGCTGGCGGCGCTGCGATCCCTCGGGCTCACGGCGGCGATTGTCACTTTACTCATTCCATTTCTCGCAACGTCGGGCTTCTCGTTGGGCTTTCCGTGGCTGCTCTTTGGTTTGCTCGGAGCGCATTGCCGGCTTCAGCATGCCCAAGAGGTTCCGGCGCTCGATCCGGAAACCAGCCCGCGAGAGACGGCGACGCCATTCTCGCCGCCCCTGCCAGTTCCGATATCGATTCCCGCGCCTGACGCGACTTGATGACGCGCGCCGGAACGCCAGCCACGACTGAGAAAGCCGGCACGTCGCGTGTCACGACAGCGCCTGCCGCGATCACGCAGCCGCGCTGAATCGTCACGCCGGCGAGAATCGTCGCGCCCGCGCCAATCCAGCAATCATCCTCGATCGTGACCGCAGCGCGCGTCTCGCCCTGCGCTCGAATCGGCCGGTCGACATCGGCGTAGTCGTGATTCTCCGAGAAAATCCGCACGCTCGGGCCCATGATCACGTCGCTGCCGACGTCGATTCCGCCCTGACCGCCAAGGAAAGAAAAAGCGCCCACCGCCGAGCGGTCGCCAATGCGAATGCCGACGCCGCAACGCGCGATCACACCGGTGCAGGTGAGCACGGCACCGCGCGCAATCGTGACGTTGCACCCAAGCTCGATACCGCGATCGGATAACGCATTCAGCCACACGCCGTCTTCGAGGACAAGCGGGCCGCGGCTACTGAGTTGGTACGCGTGCTCCACCACCACGCGCCGCCCCCGAAACACCGTGCCGTGCACACTGGACGTGAGCGCGCGCAGCGGGATTCCTCGCGCGTATTGCCGAACGCGATGCCACAGAATCGTCGCGAGCTGCCGATTCGTGTAGTCGCTCGCAATGCGGTAGTCGGGATCACGCTTCAACCGCGAGACCGTCCACTCGACAGCGCGCTGTAGCGCACTCTGGCGGTGCTCGATCACGAAACTACCGTTCGCCGGTGTTCGACCGCGGTGTGAACGCTGTCCAGCAGCAACATCGCCGATCGATCCCACGAGAACGATCGCGCACGAGCGCGTCCGGCAATGCGCAGTGCGGTCATGCGCGGGACGTCGTTCACGAGCGCATCGATCGCCGCGCCCATCGCGACGGGGTCGGCAGGATCGACGTAGACGGCGGCATCGTGGCACGTCTCCATCATCGCCGGAATGTTCGACACGACAGTGGGCGCGCCCGACGCCATCGCCTCGAGCGGGCAGAGTCCAAACCCTTCGTCGAACGACGGAAAGCAGAATACCGTCGCCGCGCCGTACAGCACTCGCAGATCGGCGTCGGACACTGCGCCGACCATGCGGACGCGCGGCGCGACGCCGGCGGCGATGGCAACCGCCTGTAGGTCGACCGACGTCCGATCCACGGCGCCCACGACGATCAAGCTGATGCTCGGATCGCGAACATGCGCCATGGCGCGAACCAGCGTTGCCACGTTCTTCCGCGCATTCAGTCGGCCGGCGTACAGCACGAAGCTGCCGCGCGCTCCAAGCCGCTCGAGGATTTCATGTCTCGTACCGGTCGGCAGTTCGTCGTGCCCGGCCACCGCATGATCGACGGCGTTTGGAACGACATCGATGCGATCCGACTCCGCATAGCCGAAGCTCACGAGCCGCGCACGTTCTGTCTGAGAGACCGTGCACACCCGATCGGCGCGTGCCGCCAGGTACCGCAGCGGCAGAAAATACAGCCGCTCACTCCGTGTGAAGTATTGCGGGTGTGTCTTGAAGATCACGTCGTGCACGAACGCAATGCGCGCATGCTTCGCGGCCGGCGGCGAAAAATTCTGATAGACCACGGCATCGAGTCGCAGCCGATCAGCCGATCGTGGCACGACGAAGACATTCGACAACTGGTTGTTGCCGCCCCACACATAGTGGCAATGCTCGGGCGCGATCCCGGCCGGCGTCGGCTCTGACCGCGCGCGCTGATCGAGGAAGAGATGCAGCTCGTCGGTGCCGCCGGCCGCGACCAGCGCATCCACCAAATTCCGCACAACTCGGCACCCGCTCGGCGGCCCGCGAAAGAGCCACTTCGCTTCGATGCCGATTTTCATGTCGTCGCGGTGACACGTTCCAATCGCAGCACGACGAGTGTGGCGATGACCAAGCCAAACAAGAATGCGGCTCCGACAATGGCGATCGTGTGACGGGGTTGCGCTTCGACGAGCCCTTCCGGTGCGTCGAGTACCGTGACGACCGGTGTGTTGCGCACCGCTTCGATGTTCGCGAGCTCGTACCGTTGCGCGATCGTGCTGTAGATCTGTTGATCCATTGTCACGCGGCGCTGGAGCTCCGCCTCGCGCGTCCCGAGCTGCGGCGATCGCGAGAAGTCGATGTTCGAGGCGCGGAAGTCGGCCAGCGTAGCTTCGGCTGCGCGCAGCGTATCCGCCGCGGCCTGCGTCCGCTTCGCATCGAACTCACGCTCGGCGCCCGCTTGCGTCTGCCGTCGCGAGAGGTTGAAATCGTTCGTGAGGTCGAGCAGGCGGCGTGCAATGAGTGCCGAGAGCAGGCGGTTCTTGGTTTTCACGTCGAGACGGACGACACCTGTCGGCCGATCGACCGTCACGACGACGATCGACTTGCCCAGCGTCTTCATCGCCGACAACTCGGCGTCGCCCGGCGTATTTGCCTTGACGTCAAGATAATCGATGAGCGTTCCTTGAAACGGGCGTCCATCGAAGGGGCCGACGTGGGTCGCGTCGTAGTGTGTGGTCGCCACCGCGTGGAGCACGGCGGCCGACGTCAGCAGATCACCATAGAACTGCGCGGATCCGCTCGATGAGCTCGAGGCGATCGCGCTCAGCGCTGGTACGCCCAACTGCGACGCCACCGAGCTCAATGCGCCGAGCGATCCGCTCATCGACTGTGGCTCGGATGCGACGAACGCCGCGCGGGCCACGTAGAAGCGCGGCCGCGGAATCACAGCGAGCACGGCAAGTCCGGTGATCACGAGCGGGATTGCCGCCATCAGCTTGGAACGGCGGACGAGCGCCGCGACCATGAGCTCGAGCGTTCCCGGCGGCGCAAACGCGTATGCCGAGAGGCGACGCGGCGCGGGCGCCGGCGCGATTCGCTCCGGACCGGCGGGAGGGGGAGGTGCAGCGCGACCGGGTGCGGTCATGGATGGCGTGTGATGGCGGCGATCGTCACGAGACTGCCGACGATCTGCGCGATGATCGACCACCGTGCGATGGGATCGCTCTTATCGGGCGTCGTGTTCTCGGTGACGTAGACGACAGATCCGGGCTTCGGGACTGGGATGTCGTCAGGCAAGAACCGTCGAGCGCGCACACTTTCAACGCTGCCGTCGGGCTGCGTCACGTACGAGCGATTCACCTCGGCGTTATGACTGCCGCCGCCGGCCGCGCGCACGTAATAATCGAGGTTCGCGCCCGGAACCCATGCCACGCCGCGCGGTGCATTCACCGCGCCCCGCACGTCGACGATCGCGCTGAACGGCGGCAGGAAAATCGAATCGCCGTCGGCGAGCAGCAGGTCGTCGTGACTCGTGGGATTGCGCATGGCGTTCGCGAGGTCGACTCCAACGCGACCGATGTGATTCTCGCGACGGTAGAAGATGATGCCGCCGTTCGCGGCGGGATTGCTGAGGCCACCCGCGCGTTCGATCAGGTCGTGCAGGCGCTCGTCCTTGTCGAGCAGCGTATAGGTGCCAGGCGAGCGAACCTCGCCGGCGATCACCACTCGCCTCGGCTGTACGCGATCGGGCTGTGAGAGAATTAGCACATTGTCGAACGGCTCGAGCGAGACCTCGCTGGTCGCGCCGGCTTGCATCACCCCGCCAGCGGATGCGGGCCGCGCCTGGGCAACCACGAGATACGTCGAGTCGAGCGGAACGCGCTGAGACACGGCAAGCGTGCTCGCATTTCCGGTTCTCGGGAGACGCGCGATCTCTGCCTCGCGCAGCGACGCACGCTCGTCGAGGCCGCCGGCGAGCAGCACGAGATCGCGCAACGTCATGCCTTCGCGGTATGGATACCGGCCGGGACGATGTACTGCGCCCGTGATCGCGATGTATTCGGTCGCGCGGAGCTCGGTGACTGAGAAAACGCGAATCTCGTCGTCTTGCCGAAGCAGGATGTCGTTCACGGCGCGGCCGGTGCTGTCGCGAAGCGATGCGCGCAGTTGCTCGCGCGTCGAGTCAGCATCACGCAAGCGTGACACGAGCACCTGTCCGAGATACGCGTCGGGCTTGAGTCCACCGGCTGCGCGCAATGCGTCGGACAAATGCATGCCGGGCGTGAAGCCCACAATGCCTGGCGTGCCGACGTCGCCGCGCACCGTGATGCGGCGGCCAATCTGATCGGTCACCTTGAAGACGCGCACGACATCGCCCGGCTCGACGGGGAAGGGCGGCGCGGCCTCGGGATTCGAGTCGTCCGACGCGACGTCGATCACGACGCGGGGACGCTCGTTCGGGCGGCGCTGATCCGGCGGGAGAATGCGCGCCACCTGTACTCGCTGACGCTCGGCGGACGCCGTGAATCCGCCGGCGGCGCGAAGCAGATCCGCGAGCGTTTCGGATTTCTGCATCTCGTACGTGCCAGGCCGGGTGACCTCGCCGTAGAGCCGAACACGAGCGCCGTGCACCGGAACGAACACCACGTCGCCCGATTGCAGATGAGGATCGTGTGATCCGTCTGCGTGGAGGAGGTAGTCGTAGAGATCGAGTGTGTCGACGAGCTTGCCGCCGCGACGAATCTCCACGCGGCGCATGCTGCCGTTTGCCGTCGGTCCGCCGGCGGCGTACAGCGCGGTGAGCGCGGTGCCCGCACCCGAAATGCGATAGCTCCCCGGTTGATCGACGTCGCCGAGCACGTAGACCTGATTCGCGTGCATGCGCGCGACGGTGAGTGAGAAGTGCGTTGTGGCGTCCGCGCCGCGGCGCAAGCCGGAATACACGCGGCCGAGTTTGGCGTACAGCTCGTCCTCGAGTTGACCGAGCGTGAGGTTCGCTGCCTGGATCTCGCCCACGCCCTGTACGAGGACAGATCCGTCGCGTGTGACGTCGAGCGTGAACGAGCGTTCGGTGTCGCCGGTGAGGATCAATACGAGCCGGTCGCCCGCGGCGATGCGGTACGCTGCGTCGACCGGACCCGCAACATTCGGATCGAACTGCGTCGTCTCGTTGCTGAAGACGTTGAGCCCGAAGATCGTCATGCCGGTGTCCGGCGCCGCGATTCGCGGAATGCGCGTGCCCGGCTTCGCTCGTATTGGCGTCACCAGCCGTCCGAGCGAGTCGACGACGTCGGGTAGCGGCAATGTATCGGCTGGATCGACGATGGAATCGAGCAGCGTGAGATCGATCGAGCGTCCCAGCGAGTCGCGGCTTCCTCTGCCATTCCCTCGGCCGAGCGCCGCCGAGCTCCGGGCGCGAATTGCCGTCCGCAGGGCGGACGTGCTGATCGTATCGGCGAGGCCCAAGTCCGACATCGCATCGAGCATGTCTTCCGTGGGCATCGCCGCGGACAACGAATCACGACCCGGCAGTTGGCTTCCCGATCCGCCCTGCGAGATGTACCCGTCGAGCAAATCCTCCGGATAACCGGCGGCGCGAAGACGCGCGTGGATTTGATCGGGCGTCATGCCGCTGGACGCGATCTCTTTGTACAGCGCGGCAACGAGGTCCGGCCGCGTCGCGAGCAGCGACTTCGCCTGATCGGGAGTCGGCAACTGCTGCTGCGCCGCGAGCGCACGCGTGGCGCCGATCAAGGCGATGAAGGCGAGGCCGTACAATCGGGACAGCTTCACGAGTGGCTCTGCTGGAGGAACGAACCGGGCGTCCACCGGATAAACGAGCGGTGAACCCGCCGAACAAAGCCGCCAGACCTGCCAGGTGTTCCCGAAATCGGGATTCCCGACCATGAACGTGATCCGAACCTGTCTGCCGGACGTCGTCGTGCTCGAGCCGCGGGTATTTCCCGACGAGCGCGGGTCGTTCCGAACGGCGTTTCGCGCCGACGAGTTCGCGTCGGAAGGTCTCGAGCATGCGTTCGTGCAGGACAACGTGTCCGTGAGTGGCGCGCGCGTGCTGCGCGGTCTGCACTTTCAGGAACCCAACGGCCAAACGAAGCTCGTGTGCGTCACGCGCGGCGAAGTATTCGACGTGGCGGTCGACGTCCGCGTGGGGTCGCCGACATTTGGCCGCGCGACATGGGCGACGCTTTCGGAGTCGAACTGCCGACAGTTTCTCGTCCCGTCCGGGTACGCGCACGGGTTCGTCGTCACGTCCCCCCACGCGGTCGTCGTCTATAAATGCTCGCGATACTATTCGCCGGCCGACGAGCGCACGATTCGTTGGGATGATCCCGCGCTCGCCATTCCGTGGCCCGTGAGCGATCCCGTGCTCGCGCCGCGGGATGCCAGTGCGCCGATGTTGCACGAGATGTCCTGTGATCGGCTGCCGCGATGGACATGATAGCAAGAACCTCCCGGCCAGTGCTGCTGCTCCTTGGCGCAACCGGCCAGCTCGGACGCGAGCTCCTTCACACATTGCCTTCGCTCGGTCCCCTTGTCGCGCCGAGCCACGAGGCGCTCGACCTCGCGTCTGCGGCAGACGTGCGTCGATTCGTTCGCGCCTTGCGTCCGTCGATCGTCGTGAATGCCGCGGGTTACGCGTTCGTTGATCAAGCGGAATCCGAGCCGGCACAGTGCGCCATGCTGAACGCCGATGTGCCGGCGCTGCTCGCGCGCGAATGCCGCCGCCTCGCCGCGACGCTCATTCATTTCTCGACCGACTACGTGTTCGACGGTTGCAAGCACACGCCGTATCTCGAAACGGACGCGACGCAGCCACTCAGCGTCTACGGCCGAACGAAGCGTGACGGTGAGCGCGCGGTGGTGGATGCGGGCGGCGCGCACTTCGTCGTGCGAACGTCGTGGTTACATGCCGCACATGGCAGAAACTTCCCGGCGACGATTCGTCGCTTGGCGCGCGAGCGGGAAGAGTTGCGAGTGGTGGACGATCAGATTGGCGCACCAACGGCAGCGGCATCCGTCGCGTCCGGCGTGCGCGACATGCTCCGCGCGCTCGAACGCACACGGCGGCTTCGTGGAAGCGCTGAGTCGTATGCCGGGATCTACCACATGTCGGCGGCTGGATCGACAACGTGGTACGAGTTCGCGCGACACATTCTCGACGGGGATCCTCGGCGAGAGGAACATGCGTGTCGCGAGGTTCGTGCGATCAGCACCGACGAGTATCCGACGCCAGCGCGGCGACCGGCATATTCAGTTCTCGACAACACCAAGTTGTTCGCTCAGTTCGGCATTCGGTTGCCGAGTTGGGTCGAGCAATGGCGCATTACGTCTGCGCGGCTCGGCTGGGAGTCTCGCGCAGCATTCGCTGAAGCAGGGGCAGGGCATCCCGCGGATCGGACGACAATGTGAGTCGCCATCCTCCGGGCGCGGCGAGAGTTCGCGCGCACGTATTGTGGCGCGAGGGAAAACGGTCGAACCCGGGCGCCACATCGTGGGTCAGCGCTGCGCAGACGGTGCCGCTGTCGATGCGATCGAGCGATGCGGCGGATCCCCGCGCTAGAACGCACACGACCGCGGCGTCGGCACGATGACAGTTTGCACCATCCGACCGCGCTAGCGATACGATGCGCTTCGCCGATTCGCCCGCGAACCGCAATCGCGCATGGCCCGGCCACCCCCAGATGCGAAGCGTCGGATCGAGTTGCACCCACACGCGATCCTCACTCATCACATCGATGCCAGCTTCGTGAGCGAGGTGCGCGAGGGTACTCTTGCCGGCCCCGCTCGGGCCAGCGAGCAACACTGCACGTCCGTCGAGTGCGACGGCTGACGCATGGACTGGGTGCCGGTCGAAGTGTGCGAGCAGCGCGAGCGTAGTCGCTTCGAGAAAGGCACTCTGAAAGTGCTCACGATCCTCGACGGCGGTTGCCGAGACGTACGCTACGCTCTCGCGCCGTTCGGGATCGCTGATCGCGATACTTCCCGACGACTGAGCGATGATCCGGTTCGCATCGGGCGCGATGTACCGAACTCGCACGGGACGCTCCGAGTCTTCAGGTCCATCGTGGACGACGATTCGAATACGAAAGGGATCTGTCGCGTCGTCTGGCGCGTCGACTGTTCGCCACTGCCCGAACGCGCGTTCAACGACGTCGATGACCTGTTGACTGTTCGACTCGAACCGCGCCGGCAGGCCGAGTACGGGCAGCGACACCGTGTATTCCAACCGCGGATGTCGGAGCAGGGGGTCCGTCGTCGGAAGAAAAGTGACCGGATCGTTCATCGGTTCGCCGCGAGCTCATGGTAGATGGCCTCGAACCGCGATGCCGTGTAATTCGCGTCAATAGCGAGCGCGCGGCGCTGCGCTTCGTGTGCAATGGCCAGCCGGCGATCGTCATCGGCGAGCAACGCGGCGACGGCGTTCGCCAGCGCTTCGTCGTCGCCGACCGACACTGCGACGGCAGCTGTCGGCGCCCAGTCTGCGATGTGTCCCACCGCGGTCCCGACGGTTGGAACGCCGGCTACCGCTGCTTCGAGCACCACGAGCGGCCCGGCTTCGTGTCGTGACGACACCAACAGGAGATCGGCTCCATCCATGAGCGCGCGAAGCTCTGCGCGGTGCAGTACGCCGTGGTATCGAGTGCGGCCGGCCACGCGCTCCGCGGTGGCCGAGCGTTGCATGGCGCCATTCATCGTGTCCAGCCCGACCATGTCCAACTCGAACGAGATGCCGCGGTCGTGCAATCGCGCCGCGGCGGCCATGAGCATATGCTGATCCTTCACCGGCCTGATGTCGCCGACGTGGAGCAGCCGCGCGGGCCGCTCCGTGTTTCGCGCGCGTGGCGTGGCCGGCGGCCAACTATCGAGCGCAACGCCGAGCTCCACCTGTTGTGCGTCGACCTTGTGGCCCGCCGCGAGCGATCGCATCGCCTGCGACGCGACTGTCACGCGGTCTGCACTGGAAACGGCCACACCCATTGCCAGCCGACCGAGTGCCGAGCGTCGAATGCCGTAGTCGGACGCGCTCATCGAGACGAACTCACCGCCGGCCGCGTGGAACACGACAGGCACACTGTAGCGCCAGCCAATCGTCGCAGCGTATGTGCCACACATTCCGAAGAAGGCGTGCACGACGTCAAACGGCGCGATGTGGTGTTCGGAGGCGAAGCGCGCGAGCAACCGCCGCGTCGTGCCGCGCCCCATTCCAATATTGTGAACTGTCGAACCCAAGAGTGGCCAATCCCCAGCCAGCGTTTCCTGCCGCGTGGCGAAGACGTGGACCTCGTGTCGGCGCGCCAGCCGCTCGATGAACCAGAGGAGACACGGGATCACGCGGTCGACGCCGCTTCGATCCACGCCGCCGGGAACGATCAGCGCGACCTTCATCGAGCCACTTGCTCGTAGGCGTTGCGCAGCTCTCGCCCGACGGCGTCGAACGTCAGCGACGATTCGAAACGCGCACGGGCCGCGCGACTGGCAGTGGCGCGCGCTGTCGGTTCCGCGAGCGACACGATCGCGTTGGCCATCGCGCCAACGTCTCCCGGCGGCGTCAGCGTGCCCGCGCCGCCGATGATGCGCCGCGCCGCTGGAATATCTGACACGATCGGCGGCGTTCCGCAGGCCATTGCCTCGAGCAGCGCGTATCCGCTGCCCTCGCGCCGGCTGGTCTGCACGTACAGATCGGCTGATCGAAAGTACAACTCCATCTCGGCGCGGGGCCGAGCGCCGAGCAATGTGACGCGCTCGCGAAGAGCCGGCGATGCCTGAATGCGATTCCGAACGACGTCGATCAGCGGCGCAGCGCCGTAGCAGCACCAGAGGCGAAGGCCTGGCAGTTTGTCGATCGCCAATTCGATCGCACTCAACATCGTGAGCGGATCCTTGTTGGCGTCGAGACGACCGACCCAGAGCACGCACGGATCGCCGCGGAGTCCGGTTGCGTTGCGGGCGACCGCTTGATCGCCAGGCGAAAACGTCGTCGATCCTTCGATGACCTCGAACACCGGGACATTGCGACGGAGTACGCGCGCATCGATGAACGGTGTAACCTGCTCGCGCGCCGTGAACGCGACGCCGGCGGTTTCTCGCAGCGCCCAGCGCCACGCGGCTGAGCGCCAGCCAGTTGGCGGCAGGGAACCGTGATCTTGAATCAACAGTGGCGTGCGTGGGCATGCGGCGGCCAAACGCCGAATCGCATTCGCGTGGTGGAAGCCCTGCACGTGTAGGACGTCAGGTGCGAGTGCGGCGGCAGCGTCGAGCAGGCGCCGCGGCGCCCTTCCAGCGTCGGTCACGAAGTGATAGTCCACCGAGTCGCGGCGCATCGTTTCGTCCGCGTGTGCGGCCTGAACGACGGTGACGTCGACGTTCGCGCGCTGCGCCGCCGACGCAACCGCGGGCAGCGTTGGCCATGCGTCGAGAAGCGCGTCGGCCGAGCGCCGGTCCGGATCAGAATGAAAACTGACCTGGACGACACGCAGGCGACTCGTCGACTGCGGAGTCATTGTTGCGCGGTAAGCTCGAGTCCGGGCTCGAGGCAGATCACGTCGCGATCCACGAGAATGCGCGCGAGTGGCTGTGCCATCAACTTCGGGCGTCCGTCGAGCAGAACAGCGGTCGTCTCGACGCCACGGTGCGCGAACCACGCAGCGAAATCAGGATCGGCAAGTACTGGGACACCGTTGCGTACAACCGCGCGCAGATCGGCGCGGGTCGTTTCGAGCAGCGCCTCGTATGGATCTGCGCTGTCGCGCAAAATGACGAAATCTGCTCGTGAGCCGAGTTGCAATCGACCGCGATCCGCGAGACGCAGAATTGCCGCAGCGCGTTCAGTCACTAGGCGCACCAGCTCGTGCGCCGGTAGACCAGAGCAGTCCGCTGCGACACGTAGCTCATCGATCAGATCGCGCGAGCCAGTCAGCCGCGAATCCGTCCCGAGCGCGAGCCGTCCCGCTTCGTTGAGCCGAGCAGGATCGAGCGTGCGTCCGAACATGCGGAGATTGCTCGAGGGACACCACACGACGCCGGCGCCGTGCGCGATGACAGTTTCTATATCCTGGGACGTCAGGCCAACGCAGTGCACCAAGACTGTATTCGACGCCAAGCAGCCCAGCTCGTCGAGCTGGTTCAACTCCGCGCGCGCTACACCGTCGATCCCCTCGGCCAGATGGATGATCCACGGCATTTGGGTTGGCGTATCGTCGAAGCTCTGACGAACTGGCGGCCCGTATTGTGGCAGGCCGCCATCGCCCCCAGCGCCGAGACACAGCGAGTGACACCAACCGATGCCCGGCGTATTGACGGGGAAGTCGACATCGTCGAGCGCCGGTGTCCGCGGATCGTGGTGCGCCACGGTCGTGACACCGGACAAAATGTTCTTCAGCGCACCGTGCCAGTACCGCGTCTCGCTCGGCACGCTCGTCGCCGCGCGGACGGTCGGCGTCGATCGATGCGACTCCATCGCGGCGATCCACTCATAGCTGTTCGCGAACGGCTCCTCAGCCTCGAGCGGCGGCACGTTGTTCAACTGCAGATGATCGTGCGCGTTGATTAGTCCAGGGAAAATCAGATGATCGCGCAGATCGAGTCGGAAGTCCGTATTTGCCGCGTCAGAAACAAATCCATCGGCGACGCCGATCGATTCACTCACGACTCGATCGTGATGCGCCACGCGTCCGCCATCGAGGCGCACAGCAGGCTGCGTGCGTGTCACGGTTTGGTCGGGCCGCGCAGCGACAGTGTGCACACGCATCGCCGGCACACGGCATTCGTTCGAACATCGAGCTGATCACGCCAGGCAATCGCCGTTGGTGAATTGACGATCTCTGATAGGCTATTGCCGGCCTCGAGCTTGCCGAGCGGCGGCTGGAAAAAGCAGGGCCGCACAGTGCCATCGGACTCGATCACACTCGACACCCACGGCGCGTTGCACTCGTTTGGGTGGAAGTCGGCGTCGCCGAGCAGCGCGGCGTAATACTGACCGAGTCGCCGGCGCAGCTTGGCAGGCGATTCCGCGATGAATCCAGAGGAAAAATCGTCCGCGTGGTCGCGAACCAATGCTTCGAGTTCCTCGATTAGTGCGGGAACGTCCTCCGCGCTGAGCGCGACCTGCTGCGTGTGATCGTCGTCCCAGCCGTCTGGTCGGTTGAACGCGTCGCTGCTCACATCGGCGGCAAGAAAGCTGATGCGGTCGAGGCCCATGTCTCGTGCCGCCGTCACGGTCGCACGAAGCGCCGTGTGATTCGCACGCTGCACGGTGCATCGCGCGCTGACTTGGACCGCGGCGTTGGCCTCCTTCACCGCCGCGACCCCGTCAGCCAATCGCTCGAACGCGCGCGGCACATTGCGGATTTGGTCGTGAGTCGGCTGCGGGCCGTCCAAGCTCACGACGACATCGTCGCACCGCTGCACCAGCTCGGCCGCGTGTCGGCGCAGCAACAGACCGGTGCTGAGGATCGAAATTCCGATGCCGGCATCACGCAGTACGTCGCATAACTCCCACAGATGCGAGTGTAGCAGTGCCTCGCCGCCACTGAGCACGACTCGCTCGACTCCAATCCGTCGCCACTCGGCCACCCAGCCTTCCACCGCGTGCGCGCTGATCTCGTTCTTTGTCGTCCCGCGCCAAATGTCGCACATCACACACCGACAGTTGCACCGGCTGTGCGGGAACAGAATCAGAATTGGAAGCCGCGTGATCGGATCGACGCGCGGCAGCGGCGGCTTGCTAGCGCCGAGCTCGGCGGCCATCGGTCGAGGAGCGAGGACCGTCACGCTGCCGCTCCAACGTTCTGCCACGAGAATACGCGAACGAGCGCATGCCCGCGTTGCTGCTCGTACGCCGCACCGCGACCCGCATTGTTATAGAAGTGCTCGATCTCTGGACCGACCATGCCATCGACGCACGAGTGTAACTCGAGCCCGACGCGTGTGGCCGCCCGCTCGTGGGCTGTGCGGGAATGGACGAAGTGCTCGAGCTCGTGGATGTCGCCGGCCGCATCGCGAAACGTTCGCCGATGCCCGGCCGCGATTGCCTCGGGGCAGATGTCCGACACGACGATCATTCCACGGTTGCGCGCGACGCGAGCGAGCTCGCCATAGCATGTTGCGATCGCGCGGACATGCCCGATCACGAGGCGACACCAGATGACGTCGAACGCCGACGAGACGAGGGGTAACGCACGCACGTCGCCAGCCGCAACGTTCACCGCGGCGCCGCCCGCGATCAGCATGTCAGCCGACAGATCGATGCCGACGCCAAACGCAGCGCCGCTCTCGCGAAGCCGGCGCGTGGTTCCGCAGCCGACATCGAGCAGCGCGCGATCACGCGTCTCGATACCCAATCGACGCACCGTGAGCTCCTCGAGCGCGCTAACGGCCGTCTCAGTCTCGTACCGCGGCGCCCACAGTCGGTAGCCATCGCGCGCCGTGAGCGCGGTCATGTCGCGGCGGCGCTCGTGGCGCGTGTCGCGCTTGTCGAGGCGCGCAAATGGCCGTAGGCCTGACGGT
This sequence comes from Gemmatimonadaceae bacterium, assembly GCA_036499625.1. GTDB lineage: Bacteria > Gemmatimonadota > Gemmatimonadetes > Gemmatimonadales > Gemmatimonadaceae > JAQBQB01. Next base: position 136,622 of record DASYDJ010000051.1, read on the forward strand.
CGTCGGGCGAGCGTTGCGCCAATCGTCTCACCGTGCGCAGTAACTCAGGATCCGCGTAGTGACCGCTCTCCCATCGGCGCCGCGAAAGAAGTCGGCCGAGTGTCTTGCCCCAATTCGCCGTTCGGGCGTCCTGCACGGACGGGAAGCGACTCTTGAGCACGAGCTCGAAATTCTCGACCTTCGCCTTGAGGCGCCGATCGAGCCACGGCACGATGGGATCCTCGTGCGTCATCCACGCGACCCACTCCGGTTCCATCCACTCCTCGAGCGTCGTGGGAGTCCCGCCGACCGCGTCGACATTCCCGTAGGTGCCGCGGCGCTGTGGCGTGGGCGTGTAGAAGTAGGTAATGAGCTCCATCGCCGGATTCACGCTCTTGAGCCGGCGGATGAACGACAGTGTGTTGTCGATCTCGCGCTCGGGATCGTCGGGATCACCAAATACGAATGAGAATTCTGGTATGATACCGTGTCGCCGCGAGCGGTCAGCGACCTCCAGTATCTGCGCCGTTGTCGTGCCTTTGTTCATCTTCGCCAGCACGACGTCTGACCCTGATTCGGCCCCGCAAAACACCATTGTGAGCCCGGCGCGCCGAAGCAGCGCCCACGTATCCTCCGAGTAGCGCACGAGCGCGTCGACGCGCGCTTCGCACCACCAGCGAAGCCCGAGCGGCTCGATGCGCTCTGCGAGCTCCCTCGCGTGCTGCTCGCTCACGAAGAAGTTGTTGTCGTAGAAGTGCACGGAGTCCATGCCGTGCGACTCCACGAGAAAACGGAGATGTTCGGCCGTTCGCGCCGGCGCCTGCTGCTTCTCGCGGCTGCCGTAGACCGAGATCACACCGCAGAACTTGCAGCCGTACGGACAGCCGATCGACGACTGGTACACACCCGACCGCTGTCCGAGGAATGTCGGGCGGAGATAGTCGTCGACTCGGATTTTATGATATGGCGGATCGGGCAAGTCGTTCGGCCCTTTCCACGTACGCTCCATTCCTATGTGATGGCTTCCGTCTGCCTTTCGAAAGCAGAGTCCGAGGACCGTGGCCGGATCGCGCCGGCCGGCAAGCACATCGAGCAGCTCGACGAAGGTGTCCTCGCCCTGGCCGCGTACCGCAAAGTCGATGTACGGCGCGTTGAGTACAGGCGCCGGGTAAAGACTCGGGAAGTTGCCTCCCCAGACGATCGGAATGTCAGGATGCCGAGCTTTGAGCTCCCGCGCGAGCGGCACGGCGCTGACGAGCTGCGGGCCCGGCATCACCGTGAACGCGACGACCTGAACGGGATCGGTAGTTCCACGACGGGAATCGATCAACGCGGAGATCTCGGTGAGCGGATCGGCGTCCGGCAAATTGCCGTCGACGATCTGCCATTCGACCTCGGGCGGCAGCGCGGCGCCCACGGCCATCACCGATAACGGAAAGCGCCGGTTCTTCGGCCGCGTTGCGCGCGGATTGACGAAGACGATCACGGCAGCCGCTCGAACTGATACAACACATGGTCGCCGAGCGACGCGAGCGGTCGGCGTGCGAGTCGGTCCATCCCCTCGAGCAGTGCAACGCAGCGTGGCCACTGCGAAATCCACGGCTCTGCCGCGCTGGGCGGCACGAAAATCCCGATTCCGATCTTGCGAACCGGCGCGAAATACGGCGCGAACGCCGCGCGAATGTCTCGACCGCGATGATAGCGGATTGGGAACGAGTTTCCTCCGAGCCGCGCCGGCACATCGCCTCGAGCGACGCGCCGGACCGCCGCGCGCGGCGAGCGCCGGGCAAGCTGCACGATCCATTCACCGGGCGACATCGTTCCGAACACCACGAGTGCAAGCTGCCCGCCAGGTCGAACGAGGCGCGACAGCGCGTGGGCGACCGGCGCAAGATCCAAGACGCAGTTCAGCGCCGCGAAATTCGAGAACGCGCCGTCGAATGCCGGCATTCGCGCGCGCCCTCGCGATGACGCAAGCTCGTCGAGATGTTCAGCGGCGAGGGCAACGGGCGCGGGCCCGCGGAAGGACGCCAACTTCGCGGTTGCAATGCGCACCATCGCCGGAGACGGGTCGGTGAGCAGCACATCGCGACCGTTGGCGGACAACCAGCATGCGTCCTCGCCAGTCCCTCCTCCGATCTCCAGCACGCGCGAGCCCGACGGGAACGCGCGCACGAGCGCTGCGCGAACGGCCCGCCGTTGCGCGGCGACGCTCAACCAACCGCCGAAGCGTTCGTCGAACTTCGGTGCGACCGCGTCGAATGCGCGAGCCGATGGCGACAGCGGATTCGTGTGCATCGATCGCGTCAGCCGTCGACGGCGACGAGAGGAGCGGGGGAGCGCTGAACCGCGCCCTCCATCTCGAGCGCCAACCAGCGCGCGTCATCTGCGACGCCGGTGCGAACCTCGTCGTGCAGCGCGTCGCGCAGCTCGCGATAGAACGGCGTCGTGAACGTCCCGTGAAAGAGCATCGCGAGGTCGTCGGTGTGCTCCCAGTTGTGCCGCAGGCCGAGCTCTTGTCGCACGCGTTCGTGGAATTTCGTTCCGGGCAGCGGATACGACACCGACACGCCGATGTCGTCAGGCTGCGCGTCGCGAACGAGATCGCGCGTCAGCAGCACGTCCTGCCACGTTTCGCCGGGATATCCCAGCTGCAGAAACCACCCGGTCCGGATTCCCTCGGCGCGCAAGGCGCGTGTCGCTTCGCGGATCTCCTCGATAGTCGTGCCTTTGTCCATCGCGTCGAGAATTTTCTGCGATCCGGATTCGACACCGAGCCACACTTCCTCGGCGCCGGCGCGCGCGAGCGATGCTGCGACCGTCGGTCGCAAGAGATCGGCGCGGCACTGAATCATGAATGGAATGCGCGCGTCGTGCTGGACGACGGCGTCGGCGAATTGGCGAATCCACCGCGGTGTGAGACCGAAGATGTCATCGGCGAACCAGATGTGATCCGGTGCGATCTCATCTTTGAGCTTACGCATCTCGCGCGCGACTGCGTCCGGCGAACGCTGTAGGTACCGCCGGCCAAAGATCGGCTTCGCGCACCAGTTGCAGCCAAACGGGCATCCGCGCGACGCCACCATGTTCCACGAGAACCGTCCGTGCGCGCGGCGCCACGCGCCGCGATACGCGCTGTCGTCAACCAAATCCCACGCGGGCAACGGTGCAGCGTCGAGATTGTCGACGTTCGCGCCCGGCGTCGTATACGAGAGATTGCCGCCGGCTCCGATGAACACCAGACCCGGCACGGCCGCGAGCGGCGTGTCACGCGACTGCCGCCACGCGTCAGCCAACTCGAGGAAACTCACATCTGCCTCACCGAGGAGCACGGCGTCTGCGCCAGAGTCGAGATAGGGTCGCGGCGAATCGGAAGAATCTGAGCCGTTCACCGCGACTCGGCACCCGCGCGCGCGTGCGGCCGCGACCATCGATCGCGTCGCGTCGCGCGTGGCCACGGTGCACATCTTCGTCAGATAGTTGAAGTTGTCCTCGAGAATCCCAACTACGTCGGGTTGGAGCTCGTCGAGCATCGCGACGAAATCATCGACCCCCGCGGCGAAGGTGGCATCGAACAACGCCACTTCGTGACCGCGAGCCCTTAGCGCGGCGGCAACGAGCAACGTCGCCAGCGGCGGATACGGCTTCATCCGCTGCAACTGCTTGGGATCGTGGCCGAGAAAAAACGAGTTCGCGAGGAGGATCATCGAGAGAGTTGGGGTCGTCAGCCAATCCCTCGACTTGCTCCGGGGTTCCGCCGCGCCCGGCGACTCGTCGCTTGACAGGCCGGAAGTGGAATCCCATATGTCACGCCATGAGACTCGCGCGCGCGTCGATCCAACTCGCGTTCCTCGCCATCGTGGGACAGGCGGCCGTTACCAGCGCGCAACGCCTTCCTCTCGACTCGGTTCAGGCGCGCATCGCTCGGCGTGTTGCTGAGGTCAAAGGCGCCATCGTCGGCGTGGCGTTTCGCGATCTCCAAACGGGCGACACGCTGTACATGAACGCCGACGACAGCTTCAACACCGCGAGCACGATGAAAATTCCGGTGTTGATCGAGCTGTATCGCCGCGCTGACGCCAAGGCCTTCTCGCTCGATCAACCGATTCCTTTGGCCAACGAGTTCAAGTCGCTCGTCGACGGCTCGCCATTCACGCTCGTCGAAGGCGACGACTCCGACAGTGCCGCATACGCAATGACCGGCACGCGCGTCCCAATTCGCACGCTGATCGAGCACATGATCACGCGATCGAGCAACCTGGCGACGAATACGCTCATTGCTTTCGTCGGCGCCAAAGACACGGATTCCACGGCGCATGCGCTCGGCGCGCGGAACATTCACATCCTGCGCGGCGTCGAGGACACAAAGGCGGTGCGCGCCAAATTGAATAACACCACCACGGCGCGCGATCTCGACGTCTTGATGGAAGCGATCGAGACGGGCCGCGCCGCATCACCTGTGAGCACGGATTCGATGCGCGCCGTGCTGCTGCGTCAGGAATTCAACGGCGAGATTCCGGCCGGACTGCCCGCCGGCGTCAAGGTGGCCCACAAGACCGGGTGGATCAACGGCAGCCTCCATGATGCTGCCATCGTATATCCGCCAGGCCGGAAGCCGTACGTGCTCGTGCTACTCACGCGCGGCATACCGGATCAAGAAGTCGCGCGGAAGCTGATGGTCGACGTCTCGCGCCTCGTCTATCAGCACGTGAACCCCTAGCGTCCTTACGCCCGTCCCGCGTGCTCGGTACGCAAGCTGCGAATCCCGGCCAATGAGAAATCTGCAATGTGCTTCGCGGCCGCCTCTATCGCGGCGTCGTCCGCCGGCTCCCATCCTGGAAACGCCGCCGACTTGAAGCGATCGGGTGCGTAGAAGAGACACTGCGCCTGGATGCTCATGACGCTGCGTATCACGCGAACGTCTTCAGTGTCGCAGCCAATCATCTCAGCGATTGCTCGACGCAGGAAATCGAGGCGCGGTAGAATCACTTGCTCCACGATCAGCCGTGCCGCTTGTGTAGGCTCGGCCATCTCGTGCCGCATGAGCTTGTGGATCAGCTCCGTTTTTCCTTCCGACCGGACGATCCGCGGCAGATAGGAGTGGACGTAGTGCCGAATCCGATCCTCGGGCGCGGTATTCGCCGGCACGTCCATCGTGGCGTCATGCGCGCGCCGAATGGTTTCCAGCGCCGTGCCGACCACAGCCATGTACAGTCCGAGCTTGTCGCGGAAATGATAGCTCACGGCTGCGACGTTGGCCTTCGCGTCGTGGCAGATCTCACGCACAGTGACCTTCTCGAACCCGCGCTCGGCAAACAGTCGACTCGCCGACGCGAGCAAACGGGAAGTCGTTTCGACGTCAGGTTCGGACACGCGCGCGATGCGTGCCCTGCCGCGCGCCCGCGAGCTGGCTGAGATTGGCTGTCGGCGCGCGGTCACAGCGTCCTCTTGAACAACATCGTGGCGCCGAACATGGTGAGCGCCGCGAAAATACAGAGAAATGCCAGATCAAAGCCGATCGCGCCGAATCCTGTGTCCTTGAGCACGACACTCTTGAGCGCGTGCACCGCATAGGTGAACGGATCCACGATGGCAATCGCCCGCATCCACTTCGGAAAGGCCGCCTGCGGATACACGGCGCCGCTCGGGAAGTAGAGCAGGGTATTGAGCACGCCGAACAACGCGCGCGGCAACAATGGATCGCTCATGCGAACCATGAGCAGGAACATCATGCTCACGAGCGCCGTCGCCGTCACGGCGATCACGACGAACAGCCGCAGCAGCTTGAGCGGCTCAAACGGGTGCGGCACGCCGGCGATCGGCGAGCCGACGATCATCAGCACCACGCCGGCAATGATCGCTTTGATCGCGCCCGAGATGTTGAAGCCGAGGATGAGCTCCAACCGCGTGATCGGCGTGACGAGATACCCTTCGTGCAACCCGCGCGCCTTGTCGTCGATGAAAATGATGCCGCCGCCGATCATCACCATCATGAAGATCGACATCACGATCGACCCGGGCAGCAGATACTGGATGTACGGCACGTACGGATACACCTCGACAACGTCGAGCGACGTCGTGGCCGGCGTCCGCTGCGAGGTTGCGTCGGGTATCGAGGACGCCGAGACCATGCCCGACATCGTCGCGGCGAGCGAACCGGAGACAAAGCCGTCGGTGTTGTCTTCGATCAGCGCCACGCGCGGATCGTTCTTCTCGAGCACGCGCCGCGAGAATCCGGGAGGAATCGTCAGCACGCCGTTGAGTCGTCCGTCGCGCAACGCCGACACGGCTTGGCCGACGTCGTGATACTCGATCGGCGAAAACGTCTTGGCATTTGCGGCGACGGCGCCGGCCATTTCACGAATGTGCACGGCTTGCAGCCCGTGATCCTGATCCACAACGCCGAGCTTGAGGTTCTTGACGTTTCCGCCAAAGGCGTAGCCGAGCACGACGAGCTGCACCACTGGCATGATGAGCGACATCGCAATCAGCGCCGGACTCCGGCGGAATCGGCGAAGCTCGCGCTCGATGATTGCTAGAATGCGTTCCATGTGCGTCTCCTAGCGGTGGCGGACCATGAGTCGATCGGCCGGCGACGGATCCTGCAGGGCATCGCGAAGCTGTCGTCCCGTGTAGTGCACGAAGACGTCGTCGAGCGACGTGCTCTGTACCGCAAGCGAGTCGACCGTCGCGCCCACTTCGGCCGCTTCGGCCATGAGTGCCATGGTGGTCGCCGGTCCGCTATTCGACATGAGGCGAAAAATGTTGCCGTCTTCCGTCACACCTTCGACTCCCGGCAGACGCTCGAGTCGTTCGCGCCAATCGCTTGGCGTTCCGGAAAAGCTCGCGTCGAGCGTGTTCTGGCCTGGCACGTTTGCCTTGAGGCGCATCGGGGAATCGAGCGCCTTGAGTTGCCCGTGATCGACGATGGCGATGCGGTCGCACAGTCTGTCCGCTTCGTCCATGTAGTGCGTCGTCAGCAGCACCGTGAGATCACGTTCGGCTTTGATCCGCTTGAGCATCTCCCACACAGCGGTGCGCGACACCGGATCGAGTCCGGTCGTGGGCTCGTCGAGAAAGAAAATGCGCGGCTCGTGCACCAGGCCGCGCGCGATTTCCACGCGCCGCCGCATGCCGCCGGAGAGTTGCTTGACCGGCTTGTCGGCCCACGCGGTGAGCTCCACGGCCTCGAGCAACTCGGCGATCAACTTCTTGCGCCGCTCGCGAGGCACGCTGTACAACCGCGCGAAAATGAGCAAATTCTCATTCGGCGTGAGCTCGAGATCGCTCGTCATCGCCTGCGGAATGACGCCGATGGCGTGACGCACCGCGTTCGGGTCGGCGACGACATCATGGCCGTCCACGATGGCTGTGCCCGACGTCGGCAGCACGAGCGTCGTGAGCATGCGGATGAGTGTCGATTTCCCGGCGCCGTTCGGCCCGAGCAGCCCGAACACTTCGCCGCGTCCGACCTCGAACGAGATGCCGTCGACCGCCGTGAAAGTGCCGAACTTCTTGGTGATCTCGCGAACTTCGATGGCGTTCACGCCGCACGCTCCAGATGCAGCAAGACATACGCGGTCATACCGACCGCCAGTGCGCGGTCGCGATTGTCGACCCGAATGCGGATTTCGAACGTCTTGATGTCGCGCTTGGTCCGGCTCACGTCGCGCTGCGTGGCGTAGCCTGCGTCCATGCCGCGATAGAACACCGCGCCGCGCCGCGTTTCGCCGGACGGCAACCGCACCGTGATGCTGTCGCCGAGCTTGATCTGGTCGATATAAGATTCCTCAACATCGGCGCGCACCCAGAACGCATTCGGGTCGAGCAGCGTGATGACGGGCTGGCCGGGGTTCACCACTTCGCCGAGCCGCGCCGCTTCAACGTCGACGATTCCGCCGACCGGCGCGCGGAGCTCCGCGTAGCCGAGTCGAACGGAGGCCTTGGCCGTTTGTGCGGCGGCAGCGGCCTTCTGCTTCTGCGCGGTGGTCACCGCTCCTTGCTTCGCCGCCACCTGTTCGGCTGCCGACTGGGCGAGCGCCACGGCCGCGCGCGCGGCATCGATCTGCTTGTCGAGCGCGTCGGAGCGCGATTTTGCGACGTCATACGCCGTGCGCGCCTGATCGACGTCCTGCGCGGTGAGCACACCGCCGCGCGCCAGTGTGGTGTCGCGGCCCAACGTGACGGCGGCGTTGCGCAAGTTGGCCGCGGTTTCGCTGCGCTGCGCCAGCGTCGCGTCCAGCGTCGCCTGCGCCTGGCGAATCTGCTCGGCGGTTTGCTGCTGTTGGAACCGGAGCGCGGCCTCGCTCTCCTGCACCTCGCTCGCCAAGCCTTGCTCGCTCTGCGCGTAGTACGCCTGGTCGGCACGCAGCTCGCCAGGCACGAGCACGGCGAGCAATTGATTCGGCTGAACGGTGTCGCCTTCCTTGACCAGGAGGTTTCCGATCTGCCCCGTCACCTGCGAGCTCACGACTACATCGTTGGTCGTGACGATGCCGGTGAGGACCAAGTCGCGCTGCCGCGACGTGACGATGTAGACGACGATTGCAACGAGAACGACGCCGACAACGGTGGCGGTCGTGACGACGGCACGGCGTGAGGCCATGGGGAAATGCTCCGAGAACGGACGTGCAGGAGGAAACGCGGTTTCGCGCTGAAACAACTGTATGAAACAATCGTTTGAAAGTCAACGGCTACCATCCGGAGCCCTCGCCAGCCATCCTCCGCCACCATGATCAAGCTCGTTTGTCTCGACGTCGATGGAACGCTCGTCGGCAGCGCGGGACGCGTCCATCCGCGCGTTTGGGACGCTGCCGCTCGCGCACGCGCCGCGGGGCTGCGTCTCGCGCTGTCATCCGGCCGTCCCGGCTTCGGCGTATCGCGCGAGTACGCCGAGCGTCTCGACGGAGACGGCTGGCACATGTTTCAGAACGGCGCCAGCGTGCTGCGCTTGCCGACAGGCGTGTCGCGGTCGTCGCCGATTGCGGCGGATTTGATTCGGTCGCTGATCGCGCGCGCGCGCGAATCCGACGTGACGCTGGAGTTGTACACCGACACCGAGTACGCCGTGGAGCGCGTGTCTGATCGTGCGCGAGCGCATGCCGCGCTGTTGGGCGTTCCATTCGCGCCGCGGCCGTTCGAATCGCTAACCGGCCCGATCGTACGCGCCCAGTGGCTCGTCTCGGTCGATCAGGCGGCGGTGCTCGCCGCCGAACCACATCTCGGTTTGGAGGTCACGACCTCGACATCGCCGGTGATGCCTGACACTCGCTTCATGAATATCACCGCGGAGGGCGTCGACAAGGCCAGCGCGTTGCGCACCGTGGCGGCGGCGTACGACGTATCGCTCGAGGACATCATGTTCGTTGGCGACGGTCTGAACGATGTCGGCGCGATGCGCATTGTCGGAATTCCGGTCGCGATGGCCAACGCCGAGCCCGAGGTTCGCGCGGTGGCGCGGAAAGTCGTTGGCGACGTGGACGACGGCGCCGCCGCGGACGCGCTTCTCTTCGCGTTGGCGTCCGGAGGTTATTGAGTATTCTTTAATCGTAATCAGGGCCGCACGAACAAATACGTCCCGGGCCCGTTGGCGATGTGATAGTTCAACGCCAGTTGACTGGCCGCGGGCACAATGATGCTCGCGACGGTATCGCCCGCTGATGTCTGACTCATCAGAAACGCCTGGGTTGGCAGGCGACCCAGCGTGTACGTATCGGTTTGCGACAGTGTGACCGGCGGCGTCGTCGCGCTGTCGTGGTGGATCATACTAAACGACACGATGATGTGTCCCTGATCCGGAAAGGAGAGCGAGCCGCTCTCGAGGATGTCGTACCCGCCCGTGGTGAGGTTCGTGTCCACATGGCGCGGCAGGCTGACGCCGGCCAGCGTCGACAACACATACGAGCCGGTGAACGGGTCGGTTGCCGGATTGGTGGCCTCGTTGCTCGAGCTGCATGCCGCGATGATCGGTGCGAGTATCACAGCGCTCGCGAGCGCGATGTGTCTCAAGCGAGATCTCATTCCATATCTCATTCCATATCTCATATCATCTTCCGGTGGCCCGACTCACGGCGCCGTGCGATCGCGCAGCAGATCGGCCGCCGAGCGCATCGCGCCAGCCGGCGACATGATGCCGTAGCCGTCCTCGCTCGACAGCGAATAGAGATAGGCGCGATCATAGCGACGGTTCGCGTCGTAGTCGTCGAAGTCCGCGGCGAGATCCGCGCGCTGCAAGGTTTCCGTTGGCATTCGCGACCCGAACTCGGTGATCCATACGGGCAACCCGCGCGCAGCTCCGCGCGCGGCCGGGCCCTTCGATCGGAATTGCAGAATGCTCGGCTGACCGTACGCATGCACCGCGACGGCGGTGAGTAGCGACGGACTACACGTCTCCAGCATGCCGCGCAAAAAATCAGCCGGTGCGAGCGCGATTCCGCCAGCCACGATACGCACCGTCGGATCGGCGCTTCGCGCCGCCGTCGCGACGGCCGCCAACAAGCTGCCGTACGAACGGCCGCGCTGGTATTGCGTCACCGCCTTCGACTTCGCGTTGAACCACGCGCCGTTGAACGCATCCTCACCGTCCATCTCGTTGAGGATTTGCCAGGTCGTTCCGGGATATTCGCGCGCACGCGCCGCCACGAAGGCGGGCATCGCGGTCATCCCTTGCTGGAGCGTCATTCCCGTTGGCGGCGTGTGGATCACGATGAGTTGATCGAGACCCGCGGCTTTCACGGCGCGGTAGTCGGCATCGAACATTTGCGGCGCAGTCATGCCGCCGAACGCTATGGGCGTCGAGCGATCGGCGGCGAAATGCCGAGTGTCGAGATAGTTCTTCCAGTACAGCGTCCAGCGAATTTCCCGAACGTCCAGCGCCTTGACTGCGGCAAGATCGCGCGCGCTGGAGGGACTGGCGCTCAGGCCGATCATGCGGTGCGGAGCGATCTCGCCAGCGATCTCGCCAGCCGCGCTTGCCGTATGTCGCGCGCCCATCGTCAAGGCGAGGATCACGGCGCAGGCGCCGACGAGAACTACCGCAGCCCTTCCGCGCGCGATCATGCGGCGTGTCGTGTTGTTCCTCTCATGAATGGACATCCCATGGCCAGTGCAGCTTGTTCGAGTAGCGCGAGCCGAATACGGCGCGTAGCGCCTCGCGCGGATCGTCCGCGCTCACGACGGCGTCGAGATGCCCACGCAAGAAGTATGGCCGGCTGAAATCGCGATACCGCGCATAGCTATGGAAGAACCCCCATGGCCCACCATGCGCCAGCTTGCCAATCCAGATGTCCGGCAGAGCCACGAACTCGGCGATGTAGAACACATTCAGCGTCTTGAAGCGCGGCAGGTCACTCTCGATCACGCCACGCGGCAGCGAACCGTGTTTTCCCCACTGCACGTCGAATGCGGGGAGGCCGTGCCCACGCCAATCAGTGTGCAGGATCGTGTCGTGCCAGTACGTCCACAACTCGGTCGCGTCGCCCGTTGCCGGATCGTAGCCCACCCACACGATCTCTTCGTCGCTCGGCTTGGCCCATGGTAGCCACTGGCCGTTGACGTCGTGCTGCCACAACAAGTGGTAGGCAATCACGTGCCGCGTTGGATGCACGACCGCGGCGACGCGCACGAGCGGGAACGTCTCGTCGCGCTGCACGTACAGCGTCGGCGCCAATCGGTCCGCGAGCTCTGCGAGAGAGTCGCTCGGCGCGAGCATGCCGGGGGCAGCGACGGGCAGGGGCGGGAGGTGTACTGTCGGCACACAGGCAGCGGCGCCGATTGAGAGAATGCTCATGGCGACGAACGCCGGTCGACAGACTCCCAGCATGCGCCGACGCCCCACTACGGCTCGCCTACGCCGACAATACTGGAAGCGAGCGTGCGTTCGCCGGTGCCGCGTCGTTCGAAGACGCGCCGCTCGTCAGGCCGACGCGCGCCTGTACGTCGCTCTCGACGTCGAGCAGGTCCGAGAGGCGAACGCCCTCGAGCACTTCGTCGATGCGCCGCTGCAACAGCATCCAGACCGGTCGAATGCTGCAGGTATGCGACGAGGAGCAGCGATCTTCGCCTACCGGATGCGACTCGCAATTGAGATGAAACGTCGTTTCCTCGGACGCTTCGATCACGTGTCGAATCGTGATCTCGTCGGCGGGACGGGCGAGTTGATATCCGCCGTGGGCGCCGCGCGTGCTCCGCACCACGCCGGCTCGGCGCAACCGCAGCATGATCTGTTCGACGTAGTCCGCCGGCAACCGCTCGGCTTCGGCGATCTCGCGGCCGGACACCGCTCCGTCAGATGCACGGCGAGCCAAATGCAGCGCGCAGATCACTCCGTACTCGGCGAGGTTGGTGATTCGCATGTCGAATGCTATCCCGCTCGAAGCGTTCGTGCACGGGCTGTGACGTACGAGCCGAGCACGAGTGCAGCTGCCGCCCCCTGCGCAAGCAGGGTCTCCACCGTCGGAAATACCGAGAACCAGAGGCCGGTCCAGCTTGGAATCTTGCCGTCCAGCGCGTGAATGGTGGTAGTCGGGATCCAGTGCGCGAGCTGCATCTCTTGGGCTTGCTCGCCCACCATGACCAGCAACACGACGCCGAGCATCACGCCGGTCGCCACGAGCATTTGCTTGTATGGAAGGCGGGTTCGAGCGACGAACGCGAGCACCGCCACGATCGAGGCGAGAGTCGCGCCGATCAGCACGCCGCCAAACACGATGTGGCTGCCGAGCTGCAGGCGATACGTCTGCAGGAACAGCACGACCTCGAATCCTTCACGGTAGAGCGAGGTGAACCCGAGCGCGGCGAATCCAAGCAACACGTTCCGCTGATTCGAGCTCATGCCTTGCTGCGCGTCGCTCGAGTCGTCGAGCAGCTCGCGCTTCCGGCGGTTGTGCATGGAGATCCAGCCGGTCCAGTACACCCGGTGGAAGAACCAATTCATCACGACCAGCAGCACGATGATGGCGAGCAGGCCCGTAGCCGCCTGGATGTCGAGTGCGGGAATGCTGTTCGACAACGCGTCGATCGCGCCGGCCGCAATGAACCACGTAATGATGGAGGCGACAAAGGCCGCGGCGGCGCCCCAAGCAATCGGCTGCCGGTAGCGCGTCTGCTGCCCGTGCATGCCGGCCGTGATGGCGAGGAGGACGAGAACGCACTCGAGACCTTCGCGAAACACGAGGATCGCGATGTCGAGCGTCGCGACGGCCGCGGTGGTATGCGGGGTCGTGGGGTCGGGCGCGCCGGCGGCGGCGAGCGCTTGCCAGAGTAGAATGCCGAGAACGACCAACCCCCCGGCGATGAGGAGCACCCTGGGAATTGGGTTCGAACGGCTATGGCTCACGGCGGCAGTCGACATCGAATGGAATCAGGCCTGTACCGGGCCCATCAGTGAAGCAGGTTGGGCAGTGCAATCCAGAGTGGATGATATATGGATTGTGGCTCGAAGAAAACCCATCCGGAGAAATACCGATTGTTTTCATCGGGATTACGGAATACGTTGCCTCTTAGCGACTTCCGAGCTCCAGCAGGTGCCGAGCCGGTTGCAGTGTCAGCAGCGTTCCACCCGGATTCCAGTGGCCATTCCGCTCTCAGAAATGAATTCTGATCAAAATGATCGGACTTCGCGCCCGGCGCCAGTCTTGATCAGCGCGAGGGAGCGCCAAGTCCTCGCCCGCGTCGCCATGGGTCGCACCAGCAAACAAATCGCCAGTGAGCTCGGCATCACGCTCCGAACGGTTCACGCGCATCGTGAGAATCTCGCGAAGAAGCTTGGGACGTCGTCGGTGGCGGCATTCACGCGCTACGCATTGGAACACGGGATCGACATCGAGCATTCCTGACGTCTAGCTGACACGCGTCATACACGCAGTAGACACGCGGCCGAGACAACGCATCGGCGCCCCATCATTCTTAATTGAATACATCGCCACGACTCGAGCGCTGCGCATTACCTTAGCGCCGCTCCGATCGGCGAAGATCGATTTGCGCGCCGACACGCACGCAGTTGTACGCGTGCTCCCACCTTGGCCGCTTCACGCAACTCAAAATGCGACTGTACGTCCGGGCATTGTGCGCCGTCGCACTTGCCGGTTGTTCCGACGTCAAGCTTCCCACCGCGAGTAAGCCACAACAAGCAGCGAACACCCCGGCCGCGCCGACACCGCGTCCGCCCGATCCGCAACCACCGGCCGTTCCGCCGTCCGTTGCCGATCGCCTCGATTCCATGTTCGTGCATCGAATGGAACAGGTCGCGATTCCCGCCGACGATTTCTCGGAGGCGTCGGACGCCGTCCATCCCGATATGGCCTGTCCGCCGGCGTCGTGGAACGGCGCGCGCTGCTGGCTGATGTACACGCCATATAAGAACTCTGATCCCGCGCTCGAAAACCCGGCGCTCTTGTTCGCGACGAGCGACACGACGTGGAGCACGCCCGACGGCATTCGGAATCCGATCATTCCGCATCCGAACTTGGGGTACAACTCCGATCCGGATCACGCGTTCGATCCGGTGACCGGACGAATGATTCAGATCTATCGTGTCGTGTCCGACACGTTCAACACGATCATGATCATGTCGACGGCTAACGCGAAGCACTGGACCAAGCCGGTGGTCGCATTCCAGGAGCGCGCGCACGACGCCGTGTCACCGGCGCTGATCATCGAGCCCGATCGGACGGCCAAGATCTGGTACGTGCGTAGCGGGACGGCGGGATGCACCGCCTTGAGCAGCACGATTCAATTGCGCACCGCCGTGCCGGACTCGACGTCCGGCTACGAGCAGTCAACGTGGTCGGCGCCGGTCGCAACGGACTTGGCCATTCCGAACTACGTACCGTGGCACCTCGATGTGGTCGAGCTGGCGCCGGGCGCCGGCTACGTTGCGCTAATCGCGGCCTTTCCTCGAGGCGCGAGTTGCGGTACCAGTGATCTGTGGTTGGCGACGAGCCCGGATGGTTTGCACTGGCAGCCGTACGCGATGCCGATCATGTGGCGCACGATGGCGACGGCGACGACGCGCTCACTCGTCACGTGGTATCGCGGCACCATGCGCTACGACGCGCAGACAGACTCGCTCGACATCTGGCCATCCGCAATGTCGAAGACGTCGTGGAACGTCTACCACGCACGCTTCGCGTTGTCCGACATGGTGACGATGCTGAAGTCAGTAAAGCCGGGCGATTACAAAGTGACATTCACGCGCAATACGCTCGCTCCGCTCCACATGCCGTAGGCTGCCATAGGCTGCAGTAGGCGCACGATTGCGACTCACGTCACATCTTTCTTCGGGAACTTGCATCGCGTCATCTCGATTTGTTCGGACACAACTCTGAACGAGGATGCATGCGGTTCCTGACATTGCTCTCTCTTGCTGCCGTCACCGCCACTGTTGGCGCGTGCGGCGGAAGCAGTCTTTACGGCTCGAACGATGGTCCCACGAATCCCGGAACGACGAACACGACGCTCGGTCCGAACGACGTCGACATTCAGAACACCGCGTTCTCGCCGAGCACGCGCACGGTGTCGGCCGGTGCAACCGTGACATGGCACTGGGACGACTGCTCCAACAGCGGCTACGGCTCCACGTGCGTCACGCACAACGTGACGTTCGACGACGGCAGTGGCATCGCCTCGTCGTCGCAAAGCACCGGCACCTACAGCCGCACGTTCGCGACGGCCGGAACCTACAAATACCATTGCACCATCCACGGCGCCGCGATGTCCGGCACCGTCGTCGTGCAGTAGCCGCTTAGATCACTCGGCGCGCAACGCCCTCGTGGGATCCACGCGTGTTGCGCGTCGCGCCGGCAGATAGCTCGCGAGCAGCGCGATGCCGCCGAGTGCGAGCGCCACGCTCACGAACGTGACTGGATCATTCGCCGTGACGCCGTAGAGCAAACTGCCTAGCGCTCGCGTCGACAACGCGGCGACAAGTACACCGGCGATCACTCCCCACATCGCGAGCCGCGCACCGTCTCGCAGCACGAGGCGCATCGCGTCGAGTGGCGTCGCGCCGAGGGCCATGCGGACACCGATCTCGCGCGTGCGCTGCGCGACCGAGTACGACATTACGCCGTAGACGCCCACGACGCCGAGCAGCAACGCGATCGCCGCGAAGAGTGAGAGCAGCACCATCGTAAACCGTTGTCGCGCCGAGGAGCGATCGACCACGGCGGCCATCCGCTCAACGTCGCTCACCGGCGTGTCCGGCGCTGTTTGCGCGACTGCGGCGCGCAATGATGCCGCGAGCGCCGCGGGGTCGCTGGTCGTGCGCGCGACGATGAAGATCGACGTCGGCGCCACTTGGGCGAACGGGCGATACACAGCTTCCTGCGACGTGCCATTCAGGCTGTCGAGCCGCGCGTCCTTCGTTACACCCACGATCGTGATCCAATCGCTCGGCCACGGATTTCCGATGCGTTGACCCACGGCGTTGCCGTGCGGCCAGAAGTGTCGCGCGAACGACGCGCTGACCACCGCGACCGGTGGACTCTTCGCGATGTCCGTCGCGGCGAAGCCGCGCCCCGCGACGATCGGAATTCCCATCGTCGACAGATAGCTCGGCGTGATGAACTGATAGTGATCGGCCCAGGGAAGCGTCCCCTGTTTCATGTCCTCAAATTGTCCGGCGATTCGCATCGCGAGCTTTCCGACGGTGCCGGACATTGGAAGCTGATTCACCGCGCCGGCGTCCTGCACGCCCGGAAGCGCGCGCACGTGTCGCAAGAGTTCATCGACGAGCGGTTCAATCGTCGTCGGGTCGGAGAACTCCGTCTTGGGTGGACTGAGCCGTGCCGTCACGACCGACGCCGTGCGGAATCCGGGATCGACGGTGTGTAACGCCCACATGCTGCGAACGAGCAACGCGGCCGAGGTTACGAGCAATACCGCGGCGCCGATTTGACCGCAGACGAGCAAAGTCGCGACGCGCTGGTGCGTGCTTCCCGCCGTTCGCGTGCCGCTCCGAAGGACGCGTTGCACATCCGTTCGACTTGCGCGCATCGCCGGCAGAAGTCCGAACAACACGCCAGTGAGCACGGTAAGCGAGGTGGTGAACGCGAGCACGCGACCGTCGATACCAACATCGGCCACGTGTGGAATGTCCGACGGAAGGGTCGCCAGCAGACCGTGGATGCCGAGCCACGCGAGCAGCACGCCGCAGGCGCCTCCGAGCAGCGCGAGCACGACACTCTCGGTCAGGAGCTGTCGCAACAACCGTAACCGGCCGCCGCCGAGCGCCATGCGAATCGCCACTTCACGAGTGCGTGCGGTCGCGCGCACGAGCAGAAGGTTCGCGACGTTCGCGCAGGCCATGAGCAGCACGACTCCCACGACCGCGAGGAGCAGGAACAACGTCGTCCGCGCCGTGCCTACCAGTCGCTCCTGCAACGGCTTCACGCGCGCCCGCACCATGTACTCTGGCCCCGGCGTCCAGATCGGATTCTCGAGGCGGATCTTGGAGTAGAGTTGACGAATCTCTTGTTGTGCCGCCGCGGCGCTGACGCCGTTGCGCAATCGGCCGATCACCTGATAGCCACCGTCGCCCCAGAACATGCCGCCTCGCGAATCCGGTACCGTGATCGGCAGCCACACTTTGATGTCGTGCGACGGGAAGGCAAACTCCTCCGGCATCACGCCCACCACCCGGTACGGCGCGCCTTCGATTGTTACAGTTTGATGAATGATGTTTGAATCGGCCGCGAAGCGTCGAACCCAGAAGCCGTGACTGAGCACAACGACGTTGCTGCTTCGGGCCGCGTTCTCGCCGGCGACGAACGTTCGCCCGAGCTCGGGCCGAACGCCGAGCGTCGAAAAGAGATTGGCCGACACATTGGATGCGTCGACGCGCTCGGGGTCGGCGCTGGCGCTCGCACTGGTGGCGCTTCCCGCGATGCCGACGCTCGCATCTCGGTACGTCGCCACACTCGAGAACGACCGACTCAATTCGCCGATACGCGCCCACTCGGCCAGCGTGCTGCCGTCGAGACTCGTGAGCTGTTCCGCGCGCGGATAGGGAAGCGCGCGAATGACGACGGCGTCGACGATCGAGAAGACGGCGGTGTTCGCGCCGATGCCGAGTGCGAGCGTGAGCACCGCGACGATAGCGAAAGCCGGCGCACGTTTGAGACTGCGTAGTGCGTAGCGAACATCCTGCCAGAGGTCATCCATGAGATCTCTCCGTCGTTCGGTGCGTTCGGCGTGGCGATCGTGGTCGCGCAGTTGGGCAGCAATCGCGTCGAGGTCGCCCAATCGTTCGCGGGCGGCGCGCAGTGATTTCGTCGGGTCGAGACCGCGTGCCACGTAGTCGGCGGCGCGCAGATCGAGGTGCAAGCGAAGCTCGTCGTCGATGTCTTCATCGACGTTGGCGCCGAAGAACCGTCGATAGCGCCGCAGGCGGTCGATCATGCGACGGGCTTCATTAGGCGAGTGCCGGCGCGGTGCGCAGGACGCGCGTGACGGCGCCGGCGTAGCGCATCCACAGCACCGCTTCGCGACGCAGGTGCGCGCGTCCGGCTGCGGTGATCGTGTAGTAGCGCGCGCGCCGGTTGTTCTCGGACAGACCCCACTCGGAGCTCACCCAGCCGCGGTCCTGCAGTCGGCGCAATGCGGGGTAGAGCGATCCTTCCTCGATGCGCAGCACGTCGTCCGTCGCGAGTTCGACCCAGCGCGCAATGCCGTACCCGTGCGCCGGGCCGGCCAGCAGAGCTTTGAGAATCAGAATCCCCAGCGTCCCTTGAAGCAATTCGCCGGAATCAGCGGCCATCGGAGCGTTCCCTTGTCAAGGCTATGGGAGAGAGTACGGCCAGATGCCAAATCGCGCAATCCTCGAGTGTCGATTACATAGACAACGAAAAGAGGGCCACCGTTGGCTTCCGGTGGCCCTCTTTTCGAAAATGTTCAGACCCGCCGCCGCTCATGCGGCCCGCGATTACAACGCCGGCGTCGCCTCGGCCATCGTTGCCGCCATCGCCAGGTTCCGCTCGCGCCGTGCAGCGAGCAGCATGTTCGTCGCGGTGTAGACGACCACGACGACGACAACCCATTGCAGCACGTTCAGCGGAAGCGTTTTCACGATGTAGGCGGCGATCAACACCGCTGGAATGCCCGCGACCGCCATGCCGATCATCGCCTTCACGTCATAGCCGCCGGTCTTCACGAACTTGATGCTCGCGATCGGCATGAGGAACGCACAGGAGCCGGTCATGATCGGAAACGCCGTGATCGGATTCATGCCGAGCATGCTGACGAGGATCATGCACGGCGCATACATACCGATGCCGAGCGTCATCAACGAGCCAAGCAAGAAGTTGCCAACCACGCCGATCGCCAAGCTCGAACCCGTGAGGCCGATCAACGTGCCGCCCGGCGGCAGGATCTTGAGCGACTTGCCGATCATGATCAGCGCAAAGCCGAGAAGCGCGCTGCCCATTCCCAGCTGAACCTTGCGCCGTGAGAACGACGATACCACGCCCGCACCGAACCATGCACCGGCCATCGCGGCCACGATCATCGAAATGAGCGTTGTCGCATCGACGTGCACGATGGTCATGAAGATGAACGTCTCGACGACGGTCGGAATGACGTAGCCGACGTTCAGCGTTCCCGGAAGCTTTTCATCTGGCACCATCTTCCACGGTCGGAACATCGTCGTCGTGGTCGCGTACGACCCGATGCCGAGCGTGTCGAAGAAGTTGGCGATGAAGCTCACAATCCAGATCGGGGCTGGCGTCGAAACTTTCTCACCGGCGGCGGCCCGCGCCCGAAGCGCTCGCACGAAGACGACGAGATACGCCAGAGTCACGAGGGCGAGCGCGATCAACAGCCCATCGCGTGCGGTCGTCGAGCCGGCGGGAACGGGAGTCTGCATGGATCGTTGGGGGGTCAGAAGGTGAGCGGGATACTAGAGGATGCCATCTGGACCGTGGCATCGGTAGGGGAGGGACGTACAGTTGCGTACTGTTGCGCGAAGTACTCGCTGCGGCTTGCCAGGGGGGTAGCGTAAGGATAGTGTATCCCCTCGCATGCGTCAGATGTTCCCACCTCGCACCGATAGAGAATGACACGTCGATTGCCGACTGATGCTAATGCTGCGGCGCCGTATCAGTCAAACGCAGCAACCCGCTCCGGCGTTCTACCCATCCAGCGCCAGACGATCGCAAGCATGACGGTCACGGCCATGCGGGAGCGGATTCTCCGCGGCGACTACCCCGAAGGCGAACCCCTCCGACAGGACGCACTCGCCGAGGACCTGGGCGTCAGCCGGATCCCGGTCCGCGAGGCGCTCCGGCAGCTCGAGGCGGAAGGCTTGGTCACCTTCAGCCCGCATCGCGGCGCTGTGGTCTCGACGCTTTCCCTCGCGGAAATCGAGGAACTGTTCGAGCTCCGCGCCGAGATCGAGTGCAGCCTGCTTCGTCGCGCGATTCCGAAAATGACAGCGGAGCATCTGGACCGCGCCAACGACGTGCTCGACGAATTCGAGGACGCGATGGCCGCCGGCGAAGCCGCCCGCTGGGGTCCGCTGAACTGGTACTTCCACTCGGCCCTCTATGCTCCGGCCGACCGCAACTTGACGATGGGCGTGCTCCAGAAGCTGCACCAGCACAGCGACCGCTACTTCCGGTTGCGCGTGTTTCTGGCCCACGGTGGCGCGAGTCCGAACGACGAGCATCGCGCGATTGCGGCCGCGGTCGCCGCCAAAGACATCGACAAGGCGTCTGACCTGATGAGCAGCCACATTCTCGATGCTGGTATCGCGCTGATTTCGATGTTGCGCGAGCAACGCGCCGCCGCTGGATCCTCAACGAAGTCGAACGTCCGGTGACGGCGACTCTCCAACTGCAGCAGTTCATCGGCGGGCAGTGGCGGGCGAGCGAATCGGATAGCTGGATCGACGACGTGAATCCGTCCGACGCGACGGATCTGATTGCGCACGTGCCGCGCGGAACGCCCGACGATGTGCAGCTCGCGGTGCGCGCTGCCTCGGATGCGTACGAGGCCTGGCGCGCGATGACCGGCCCTGCTCGCGCCGAGCTTCTCTACAAGTGGGCTGCTGCGATCGGCGATCGTGCCGAAGAGATCGCGCAGCTCGCGGTGCGCGAAGTGGGCAAGCCCGTTGGCGAAGCGCGCGGCGAAGTGGGGCGCTGCGTCGCGGTGCTGCGCTACTACGCGGGCGAAGCAGTTCGCGCCACCGGTTCAGTGATCCCGGCGCAGGTTCCCGGTGCGCTCCAGTACAGCGTGCACCAGTCACTTGGCGTCGTCGCGCTGATCACGCCTTGGAACTTTCCGCTCGCCATTCCGATGTGGAAAGCGGCACCTGCATTAGCATTCGGTAATACTGTAGTGCTCAAGTCAGCTGAATCGTCGTCGCGGTGCGCGTTGATGTTGGCGGAGTGCGCTGTTGCCGCCGGCATTCCGAAAGGCGTGTTCAATGTGCTGGTCGGTGCGGGCGACGTGATGGGTCCGGCGCTGATCGCCGCGCCTGAAGTGCGCGCCGTGAGCTTTACCGGCTCCGGACGAATCGGCGCGGTGGTCGCTGCCGCCGCTGCTGGTCGGAACATTCGGTACCAGACCGAGATGGGCGGCAAGAACATCGCGATCGTGATGTCGGACGCGGATCTGCGCCAGGCGGCTACGCTCGTTGCGGGTGGTGCGATGCGCTACGCCGGCCAGAAGTGCACGGCGACCAGCCGCGTCGTCGTGGCGCGTGAAGTTGAAGGCGCATTTCTCAGTGAGCTGCGCGCGCAGGTTGCCGCACTTCCGATGGGGCCGGTGACTGACGCGACCGCTGCGATTGGTCCTGTCATCAGCGGACAGTCGCGTGAGTCGATCAACGCCGCGCTCGAGGGCATCGATGCCGAGCGGATCTATGTCGGCGACATTCCAACGTCTGCGGATTTCGCGAACGGCTATTTCGTGCCGCCGACGATCATTCGTGGCGCGGCGGTCGATTCGGCATTGGCTCAACGCGAGCTGTTCGGTCCAGTGCTCGCGACCTTCGTGGCCGACGATCTCGATCACGCCATCGCGCTCGCGAACGGCACGCAGTACGGCCTGAGTGCCGCGCTCTTCACGCGCGACATTCGATCTGCGCTTCGCTATGTCGATCGGATCGACGCCGGCATGGTGCGCGTGAATGGCGACACCACCGGTGTCGATCCGCATGCACCGTTCGGTGGCATGAAGAGCTCGAGCTCAGGCACGCGCGAGCAGGGACCGGCCGCGCGCGAGTTCTACACCGAGATCAAGACAGTTCAGATCAATCCATGACGCGGGCGGCGAAGGCCGTTGCGAAGGCCGCCGCTAAGCCGGCGTCGTCATACGATCGGATCTACGCGGCCGTCCGGAGAATTCCGGCCGGTCGCGTTTCGACGTATGGCTCTGTTGCGCGCATGGCGGGCCTCGACGGCCAGCCGAGGCTCGTTGGCTACGCGTTGAGCAATCTGCGAGACGGAACGACGGTCCCGTGGCATCGCGTAATCAATGCACAAGGGAAGTTGAGTCTCGAGCGAGCGGCGTCGAGCTCCGGTATCACTCAGCACCTTCGACTGCGCAAAGAAGGCGTGACTGTCGACGCCGCTGGACGTGTCTCACTCGCGAAATTCGGATGGGGCCTGAAGAAGGCTACTTGAAAATTCCGAAGTGCCCGAGGACGAGCCACAGAATGATGAAGACGATGACGGTGCTGAAGCATCCACCGCCGAGCTTCTTCGCTCCGTATCCGGCGGCGACGCCTCGCAGAAGTTTGCTCATGTCGACTCTCGAAGTGGGTGTGTGTTGCGCCTCGCAAACGCACAGACCGTACCGATCGATTCACCGAGAGGACGGCAAAGCGTCCAGAATCGCGGACGCGCGGTGGGCGGCGCAACGAACCGCGTCGTAGCTAAGAGATGAATCGACAATGAGTTTGCGCGATGAGGATTGCGTGAACCGCGTTGGTCCCGCCCATGCTTTTGATGTGGCGCACGAACGTCGACTCACAATCTTCTCCTCGTCATATGCGCAGCATTCGCCGCATTCATCGCGTTCTTGTCACCGCAAGCTCGGTCCTCCTGTCTGCGGCTGCCGCCTCGCCGCTCATGGCGCAGGCGCCGGGATCGGGCACCGTACTGCACGTGACGCCGTACGCCGGCGCCATGGTGTTCGGCAACTATCTGTCGGGCCCGCTCGGCACATCGCTGAGCAATGCACCCGGTCTTTTGTACGGCGCGCAAGCCGGATTGTCGATCGCGCCAAACGTGTCGCTGACCGGAAACCTCGGGTACACGTCGTCCGACATTCAGGTTGGTGTTCCGATCTTTGGCGGCATCTCCGTTGGACATAGCTCGATGCTCATTTACGACGCAGGGCTCGAATACGATCTGGGCAGTATGTCTTCGAGCATGCCGGTGACGCCGTTCCTGCAGGCGGGCGTCGGCGCGATTCACTACAACATCGACGAGTCCGTGCTCACGACGCAGGCGACGAACCTGGCCGGCAACGTCGGAGTCGGCGCCGATCTGTCGCTGGGGAAGGGCATGGCGCTCCGCGTGATGGCGAAGGACTACATCGGCAAGTTCAACTTTCAGGACGCGACCGGCTTCAACATCGACGGTCCGACGGCCAACAACTTCTCGTTCACGGCGGGATTGCGATTGGATTTCTGAGGATCGCGCATCGGACCTCGACTCGACTAGTATTCGTCGACCAATTGCACCCCTCCGATGGCGACGACGAAGAAAACTCAACTGAAGAAAAAGCAGGCGTCCACGAAGCGCCGCAGCGCGACCAAGAAGGCGGCTAAGCCGAAGTCAAAGCGCGCACGTCCCTCTCGCCCCGGCCGCGCCGGGCCGGTGAATGATTGGCTCGAGTTGCGACGCTCACCCATCCATGGCTTGGGCGGTTTTGCCCGCGCGGACATTCCCAAGGGCACGAAGATCATCGAATACGTCGGCGAGAAGATCGGCAATCGCGAGGCCGATCGCCGCTACGACGACGAATCGATGAAGAACCATCATACGTTCCTCTTCATCCTCAACGAGCGCACCTGCGTCGATGCGGCGTTCGAGGGCAACGAGTCGAGATTCCTCAATCACTCGTGCGATCCGAACTGTGAGGCCGTGATCACGCGCGGCCACATCTGGCTCGAGGCCAAGCGGGCAATTCCGGCTGGCACGGAGCTCGTCTACGACTATCAGTTCGAGGACGATCCGAAGTACACCGAAGAGGACCTGCGCTTCTACGCCTGCCGCTGCGGGTCGCCCAAGTGCCGGGGCACCATCGTCAAAACGCGCAAGAAGCTCACGCCATGACGGCCCTGCGGGCGCTGCTCGCCGGCATCGTCGACTATGCAGGGCTGTTTCCGCCGGCGGCGCTCGACATGCCGACGGCGGTGCGCAACTACGCGTCGTATTGCGCTGAGGATGCCGCGTGGATGCTTGGGCGGTTCGTCGTACCGATTGCGCGTCTCGACGAGTTTGCGGCGGCGCGAGAAAAGATCGGCGACGACCAGCCCGAATGGCGTCTCACTGGCATCGCGGGTGCCGACGTCGCGGCCGATCTGGTTCGCGTACGTGAATTCAATCGAGCTCACGGCGGTCAGTCGTCGATCGACTCGATCGAGGCCAAGCTCGGAACCGTTGACGCGATTCGCGCCGCCGCCGCCGAGTCAGCAGCCGACGCATGTTCGCTATTCGCTGAGATTCCCCTCGAGCCCGACCCGGCGCCGCTCGTGCAGGCGATCAAGGCAGTCGGCATCAGCGCAAAGCTTCGGACAGGTGGCGTGACGCCGGAAGCAATTCCGTCGCCGGCATTCGTCGGCCGCGCGTTGCGGCGCTGTGTGGACGCCGGCGTGCGTTTCAAGGCGACGGCCGGACTCCATCACCCGCTGCGCGCCGAACATCCGCTCACCTATGACACCGGCGCGCCCGTTGGCGTCATGTACGGCTATCTGAACGTCTTCCTGAGTGCCGCGTTCATGCACGAAGGAATGTCCGATTCCGATGCCGAGCGCCTCCTCGACGAGCGCTCCGTCGCGGCGATCCAGGTCAGCGACTCGGGCATCGCGTGGGAACGCTTTCGACTCTCGACCGATCAGGTGCGGCATATTCGCAGCGAGCTGGCGGTTTCGTTCGGATCGTGCTCATTTCGCGAGCCGGTGGACGAGCTGCGAGATCTCGCCTTGCTCGACCGTGACGAAATAACAGAACGAGAATCGGAGAACTAGCATGGGTGAGATCGACGTGACGCACGATCCGAACGTGCGTTCGTGGGTCGAATCGGCGAACGCGCCTGACACGGATTTCCCGATTCAGAACCTGCCGTTCGGCGTGTTTCGCCGACGAGGAGCCGACGACGCATGGCGGGTCGGCGTCGCCATCGGCGATCAGATCGTCGACATCGGCGCGTGCGCTGACGCCAGGCAGTTCGCCGGTGCGGCCGCGATGGCGGCGAAGCTGTGTCATGGCGAAACGCTCAACGCGCTGATGTCCGCCGGTCCCGCGGCATCGCGCGCGCTGCGCTTTGCGCTGAGCGGCTGGTTGCGCGCCGACTTATCGTCGCCGTTCAAGGATCGCGAGAAGCTGCTCGTCCCAATGCGCGATGCAGTGCTCTGCATGCCCGCCATCATCGGCGATTACACCGATTTCTACGCGTCGATTCACCACGCGACGAACGTCGGCAGCATGTTCCGACCGGACAACCCGCTGCTGCCGAATTACAAGTGGGTGCCGATTGGCTATCATGGACGCGCGTCGTCCATCGTGGAGAGCGGGACACCGGTGCGCCGGCCCAGTGGGCAGACGCGCGACGACGCGAACGCGCCGCCCACTGTTGGCCCATCGCGACGCTTGGATTACGAAGTCGAAGTCGGCGTCTTCATCGGTGCCGGCAACTCGCTCGGCAGCACAATTCCGATCGACGAGGCAGAGAATCACATCTTCGGACTGTGTCTGCTGAACGATTGGTCGGCGCGCGACCTACAAACTTGGGAATACCAGCCGCTGGGTCCGTTCCTCGCCAAGAGCTTCGTGACGACGATCTCGCCGTGGGTCGTCACGCTGGACGCGCTGGCTCCATTCCGCGCGCCGGCGTTCGAGCGCGCTGCGGATGACCCGGCGCCGCTGCTGTATATTTCGTCTCAAAGTGATACTAAATCTGGCGGCATCGACATTGTGCTCGAATTGTCGTTGTCATCTGCTGCGATGCGCACGGCCGGCGTCGCGCCAATGCTCGTGAGCCGCGGCAACTTCACCGACATGTACTGGACGGTTGCGCAACTCGTCACGCACCACGCGAGCAATGGCTGCAATCTTCGTCCCGGCGACTTGCTCGGCAGCGGCACCGTGTCGGGCGCGACGCCGGAGTCGCGCGGCTCACTGCTCGAGCGCGCGTGGCGCGGCACCGAACCGCTCACGTTGCCGACTGGCGAGACGCGCGCGTTCCTGCAGGACGGCGACGAAGTGACGATTCACGGTTATTGCGAGCGCGACCGACATCGTCGCATCGGCTTCGGCGAATGCCGAGGCACGATCGTGCCAGCTGATACGTGATGCGCCGTATGCGTCGCATGCTCCGCCGCGCGCGACTGCTCGCGGGTGCGTGCGTGGCTGTTACCGGCTGCGCGGGACATTTCACCGTACCTGCACCGGCGACAAACGCTGGAGCTGTCGCGCCCGTTCCGCCCATCGAGCGCGCGACCATCGTGCTTCCGGTGACGATCTCGATGTCGACGCTGCTCACACGCCTCGACTCTGTTTTTCCGCCCAGCGATAGTCTCGATCGTGCGAAGTGCAGCGCGATCGGCGGTCTGGTCTGTCATCAGTACGTCTATCGGCGCGACACGCTCGATGTCAAAATGCTCGGCGATCGCCTGACGTTGTTCACGCGACTGCACTTCCGCGGACGGGTGGCGCTTCCCGGCGTTGGCGGCATCGCGAGCTGCGGGTATGCACCCGAGGAGATGCGTCGCGCCGAGCTGCGGTTCGCGACGAATTTGTATTGGCGTGCGGACTGGCGGCTCGCGTCGCGTGCGACGGTCTTGGCGCCGAACATTCTGGATCCCTGCCAGGTGACGTTGCTCAAGGTAGACGCGACGCCGCTCATGAAACGTGTCATCGACGGTCAGCTGGCGAACTTCAAGCAGCAGTTCGATTCGATCGTGCCGGCGGTGGCGGATCTGCGTCCGGCCGCGGACTCGATGTGGCGCGTGATGCAGCGCCCGTTCGCCGTCGACTCCGCGTCCACGATCTGGTTTAACATGTCGCCCGACGCCGCGAGTCTGGCACCGCTTTCCGGTACCGGCGACGCGGTCAACACGGCGATCGTCCTCACGGCGCATCCGCGCGTCATGGTCGGCGCGCGGCCGGTCATCGACGTGCGGCCGCTTCCTTCACTGACGCTGTCGAGCGCGACGAGCGGTATTCACGTTCCCATCGAAGTCGAGCTGCCGTTCGACGAGTTGAGCAAACGCGCAACCGCGGCACTCGCCGGCGAAGTGGCGGGGAAGGGCATCACCGTGAACGACATCGCCGTGTGGGGTGTGGGCGACAGCGTCGTGGTCAAGGTGAACATCACGGGGCGTATGTCGGGTGCCGTGTATCTCATGGGCCGGGTGGCCTACGATACGGCGTCGCGTGCCGTGTTGATTAGTGATCTTCAATACACGATCGACAGCGACAGCAAGATGTCGAGCATCAAGGCCACGCTCGGCGCGCCGCGCATTCATCGCGCGCTCGCCGCCGCGACGGGGCACGGACGGCTCGCGATTGGCGCGCAGCTCGACGTCGTGGAACAACAACTCGACGCGCAGCTCAATCGCGAGCTCGCGCCAGGCGTGTCACTCTCCGGCGCGGTGCACGACGTGCGCATCGATCGGCTGTACAGCACGCCGACGGCGTTCGTGCTGCGCGTGGTCTTCGACGGCGATGCGAAGGTGTTGGTGAACTGACGCAGGCGTCCCGCGCGTCAGAGCGCGGGTCGCACCATCAACGTCTCTCCGACGCGGATGTTGTTGTTCGGCAGCTTGTTCCACTCGCGGAGCTTATCGGGCGTCGTGTTCCAGATCGTCGCGATGCTGCCGATCGCGTCGCCGCGCCGCACGGTGTAGAACTTCGGTTTCTTGCGCTCCGCTTCCGCGGCCTGTCGCTGCGCTTCGGCGTCGGCCATGAACTTTCTCTGCTCCGCACTCTGCGCAACGGCTCTGCTGTGGCGCACGTCCATGGCGACGATCATGAGATCCGCCGTGGGCCACGTGGTCGACGGCACGCCTAAGCGAAGCGTCTCGTTGGGTGTTCGAATGACGATGGCCTTGGCGAAGCCGAAGAACGTTCGTCCAGAGGACACGTGCACCAACGTATCGATGGGAAAGGTGCGCTCCTCGAACGTCGGTGGAAGATCTGGCGCCGCGAGCAAGTCGCGCGGCTCGACGCCCAAGTAGAGCAAACGCTTATTCGTCAGCACGAGTAGGCCGCGCGTGGCGCGGAAATAATCGATTGCCGGGCGCTTGAACACCGAGACCTCGTGCACGACGCGCTCGCCCGGCTCGAGCGTGTTCAGCGTCAACTCGCGTTCGGCGATCGTACGGCTGTCCCGTGGATCGGTTCTGACGGCGTGCACGATGAGCTGCGTCATGACGGCGACGATGACGACCGCGGCTGCGACGATGGCGTACGTCGTCGAGCGCGACATGCGACGGCGCCGCTTGATGCGACCCGGTCCACGCGGCATCGGATGCGGCGGCGTGACGCCGGCGGACGGCGTGGGAATCGAACTGCCCATGCTTGAGATTTCGTGTGGAAGGACGCGCAACGCGTTCTCACTCGGTGTGTTGCGTTGCGTTGCACTACAATTGCCGACAAAAAGGATGCCGTGGCGTTCGCGGTAAATATCGCTCAATGGGTTGCGTGATTGGCCGAAATCGGCTACCATGGTGGACCTAACACGTTGGTAGCTCAGCGATTGGCTGAGCTCGGTGCGCGGAAATGGAACCCCTCTCCGCTGCGCCTGGTACCACGTTGAGTCTTGGACTGCCGGGGCCGCTTGCTCCCAGTTCGTTCCTGCCGCCCCCACAGTGCTTCGGGAGGTTCGCATTTCGTCACGCTCGATCTGGACCCAAGTTGGGCTCGGCGTAGCTGCTGCGGCGGCGATCGTGGTGACGGCGAATCTCACGCATCCCGTGTACGTCGCGCGCGTGCCCGTTGCGTCGGCGATCATCGAACACCGCTACGTGGACTCCGTCGAGTTTCGCGCGCCGTGGCTGCATTCGTCGGCCGAGGTCGCGTTGCGGACGCCGCAATTCCTGCTCGATCGCGAGTACTTCGCCATGGACTTGCTGCGCACAGGTAAGCTCACGCAGACGCGTGCTCGCGCATTGGCCGATGTCGCCGTGCGCGAAGCGTACACGCAGAAAATTCCGCCGGCGCTCGTGCTTGGCGTGATGCTCACCGAAAACGACGAGCTCAAATCGTCGGCGCGTTCGCATGTTGGCGCGGTTGGGCTCATGCAAGTCAATACGCGGCCGTGGAGCGTACTCGGACGAAAGTACGGCACGAACGTGCGCACCGATTCGACCAATCTGAAATACGGCATCTACATTCTCGGCTGGGTCACCGGGAAAGCCGCCGATCTGGTCGACACCCGCGACGACGCGTGGCGTTCCGCGTTGCTGCGCTACAACGGCTGCGTGAAGGGCCGCAACACGAAAGACTGTCACACGTATCCGGATGTCGTGAAGCGCGAAGTGCAGAGGTCGGCGCGGTCGACGTGTCGTGGCGCGAACTTTGATGACTGCGTCGTTACGCCAATGTGGCTTGCACGACGCGAAGGGGACGACACCACGGCGCAGCAGCCGTAGCCCCGCTTGTGTGGCGCCGGTGAGGCGCTGACCTTTCGGCCGTTGAGGGTCGTACTACCGACCGGACGGTGAGATGCGGGAGTCGATTGCGGAACGCCTGGAGGAGGCGCGCCAGCGTACCATGGCGCTCGTCGCGCCGCTGAGCGAGGAAGATCTCCATCGCCAGCATGACCCATTGATGAGTCCCATCGCGTGGGATCTCGGGCACATCGCGCACTTCGAGGAGCTGTGGTTGGTGCGCAACCTCGACGGCCCGGTGGAATTCGGCGAGATGCCGGGGATGTTCAATCCGTTCGAGCATCCGCGTCGCGTGCGTGGCGCGCTCGAGCTCCCGTCGCTCGATGAGTGTCGCGCGATCATGGACGAGATTCGTGGCCGCGTGCTCGCGCGACTGCAGACGGCATCGTTCGATGCCGGCAACGCGCTGCTGCGCGATGGATTTGTGTACGAGATGGTGTTGCAGCACGAGTACCAGCATAACGAGACCATGTTGCAGACGCTGCAGCTCAAGCAGGGCGCGCCGTATCGTGTGCCGTATGGTGCACCGCGCGCGTACGAGGTGCCGGCATCCCGTCGCGAACCGGCGAGCGACGCCATGGTGCGATTCGAGGGCGGCCGCGCGCAGCTCGGGACAAACGATCGCACGCGCGCCTACGACAACGAGCGGCCGTCACATGAGATCGACCTCGCGCCCTTCTCGATCGACGTGTATCCGGTAACGAACGGCGACTTCCTGCAATTCATGCGCGACGGCGGCTACATGCGCCGCGAGCTTTGGTCGGACAGCGGTTGGCAGTGGCTCGCCGACGCGCACGTGGAGTCGCCGAAATATTGGTTTCGCAGCGGCGATGACGGCTGGTGCACTCGTGTGATGGATCGCGTTACACCAGTCGACGCCGACCTTCCGGTGTGTCACGTCTGCTACTACGAAGCCGAGGCGTTCGCGCGATGGGCGGGCAAGCGATTGCCGACCGAGGAGGAATGGGAAGTTGCTGCCGGGTGGGATCCGGCATCGCGCCGCATGCGCGCCTTTCCGTGGGGCGATGACGCCGCCACGCCGGACCGGGCGAATGTCGATCAATTGACGTTCGGTGTCGCGCCACGCGGCGCGTACGACGACAATTGGTCGCCGCTCGGCTGCTACGGGATGATCGGCGATGTCTGGGAGTGGACGTCGAGCGATTTTCATCCGTACCCGGGCTATGAGACATTTCCATACAAGGAATACTCTGAAGTGTTCTTCGGATCGGAGTACAAGGTGCTTCGCGGCGGCTCGTGGGCCACGCGGTCGGCGGTCGCGAGAAACACATTCCGGAATTGGGATTACCCAATTCGCCGGCAGATCTTTAGCGGCTTCCGGTGCGCGCGATGACCGCGAGTCGAGTGTGCGAGGCTCGCGCGGTCGCAAATGATGGTGCCGATCGGCGCCGGCGCGACGTACTTGCCGATGTCCAGGAAGGCTTGAGTCGCACGCCGCGTGAGCTGCCGGCGAAGTACTTCTACGACGAGCGGGGATCCAACCTCTTCGAGCAAATCACTCGACTGCCGGAGTATTATCTCACGCGCGCCGAGCGCGAGATTCTCGTTGCGCAGGCGACGACCATCGTGCGGTTGGCGAAGCCCGACACATTGATCGAGCTCGGAGCTGGCAGTGCCGCGAAGACGCGCATTTTGCTCGGCGCAATGCAAGCTGCGGTCACCAACGTCACGTACGTGCCTGTGGACGTGAGTGAGGAATTTCTCGATCAGACGCGTGCTGCACTCGCGAGCGAGAATCCGACGTTGCGCGTGTTGCCTCTCGTGGCGGACCTCACAGTGTCATTCGACATTCCTGATACAGGAATTGGCGCTCGACTCTTTGCGTTCCTCGGCAGTACGATCGGCAACTTCGACTGGCTCGGCGCGGTTGCATTGCTGCGTCGCGTTCGCGCACAGATGCGCGCCGGCGACCGGTTCTTGCTCGGTACGGATTTGCGGAAGGACCGCGCCACGCTGGAGGCGGCGTACAACGATGCCGCGGGTGTCACAGCGGCGTTCAATCGAAACATGTTGTCGGCGCTGAATGGCGAGTTGGGAGCTGACTTCGATCCCGATCGGTTTGCACATCGAGCGATCTACGACGACCAGCAACATCGCATCGAGATGTACCTCGATTCGCTCAGCGATCAGATGGTGCATGTGCCAGGGCTCGCGCCAATCTCGCTTCGTGAGGGAGAGAGCATTCGGACGGAGCTCAGTCACAAATACGATCGCGGCGCTGTCGATGCGCTTGCCGGCGCGGCGGAGCTGAGAGTGGCGGAATGGTTCACGGACAGCCAGAATCGCTTCGCGCTCTCATTGCTGGAGCCCGTTGGATGACAGCGGAGTCCCGCGCGCTGTTCGCTCGCCGGCGCGATGCCATTCATGAACGCAGCTTTGCGCCTGCGAGCGATGGCAATCGCCACGTTGGCGCCGAGGTCGAGCTGCTCGTGTACGATGACGAGACGAACGCGCTGCTCCCGCTCATCGATGGCGCGCGCTCGCTGGTCGGGCTGCTTCGGCAACACGCGTCAGCGCTGGCTTGGATCGAGGTCGCCGGGTACGGCGCCGTACCGAAGTTCGAGACGCACGATGGAGCGGTCGTGAGCTTCGAGCCCGGTGGGCAACTCGAAATCAGCTCGCGCGCCTACTCGAGCGGTTCGAAACTGGCGGCGTCGCTGCGCGAGACCGTCACGCGGCTTCGCGATGTGCTCGTGCCGCACGGAGTTCGCTTGGACTCGGTTGGCATCGATCCATACCACGACGCGCACGAGATCCCGCAGCAGCTTCCCGTACAGCGGTACCGTGCGATGACCGACTACGTCGAGCGCATCGGTCCATACGGAATTCGAATGATGCGCCAGACCGCGGCGATACAGGTCTCAGTCGATCGCGGAAGCAACCCGGCTAGTCGCTGGCATTTGCTCAACGATCTCGCGCCGTACCTCACTGCGATTTTCGCCAATTCACCGCGCTATCACGACGAGGAAACAGGGCACAGGAGCTATCGCGCTCGCTGCTGGCGTATGCTCGACGTGTCGCGCACCGGCGTCTTCTCCGACGATGCGGATCCAGCGACCGCGTACACAGCGTTCGCACTCGGCGCCGGCGATATGCTCCGAACCGACGAGACGGGTGTGTATCGCGCGTATGGCGATTGGCCGGCCGAATCACAGTCAGATGCGTCGTGGGAGAATCATCTCACGACGCTCTTTCCCGACGTCAGGCCGCGGGGGCATTTCGAAGTTCGATCGTGTGATGCGATCGATCCTGCATGGTACGTCGTGCCCATCGTGTTGATTTCCGGGCTCGCGTAC
Organism: Gemmatimonadaceae bacterium; assembly: GCA_036499625.1. GTDB lineage: Bacteria > Gemmatimonadota > Gemmatimonadetes > Gemmatimonadales > Gemmatimonadaceae > JAQBQB01. Next base: position 169,757 of record DASYDJ010000051.1, read on the forward strand.
GATGCGCGGTCGGCGCACGAAGGCGCCCTCCTGGCGAGCGAGAGCGCGGCGCTCCTGCACACCGCCGGCAAGTTGGGCTTGCGCGACGAGTCGATCGCTCGGACCGCTCGCGATCTGTTCCAGCTCGCGCTGCAAGGCGCAGCGCGATTAGGAAACTCATATTTCACTTCGGCCGACCTCGAGACGGCGCGCGAATACTACAGTCGTTACACCGACGGCGCACGCAGCCCGGCCGACGACTCTGTCACGGTACCGCCGGCGCTCCCGCGTACTTCGCGCGAATCCGCACCGTTCGTTCGAGATCGTCGCGGGTCTGCAGAATCTTCTCCCTGAGATCGCGCGCCATCTTCGGCCGCGCGGCGAGGAACGCGTCGATCTCGGACAGTGCCTGCGGTGATCGCTGGCCGCCGATGAACCCGCCGATCCACGAGCCGAGGTAGAAGATGCGGCGGTTCTGCTGGATCCACGGCAAACTGTCGAGCGCCGGAACCAGATAGGGAAGCGTGAGTGCCGCGTCGTCCGGCGCATTGAACGTGCGCAGGCTTCCCGTCGCCCAGTCTTCGTTGAGCGTCGTGTCGCGGAAATACCGCTCGAAATAGTCGTGCTTGACCGCGGCGATCGGTCGTGCTGCGCCGGCGACGAAGGCGCTGCGTCGAGCGCCCGTGGTCGTGTCGCGTTTGGTTTCAGCGGCGAGCAACGCGTCGGCGTTGGCGGCTTTCCGCTCGATCAGGCGATCGACGATGGACCAGCGCGTTGGCTGTCGAAGCGGCAACCCCGCGGTCGACGAGCTGTCGAGCCACGCCTCCAGTCGCGCCAGCGCAGCCGGCGAGCGCGCGACGCCGATGTACGCATCGAGCTGACTCTTTCTCACGCCGTACGCGCGCTTCGGATCTGACGCGCCAGCCAACAGGAGCGCTTCCACAGACGGCCCGACCGCGCGTTGCTGGTCGGCCGACATGTAGCCCGAGAACGCGCCAGTCATGCGCGACACGATGCCCGACGCGATCTGCTCATCTTGCTCGGCTGGCAGCTCGCGCACCGCACTCGCAACGAACTGCGACGGTGCGATGCGCGCATCACGCACCATGTCCCACAGCGCGCCCCAGAGCATGGCGCGGAGGAACGTGTCGTGCACCTCGCCGATGTGCGCCTGCACCCAGTCCGCACTTCGCGGATCGAGCATGACGAGGCCGTACGCGTTGTCGTTCGCATTCGCAAACACGAAATCGGGCGCCGGCTTGCCGGCCGCCGCCGTCACCACCGTCGTGTCGGCACGAATGTCGACTGGGATCGACGTCGCGCCGTTGGCGCGAGACCAGAGGACCAGCTCGGTGCGCATCGGCCACGCGCCCGCGCCGGACAATCGCTGGGCTGGATGCTGGATGAGCGTGAGGCGCGTGATCTTGCCATTCGCCACGTCGAGGTGCTGATCGAGCACTGGCATGCCGGGGCGCAGGATGTACGCGCGTCCCCAGTCGGTGAGCGATCGATGCGCCGCGTTGCCGATCGCCCCGAGGAGATCCTGCCACGTGGCGTTCCCGTATGCGTGCGTGACCAGGAAGGTGTGCAGACCCGTGCGGAACGCCGAGTCGCCGACCAGGTAGTTGAGCTGCTTGAGAATTCCTGGCGCCTTGTTGTACACAATCGCGCCGTAGTTGCTCTTGGCTTGATCGAGATTGTCGAGCTGCTGCCAGACCGGCGTCGTCCCGGCCGTCTGGTCGACGTCATACGCCGCGGGTTTGTTGCGCAGGTAGAACGTCATCCACGGATTGGGCAACCCTTCGATGTCCTGGATCTTGGCCGCCATGTACGTGGCGAAGCCCTCCTTGAGCCAGAGGTCGTCGAACCAGCGCATCGTGACGTCGTCGCCGAACCACTGGTGCGAGACCTCGTGGTAGATCGTCGCACGTCGGCCGAGCCGCTGGCTGAGTGTAGGCGGCTCGCGGAAGATAAAAGAATCCTCATTGAACATCGTCACGCCGGGATGTTCCATACCGCCAAAGGGAAACGCCGGCGCGAGCATGTACTGGAACTGCTGGAACGGATACTTGACGCCGAAGTACTTCTCGAGCGAATTGAGCGCGGACGCCACTTCGTCTTGCAGCGAGTCGACCTCGACTTCTTTCGCGCGAGACGCGCGAACGAGCAATCGCGTATGCCGCGCGCCACCCACGAACTCCTTCCACGGGCCGGCTGCGAAGGCAAAGAGATAGGTCGGCAGCGGGTCAGTCTGACGAAAGTGAAACTCGCGATGATCGCCAGCAACTGCGTTCGACTCCGTGACACCGTTGGCGATCGCCGTCCACGCTGCCGGTGTCGACAACGACAAGGTCATTCGTGCCTTGAGATCCGGCTGATCGAAGCACGGAAAGAGCAGATTGGCGTCCGACGGCACGAGCAACGTGTAGAGGTAGGTCGAGCCGTCCTTGTCGTCATGGAACTTGATAATCGACGCGCCTGCTGGTGCGATGGGCGTCGTGAATGTCGCGCTCACCACGTTCGCGCCTGCGTGCACCGCACTCGCTGGAATCGTGAGATGCGCCCCATTGAACTTCGTCGCCGCAGATTTGCCATTGACCGTGATGCCGCTCAGCGACGGTCCGCGGAAGTCGACGATGACGTCGGCGGCTTTCTTCGCCAAGAAGTGAATGTCGACGTGACCGCGTGCGGTGTCGGGCTTCTCGAGCGACAAGGTCAACGTGTAGGCGATCGAGCTCAGGTTCGCCGCACGTCGTGCCGCGAGCTCGCGCGAAATTCCGGGTCCGGTGAGCGGATCGGGTGCACGGCTGATGCGAGCGACGTGAGCGGTAGGCGAAACCAAAGCGGTCGCGGCGAGCATGACGCCGAGCGGGGCACTGCGAAGTGAGGGGCGCATGGCAAGAAAGTCGTTCGCCGTACGCATGGCGTGCAAGGGCGCGCTATGTTCCTGCGGCCGCATTCTCCCACCCGGCCCTTTGCCAACTCCATCGGAGCTGCCGTGCCCGAGTCCACTCAACCTGGCGTCGTCGTCGAGCTGCTGCATCACGACGCGCAGCCGCCATCGCGCGCCACCGCCGGATCGGCGGGCTACGATCTTTTCGCCTATCTGGTAGGACGAGCCATCAAGTGCTCCGATGGCCTTCGCGTCTGGGACACCGCCGCGGAGACGGGGCAGGGCGCCGCCTCGTTCATGCTCGAGCCTCAAGTGAGCGCGCTCATCCCGCTCGGCTTCAAGGCCCGGGTGCCGCTCGGCATCGAAGCGCAGATCCGGCCGCGGAGCGGGACGTCATTCAAGAAGGGATTGCAGATTCCAAACGCGCCGGGAACGATCGACTCCGACTATCCCGAGGAGTGGATGGTGATCGTTCGAAATCCGATGCCGCATTCGATCCGCATCGAGCACGGCGAGCGAATCGCGCAGATGGTTCTCGCGCGATATGAGGCGCTGGCGATCGAGCCGGGTAAGGTTGGCGTGACGACGACGCGAACGGGCGGGTTTGGAAGCACAGGCCGGTAGCGCACGGTGCCGAAGCGCGCGCTGAAACGGCAAAGGCCGTCGCGATGGTCCGCGACGGCCTTTTACTTACACCGGAACTGACAGGCTTCCGGCGCTCCAAGCCACGAATGGCTTAGCGGCTTCCGGCGATCCTGCCGTTACGTGTTCCGCTAGACAATGGATCACCTCCTCTGTTTCGGGTTCGACATGAAGTGCGCCAATTTTCGCGCAGCGCACATTCGTACCCTATCGACGGTGCAAGGGTTCCGCAACCGCACCGCAACTTCCTGCCGCCTTCGTCCGTAGTCTTCAACGATGCCAACCGCGTCTCGCTCCGCACCGCCAGCTCGTCGCGCGTCGTACTTCGCGCTGAGCAAGTCCCACCGCTACAGCATCGTCTTCGCGCTGCCGCTGCTCATCGGCTACGAAGGGTTGGCTGCGCTGCTCGCGCAACCTGGCCACGCCGAGCTTCGCAACGGCGCCGACGCAATGTTGCGCTCGTTGTTCGTCGCCATAGCGGGTGCCAACGGATCGTTGGTCTTCATGGCGGTGATCATTCTCGTCGGGCTCGGACTGGTCATCCGCGACATTCGCGCGAGTCGCGATCGCATTCGCCCCGTGATCTTCGCGGGCATGCTCGGCGAATCGATTGCGTTGGCCGCGGCCTTCGGCATCGTCGTCGGCTTGGCGACCGCCAAGTTCCTCGGCACGTTGCACTCGCTGAGCCTCGGACCCATCGAGCAAACGAGCTGGACGACGCGTCTCATGTTGTCGCTCGGCGCCGGTCTCTACGAAGAGCTGTTCTTTCGCGTGCTACTCGTGGGCGGGCTCGCCGCGGGCGCGCGCATTCTGCTCGGCCTTGGACGCCGCACCGGCGGGTTTCTCGCGGCTGTAATCGGCGCGCTGGTTTTTTCGGCGTTTCACTACATCGGACCGTACGGCGATCCGTTTCAGCTTCAGTCGTTCGTGTTTCGATTTCTTAGCGGGCTCGCGTTCAGTGGGCTCTATCTGGTGCGAGGCTTCGGCGTGACGGCGTGGACGCATGCGTTGTACGATGCGTTCCTGCTATTGGCGTGAGCCGCGTACTACTTAATTCCCAGTAGCTCCGCGTAGACGTCCATCGCGCGCGCGTCGCCGGATTGGCCGAGCCAAAAGATCGCCGCGCGACGCACCGCCGCATTCTTCGCGGTGCGTGCCAGTTCGATCAACTCCGGAACGCTCTCCGATTTCGGCCGTTGCGAGAGAACGAACACTGCCTGAGCGCGGACGTCGTCATCGTCGCTTTGGTTGCTGGCGTCGGCCAAGCCGAGGTGCTCGGCGGCACCGCTACCCAGCCAAGTGATCGCGGCTTGTCGCACGTCGCGCGGGCGGCTGTCGTCACGCGCGACACGCAGCAAAAGCGGCCACGGCTCGGCGATGTCGGCGACGATGAGCGGCAGCATCGCGTCGCTGGCGGCACGCGTCGAACCACGCACGACCAGATCCGTGAGCCAGCTCGCCACGTCGGCAGCGGTCGCCTGTATCGACTCGACGTCGGATCCGTTCGCGGACGCAGGCCCAACGTACGTCCGAAGCCGCGTTACCTCGCCATCGATGACGGTCGCGACAACGCGCACTGGGCCATGGACGCAGGCGGGGCGCCAGTCATCATCCTTCGAGAAGCTCGCGCCGTCCGAGAAAAAGTTTCTCGTGCCGAGCACGTTGCCGATGAACGACTTTCCGTCGCCGCATGCACTCGTGCGACTAGGGTAGACGAGTTGAATGCTTCCGTGCGCGGCCGCCACGCGCTGCATCACCGACTGCGCGCCGGCGGATGACACGCCCGCAAGAATCATCCAGAGAGTGGCGATGCGGCGCATGAGCAATCACCCGGTGAGAAGATCGCGGAAGAACTTGATGGCTTTTGGGTTCCGGCTCTGCCCAAGCCAGAACATCGCGCGCTTTCGTATTTCGTGATCGGGATCGTGCCGCGCCACGTCCATGAGTTTGTCGAACGCCGCGTCGTCCTGCCGCTGTGACAGGACGAACACGAATTGCTCGCGAAGGTCCGACGACCTCACGCTGCCGTCCAACGCGAGCAGTGCGTTCGTTGGCGCATCGCTCTGTCCGAGCCAGAACAACGCCTGCTTTCGCGAGGCAACCGGAACTCCGGAATCTCGTACGAGCGCGCTCAACTCCGGCGCAATGTCGACGCTGTCCGCGAACGACGCCGCGGCAATCGCTTCGTCGGCGCTTCGCCCGGCGCCGGCGCGAGCGAGCGTGAGCAGATATCGCGCAGCTTCCGGCGCCGACACCGTGCCGAGGTTTGTGTCCGATGAACCGGGCACGAACCGGCCACCGACCCATTCGCGAATACTCACGACGTCGCCGTTGGCGCGACCGATGGCGACGCGCACCGGACCGGGAATGCACTGCCAGCGGTCGTCCGTGCTCGACGCGTTCGAGTTGTTCGAGTCGTCGTGGCGCGTGAACGTGCTTCCGCGACCGTCGCCACACACGCCGGGCCGAGGTGCGAATTGCATGAGCACGGTGCCATTCCGCACTGCGCCGACGCGTGAGGCAAGCGATTGCGCGGCGAGCGGCGTCACGCGGGCCACACCGATCGCGGCGCTCGAGACGAACGCCACGAACAATGCGATGCGCTTCACGGTTTGTTGATCATGTCGAGGATGAACTTCGTGACGCGCGGATCATGCTTTTGTCCAAGCCAGAACAGGGCCTGCTTTTTCATTTCTACGTTCGGGTCGTTCTTAGCGATGTCCATCAACCGGTCGACCGCCTCCGGCTCGGAGCGCTGCGAGTAGACGAACAGCACTTGGCGCTGCATGTCCTCGTCGCCCCTGCTCTGTGTATAGATGTCAGCCAATTGGCCGAGATTGAACGACTTGCGCTGACCGAGCCAATAGAGAGCGGTCTTCCGCGTGTCGAGGTCCACACTTTTGTCACGCGCGGTCTCGAGCAACCACGCCGCGGCCGCCGGCGTTGGTGTACTCGACACGGCGAATAGGATCTTCGAGCGCATGTCTTGGTCCTTCGTCTTACCGAACAGGGTCTTGAAGTACGGGAGATTCGCATCGCTCTGTGTGTTGCCAAGCCAGTAGATCGCATCGCCGCGTATGTCTGCCGGCAGACGATCGTCTTCAATGGCTCGCCGCAACGCTTCCGCGGCCCGCGGATCTTTGATCTGTTGACCCAACGAGAACACCGCTTTGTGCCGGATGTCATCGTTGCCGGGTGAGAACAGAATCGAATCGAGTACCGGAACGACTTGATCGGAATTCGTCTGCGATAGCCAGAACACCGCATTGGTGCGAACGTCAGTGCTGGGATCGTTGCGTGCGACGTCGACCAACGTCGCGACGATATCGGGGGCCTGCTTTTGCGAAATGAGCCACACCGCCTTCTGCCGCAGATCCACTCGGCACGCGTCACGCCGTTTGAGGACGTCTTTGAGAATCGGCACGGCGTCCGCCGAATTCATGTTCAACAATCCATCCAACGCGGCCATTCGCGTTTCCTCATCGGCGGCGGAGCCGGAGCACCCACCGGGCTGCGCGAGTCCCTTCGCGGATTGCGCCACGTCGCCTGCCGCATCGGCGTCACCAAGTTTCGCCTGCGCCGAACGGATGCGAATGCGAAGATCGGCGACGTCGCCAGTCAGTGGCGCGCTCGGTCCAGCGACGCGTCCGTAACGGTCGAGCGCGGACAGGGCGTCGGCATACTCGCTCTTGCTTCTATCGGACCCCGCGAGTTGGTACAGCGAGTACGCGCGCCAATAGAGGCCGTCGGCCAGTGTTTTCGACGACGGGTATTTGTCGACGAACTGGCTGAACATCGTGGCGGCCTTGCGATAGTCGCCGGCGGTGATTGCGCCGCGCGCGGCGCGATAGAGCGAGTCGCCTTGCGCAGGCTGCGGCGCCTGCGCGTGCGCCGCGCCTGCGCCGATCGCCAGCGACATTGAAACCGCTGCGACCGTCGTAGTGAAACGGAGAACCTTGAGCATTGATTGCATCCTCAGAGACCGGCCGACGGAGATCGGCGGGGAAGTGTGCCACGCAGCTTGGGAATGACGCTGCGCTCGTTAATGGATTGTTCGATGAGCTTCAGCTCTTCGGGATTGTTCACGCCGTGAGCGGAATAATTCACGATTTCTGTAATGACGAAATCGAGATCTTGCAGCAGATGCTTCATGACCGGATCGGTGTTTGCCGGCGAATCGGCGAGCATGCGCGTGGTGCTGAGCATCTCGCGGGACCAGGCCATCATCAGCGTGTCGGGTTCGCCGCGGCTAGCGGTTTGACGGAACGAAGTGATCATCGCCTCGGTACCGGCGAGGTGCTGCAGCACCGCGAGTCGATACGCGAGGTTGGTATTTGACGTCGGACGCTCGGCGTCCGGGCTTGCGACCACCGCTGGCGCCGCAGCGAGCGTGGACGTTGCCGGCGACGCAGAGCCGGCCGGTGTCGAGCTGGCCGGCATCGCGGCGCTTGACTCAGATCCGCTGTGTGCGGGCGACGTCTGTGCAACTGTCGATGGACGGTTTGTCGTCGGCCGGTCGGAGCGCTCCATCCGCCGCCCGATCACGATGCCCGCCGCAACGAGCAGCGCTGCCGCTACACCTGCGGTCGGCCACACCCACATTCGGCCGCGCCGCATAGGAACCGCAACGAGCGAAGTACGCGCGTCAGCAGCATGAGACTTTCTCGCCTCCTCGATCCGCGCCCACATGGCCTCGCGCGGAACCGGTCCAGGCGCGTTGTAATCGCGAACTCCGTCGCGCAGCAGGTCGTCCATTCGATCGTCGCTCATGCGATTCTCATTCGATGCTCATGCGATGTGATCTCCAGCAAAGGCCGCGAGTGCCAGGCGAAGCTTTGCTCTCGCGTCGAACAGGCGAGCCTTGGAGGTCCCGGCGGGAATTCCAAGGACGCGGCCAATCTCTTCGTGCGTGTAGCCTTCCACGTCGTGCATCACGAACACCGGGCGCAGCTTCTCCGATAACGCATCCACCGCGGAGTGGAGTCGAGCTCTGAGATCCGCGGTGAATCCGGAGGGCTGCGTGGCCAACTCGGGTAGTTCGTCGATGTTGTCCATGTTTCCCCGGATTCGCTTCACCTTTCTCATCCCGTTGAGCGCCACCGATACCGCGATCGCATGCAGCCAGGTGCCGAGCGACGAGTCGCCGCGGTATTGGTCGAGCCGGCTGAACGCCCGGATGAACGCTTCCTGCGTGAAGTCGGAGGCCAGATCGCCGTCGCCGGCCATTCGGTACATGAGCCGATACACCCGGTCGACGTGCGCGTCATACAGCGCACGCTCGGCCGCGGAATCACCGGCGAGACATCGATGGACTAGCTGGCGGTCGAGAAGGCGCGGATCGTCGGTCACTACGTCGGAGCGTCGGTCGGGCGTCAGGTACGACTTGGAACCAACCCCTAGACACGATCTGTGTCGAGAAGGTTGGGTTTTCCGCGCCCGCTGATGTCGCTAACGCCCGCTAGGGTATGAGGTGGTACGCTTCCGCGGGGAACGACGAGAAGGCGTTGATCTCTGTAGTCCGCGTGTAGTCGTCGGCCAACGCGCGCCGCATTCGGACAGCGACCAAGTGCTTGTCCGGGAAAATGGCGAGATACTGGCCCAGCCAACCTTCAGCCGCGAATCCCACGAGCGGGCCGGTGGTGAGTATCCGAACGCCCGGGATGTGGTCGCCAACGGTCAGCCACTGAACGAGCGTGCTGTCCTCGGTCGGGGTGAGACGCGCGGCGACGTCGGCGTACAACTGCGCTGTCGACGTATAGGAGGCAGTCGTCAGTGGTTGCAGCTTCGCGATCGTCGAGTCCGCGACGCCCATCCATCGCCATTGCGCGAGCAAATTTTCGGTGAGGCCGACCGACGTCAGATTTTGCAATCGCCACCAGAGCAGGCCATAGTCGGGCTCATACGGCGTGGACGTCGCAGTCGACGTCGCCATCCACCCGTCTGGCAGGATCGTTTTCCCTTGCCACACGCCACCGTCGAGAATCATTTCGCCGACCTTCGCGAGGTCGAGCGGGCGAATGCTCATCTCGCCGGCGCCGAGTGGAACGCCATTCGGGTCGTGAATCCAGGACACGGAGTGGATGCCCATTGGTGTGAACAGCTTCTCGAGCAGGTAGGCGTCCATCGGTTCGTTCGCCAAACGGCCAGCCAGAGCAGCCAACAGGTCCACGCCATTGTTCGAGTACTGCCAGCCGGAGCCGGGTGGGAACATCGTCTTCGACGCCAGTCCATGTTGCTCGATGTCCCCCACGGTGCCGCCGGCCCGCGTCGGATCGAGTCCGGAACTCTCCGAGAGAAGTTGCCGGTACGTCATGTCCGCCTTGCGCGCATCGACAGCAGCGAATGTCGGCAGCACGTTGGTCACACGATCGTCCAGCGACGCAATGCTATGGTCGGCGAGTAGAAAGCCGAACGCCAATCCGACGAACGATTTGCTTCCCGACATCGCGGTGATGGGCGCATCGGGGCCGCCGAAGTAGTTCTCGTAGATGAGTTTTCCGTTGGCCAGGATGACGACCGCGTCGCTGCCTTGGGCCTTGGCGTCGGAGACCAGTTGCTGGAGCGCCGTGTCGCTGACGCCTTCTGCCGCGGGCGTCGAGATCCGGATCCCTTCGCGGATGGTATCAGCGGTTGCGGGCGGCTGCACCGTGACCGGCAGCGTCGAGACAGCGGTGGTCGTGGTATCTGAGCCGCACGCGATCAGCAGCGTAGCTGCAAGCGCGGCAACGAGCAGGCAGACCGCGCGGGTCCCAAAGGGCTGGGTAGAGGCAATGGTCACTCGGATCCACTCCTGTATGGCGTACTAAACCAGTACGGTTCAGCCTCCATTCAGTTTGAATTCGAGAAGCGTTATTCGACTCCACTCAGTCCAGCGCCGCCGCGAACTCCCTGACCACCTCGCGAGCCGAGACAATGGAGTGGATGCCGGCGACACTCTTGCCCGCCTGCCAGTAGTCGTTCGAGCCTGACGAGCTCAGGGCAGTCTTCTTGAGGCGCCGGAGCGACCGCAGCGAATAGATCGTCCGCATCCAGTACTTCATCTTCCGGTGCTTGAGCATGTAGCGGGCGATCGGGCCAGCGCGGGTCCCCAAGCCGCGGATATAGTCGTTGTTGATGACCGACACCGGCAATCCCGTGAGCCGTTCCGTGAGCACGATATCCTTCGGCTCGGCCGCCACGATCGCCTGCTTGTAGTCATCATGAGCCAGGCATTCGGTCGTCGCGATGAACCGGGTTCCCATCTGGACGCCGGCGTAGCCCAGATCCAGCATGCGCCGGAAGGTGGCCGGGTCGCCGACGCCGCCGGCGCAGATGACCGGCAGGCCGAGGTCGGAGATCTGATCGAGCAGGGCAGTGGGCGACAGCTTCCCGGCGTGTCCACCGGCCACGTTGTTCACGGCGATGAGTCCGTGCACGCCGCCGTCGATGGCCTTCTGCGCCCACTTCCGTTCCGTGACGTCGTGGTAGACGACGCCTCCAACTTGCGCGGCTCTCTCCACCACCCAGCGCGGGTTGCCGAGTGAGGTCACGAAGAACCGGACGCCTTCCTCGAGGGCGATGTCGACCCACTTCTCGACGCGCTGCATGTACGCTTTCGATGACTGCTCGATTAGCGCGTTCATGCCAAAAGGGCGCGATGTGGTCTGCTTGATCAGTCGGAGACCTTCACGGAAATCGTGGCCGTAGACGTAGGTCATGGACACGGGTTGGACCACGCCAATCGCGCCGGCGTCCGAGACCGCGGCGACGAGCTCCGGGTTGGTGCAGGGGTACATGGCGCCGCAGATCAAAGGCACTTCGATGCCGACCTGGCGAGTGAAGGCGGTTTCGGAACGGCTCATTGGCTGTCGGTAGGGCGGATCGTGGGCTCGAATTCGGAATCGGGCTCATGTTGATAAAAATGTAATAATCAACATGATAGTACGGATCATAAATCTCAAAAAATCAAACAATTACATCAATATCACATTTCGTACGACAACTTGTTCACGATGATTTTTGTTGCCTGACGTGCTCCGATCGCTGCAAGTAAGTGCTTCGGGGTTCGCCGGTCCACTGGAAAGACAAAGCGGGGCGGCCCGGAAAGTCCGGACTGCCCCGCTCTGCCTAGTGTCGACCGTCACGACCCCAGAAGCTCAGGGACTCGGCAGCTTCGCCAGCGACGTCTGGTACTTCGCGTTGATCACGTCGACCAGACCATTCATGATCACGATGTGCGCCGACGCCGACGGGTGGACGCCGTCTAGCGTGAAATACTGCCCAAATGGCTGTGCGCTCGTCAGGATCGGAAATGGCGGAATCTTGCCGGCCGCCGCGAGGGCCACCAGCGTCGGATTCGGATCGTAATAGGCGAAGCCAATGGTGTCGGCCTTGGCCTTGATGTAGGCGTTGTACCCGTTGATCGTGTTGGTCACCGTGACCTGCTCGGCCGGGTCCAGCACGCCGTTGTCGCCGGGATCTGTCGCGCCTCCGCCGCCGACCTTTCCGCAATAGACGGTGCCGGGGAAGCCAGCCGGCCGCGACTGGATCGCCACCAGATACTGGAAGTTGATCAGCGCGGTGGCGCCCGTCCCCGCGCACGTCAGCGGGTCGAGCGAGACGGGACGACCGGCAACTTGCGACGCGGCCGCCTTCACGGAGGGCGTATCGATCAGCGCCGCCCGGAATACGATGGGAGCATTCGCCACCTGAACGACGCCGATCAACACGCCCTTGAGCTGCGGAGCGCCTGCCATGAGGGTGTTGATGTCCTTCGCGTAGTTCGCGATGAACGTCGAAACGGGCGTCGCGCCAGCCGGAAATCCACCGAGTGCCGGCACCAGAATGTCGTTGTTGCCGAGCCAGACAGTGGCGAAAGTGGGTTGAGCGTCCAGGGCCTTCTGGATCATCGTCTTGCCGCCCAGGATCAGCTCCGACAACGCATTTCCGTTCGGGCCAAGCGTGGTATCGGGATCGGCGGTGGCGATGCCCGGAACCGCGACATCATTCAGGATCGCCGTCACCGACGCCGGATCGCGCAGCGCGCAGGTCGAGGCGGTGCCGTTTCCAACCCGCGTTTGGGCGAGGAAGTTGTTGACCGGTGGCGGGCAGCCCGGCGCCTTGAGCGACGGGTAGGCGAACCGCGTTCCCATCTGGTGCGCGAGCAGGTACGCGTAGCTCTGGCGCTGCGTGGAATCGTTGATTCCGCCGGACTGGTAGCCGGCCGTCAAGCTGTTGCCGATCGCCACGTAGCTCTGAAAGATCGGGCTGGCGAACGGCGGATTTACAAGATGCGTGTCGCCGTTGCAGGCGACTGCGACAGCGGCGGTGATTGCGGCGAGTCCTACAAACAACGCGCCGCGAACTGCTGGTTGCGAGCGAGACATGGATTGGTCTCCTGGGCGGCGTTAGAAGGTGGCCTTGATCGTGAACGAAAAGACGTTGGCGGACAGCGTGTACACGCCGGAGTTCAGCTGATCGGCGGTCTGGCTCTGCAGCGTGCGCTCCACGATTCGGCCGCGTGCGCCCGGCGTCGAGACGTGCGAGTAGGCACCGTCGATCGTCCAGCGCTGCATGAGCGGTATGCCCAAGCCGAACGTCCAGTAGTTGCGATCCTGCTCGGGCAAGAGCGGCGTCACGGTTTCAGCCGGTGCTGCACTCGCTATACCAGCGAACCCCGCCCGCAGATGCCATCCATCGGTCGGAATCGTGTACTCGGCGCCGAGTCGAATGGCCGAGGAGTTGTTGTAGTCCTCGATGTAGGTCTGATTCAATGCCGACGTGGTGAAACGCACCGGCAGGTTCTGGAACTGCTTCCAGCCGATCCACGCGTAGTCCGCCTCGAGCAGCCAGTTCTTGAAACCTGAGTAGGCCAGACCGGCCTGCGCCTGCGCCGGGTTCGTGATCGACGTTGACGCCGACTGCGATGTCAACGGACCGCCCGCCGCGAACTCGGGACCGACAAGCAGGTCGACCGGCGCACCCTTCGAGAAGGGCGCCTGAACGTCGCCGCCGACAATCAAATTGGTCGGCACTTGGGTGAACGTCGCGTCGCCGTTGTTGTACTTGAAGTCGAGCGGCGTGAGGAACCGGATTCCTACATCCCAGTGTGGCGCTGGATTTCCATGAATGGCGATCTGCGCACCGTAGGCCATCGCACTTCCTTTGACGCGGACCTGGGCGAACTCGGTGCCCGTCGCAATGCCCAATTGTCCAAAGGTCGTGCCGGGTACCGCGACTTGCGGCGCGAGATCCACGGCCTGAATGAGCTCGACGGTGGAGTGTCCGATGACCGGACCGCCGCCGATGGACCATTTCGGCGTCAACTGCCACGCGAAGTTCGGCTGGACGTAGATCGTGGCGAGCGATGCTTTCTTTGCCGAGAAACGGCCAGGAAAATCGTCGCCCCACTCTGAGGTCAAACCATACGGCACGTAGACGCCGACGCCGTACGCTGCCTTACTCGACGGAGCGTGGTAATTGATGAAGAGATGGGGAACGAACTGCGCCGGTATCGTGGTGTTCCAGTGCCGGCCAGTGGTGTCCTGCGTGAAGCCACCTTTCACAGTCACCGCGGCACCACCCGCGGCGATGTTCCATCCGGACAGCGACGTCGCCGCGGCGGAGTTCCAGTAGATCGTCGATGCATCGTGACAGGGTGACGCCGTTGCGGCGTACCCGCGCGATACAGCGCACGATCCAATCTCGTTCAGTCCGAATCCCTGCGCGGACAGCGCGGCGGGAACGGCAATGAACGCGGATGAGAGCAACAGCCGTGCGGCGCGATGAGCCATCATGTGCCTCCTCGTAGTGAGTTCGCATGCCTGACGCGGGCAATATACGTGGCCAAAGTCGGGGCGCGTCATGAAAAAGACGGCGACCGGGCGCACAATTCCGCTCAGGGTGTAAGGATCAGGCTGACGTACGCTCGAACCTTGTGACGAAACGGTGCGTCGAGTGACTCACCCACTCCAATGTCGCCGCGGGCGGCGGGTGTTCCCGCCAGCGAAATCGCGCTGATCGATTGCGACCAATCGAGACCGATCACGCGGTGCCATGCGGCGAATCGTTCGCCACCTGACGCGGTGCTTCCGCTCCACCAGTACGCCGCCAGCGGCTGCGTTGCGACGTCGACACGATATGACAATACTGATGTTCCGACGGCGATCCCCGCCGGCAACACCGGCATCGCCACTCGTTGCGCGAGCAGCGCCGGGTCCAGTACTGCCGCCGCGCCGCCGCCCAACGCGAACTGCTCGAACGCGGGTGCGTCCGGACTCGTACGACCGTAGCTCGCACCAGCACCGATGGCCGGAACACCACGTCCGCTCGTGGAGACCGAGGCGCTCGCGAGCCAGCGCGCGAACTCCTTATCGAATGAGTGTCCGATAGTCGCATTTGCGGCGACGTTTTCACTGTTCGCCGAGTGGTCGCCGCGCTGAACCCACACTGCTGCTCCGTCAGTGAAGAGGAGCGATCGCACTGTCGACGACGTTCCCATTGCACTTCCACCGACCCGATATCGCGCGGCCCAATCGTCGAATTGTCGCGTGCCGTCGAGCGACAACAAGCCTCCGCTCAGCCGCTGATCGAGATTCGGCTCGAGCGAGCTCGGAATGGCTGAACGACTCGCGCTCAACTGCTGCGTCGCACTGAATGCCTCCGCTCGGAGCGATGGCGTCGTGCCGTCCCATGCAAGAGCGAGTGCGCCGCCGCGCCAGGTTGCTCGGTCTCCATACGCGCCGGTGACGAGCACCTCGCTCCGCCCGATGAGATCCATGCTCGAAAGGCCGAGCGCCGCACTCACGCCGTCGGCGTCAACTTCGGGTTCGGGGATCCACCGGAAACTCCGCGGCGACAGTCCGTACGCGCGCGGCCGACTGACCGAGTTCGTTCCGAGGGCCGGGCGCGCTTCGACCGGAATCGGCGCGGCGGGAGTCAGCTCGGGTGGCAGTTCTGGAGGCAGTTCGGGCGGTGCGATGGCGACCGTGGCATTCGCGGCATTCGCGGCATTCGCGGCATTCGCGGCGATCGAGTCGCGTGGAACGCGGCGAAGATCATATCCGCGCGAATAGAGCGACAAAAACCAAATCGAGCCGTCGGCGGGATTCACCTCGGGCGCAACCGCGGCGCCGAACACGTTCGTCGCGGGCCGAATAGTGAGCGTCGCCAGATCGATGCGCTCGACATTTGGCACCCCGCCGCGCTCCGACACATCCACTATCCCTCGGCCGTTCGCGGTCCATACGGCATCGTAATGATTCGCTGTATCGCGCACCGGCACAAAGAGTACTTGAGGATTTCTCAAGTCGACGAGCGCCAGCCGCCAGCGCGTGCCGTCGTGCACACTGACGACGGCGCTTGCACCATTTGGTGCAACCCGCGGGCGATAGAACGAATGAGCCGACGCGCCCGCGATGAGCGTGCGCACGCCGCCGTTGATCAGATTCACCATCACGAGATCGCACCAGCCGGCGTGGCAGCGCGTGGCGACGGCGGAATGACCATCTGGCGTCGGATCGGCGTCACGCACGCCGGCGCCGCGGGTGATCCGCTTCACCGCGCCGTTCGCCGGATTCCAGAGATACAGATCCGGCGATACCGAGCCGTCGCCGTGCGGCGTCGACCGCCACAGCAGCACTCGACCGTCCAACGTAAAACGAGGATTTTCGTATGAGGAACCTGGCGACATCAAACTCGCAATCACGCGCTTGGGCGGCGGATAGAGTTGAATCGCCGGGACATCCTCGGGGTCGCGCTGCCGTAGCAGGGAGTCGCGGCGCGCTCGGGCGGTGTCGGGCTCGGGCGCGGTGCGCCAGACGATGACCCGAGATCGAGCGATTGGCGACCGGAGCACGATCGCCACGTGCCGCCCGTCGGGTGAGAGCGCCGGATCGCCCGTGTCCCACGACAGCCGCTGAACGATCATTCCGGTATCACCCGCCGGTGCGGCCGCACGGATGATTTCTCCTGCTTTGACTGCGTTCGCAATCGCGTCGGTGGTGAACCGCCCGTAGAGCGTGCGCGGACTCTCGCCAAACACGCCGATGAATGCTTCGTCGAAGCTCCGGGTCTGCTTGGCGCTCATCCGGCGCCAAAGATTCACGAGACTCGAATCGCCTTGCCGGCGCACCAGCCACTCGAGGAACGCCGAGCCGGCGAGGTAGGCAAACTCGTCGCCGTCGTAGGCACTCCAGGCATCGAGCTGATTGTACGTCGGTAGTTGTCCTTCGAGCGCCCACTCGCGGAGGTACGCCGGCCGCCAGATCCCGTGCGGCCGTCCCGAGCCCGTGACGCGACCTTCGACGTACGTCGCGTATCCCTCGATCACCCATCGCGGTGCGACGAGTGGAATCGGACCGAGATCGACTGGCATCGCTTGCCACAGCGTGCGGACCAGCGGATTGCGCGAGGGTCGCGTGAGATGGGCGATGTGCGTGAACTCATGCGAGATGAGCGTCGCGCCCCAATCGCGGAACTCGCCGATGTCGTCGCGCGGATTGGGCGGCGTTGCCCACAGGTTCACGACCGGTCGATCGAGAAACGGCCACGCGGATCCATTCGTCGAACCAAACGGATCGTCGACGACAACGTCCGTCTTGCGAGCCGGCGCGTATCCGACTTCACGCGCCACGGCGGAATCCACGGCTTCGATGTGCGACGCGACGTCGAGCGTCCAGCCCTCGAGCTCCGCGGGATAATGAAAGGCGAAGTGCGCCGTCTCGACCGTTCGCCACGGGAGCCACGACCGCACCACGAACTGCGCGCGTGCCTGCGCAGGCAGCGTGACGCATAGAAACAAAAAAAGGACGGGGAAGATCCCCGTCCTGGCTTTCATCAATCGTAGATGCACGAGCTGCGTGGGCCCGCGCCGCGACTCAGATCTGCCGCGCGCTGCGCCGCTCGCCGAGGCGATCGGTAACCCACGTCACGGGGATCACGAACAGCGGCGTCAGGAAGAAGCCGAGCAGCGTGTTCAGCCAGATCAACGCGATATAGAAGCAGCCGAGACCGAGGCTGACCCAGAGAGTTCCGAGCGGTCCGTGGGTTTGCAAGCGCGTACTCCTGAAGAGCTTCTTGAAGGCTTCTGACAACGCCGACGAGATCAGTCGGCGAAGGCGAACGGGGGAAGTATAGTCGAGCCGTTGTGTGCGTTCCAGGGGCAACGGGTGTGTCACGCCGGGTCACCTCGCTGTACACATCGCTATCTTCCGGTTGTGAGTCTTCGCGATACGACATCCGTTCGACAGTCCGTGCGGGCCGCGCTGCGGCCGCGTGAGCGCGTCGTCCTCGCCGTTTCCGGCGGGCTCGATTCAATGGTGTTGCTCGACGCCGCCGCCGCGACAGTCCCCAAGTCTCAGCTCATCGTCGCCACGTTCGATCACGGCACCGGCACCGCGGCAACCGCGGCGCTGCAACTCGTGGAACGCTCGACGAGCACGTTGGGAATTTCTTTCGTTGGCGGTCGCGCCGCCGCGCCGCTCGAGACCGAAGCCGAATTCCGGGAAGCACGCTGGAATTTTCTGCGCACGCTCGCCGATCGCGAAGGCGCGGTCGTCGCGACCGCGCACAGCTCGGACGATCAGGTCGAAACGATCGTGATGCGCGTGCTGCGCGACGCCGGCGCGCGTGGGCTCGCCGGCCTGTTTGCCGACAGCGACATCGTGCGGCCGCTGCTTCGTCTCACCCGACGCGATCTGGCGCGCTATGCGCGAGCGCAGGGTCTGACGTGGGTCGAGGATCCGTCGAACGCATCGCCGCAATATCTGCGGAATCGCGTACGACACGATCTGCTGCCGGCGCTGCGGCACGTGCGCGTCAATCTTGACGCCGACCTCCTCGCGCTGGCTCGGAAGGCCGCGCGCTGGCGCGCCGACGTCGACGCGTACATCTCGAGCGACATCGAGCTGCGCACGTTCGCGGAAACGCCGGGTCTCGACGTGTGCGCCAGTGCCTTGAGCGTTCGCACCACGCACGAACTGTGTGTGCTGTGGCCGGCGATCGCCGCTCGAGCTGGTGTGGTTCTCGATCGTCGCGGAACGATGCGACTGGCCGAGTTCACGCGCGACGGCCGCGTGGGTGCGCGGATTCAACTCGCTGGCGGCTGGGAGGTCACGCGCTCGCGTGACCTGCTCCAACTCCGCGCGTCGGATCAGGTGAGACCAACGCCAGAGCCGCTTGCGTTGTCCAATGACACACTGTGGGGCGAGTGGTCGTTTCGACCGGCCGCCGACGTCGCGAGTGCGGGCGGCGACGAGGTCGACGGCGACCACTGGTGTGCGTGGCTTCCCACGGACCGGCCGTTGTCGGTAAGAATCTGGGAGGCGGGCGACGCGCTGGTCTCGGTCGATGGCGCGGAATCGCACAAGGTGAAGCATTTGCTGTCGGACGCCGGTGTGACCGGACACGAAAGGACGGGGTGGCCCGTAGTATTGGCAGGTGACCAAGTCGTCTGGATTCCGGGAGTGCGCCGTAGCGACGCGGCAACCGTACGGTCCGGTCGACCGGGTTTACCTTTTGTGTGTGACTACACCAATCGCTGACCCGCGACTCCTCGGTCGCACCGTCCGTCGAATCGTCTATGAAAAGGAGCACATCGCGGCCCGCGTGAAGGAGCTGGGCGAGGAGATCACTCGCTCGTATCCCGACGGCGAGCTGCTCATGCTCGGACTTTTGAAGGGCAGCTTTATATTTCTCAGCGACCTGGTGCGGGAAGTGACGCGCCCGCTGCAGGTCGATTTCCTCGTCGCTTCCAGTTACGGGGACTCCACCCTCTCCAGCGGACACGTTCGACTGCTGTACGATCCCGAAACCGAGCTCGAGGGAAAGCACATCGTACTGGTCGAAGACATCGTGGACACGGGCCGGACGCTGAGCCGGCTCATGGACCTGCTACAGGCACGGAAACCGCAGTCGGTTGAAATTTGTGCGTTGCTGCACAAGCACCTTGCGACGGAGCTTCGATATCCAACGCGGTTCATCGGATTCGACGCACCCAATGAGTTCCTGGTGGGGTATGGGTTAGATCACGCGGAAAATTTCCGGCACCTACCGTACATAGCGAGCCTGCAGTAAATGCCAGTTCAAATGCCGCCAAAAAACAAGAAAGAGTTCAGCTGGGGACGCTTCTCGAAGACGCTGTCCTTCTGGATTCTCATTCTGCTCATCCCGGTGGTCCTCATCCAGTTGACGGGGTCCAAGACCGAGGCATCGAAGCAGATCACCTATACGCAATACCGCGACGCGCTCGACCACGACAACATCGCCAAGGTCACGATCGTGGCGGGCAAGACCGTGGAAGGCACGTTCAAGGAGCGTGAAACGATCGCCGGCGCCGCCGACGTGAAGAATTTCACGGTCCGCCTGCCGGTCGAGAACTCGGAGCACGAAGTCGACGCGCTCAACGCAAAGGGCGTGGCGATCGACGCGAAGGATGCAAACGCGTCGATCATGACGTGGGTGCTCAACTTCCTGCCGTGGCTGCTGTTCATCGGCTTCTATCTGTTCCTGTTCAAACAGATGCAGGCCGGCGGCAACAAGGCGTTCTCGTTCGGTAAGTCGAAGGCGAAGCTGCTCACGGGTGACACGCCCAAGCTGACCTTCGCCGACGTCGCCGGCGCGGACGAAGCCAAGCAGGAGCTCCAGGAAATCATCGAGTTCCTGCGCGACCCGCAGAAGTTCACCAAGTTGGGCGGACGCCTGCCCAAGGGTGCGCTGCTGGTCGGGCCTCCGGGAACTGGTAAGACACTGCTCGCCAAGGCCGTGGCCGGCGAAGCGAATCGTCCCTTCTTCTCGATGTCTGGTTCCGACTTCGTTGAAATGTTCGTGGGCGTCGGCGCCAGCCGCGTGCGCGACCTGTTCGAGCAGGGCAAGGCGCACGCGCCGTGCATCATCTTCATCGACGAAATCGATGCGGTCGGTCGCCATCGCGGCGCCGGGTTGGGCGGCGGTCACGACGAACGTGAGCAAACGCTCAATCAGTTGCTCGTCGAGATGGACGGCTTCGAGTCCAACGACGGCGTGATCCTCATCGCCGCCACGAACCGTCCCGACGTGCTCGATCCCGCGCTGCTGCGTCCGGGCCGCTTCGATCGCCAGATCGTCGTCGACGCACCGGATCTCCGCGGCCGCGAAGGCATTCTCAAGGTCCATCTGCGCAACAAGCCGATCGCCGACGACGTGAACATCACGACGCTGGCGCGCGGAACTCCGGGCATGGCAGGCGCTGACCTCGCCAACCTGGTGAACGAAGCGGCGCTACTCGCCGTCCGTCGCAACCACGACAAGATCTACATGGCGGATCTCGAGGATGCGAAGGACAAGGTCATGCTGGGCGCCGAGCGGAAGTCGATGGTGATGAAGGACGAGGAGCGGAAGCTCACCGCGTATCACGAGGGCGGTCACGCCATTTGTGCGATGCGCGTCAAAGGCAACGATCCGTTGCACAAGGTCACGATCGTGCCGCGCGGTCGCGCGCTCGGTCTTGCCTTCACGCTGCCGGAAGACGACAGAGTGTCGGTCACGCGCGAGCAGCTCGAGGCGCGGCTCGTGATGGCGTACGGCGGTCGCGTGGCCGAAGAGTTGATCTTCGGGTACGATCGCGTCACCACCGGCGCGGCGAGCGACATTCAGCAGGCGACGTCCATCGCCCGTCGTTACGTCACGCAATGGGGGCTGTCCGACGCGATCGGACCGATCCTCGTCGGCGACAACGAGCAGGAGCTTTTCCTCGGTCGCGAGATTCAGCACCGTCGCGAAGTCTCCGAACAGACGGCGCAGCTCGTGGACGCCGAAGTGAAGCGTGTCATCGACCGCTCGTATGACCGGGCGAAAGAGACGCTCACGGAGCACATCGCGCTGCTGCATCAGGTGGCTGCTGCGTTGCTCGACCGTGAGACGCTGTCGCGTGAGGACATCGAGATGTTGTCGCGCGGCGAGATGCTCCCGCCGCGCACATCGGGCGCGCCGCCAACGGCGCCGCCGCCGGTCGTGACGCCGGTGCTGGAGCCGCGTCGCTCGGCTCCGCCGCTTCTTGGCGGACCCGAGCCGAGTCCGGCGTAATCAGTCAATCAGTAGAGCACCACCAGAGAACGGGAGCCGACGAGGCTCCCGTTTTTTTGTGCTGTATTGATTGGTCAAATCCGATAGCTTCTGCACATGCAATCGATGCAGTGGCGTCACGCTACGGGTTTGCTCGCGCTCGACCGGCCGCGCATTGTCGGCATCATCAACATGACGCCGGACAGTTTCAGCGACGGCGGCCGGCTGCGCACGTTGGACGACGTTCGGCAGGTTGCGTCGCGGCTGATCGCCGAAGGCGCTGACGTGCTCGACGTCGGGGGCGAATCCACTCGGCCGCAGGGTGCGCAGCCGGTCAGTGCGGATGATGAACTGCGCCGCGTCGTGCCGGCGATCAGCGCGATTCGGGTCGATCATCCGGATGTGCCGCTCTCCATCGACACGAACAAAGCGCGCGTCGCGAGCGCAGCGCTGGGACTCGGCGTATCGATCGTGAATGACGTCTCGGGCTTTCGGCTGGACCCCGCAATGGCAGAGGTGTGTGCGGCGGCCGGGGCAGGGGTTGTCCTCATGCACTCGCGCGGCGACGTTGCCGATATGGCGACATTCGTGCACTCCGAGTACGGGGCGGACGTGACGGGTGCGGTGGTCGGCGAGCTGCAGGCGTGCGTCGAGCGTGCGACGCGTGTCGGTATTGCGGCGGACCAGATCGTGCTCGATCCAGGGATTGGCTTCTCGAAACGGGGCGATCAGTCGGTGCGGGTGCTGCACGAGTTGTCGCGGGTGGTGGCGCTCGGGTATCCGGTGCTGGTGGGCGTGTCGCGGAAGCGGTTCATCGGGCATCTGACGGGCGTCTCGGTGCCGACCGATCGCGTGGCAGGCACCACGGGGGCGAACGTCGCCGCGCTCGACCGTGGGGCGCGGCTGTTCCGCGTCCACGACGTCCGTGCGGCGCGCGAGGCGCTGGACGTCGCGTGGGCGATCGCGGCCGAACAGGACTATGCTGATTATAGTATATAGATATTAGTATATGAATTTCGTCGAGCAATTCCGGCTCCTGCGCCCAGGCTGGCGCGACGTGCTCGAGGTGGCGGTGGTCAGCTACGCGATCTACCGCGCGCTGCTGCTCGTCCACCGCACGCGCGCCATGCAGATCCTCGTCGGCGTCGTGGTGTTGGCCGTCGCGTACGGGATCGCGTACATGCTGCAGTTGAGCATGATCCTCTATTTGCTGACGTTGATCTTCAGCTACGGCGCCATCGCATTGCTGATCGTCTTCGCGCCGGAGTTACGGGCGGGGCTGGCGCAGATCGGACGTACGCCGATGTCGCGCTTCTTCTCGCACATGGGAGAGAGCGAAATCGGCGAGCAGGTGGCTGAGGCGGTGGAGCGTCTCAGCCGGTCGGGGATCGGCGCCATCGTTGCCATTGAGCGCGACGTGTCGCTCGACCCGTACGTGCAGTCCGGATCGGAGATGAACGCCAAGGTCTCGGCGGACCTGCTGGCGACGATCTTCACGCCCTATTCACCGCTGCACGATGGCGCGGTGCTGATTCGCGGCGACACGATCATTGGCGCCGGCTGCATTCTGCCGCTCTCGCAGGCGTCACTCATCGACCGTTCGCTCGGCACGCGGCACCGTGCGGCGCTTGGCTTGTCCGAAGAGGCGGACGCGATGGTCGTTGTGGTGTCGGAGGAAACAGCGACGATCACGGTGGCAGCGAATGGCAAACTGTGGCGCCATTTCACGCCGGCGCAGGTTCGTGAGCTCGTATCGGGCCGCGCCCTGCACGACGTCGCCGAGTCAGCGGGACTCGAAGTTCACGCGTGATTGAGACCTGGACGGCGCGGCGCGCGGCGCTCGTAGCCGGCGCCGCGATGCTCGTCGTGTACGCTGCGACACTGGCGCCGGGCGTCACCTTCTGGGACGCCGGCGAATTCATTGCGGCAGCGCACTCGCTCGGGATTCCGCATCCGCCCGGGACGCCGTTGTTCGTCATCGCGCTCAATGTGTGGGCGCGAGTGCTGTGGTTCCTTCCGTACGCGGTGGCGACGAATCTATTGTCGGCGGCGTGCACCGCGAGTGCGGTCGGATTGTCGGCGTGGTGGATGGCCAAGTCGACACGCGCGCCATGGATCGGGCTCGCTGCCGGTGTCACGGCCGGCGCGATGACGTCGGTGTGGCAGAACGCCACGGAGACCGAGGTATACGCGGCGTCGCTGTTCGTGTCGGTTGCGGCGATCGTCGCGGCGGATATCGCAGGGCGCTCGGGCGAGCGGAAGTGGACCGTGCTCGCCGCGTATCTGCTCGCGCTGTCGCTGCCGCTGCATTTGAGTATTCTCGTTGCCGCGCCCGTGGTGATTTATCTCGCGGCGCGGCGCGTCGACGGCACGTGGGACGTGAGCGCCGGGGTCGTGCTGCTCGGGGTGACGATCGCGTCGGTGGGAGTCGGCCGGCTTTCACTCTGGATGACGATCGCCGGGGTCGCGGTGATTGCCGTCTCGACGTTCATTGGCGCTCGAGACACATGGTGGGCGCGCACGCAGGCGTCGCTCGGCGCCGCGGCGGTGCTGGCGATCGCGTGCTCCGCGATTTTCATCATGCTCGTGCGCGCGCGGCACGATCCGGCGATCAACCAGGCGAATCCGTCGACATTCGATCAATTGGCGTACGTCGTGGGCCGTAAGCAGTACGACGTCGCCGGTTTGCTGCCGCGGCAGGCGCCGTGGTGGCTACAGATCGCTAACTGGTTCGAGTACGCGGATTGGCAGGTCGCGCTGTCGCTGGCGCCGTCGGTGATACCGAATGTCTGGCGCGTGTTGATGACTGTGTGTTTCGGCGTGCTCGGGATCATTGGCGCGGCGCATCATCGCTCGCTCGACGCGCGCGGATGGACGGCGGTCTTGTTGCTGTTCCTGTGCGGCTCGCTGGGTGTGGGCGTGTATCTCAATCTCAAAGCCGGCGCGTCGTTCGGGTGGACGTTCGTGCCCAACGCCGAGATGCACGAGGCGCGTGACCGCGACTACTTCTTCGTGCTGAGCTTTTGGGCCTGGGGACTGTGGGCGGGCATCGGCGCAATGGCGGTCGCGCGGCGCGTTCGTTGGCCGGTGGCAGCGGGTGTCGCGCTCGCTGCCCTACCGATTGCGTTGAATTGGTCCGCGGTGTCGCGCCGTGCGGAACCAGAGGCAAGTCTGCCGCGGCGCGTTGCGTCGTCGCTGCTCGAACCGTTACCGCGCAACGCCGTACTGTTCGTTGCCGGTGACAACGACACCTATCCGCTTTGGTACGCTCAACAGGCGGAGCATCTGCGGCGCGACGTCACGGTGATCACCATGCCGTTGCTCGGGGCGCCGTGGTACTCGGACGAAGTGGAGCGGCGGACGCACCTGCTTGGCGGGCGTCTGGATGGCGACATGATCGATCTGTCGGCGCGGATAGCGGCGGAGGCACGACGGGAGGGTCGGCCCGTTGCGGCTGCCGTCACCGTGCCAGCTGGCGACAGAAACCATCTTGGCATCAGTTGGAAGGATATCGGCTTCGTGTACTTGGACCAATCCGGCGACATGGAGCAACAAGATCCAGAAACGGACGTTTTGCCGGTTACTTTGCTCGATTCGACCCAAATGCATCGCGCGGCAGCGGACATCGATCCGTGGCGTTCGCACATGATCGTTCGCGAATCACTGGACCCGGTGCACGAGTATTTTTTCAGCGTGCTGGGATGCCCGCATCTCGCCGATGCAACGCACTCCAAGCCCCAACTCGCTTCTCTTGATTCGACTTGTAACTTCCGGTAAATTACAACGTTATGCCGTTTTCTGACCTCCCGATGCGGCTTCGGGAAGTGCGCGACAAAATCGATGCCGCGGTCACGCGTGGCGGGCACGGACAAACGGCGGTAATCGTCGCCGTGACCAAGACGCACGGCCCCGACGCCGTCGAGGCCGCGTCTCGTGCCGGCTTGGGCGACGTCGGCGAAAACAAAGTGCAGGAAGCGTTGCCGAAGATGGACGCGGTCACGGTGCCGGTGCGCTGGCATCTGATCGGCCACCTTCAGCGGAACAAGGTCAAGGCACTCGAGAAGTTCGATCTATTGCATTCGCTCGACAGCGCTCGGCTCGCGGATGCCGTCAGCGACTTTGGCATGGCGGCGGGTGCGCCGGTGCACGCGCTGCTTCAGGTCAACGTCGTCGGCGAGGAAAGCAAAGGCGGATTCGAGCGCGGCGAGTGGGAGGCGGAAGCTGCGCGCCTGCGCGGCTTGGCGGGCATTCGAGTACAAGGCGTAATGACGATGGCACCGTTGGATGCCGACGAGCGTACGTTGCGAACGGTGTTCGCCGGCGCCCGCGACGCGCGTGACGTACTGCGCGCGGCCGGTCACGACGCCACCGAGCTGTCGATGGGCATGTCGCACGATTACGAGGTCGCCGTCGAGGAAGGCGCGACGCTGGTGCGCCTCGGGACGATTCTCTTCGGAGCTAGATCCGCATGATCGACGAGACTTTTCACCTCACGCCGCTGGATGTGCGCCGGTACGACTTCGGCAAGGCACTGCGCGGCTACGATCCCGAGCGGGTGAACCAGTTCCGCGACCAGGTGGCCGAAGAGCTGGAGCGCCTCACGCGCGTCAACCAGGACCTCGACAACAAAGCGCGCGGATTCCACGAGCAGCTTCGCGCCTTTCGCGAGCGCGACAAGGCGATCAACGAAGCGCTCATCTCGGCGCAGCAGCTCCGCGGCGAAATTCGCGAGCAGGCCGAGAAAGAGGGGCAGCTCATCATTCGCGAAGCGCGCGCGCAAGCGGAGCAGATAATCGACGAAGCGCGCGGCGAGATTCGCCGCATCGAAGATCAGCTCGCGGCGCTCGACCGTGCCCGTCGCGCCTATCTCGCACAGCTCCGCGTGCTCATCGAGCGGCAGTTGTCGGAGGTCAATGCGGCCGAGCAGTCGCCGCCGGACGCCGGTGTGCGCGATGCGACTGGGACTCCTGCCTGGATGGGATCGCTCGTTAAAGAATGAGCACGACAAGCTCGCAGTATTCTCCGGCGCCCACGGCGGCGCCGAACTTTCACGCATACGAATCAGCCGCGGAAGCGGCTGCGGCCGTGCGTGCGCGCTTCGCCGCGCAACCCGATGTCGCGATCATCCTCGGCACCGGTCTCGGTGCGCTCGCAGCCGAGATCGAAGACGCCACCACGATCGATTACGCGGACATCCCGGGATTCCCGCTGTCCACGGTGCAGTCGCACAACGGCCGGTTGATCGGCGGACGCCTTGGCGGTAAGACGGTGCTGGCGATGCAAGGACGGTTTCATCGCTACGAGGGATATTCGCTCCAGCAGGTCACGTTTCCGGTGCGCGTGTTCCGCGCGCTCGGCATCGATACGGTGATCGTGTCGAACGCGTGCGGCGGATTGAATCCGCTGTGGGCCGAAGGCGACGTGATGATCATTGCGGATCACATCAATCTCTTCGGCGACAATCCGCTGATCGGCCCGAACGACGATCGCCTTGGACCGCGCTTTCCGGATATGTCGGCGCCGTACGACGCCGGGTTACGTGCGTTGGCGCACCGGGTTGCAGCGGACAACCAGATTTCGGTGCGCGAAGGCGTGTACGTCGCCGTCGCCGGGCCCAATCTCGAGACGCCTGCGGAGTGCCGGTATCTGCGAACGATCGGCGCCGACGTCGTTGGCATGTCGACGGTGCCGGAGGCAATCGTCGCGGTTCACGCAGGCATGCGCGTTCTAGGTCTTTCCATCATCACCGATATGTGTCTTCCCAACCAGCCAGAGCCGCCGACGATCGAGCATGTGATCGGCGTGGCGAACCGCGCCGAGCCACAGCTCACGGCGCTGGTGCGCGGCATCCTGGAGCGGCTGTGAGCAACTCGACGATCCGATTTCAACCGCTGCCGCCGGATCGGCAGGCGGACGAGGTAGAGCGCGAGCTGCTCGCGCGCTGGAACGACGAAAAGTTGTTCGAGCAGACGCTCGCCGCGCGCGCGGACGCGCCGCCATTCGTGTTCTATGAAGGCCCGCCGACGGCGAACGGTCGGCCCGGCATCCATCACGTTTTCGCGCGAACGATCAAGGATCTCTTCTGCCGCCATCGCGCGATGAAAGGATTTCGCGTCGCGCGCAAAGCGGGCTGGGACACGCATGGTTTGCCCGTCGAGATCGAAGTCGAGAAGCAACTCGGCATCAGTGGCAAGCAGCAGATCGAGGCGATCGGCGCGGCGGAGTTCAACCGGCTGTGCCGCGAGAGCGTGTTCACGTATCGCGCCGAGTGGGAGAAGCTGAGCGCGCGCATGGCGTACTGGCTCGACTACGAGCATCCGTACGTCACGTACAGCAACGACTACGTGGAGAGCGTGTGGTGGGCGCTCAAGACGTTGTTCGACAAGAAGCTGTTGTATCGCGGACACAAAGTGCTGCCGTACTGTCCGCGATGCGGCACGGCGTTGTCGAGCCACGAGCTGGCGCAGGGATATGAGGATGTTGAAGATCCGAGCGTGTACATCGCACTCGAGCTTCAGGGGAACGAGGCGACGATCAACGGACGCGGCCGTAGAATCCTCGTCTGGACCACCACGCCGTGGACACTCCTGTCCAACGCGGCGTTGGCGGTGCATCCGGACATCGACTACGTCGAGGTCGTGCGTCGCGAGGCGGATAAAGATAAGAGAACTCTCATCCTCGCCGAGTCGCGGCTGCGGTCCGCGCTCGGTGAGGATTACGATGCACGCTGGGATGTCGTCGGGCGCATGAAGGGCACGGAGCTCGTCGGCCTTCGCTACAGCCGGCCGTTCGACTTGCTCGAGTATCCTGAAGGCACCGAGCACGAGATCATCATCGGCGAGGAGTTCGTCTCCGAGACCGACGGCAGCGGCGTGGTGCACATCTCGCCGGCGTTCGGCGCCGACGACTATGCCACTGGCCGGAAGCACAACCTCGCGTTTCTCCAGCCGCTCGATGCGAAAGCCGAGTTTCCGTCGTGGGTGCCGATCGTCGGCGGGCTGTTCTTCAAGGACGCCGACGCACTGCTGACCGAAGAGCTCAAGCGGCTCGGCGTACTGCATAGAGCCGGTCGTCAGGTGCACTCGTATCCGCACTGCTGGCGCTGCGGAACGCCGCTACTGTACTACGCGCGCTCGTCGTGGTTCGTGAAGACGACCGCTGTGCGCGACGCCATGCTCGCGCGCAATGCGCGCATCGATTGGCATCCGCCGGCAACGGGTGAAGGACGCTTTGGCGAGTGGCTCAAGAACAACATCGATTGGGCGATCTCGCGCGATCGGTTCTGGGGCACGCCGCTACCGGTGTGGGTGTGCGATGCGAATGCCGACCATGTCGACGCCGTCGGCAGCTACGCGGAGCTCGCGGAACGCGCGGGTCGCACGCTGCCCAAGGATTTCGATCCGCACAAGCCGCACGTCGATTCGTATACGTGGAAGTGTCGTGTGTCCGGCTGCACGGGCACCATGCACCGCGCGCCCGAAGTGATCGACGCGTGGTTCGACTCCGGTTCGATGTCGTTTGCGCAGTGGCACTATCCATTCGAGAATCGTGATCAGCTCGCGGCGCAGTTCCCGGCGGATTTCATCGCCGAGGGCTTGGATCAAACGCGCGGGTGGTTCTACTCGCTGCTCGCGATTGCCACGACGTTGGGCGATGCGTTGCCGAACAACGACAGCGATGCTGTGGCGTCGCCGTTCCGCGCCGTCGTCGTGAACGACATGGTGCTCGATTGGAACGGCATCAAGATGTCGAAGAGCCGCGGGAACGTGGTGGATCCGTGGCTGATGTTCGAGCGGCATGGCGTCGACGCGGTGCGGCTCTTTCTCATGGGCGCGAGCAACGTGTGGCTGCCGCGGGCATTCGATGAGAAAGTGCTGGCCGAGCAGGCAGGACGGTTCCTGAGAACGTTCAAGAACGTGTATAGCGGCATCTTTGCCCAGTACGCGAATTTTGGATGGGCGCCGTCCGCCGCTGATCCGGCTGTGGCCGACCGGCCGCTGATCGATCGCTGGATGATCGGCCGGCTCAGCCGGCTCGAGCACGTCGTGGACCGCGCGCTCGAGACGTACGACGCCACATCGGCGACCCGCGCGATCATCGAGTTCGTGGACGATGACTTGGCGAACTGGTACGTGCGGCTCAATCGAGGTCGGTTCTACGACGTCGACACCGACGACAACAGGGCGGCGTTCGCCACGCTGTACGAGGTGTTGGTATCCGTATGCCGCCTGCTCGCCCCACTGGCGCCGTTCGTGAGCGATTGGATTCACCGCGAGCTCACCGGCCAGTCGGTGCATCTCGCGCCGTACGTGACGGGTCGCGACTACGCGTCCGATCCGACGCTCGACGCCGCGATGGATGCTGTCCGCACGCTGTCGCGCCTCGGCCGTGCCGTGCGCGAGGAGATTGGAATCAAGGTGCGGCAGCCGTTGTCACGCATGGTATGCGTCGCACCGCAGGTGACCGAAGCAGCGCTCGAGCCGCTCATCCCACTGCTTGCGTCGGAGCTCAACGTCAAGCGCGTGGAGTTCGCGAGCTCCGGTGATGCGCTCGTGACGCTGGAAGCGAAACCAAACTTCCGTGCGCTGGGTAAGAAGTTCAACAAGAAGACTCCGCTCGCCGCCGCGGCGGCGGCGGCCTTCACCAGCGACGAACTCCGTCGATTCCTGCATGGAGACGCGCTGGTCGTTACCGTTGAGGGGGATTCGCACGAGCTTGGCCCGGATGACCTGACGATCGTGCGTCGCGCATCCGGCGATTTGGCGGTACAGGAAGACGGCGGATTCTTCGTGGCGCTCGATCCGACGCTGACGCCGGAATTGAAGCTGGAGGGCTACGCACGAGAGCTCATCAGCCGGGTACAACGTATGCGAAAGGAGTCAGGGTTCGCGGTGAGCGATCGTATCGTGCTGACCGTGGCAGGACCGAGTGAGGTTGAGGACGTGGTCCGGGTGCACGGCGCCCGGATTGCCGAGGAAGTGTTGGCCGCCGAGCTCGCGTTTCGCGGGGCGGCTGAGCAGGGAAATGACATGCACGCTATCGATCTCGACGGTCTTCCGGCCTTCGTGGCCATCACCAGGATAGAGTAGCAATGCCGACGACGAACAGCGCAGCAAAGAAGCCGAAGGGCATGCCGAAGAAGTCGCTGCAGCATTTTGAAAAGCGGTTGATCGACGAGCGCAAGCGCGTGCTCAAGGAATTGGGTCGCAACGATGAAGCGTTCGGCTCGACACCGCAGTCGGCCGACGGAGACTTGAGCAGCTACTCGTTCCACATGGCCGATCAGGGAACGGATGCCATGGAGCGTGAGAAGGCGTTCCTGTTCGCGAGCCAGGAGGGCCGTTTCCTCTGGCACATCGACGAAGCGCTGCGCCGGCTCTATCGCTCGCCCGAGACGTTCGGCAAGTGTCATCAATGCGGCAACGAGATCGCGTTCGAGCGACTCGACGCCCTTCCACACGCGCGCTATTGCATCGATTGCAAGCAGCGTGAGGAAGATGCAAAGAAGTAATTCCGGCCTCTTCTGGCCGGTGCTGGTGCTGGTGGCGGCGGTCGACTTCTGCACGAAGGCGCTCGCCGTCAGCCGATTGATTCCGCAGCGTCTGCCGCACGACGTCTACGGCGACGTCGTGCGGTTCACGCTCGTCTACAATCCGGGTGCCGCATTCGGCCTGCACGTGGGCCGGTATTCGCGCGGTATTTTCATGGTGTTGACGGTCGTGGCGCTGGTGATCCTCGCTCGTCTCTATGCGGCAACGCGTCCCGGCGATATTCTGCGGACGTTGTCGCTCGCGCTGGTTTGTGGCGGCGCGGTAGGAAATTTGATCGATCGCATTCGCTCGAGTTTCGGTGTCGTGGATTTCATCGACATCGGCTTTGGCGACTCGCGGTGGCCAACCTTCAACATCGCCGACATGGCGGTGAGCCTCGGGGCGTTTTTGCTCGCCTGGGTGCTGTGGGGTGAGGACACCGAGTCCGAGAGCACGCCGGTGCCCATGCCGGCGGCCGTGACGGTCGAATCCCGGGAGCTCTCGTAAGACTAGGCAGCCTAGGCGCGACATGAGTTCGACTTCCAAGAACGGCCGCGTGTTCTGGTCCGCGGCCGTCGTCGTGATCATTCTCGATGTGATCACCAAATATCTCGCGGTGCAACACCTCGAGCCGCGTGTGTCGATGCCCGTCATCGGCGACGTGGCGCGCTTCACGCTCGCGTACAATCCCGGCGCGGCGTTCAGCATGTCGCTCGGCGACTATTCGCGGTACATCTTCGGCGCGTTCGCCGTGATTGCGCTCGTCATTCTGTGGCGGTTGTATGCCACGAACAAGCGCGAGGACGTCATTCGTTCGCTCGCACTCGGGTTGGCGTGGGGCGGTGCAGCCGGCAATCTCATCGACCGCATTCACTCGGCGCGCGGCGTTGTCGACTTCATCGACATCGGCGTGGGCGACGTTCGCTTCTGGACCTTCAACGTCGCCGATTCTGCCGTGACCGTGGGCGCGCTCATGCTGGCGTTCGTGCTGTGGCGCGAAGATCGTCAGGCGCTGGCGACTGCCGCCGGCGAAGCGGCTGCGCGCGACAACGCGCCGTTTTCGAGCTGAGCTCCCAGCGTTTCGCATTGTTCTTCAGCATGCTTGCGTAGTTCCCGCGTTCATCCGCGTCGTTGTTCCGCGTGATCAGCGGCAAGGCTGTTGAACCAAGCGTCTCGTCCTTTTTGCCGCGGAATACGCGGAAAACCGCGGGTTGTCGCGGGAACGACGCGGACTTGAACCCACCCAATTGAATGACCGACCCCAAATCGCACGTCATGACCGTCCCGGCCGATGCGCCGCGCCTGGATGTTCTCATCTCGGGCGAGCTCGACGTCTCCCGCAACCAGGCGGCGACGTTGATTGCGAACGGCCACGTCACGGTCGATGGGCGGCGGGAGAAGGCGAGCTATAAAGGCCGCGAGGGGGAAGAAGTAACCGTCAAAGTCCCACCCCCACCGGATCGCGAGGTCATTGGCGAGGACATCCCGCTCAGCATTGTCTACGAAGACGACGACGTACTGGTCGTCGACAAGCCGGCGGGTATGGTGGTGCATCCGGCTCCTGGGAATTGGTCGGGGACCCTTGTAAATGCACTCAAAGGCCGCGGTGGACCACTTTCCAGCGTGAACGACGAGTTCCGCGAGGGCATCGTCCATCGGTTGGACAAGGAGACGTCCGGGCTCCTGCTGGTCGCTCGCTCCGACCGCGCGCATCGGGTGTTGGGGGCGGCGCTTCAGGCCCGCCAGATCACTCGGCGGTATGCCGCGCTGACATGGGGCCACCTGACCGAAGACCGGATCACCGTCGACAAGTCGATCGCCCGCGATCCGCGAGACCGAAAGCGCATGGCAGTCGTCAATACTGGACGGCCGGCGAGGACGGATCTCACCCGGCTTGCGCGCTTCGACTCCACGGATCTTCTGCGGGCCGACCTGCACACCGGTCGGACTCACCAGATCCGCGTGCATCTCGCCTCGATCGGGCATCCGGTCGTTGGCGACGATACTTACGGGGGTGGCGGGGGCCGCAAGCTGGTTGGACTTCCGCCGCGCCGGCATTTCCTGCACGCGGCGTGGTTGGTCTTCCGTCACCCGATCTCGGGTGAGTTGGTGGACCTCAGATCGCCGCTGCCGGCAGAGCTGCACCGTGCGGTCGTGGCCGCGGCAGGCCCCGACGTCGAACTCGGCGACACCAACCCGCTCGAATTCTTTGGATTCTATAACGTCCACGTCTGACGTGATTGCCCCGCCCACACTGCTGTTTCGTGTGGGCGAGACCACGTACGGCTGCGACATCGGGCTCACGCAAGAAATCATTCCGCTTCGACCGTTGACGCGCCTGCCCGGCGCGCCGCCGTTCGTGCGCGGGTTGATCAACATGCGCGGCACGATCGTCACCGTGCTCGATCTGTTGGCGCGTCTCGAGCCCTCGCGCGGACAAACGACCGCGGGATCGATCGTGCTCGTGCGACACGAGGAGCGGCTCGTCGGCGTGATCGTCGAAGAAGTGCTCGACGTGCGCGTGTTGCCGATGGACGATGCGGACGCCGACAGCGGCGCGAGCGCGATCACGCAGCGTGTCGCGACGGTGGACGGTACTCCAGTCATCATTCTCGATCTCGGCGCGATCATCGCCCAGGTCCTGCTCGTCTAGTGCTGGTACTGCGTGTAGAGCTGGTCGTGCTGGTTTCCGGTGCACTCTTTTGGAGGGGTTCTTGACGCAATCGGTTTTGATTTGTGACGACGCGATCTTCATGCGCACCATGGTCGGCGACATCCTCACGCAAGCGGGATTCGAGATCGTGGGCGAGGCCGA
Organism: Gemmatimonadaceae bacterium; assembly: GCA_036499625.1. GTDB lineage: Bacteria > Gemmatimonadota > Gemmatimonadetes > Gemmatimonadales > Gemmatimonadaceae > JAQBQB01. Next base: position 203,634 of record DASYDJ010000051.1, read on the forward strand.
GACGGGCGTGCAGGCCGTCCAGAAGTACCAGCAGCTTCGTCCCGACCTCGTCACGATGGACATCGTGATGCCGGACATGGGCGGCATCGACGCCGTGCGCGAGATCTGCAAGCTCGACCCCAATGCGAAAATCCTCATGTGCAGCGCCATGGGGCAGCAAGCGCTGGTGGTCGAAGCGATTCAAGCGGGCGCGAAGGATTTCGTCGTCAAGCCGTTCCAGCCGAGCCGCGTGCTCGAGGCCGTGCAGCGCGTGCTCGCCTGACACGGCGCCCTCGGCGACGACAGTGGATACCCTCCAGTACGCCGAGCTGTTTCTTACAGAAAGCCGCGAGCATGTCGCGAGCGTAAACCAGGCCTTGCTCTTACTGGAACGCGAGGCGACGGGCCCCGCGGCCGGCGCTGCCGTCGACGAAATTTTCCGCGCGGTGCACACGGTCAAGGGCATGAGCGCCATGATGGGCTATGCCATGGTCGCCGAGCTGTCGCACGAGCTCGAGACGGTGCTCGACAAAGTTCGGCGCGGCGCGCTCGCGATCGACGTCGACATGATGGACGTCTTCTTCCAAGCGGCCGATTTGCTCGAGCGGTCGATTGAAGGCGCCGTCGCGGGGCGCGAGGGCGACGTTGGAACCGCGGACCTCGTGGCGGCGCTGCATCGGTTCGGCGCACCGCTGCCATCCGTGAACTGGACTGCGCCGGCACCGACGACGTCAGGCACGCTCGTCCGCATCCGGTTGTCGCCGGACACGCCGCTGCGCGGCGTTCGCGCCTACATCATTGTGCAAACGATCTCCAAGCTTGGCGAGGTGACTGGCACCGAGCCGTCGTTGGATGTGATGCAGGCCGACGGATTCGAGTCCGATTTCGCGCTGCGCATCGTCACGTCGTTGGAGTCGGCGGACATCGAGCGCGTGGCGCGCGGATCGGGCGACGTCGAGGACGTGCGCATTGGCGAAGACGAGTCCGGACCGCGTTCCGTTGTCTCGGCGGTGCTCGACTCCATCGACGCCATTCATGCCGAGACGATTGAGTCCGCATCGCGCGCGACAGCCGACGCCGCGCCGGCGCCCGCCACGCGATCCCGCCACGTGCGCATCGACGTCCGGCGGCTCGACACGCTCATGAACTTGATCGGCGAGCTCGTGATCGCCCGCGGACGTCTCTCGCAGCTCGCGGGCGACCTCGGCGACGCTGCGTTGACCGAGACCGTGACGCAGTCGTCGCGCCTAATTACCGAGTTGCGAGACGAAATCACCGCGAGTCGCATGGTGCCGGTGTCGCAGGTGTTCGATCGGTTCCCGCGCATCGTGCGCGATGCGTCGCGCAGCGTCGGCAAGCAGGTGGAATTCATTTCGGAAGGGAAGGGGATCGAGCTCGATCGCTCGATGCTCGACGAGATCGGGGACTCCATCGTCCATCTCTTGCGCAACGCGATCGATCACGGGATCGAAACACCGGAGCAGCGCATCGCCGCAGGTAAGTCGCCAACGGGGCGACTCACGCTCAGCGCATTGCGCGATCGATCGGCCGTGGTGATCCGTGTGAGCGACGACGGCAAAGGCATCGATCGCGATCGCGTGCTGGCGCGCGCCAAGCGCGACGGATTGATCGATGCGCACCGCACAGAGCTCACCGAAGACGAGCTGTTGCGACTGCTCGCGCGTCCAGGATTTTCCACGGCCGAGCAGGTGACGGACATGTCCGGCCGTGGTGTGGGCGTGGACGCCGTGTACACGCGCGTCCGCGCACTCGGCGGCGCGATGGACATTCGCTCGGTGCCCGGCCAGGGCACGACGATGATGCTTCGCCTTCCGCTCACGTTGGCGATTGTGCGCGCGGTGTTGGCGCGCGTGGGCGACGAGACGTACGCCATTCCGCTCGCGCACGTGAGCGAGACGATCGAATTGACGCCGGACGTCGTGCGGACGGTGAAGGGCCGCGAGGTCCTGCTCGTGCGCGACGACGTACTGCCGTTGCTCCGCCTCCGGTCCCTCGTGGGCCTGTCGAGTTACGAGCCGCGCGGCGCGATCGATCTCGAGCAGGTGATCGTCATCGATTTGGGCGATCGGCGTGCCGCGCTCGCCATCGACGAGCTCACCGGCCAGGAAGAGATCGTGGTCAAGCAATACGACGCGGTGCGCGATGGTCTGCCGTTTTTCGGCGGCGCCACGCTGCTGAGCGACGGCACGCCGTCGCTCATCGTCGACGTCAGCAGTCTTCTCTAAAGGAACGCATGGACGAACTTCGCACACTGAGCCCGAATCAACTCGACGCGCTTCGCGAGGTGGCGAACATCGGCGCGGGACATGCCGCGACGGCGCTCTCGCAGATGATCGGGCAAACGATCATGATCAGCGTCCCGACGATCAACATCGCGCGCCTCGAAGACGTGCCGCCACAGGTCGCGGAGCCCGATGAGCCAGTGGCGGCGGTGCTGATGCACATGCTCGGCGACCTCACTGGGCGGACGTTGCTCGTCTTTCCGCGTCGGACCGCGCAAGGATTGGCTGCGATGCTGCTCCGACGTCCGGTGTCCGACACGTTCGGCGAGATGGAACAGTCGGCGATCAAAGAGGCGGGCAACATTTTGAGCTCGGCGTACATGAACGCGTTGAGCGACTTCATGGGAATGCTGCTGCTGCCGTCGCCGCCGAGTTTGGCGATCGATCTCTCGACCGCGGTGCTGACCACGGCCTACCTGCAGTTCGGCAGCGATCGCGATTACGTGTTCTGCGTCGAGAGCGAGTTTCTGATGAGCGACCTCGAGGAGCGGCTGCGCGGATTTTTTCTGCTGCTGCCCGACCCGGCATCGCTGCAGGCCATCCTGAAAGCGGTGCGCGTCGACTGATGGACCGCTCGCGCGATCCCGCGATTCGAGCCCGGTAGCCGGCTGCCGTCATGCCGCTGACTTCCGAGCGCGACCGCGACGTTCTTCGCTCATTTGCCCGGCGCATCGATCCGGCGGATGCGGGCGCGCACAACAACCTCGGTGTGCTGTACTACAACAAGGGGTTGTACGAAGAAGCGGTTGCCGCGTTCATGAAGGCGCTCGAGCTCGACCAGAAGATGCAGGTGGCGCAGCGCAACCTCGAGATCGCGTACTTCAATACCGGATATTACAATACTAGAATATCAGAACTGAAAGAACGTCTGCGCGTGCGGCCTGACGACCGCGACGCCCGGTGGGAGCTCGGCCGCACCTACTCGCTCCTCGGCCAGCCGCAGGACGCCGTGGCGGAATTTCGCGCGCTGCTCGACTACGCGCCCGGTGACGTCGCGGCGCTGTTGCAGCTCGCGCTGGCCGAAAAGGAGACCGGCGAGATCGAACGCGCGCAAGAGCGGCTCGAGGACGCGCTCGCCCTCGATCCTGAGAGCTCGTTACTGCACGTCACACTTGGCGAGGTGCTGTACAATCGCGGGTTGAACGGCGAGGCCCTTCGCGCGCTGGAACGGTCTACCGAGCTCAATCCCGACAACCACGACGCGCTGTACCTCATGGGCTTCGTGCTCGGCGACATGGGACGCCACGAGGATGCGCAAACCGCGACGCGTCGCGCCATCAAGCTCAATCCCGGACTGTCGCGTGCGCATGCGAACTTGGCGATCGATCCGCTCGCCGCGCCCGGCTACACGGGCGAGCTCTCGAGACGCGAGCTGCAGGTCACCGGCGAGAGCCAGCTTGCTCGCTACAACCTCGGATTAGCGTTTCGGCGCAAAGGCTACTACGCCGAGGCGCTGCGAGAATACGGAACGGCGCTCGAGCGTGGCGAGGAACGCGATCTCGTCCTGCAAGCGATGGCCGAGATGTATCTGCTCATGCGCCAGCCGGGGGACGCGCTCGGCTTGTACGACGAACTGCTCGAGCGAGAGCCATCCAGCCCCAAACTGTGGAACGAGCGCGGCGTGGCGCTCCATCAGCAGGGCCGTCTCGCCGAAGCGGAAACGAGCTACCGTCACTCGCTCGTCGCGGAGCCGACGTACGTCATTGCGCACAACAACCTCGGCGTGTCGTTCTACCATCGCGGCGATGTGGAGCAGGCGGTCGCCGCATTTCGCGGGGCGTTGGACCATCAGCCGAACTTCGTGAAGGCGAGGCTCAACCTTGCGCTGCTTCTGAGTCGCGGCAAACGCTTTCCGATGGCGCTCGACACGTTTCGTCAGGTGCTGGCCGCCGAGCCAGAGCATCCGGTGGCGTGGAACGGCATTGGACTGGTGCTCACCGAGCTTCAGAAGTTCGAGGATGCGCGCAATGCATTCGCGCGATCGATTCAGGCACGGCCAGAGTTCGCCGAAGCGCACTACAACATGAGCTTCACGCTCTCGAATCTCGGCGACTTCGAGGGTGCACTTCGCGAGACGAAACGCGCGCTCGAGCTCGACCCGTTCTACGTGCCGCAGAAGTTCGAGCTGGCGATGGATGTCGAGTACGAGGATCCGGACCTTTCCATTCAGCCCGATCTCGGTGGCGAACGGCCTGCTGAAGCCGCGATCGCCGATTTCAGCTTCGATCCGAAATCGCTCGACACGTTGTTCACCGAGCTCAAGCCGGCCGAAACGGCGCCGCCTCCTGTGCCGCGCCGGAAAACCGATTCGTCGCCGTTTGCGATGGCGACGGATTTCCTCTCGAAGGGACTCTACGACCGCGCTTCGGCGGAGATTGCGCGCGCCATGGCTCGCGGCACCGCGCGGGCCGACGGACTTGCGTTGCTCGGCGACGTGTTTGCGAAGCAAGGTTTGTTCGGTGAGGCGCTCGAGCGCTATCGCGAGGCGTTACGCCTCGAGCCTCAATCGCGCGCGGCGATGATTGGCGAAGCGTGGTCGCTAATTCGCATTGGACGTGCGGCGGAAGCGCGTCCGATTGCCGAGCGGCTGCTGAGCGACAACGCGGCGGACGTCGACCTCCTGATGCTTGCGGCCACTGCGTGTGCCGAATCTGGCGACCCCGCGGCGGCGCTGTCGGTGCTCGACGCGGCGCGACGCGCGGCTCCGATGCGCGCCGACGTGCAACAAAAGATCGGCGACATTGCGCGGTCGCTCGGAGACAATGAAGGCGCGATTTCGGCCTATCGTCATGCGCTGCAGCTCGATCAGGACTTCGCCGTGGTGCGCTTTCAGCTCGCGCGATTGCTGCAGGCGAAAGGGCAGAATCGAGAGGCCGAGTCGGAGCTGCTCGCGGCGCTGGATGCGGTTCCGACATACGCGGAGGCGACGCTGGATCTCGCCACGCTACGCCGGCGGTTGGGTCGGCCGGCCGAGTCGCTGACGTTGCTGATCGATTTGCTGCAGCGCGATCCGTATCACTTCGACGCGCTCATCGCGCTCGGTGAAACGTTGTTGGCGCTCGGTCGGAAGCGCGACGCGGTCGTGTCGTTTGCGCGCGTGCTGCGCTTCGACCCGTCGCACGTCGGCGCGCTCTTTCACGAAGGTGTGTTGCTCGGCGAGCAGCGACGGTACGGTGACGCCATTGCGCGCTGGCAGCGTGTGATCGAGCTGGGGCCGACGAGCGACTACGCGCGCCGCGCGCGCCGCGAGATTCGTACGGCGTCCGACCTCGAATCCATCCTCGGGCGACGGAAGGCGGGCTAGCATGGCGATCGAGGGACCGCTCCGCGAGCTGGGAATTCACGATGTCTTTCAGCTCCTCGACTTGAGCCGAAAGACCGGCGTGCTGCGCGTGTCGTCGCAACTGCGCGAGGACGAAGGTCTCGTGTTCTTCGATGGCGGGCGCGTGGTGCAGGCGTCGATTCGGAGTAAACCGCCGGGCACCGACAGCGGCGCGTTCACGCAGCGGGAGCTCGACCGACAGGTACGCCTCCAGATCGAGAGTGCGGTGTTCGAGCTCATGTCGTGGCGCGAAGGGTTCTTCTCGTTCGAGGAGCGCACGCGCGACGAAATGCCGGGAAATGCGCGCGTCACGGTGTCCACCGAGTCGTTGCTGATGGAAGGCGCGCGCCGAATCGATGAATGGTCGCGCATCGCTGATCTGGTTCCGAGCCTCGCGGTCATTCCAGCGTTGGCCCCAGTACAGAACGATCGCGATGGCGCGATGCTCGATCTGCTGCCGCACGAGTGGCAGGTCCTCACGATGATCGACGGCGGAAGAGATTTGCGAGAGATTGCAGCCGCATTGGCGCGGGACGAATTCGAGATTGCAAAAATCGCCTACGGTCTTGCGACCACGGGCATCGTGGTTCTGCAGTCGCCGCGACGCACGCCGAGCGAAACGGAACGCGCGGTGACGCCTTCGCGGGCGCTGTCGCCGGCCGCGAGATCGTTGACCTCCGATCTCGCTGCGGCACGTGCGTCAGTCGAACAATTCCTTCGCGCGTATGCGAGCGATCCGATCGCGCCCGACGCGCGCGATGTGCTCACCGCGATTTCACGGCTGCAACGTGCGCTGGAGGCCGACGCCGATGGCTGACGACATTCGCCGGTTGAGCGACGAGCTCGCGCGCGATCCCGCGAGCCTCGTGTTTCTCCAGCTCAGTGAAGCGCTGCGCCGGCAAGGGCAGCTCGAGGTGGCATTCAAGATCGCGCTCCGCGGATTGGAGCGGCATCCGCGGCACGCCGAAGCGCACGATCTCGTGGCGCGCATCGCCGTGGATCGACGCGATTTCGCGCGCGCGAGCGAGGAATGGGAAACGGTGCTGCGCATCGCTCCGGGGCACGTCGGCGCAATGAAGGGTCTCGGGTACATCTCCTTCCAACAAGGCCGATTCGGCGACGCCGAGAATTTCCTGGGACGTGCCGCGGAGGTGGGCGGTGGCGCGGATGTGAGCGCGGCGTTGGAAACGGTGCGGCGCACGTCAGGCAGCGTGTTCTTGCCGCCTGCCGAAGACCGCGACAACGATCCGCAGCGGTTGTTCGCCGATCTCTTGCTCGAGGACGGCCAGACGGCGCTGCTTCTCGACGCGAGCGGTTACGTGCTCGGCGGCCTCTATCTGGATTCGAGTGGCGCCGACCTCGGCGAAGAGATCGGCGCGCAGTTGAGCGGCATCTCCGACGAAGTCGTTCGAGCGACGCGTCATTTGGAGATCGGCGAATGGAAGTCGATTCTCTTCGAGACGCCGGTCGCGGTCATCGCGATGGCGCCCGCCGAGGACGCCACGCTGCTCGTCGTCGCCGCATCGAAGGCGACGCCGCTCGGACTGCTGCGGCGCCTTCTGGATCGGTGTGCTGAGCGTGCGTCGACGTGGTTGCGTTCGGGGCGTGGATCATGAGCACACCATTCGCACAGGTGCTGGAGACGCTGACTCGCCAACGTGGCGTGCGGGCGAGCTTGATCGTCTCGGAGAACGACGGCCTCGTGATCGATTGCAGTCTGCGATTCGGTCAGGAGGGCGAGCGGGTCGCTGCGCTCGCCGCATCGCTGTACCGCAAGGCGCGTCTCTCGGCGTCGGCGGCGCGCTTGGGGTCCGTCGCCTTCCTGCAGCTCGATGCCGAGCGAGGCCGGATCTGCGCCGTGGGTGGGCGCGGAGATCTCGTCATCGTCGTCGTCGCCGAACCGGCGGCCAACGTGGGGCTGATTCGCGTGGAACTGTTGAGAGCGTTGGAGTCGGTCACGTGAAAATCGCCACGACCGAGCCATGGATCGAGACGCCGCTCGCGCGCTATGTGGATGATGCGCGTGCGCGGCTTGCGCTGCTGCTCCATCCGTCGGGCCAGGTCGTGGCACAAGCGGGCTTCACGCGCGCCATCGATGTGATGACGGCGTGTGCGCTCGCATCAGCGGTGTACGCGACGGCAGGGGAGCTCGGGCGCCAGGTCGACAGTAAACCATTCCGCGCGCTGCATCACGCCGGGCCCGATCGGCAACTCTATCTCGCGCCCGCCGAGACGGCGCGCGGTGCCTACATTTGTCTCACGGTCTTTGATGCCGAGAGTTCGCTCGGCTTGGTCCGCATTCATTTTGACGACCTGTGTCGCGAGCTCGCGGCCGCTGCGCCGCCGCTCGTGCCACTTCGCGAGCCGGCGTTGGCCGTGGACTTCGAGCGCGATCTGAACGCCAATCTGGCCGCGATGTTCGGGAGAAGCTGAACGTGTCTCTGGTCAACTACGCCACCCGCGAGATCACGTGCAAGATCGTCTATTACGGACCTGGCCGGTCCGGAAAGACGACGAATTTGCACTACATCTACGGGCAGGTTCCCGAGGACCGAAAAGGGAAGATGGTGTCGCTGGCGACGCAGACAGATCGCACGTTGTTCTTCGATTTCCTGCCGCTCGACCTCGGAAACATCTCGGGTTTCACGACCAAGTTTCAGCTCTACACGGTGCCTGGACAGGTCTACTACCAGACGACGCGTCGACTGGTACTTCAGGGCGCGGATGGCGTCGTGTTTGTTGCCGATAGTCAGGCACGCCAGCTCGAGGAGAACATCGAGAGCTTTCGCGACCTGCACGCGAATCTCGCCGATCAGGGCGTCGAAGCGCGCACTGTGCCTTTAGTAATTCAGTACAACAAGCAGGATCTGCCGTCGGACCTGGTGCTCAGCCCGGCGATATTGTCCGAGGCGCTGAACTTTCGCGGCGTTCCGGAATTCGCCGCGGACGCGTTGCACGGCCCCGGCGTGTTCGAGACGCTGCGGGCGATTTCGGAAGTCGTGCTCAAGCGCCTGAGCGCCGGCGATACCGCAGGCGTGAGGTAATAACGGTGCACGTCGATTCGCGCCTTCGCTTCGACAATTTCGTCGTCGGCTCCGCCAATCGGCTGGCCGTCGCCGCGGCGCGCGCGGTCGCCGATTCGCCGGGCACCGTCTACAACCCGCTGTTCATGTACAGCGGATCGGGACTGGGCAAGACGCATCTCATGAGTGCCATTGGCAATCATGTGACGCAGAAGAAGAAGGAGCTGACTGTGGAGCTGGTCACGCTCGACGACTTCGTGCAGGAACTGCACGAAGCAATCGCCGCCGCGAAGACGGATCAGTTTCAGCAGCGTTATCAGCAGCTGGGCGTCCTGCTGATCGACGACATGCAGTTTCTCACTGGCCATCGCGAAACACAGAGCGAGTTGCTGCGCATTTTCAACGCGCTCACGGCCGCCGGACGCCAGATCGTGATGACGAGCGATCGTCCGCTCGCCGAGATTGCGGACGTTGACGAGCGGCTGATCACGCGTCTGGCCGGTGGGTTGATCGTCGACATCGGCGCGCCTGATTATGAAACTCGCATGGCCATTCTCCAGGCCAAGTGCGAGGAGCGCGGCGTCCGCTTTCGCGGCGGCGTGATCGACGAGGTCGGCCGGCTCACGTTCCGGAACGTTCGCGAGCTCCAGGGCGCACTCAATCGCCTGATTGCGTTTCAAGCACTCGGCGGACAGCAAGTCGAACCGGAAGCCGTCCTCTCGATTCTCGGCGATCTTGCCGAGCAGCGGCCGCGCGTCGATGCGCCGCGGCCGGCTGGCGAGTTTGCGAGCTTCCTCACGGATATCTCGCTTGCCGTCGCGCAACATGTAGAGCAGTGGAAGACGCGACTGACCGAGGGCATCGCGTACTGGAACAGCGAAGGCTACCGCACGGCGATGCTCGAGCGCGTGCTTCAGAGTCCTACGCCGCCAAGCAGCGTGGAGTCGGTGCTGCGCGTGTTCGAGGGAAACGTGTCCAAGCTGCGCGATCTCGAGAAGCAGCTGCTGCGTGTGGACGCGGCCCTTGCGGCGCACGACGCGTTTCGCGACCCGGACCGACTCCCCGAGGCAGAACAGCTTCTCGAGCGGGCGCTGCGGAGTGCCGCGCCGCCGCCGGGACCGTCCGCGGCATTTACGCGCGCGGGCTTCGAGGTCAGCGCCAGCAACCAGCTCGCGGTTCGCGCCGCCGACGCCATCGTGACCGTGCCGGGAAGCCGTTACAACCCGTTGTTCATTCACGGGCCTAGCGGCGTGGGGAAGACGCACCTATTGAACGCGATCGGCAACGGCTTGGTCGACGCGTCCGGCGGAACGGTGGCCTGTGTTCCCGCGCAGCTCTTCGTCGACGAGCTGATTGCCGCGCTGCAGGAAGGCAGCGTGGATCGCTGGCGCGGCCGCTATCGCAATGCGGCGGCGCTGCTGCTCGACGACGTGCAGTTCATGGCCAACCGCGAGCGCACGCAAGAAGAACTGTTTCACGTCTTCAACGCGCTCTACGCCGACGGCAAGCAAATCGTCTTTGCCAGCGATCGGCCTCCGCGCGAGCTCACGGGGCTCGAAGATCGGTTGCGCTCGCGGTTCGAGGGCGGCCTCGTCGTAGAAATGCAGTCGCCCGACCGCGCGCTGCGCGAGCGACTCTATTCGCGTTTCCTCAACGACCTCGGCGTCGAGCCCAACGCCGAGATGCTCGGCTACCTTGCCGACCGCCCGGTCGCGAGCGTGCGCGAGATCATCGGTACGGCGAATCGCATCGTCGCGTCGGCCGAAGTGAAGGCAGTCCCCGTCACACCAGGTTTCGTGCGCGCCGAGCTGCAGCCCGACGAGACCGAGCCGTCGCGGAACGCCGCCATGCGCACGGCGGCCGATCCGTTCTTCCTCGACGCCGAGAAAATCGTGTGGCAGTGGCAGGATGCGGCCGCGCGTCTCGTCGAGGAGCTCCGCTAATGGCGATTCGCGGAAGCCTCAAGGAGGCAAGCCTCCCCGACGTGCTGCAACTGCTCGCGATGGGCAAGAAGACGGGATGCCTGAGCGTCACGCATCGGGCGAACTTCGGGAACATCTACTTCGACAAAGGGCGCATCAGCTACGCGTCGATCGTCAATCGGCGCGACCGCCTGGGTGACATGCTGGTGAAGAACGGCGTGCTCGAGCAATCGCAGCTCGATGCGGCCGTTGCACTCCAGGATCGACGGCGCGACAAACGGCTCGGCGAATTGCTCGTGGAGCTCGGCGCGTTGTCGTTGCAGCAGCTGCACGGAGCCATCAACGTGCAGATCCAGGAAGCGGTCTACTACCTGTTTACCTGGAATCAAGGCACGTTCAACTTCGAGGCGGACGTCGCGCCCGACGCCCACGATCACGTTGTGTCGATCAATCCCGAGTCGCTCCTGCTCGAGGGTGCGCGGCGCGTGGACGAGTGGGGCCTCGTCGAGAAGAAGATTCCCACGTTCGACATCGTCTTCGAGATCGACCATCCAAAAGCGATGTCGAGTGAGGTCGGGCTGACCACGGAACAGCGCGCGGTGCTCGAGCTCGTGAACGGATCGCGCGACGTGCAAGAGATCATCGACGCGTCGGGTCTCGTTGAGTTCGACGTCGGCAAAGCACTCTACGGCTTGTTGAACGCCGGTTTCATTCACCGCATTGGGAAGACGAGCGCCACGCCGGCGCCGGCGCTGCCCGAAAGTCGCGTGGAAGAGCATCGCAATCTGGGCGTGGCGTTTTATAAAACTGGTATGCTCGACGAGGCGCTCCGCGAGTTTCGCCGCGTGCGCGATTTGCGAGAGAATGATCCCGTCGCACAGTTCTACATTGGGCTCGTCCTCGCGCGGCAACACAAGTGGGGAGACGCTGCCGAAGCATTTGCCGAAGCAGCGGCACAGCCGGGCGCGAAGATGGCCGTGTTTCACAATCTCGGCTACGCCTACGAGCAGCTTGGGCGCTATCCCGAAGCCCGCGCGGCGCTCGACGAAGCCATCCGCCGCGGCGGCGCAACTGACGCGCGCGTGCAGACGTCGATGGGCGTCGTCAGTCTCATGAGTGGCGATCTGCAGTCCGCCCTCGCATCACTGTCTGCGGCGAGCCCGTTGTTCGGCAACAAGCCGCCAACAGCCGCCTGGTACCACTACACCGGCTTGGCCGCAGCCCTCGTCGGCGATTCGCAGCGCGCCGCGGCGACGTTGCGTGACGGCGTCACCGCGCATCCGCACGCCGCGACGCTGCTCAACAATCTCGCGGCGGTGCTCGAGCGTGGCGGATCGTACGACGATGCTCGCGTCGTTCTCGACCGCGGCACGCAGGAAGATCCCGGCGTGCCGCAACTGCACAAGAACATCGGCGACTTGCTCTATCGCGCGGCGCGGTACGACGAAGCGTTGGAGGCGTATCTCCGGGCTACGAAGATCAATCCGTCGCTCGGTGGTGACGTGTATCTCAAGCTCGGTAACATTCGACTGCGCCGGCAGGAGCGCGACGAAGCGGTGCGGTGCTGGGAACGCGCCCTCGAGCTCGATCCCGACAATGCGATCGTGCGGACGAACCTGGAATCGGTTCGGCAGGTATTCTGATGCTCGAGACGTCGCTGGGTGATTTTCTCGCATTGACGCGCAAGATTTCGGTCGAGCGCGGCTTCGGCTGCGCGAGCTACAAAGAGAAGTGTCTGCGCCGACGGATCGCCGTCCGGATGCGCGCCCGCGGCGTCCACACGTACGAGGACTACGCGCGCGTGCTCGACACCGACGCCGCGGAGTACGAACGGCTGCTCGATGCGCTCACCATCAACGTCACCAAGCTCTTTCGGAACTGGGACGTCTACGCGTCGCTGGCGACGAATGTGGTTCCGGAGCTTTGGCGTCGCGACAGCAAGTCGATTCGCGTCTGGAGCGCCGGGTGCGCAACGGGCGACGAAACGTATTCGTTGGCCATCCTGTTCCACCGGTTCGCTAGCGTACAGGGCCAGCAGTCTCAGGCCGGGCGTGTGACGATTCTTGGCACCGACATCGACCGGCAGTGCCTCGCGGCCGCGGAACGCGGCGAATTCGCCGAGGCCGATTTTGCCGATACGCCGGACGAGCTCCGCGACCGATACTTCTCAGATACGCCGCCATTTACGATCGCTCCGGCAATTCGGCCGCTCGTCCGCTTCGAGCGTCGCGATCTGCTGAGTGAGCGCGCGCCGGCCGGGCCACATGATCTCGTCGTCTGTCGCAACGTGATGATCTACTTCGATCGCCAGACTCAAGAAGCTCTATTCGAGAAGTTTTACGACACGCTCGCCCCGGGCGGATTCCTCGTCCTGGGCAAAGTCGAAACGCTGCTCGGTGCCGCTCGCTCACGCTTTGCTCCGGTCGATGCCCGCGAGCGCATCTTTCGCCGTCTATGACCATGCCCGCTGCTGAAATTCGCGTCAAAGTCGCCGACTACGCCGTGGCCGCCAACGGAACGATTGCCACGATCGGGCTCGGCTCCTGTGTCGCGATCGCCCTCTACGATCCGGACGCGCACGTGGCCGGGCTGGCGCACGTGTTGTTGCCGCACGAATCGATGTCGCGGGACCGAACGAACCCGGCGAAGTTTCCCAACACCGCCGTGCCGCTCTTGATTAGCGAGATGAAACGCCTGGGCGCGCGCCTCGAACGGATCCGCGCAAAGATCGTCGGCGGAGCGAGCATGTTCGGGAATCTCATTCCCGCGGGCGGTATCAACATCGGTGAGCGAAACGTCGCCGCGGTTCGCGAGGTGCTTGCCGCGAGCAACGTACCCATCGTCGCGGAAGATACCGGCAACGACTACGGACGCAGCGTCTATCTGTTCGTGCGCGATGGACGCGTCGAGGTGCGCTCGCTCCGAAAAGGCTCGCATGTCCTATAGGCGCCCGCGCGTCTTGATCGTCGACGACAGCGCGTTCATGCGGCGCGTCACGTCCCAGATCATCGAGAGCTCGGGAGAATTCGTCGTCGCGGGTACGGCGCGAAATGGCGTCGATGCATTGAAGCAGATTCGCGAAGTGCATCCCGACATCGTGACGCTCGACGTCGACATGCCGGAAATGGACGGCCTGAGCGCGCTCGGCTTCATCATGAATCAGATGCCGGTGCCCGTCGTCATGCTGAGCGCCGGCACCACGAGCAGCGGTCAAGAGGCAACACTTCGCGCGCTCGAGTTGGGCGCCGTGGATTTCGTGCTCAAGCCGTCGGGCTCGATCAGTCTCGACCTCGGCGCGGTGGCGTCGCGGCTCCTCGCTGCATTGCGCGGAGCCGCCACGGCCAATCTCGCCGCCGTACGCGTCTCGCCGCGCGGTGTCGCGGGACGACCGTTGTCGCGCGCCGGCGCCGGCATCAGCGCGACGAACTGCGTCGTCATCGCTTCATCTACAGGTGGTCCGCGCGCACTCGCCACGGTCGTACCTGATCTGCCCGCGGATTTGCCCGCCGCCGTGCTTGTCGTGCAGCACATGCCGGCCGGTTTCACTCGCTCGCTGGCCAACCGACTCGATCGCGCCGGCCCAATGCCGTTCGCCGAGGCAGAGGAAGGCGAATCGATCGTCCACGGTCGCGGCTACATCGCGCCAGGCGGATTTCACATGTCGATCAAGGACTCGGCGTCCGGTCCCTGCGTCGCGCTCGAGAATGGTCCGACACTGTGGGGCGTGCGTCCTGCCGCCGATATCCTGTTTCGCTCCGCCGCGGCGGTCTTCGGCGCGTCGACGGTTGCAGTTGTCCTCACGGGAATGGGTCGCGACGGTGCCGAAGGCACTCGCGTGATTCGCCAAGCCGGCGGCCGCGCGGTCATCCAGGATCGCGACAGCGCGACGATCTTCGGGATGCCACAGGCGGCGCTCTCGCACGCCGGGGCCGAGCGTGTGACGCCCCTCACCGAAATCGGCGCGACGATCGCCGAGCTGATTGGGTTGGTGCATCATGTTCCGTGACGGCGTCGCGCGGCTTCTCGTCTTTCGAGTGGGCGCCGAGCGTTTCGCCCTTCCGCTGGAGTCCGTCGACGGCGTCGTCGACGCGCCAGCGGTGCAACGCGTGCCGGATTCGGGCGTGGCGTTGCTCGGAATCACCATGCTGCGCGACGCGGTCGTGAGAGTCTACGATCCCCGGCCGATACTCAACGTGGGTGGCGCTGCGAATGGCGGGGGAGCACTGTTGATCTTTCTTCGCGATGATCGGCGCGTGGGCCTGGCGGTCGACGACGTGTTCGACGCGCTCACCATCGAGGAGGCCGAATTGCGGCCTGCACCGGGTCTCGCCGCTGCCGACGAGGTCGTGCTTGGCGTGGTTCGTCGCGGGAGTGATCTCACGACGGTGCTCGACGTGGAGACGCTGCTCGGCATGGCAGCCGCGGGAACGGGCGCCGCGGGCGCCGTGGCGATTGGCCAAGGAGAGAAGGCATGAAGACCGAGATGACGAAGCTCGTCACGTTTCGGCTGGGACAGGATCTGTTCGCCGCCGACATTGGATCGGTCGAGCGCGTGTTGCGATACAGCGCGCCGAGCAGCGTGCCAGACGTTCCACAGTGGGTGGAGGGCGTCATCGAGCATCGCGGCACGGTGATTCCCGTCGTCGACATGCGGCGCCGGATCGGCCTCACCGAAGCCGGCGTGTCCAGTGAGACGCGGATCGTGGTGCTCGTGACCGCCGACGGCTGGGTGGGCGGCATTGTCGACGCGGTGCACGAAGTGGCGATCGTTCCGGCCGCGAGCGTCACCGCGCCGCCGGCGTTCTTTAAAGGACTCTCATCACAGTTCTTGCGCGGCATCGCCAAAGTGCGCGACCAGCTCGTGGTCGTGCTCGACGTCGATCGCGTGCTCACGAGCGGCGATCGACTCGCGTTCGAGCAGGCAGTGCTCACCGCGCCCGCTCCGCTTGCCGTAGCCGGAGCCGGCGTTCGTGACTGACCGCCTCGTCGACGCGCTTCGGGCGCGCCGCGAGGCCCTGGCCGCAGAGCTCGAGTCGCCCGCCGCGGTTGCGCGCCTCGAGCCGCTCAAGACGGAGATTGGCGCTCTCTTTAAGGTCGTTGACCAAGAGCTGACGGATCTCGCCGCGCTCAAAGCCGACGTGCTCCAGCTCATCGACCGCTGGAAGACGCTCAAACCCACGACGGCCGTCGCCGGTCCAACGTTCCTCGGCGAAAAGCCGCCGCTCCATGCCGATCACCTCGGTGCGTCCACCTTCATCGAGAAAGGGTGGAACAAAATTTCAGCCGGCGACTTCGATGGTGCCGAGCTGACGCTGCAGAAGGCGCTCGAGCTGTCGCCCAACGATCCGCACGCCGAATCGCTGCTTGGCTGGGCGCAAATGCTCAACGGCAAGCTCGACGACGCGCTGATGAATTTTCAGAAAGTGCTCATCCGCGAGCCGCAGAATGCGCTGGCGCGGATCAACGTCGGCTACATCTGCATGAAGAAGGGCATTTTTGGCGAGGCGATCGAACATTTGTCGCGGGCCATTCGCCTGGGGAACGACAAGAAGGCGACGTTGTACGCGCACTTTTACCTGGGCCTCGTGTATCTCGAACGAGACATGTTCGAGGACGCCCAAACCTTCTTTCAGAAGACGATTGCCCTCGGACCCAATCTCATCGAAGCATATTACGAGTTGGGCCGTGCGTACTGGTTCAACGGCCAGCGTGAGGAGGCGGTCGAGACGTGGACCGCCGGTCACGCCGCGAACAGCTTCAATCCGTGGGGACTCCGGTGCGCGGACGTGCTGAAGACGGTAGAGGAGGGCGGAGAGCCCTGATTGGCAGGTGGCTCGTGGCGCTGATTCTCGCCGCGCTTCTACCCACGTCGGTATTCGCGCAATACGACGCGCCGATTCGCCTCGACCGCGGGCGATTTACCGCGGTGTTCTATCCCAACGAGCGCGCACTGGCGACGTCGTTGCTCGCCGAAGCTACGGAAACCGACACATTCCCCGGCCTGCCGCGGCCACACGAGCGCGTGCTCCTCGCATTGGCGCCGGACAGCCGCCGCTTCCGCGAATGGGTCGGCCCGAACGCCCCTGAGTGGGGCGCTGCGGTCGCCTTTCCGGAGTCGCATCGCATCGTGATGCAGGGACGCAGTGCCGGATCCGACGCCGGCGATCCGCGCGAAGTGATTCGTCACGAGCTGGCGCATCTCGCGCTCCACGAATACCTGGGCGATCTGCCGCCGCGCTGGTTCGACGAAGGCTATGCGACCTATGCCGCGCACGAGTGGACGCGCGACGATGTGCTGGCTGCGAACATCTCGTTGGCGATCCGCGGAACGCCAACGTTCAGCGCGCTCGACAGCTTGCTGAACGGCGGCGCGACGTCGGCCCAGACCGCCTACGCGCTGGCGTACCGTGCGGTGACCGACCTGGCCGCGCTCGACCCGACCAACGGCCTCGCGCATTTCTTCGAGAATTGGCGTGCATCGGGAACTTTGGACGGCGCAATGCGAATGACATATGGACTCACGCTCGTCGGCTTCGAGCAGCGCTGGCAGCAGCACACTCGGCGAGCGTACGGCGCGCTGGCGCTCGTCAGCGACGTCGCGATCGGAGGCCTGTTCATGCTCCTCGTGATTCTTCCGTTGTACGCGATTCGTCGTCGGCGCGACCGCGAGCGCATGGCGGCACTTCTCGCGGCCGATGAGGCTGCTGAACGTGCGCACCGGGCGAGTGTCATCGAGGCATTGATCCGAGGTGACGAGGAGCCTGATTTTGGGGACGAAGTGCCGCCGTTTCCGCCATCTTAATCGGTCCGTAATGTGGCGATCATGGACGCGTAACTTCGCGTCAGCACGTTGCTTGACAGCGTTTCTGAGAAGGTCTACACTACACTCACTATGGTGGAGAACGAGACGTCGTCGCGTACGCGGGGCCTCATGTGGTGGGGGATCGCCGCGGTTGTTATCATCGCCGGTTTTGCGGATCTCGCGCGTGGGGGAGAAACCATCGCGCCAATTCTGCTTGCAGTGGGCTATTGCGTCCTCATTCCGCTGGCCATTCTGAAGTAGCGGGGCATCGCGGGGCGAATAGCTCAGTTGGTTAGAGCACCTGCCTTACACGCAGGGTGTCGGGGGTTCGAGTCCCTCTTCGCCCATGGATCGAAAGCAATCACCGTCGCGAACTCGGGTGCACGACACGAGTATGATTGATCAACGTTTGGGAGGTAGAACCGTGAAGTCAATGCAACGTCACGCGGCAGCGGCCGCGGGCATTCTCGTGCTCTCATTGGCGAGCACCCCGATATTCGCGCAGCAGCAGCCCGCGCAACGCGGCGGTCCGCCGGGATCCGACACGCCGTACATTCTCATCGCGACCTTCCACAGCTCCGACATGAAGCTCGGTGTCGACGCGGCTGACGAAGTGCGCCATCGCGTGCAAGACGAGCATACAGCCAAAGAGCTGTACGTCGTGCCGAAGATGAACATCAACAACACGCTCGAGGCCTCGGGCTATCGCCCCGACTCGGCGCTGAATGCGTCGGACTTGATGGAGCTGTCGAAGCAGCTTCACGGCGAGTTCGTGCTCGACGGCACGGCGACCAAGCTGCCGAACAACGGTGTGCGCATCGAGTCGCGGCTGCTGACCCGCACCGGCACGCAGACGCTGGTGCAGCCCCTGCCGCCAGTCGACGGCAAAGACGTGGGCGAGGCAGGCAAGAGCATCGAGCGCTCGATCTCCGAAGCTCTCAAGGGCATGCCGGCGTACAAGACCTGCACCAACGATCTCCGCGCCGCCAAGTACGCGGACGCGGTCACGCAAGCGCAGATCGGCATCAAGGCGTATCCGGGTTCGGTGCTCAATCGGTTGTGCGAGCTCTCGGCGTACAGCTATAACAAGGCGCCCGCCGATGCGGTCATTGCTCTTTCGAACGAGATTCTCGCGCTCGATCCCACGAGCATGATCGCGCTCACCAACCTCGCCGACTCGTACGCGCAGAAGGGCGATACCAGCAAGGCGATCGAGACCAACCTCCGCATTTATCGCGCGGATCCGACCAACCAGGCTGTCGCCGAGTCCATCGTGGCGCAGCTGGCGAATTCCGGCGCGCCCGACAAGGCGCTCCCGATCATCGACTCGCTGCTCAAGGACAACCCGGGCGACGCGGGTATGGTCCACACGAAGTGGTCGGTGCTGCGTAGGGCGAAGCAGTGGAAGGACGCGATCGCGACTGGCGAGTTGTTGGCCAAGCTCGACACGACTCAGATCACGGTTGACTACTTCAACCGTATGATCTCCGACGCGCAAGCGGACAGCGATGTGGCCAAGCAGAACGAGATTGCCACGAAGGCAGCGCAGAAGTTCCCGACCGATGTCGACTTCCCGCTGCTCCTCGCGTCGAACTACCAGAAGGCGGGGCAGTTGCAGCAAGCGCTGACTGCGGCACGGCGCGCCACTGTGGCGGATCCGAAGAGCGCGAATGCATGGCTGCTTTCGATCATCACGGCGAACAGTCTGAAGATGTCTGACAGCTCAGGCGCGTGGGCCAAGAGCGCGATTGCGGCCGGCGTGAGCAAGGACCAACTCGGCGCCGCGTTGATTGGACCCGCGAACGACGCATTCCAGAAGGCGCAGGCTTCGAAGCTGCGCGCGGATTGGTTTACCGCGCTCCAGATCGCTGAGCAGGTTGACTCGATCGCCCCCACGACGAACAGCAAGTTCTTCATCGGTGTGACGTCCTACTCGGCCGCAGCCGACATCATGACCGAAGTGCAGGAGCTGATAAAGAGCAAGAAGAAAGAAGACCATGCGCAGGCATGCACCGAGGTCAAACAAGCGGAAGACCTCTTTGCGACGACGTCGATAGCGATGCCGGCGGGTGGCTCGGTCTCGCCGCCGACGGCCGGTCAGATCCTCGGCGCCGTTCAGCAGTACGGTCCATACATCGACCAGTTCAAGAAGACGTACTGCAAGCCGTGACCTGATCGCTGCCTCGAACGAAAAGCGCCCGTCGCACATCGCGACGGGCGCTTTCATTTTCAACCTGTTTCACGCCGTCTCGTCTTCGCCCGGCAAATGCGCCACGTGCACCCACAGATCGCGCGCGCGCGCTCGATACGTCAGCCGCTGCGCGTTCGACATCTCGCCGTCGACGTTCACCGCCATCGGCGTCAGCCCCTCGATCGTCACCCAGCGCACCTGCGCGTAGCGAACACCCTCCTGGCCCACATGCTCGCCGCGCTTCACCTTGAGCACCGTCCGCGCGAAATCCTTTCGCGACATGCCTTCGACGATGCACAGGTCGAGCAGGCCGTCGGTCGCCGACGCCATCGGTGTGACCATCGTCCCGCCGCCCGTCGAGCGCGTCAGACCTACGGCGAACATCAGGAACTCACCCTCATACGAGAAACCGTCGCCGGTGAAGCGCGCGTACGACGCCCGCAGGTCGGCGAATTTACGCATGCCGCTGATCGCGTACGCTACGGGGCCGAGCGACTCTTTCACTTCGGCGGGCGTGTCGGCCGTTGCTTCGGCGCCGACGCCGCCGGTCGACACATTGAGAAACCGTCGCCCGTTGAGCGACGCCGTGTCGAGTCGTCTGGCCTTGCGCTGGAGGATAACATCCATGGCATGATCGGCATCCGCCGGTATGCCCACCTGTCGCGCAAAATCGTTCGCGGTTCCCAACGGAATGATGCCCAGCGGCACGTCGTATCCATCCAGCCCATTCACGACTTCATTCACCGTTCCGTCGCCGCCCGCCGCGGCGACGACGTCCACGCCACGCCGCGCTGCGTCGGCAGCCATCGCCGCCGCTTCGCCGACCTCGAAGGTGGCCTTCGTTTCGACGAAATGCCCCTTACCGCGCACCCAGCTCACCAAATGGCGCACGTCGGCGCGCTCGGCCCGTGCACCGTGGACGATCAATGCGATATGCTTGGAAGGCATGACACTAGATAGTGCATACCACGCGCCCGTGCTCGCCGCCGAAGTCACCGAATTGCTTCGGCGCTCGACTCGCGCGCTCGACGGAACCCTCGGCGGCGGCGGTCACTCCGCCGCGCTGTTGGACGCCGGCGTACAGTCGGTGGTCGGCGTGGATCGCGATCCCGAGGCGCTCGCCGCGGCTGCGGTTCGTCTCCACGATTACGCAGCCGCGGGACGCTTCTCCGCCGTCGAGTCGAACTACGCAGCGATCGCTGACACGCCGGCGCTCGAGGGCGCGACGTTCGACGGTATCTTGCTCGATCTCGGCATTTCCTCGCGCCAGGTCGACGACGAATCGCGCGGATTTACCTTCCGCGCGGGCGCTCGTCTCGACATGCGAATGGGTCGCGACGCACCCGCCGACGCCGCGGACCTGCTCAATTCAGAGGACGAGTCGACGCTGACCACCATCTTCAAGGCATATGGCGACGAGCCGAAGGGCGCGCGGTTGGCGCGTGAGATCGTGCGTCGTCGCGAGAACAAACAGTTCGCCACGAGCGATGATCTCGTGGGCGCCATTCGCGCCGTGCTCGGACCGCGCAGCGGTGCCGCCGAGTTCGCGCGCCTCTTTCAGGCCGTGCGCATTGCCGTGAACGACGAGCTGGCCGGATTGACTCGCGCGCTCCCAGCGCTGCGCGATCGACTCGTGCCGGGCGGCATCATGGCGGTCATCGCGTATCACTCGGGCGAGGATCGCATCGTGAAGAACGCGTTCCGCGATTGGAGCGCCGCCTGCATCTGTCCTCCCAAGCATCCCGTCTGCACGTGCCGCGGCGCCGCACTTGGCACCACGCTCACGCGGCGCGCGCTCGTGGCGTCGGCCGATGAGATCATCCGGAATCCGCGCGCGCGCAGCGCACGCTTGAGAGCATGGCAGAGCGCAACGTAGGCGCCGCGCGACGGTCGCTCATCGCGATCGCCCTCGTCGGGTTCGTGCTCGTCACGACGGGCGTGATTTTGCGCCGCGTCTACGGTGTACAGCAGGAGCGGGACATTCGCGACCTGCGGCGCACGCGCGACGCGCTCGACGCGGAACGCATGCGACTCGACGCGAGCATTCGCGATGCGTCCAGTCGCGCGCGCCTGCAGCCGATCGCCGAGCAGCAGTTGAACATGCACATTCCCAAGCCGGAAGAGCAGGTATTTCTCAAACGCTCATCGTCAGACGCACAACCGGCGACACCAAGCCCGTCAAATCCGTCGGCGACACCAAACGCCGCCCCGGCGCCGGCGAAACCCGCGTCGTCGACGATAAAGATTCCGGTCAAGCCAGTCGAGCCGCCGTATGATCCGCGATAGGCGCATCAAGCTCGCGCATCTCATGCTCGCGCTGTTCGCGATCGCCATTCTGTACAAGGCAGTCGTGGTGCAGCTCGTCGACGGCAGCGATTGGCGCTCCCGCGCCGAGCGCCAGCAGTCGTCGGCCAAGTCGGTGCCGGCGCCGCGTGGCGAAATTTTCGACGAGACCCATCGCCTGCTCGCCGAGAGCCGTGAGATGGTCCGGCTGGAGATCGCGCCGCGCGAAGTGACGGAGCCCGACAAGCTGCGCCGCGCGATGCAGAGCTTGGGCATCGACCGCTCGCTCATCGCGCGCGCGCTCGATACGTCGGGCAAGTATCTGACGATTCCCGGACGGTTTCTCGCCGTTGACGCGGCGGATGCGATCGCGCTTCACGGCGTGCATTCGTACGGCACGATCATGCGATCGTACGCCGCGTCGCAGGGCGCGCAGGCGATCGTTGGTCACGTGGATGCCGACGACCATCCGGTGGACGGCATCGAGCTCTCGCTCGACTCGATTCTTCGCGGGACGCCCGGCAAGGCGACGATGTTCAAGGATTCGCGCGGGCAGAGCAGAGAGTCGCCGACCGCGCCGGGAACCGCGCCGACGCCCGGAAATAGTATCGTTTTGACACTAAATGCCGATCTCCAGGAGATCGCTGAGAAGTCCCTCGCCGACGCCGTCGCGCGCATGGGCGCCGAGGGCGGCGACATCGTGATTCTGGATCCGCACGATGGTGAGGTGTTGGCGATGGCGAGCCGCCGGGCCGATCCGCGGCAGATCACCGCGACCGCGCTCACCGAGCCGTTCGAGCCCGGCTCGACGATGAAGCCGTTCATCGCCGCCGGGCTGCTCGATCGTGGACTGGTGCACGAGAGCGATTCCGTCGACACGGGCAATGGCGTGTTCTCTATCAACGGCCGCGACATTCACGACGAACACTTGATCGGCCGCGCGCCGCTGGCGGAAGTGCTGCGCTGGTCGAGCAACATTGGCATCGTGAAATTCGCGCAGCGTTTCTCGCCAGGGCAGGAGTTCGAGACGCTGCGCGATTTCGGATTCGGCACGCCCACCGGCGTCGCGTATCCCACTGAGTCGAACGGGACACTGCGCGCGCCCGGCGCGTGGTCGAAGCAGTCGGCGAACTCGATGGCGATGGGCTACGAGATTGCCGTGACACCGCTGCAGCTCGCGGCGGCGTACGCCGCGATCGCCAACGGTGGAAAGCTCATCGAGCCCGCCCTTGTCAAGGAAATCATCGGTCCCGACGGCTCGGTTCGCTATCGCCATACGCCGCACGTTGTGCGGCAGGTCGTAGCCAAGCCGGTGGCCGACGAGGTGCGACACATGCTGCTCGACGTGGTCGACGAGGGCACCGCACTTCAGGCCGCGATCGACGACTATCAACTTGCGGGCAAGACTGGAACGCCGCGTGCCGTCGTGCGCGGACGCTACACGGGGCAGTACAACCCGAACTTCGTCGGCCTCTTTCCGGGCGACAATCCGCAATACGTGATCGTCGTGAAGCTCTCGGCCCCCACGAGCTCCATTTTCGCGGCATCGACGGCCGCGCCGGTGTCGAAGGTGATTCTCGAGGCGGCGATCGCGGCGCGCGACGCGGCGCTCGATCGCTCGAAGCTGGCGTCGAGCGTGCTTCCCGCGAAGCGCGATACGACGCATCGTCTCGCGACGCGCGCCGAATCAGAGCTTGGCCAACTGTTGCGGTCGGCTCGCGGCGATGCGCCTGGATCTGACGGCAGCATTCCGTTCATCGTGACGCTGCCCGTGCAGCCGTCGCCGCCAGTGCCCAAGCTGATCAAGCCGATTCCGGACGTTCGAGGTCTCAACCTTCGCGACGCGGTGCGTTCGTTGCACAGTGCTGGGTTTCACGTTCAGCTCGCGCGCGATGCGGGAAGCGGCACAGGCGCGGCTGGCTCCGGCGAGACGACGCCCGCTGCGGGCGCATTGGCTCCCGCGGGAACGATCGTTCGTTTGCACTTCGCTAATTGAATGCACGCTGAACTCGACACGATTGCAAAAGCGCTCGATGAGGCCAAGCTGCTCGTGGAGCGCCGCGGCGCGTTCCCGGCGCGCGTCACGGGCATAACCGACGACAGTCGTGCGGTGACGCCCGGCTCGCTGTTCGTCGCCGTGCGCGGCACGCAGCGGGACGGCCACGAGTATCTCGCCGGCGCCGCGGACGCGGGAGCATCGGCGGCGATCGTCGAGGACGCGTCGCGCACGACGCTGCCGGCGCTCGTCGTGCGCGATGGACGTCGCGCCGCGGCAATCGCCGGCGCAGCCGCGTACGGTTTTCCCGGCCGCGATTTGCAGCTCGTCGGCGTCACCGGTACCAACGGCAAGACGACGACTGTCAACATGCTCCGTCATCTGTTGGATGAGCGAGGCATGCGCGCGGCGTCGATCGGCACGCTTGGCGTATTGGTCGGCAGCGACGGCACAGCGCTCGAGGGCGGCGGCGGACTGACCACGCCTGGGCCGATCGAGCTGCAGCGTCTCTTTCGCGCGCTGATCGATGCCGGCGTGGGACGCGTCGCGATGGAAGTGTCGTCGCACTCGCTCGATCAACGGCGTGTGGAAGGTGTCTCGTTCGACGTGGTGACGTTCACGAACTTCACGCGCGACCATCTCGACTACCACGGCACGATGGAGAAGTACTTCGCCGCGAAGGCGAGGCTCATCGAGCATCTGCTGCCGCACGGAACCGTCGTCTACAATGTCGACGACAAGGCATGGCGCGAGCTCAAGACAGATCGTCGGCGCGTTGGCTTCAGCGAGCGGGTAACGTCGGCCGAGGTGACTGCGGAGAACGTGGAGTATGGGCCGCGCGGAAGTGCGTGGACCGTGCGGCTCAATCAGGAGCGCGCCAACGTCCGTCTGCCGCTCATCGGCGACTTCAACGTCATCAATGCGTTGGGCGCGGCCGCCACGGCGTACGCGTTGGGGCTTCCGTCTGATAGGATCGCCATGCGGCTGTCGTCCATGCCGCAGGTGCCGGGCAGGCTCGAGGTGCTGCGCGATCGTCCGACGGTGCTCCGCGACTACGCGCACACGCCCGACGCGCTCGCTCGTGCGCTGGACGCCGTGAGGCCGTTCTCGCCAGAGCGATTGATCGTGGTGTTTGGCTGCGGCGGCGATCGCGATCGCGGCAAGCGGCCGGAGATGGGACGCATCGCCGAGTCGAAGGCGGACCTCGCGATCGTGACGAGCGACAATCCGCGCACGGAAAATCCGGAAGCGATCCTTGACGAGGTCGAGACGGGAATGACACAGAGCAACCATGAGCGCATCGAGGACCGGCGCGCAGCCATTGCGCGCGCGCTCGAGATCGCGACGCCGAATGACGTAGTCATCCTGGCCGGGAAGGGCCACGAGACCTACCAGGTTCGCGGCACCGAGAAGCTACCGTTCGACGAGAAGCTCATCGTGAGCGAGCTCTCCGCTGCCACTCAACCTTCGAGTCGATGAGCACTGCGCACCCCTCGGTAGCCACAACAGACTTCTGGACCATGGCGCGCGTCGCCGACGCACTCGGCCCGTTGTCGCCGGTGAACGTGCCGCGCGGCACCGGCGTGTTTGGTCGTGTGTGGACGGATACCAGAACGATTCGACAGGGCGATCTGTTCGTCGCGCTGATCGGCGAGCGTTTCGACGCGCACGCATTTCTGCGCCAGGCGGTCGAGCAGGGCGCTTCGGGCGTCGTCATATCGAACGTCGATGCGGCCCGCAATCTCGGCGTGCCGGTCTATCAGGTGAACGACACGCTCGTCGCGCTGGGCGCGCTCGGGACCATGCGCCGCCGCGTCTGGAACAAGCCTGTGGTCGGAGTGGTCGGGACGAACGGAAAGACCAGCACCAAGGAATTGATCAAGGCTGCGCTGGGTGCGCGCCTCGAGGTGCACGCGACGACGGGAAATCTGAACAATCTCATTGGCGTTCCCCTCACGCTGCTTGCGATTCCCGATTCAGCCGATGTCGCCGTCGTTGAAATGGGGACGAACCAACCGGGTGAGGTACCGAGACTGCGCGCGATCGTCGAGCCGGATATCACGGTGGTGACGTCGGTTGCGGAGGAACACCTCGAAGGATTGGGGGATCTCGCCGGTGTGTTGCGCGAGGAGCTGGCGGCAGCGCAGGGTGTCAACGTCGCTGTCGTTCCGGCGTCGCAACCAGAGGTGGTCGAGGCCGCGAAAGTGCGGGCGAAGTGTACGGTAGTGGCTGGACTCGACAATGGTGATCTGCATCCCACCACGTGGGGTATCGAGCCCGACGGCCGGGGAGTGCTCACACTCGATGATGTCCGCATCGAGCTACCGTTGCGAGGCATTCATAATTTGCGCAACGCGATGCTGGCGCTCGCCGTCGCGCGAGAGATCGGCGTCTCAATGGAGGACGCAGGTCGCGGAATCGCAGCCATGCCGATTCCGCCGATGCGCGTGAACTACGAGACGCACGGCGCCGCGACGGTGATCAACGATGCGTACAATTCCAACCCCGGCTCGGCGCGTGCGGCGATCGAGCTCCTGGCGCATAGCGGCCAGGGGCGGCAACGCGTGGCCGTGTTGGCGACGATGCTCGAGTTGGGACCAACCACCCCGCAGCTCCACGATCAGGTCGTGCGGGACGCTGTGGCGGGCGGAGTGGAGCTGATCGCCGGCATCGGCGAGTTCGCGTCGGCGTTGTCGCGTATCGTCCCAGGTGATTCGCGCGTCATCCTGGCTGACGATGTCGAGCAACTGTGGGCCAAACTCGAACCTCGTCTCGCGCCGAACGCTGTTATCCTATTGAAGGGATCGCGCGGCATGCGCCTGGAGCGATTGGTGCAACCGATCAGCGAGTGGGCGAAGCAACAGAACCAGCAGAACCAGCAGCAGAAGCAGCCGCAGGCCTGATCCGAATTCGCGGGGGTACGCTCGACCGTCTACCCTCGATCCTCGACACTGCTTCACCGTGCTTTATCATTTTCTTTATCCGTTCCGTCTCCAATTCAAAGTCCTGAACGTCCTGACGTACATCTCGGTGCGCGCCGTCGGCGCCGCGGTGACGGCGTTGTTGCTGACGTTCATCTTCGGCCCGATCATCTTGCGAGCGCTGAAGAATCAGGCGGTGAATCAGGTCGTGCGCGAAGGCACGCCGCTGTCGCACGCCGGCAAGGGCTCGACGCCGACGATGGGCGGCCTGATCATCCTCAACAGCGCGCTCGTGTCGGTGCTGCTGTGGGGCCGATTCAGCTTGAGCCATCCGTATCTGCTCATCGCCATCATCGTGACGCTGTGGATGGGCGCGATCGGATTTCTCGACGACTACCTGAAGATGATGCAGAAGCGGCGCGGCGAGAAAAACCAGGGACTGGTTGAGCGCTACAAGTTGGCGGGGCAGGTGATTGCCGGCGTCGCGCTCGGTATCTACATCTGGAAGTTCCCGCTGTCGCCGAACCTACCCGGCGCGTCGACGACGCTGCCGTTCTTCAAGTATTACATCGTCACCTTTCTCGCCGGCTTCACGTGGGTGTACGTGGTGTTCACGACGTTCATTCTCACGGGAACGAGCAATGCCGTGAACATCACCGACGGCCTCGACGGATTGGCCTCCGGCCTCTCGGCGATCGCATTCGGAACGTTCGCGATTTTTTCGTACGTCATCGGCCGCTTGGACTACAGCCGGTACCTGCAGTTGTTCTACCTGCAGGATTCCGGCGAGCTGACAATTTTTTGTCTCGCGATCGTCGGCGCGCTGATCGGCTTCCTGTGGTACAATGCGCATCCCGCGCAGATTTTCATGGGCGACACCGGCTCATTGGCGCTCGGCGGTGCACTGGGCGCTGTTGCCATTCTCTTGAAGTCCGAGTTCGTGCTCGCGTTCGTCGGGCTGGTCTTCGTGGCCGAGATGATGTCGGTGATCATTCAGCGGTTTGGGTTCAAGTATCGAGCGCGTCGCTACGGCCGCGAATACGCGCAGAAGAATCGAATATTCAGGCGAGCGCCGCTGCACCATCACTTCGAGGAGCTCGGCTGGCAGGAGACGCAGGTCGTCGTGCGCTTCTGGATCGTCGGCATTCTGTGCGCCTTCTTTGCACTCAGTACTCTCAAGCTTCGATAGCATGAGTCATGGCTCGTAATTCGGACCCGGCGCTCCAGTCGGAGTGGTTGCGCGGCGAAATCGCCGTGGTTGGATTGGCGCGCAGCGGCCGCTCGGCCGCGCAGCTCTTGGCCAGAGCCGGGTCGGATGTCTATGCGTCCGACGCCGCGCGCTCCGAGGAGCTCGAGGCGACAGCGGTCGAGCTGAATCACGATCAAGTCGACGTCGAGCTCGGACATCACGATCTCGAGCGTATCGCTCGTGCGTCGCTCGTGGTTGCGAGCCCGGGCGTGCCGCCGAATGCGTCGCCGTTCGTCGCCGCGCGGAATGCCGGAGTTCCCATCGTTAGCGAGATCGAGATCGGCCTGCGTTTTCTGCCGAGTCTCTCGTACATCGCCGTCACGGGGACGAACGGAAAGACGACGACTACAGCGTTGATCGGGCATCTGTTGACGGCGCTCGGCCGCCGCGCGGCGACGGCGGGGAACATCGGCACGCCGCTGACCGAGTTGGCGATGCACAAGATCCCGCCCGATTGGGTCGCGCTCGAGGTGTCGTCCTTCCAACTGCACGACACGCCGAGCATCAAGCCGAATGTGGGAGTGCTGACCAACCTGTCGGCGAACCATCTCGATCGGTACGACAGTGTCGATGAGTATTTCGCCGATAAGGCGTTGCTCTTTCGCAATGCCACGACGGCGTCGCACTGGGTGTCGAATGCTGACGACGCCGAGGTGCAACGGATGGTCGAGCAAGTGGCGGGGATGCACTGCCGATTTTCGGTGCGCGGCAAGAGCGACGCATACTTCGATCGAACCTCCGGTCAGCTCATGGTGCTCGGTCAGGCGCTCCTGCACAGAGACCGCTTGCCGTTGCTCGGCGATCACAATGTGGCGAACGCGCTCGCGGCGTCTCTTTCTGTGATGACCGCGGATCGCGAGCACCGGACAGATCGAGCCGTGGCGACGATCGGAACGGCATTGCAGTCCTTCAGCGCGCTCGAGCATCGCATCGAGACGGTCGGCGAGTTCGGCGGCGTCACGTGGATCAACGACTCGAAGTCGACGAACGTCGCGTCGACGCTCGTCGCGATGAAGGGGATGTCCAAGCCCACCGTGCTGCTGCTCGGCGGCAAGCACAAAGGCGAGCCGTACACCGATCTCATTCCCGAATTGAAGCGCACGGGACGGATGGTCGTTGCGTACGGCGAGGCGGCGCCACTCATCGAAGCCGATCTCGCGGCGGAGGTTCCATTGACGCGACTCGGGTCGTCGTTCGACGAAGTGATCGATACGGCGCGCAAGTTGGCGAAGCCGGGCGACGTGGTGCTCCTGTCGCCCGCCTGCTCGAGCTATGACATGTTCGACAACTACGAGCAGCGGGGACGCGTGTTCAAGGAGTTGGCGTCCGCCGTGCGCGCCGGGTGAGCGCGATGGCGACGCGTACGAAGACGGCTGATAGCGCGCGACTGACGCCTCCCGCGCGATCGGATGTGCGCGAGCGGTGGCGCATGGGACCCGAGGCGCGCGGGTTGATTCTCGTCAGCGCGGTGCTCACGTCGTTCGGCCTCGCGGTGCTGTACAGCGCGAGTGCATTCGTGGCAATCAACGAACACCGCTCGAGCGCATACTTCCTGACCAAACAGCTTGGCGGCGTTGCGGCGGGCATCGTGGTGTTCGCGTTCGCCGCGAAGTTCGACGCCGAGAAGTTGCGTGAGTGGGCGTGGCCGATCATGTGGTTCACGATCGCGACCATGACTGCCGTTCTGATTCTGCCGGAGAAGATCGCGCCCACCATCCACGGGTCGAGGCGTTTTCTGTTCGGCGCGTCGTTCCAACCGTCGGAGTTCGGGAAGCTCGCGGTGGTGGTTTGGGTCGCGATGCTCGTCGTGAAAAAGGGCGACAGTCTGCGCCGACTCACCAAGGGGCTCGTGCCGTTTCTCGTCGTGATCGGCGTGCTCGGCTTGCTTGCGACGTTGGAGCCCGATCTTTCGGTGGCGATGCTCTATACGCTGCTTATGGCGCTACTGCTTTTCTGCGGCGGCGCGCGCATGAGCCACTTCGTGGCGCTCGGTGCAATGGCGTTGCCGCTCGCGCTGACGCGCATCGAGAAGTGGCGGTACGCCGTCGCGCGGCTCACGGCATTTCTCCACCCGGGCAGCGCGCCGGCCACGATCAGCTTCCAGCTTCAGCAATCGCTCATCGCCGTGGGTTCTGGCGAGCTCACCGGCCGTGGCTTCGGCCGCGGGATGCAGCAGGCGTCGTTCGTGCCGTTTCCGTACAGTGACTTCGTTGCCAGCGTCGTCGGGGAAGAGTGGGGCTTCATCGGCATCGCCGGCATCACGATTGCTTTTGCGATGTACGCGCTGCTTGGCTTTCGCATCGCGCGAAACGCGCGGACGCCTTTCCTGCAACTGGTCGCGGTCGGGTTGACGTTCACCACGGTGTTGACGGCGTTTCTGCACATTGGCGTCGTGATCGGGCTGTTGCCGACCACGGGGCTCACGCTGCCGTTCGTGTCCTTCGGTCGATCGAACCTCATCCTGACGATGTTGTTCACCGGCATCCTGGTGAACATCGGCAGCACGAAGGAACGCGTCATCGGGAGCGGCGCCACCAATCCGCTGTCCGCCGCGGCGTCCTGATCGACGACCGGCGACAACCTGCGACAACCCGCGACTGCTGTGACCAGAATCATCTTTGCCGGCGGCGGCACCGGTGGGCATCTGTATCCGGGAATTGCGATCGCGCGCGCGCTCGTGCGGCAGCGAGCGTCGATCGATCCGTTTTTCGTCGGCGCTCGGCGCGGTATCGAGCGCGAGGTGCTTCCCAAAACTGAGTTTCCACATCTGTTATTAGACCTTCATCCGCTCTACCGGGCGAAGGTCTGGCAGAACTATCGCACCGCGATCGGGGCAGCCACGGCGTGGCGCGAGATTGGACGACTCGTCGCTCGAGACCGACCCGCAGTCGTCGTCGGCATGGGTGGGTATGCGGCCGGGATCATGCTCGCCTACAGTGTCGTGCATCACCTACCGATCGTGCAGCAGGCCGGCGACAGCGTCCCCGGACTCACGGCGCGCGCGTTCAGTCGGTGGTCCAATGAGATTTATCTAAACTTCCCGGAAGCGGCGAGTGCACTCACCGCCCGGCATCCTGGTTCGCTCATCGATACGGGCGCACCGATCGAGCCGCCGCCGTCGCCATTGCCCGACCGCGCCGCGGCGCGCGCGCATTGGGGATTTCCGGTCACTGGCGGGCACGTACTGCTCGTCTACGGCGGCAGTCAGGGTTCATTGGCGATCAACCGCGCCGTCGCCGAATGGATCGACCGCGGACTGCCTGACGATCTGTATCTGGTCTGGGCGACCGGGCGATCGACGTACGAACAGTTTGCGCGCTTCGAGAGCGCGCGGGTGCGCGTTCGCGACTATCTCGCGCCGATCGCCGAGGCATACGCCGCGACCGACTTGGCTCTCGCGCGCGCCGGCGCGATGACGACCGCTGAACTGTTTGCGTGGGGAATTCCTGGAGTGCTCGTTCCGCTTCCCACCGCTGCCGCAGATCACCAAACCGCGAATGCCGTCACGCTCGAGCGCGCGGGCGCGGCGGTACACATTCCACAGCCGCAACTCTCCGCGGCGCGACTCGACGAAACGATCCGCCGTCTGTTGGACGACCCGTCGGAGCTCGCCAAGCTTGCCGCGGGCGCACGAGCGCGGGCGCGTCCGCACGCCGCAGACGAAATTGCGCGGCGGATTCTGGCGATCGTCGACGCGCGAGTGGAACGAGCGCGATGATCGAGACGACCGGCACGGTCGGGATGACAATGTTCACCGCGATCACGTAATTTTCCGCCATGGCTCTTCTCGACTCGACCGACCCGCGCCCGATTCATTTTGTAGGAATCGCCGGTGCGGGAATGAGCTCGTTGGCCGAGTTGTTTCTGCGTCGCGGCGTGCCGATCACCGGCTGCGATGCGAACCCGGGAGGCGCGGAGGACTTGCGACGACTCGGCGTCACGGTGACGCCGCATGATCCGGCGCACGTCAACGGCGCGCGCGCGCTCGTCGTCACGTCGGCGATGCCCAAGGATCACCCGGAGCTCGTCCGCGCTCGCGAGCTAGGCATTCCGGTGATTCGACGCGCCGAAGCGCTCGGTGAAGTCACGTCGAACCGCGAGCTCGTGGCCATTGCGGGTACGCACGGCAAAACCACGACGACGGTCATGACCGCTGCGGCGCTCGCTGCCGCCGGACGTGATCCCACGGTTCTCGTCGGCGGAAGAGTTGCCGCGTGGAACGGAAGCATGTTGCTCGGTGGCGACAAACTGTACGTCGTCGAGGCGGACGAATACGATCGGTCGTTCCTCGCGCTCACGCCGACTGTTGCGGTGGTCAACAACATCGAAGCTGACCACCTCGACATCTACACCGATATTGCCGACATCAAGCGCACGTTCGCGCAATTCGTGAAGGGCGCTCGCACGGTGGTGATCTGCGCGGACGATGCCGGCGCGAACTCGCTGCCGACGCCGAGCAGCACGGAGGTCATCCGGTTTGGCATCGAGTCGCCGGATGCGCGCGTGCTCGCCAAGGACGTCGTGCTCGACGCGGCTGGATCGTCGTACCGTGTCGTTTTCGACGATGAGCTGCTCGGCGACGTTCGCCTGCAGGTGCCCGGTCGTCACAATGTGCTCAATTCGCTTGCGGCCGTCTCGAGCGGCTTGGCCTTGGGCGCCGACGTGCGCGCGATGGCCGACGGTCTCGCGAGCTACGCCGGTGTCGAGCGGCGCTTTCAGCGACTCGGCGAAGCACGTGGCGTCGCGATCGTGGATGATTACGCGCACAATCCGGGCAAGGTCGCGGCGGTCGTCGCGACGGCGCGAATCGCCTATCCGAACCGGCGACTGATCGTGGCGTTTCAGCCGCACCTCTTCACACGCACGCGCGATTTCGCTCGCGAATTTGGTGAGTCGCTTGCCGGTGCGGACGCGGTGTTCCTCACCGAGATCTATCCGTCGCGCGAGCAGCCGATCGCCGGCGTGACGTCGCAGCTCGTCGCCGACGCGATCGTCCGTGCGGGAGGCACGGTGGCGTGGCGCGGTGAGCGTCGCGATCTCGCAGCGGCGCTGGCGTCGGCGGTGCAAGATGGAGATCTCGTACTCACGGTCGGTGCCGGCGACATTACCAAGACCGGTGCGGAGCTTCTCGCGCGGCTGGGCTCCGCGTGAGTCGCAAGATCAAGCTGGCGCTGTTCGGAATCGTCGCGCTGCTTCTTGTCGGCTCGCCGTTTTGGGGTCCGTTGCTGTTCTGTCGCATGGCGTTCTTTCACGTGCGGCGTATCGAGATTCTCGGGACGCGCTATCTTGCGCCGAGCGACGTTCTGGATCGCTTGCATGTCGACACGACGTTCTCGGTGTGGGATCCAACGGCGCCGCTCGAGGTACGCTTGGCGTCTGACCCCGAGATCGAGCGCGCTGTGATTTCACGCAAGCTGCCCGGCACGTTGGTGGTGCAGATCACGGAACGCACGCCAGTGGCGCTCGTTCCGGCAACCGGAGGCTTTCGCGTGTATGATGCACGAGGAATTCCGTTGCCGATCGATCCGGCGCGCGTCACCATCGACGCGCCGGTGCTCATGCAACGGGACACGGCGCTGCTTCGTCTACTCGGTGCCATGCGCGACCGGATGCCGTCGCTGTATTCACAGGTGACGACCATCCAGCGTGTGGCGGATGGCGAGCTGCTGTTTCAACTTCCGACGGAACCCGTTCGCACGATGCAGGACGTAACACTGGACCGCCTCGCCGACGTCGAACCCGTCGAAGCGGATCTGCTCCACAAGCAGCTCCGCGTCGCGGAGATCGACCTTCGCTTTCGTGATCAGGTAATCGCCAGACTGCAATGAACACCCCTTCAGAACGTCTCGTCGCCGGCCTCGACATCGGCTCGGCAAAGACCACCGCGATCATCGCCGAAGTCGTAGGCGACCTCCCGAAACATCCGACCATCAAGGTGCTCGGCGTCGGCCAGGCGCGAACCACCGGCATGCGCCGCGGCGTCGTCTCGGACATCGAGGAGACGACCCGGTCGATCAAGAAGGCGATGCAGGATGCCGAGCGCATGGCGGGCTCGGAGGTGCAGGAGGTCTATGCCGGCATCGCGGGTGAGCACGTTCAAGCCATGACCAGTAAGGGCATCGTCGCGGTGAGCCACGACGAGATCAACAAGTCGGACGTCGATCGGGCGAACGAGGTGGCTCGCGCGCAGTCGATTCCGCAGGATCGCGAGCTGCTGCATGCGATTCCGCAGGAGTACACGGTCGACAAGGACACGGGCATCCGCGACCCGATCGGCATGAGCGGCACGCGCCTCGAGACCGAGATGTATCTCGTGACGATCGGCAGCTCGCCGGCGATCAATCTGCGGAAGTCGGTGGAGCGCGCCGGCTACAAGGTGCGTGAGCTCGTGCTCGAGCCGTTAGCGAGCGCGCTTGCCGTGCTGACGGAGGACGAGAAGGAGTTGGGTGTCGCGCTGGTGGAGATGGGCGCGGGCACCACGGACCTCGCGGTGTTTCACGAGGGCAAGATTCGTCACCTTGGCACCGTCGCTTTCGGCGGCAATCACGTGACGAGTGACATCGTGCACGGACTTGGCGTGACGCAGGTGGACTCGGAGCGGCTGAAGGAGCGGTACGGCTGCGCGTTCGAGTCGCTGGTCGATCCGTCAGAGGTGATCCAGCTCCCAAGCACCGCGGCGCAAGGCGATCGTCAGATTCCGCGCGAGCTGTTGGCGCACATCATCCATCAGCGCATGGATGAAATCTTCGATCTGGTGCAACGAGACATTTCGTCCGCTGGCTTCGCGGGGAAGTTGAGCGCCGGCGTGGTGCTCACGGGCGGCGCTGCAGCCATGCAGGGATCTGCTGAGTTGGCTAGCGATGTGTTCGGTACCGGCGTCCGGGTGGGAGTGCCATCGGAAAATATTTCCGGCTTGGTCGACTCGGTCGAAGCGCCGCGCTTTGCGACGGTCGCTGGCCTCGCGCAGTACGGCGCGAATCGCATTGCGCTCGGCGGCGTCACGTCGGGCGCGCGCCGCATGAAGATCGGCGGCGGCGGGATGGACAAGATTGTATCCCAGGTGAAATTCTGGTTGCAGGATTTCTTCTAGTCGCCCCCGGCGTACTTGCGGTCATCCCGAACGTAGTGAGGGATCTTCTTTCGGCCGTCTTATAGTTGGCGGGATAGGAGATCCCTCTCTCGCGAAGTTTACCCTGAGCGAAGCGAACGGGCTCGCTCGGGATGACAAGGGAGGCTTCGCTCGCCTCGGGATGCCATTCGCCGCTGCCGACGCATCAAAAACGTGACGTATCCGTTGCGCCTGTGGATAAGTGCCGCGGTTGGGCGATGTGATTTTCTTGGCGCTCCGTCGTCTTGAAAAACGGGTAGCTGGAAATACCGAAAGCGTTATATTGCGCGAGCGTTTCAGCGATGGCTCGATGAGAGCATTTAGCAATCTTCACTGTCGCCGAAACAGCTACCCTTCCTGCTGTTCCGATCACACCACTTCGAAGTACGGACGTTCTCAATGATCTTCGAGTTCGAAGAGAGCGCGACCCAGAACGCCCGCATGAAGGTTGTGGGCGTCGGCGGTGGCGGCGGCAATGCCGTCAACCGAATGATCGACGAGCACCTCGAAGGTGTAGAGTTCATCTCGGTCAACACCGATTCGCAGGCGCTGCTGACGTCGAAGTCCGACGTGAAGGTGCAGATCGGAAAGAAGCTCACGCGCGGCCTCGGGGCCGGCGCGCGTCCCGACATCGGCCGCCAAGCGGTCGAGGAGAATCGTGACGAAGTCTCCCGCGCCCTGATCAACGCGGACCTCGTGTTCATCACCTGCGGCATGGGCGGCGGCACGGGAACAGGCGCCGCTCCGGTGATCGCTGAGTTGGCGCGTGAAGCCGGCGCGCTCACCGTGGGCATCGTCACCAAGCCGTTCCTCTTCGAGGGACGGAAGCGCATGCGTCAGGCGGAGCAGGGCATCGCCGACATGCGCAAGCACGTCGACACCATGATCGTCGTCCCGAACGAGCGCCTGCTGGCCGTTGTCGGCAAAGGCATCCCGTTCCAGGACGCGCTCAAGAAAGCCGACGAAGTACTGCTGCACGCCACGCAGGGTATCTCCTCGCTGATCAGCGTCACGGGTCTCGTGAACGTCGACTTTGCCGACGTGCGCACGGTGATGCACGCCGGCGGCTCGGCCCTCATGGGCACGGGTGTCGGCAAGGGCGAGAATCGCGCGATGGAAGCCGCGCAGCAGGCGATTGCGTCGCCGCTGCTCGACAACGTGAGCATCTCGGGTGCCAGCGGCGTCCTCGTGAACATCACCGGCGGTGCGGACCTCACGCTCGGCGAAGTGCACCAGATCAACGAAATCATTCACGACGCCGTGGGCGACGACGCCGAAATCATCTTCGGCGCTGTCCACGAGCCGGCCATGCAGGGCGAGATTCGCGTCACGGTCATCGCCACGGGCTTCGATCGCGAGCTGCAACTCGGCGGTTCGTCGTCACAGTCCAAGCCTGTCGCGGCACCGGCCAAGGGCTCGCCTGTGATTCCGTTCCCGGGCAACCGGCCTGCTCGCGTCGTCGGATCGTCCACCCGCCCGACTGAAGCGCCGCGTCCCCCGCGGCACGTCGAGAAAGGTTCGCAGGATCTCAGCGACATGGAGATCCCGACCTTCATTCGGAGACAGATGGATTGAAGCTCGGCGTCGTTCGGCTCGCACTGTATTCGCTCGTCGCGCTGGTTCTCGTCATCGCGCTTCGCTTCACACCTAGCCTTCCCGAGCCGGGCGCCAAGGCAGCGGATGTTCTCGTCACCCAGGCGGCAACGCCCACCTGG
Source organism: Gemmatimonadaceae bacterium (assembly GCA_036499625.1). GTDB lineage: Bacteria > Gemmatimonadota > Gemmatimonadetes > Gemmatimonadales > Gemmatimonadaceae > JAQBQB01. Next base: position 240,448 of record DASYDJ010000051.1, read on the forward strand.
AAGCTGCGTTTCGACACGCTGGGCCGCGGTGAGTCGCTCGGGTCGCTCCTCGAACGCGGCGGCCTCACGATGGGTGCGGCTCGCGCCGCGCTGAGTGCCGCCACGTCGCTCGACGAAAAGCGGATTCCGGCGGGCATGCCGGTGACGATCAAGTCAGATGCGGCCGACTCGATGCCGTCCGAAGTAACTCTTCAAGTTTCTGCCGACAAGTTGCTCCATTTGCGCCGGACAGGCGACTCCTGGACGGGCACGGAAGAGAACGTGGCGTGGACCACGGACACCATTGTCGTTGCGGGCACGATCGCGTCGAATTTGTACGATGCGGTGGACGCGAGCGCCAAGGACAGTCTCCCGTCCAACGCCCGCCTTCAACTCGCGTGGTCCTTGGCCGACGTCTACGATTACCGCGTCGACATGAGCCGCGATCTGCAGACCGGCGACGAATTCCACGTCGCCGCCGAGCGTTCGGTGGCGCCGAATGGCGCGGTGCGTATCGGACGAATCATCGCCGCCACGTTCAAGCTCTCTGGTAGCATCATCGACGCGGTGCGCTTCGCGACGGAATCCGCGAGCGGGGAGTACTTCGATCAGAACGGCAAATCGATGCGCGCCTCGTTTCTGCATGCGCCGCTCGAGTTCCGTCGGATCTCCAGCGTATTCGGTGCGCGTGAGCATCCGATCCTCGGCGGCATTCGGATGCACAAAGGACTCGACTATGCCGCGGCGCAGGGCACGCAGGTGCGCGCAATTGGCGATGGCGTCGTCACACGTGCGGGGTGGAATGCCGGCGGCTACGGCAATCTGGTCGAGATCCGGCATCCCAACGGCTTCATTACTCGGTACGGGCATCTGAGCCGCTACGCCGCCGGCATCCACGCAGGCGCGCACGTCACGATTGGACAGACCATCGCCTACGTTGGCAGCACCGGACTGTCCACGGGTCCGCACCTGCACTTCGAGGTGATCGTGAACGGAGAGCAGCGCGATCCGCGCACGGCACTCAAGGCGAGCACGGGCACCCCGATTCCCGCTTCCGAGCGCGCGCAATTCGACGAGCTTCGCGACAAGCTGCTCGCATCTATCGATACACCGATTACCGGCGTCGCCAAGCTGGAACCGCGCTAGCGCGACTGGTTCCACCGCACAACACGGCACAACACCGTACAATCGAGCTGACAAAATCGCGCGCGTGACGCGTTAGCTTACGCGCCATGTCGCCCTGGTTGGTCGCACTGGTCGCCGGAATCGTCGTCGCGCTCATCCAGTACGGATGGCGCGATTTGCGCGATCGGCGGGACCTGCTGCCTGCCGCCATGCTCCGCACCGGAGCTGTCATGCTGCTCGTGGCGCTCTTTCTCGATGCGCCAATCGCCAGACCGACGCCGACCGCGGCGTGGACGGCTCTCGACGCCTCGCAAAGCATGGCTCGCGACGACAGCGCCGTATGGCGTGCCGCCCGCGACTCAGCGCGTGCCACACGGAGCGAGTCCACGTTCGTGTTTGGCGACTCGGTCCGCCGCTCAGGCACGACCGACAGCCCGAGCGACAAGTCGTCGAATCTGCGGCTCGCAGTCGACCGGGCATTGGCGGCCGGCCATCCACTCACTGTCGTCACCGACGGCGAAGTCGACGATCCGGATGCAGCGCGCACGCTGCCGCCGGGATCGCGTGTCGTCGTGATTCCGCGTTCCAAGCAGCGCGACCTCGCGCTCGCAACGATCGAGGGCCCACGCGCCGTGATCAGCGGCGATACCGTGAACGTGCGCATCGGCGTGTCCGCTGGGAGCGCGGGCGCGCATGCCGGCACGCTCGTGCTGTCGCTCAATGACAAAACTATAACAACGGCACGCGTCGATTCGCTTGGCCCATTCGGCGAGCGAACGATCGATGTGTCGACGCGCCTCGATGGTCCGGCAGGACCGAGCGCGCTTCGTGCGATCGTTTCATCGCCCGATGACGCGGAGGCGCGCAACGACACGCTCGTCGCCGCCATCGATCTCTCGCGCGCCGCGAGTGCCGTCTTTGCCTCGACGTCGCCGGATTTCGACGCGCGCTACTCGCTCGCCGTGCTCCGCGGCGCACTCGCGATTCCGACGCGCGGATATTTTCGCGTCGCTCCCGGAGAATGGCGTCTCGACGGGCCACTGACGCCGGTGCCGGAGGAAACGGTACGCAATGCGCTGCGCGATGCACCGGTCGCGATCATCCATGGCGACACCGCTGCCTTCGGCCCGCCGCGCGCGGCGACATTAGGTCCGCTTGCGCTGCTCGTCACGACAGGTACGGACGGCGAGTGGTATCCGTCAGCCGCGCCGCCGTCGCCACTCGCGCCGGCGCTTTCGGGCATGGTGTGGGATAGCCTTCCGCCGATCGGACTCGCCGCCAACCCACCGAAGGGCGAATGGACCGGCCTCGAAGCCCGTCTTGCCCGCGGACCGGAGACGCAGGCGGCGGTCGTCGGCTCCGAGCAACCACGCCGCGTGGTCATCGTTGCCGCGTCCGGACTCTGGCGTTGGCAGTTCCGCGGCGGCGTGTCGTCCGACGCGTTCACGGCATTGTGGGGAAGTATATTTGATTGGCTTGCTGCCGAACGCGCCGACCGGCGCGCTGTGGTGCCGGACGATCGGCTGCTGCGTGCGGGCGATCCCGTGCGCTGGCGCCGCGGCTCCGCCTCGGATTCGATCGTGCCAGTCGTCCTGCGTGCTCGTGGTTCTACGCGCGCGGATTCGCTGACGCTTCGATTCACCGGCGCCGCCAACATAGTGGAGTCGCCGCCGCTTGCCGCGGGACTGTACGACGTCACGACGCGCGGCGGTACGTCACTGCTGGCAGTGAATTCGTCGCGCGAGTGGCTGCCACGCGTGCCGCGGCTGTCGAATCTCACCGTGCGCGGATCTGCGTCGTCTAGCGCGCCGCCGCGTTTGCGCGATGCAGGGTGGGTGTATGCGCTGGCGATATTGATGCTGTGCGCCGAGTGGATTGTGCGGCGCCGTAGGGGAATGCGATGAATCAGACTGAGACTCATGCGATTACTGCGTAAATCCGGCGACGTTCCGAAGCGCTCACTCTGGCAGCGCATCAAGGACGTTGCCTTGCTCGACGTCGCCGTGCTGGCGAAGGGCGGGGTATCGGCTGGCTCGCTCGAGCAACTCGAGCAGTTGCTGCTCGAGGCCGACTTCGGCGTGCCCGTCACGCTGCGACTGATCGAGGACGTGGAGCGGCGTGCCAAGCGGGGCCAGGTCAAAACGCAGGACGAGTTCTATGCCGCGCTCGCGGACGGAATCGAGGCAGCGCTGCGGGCAGGCAACAGCGATTCGCAGCTGCGATTGACGTCCTCGGCACCGGCTGTCGTTCTCGTGGTCGGCGTGAACGGCGCAGGGAAGACCACGTTCATTGGTAAACTTTCGGCGCGCCTTCGCGGCGAAGGCAAGCGCGTGATGGTCGCTGCGGGCGACACGTTCCGCGCCGGCGCCATCGATCAGCTTCGCGTGTGGTCGGAGCGCACGGGCTCGGAGTTTGTCGGCGGAACACCGGGCGCCGATCCCGCCGCCGTCGCGTTCGACGCCATCGACTCGGCGATTGCACGCGGCGTGGATGTGCTGATCGTCGATACGGCCGGCCGGCTGCACACGAGCGAAGGCTTGATGGACGAGCTGCGCAAAGTGGCGCGCGTCATCACGAAGCGGTTGCCTGGCGCGCCGCATGAGACGCTGCTCGTGCTCGACGGCACCATCGGCCAGAACGCAGTTCAACAGGCGAAGATCTTCTCGGCCGCGGTCCCGATCACGGGGCTGGTGGTGACGAAGCTCGACGGCACTGCGCGCGGCGGAGTCGTTGTCGCCGTCCACGAGGCGATCGACGCGCCCGTGAAATTCCTCGGCATCGGTGAGACCGCGCCCGACCTCGTTCCATTCGACGCGGCGAGCTTCGCGCAGGATCTACTGAGCGAAGAATGAGCGAAGAATGAGCGAAGAATGAGCGAGGATTGACCCACGCATGACCGACGTGACCGGCGTATGAGAGCGGCTCCGCAGCAGCGGCTCTATCTCGACACGCCGGTCATGTACCTCAAGGGGGTCGGGCCGGCGCGAGCCGAGGCGTTGCGGCGGTTGGGGATTCTCACGGCGGGCGATCTCCTGTTCCACGTGCCGCACCGCTACGAGGACGCCAGCACGGTGACGCCCATTCGGCTGCTCGAGCCGGGCATGCACGGCACCGTAGTCGGAACGGTGATCTCCAAAGGCGTCATCCCGACGCGCAAAGGCCTGCGGATCTTCCAGGCCGTGCTTCGTGATGAAACTGGTATGATAGAAGTGTCATGGCCCGGCCAGCCGTTCCTGGACCGGTCCATCGCCAAGGGCGATGTCCTGCTCGTGACCGGCAACGTCCGCTTCTTCCACGGACGCCAGCTCCAACCGCGCGAATTCGTCAACCTCGGCGACGAGGAAGGCGCGACGATGGAAGGCCGGGTGCTCTCTGTCTATCCGGCCACGGAAGGGCTGTCGTTCAAGCTGATTCGCTCGATCGTCGACGCGCATCTCGACGCGCTGTTACCGCTGGTTAGCGAGTATCTACCAGCGGAGATAGTGCGAGCGGCCGGCGTGCCCGGCATCGCCGATGCGTTGCGGATGGTTCATCGCCCGACGTCGATCGCCGAGGCCATGACGGGCAGATCGCGGTTGGCGTTCGATGAGCTGTTCTTCGTGCAGATTCTGCAGCAACGCGCCAAGGAGCTGGCTCGCGACAAACGCGCCGGCATCACCTTCGTACCGCGTCGCAACTTCACGACGAAGCTTCGCGAACAGTTGCCGTTTCAGTTGACCGGCGCGCAGGTACGCGCGATCCGCGAGATCTTCGCCGACATGACGAGCGATCGTCGCATGCATCGCCTGTTGCAGGGCGATGTAGGCAGCGGCAAGACGATCGTGGTGTTGTTCGCCGCACTGCTGGCGATCGAGAACGGCTATCAGGCGGCGATCATGGTGCCCACGGAGCTGCTGGCGGAGCAGCATCTGCGCACGTTCACGCAGTTGCTTGCGCCACTCGGCATCGAGCCGATTCTGCTCACCGGCGCGCTGCCGGCGCGGGAGCGGAAGGCGATCGCGGCGCGCTTGGCGAGCGGCGAGCCGGTGCTCGTCGTCGGTACGCACGCCCTCGTGCAGGAAAGGACAACGTTCGCAAAGCTCGGTTTCGTCGCCGTCGACGAGCAACACCGGTTCGGCGTCGAGCAACGCAAAGCACTCGCGAAGAAAGGCGAGATGCCCGACGTGCTTCTGCTGTCTGCGACGCCCATCCCGCGCTCGCTTGCGCTGACGCTGTACGGCGATCTGGATCTGAGCACGCTCGACGAACGTCCGCCCGGACGTCAGCCGATCACGACGGCGCTCCGCAAGGAATCGGGCCGCGCTCGCGTGATGCAGTTCATCGATCGGCAGTTGGAGCAAGGGCGTCAGGGCTACGTGGTGTATCCGGTCATCGCGGAATCCGAGAAGACGGATCTCAAAGCCGCGACGACCATGTTCGAGATTCTGTCCATGGGGCCGTTCGCCGCACGGCGATTAGCATTGTTGCATGGCCGCATTCCCGCCGACGAGCGCGACGAGATCATGCGGAAGTTCCGCGACTGCGAGATCGATTTGCTCGTTGCTACCACGGTGATCGAAGTCGGCATCGACGTGTCGAACGCCACCGTGATGCTCATCGAGCATCCGGAACGCTTCGGCCTGTCGCAACTGCACCAGCTTCGCGGACGTGTCGGCCGCGGGGCCGCGGAGTCCTACTGCATCCTGCTCGGCGACGTGAATCCCGACGTTGCCGAGCGGCTGCGAGTATTCACGAATACTGAAGATGGTTTTGAGATTGCGCGCGAGGATCTGCGGCTGCGCGGCATGGGCGATTTGTTCGGCGAGCGGCAGAGCGGGGTGCCAATGTTCCGAATCGCCGATCCGGTGCGCGACGAAGCCCTGAACGATCGTGCACGGAGCGCTGCAGGAGCGTTGCTCGCGCGCGACCCTGGGCTCGACCGCGCCGAGCATGCGGGGTTGCGCCGCGTGCTCGGTGAACGCTACGCTCGATCGCTGGAGCTATTCCGCGTCGGGTAGCGCGACGCCGTCAGGTCGGCGGCGGTTTCGTCGGAGGCGTCGCGAGCCGCTTGCGAATGCGATCGAGCTCGGCGTTGGCCTTCGCGAGCTCATCCTTGAGACGTTTGATCTCGGCATCCGCGGTGGGTGCTGGTGTCTCTGCCGCAGCCTTGGCGGCCGCATCCTTGGCATCCGCCGCCTCGGCCTTGGCGTCCTTGGCCACGCTCGTCGCAGCGTTCGCTTGGGCCAACGCGCTGTTCGTCACCTGGCTCAACGCGGCGACCTGTGCCGCGACGCGGCGCAGCGACGTGGCTTCAACGACATGCTCGCGCGGCCGCCGGTCCGCCAGATACCCGTCGAGCGACGCGATCGCCCCTTGGACCGATGCGTGTGGATTCGACGGGTCCATCTTGAAGAGCGCGCGATAGTAGGCCGTTTCGAGCGCCGCTTCCGTGTTGGGATACATGGCTGCGAAGCTGCTCAGCGTGCTATCCGCCGAGTCGAAGCGTCCGGCCGCGGCAAATCCACGCGCCGTGGCGAGAGCCGGGCCCCACGATCGATCAGGCGACGGATCCGTATTGGCCACGAGCCTCCCGCACCCCGTGGCCGCTACGAACAACGCGGCGGCGATCCCCCGCACGCTACGCAATGTGGGTACGCACAGTGTCATACGATGGCGCGCTGCAGCGTTGACCGGCGCGATACACGAATGGGCAGAACGATCTTGAACGTTGTACCGGCCCCGAGAGTACTCTCGCACGAAATCGTTCCTCCATGCGCTTCCACTATCTGTTTTGCGATGGCAAGTCCCAAGCCGGTTCCCTTGGCATGTGCGGAGCCTTGGTTGTCGGCCTGATAGAACTTATCAAAGATCCGATGAAGCTGCTCCGGCGGAATTCCCGCGCCGGTGTCGTGCACGGTCATCTGAATCTTCTCGTCCTGCGGTTCGAGCATCAAGTCGATCGAGCCGCCGCGTGGCGTGAACTTGAATGAGTTCGACAGCAGATTGCCGAGCACTTCGTTGACTCGATCCTGATCCCACACCACTTCGTCCGGGATGCCGCCCTTCCGCTGAACCTGAAAGTGGATCTCGCGCTGAACCGCCAACACGTGAAAGGCATTCTCCAACTCGTTGATCAGCGCGTCGACGGCCATCGGCCGCGGTTCCACCCGGCCGCCGCCGGCCTCGAAGCGGCTCACGTCGAGCAGTTGCTTGACCAATCGCAGCAGCGTGTTGGCTTGGACGACGAGCGTTTTGTGGACGTCCTTCTGCTCCGTGGTCAAGTTGCCGTAGACGCCTTCCTCCATGAGCTGCAGGTAGCCGATGATCACGTTGATCGGCGTCTTGAGCTCGTGTGATGCGACAGAGACGAATTCCGCCTTGAGTTTGTCCAGCTCGCCCAACTGACGCGTCATCTCGAGAAACGCGCCGGCCAGCTCGCCGAATTCGTCGGCGCGATCGGGCGGAATGGAGAGTTTGTACGACAGCTCGCCGTCCGCTACCGCACGCATACCCAATCGCAGATCCTTGATCGGTTGACTGATGGAGCGCGTCAACAGAACGGCAATCACACCCGCCAACACGAGCGCGAGCACGAGCGCGGTCACGGACACGCGCGTCGTCCACGCGATGCTCGTCGCTTGCGTTGCCACTCGCTCAGTCGTTCGACGCTGCAGCTCGTGCTCGGCGATCATCACCGTGGAGTCGGCGCGATTGAGCGCCGGCACGAACACGGAATCCGACAGTGAGTCGGCCACCTTCACGTTGTTCGCCAACGCAGCTTGATACTCCGACGGTGCGACGTCGGCAATGCGGCGGATCGTGTTGCCGATGTCCTTCGCGTACACCGGCAACTGATAGCGGTTGAGCGAGTCGGCCAGCGCCGCGACGTGTTGCACCTGCTTGTCCATGAGATCGCGCGACGGTACGTCGTGCACGAAGAGCAGTGCAGACTCCTGACGCTGCAGATCATTGAGACCTTCGCGCAGCCGGCCAATGAGCAGCGACGCCGCGAACTCCTGGTCGCGCAGCGTCTTTGCATCCTCGTTGAGGCGATGCAATGACGGGATAGCAAAGAGCAGCGGCCCAACGAGGATGATCGCGATTGAGACGAGGCCAATCGCGAGCCTCGAGCGCAAGGTCATTTGATTGCGGTAATCGGTCGAGAACGAACGGCGTGGGACAACGTGCACACCGCAAGGACGACGCCGCTAGCGGCACTTCGCTCGCGCGGCGTCGGGGGTACCATCGCCATATCGAGAAGTGTAGCGTTATAGCTCGCCTTGCCAACTGCTTAGCCCGTTCTCCACATGGCCGCAATCGCCACGCCTCGTATCGCCGAGCTCCACGACCACGTGGGCCAAACCGTGACCGTCCGCGGTTGGGTCACGCACGTTCGCTCCTCCGGCAAAGTCGCCTTCGCGGTCATTCGCGACGGCACGGGTGTGATGCAGGCCGTGTTCGTGAAGACGCAGTTGCCCGCAGAGGTGTGGGAACGGTTCAAGGAACTGACGCTCGAAACGTCGGTGCACATCACCGGCGAAGTGCGCGCTGAATCACGTGCGCCAGGCGGCTTCGAGATGGGTGTGACGGACCTCACCGTATTCGGTCCAAGCCCCATCGATTACCCGATCCAGCCGAAAGAGCACGGCGTGGATTTTCTGCTCGATCACCGGCACTTCTGGCTGCGCAGCAACCGTCAGCGCGCCATCTTCGCGATTCGGAACGAGATCGAACAGGCGATCCACGATTTCTACTACGAGCGTGGGTTTCTGCGCCTGGACACGCCGATTCTGACGGCGGCGATCGGCGAGCGCAGCGGACTGTTTTCCACCGAATACTTCGACGAGGGCAACGCGTACCTCGCCCAAACCGGGCAATTGTACGGCGAAGCCGCGGCCGCGGCGTTTGGAAAGATTTATACGTTCGGCCCCACGTTCCGCGCCGAGAAGTCCAAGACGCGGCGCCACCTCACCGAGTTCTGGATGATCGAACCCGAGGTGGCGTGGAACGACTCGAACGACAACATGCGTCTGCAGGAGGATTTCGTCTCTTTCCTCGTGCAGCGTGTCTTGGAGCGCCGTGCGCCCGAACTGAAAGAGCTCGAGCGCGATACTGCACCCCTCGAGCGTGTGAAGGCGCCGTTCCATCGCGTCAACTACACGGACGCCGTCGCGATTCTGCAGAAGAAGGGCAGCGACGTGAAGTGGGGCGACGATCTCGGTGCGGAAGACGAATCGCTGCTCGTGGCCGACTACGATCGGCCAGTCTTCGTGATGAACTATCCGAAGGAAGCGAAGGCGTTCTACATGAAGGAGAATCCCGACGATCCGCGCACGGTGCTCTGCGACGACTGTCTCGCGCCAGAAGGCTACGGCGAGATCATCGGCGGCTCGCAGCGCGAGGACGATTACGACAGGCTTCTCCACCGGATCAAGGAAGAAGGCCTGCCGCTGGACGCGTACGGCTGGTACCTCGATCTGCGGAAGTACGGCACCTTCACGCACTCTGGCTTCGGGCTTGGCCTCGAGCGTACGGTCGCGTGGATCTGCGGCCTCCCGCACATCCGCGAGGCGAGTGCGTTCCCGCGGATGATGGCGAGACTGAGGCCGTAGGCCGTAGGCCGTAGGCCTTGGGCGGTGGAACGGTGGTAAGGTGGAACGGTGGAACGGAACCCGCTTGTCATTCCGATGGAGCGAAGCGACTGAGGAATCTCGTATCGTCCGGCTAGATCCCTCGCTTCGCTCGGGATGACGGCCTTGCGGCTGTTTTCGTTCCACCGTTCCACCGTTTCATCCTTCCACCGTCTTGACCTCGTCCCAAATCGCGTCGAGCTGCTCGAGCGTCGCCTCGCCAACTTTGAGCCCGCGCTCTTTGGCGAGCTTCTCTACTGCCCCAAATCGTCGCGCGAATTTCGTATTCGCTTTGTCGAGGGCAAGGGCAGGGTGCACTCCCGCCTTTCTCGCGAGATTCACCGCCGAGAACAACAGGTCGCCGATTTCATCCTCGACGCGCGCGTGCGGAGCGTCCTGCGCGAGCTCCTCACGGACCTCCGCCAACTCTTCTTCGATCTTCTGAATCGGACCTTGCGTATCGGGCCAATCAAAGCCCACGCCGGCCGCACGATCCTGCAACCGGAACGCTCGGTGTAGTCCCGGCAAATCCACCGGAAGTCCGTCCACGATACTCTCGCGCTTTTTGGCCTTCATCTGTTCCCACGACTGCTTCACGCCGTCGCCATACAGATGTGGATGACGGCCTTTCATCTTCGTGATGAACGCCTCCGCCACATCCTCGAACGTGAACGCTCCACGCTCCTCGGCCACGACCGAGTGAAACAATACTTGCAAGAGCAGGTCGCCCAGCTCCTCGCGGAGTTGCCGGTCGTTTCCCGCGCGAATGGCGTCGTCGACTTCATATGCTTCTTCGATCAGATACGGCCTCAGCGACTCGTGCGTCTGCGCGGCGTCCCAATCGCAGCGTGCGCGCAAATCGCGCATCAGCGCGAGCGTATCTTCAAGCGTCGGTTTCGGTTGCATAGCCTCCTCGGGTCCGGTATACTACCCGACCTCCGATTCATGGGTCAATGCATAGCTTGATGAGACGCGCCTGGGTCGACATCGACCTCGGCGCGTTGTTACGAAACGGGGCTGCTGTCGCGGCGCAGGCCGGCGTTCCGCTGTTGCCAATGGTGAAGGCGGACGCGTACGGCCTGGGCGCAGTGCGCGTGGCGCGGGCGTTGGAGCGACTCGACCCCTGGGGTTTCGGCGTCGCGACAACCGCCGAAGGCGAGGAGCTTCGCCGCGCGATGATCACGAGGCCGATCGTGATCTTCACGCCGCTCTTGCTCGAGGATTTCGACGCCGCGGTGCGCGCGAATCTCACGCCGAGTCTCGGGTCTGCGGCTGACATCGTTCGCTGGCGCGAGACGCGGCGCCCCTGGCAGTTGGCCATCGATACCGGAATGAATCGCGCCGGAATTCAGTGGAGCGAGATCGCGTCGATCGCGGAATTGGTCCGGACATTCCCGCCGGAAGGCGCATACACCCACTTCCACTCCGCCGAGCGAGACGATGAGTCTCGCAATCAGCAGGAGGAGCGCTTCGCGCAGGCGTTGGCGGCGCTGCCGATGCGTCCGCCCATGACGCACGCCGAGAACAGTCCCGCCGTCGAGCATCGTGGGCCGTCGCCCCACAACGTCGTGCGGCCAGGAGTATTCTTGTATGGCGTCAGCAGCGGTAACGCGCCACAGATCCTGCCCGAGCCGGTTGTCGCGCTGCGCGCGCGAGTCATCGAAGTCCGGACGGTCCCCGATGGCGACACCGTCAGCTACGAGGCGGCGTTCGTCGCCAACGGAACGCGGCGCATTGCCACCCTCGCCATCGGGTATGCCGACGGCTACCGGCGCGTATTCGGCAACCGTGCCGACGTGCTGCTGCATGGCCGCCGCGTGCCGGTGGTTGGCAACGTGACGATGGACATGACGATGATCGACGTGACGGACGTTCCATGCGAGATTGGTAATATCGTAACGCTCATAGGCAGCGACGGCGACGAGCGAATCACTGTGAACGACATCGCGGCGATCGGCGAATTGAGTCCGTACGAGTTGCTCACCGGGCTGCGCGCGCGCGTGCCGCGCCGATATTTCGGAGGTCAGACCTGATGCGCCGCGCAGCGATCGTGGTACTGGACGGCGTCGGTATCGGCGAGGCCCCTGACGCAGCCGCGTATGGCGACGTCGGAAGCAACACGCTGGGCGACGTTGCGAGGGCAGTTGGCGGAATGGACCTGCCCAATTTGGCCGCGGCCGGCCTCGGGAACATCGCTCCGCTCGCCGGCGTCGCGGCGACGAACGCTCCAACCGGCGCGTGGGGTCTCTTGACGCCGCAATCGGCGGGAAAGGACAGCACCACCGGACACTGGGAGATCGCGGGATTGCACCTCGCGAAGGCATTCCCGACGTACCCGGCAGGCTTTCCGAGCAATCTCGTGGCAGAATTCGAACGACGCACGGGGCGGCCGGTCATCGGCAATGTGGTCGGCAGCGGCACGGCTGTCATCGACGAATTCGGCCCGGAGCACATGCGCACCGGCGCGTGGATTCTCTACACCTCGGCCGATTCCGTCTTTCAGATCGCGGCGCACGAACAGGTCGTCCCGTTGTCCGAGCTCTATCACGCCTGCGAGCAGGCGCGCGAAATGCTCGTGGCGCCCAACGACGTGTCGCGCGTGATCGCTCGCCCGTTCGTGGGAGAGCCGGGATCGTTCACTCGCACCAAGAACCGGCGGGATTTTTCCATCGCGCCGCCCGGCGAAACACTGCTCGACGCCCTCGAGGCGGCGGGCGTGCCGCGCTCGGGAGTCGGCAAGGTGGACGACTTGTTTGCGCGCCGCGCGATCGCCTCGGAACACACGGCGAACAACGCCGAAGGCATCGACGCCATTAAGAAGTGGCTCGCCAAGCCCATTGGTGGGTTACTGTTCGGCAACCTAGTAGATTTCGATCAAGCTTTCGGGCACCGAAACGATGTTCCGGGGTTCTATGGAGCGCTGCGGCAGTTCGATACCGCGCTTCCAGGGCTCGAGGCACTCTTACGCGAGGATGATCTGCTCTTCCTGACCGCCGACCACGGGAACGATCCAACGACCCCGTCGACCGACCATGCGCGCGAGTGTGTGCCGCTGCTCGCCCTTGGGCCGCGCGTGCGGCCGGTCGCGCTCGGTACCCGGTCGACGTTTTCCGACCTCGGCGCAACGGTCGGCGAGTGGCTCGGCGTGGCATTTCGGGGCAAGGGCACCTCGTTTCTTCCACAGCTGGTCGCTCGGTAGGATGGTGCTCGACGAGCGGCCGGGGGCGCAGGCTCCCGGCGACGACCGAACGCTGACCGTCCTGCGCGAGCGCGCTTTTGCCGCCATGGAACGGGCGTACGCTCCGTATTCGAACTTTCGCGTCGGCGCGGCGATTCTCGCCTCGGACGGCAGTATCGCCGAGGGGTGTAATGTCGAGAACGCAGCCTATCCCTCGGGCATTTGTGCGGAGCGCGGAGCAGTGGCCGCCGCCGTCGCACGAGGCAACCGGTCGTTCGAGACGATCGTGATTGCCACCGAGGCAGAGGAACCGACGCCTCCGTGTGGCATGTGCCGGCAGGTGTTGGAGGAATTCGCGCCGCATCTGACCGTAGTGAGCGTGACGCGCGCTGGACGCGATGCGCGTTGGACGATGGACGAGTTGCTCCCGAAGGCATTCACCCCGAATTCACTGGACCGGCGATGACCCGGAGAGAACGATTTGCGTAAGCAGGTTGTGAAATTGCTGGCCGCGCTCGCGGCCGTGATGTCGATTGCTGCCTGCTCCGAGAAGCTCGAAGCGGGTAAGTCGTGTCCGTTGCTGTGTCCCATCCAGTCGGATTCGCTGCGCGACACGACGATCGACGCGATCGCGGTCGACACGTCGGTCACCGGCCTGCCGCCCATCGGCCTCGAGACGTACCTGATGCTGGCCTCGCATGGCGACACGCTCGACTCGCGCGCCATGATCCGGTTCGACACGATTCCGCAGAGCTACTCCAAGGCGGCGTTCGACAGCGTGATCACGACGATCGACACGGCGTTGCTCGTGACGCCGATCGCCAAGCCGGATTCGCTGCACCTGCCCAAGGCGCCCGTGACGATCGAGGTCTACGACGTCGACACCGTGGGCACGGACACGTCGGCGGCGATTTTGACGTCGCTTTTCCGGCCCGATCGCCTGATCGGCTCCAAGACCTTCGCGCCGGATTCATTGGTGCGCGACACGCTGTTCATCCCGATCAACGCCGATACGGTGTTAGACCGGGTGAAGAACGGCACGCGCCTGCGCGTCGGGATGCGGATGCGCAGTAATCCAGGCTACGATCTTCGCATCGGCACCACGCAGATCGGGCTTCCTGTGACGTTGCACATCGTCGCGTCGAAGGACACGGCAGCGGTGCCGGTGGACGTCTCGCCGCTGTCCGATACGCCCGCCGATGAACCCTTCCTGTCCGGACCACTTGCCGACTTCACGATCGTTGCGAGCGGCCAGACCAGCGTCTCACCGACGTTGCTGTCGGTGGGCGGCGTCCCGTCGCGCCGTACGTTCATCCATTTCGACGTCCCGTCGCGCTTCGTCGACTCCACGACGATCGTCCGCGCGTCGCTGCTGTTGACGCAGACGCCGAATCGGCGAATCGACCAGCACGATTCGGTCTATTTGTATCCGCTTGCGATCCTCGCGTCTCCGGTCGTCACCGATATCCCGAACGCGCTCCAGTTCCTCAGCATCACCGGGCAGTACGGCTTGGACTCTCTCCTCATATCGCCGGCGGACAGTGGCGTGAAGGAGTTTCAAGTTGCTGGCCTGATGCGGACGTGGAAGGGACAGACGTTGGAAGTGAGCCCGCGCAGCATCGCGATTACGAGTGCCGTTGAGGGTTCGCGGCCGGTCCAGTTCGACTTCTTCTCGACCCGCGCTCCGGTGGGACTCAGGCCGCGATTGCGCATCACGTACGTGCCGCAAACAAGCTACGGAGTGCCATGACCTCGCGAACCCACTTCCGGTTGGCGCTCGTTGCCTCGGCGGCGCTGCTCGCGGCGCCGGCGCTCGGAGCCCAGTCCAACCTGAGCACTCAAGGCTTCGGCTATTCGACTGGCCAGTTCAGCTCGCGCGCCCAGGGCACCGATGGCGCCGTTGCCGAAATGGATCCGCTGTCGCCGGTGAACCCCGCCACGATCTCGGTACTCAGTAGCCGGATTCTCTTCTTTCAGCTCGAACCAGAATATCGGAGCGTGACCACCGCCGGCGGCACCGACCGCACGACGACCGCGCGCTATCCGAACGTGTTTGGCGCCATGCCGATCGCTCCGAATTTTGTCGTGGGCTTCGGCGCGTCCACGCTGCTCGATCGCACCGCGACCACGATCTTCAATACCACGCAACTGCTCTCGAGCGGCGACAGCGTTCCGATGTCGACGACGTTCCGTGTGGACGGCGCGATGGACGATCTCCGCCTCGCGGCGGGCTGGGCGCCGACCAAATGGCTTCGCCTTGGTCTGGGCGCGCACGAGATCGTGGGGCACAACCTCATCGCGCTCACCGAGTCGTTTGCCGATACCGAGACGTACAAGCCGTTTACCCAAACGCGCGTGCTTGGATTCAACGGGCCGGCCCTGTCGGGCGGCCTGCAGCTCGTGTCGAAGTGGGTGAGCGCCGCGGCATCCATGCGGCAGGGCGGCGTGTTGCACATGGACGCGTCCGACACCGTGCTCTCCGCGGCGCGCGTCCCGAATCGCTACGGCGGCTCGATCGCGTTCACCGGACTCCCCAACTCGTTCTTCGCCGTGCGCACGTCGCACGACGATTGGTCTGCCATGAATGGCCTCGGCTCCAATCAAGTGGTCGGCGTCGATTCGTGGGATACGAGCGTTGGCGCTGACGTTGCCGGTCCACAGATCGGGGAACACATCGTGTCGTTGCGGGCTGGCTTCCGCGACCGCACACTGCCATTTGAAGCAGCCGGGCAGAAGGTGAAAGAGACGAGCTTCTCCGGCGGACTCGGTACTGGCTTTGCCGGCGGCCGTGTGTTGGCCGACGCCGCCCTCATCCACGCGAATCGGAGCGCGCCCACGGTAGGCGCCACCGAACACGCGTGGACCATCAGCATCGGCATCAGCGTTCAACCGTAGTCGACCCGTGGAAGCAATCGCGCCGCCCCCGAATGCACCGCTGATTCTCGTCGCGGACGACGTGGGGGCGAACGTGGAGCTGCTGTTCGATCAACTCCACGTGCTCGGCTTCCGCGCCATCGCCGCGTCCGATGGACCGAGCGCGCTGGCTGCCTGCTTCGAGCATCGTCCGGATCTGTGCATTCTCGACGTGTCGATGCCGGCCGGCGATCTGGGCGTCGACGATCGGTCCACCGGATTCGAGGTGTGTCGGCGCATCAAGCGCGATCCGCGCACCAAGAGCATTCCGGTCATCTTCGTTACGGCGCTCAACGACACCACCGATCGCGTGAAAGCGATCGAAGCCGGCGGCGACGATTTTCTCACGAAGCCGCACAACCGGCTGGTCCTCGGCGCGCGCGTTCGCAGTTTGCTCAAGCTCAAAGCGGCAACGGATTCGCTCGAGGACACGCTGCGCAAGCTGCGCGAGGTCGAGAAGATGCGCGACGATCTGATGAAAATGATCGTCCACGACCTCAAGACGCCGCTCACCGCCGTGCTCGCGACCACCGAAATGCTCATCGACGGCGATTTCGGTCCACTCAACGAGCAGCAGCGAAAGATGCTGTCCGACGCCGAAGGAAAAGCCGAGGATCTGCTTGCGCTGATCGGCGATCTGCTCGAGGTGTCGCGCATCGAGGAAGCGACGATGTCGCTCGATCTCGAGCCGATTGCGCCCGCCGCGCTGCTCAACGAAATCGTCCACGAGTGGGACATTCGCTTCAAGCAGGAAAAGGCGACGGCCACGGTCGACGTCGCGGACGACGCGCCGGTCTTCGAAGCCGACAAAGCGTTGATCAAGCGCGTGCTCGGCAACCTGGTGCAGAACGCGGTCACGCATTCGGCGAGCGATATCACGCTGTCGTTGTCGGCGCGCGGCGAAGAGGCCGGCATTCTGTTCACCGTCGCCGACAACGGCCCGGGGATCCCTGCCGAATATCACGAAGTGATCTTTCGTAAATTCGAACGTGTGAAGAATCCCAGCAGTCCGCGCACGCGCAGCTCCGGACTGGGCCTCGCCTTCTGCAAGCTCGTCGTCGACGCGCACGGTGGACGCATTTGGGTGCAGAGCGCGGGCGAAGGGAAGGGCAGCGCGTTTCACTTCACGCTGCCGCGCAAACCGGCGCACCGCGACGTGCGGATGACTGCCGGCGGAAACGTACCGGCGTGAAGGTGTATCTGCGCACCTTCGGGTGTCGCGCGAACCAGTACGACACGGAAGCGGTTCGCACGATGGTCGAGGCAAGTGGCCACGCCATCGTTGAATCGGCGGCCGAGGCGGACGTCGCGGTGTTCAATAGCTGCGCGGTCACGTCCGATGCGGAGGCGGAGCTCCGCAAAGTCGTGCGCCGAGCGTCGCGCGAGCGGCCCGCGCTGCGCAGCATCGTGATGGGCTGTGCGTCCGCGCTCGACGAGTCGCGTCCCGTCGCGCTCCAGATTCGTGGGCTGCCGTCGGTTGAGCATGTGCTTGCCGGCGCTGATCTCGCGGGCGTCGCCGCCGCGCTCGATCTCGATTCGTCTATCGCGATCGGTGCGACGCGCTCGCAGACGGGCACGCGTGCGCTGCTGCGCATTCAAGACGGGTGTGACGAGCACTGTACCTTCTGCGCGACGACCATGGCTCGCGGCGCCAACCGCAGCCGACCGATGGACGACATCGTGCGCGAAGCGGCGGCGTTGGCGGAGCGTCATCCGGAAATTGTCATTACCGGCATTCACATCGGTACCTACGGTGCGGATCTCGGCAGTTCGCTCGGCGGCTTGATGCAGCGGCTCGTGGGCGAGGTGCCAACGGTGCGCTTTCGCCTGTCATCGATCGAGGCAACCGAGATCGATGATGCGCTGTCCGAGCTGTTGACGGCCCAACCGGAGCGTCTGGCACCGCACATTCATGCGCCGCTGCAATCTGGCTCTAGTCGTTTGCTCAAGCGGATGGGCCGGAATTGGTATACAAGTGCTACTTATTCCGCGGCGGTCGAGCAGCTCGCGGCGCGCATGAGCGTTCTTGGATTGGGGGCGGACATCATCACCGGGTTTCCGGGCGAGAGCGACGAGGACCATCGGGCGACAGTCGACTTAGTCAACAATCTGCCGTTCACGTACTTGCACGTGTTTCCGTACTCGGTTCGGCCCGGGACCGCGGCGGAACGGCTCCCTGAACGAGTCGACTCGCGGGTCTCGCAAGCGCGCGCGGCTGAGCTGCGCGAGATCGCGACGCGACGCGCTGGCGCGTACGCGGCGTCGCGCGCCGGCGGACGGGCTGACGTCGTTGTGCTCGGCGGTGCGGGCGAGCGTGAGGGCCTGACCGGCGACTATCTGACCGTGCTTCCGACCGACTCCGCACTTCCGCGCGGCGCACGTTTCGCCGGCAGGTTGATCGCCGACCCCGGGCGACCCGGCACACTGCGTGTTTCTGCGTGGACCGAACGCGAGGTCGTTCACTCCTATTGACATTCGGTAGGAACCGTGCGATTCTCTTCCTCCTGACATTCGGGAGAAGACATGGCGCGCGGTGAGACAACCGATCAAGTCCTGCAGGGGACACTCGACCTGTTGATTCTCAAGGCGTTGTCCTTGAGCGCCATGCATGGGTGGGGGCTCACGCAGCGTATTCAGGATCTCTCACACGATGCGTTGCGCGTGGGGCAGGGCTCCATCTATCCGGCCCTTGTACGACTCGAGCAGCGCGGACTCATCGCCACCGAGTGGAGCACGACCGAGAACAATCGGCGCGCCAAATACTACCGCATCTCCGCCGGCGGACGACGCGCGCTCGGCCAGGAATTGGAGAGCTGGCAGCGATTCGTTCGTGCGATGCAGCTCGTAATCGACGCCACGGCCTAGGCATGCCTCTCCGCTACGACATACGAGCTGTGGTTGCGCGCGCCGTCGCGCTGGTGCGCCGCCGCCGCATCGAGCGCGAGCTTGACGACGAGCTCCAGTTTCATCTCGACTGCGAGATTGCGCAGGGAATCTCGCGCGGCGCATCGCCCGACGCCGCGCGCCGCGACGCACTGATCGCATTCGGTGGTGTCCAGCGGTTCCGCGAGGAAACTCGCGATGCCCGTGGCTTCGTGGTGCTCGATGGTATGACGCGCGACCTCCGCTTCGCCATTCGCCGTCTCGGTCGCGCCCGCGCCTTCACGCTTGGCACCGTTGCCACGCTCGGCGTCGGGCTGGGTGTCGTCACGGGCATCGGCGCGATGGCGTACGACATCATGGTTCGTCCATTGCCCTATCCGGAACCGTCGCGTCTCGTCCGCATCTCGCTGACGACGCCGGGCCTCGGGCTCACTACGGACAATCAGTCGCACGGCACCTTCGTATTTCTCGCCGAGCGCGCGCGGTCGTTTCGCACGTTAGGTGCGTACATGGAGAACAGCGCGGTGTCGATTACCGATGGCGACACGCCTGAGCGCGTCGTCGCCGCACTGTTGACACCGAACGTGCTCGACATACTCGGCGTCGTGCCGTCGGCTGGCCGATTGTTGACCGCCGAGGATGCCGCGGCGGGTTTCACCTCGCCTGTGATGATCAGCTATGACCTGTGGCAGCGTCGCTACGCCGGCGATCGTGCCGTGGTCGGGCGGTACATCGAGGTCAATCGTGGAAGGCGGCTCGTTGCCGGTGTATTGCCGCGCGGGTTTGATTTTCCCTCGCCTGAAACGGCGATCTATTATCCGGAGCAGATGCAGGCCAACACCGCGAGTCTCACGTATCGCAATCTCACGGTGATTGGTCGGCTGGCGCCCGGTGTGTCAGTCTCGCGTGCGCAGCGCGAGGTCGATGCGCTGCTACCTCGGCTCGGCGAGCGTTTTCCTGAGGTCGCGGGCCGTGCGTTGCAGCGCGCGCAGATGGCCGGACACGTCGAGACGATGCGCGATGCGATGATCGCGCCTGTGCGTCCCGAGCTCCGCTTGCTCGTTGCGCTGGTGGCCGCGGTCATACTCATTGCCGTCGCCAATGTCGCGACGCTTGCGCTTCTCCGGGCTGAGCGCTTGCACGTGGAGAGCGCAGTGATGCGTGCGTTGGGTGCGAGCACCGGCGCGCTGCGACAGCGATTCGTCGCGGAAAGTGTGGTCGTAGCGCTCGGTGGCGGAGTGGCGGCCGTGCCCGTCGCGATGTCGGTACTCATCACGAAACTTGGATTCACGGACGCGCAGATGCCGCGCCTTCACGAGGTGGCGATGTCGCCGGCACTTGGCGCGGCGATTCTGGGTGTCGCGACGCTCATCGGTCTGGGGCTCGGTCCGGTCATGGCGGCGCGCGCTGGGCGCGGCACTGCCACGTCACTGCGAGCCGATGTCCGAACGACAGGCGGCCGCGGGTGGCGACGCGCGCAGGAAGCGCTCGTGGCTGCGCAGATCGCGCTCGCCATGTCACTCCTAGTCGGTGCGGGCCTGTTCACCGCGAGCATGCTCCGGCTGCGGCGGGTGGACACCGGTTTCGTGGCGAAGGATGGCGCGCAGTTCTCGCTGCAGATTCCATTTGACGGATACGAGACGTATCAGCGTACCGTCGCGTTCGATCTCGGAGTGATCGACGCGTTGCGCCAGTCGCCCGGGGTGAGCGCCGCTGCTGCCGCGATGGAGCTCCCGTCAACACCGCAACTGTTGGGCTTGAGGCCGTCGCTCGAAGCTGTCGGAGCGGATGGGCGGCGTGCGAGCGCGGTGATACACATCAATGTCGTATCGCCTGGCTTCTTCAGTCTGATGGGAATTCCGCTTCGCGCGGGGCGAACGTTCGCTGCGGGTGATCTCGCGTCGCTAACGCCCGGGGTCGTGCTCAGTGCTGCACTGGCGCGTGATCTCTTCGGTTCGGAAAATCCCGTCGGACGCGACGTCCGGATCACCACTGGTCGATATCCGGCGTACCGTGTCATCGGCGTGAGCGGCGATGTCTACAGCGACCGGGTGACGGACGGCGCATTACGAAGTGTGTATTATCCTTTGCTCAACGACCTCCAGCCGGGCTCCACGGAAACGGAGGAGCGGATTCCAGTGATGCCTGGCGGAATGCACTTCGTGGTGCGCAGTCGGCTGCCGCTAGACGCGCTTATGCCGGCATTTCGCGCCGCCGTGCATTCGGTGGATCCGCGCGTTCCGGTGTGGGATGTGCGCACGCTCGATACGGTCGTCGCCGCGACGACGGCGCATATCCGCCTCTCAATGCTGCTGCTTGCAGCCTCGGCGGCGGCGACGCTGCTGCTCGGCGTGATCGGGATCTACAGCGTCGTGGCGTATGCGCTGACCGGTCGCGCGCGGGAGCTCGCGGTGCGATTGGCGCTGGGTGCTTCGCCGAGTGGGATTGCACGACTCGTGTATCGAGAGAGCGCGCTGATGGTGGGTGGCGGAATCGCTGCCGGCGTCGTGGTGTCGCTCGCGGGTGCCCGCGTCGTTCGAGGCTTGTTGTACGAGGTGAGCCCGACAGATCCGTATCTGTTCGTGGCGAGCATTGCCGCTGTCGCAGTGATCGCCGCGGCGGCGGTGTATGCTCCGGCGCGCCGCGCTGGTCGCACCGACCCGGCCGCGGTGCTGCGCGGCTAGCGGCATCGGTGTATCTTTCAGTCTGCATATAATGCAAGCCGATGGCAGACTTGCATTTACATGACTCGGCTGCGACCCCTTCCTGAGAATGACCCCGGAAAAGCTCGGTACCGTCTACGTCGAGACCTACGGCTGCCAAATGAACGTGAGCGACTCCGAGCTGATGCTTGGAAAGCTCGCGGCACATGGCTATGAGGCCGTCGATCATCCCGACGGCGCGGACGTCATTCTGGTCAATACGTGCGCGATTCGGGAGCATGCCGAAACGCGCGTCATCGGCCGGTTGGGTGAGCTCAAGCGCAACATGAAACCGGGGGCCGTGGTCGGTGTCACCGGCTGCATGGCGCAGCGGCTCGGGCCACAACTGCTCGAGAAGGCCAAGCACGTGAGCGTCGTGATCGGACCTGACGGCTATCGCGCGTTGCCTGCGTTGATCGATGGTGCGCGTCGCGGCCAGCGGGCGATTGCGACGACGTTCGATCTCGAGGAGCACTACGAGGATTTTCAGCCGCGGCGCTTCGACAAGGTGAAGGCGTGGATTCCCGTGCAGCGTGGCTGCGACTATCGCTGCACGTATTGCATCGTGCCCACCACGCGCGGATCCGAGCGGAGTCGCAAGCTCGCCGATGTGGTGCGCGAGACCGAGGCCGTGGTCGTCGAGGGGATGTCGGAAGTGGTGTTGCTTGGGCAGACGGTGAATTCGTATCACGATGGTGAATTCGACTTTGCTGATCTGCTCCGCGCCGTGGGCGGTGTGTCGGGCGTTCGGCGTGTTCGATTCACCAGCCCGCATCCGAACGACTTCTCGGATCGCGTGATCGAGGCGATGGCCGGCGTCGAGGCGGTGTGCGAGCACGTGCATCTGCCAATGCAGTCCGGCTCGACGAGTGTGCTCAAGCGCATGCTGCGGCGCTACACACGCGAGACGTACCTCGAGTGTGTGGCGCGACTGCGCGCGGCGATTCCCGGACTGTCCGTGACGACAGACATCATCGTCGGATTCCCCGGCGAGACCGAGGACGACTTCGAGCAAACCCTGGCCGTCGTCAACGAGGTTGGATTCGCTGAAGGATTCACCTTCAAGTTCTCGCCGCGCGAGGGTACGCCGGCCACGCGCATGCCGGCCGAGCTGACGGTGCCGGACGAAGTCGCCAGCGAGCGATTGGCGCGGCTCGTCGAGGCGATGCGCGCCAACTCGCGCGCCGCGAACCTCAAGGCGCTCGGGCAGAGGCACGAAGTGCTCGTCGAGAAAGAAGCGCGGCGCGGCGGTGATCTGGTGCAGACGCGTTCGCGCGACTTCAAGACGGTGCTCGTGCCGGGCGACGCGACGTTGCTCGGGCGCTATCTGACTGTCGAGCTCACCGGGACGACAGGTTCGACGTTCACGGGCCAGATCGTGCGCGAACGTCACCCGCTGCCGATGGCCGGCTGAACTGCTTGGTGCCCCGGGGAGCGACGCGACCCCGTGTCATCCCGAAGGAGCGAAGCGACTGAGGGATCTGCTGTCCCCGTCGCGATGCCGGCATCGCGGCTTGGACGGTAGATCCCTCGCCTTCGGCTCGGGATGACAGCGTATGATGACGACTGCAATGAATTGATGCGAGCATGTGCGCGTTGGAGCTGACACTCCAACCCACATGCCTCTCGTCGTTCTTGCACTCGGCGCCTACGTCGCCGGGTTGCTTTCTGGATTCGCCGCGTCAATCTGGCTGTGCGCACTCGCGGCCGCGACGGCCGTTGCTGTCGGCGTCCGGCGCAATCGCGGTGTCGGCATCGCACTCGGCGCACTCTCCATCGCCGGATATTTCATCGCGACAGGCGCGGCGACTAGCGATGCGAGATGTGCCGCAACCGCAGCGCACCAACACTCGCTCGACGTCGTGCTCAACGACAGCGTGGGTCCTGGCGTGTACGGACGCGCGCAACTCGCCGATTGTGCAGCAACGGTCTGGCTCTCGGTAGAGGAGGGCAGCGCACCCGCGGGCGCGACGGTCACTGCGCGCGGCGAAGTGATCGCGTCGCAGCGCGGGTTGGTCGTCCAGCACGCGGGTGTCACTCTGCTGCACGCGCCGTCGCTGCAACCGCGACTCCGCGCCGCAGCCGGACGCGCGATCGATCGCACGTTTTCGTCTGACGCGCCACTCGTCCGCGCTCTACTCATTGCGGATCGACGCGAGCTGTCGCCCGAGCTGCGCGATAGCTTCGCGGCGGCCGGCCTGGCGCACATTCTCGCGATTGCCGGTTTGCACATTGGGATTCTCGCGGCGGCGATCGCGCTGATGTTCGAGCTCTTCGGATTCTCACGCGCCCGCGCCGCCGCGGTGACCATCGCGATCATCGTGCTCTACGTCGCGATGATCGGCGCACCCGTTCCCGCGGTGCGATCGGCGACGATGCTCACGACGCTCCTCGTCAGCCGATTGGTGCAGCGACCGACCTCGCGCTGGGCGATCGTCGCAATCGGCGCGGCGCAGCCGGTGCTCGATCCACGGCTCGTGCTCGATGCGGGCTATCAGTTGAGTGTCGTCGGCGTCACCGCGATGATTGCCGCCAGTCGTCTCTGCAAACGATTGGGCGTGCACCAACGAAGCGAGATCGTGAAGTTCGTCGTCGTGACGCTAGTCGGTGCGACGGTGGCGACCATCGCCTCGGCGCCGATCGTAGCGTGGGTATTCGGGCGCGTGAGTGCGATTGCACCGCTGAGCAATCTCGCTGCGGCTCCGCTGATCGCGTTGGCGCAACCGATCATCTTCTGCGGTCTGGTGCTGTCGCCCATCCACTCGATTGCGACGCTGTTCGCCGACGCCGCGCATCCGCTGCTCGCTGGCTTGACGTACGTGGCGTCGACCGCGGCAGGCATTCCGCACGCATCGCTGTTGGTATCGCCGACGATTCCCGCAGCGGTGATCGGCGCGGTGCTTTCTGCCGGCGTGGTGATCGCGTGCGCGTCGCGCGAGTGGTTGCGGCCAGCAACGATCGCCTGCGCTGCCGGCGTCGTGTTGTTGTGGCTTCCGCTCGCACCGGTACGCGGTGGGCTCGTGGAGCTGCACATGATCGACGTCGGGCAGGGCGACGCGATCGCACTGCGCACACCGCACGGGCATTGGGTGTTGTTCGACGCGGGTCCAGCGTGGCGCGGCGGCGATGCCGGACTCTCAACGGTGCTGCCGTACCTCGGGCGGCGCGGCGGATCGCTCGATTTATTCGTACTCTCACATCCACACACCGATCACGTTGGCGGTGCCGCGAGTGTGCTGCGGTCGATGCGTCCGCCAGGATATATCGACGCCGGCTTTCCAGGTTCAGCAGATGCGTATCGTGCCTCGCTCGAGGAGGCGCGCGTCGACCACGTCCGATGGATGCGCGCGCATCCCGGCGACAGCGTGACCGTCGACGGCGTGACGATCACGTTCCTCGCGCCGGATTCGACGTGGACCGCGGCACTCGTCGATCCGAATCTCGCGAGCGTCGTCGCACTCGTTCGTGTGGGCCAGGTTCGCATGTTGCTCATGGGTGACGCGGAACGCCCCGAGGAGGAATGGCTCTTACGCCATTGGCCGAGTGGCTTACATGCCGACGTGCTCAAAGTCGGGCATCATGGTAGCTCCACGAGCACGACACCAGATTTTCTCGCGGCCGTGCATCCGCGCCTCGCACTCGTGTCGGTGGGCGCGGGCAACGTGTATCATTTGCCGTCCGCCGGGGTAATGCGCGAACTCGCCGCGCAGGGGGCGCAAGTATTGCGCACCGATCGACTCGGCACGATTGTCGCCCGGACAGACGGCGAGCACATTTTCGTCGATGCCGCAGGAGATTCATGGGAGTTGCCGCCCGCGCCCGACAACTGATGCACGCCTTCGTCGGTGAGCCCACGGAGTTGCCGCGTCAGTTGGTGGACAGGTTTCCCGAGGTCGGGCGGGCGCGCTGGCGTCGCGGCGGTCTTCCGGTGCGGGTCGGCGGATGGTGCTTGGGGCGATCGACAGTTTCGGCGATCACGCTGTGGGATACAATCTGGCTGGCGCCCGACCTCGAGCCCTCGGGCGAATTGCTCTTGCACGAGCTTCGGCACGTCGACCAGTTTGCGGCCAGCCGCCTCTTTCCGCTGGCGTACCTATGGCAGTCCGTGCGTCACGGCTATGTTAGGAATCGCTTCGAGATCGACGCGTGCGCGTATGCGGCGCGTCGCATACGAGAATCATCGGCTCGTCTTCCGTGAGGATGATCAACGTGGTCAAACATACGGCAACCTCGGTGGTCACCATCGAGCGTTTCATCATCGAAGAAGAGCGCAACCATCCCGAGGCGACGGGCGAGTTGTCGGGGATTCTGTATGATCTCGGACTCGCCGCGAAGATGATCGCCAACAAGGTTCGCAGCGCGGGCTTGGCCGACATTCTCGGTTCGACGGAAAACGAGAACGTGCAGGGAGAGGTGCAACAGCGCCTCGATGTCTTGTCCAACGACATCATCGTCAAGGCGATGGATCACGGCGGCCGGCTGTGCGCCATGGCGTCGGAAGAAGAGCCAGGGATCATCCAGATTCCCGATCAGTTCCGCTGTGGCAAGTACTGCCTCTTGTTCGATCCGCTCGACGGATCGTCGAACATCGACGTGAACGTGCCCGTGGGAACCATCTTCTCGGTCGTCCGGAAGATCACGCGCGGGCGCCATGGCGAAATGGAAGACATGCTGCAGCCGGGACGTCGTCAGGTGGCCGCCGGCTATGTGATCTACGGCTCGAGCACGATGATGGTGTACACCACGGGGCAGGGCGTACACGGCTTCACGCTCGATCCGTCGATCGGCGAGTTCCTCCTCTCGCATCCGAACATTCGGATTCCGGAGCACGGCCGGTACCTGTCGGTGAACGATTCGTACGAGCAACTGTGGAGCGAGGGCGTGCGTTCGGTCATGCGCAAGTACAAAGGACTCGACGGCGACCACAAGCCGCTGAGCACGCGCTACGTCGGCTCGCTCGTCGCCGACTTCCACCGCAACCTCCTCGGCGGCGGCATCTTCGCGTACCCGGCGAGCACCAAGAGCCCGCGCGGCAAGCTGCGGCTGCTCTACGAGGCGAATCCACTGGCGTTCATCGTCGAGCAGGCCGGTGGCGCGGCAACCGAGGGTACGCAGCGCGTGCTCGACGTACAGCCCACGGAGCTCCACCAGCGGACGCCGTTGTACATCGGCAGCAAGAACGAAGTCGAGCTGGCGCAACAGGCGTTGACGCGGCAAGCGGCGGGAGAGCTCGTACCGGCGTAGCTGTCATCCCGAGCCGCAGGTTCGTTGTCATCCCGAGCCGCAGGCGACGGATCTTCCTTCCGGGTCGCGATCTCGACCCGGATGATAGATCCCTCCTCGCTCCGCTCGTCGGGATGACATAGAAGCGCGATCACGCGGCAATTCATTACTTTTGCTGCATGTCGGAACGCGAAATCACGTCGCCTTCGGGATTCCCCGTGCGCCCGGTCTATCGGCCGGACGACGATCCCGTGAACTACAGCCAAGACCTCGCTGATCCCGGGCAGTTTCCCTACACCCGCGGCGTGCAGCCCACGATGTACCGCGGCCGCCTGTGGACGATGCGGCAGTATGCTGGCTTCGGTACGGCGGCGGAAACGAACCAGCGCTTCCGGCTTTTGCTCGCCGCCGGCCAGACAGGGCTGAGCGTCGCATTCGACCTTCCGACGCAGATGGGCATCGACTCGGACTCGTCGCGCGCGCTTGGTGAAGTGGGGCGCGTGGGCGTCGCGATCGACACGGTCGAAGACATGCACGCGCTGTTGGCCGAGATACCGCTCGAGAAAGTCTCGACGTCAATGACCATCAATGCGACGGCGTCGACGCTCCTGGCGATGTACATCGTCGTCGCGGAAGAGCGGGGCATTCCGCGCGATCGGGTGAGCGGCACGATTCAGAACGACATTCTGAAGGAGTACATCGCTCGCGGGACGTACATCTATCCGCCCGAGCCGAGTCTGGCGCTGATCTCAGAGATCTTCCGGTTCTGTGCGGCCGATGTGCCGAACTGGAATCCGATCTCGATCTCCGGGTACCACATCCGCGAGGCCGGCGCAACGGCCGTACAAGAATTAGCATTCACGTTTGCGAATGCCATTGAATACGTGGCGCGAGCGATTGCGACGGGCCTGAGCGTCGACACGTTCGCCCCGCGGTTGTCGTTCTTCTTCGCGGCGCACAACGATCTGTTCGAGGAAGTCGCGAAGTTCCGCGCGGCGCGCCGCATCTACGCGCGCATCATGCGCGAGCGGTTTCAGGCAGGCGATGCCAGCACGCGGCTGCGCTTCCACACCCAGACCGGCGGTGTCACGCTGCAGGCGCAGCAACCGCTCAACAACGTCGTACGCGTCGCGGTCCAGGCACTGTCGGCAGTGCTCGGCGGCACGCAGTCGCTCCACACGAACGGCTACGATGAAGCCCTGGCGCTTCCGACCGAGCAAGCAGCAACGCTGGCGTTGCGCACGCAGCAGATCATTGCGAACGAGTCGGGCGCCGCGTTGACCGCCGATCCCTTGGCCGGCAGCTACTACGTCGAGCATTTGACCAACGAGCTCGAACGACAAGCGCTCGAGCTGTTGCAGAAGGTGGACGAGCTGGGGGGCGCGTCCAAGGCGATTGGCGCGTCGTTCTTCCAGGAGGAGATCGCACGGAGCGCGTACGAATATCAACTCAGTGTCGAGGCGGGTCGCACCGTGATCGTCGGCGTGAACAAGTACGCTGACGGCAAGGAGCCGCCGGTCATCGCGACGCCCGACTACTCGGCGCTCGAGCGCGATCAGGTGCAGCGGCTTACGGCCGTTCGCGCGGCGCGAGATGCCGGCCGTGTCGATCGCGCCATGGCCGCATTGAGCGAAGGGAGCCGCGGATATTTGACGCCGTCGTCGACGGCGCGCGCACCGTTGATGGAATTGATCATCGAAGCTGTGCGCGCCCGCGCGAGTGTCGGCGAGATCGCCGATGCGTTGCGCGCCGAGTGGGGGACGTACCGGCCGGCGTGAGCGCTCGATCCGTCCCGTGTGCAATTCGGCAACTATCAACGTTTCACGCTTATCCGTGACTGTCCGGCAAATCCGCTTTTTATCCGTGTAATGCTGTTTCGCGCAATCAAACGGTGATGTCTCCATGCCCGACATCAACGATGATCAGGCATGAAACAGCAAAACACGGATGTGGCGGATTTCACGGACAGTCACGGAGCAGCGTCGACTGACGTTCAGGACGGTGATGGCGAAGAGCACTTGCTCCACCACGAGCTCACGCGACCGATCATCGGCGCTTTTTACTCGGTGCATTCGCAGCTCGGCAGCGGATTTCTCGAGGCGGTATATGCAAATGCTCTAGCCGTGTTATTGCGCGACGCTGGATTCCAGGTCCAGCGAGAGGTCCCGTTCGACATCAACTTTCACGGGCACATCATCGGGCGATATCGCGCGGACCTCATTGTTGAATCCAAGGTCGTCGTTGAGGTGAAATGTGCGCACGGCATCGATGGAGCACACCTCGCCCAAGTGCTCAATTACCTGCACGCGAGCAAGCTTCGCGTAGGTCTGTTGCTGAACGCCGGCCGAAAGGCGGAAATCCGACGCGTCATCGCCTAACACCGCTGGCAACTCAAGCCTCTACGTCGGCCTTGAACGCCCCGGCGGACGGGACTAACTTTGAACACGTCTCCCGCCCTGTCTAAGTCACAGCCAAATGCCGACTTACGAGTATCGCTGTCCCAACGGTCATCACTTCGAGCGAATCGCCAAAATGAGCGAATCCGCTGCGGAGTTGGCGTGCCCGGAATGCGGCGAGATGGCGGCGCGGCAGATCTCCGGCGGCGCTGGGCTGGTCTTCAAAGGGACGGGGTTTTATCTCACCGACTACGGCCGCAACGCGCATAGGACGAACGGCCCCGAAGGCGCGGGAAAGAGCGGCGAATCTCACGGCGGTGACAAGAGCGGCGAGTCGAAGTCCGACTCGAAATCCGAGAAGTCGGATGTGAAGTCATCGGACTCGAAATCCTCCGAGTCCAAGCCGACGGAATCGAAGTCCAGCGAATCGAAGTCCAGCAGCTCCTCGACTGACTCGAAGGCTTCGAGCTCGAAGAGCTCCGAGAGCTCGTCGTCGAGCAGCAGCGCGACCAAGTCCAAGAAATAATGGACGGCACCGAGACGCTGCGCGCGGAGATCGTGCGCGCCGCGCAGTCGCTTGGCGCGCCGAGCGACGTCGATCCAATCATCGAGCGCCCGCGCGATCCGGCGTTCGGCGATTGGGCGTCGAACGTCGCGATGGTTCTCGCCAAATCGCTCGGCACCAAGCCGCGCGATCTCGCCGCGGCCATCATCGAGCGGCTCGACTTTGCTCGCGCGGGCATCAGCAGCGCCGAAACTGCCGGGCCGGGCTTCATCAATTTCCGCGTCGCCGCCGACGTGTTCTCGGAAGGGCTGCGCGCATTGCTGGCCGCGGATAGCCACTACGGTCGCTCGAACGCCGGGCAATCGTGCCCGGTCGACATCGAATTCGTCTCGGCGAATCCGACCGGTCCGCTGCACGTCGGTCACGGCCGACAGGCGGCCCTCGGCGACGCCATCGCCGCGCTGCTCGACGCCACCGGCTGGGGCGTAACGCGAGAATTCTATTACAACGACGCCGGCGCGCAGATCATGAATCTCGCCGTCAGCGTGCAGGCGCGCGTGCGCGAGCTTGGCGGCGCCGACGTGGTGTTTCCGGAGAACGGATACCACGGGGAGTATATTAGAGATCTCGCACAACGCTACATCGACGAGCATTCGTCCGATCCGAACGCCGACGATCTCGATGCCGTGCGGCGCTTCGCCGTGCGCGAGCTGCGCAAGGAGCAGGATCTCGACCTCCAAGCGTTCGGCGTGAAGTTCGACATCTACTTTCTCGAGTCGTCGCTGTATGCCGACGGTCGCGTCGACGATGCGATCACGCGGCTCGTTGGCGCGGGGCACACGTACGAGAAAGACGGCGCGCTTTGGCTCACGACCACGGAGTTCGGCGACGACAAGGATCGTGTCATGCGTCGGAGCGCCGAGAAGGGCGGCGAGCCGACGTACTTCGTGCCGGACATCGCGTACCACATCACGAAGTGGGAGCGCGGCTTCGCGCGGGCGATCAACGTGCAGGGTGCCGATCATCACAGCACTGTGACGCGCGTGCGCGCCGGACTGCAGGCGCTCGACGTCGGAATCCCCGCGGGATATCCGGAGTACGTGCTGCATCAGATGGTGACGGTGATGCGCGCCGGCGAAGAGGTGAAGATCTCCAAGCGCGCCGGCAGCTACGTCACGGTGCGCGATCTGATCGACGAAGTCGGCCGCGATGCGGTGCGCTATTTCTTCCTGATGCGGAAGGGCGACTCGCAGCTCGTGTTCGACGTCGACGTCGCGCGCTCGCAGTCGGATGAGAACCCGGTGTACTACATCCAGATGGCGCACGCGCGCGTGTCGGGCATCTTCCGCGTCGGCGAGATCGACGCACGGACGATCACCGGCAACGACGTCGATCTGTCGGTGCTCACGCTGCCCGAAGAACAAATGCTGATCAAGGCGCTCTTGGATTATCCGTCGCTCGTTGCCGGGGCAGCCGAGGCGCTCGAGCCGCACCGCGTGGCGACGTATCTGCACGACACCGCCGGCAAGATCCATCTCTGGTATCACAAGGCGCACGTGTTGAACGAGCCCGAGCCGCTCATGCGCGCTCGCCTCGTGCTCGCGCGGGCCGCGCAGCTGGTGCTCCGCAACGGCCTCGACCTTCTCGGTATTACGGCTCCAGAACGCATGTAGCACGTTGTCATCCCGAGCGCAGCGAGGGATCTTGCGTCCTCCGCCGGGACTGGCCACGCGAATGGTACAGTAGATTCCTCGTCCCTCTCGCTTCGCTCGACGTCCTCGGAATGACAAAGCTCATATGACAGTTCTAGTAGTAGGCTCCGTTGCGCTCGACTCCGTCGAAACGCCTTTCGGCAAGGCCGACAACGTGCTTGGCGGCTCCGGCACGTTCTTCTCCGCGTCGGCGAGCCATCTCGCGCCGGTGCAGCTCGTCGGCGTCGTTGGCAGCGACTATCCAATGGACACGTTGGAGAAGGCGTTCAAATCGCGGCCGATCGACATGGCCGGCGTCGAGCACGCGGACGGCGCATCGTTTCGCTGGCGCGGCCGATATCGTCACGATTTGAATGTTGCAGAGACTCTAGAGACACACCTCGGTGTGTTCTCGAACTTTCGGCCAAAGATTCCCGAGCAGTTCCGGAATGCGCCGTTCGTCTTTCTCGGCAACATCGATCCGCGACTGCAGCTCGACGTGCTCACGCAGGTCGCGAAGCCAAAGCTCGTCGCGTGCGACACGATGAATTTCTGGATCGAGAGCCGGCGTCCGGATCTACTGAAGCTCCTCGAGCATGTCGACCTCATCACGTTGAACGACGCCGAAGCGCGGCAGCTCACCGAGGAATCGAACATCGTGAAGGCCGCGAAGTGGATCATGAAGCGCGGGCCGAAGCACGTCGTCATCAAGAAGGGCGAGCACGGCGCGTTCATGTTCACCGAGTCGACAATCTTTTTCTCGCCGGCCTATCCCCTCGAGTCGGTGTTCGATCCCACCGGCGCAGGCGATTCATTCGCCGGCGGATTCATGGGATACCTCGCACGCAGCGGCGATCTGTCCGAGGACAACATGCGCCGCGCTGTGGTGTACGGTTCGGCGATGGGCTCCTTTGCCGTCGAGAAATTCTCCGTCGAGCGGTTGATCGAGATCACGCCCGACGACATCAAACGCCGGGTGTCGGACATTCACCGTCTCACGAGCTTCGAGAAAGACGTCGCATGAGCGAGTCGCTCGACTACCGTAGCTCGGGCGTCGACATCGATGCCGCCGAAGATTCCAAGCAGCGCATCAAGGCCCATGTCTTGTCGACGCTCACGGCGGGAACGCGCGGTGATTTTGGTGGATTCGGCGGCATGTTTCGCGTGCCGACTGACGTTCCTAAGCCGGTGCTCGTGTCGAGCGCGGACGGTGTGGGCACCAAAGTAAAAGTCGCCATCGAAGCCAAGCGATACGACACGGTCGGCCACGATCTCGTGAACCACTGCGTGAACGACATCCTCGTGCAGGGGGCCGTCCCGCTCTTCTTCCTGGATTACGTGGCCTTCGGTGCGCTCGAACCGGCTGCGGTCGAAGGTGTCGTCGCCGGCGTAGCCGCCGGATGTCGAGAGAATGGCTGTGCGCTCCTCGGCGGCGAGACAGCCGAGATGCCAGGAGTTTACACGCCGCCGGATTACGACTTGGCAGGGTTCATCGTCGGTTATGTGGATGAGGACGCTATTTTAGGTGCTCATCGGGTGCAACCTGGAGACGTGCTCATTGGGTTGGAGAGCAGCGGTCTACACACCAACGGGTTTTCACTTGCTCGGCGCATCGTCGCCGAACGAATGAAACTCGCGGTGTCGGATCAGTTTCCAGGCGCCGGCGAAACGGTGGGCGAGACGCTGCTTGCAATTCATCGTTCCTATTTGCCGGCGTTACGACCTGTGTTGTCGAAGATTCACGGCATGGCGCACATCACCGGCGGCGGGCTTCCGGGCAATCTGAATCGGACGCTGCCGGCGACGCTCGACGCCGTTGTCGATACATCGAGCTGGATGATTCCGAATCTGTTTCAGCAGCTCGAGCGAGCGGGAAGTGTAGCGCGGCAGGAGATGTTCAGAACGTTCAACATGGGAGTCGGCATGGTGGTGATCACGGCCGAATCCCATGCGCAAACGGTGATCGATGCCGCGTCCGCGAGTGGAGTGCGGGCGTGGCGTCTTGGCGACATCCAACCGGGGTCCGGTCAGGTCATTCTCAACTAGGAGATTCGAATGAAGAAAGGTTTCGTCATGGCCGCCGCCGGCCTGGCATTGTCGGCGACAACGATGTTCGCACAGGGATTGACCTCGCCCGCATGTCCGGGCGGCGCTCCGCTCAGTTCCCAGCAGGTCGCGCAGGACGGCTGCCAACAGGCGTACGATCTCTATCAGTTCATGGCGCCGCAGCTCGGACTCGCGCTTGCCGGCGGTAACGCGACGCTTGGTCAGGGTAGCGTGTTGGGTGGGCTCGGCCACTTCTCGGTGGGCGTCCGCGGAAACGTATTCAGCGGCCAGCTTCCGCAGGTCGATCAGTTCACGCAGAGCACGAGCGGCGCGCGGCAGAGCACTCTGCCCACGAAGAGCCAAGTGCTTGGTTTGCCCACCGCCGATGCCGCCGTCGGCATCTTCAAGGGCTTCCCGCTGGCGTTGACGAACATCCTCGGCGTCGATGCTCTCGTGAGCGCGGCGTACATCCCGACGATCAACTCGGACGACATCAGCATCACTCCGCAGAACAACTGGCAGTTCGGCTACGGCGCGCGCCTTGGCCTGTTGTCGGAGTCGATCGTGGTGCCGGGCGTGTCGGTCACGTGGATCGAACGCGATCTCCCGACGACCGACCTCATTGGTGCGAGCGGCAGCAACACGCTTCGCGTCTCGGATCTGAAGGTCAAGACGACGGCGTGGCGCGTCGTGGCGAGCAAGAGCTTCATCGTCTTCGGCCTCGCCGCCGGCGTTGGCCAGGACAAGTACGACCAGTCCGCAGGCATCTCGGCGACGGTGTCGCAGAGCGGCTTCTCGGGCACCACGGCTGTGTCTGCGGCGCAGACGCTGACCCGCACCAATGCGTTCTTCGACGCCTCGCTCAACCTGCCGCTGTTCAAGATCGTGGCGGAAGTCGGCCAGGCGAACGGTGGTACGGTGAACACGTACAACAGCTTCTCCGGCGGTCGCGCCGATCGTTCGCAGGTCTACGGCTCGGCGGGTTTGCGCCTGAGCTGGTAAGGCTGGCAAGGCAGGTAATGCACGGATGACGGACGCCGCATCGTCGACCGAGGTCGACTCGGTCTACATGCGGCGTGCACTCGCCCTGGCCCGGTTGGGCTGGGGCCAGACGGCGCCGAACCCCATGGTCGGCGCCGTCGTCGTTGCCGGCGGTATCGTCGTGGGCGAAGGACACCACGCGCGGTACGGCGGCCCGCACGCCGAGGTCGTGGCGCTCGATGCCGCAGGCGCACGGGCGCGCGGTGCCACGATGTACGTCACGCTCGAGCCCTGCGCGCACTACGGCAAAACTCCGCCGTGCGTGGACGCTGTGATCGCGGCGGGAATCTCGCGCGTGGTGATTGCCGTGCGCGACCCGAGCGACATTGCGCGCGGCGGAGTCGAGCGACTCCGCGCCCAGGGCATTCAGGTCGACGTCGGTACAGAATCGGCCGCCGCGCTCGAGCTCAACGCACCATTCTTCAATGCGCACGCGAGCGACCGTCCGTGGGTCACGCTCAAGCTGGCGCTGTCTGCTGATGGCGGCGTCGCCGATCCAACGGGAAGTGTCCGCTGGATTACCGGACCCGAATCCCGACGCGAAGTGCATCGCCTGCGCGCCGACGCGGACGCTATCGCCGTGGGAATCGGGACCCTGCTGGCAGACGATCCCTCGCTGACTGTGCGCGATGCGCCGGCGCCGCGTGTTCAGCCGCGCCGCATCGTGTTCGATTCGACGCTCCGCACGCCGCTCGGTTCCGCGATCGTTCAATCGGCGCGGACGGTGCCGACCACCATTGTGTGTCGCGCGGGAGCACCCGAAGCAGCCAAAGGAGCGCTCGAGGCGGCCGGGGTCGATGTGCGAGTCGCCAATTCGATCGAGGAGGCCCTGCGCGCGCTGCGGGCCGAGGACATCCGGTCGCTATTCCTGGAATGCGGACCGCGGCTGGCGGGTTCGTTCCTTGGGCAATCGCTCGTCGACCGGCTCATTATCTTTCGGGCACCTGTCGTGCTTGGCGAGGGCTCGCCACGGGCGTTCGCGTACGCGCCCGCCGGATTCGAAGAGAGCCTGGGTCGGAGCCGTATCCTCGAGGAGCAGCGGTTCGGCGACGACGTCATGACTACTTATGCGTTGAAGGACGTTCCGTGTTTACCGGACTGATCGAAGAAGTAGGCGTCGTGGAGACCGTGGCCGAGTCCGCGGCGGGGCGGGAGTTCCGAATCCGCTGCGGATACGGGGATCTCACGGACGGCGAGTCGATCGCGGTCAACGGCGCGTGCCTCACGGTGCGCGAGCACGGGTCGGGCTGGTTTACGGCCGCGGCGATTGTCACCACGCTTGGCCGCACGACGATGGGGCAGTGGACGGCGGGCCGACAGATCAATCTCGAGCGGGCGATGCGCCTGGGCGATCGATTGGGCGGCCACTTCGTACAAGGCCACGTCGACGGCGTAGCGACCCTCGCCGAGGTGCGGCAGCAGGACGATGCGCGGCTGCTCGATCTTGCTCTGCCTTCCGGGCTGGCTGAGCTTATGGTGATGCACGGTTCGGTGACGATCGACGGGGTGAGTCTCACCGTCAACGCGTTGCCCGGTGGGGATTTACTGCAGGTTTCATTGATCGAGTACACGCTGCGGCACACGACCTTTGCCGGTCTCGAGACCGGCGATCAGGTTCACGTCGAGGCAGACATGCTCGGCAAATATGTTCAGCGTTTGCTCAAGGAATCGACATGGTCTTCGGAACGATAGAACAGGCGATCGAAGACGTCCGCGCCGGCAAGTTCGTGATTGTCGCGGACGACGAAGATCGGGAAAACGAGGGCGATCTGATCGCGGCGGCGGAGCTCATCACGCCGGAGATGATCAACTTCATGATCAAGAAGGCGGGCGGGCTGGTCTGTCTCGCGCTCACGGGCGAACGCGTGGACGCGATGGGCCTCTCGCCGATGGCCGAAACGAACATCGACGACTATCGGACGGCGTATACCGTGAGCGTCGATGCCTCGCCGCGCTTTGGCGTGACCACGGGCATCAGCGCGCACGATCGCGCGACCACGGTTCACGTCGCGGTCGACGCGGCCTCGGTGCCGTCCGACCTGCGTCACGGCGGACACATCTTTCCGCTTCGTGCTCGCGAAGGCGGCGTGCTGCAGCGCGTTGGGCATACGGAAGCGGCGGTGGACCTCGCGCGCCTCGCCGGGCTCAATCCGGCCGGCGTCATTTGCGAGATCTTGAATGAGGATGGCACCACGTCGCGCCGCCCGCAACTCGAGGCGTTCGCGCAGGAGTACGGCATCACATTCGTCTCCGTAGCGCAGCTCGTCGCGTACCGTCTCCGCAAAGAACGCCTCGTGCATCGCGTGGCCGAAGCGCGCCTGCCCACCGATCACGGAACGTGGCGTATCGTCGGCTACAAGAATGACGTCGACGCCCACGAACACGTCGCGCTCGTGCATGGCGACATCTCGACGGGCGAAGACGTGCTCGTTCGCATGCACTCCAAGTGTCTCACCGGCGACGTTTTTCACTCCATGCGCTGCGACTGCGGTTGGCAGCTCGATAAGGCCATGGAGATGGTTGCCGCCGAAGGACGCGGTGTGATCGTGTATCTCGATCAGGAAGGACGGGGCATTGGGCTGCTCAACAAGCTCAAGGCGTATGAGCTGCAGGATTCGGGCGCCGACACGGTCGAAGCCAACGAGCAGCTCGGATTCAAGCCGGATCTCCGCAACTACGGTATCGGCGTGCAGATCTTGCTCGATCTCGGACTCAAGTCGATTCGCCCGATCACGAACAATCCGCGCAAGATGGTCGGTCTCGAAGGTTACGGGCTGCGGCTCGGCGAGCGCGTGCCGATCATCCAGCCGGCGCACGACGAGAACGCCGACTACATGCGCACCAAGCGCGACAAACTCGGCCATCTGCTCGCATCGTAATGGCTGAATTTTCAGGAACGCCGTCCGGCGAGCAACGCCGGTTTGCCGTCGTCGCCAGCCGGTTCAATCAGCAAATCGTCGAAAAGCTCGTGGACGGCGCGCTCGACGCGCTCGTCCGCCACGGCGCAGCAGCGGACGACGTCGACGTCGTGTGGGTGCCGGGCGCGTGGGAGTTGCCGATTGCCGCGCGACGCCTGCTTTCGACGGAACGATACGACGCGCTCGTGGCTGTTGGCGCCGTCATTCGTGGCGACACGCCGCACTTCGACTACGTCGCCGGCGAAGCGTCGCGCGGATTGCACAGCGCGAGCATCGAGTTCGACACGCCAATTGGCTTTGGATTGTTGACCTGCGACGACGACGCCCAAGCCGAAGCGCGCGCGGGTGGCGCGCACGGCAATAAAGGTTGGGATGCGGCACTCGCCGCGCTCGAGATGGCCGACCTCTTTCATCGATTGGATGCCGCGGACGAGGGTTGAGACGCGCGCACGCGCACGCGTGCTGCAGGCCCTCTACGCGTGGGACGTTCGCGGCGACGAGGAACTCGAGCGCGTCGCCTCGCTCATCTGGGACGATCTTTCGGTGGCGCCCGACGAACGCGTGCTTGCTCGCGCATTAGTCCAGACTATCGCCGGACATGGCGCTGAGCTCGATGCCGAGATCGTGGAGGTGACGACGAACTGGCGGCTCGATCGATTGGCGGTCATCGACCGATGCGTGCTGCGTCTAGGTGCCGCCGAGTTGCAGCGCGGTGAGACGCCGCCGCGTGTCGTCA
This sequence comes from Gemmatimonadaceae bacterium, assembly GCA_036499625.1. Lineage (GTDB taxonomy): Bacteria > Gemmatimonadota > Gemmatimonadetes > Gemmatimonadales > Gemmatimonadaceae > JAQBQB01. The sequence goes on from DASYDJ010000051.1 coordinate 278,393, forward strand.
TTCAGGAAGCGGTGCGACTCGCCGAGCGATACGGTTCGGTGAAGAGCGCGAAGTTCGTGAATGGCGTGCTCGATGCGCTGGCCCGCCGAATGGGGCGCATGTAGTGCGCATTCTGCTCGTGAACTGGCAGGATCGAGAGAATCCGCAGGCGGGTGGCGCGGAGATTCACCTTCACGAGATCTTTGGCCGGCTCGCCGCGAGCGGACACGAGGTGCGAATGCTGTGCGGCGGCTGGCCCGGTTGTCCGCCACGCGCGATGCTGGACGGGATTGAGGTCCATCGCGCAGGAACGCGATACACGTTCCCATTAGTAGCACATAGATACTATATCGCGCACCTCGCGAATTGGGCGGACATCCTCGTCGAGGATATCAACAAAGTGCCGCTCTTCACGCCGCGCTGGGGCGCGAAGCGCGTGGTGGCGCTCGTGCCGCATCTGTTCGGCTCGACGGCCTTCCAGGAGCTCGCGGCGCCGCTCGCCGCCACGGTGTGGATGGCCGAACGTCCGCTCGGCCTGGCGTATCGCGGCATTCCATTCGAGGCGATCAGCGACAGCACGGCGGACGATCTCGTGGCGCGCGGCATTCGTCGCGATCTCGTCACGGTGATCTACCCTGGCATCGACGCCAAGGGGTTCACCCCGAATCCGGCCGAGCGTTCTCCGACGCCCGTGTTCGCCTATCTCGGGCGATTGAAGAAGTACAAAGGCGTGCAGTACGCCATTCGCGCATTCGCCAAGCTTGGCGTGCCGAATGCCGTGCTCGAGATCGCCGGCGCGGGCGACTATCGGCCGGCGCTCGAAGCGCTCGCGGCATCGCTTGACCTGGGCGACCGCGTGAGGTTTCTTGGGCGCATCTCGGAGCAAGAGAAGCTCGCGCTGCTGCGTCGCGCGTGGGGTCTCGTCTTCGCATCGCCCAAGGAAGGATGGGGTATTACGAATCTCGAAGCCGCTGCGTGTGCGACGCCGGTCGTCGCCTCCAATTCGCCAGGCATTCGCGAGACCGTGCGTGACGGGATCACCGGGTTTCTCGTGCCGCACGGTGACGTGGCGGCCATGACCGCCGCACTCGAGCGGCTCGCCGACTCGCGCGATCTCGTGGACACGCTCGGCCACGCTGCGCGGTCGTTTGCCGAAACGTTCACGTGGGAGCGCGCGGCGAGCGATACGGCGCACCATCTCCGGCGTGTGATCGAGGGACCGCAACGCGGGTCGCAGCGCACATGAGTGTACATCCTCGTCTGACTGTAGGCCGGCTCGTGGAGCGCATGACCGAGGCGCTCCAGCTCGAGCACGTCGCCGAGACTGGCGGTCTGGATCGGGTCATCGGGAATCCGGACGTGTCGAGCCCGGGACTGGCGCTCGCCGGCTACGTCAAGCGCTTTCCTGCCGAACGTCTGCAGGTACTTGGCGAAACTGAGATTACATATCTCAAATCGCTCGACGGCGAGACGCGTCTCCGGCATCTGACGACGTTCTTTTCCTTTCCCATTCCGTGCGTGTTCGTCACGAAGGGACAGGATCCGGGACCGGATTTGATCTGGCTCGCCGCGCAGGCTGGGATTGGCCTCATTCGGACGCGGCTCAAGACCAACGAGTTCTACACGCGCATCAAGCCGTGGTTGGAGGAGGAGTTCGCCGCCACCACGAACTTGCACGGCTCATTGGCCGACGTGTTCGGCGTTGGCTTGCTCTTCGTGGGGCGCAGCGGCATCGGCAAATCGGAGTGCGTGCTCGATCTCGTGGAGCGCGGACATCGACTGGTGGCGGACGATCTCGTGATCGCGCGCCGTCGCGGCAACGACGTACTGATCGGCCGCGGCCATGAGCTGCAGCGCCACCACATGGAAATTCGCGGCGTTGGGCTCGTCGACATTCCGTCGATCTTTGGCGTTCGCGCCGTGCGGCAGCAAAAGCGCATCGAGGTGGTGGTACAGCTCGACGAATGGTTGAACGGTGCGCCTGTAGAGCGCACGGGGCTCGACACGGAGCTGACGTCGATTCTCGACGTGCAACTGCCCAAGGTCCGTGTACCGCTCAATCCTGGTAAGAACATCACGGTCATCGCGGAAGTGATCGCGATGAACCATCTCCTCAAATACAGCGGCATCGATCCCGCCGAACGATTCAACGAGCGACTGATTCGGCAGATGGGCGGGAAGGGCGATGTGGCCCGATATCTCGAAGGTGATGATGAGTAGTGAAAAGAGTAGTGAAGACACGCCGGCTGCGACCGGCCCTCGCGCAATCGTCGCTGGTCACGGTGACTTCGCCGCCGGCCTGGTGTCGGCGATACAACAGATCACCGGCCGCGGCGCGCAACTCATTCCGGTTGCCGTGCAGCAGCTCTCGGTTGAGGGCATTGAGGCGTTATTGCGCACGCGAATGCTCGAGGCTGATGTGCGCGTGATTTTCACCGACTTGCAGGCGGGAAGCTGCACGATGGCCTCGCGTCGAATTCTGCGCGGCATGGACGACGCCGTGCTGATTGCGGGCGCCAATCTTCCGACGCTGCTCGACTTCGTGTTCGCTGAGGGACGCACGGCACCAGAGGCGGCGCGACACGCGGCGGAGCGCGGGCGGGCGGCAATCTCGGTGCACGGAGCGGGCGCGTGACGTTGCTGCTCTACCGCATCGACGACCGATTGATTCACGGCCAGGTCGTCGTTGGGTGGGGACAGCCCTTAGACGTGCATTTCATCGTGCTCGTCGACGATGCAGTCGCCGAAAGTGACTGGGAGCAAGAGCTCTATCGCATGGGCGTGCCGCCCGAAATGGATCTGTACTTTCACTCGGCGTCTCAGCTCGTGCCGCTGCTGCCCAAGTATCGTGCTGATACACGACGTGGCATTCTGCTCACTGGCGACATCGCGACGATGCGACGCGTCGTCGACGCAGGTGGCGTCGACACTGTCAACGTGGGTGGTATTCACTCGCGCGCGGGACGCGTGCAACGCATGCGATATGTGTTTCTCACGCCGGAAGAGGAACAGCAGTTGCGCGCGATCGCTGAATGCGGCGTGACGGTGATGGCGCAGGACGTTCCGGGCGCGCGGCCGGTGTCGCTCGACGATTTGCTCGCCGGAGTCGAATCATGATAGCGCTCGATGTCGTGCCGGTTGCGCTGCTCGGTGGCGTGCTCGGACTGGACGTCGTGAGCTTTCCGCAGGCGATGATCTCGCGCCCGCTCGTGGCCGCGACGCTGGGTGGAGCGCTGATCGGACGTCCGTCGAGCGGTTTGCTGCTCGGTGCGGCGCTCGAGTTGATCGCGCTCGAGACGTTGCCGTTCGGCGCATCGCGGTATCCGGAGTGGGGATCGGCGTCTGTTGTGGGCGGAGTGATCTTCGCATCACATCCGGAGGCTGCGCAGGGCGCGGCGATGACGATGGGAATGGTCAGCGCGCTTGCGACGACGCTCGTTGGCGGCTGGACGATGGTGAAGCTCAGACAGCTCAATGCGGTGTGGGCGCGAAAGCGGCGCGCTGGTCTCGAGGCGGGCAGCCGCGGCACCGTCATCGAGCTGCAACTCATGGGCATGACCGCGGATTTCGTTCGCGGTGCGGCGCTCACGGCGATTGCGTTTCTCCTGCTCATGCCGATCGCGACGGCGTGTGTCGCCATCTGGTCGACGGATCTTCGACTGTCGCGCGCAATCGTCGTCGCGACTGCGGCGAGCGTCGCGGGCGGAGCGGCGTGGAAGCTGTTTCACTCGACGGCGGGCGCTCGATTGTTTTTTGTTGGCGGGTTGGCGCTCGGACTCTTCATGCTCTTCGCGACATGACGTCAACCACCGCACCGGCCGCGATCGCGGCATCGCCTGAACTGCCATTCGGTACGCGCTGCGCAATGCTCCTGCGCCTGCTCGCGATTCAGGGCGCGTGGAACTACGAGACGCTGCTCGGCAACGGGATTGGCTTCTGCATGGAGCCGGCGCTGCGGCGATTGCCCGGCGGTGTGCATTCGCCGGAATTCCACGCGGCGTTGGCTCGCGAGAGCCGGTACTTCAACGCGCATCCATATCTTGCGTCGGTTGCGGTGGGCGCGCTGTCTCGCGCGGAGTTGGACGGGGAGCCACCCGAGCGCATCGAGCGCTTTCGCACGGCGCTCGCGGGCCCGCTGGGCAGCGTTGGCGATCGTCTCGTTTGGGCTGGATGGCTGCCCTTCTGTTCTCTCGCGTCGCTGGCTCTCTTCGGGCTTGGAGCAAGCACGCTGACGGTGATCGCCGTATTTCTGGTGATGTACAACGTCGGCCACTTGGCGTTGCGCATCTGGGGACTGAACACCGGCTGGAATCACGGGCTTCGCGTTGCCACCGCGCTCGGCAACCCTGTGCTCCGGCGCGGTCCGCAGCAGATCGGTCGAGCGGCGGCGCTCGCTACCGGCATTGCGATTCCGCTCGCGCTAGGCCGCGTGATCGGATCGAGTCGCAGCTTCATGGGCGGCGTGCTCGTTGCCGTCGCGCTGGGGTCGTTCGTGATCGTGCGTCTGCAGGGCCGTATCGAAGGGTGGCGGCTGTCGCTCATCGTGCTCGCCGCACTCGTCCTCATCTCGGTGATTCGCTAATGCCAGAACGTATCGTCCAGATTGTGAACAAGAATGGCTTGCATGCGCGCCCCGCAGCCGAGATTGTGAAGCTGGCGGCGAAGTTTCAGTCGGAGATCACCCTCGTGAAGGACGACCTCGACGTGAACGGCAAGAGCATCATGGGCGTGATGATGCTCGCCGCGGAATGCGGGTCTGACATCACGCTGCGGGCGGAAGGCCCGGACGCCGATCAGGCGCTCGATGCCTTGAGCACGCTCGTCAGCAACAAGTTCGGGGAGCGCTGAGTGGAACGAACGGTCGTCGGAATTCCTGCGTCACCGGGCATCGCCGTTGGGCGAGTGCATCTCCTGCGCTGGGAGCTGCCCGACGTCCGGCACCGCATCATTCCCGACGACGCGATTCCCGGCGAGCTCGCGCGGCTGCACGACGCGATCAAGCGCGCGCAGGAGCGTCTCGCCCAGATCCGCGATCGCGTCGAGCAATCGGCCGGTCCGCAGGAAGCCGCGATCTTCGACGTCCAGCGTTCGATTCTCGACGACAACGATCTGGTCGGCTCCGTTGAAGCGTTGATTCGCCAGAATCTGGCGGCCGAGAAAGCGTTCGAGATCGTGATGTTCGAGTGGGGGCAGAAGTTCAGCCGCGCCGCGCATCCGATGCTTCGCGAAAAGGTCGGCGATTTGAAGGACGTGGAAATTCGCGTGCTGCTGTTGCTGCTCGACTTGCCCGACCACGATCCGGTCGATCTGCCCAAGGGCGCGAACGCGATTCTCGTCACGCACGACCTGACGCCGAGTCTCACGGTGCAGCTCGACCGCGAATCGATCGCCGGCATCGCGACCGACGCGGGCACGCGTACGTCGCACGTCGCGATTCTCGCGCGGTCGCTCGGACTGCCGGCCATCGTTGGCCTTCGCGTCGCGACGCAGCAACTGACCGGCCGCGAGACGGCGATTCTCGACGGCTCGACCGGCGTGCTCGCGATCAATCCGTCGGCGAAGGACATCGAGTCGTATCGCGAACGCGCGCGTCAGGAGCAGCTCGCCGAGGAAGAGCTGCAGCATCTGCAGAATCTTGCGTCCGAGACGACTGATGGCGTGCCGATCACGCTGCGCGCGAATGTCGATTTGCCGGAGGAAGCGGAGCTCGCGGCCACGAGCGGTGCGGAGGGCGTCGGGTTAATGCGTACGGAGTTTCTCGTCGTCGGGCGTGCGACAATGCCCGATGAAGAGGAGCAGTACAAGTCGTACACACGGGTGGTGAAGGCGTTTGGCGGCCGCCCGGTCGTCATTCGCACATTCGACATTGGCGGCGACAAGCTGCCGACCGGCGGATTCCCGACCGAGGCCAATCCGTTCCTCGGGTGGCGCGCGATCCGCATGTGCCTCGACCAGCCCGAGATGTTCGGCACGCAGCTGCGGGCGCTGTTACGTGCCGCGGTGCACGGCGACGTGCGCATCATGCTGCCGCTCGTCGTCACTGTCGATGAAGTGCGCGCCGCGCGCGATCTGCTCGATCAGGCGGCGCGCGATCTCGAGGCGCGCGGCGCGGAATTCCGCCGCGACGTGCCGCTTGGCGTGATGATCGAAACGCCGGCTGCCGCCGTGGCGGCGGATACGTTTGCGAGCGACGTCGCGTTCTTCAGCATCGGCACCAACGATCTCGTGCAGTACACCCTCGCTGTGGATCGCGGCAACGCGAACCTGGCTGGGCGCTTCACGCCGCTACATCCGGCAGTGCTCAAGCTGATTCAGCGCACGGTGTCGACGGCGCATCAATATGGGCTCGACGTTGCGGTTTGCGGCGAGATGGCCTCGCAGCCGTTGATGGCCTTTGCGCTGGTCGGCCTCGGCGTGCGCTCGCTGAGCGTTGCGCCGCGATCGGTGCAGCTCGTGAAACGCATCGTTCGGTCGATCTCGGTGAAGGTCGCCGTCGAGGCGGTCAAGGCCGCGATCGCGGCGGGCACCGCGGCCGAATCGGAGAACGAGCTCCGTCGCCGGCTCAAGGGCGCGCTCGGCAGCGAAGCATTTCTCGGCGAAGGGAACTCCTGACTCGCGTCAGAAGGGTTGGAAGGGTTGCCCGAGGGAAGAGCAGGGTCTAGGGTTTAACAATGCTCCATCTCTTCACCTCCGAATCAGTCACCGAAGGGCATCCTGACAAGGTCGCTGACGCGATCTCGGATGCCATTCTCGACGCAATCATCGCGGACGATCCGCGCGCGCGCGTCGCGTGCGAAACGCTCGTGACGACAGGATTGGCCTGCGTCGCCGGCGAGATCACGACGACGACATACGTGCCTGTCGCCGACCTCGTCCGCTCCACGATCGCACGCATCGGGTACAACGATCCAGCGGCCGGATTCGACGCGAACACCTGCGCGGTGATCAGCACGATCGATCGCCAATCACCGGATATCGCGATGGGCGTCGACACTGGCGGTGCCGGCGACCAGGGGATGATGTTCGGCTACGCGAGCGACGAGACGGACGAGCTCATGCCGATGCCGATCGTGCTGGCGCATCGCCTGTGCGAAGCGCTCGCCGACGCGCGAAAGAGCGGCGACATCAAGTGGCTTCGGCCCGACGGCAAAGCGCAGGTGACTGTCGTATACGAGGACAAGCGTCCGGTCGCCGTCGACACGGTCGTCGTCTCGACGCAACACGCCGATCACGTGTCGTCGCGGACGATTCGCAATACGATCATTGAGCAAATCATCAATCCGTCGATTCCGGAAGCGTTGCGCCGGAAGAAGATCAAGGTGCACGTCAATCCGACGGGCCGGTTCGTGGTTGGCGGTCCGCAGGGTGATGCCGGCCTCACGGGGCGGAAGATCATCGTCGACACGTATGGCGGAATGGGCCGGCACGGCGGCGGCGCGTTCAGCGGAAAGGATCCATCGAAGGTCGATCGCTCCGCATGCTATGCCGCGCGTTGGGTTGCCAAGAACATCGTCGCGGCGAAGCTCGCGCGGCGGTGCGAGGTGCAACTGGCATACGCGATCGGCGTGGCCGAGCCGGTGTCGGTGATGGTCGATACGTTCGGAACGTCGACGGTGCCGGAAGCGCGCATCATGCAGGCGGTTCGCGAGGAATTCAATCTGACGCCGCGGGGAATCATCGAGGCGCTGGATCTGCGCAAGCCGATCTACAGCGCGACGTCGGCCTACGGACACTTCGGCCGCGAAGCAAGAAAGAGCGGCCGGGGTAAGAGCGCGATGACGTTCTTCTCGTGGGAACGCACGGATCGCGCAGCGGCGCTGGCGCGCGCCGTTCGATGACGACAGGCGTGACAGGCGGCCGATGATCGAAGTCGTCGTATCGAGATTGGGAATGGACCCCGGGCAGCAAGCCTATGTGGTGGTGCTGCAGGAAAAGGACGGTGCGCGTTTGCTCCCGATCTGGATCGGCCAAGCCGAGGCCGAGTCGATCGTCATCCAGATGCATCACGTGAAACGTCCGCGGCCGTTGACTCATGATCTGTGCAAAACACTGATCGTTGGGTTGGGCGCAACGCTGCGGCGCATTCAGATCACGCGCGTGGAGAACAATACGTACTACGGCGAGCTGCATCTCGAGCGCGACGGAACGATGGTCCAGGTCGACTCGCGCCCGTCGGATGCCATCGCAATCGCGCTGCGACTCGACGCCCCGATCTTCGTGGCCGAAGGGCTGCTCGTGCTGCCCGACGAGGATGAGGAAGCGGAGTCGTCGGAGGATTCCTTCACGGCGCCTCCCACGACTGACTCCTCGGAGCTGAGCGCCGAGCAGCTCAAGGAATATCTCGAGCAGCTGCGGCCCGAGGACTTCGGTAAGTTCAACCTGTGATTCCTCCACAACAGCAGAGCGACTCCACGGCGCGCAGTGTCGACGGACGCATCGTTCGCGGCACGCGCAAAGGGCAAGTCCCGCTCGTCAATCAATGGGTCGTGCTGCACCGCGTTGGACCGGACAAGGCGGGTCCATTGGACTCGGTGCGCACCGCTGCAGGCGGCGCATACCACATCCGGTATCACACTTCTGGTGACACGAGCGCGTTGTACTTCGCGTCGACATCGTACGGCGGCGTCGCCTATTTCACGTCGCCGCTGCGTGCGGCCGCCGTGAAGGGCGACGACGCAACGATTACGGTCTTCGACACCACGAGCGGACCCGTCGCGCTCAAGCTCGGCGGCCGGCATCTCATCATCGGCATCCCGCGACCGACGGGCAATCGTCCCGTAGGCGAAGTGTATGATTTGCAGAACGACAGCACTGTCACCGTCATCGCGAAGGACAGTGCATCGCCGGTGTGGGCGGCGCATTTGCCGCCTGGTGCTTCGGCGTTTCAGCTCAACACGAGCGGCGATCTGGCGGCCGGTGCCATCGCGCACGTCGGCAACATCGTCGGGCTGTTTGCGCCGGTGAGTCCGGGCATCAGACAACTCGGATTTACGTATGAGCTGCCGTCGTCGTCGTTTCCGCTCACGATTCCGATCGAGCGCCCGACTGGCGTCCTCGAAGTGATGGTCGAGGAACCCGCGGCCAAGATATCGGGCCTGCAGATGCGCGAGATGCCGCCGGTCGCGACGGACGGTCGCGTGTTCCGTCGGTTTCTGGCGCAGGACGTCGCAGCGAATGGCGTGCTGACGATCGACATTCCGAAACTCATTGGCCCCGAGCGAGAGAAGGCGTATTTGGGCATTGGGCTGAGCGTGATGCTCATCATGGTGGCGGCGCTGCTGTTTGCGTCGCGCCGCGCGCTGCCGAAATTCGCGTTTGCTGGTCGTGGTCGCGGAGCGGACAGTTCACAAGCGGCGAAGGTGACGAAAGCCGACCAGCTCGTGCGCTCGATCGCCGATCTCGACGCGAACTTCGAGCGCGACGCGTCGCCGTCGCCAGCGGCGCGCACGGCGTACGAGTCGAAGCGGTCGAAGCTCAAGGCCGACTTGGCGAAAGCGCTTGCCGCACCCGCAGATAAGGCGTAACATTCGCGCTACAACTGATAGCGAACGCGGGACACGGAAGTCGCTGCCCGGAGCCAGGAGACGACTCACGTTCGCGCCACATCGATAGATCTTTGATCGATCCTCGGCGGAGGATGAGTGGCGACACGAGCGGTAGTAACGGTTCGCGTTGCGGGCATCCTTCTCCACTTCCAGGGTGCCCGTGTTTCGTTTCCGGAACAGAGCGTTTGCTGTAGCCGTCGCAACCGTGCTTGCCATCGCGGTGTCGAGTACGGCGTGTGCGACGCGAGATTCGCGGCCGTCGCCGGCGGACAGCGCAAGCGGCGCATCCATCGTGCTGCACGACGATTTCGGCAGCGTCATTCCGCTCGGCCAGCATCCGACACGCATCGTCTCGCTCAATCCGACGACGACGGAAATCCTGTTCGCGGTTGGCGCATCCAGCCGCCTCGTCGGTCGCTCGCAATGGGACGTGTTTCCCGACTCGGCGCGCAACGTGCCGTCGCTCGGCGAGGCGCTGCGGCCGAACGTCGAGGCTGTCATCGCGGCGCGACCAGATCTCGTGCTTCTCTACGCGAGTGCCGACAATCGGCCGGCATTCGAGCGGCTGCGGCAAGCGGGCATCACGACACTCGCATTCAAGATCGATAGCATCGAGCAGTTCGCGCGGGATGCACGCTTGATTGGACGTGTGACCGGCGATTCAGCCCGCGCGGCGACACTCGTCGACACCATCGAAGGGACGCTCGCGCGCGTTCGCGCGGCTACTGCGTCGCTTCCGCGTCCGACGGTGTTCATCCACACGTGGGACAAACCGGTGATCGCCATCGGCGGCGGCAGCTTCATGAGCGAATTGTTGGACATCGCCGGCGGCCGGAACGTCTACGCGGATGTCGCCGCACCGTCCGTGACGGTGACGCTCGAGGATGTCGTGCAGCGGAACCCGGATTTCGTGATGGCGAGTCCCGTCGCGGCGCCGAAGCTACTGTCTGAGCCGAGCTGGCAGACAGTTCCGGCCATTCGCGCGCATCACGTGCTGGTCTACGACACCGTTCTCGTCGGGCGCCCATCGGCGATGCTCGGCGCAGGTGCGGTGTCATTGGCGAAGCTGCTCCATCCCGGCGCGGTTCGGTAAGTGTCCGCCTGGCGATGGGCCGCTCTCGTCGCGGCGCTCATTGGCGCCTCGCTGCTGGCTCTCGCCGTCGGCACTGTTAGTATTCCAGTATTACAAGTCTGGCATGCCCTTACCGCCGCCGGCGACACGATGCCGTCGATGATCGTTCGCAACCTGCGCGCGCCGAGGGTTGCGCTGGCGATTCTGGTTGGCGCTGGTCTCGGCATGTCGGGCGCTGCGCTGCAGGGAACGATGCGGAACCCACTCGCCGAGCCATATCTGCTTGGCGTGTCGGGCGGTGCCGCGGTCGGGGCGGTGCTCGCGACGGCGGCCGGCCTCGGCGTTGCGCTCCTGCCGTTCGCAGCGTTCGCGGGAGCAATCGTCGCCGTCATCGCCACCTTTGCGGTCGCACACGCCGCCGGTGCACGCGGCGATCCACGCGTGCTGCTCATGGCCGGCGTTGTCGTCGGAGCATTTGCGAATGCCGGAATCATGGTGGTGCTTGCGAACGCCGAGCCGAATACCGTGCGCAACGCGCTCTGGTGGATGATGGGATCGGTCGCCGACGCCCGCTGGAGTCAGATCGCCATTCTCTCGGCCTACATTCTCGCCGGCGGTGCCGCGCTCGTGCTGCTCGGCCGGCACATCGACGTGCTCGCGCTCGGAGAGGACACGGCGGCTGGTCTCGGATTGAACGTCGACGCGAGCATTCGACGAATTTTCTTGCTGGCATCGCTCATCGCTGCGGCAACCGTGTCCGCGGCGGGCCTCGTTGGATTTGTGGGTCTCGTCGTGCCGCACATCGTTCGCGCTGCGGGCGTGCGGCGGCATCGGCCACTGCTGATCGGCTCCGCGCTGACCGGGGCGACGTTGGTCGTGCTCGCCGATCTCCTCGCGAGAATTCTTCGGCCGCCGGCGGAACTTCCGCTCGGCGCGGTCACGGCGCTGATCGGTGTGCCATTCTTTCTGATCAAGCTGCGGCGTCTCGTATGATCCGTTTCGACAACGTTCACGTTCGCTATCCGAGGGCGAGTCGCGACGCGGTCGACGGTGTGTCGTTCGATGCAGTGCGTGGGTCGCTGACGGCAGTCGTCGGACCGAATGGCAGCGGCAAGAGCACCTTGATCCGTGCGCTGATCGGCCGCTTGCCGGTGGCCGCGGGCGGAATCACGATTGACGGCGCTCCGGTGTCGACGTTGGCGCCGGCGGAGTTGGCGCGACGTGTCGCCGTCGTCACGCAGCGTGAGGAGTTGGCGTTCCCATTGCTCGTCGACGAGTACGTCGCGCTGGGGCGTTTTCCACATCTCGGCATGTGGCACGCGGCCGGCGTTCGGGATCAGATAGCGGTCGACGAGTCGATCGCCGCATCTGGCGTGAATCACCTTCGAGACCGGCGCGTCGACGCATTGTCTGGCGGCGAATGGCAGCGTGTCAGATTGGCTCGCGCTCTCGCGCAGGGCGGGGCCGCGCTCGTGCTCGATGAGCCAACGACGTTTCTCGACGTCGGACACGAGATGGCGGTATTCGAGTTGTTGCATCGGGTTGCGCGCGAGGGGCGAGCTGTGTTGCTGGTGAGCCACCAGCTCAACCTCGTCGCGCGGTTTGCCGAGCACATGGTCTTGGTACACAACGGGAGCGTCGTCGCGGCGGGCTCGCCGGACGACGTGATGCGCGTCGATGTACTCAGCCCGGTGTACGAGTGGCCGCTCGTCGTGACGCGAGATCCCGCAGTGGGAGCGCCGGCGTTGGTGCCGTTGCGCCAAAGTGACCCGCCACGGTCATGACGCATCGAGCGCCTGCGTGCTCGGCCCAGCGTTCTCGGCAACCAGCCAGGCGTGTGAGGATCTACAGTCGATGACGGTGGCGTGCGCGTGATCGACGGGAATCTCGAATAGATCGTCCCAGGCGCGCCCAAGCAGTTGCGTTATGGCGACGCGAATCCAGCCGGCGTGGCTCACGATGATGATTGTCTGATCGATAGCATCGGTCGCGGACGTCGCGTCGCGAAGCCATTCGGCCGCGCGACGGCGCACGTCCGATAAGCGCTCGCCGCCGGGCGGCGACTCGGTCAACCAGCCGTCGGTCCAGCGGCGCAGTCGCTCGCCGTCGGCTTGTTCGAGCTCGGACCAGCGACGGCCATCCCACTCTCCAAAGTTCATCTCTCGCAGTCGCGTGTCTACGGCGACCGGTACACCAAGCGTCGCGGCGATGATCGCGGAAGAGTCGAACGCACGGCGCAGATCGCTCGAGACGACACGGACCGGTCCAACGACGACCGACGACGCGAACGCACACAAGGCATGAATGCCCGACGCGCCGTCCGAGGCGAGAGGCAAATCCGTATGGCCGATGCAGCGTTCGGCGGCGTCACGTGCAACTCCATGTCTGACGAGAACGAGGCGCGTACATGCGCCAACTCTGTCGGACATCAGTTTGGCCAATGCGCGGCGAGTGTCAGATAAACCGCGAGCTCGACAAACTGATTTGCGGCGCCGAGTGCGTCGCCCGTGATGCCACCAATTCGCCGGACGAAGTATCGGCGGCCGATCCACGTCACGAGGGCGGCGACGAGGATCACAACAATCGCTTGGCGACGTAGAAGAGCACCAACGACTGCGAGCGTAAGAACCGTCGCGGTCGTTGTTGCAGACGAGCTTGCACGACCGGCGAATGGACCGCCCGCGCTCGGCCGCGCGCCTGGCTGGGCAACGCGCACGTAGTTCGTGGTGTGCATGAGCAAGACACTCGACCAACGGCCGAGCATGTGCGCCGCGATCAGCGATTGGCCCACTGTCATGACCGAGAACCATGCGGCAGCATCGACCGGTCGAGACGCGTCGGCCAGCGCGACGATGGCGCCGATCTTCGCCCCGAGTACGAGTGCGACACCGACGAGCGCGTAGGATCCGACGCGGCTGTCTTTCATGATCGACAACACTTGCTCGGTGTTCCAACCGCCGCCGAATCCGTCGAACGAATCGGCCAGCGCGTCTTCGTGAAACGCGCCGGTGAGCCACACCGTGAACGCTACGGAGAGAATTGCCGCCAATGCGGGAGACCAGAGCAACGATGCGCCAGCAAACATCAACGCGCCGCAGAGTCCGACGAGGAGCCCGACAATTGGAAAGAATGCCGTGGCATTCGTGAGATCGCCGCCATCGTGCGCGATGATGCGATGCGACGGGATGCGCGTGAGAAATGAGACCGCAGCGGACAGTCCGCGGAGCCACGCCGCGACTCCGCCCGCTTTGCGTTCTCCTCGCGCGACGTGGCCCACGCGTCAGCTCTGAACTGGCGCCGAGTGTTCGGTGGCGCGATCACCGGCGGACACGCCCGCTGACTCGAACGTCGCCATGTCGCGCATGATCGCCGCGGCCGACCGAATCAGCGGCAACGCCAACGCGACACCGGTGCCTTCGCCGAGTCGAAGTCCGAGATCGAGCAGGGGAGTCGCATCGGTCCCGAGCAGCACGGCGCACGCGTCGAGCGCGAGCAGGTGACCGCGTTCATTCGAGCGATGCGAGAAGAACAGTGCGTCGCCGAGCATCGGCCATTCGTGCGGCGATTCGGCGGCGATCGAGATGGCGCAGAGAACTGCCACGGTCGAGATGAATCCGTCGGCGACGACAACCATTCGATGACGCGATGCTTCGAGTGCCGCACCGGCGATTGCCGCGATCTCCAGGCCGCCGACGCAGCGAAGGCATTCAACCGCCGTCGTCGTAGCCGAACCGATTCCGTGGTGGGCAATGGCGCGCCCGACCACGTCAGCCTTACGAGTGAGACCCTCGTCATCCACGCCGGTACCGCGTCCGACTGTCTCACGCGGCGGGCGGCCCGTGAATGCGCAGAGTAGCGCAGCCGCGGCCGTTGTGTTGCCGATTCCCATCTCGCCGAGTCCGAGCGCCTGTACGCCGTCGGTGGCCGCGCGACGTGCCGCATCTGCTCCGACGGCCAGCGCAGCGTCGACTTCGGCCAGCTCCATCGCCGGTCTCCGAACGAAGTTGTGCGATCCGCGTCGAACTTTCGCGTGATGGATATCCGGTAGCTCCGAAAGATCGGCATCGACGCCGACGTCGATCACTTCGACGTCGATGCCATTGGATGCGGCGAGCACGTTGATGGCCGCTCCGCCGCGCGCGAAGTTCTTCATCATCTCCGCCGTCACGGCGCGCGGATAGGCACTGACTCCTTCGTCCGTCACGCCATGGTCGGCGCCGAAGACGCAGATTCGCGCGCGGTCGATCGTGGGTCTCAGCGTTCCCTGCAGCACCGCGAGTCGAACCGCGATCTCCTCGACGCGGCCGAGCGCGCCGAGTGGCTTCGTCTTGGAATCGATCGCCTGCTGTGCGTCGGCGCGAGTGACGGGGACGAGTTGCGTCGTCATTGTGCTGCGTCTCGTGCAGTGGGTTTGGGGAAGAGCTGGCGTGCGGAAGCCCTGGTGATCTTGCCGTCGACAAGTGTGAGAGCGAGCTCGAACACCGCGCCGTTCGCCTGCTCGATGTCCCAAAAGCCGTTGGGATCAGAGGCGAGTGCATGAATCATCATTACACGATTGACATGTCCGTGTGACGCGATCAACACGTGCCGTCCGGTGTGCGTGCTGACGATTCGCTCGAACGCCGGAATGACGCGATCGCGCAACGCGGCAAGTGACTCGCCGTCAGGGAATGCAACCGACCACGGATCGCGGCGCCACCGTACCGCCGTTGCGTCAGGCCATTCGTCTGGTCGCAGCCCGTGCCACGCGCCATACGACATCTCCGCCAAGTCAGCGATCGGCGTCGCGATGAGCGTTGAACGCTCGAGCACGGCTGCTGCAGTCTGTTGCGCGCGGCCGAGAGACGATGTGTACGCTGCGTGGAACTCGACGTGTCGTAGCGCCTCGCCCGCGAGACGCGCCTGTCGCAGCCCGTTGTCGTTCATCGGAATGTCCAACGCGCCCTGACAGCGGTCTGTCGCGTTCCAGTCCGTTTCGCCGTGGCGAACGAGATACAAGGTTGTGCGAACGGTCACAGCTCGATTCCTGGTTGCGCGCCAATGCCTTGCTCGCGGTATGGATGCCGCACCAGGCGCATCTCGGTGACGAGATCAGCGGCGTCAATCAAGGCCGGCGAGGCGTCGCGGCCGGTGATGACGACGTGCATCCACGACGGTCGCGCGCGCAGCGCGGCAATCACCTCGGCTTCATCGAGCCAGCCGAAGGTCAGGCAGTAGGTCATCTCGTCGAGAATGAGCACGTCGAACGCGCCCGTCGTCAGCAACTCTCGCACGCGTATCCAACCACGCTCGGCCAGCGCCCGATCGTCGGCGATGTTCTCGGACAGCCACGTGAAGCCGTCGCCGAGCGGGACGATCTCAACGCCCAGTCGCTCCGCCGCGACGTGCTCGCCGTACCGAGTGTCCGCGCTCTTCACAAACTGAAACATGCCGACGGACATGTCGTACCCGGCTGCGCGAACGAGAAGGCCGAGCGCAGCGGTCGTTTTGCCTTTTCCTTTGCCGGTGTTCACCATCAAGAGTCCGCGGCGCCGGTCGCGCGTCGGAACTTCGTAGGACTTGGTCCGCTTGCCACTCATACGTCGACCCCCGCTTGCGCGTGAACTTTCTGTTCGCGCAATGGGTGCTTGATCACGTCCATCTCGGTCACGAGATCGGCGGCGTCGATCAGCTCTTGCGACGCGTACCGACCGGTGATCACCACGTGCGTTCCGATCGGGCGTGACGCGAGTGTGGCAATCACTTCCGCGCTGTCGATCCATCCCCACTTGATCGGCAGCGTGAGCTCGTCGAGGATCAGCACGTCGTATTCGCCGGAGACAATGAGCTCACAAACCTTCGCCCAGCCGGCGCGTGCCAGCGCGGCGTCGTCGGCAGTGTCAGGTTGGCCGAGTGTGCACCCGTCGCCGAGCGAGACGATCTCGACGCCGAGCCGCGTAGCCGCGCGATGCTCGCCGCCGGTCGTCAGCGATTTCACGAACTGAAACATCCCGGCGCGCATGCCGCGGCCGGTTGCTCGCAACAACACGCCGAGCGCGGCGGTCGTCTTGCCCTTGCCGTTTCCAGTATTGACGATCACTAAGCCGTGACGCTGCGCGCGCGGCGGTACGTGATACGGGCCGGGCTTCTTTTGCTTCGGCACGGGAGCCTTTCGCCCGCTGGCGGGTGACGGCTGTTCGGGCTGTGCAAGTGGATCTGTGCGATCCGATTCAGAGTGAGTCATGTTGTTGCAGATGTGTCGGTCAGAGCCGCAATCAGCGCGTCGTTCTCGACCGGCGTTCTCGCCGCGACCCGGATCCGCTCCGGCATGTCGAACGACGTACAATCGCGGACGAGAATGCCGGCGGTCGTGAGGAGATGCCGACGCAGCAACGAGGCGTCGGCACAATGGATGAGGAAGTAGTGCGTCGCGGTTGGATCGCTCTCGACGCCATGCACGGCGAGCGCCGCGGCGATTCTCGCTGCTTCATCGCGGAGCATGGTCGTAGTCCGCGCGACGTGCGCCAGTGCGTCGTCGGTCAGCGCGGCGGTGGCGGCGGCTTGCGCTGCCGTCGACGTCGCCCATGGCACGCGAGCGCGTTCGATCGCGTCGATGATATGCGCTGGTCCAATTGCGAACGCCACTCGTATGCCGGCCAGCGCGTGATCCTTGGTCAACGACCGCAGATGGAGAACGTGCGAGTGGCCAGCCAGCGACGGCGTGCCGAGCGGATAGGCGGTGAAGGCGTCGAAGGCTTGGTCCAACACGAGAAGACTGTCCGCGGCTCGGCATGCGTCGGCGAGATGCTGCAGAGCCGAGAGACCGAGGGCGTAGCCGGTGGGATTCATCGGCGCGGCGGCGAAGACTAGTCGTGCCCGAAGCTGGCTGACGATGCGCGTGAGGGCGTCAACATCGCCGGCTTCATCACCACCGTCACTGCCAATGCAACTCGACGTGATTGTCGCGCCGCATAGGGCTGCGGCGCGCGCATACTCACCAAAAGCCGGCCCAACGATGAGCACTCGATCGCCCGGACGCACGAACGCAATGCATGCGGCGTGGATCAACTCCGCCGCGCCGGCGCCCAGCATGATCTCGGTCATCGGCCGCCGCCAACAATCGGCCGCCGCACGCCTGGCGATACGACTGGCGGGATCCGGGTACTCGTCGATCGGGCTTTCGTCGATCTCGCGGCGGACGATCGGCGCCGGCCCAAACGCGTTGAGCGAGACGCTGAAATCGTAGCGAATGCCAGGCGTGTCGTCCGCGATATCAACAGCGAGCCGCCCACCGTGTTCGCCAATCGGGCAGCGAAGCACCTCGTCGCGCGCGGCGATCATATGAGATCGCACAACACCGCGGCGATCGCTGCCGCGGTCAGCGTGATGTAACGGCAGCGTGCGATATCTTCGAAGCCCGGCGCCGCGCCTGCTGCGTTGAGCACGTAGTGCCCGCGTTTCGTGAGCCGCACGCCGAGCGCGCCGGCCATCGCGCTCATCGGCCAGCCTGCATTCGGGCTAGCCGTGAGACGGGCATCGCGCAGCACAACGGTGGCCGCATTGCGTGGCGATCCATTGCCAGCGACCGCCGCGCCACAAATGAGTGCAGCCGTGATTCGTGACGGCGCAAGGTTCGCCAGATCGTCAGTCCGCGCGGCGACTTTGCCAAACCACTCTAGTTCGTCGGTGTGGTAGCCGAGCATGGCATCGGCGGTATTGATGAACCGATAGACATAGGCCGCGGTCAGACCTCCAACCCGAAACGCCAACAGCGGACCGACGAGGCTGTCGCTCAGATTCTCAGCCACGGATTCGATGGCAGCGCCAGCGACCTCGCTGCGCGTCAGCGAGGTCGTGTCGCGCGAGACGAGATGCCACGCGAGCAGCCGGCGTGCTTCGACGAGCCGGCCACGTTCGAGCGCCCGTTCCACTTCGCTCGCTGCATCGAGCAATGGGCGCAGCGACAGGGCTGGCTTGAGCGCGACACCGTCGGCTAGACCGCGAATTGACGACGGTGCGTGCTCCAGCAGCCGCTGCGCTGCGGCACTCAGCGCCGCGGTGACGAGGATTCCACCACCGACTGCGCACGCGCCCTCGAACAGCGACGCCGCGCGGCCAGTCGAACGCCGCTCGGCGCGCCGTCGCGAGATCCATCGTCCCATCCAAACCGTCGGATGGACGGCAACGGGCGGCTCGCCGGCGATGAAGTCGGTCGCCAGGGCAGCGACCGTCGAGCGCCCGAGCATTTAGAATGTCCTAATGGCGATGGCGGACGGGCCGACGCCAACCGAGACGCTATCGGTCAGCGCGAACGTGCCTGCCGTGTAGACGAACGCGTACGGCGCTTGTCCCTGCGTTGCATCGCCGAAGAAGAGCTGATAGAGCTTGCCAGTCGTGCTGGCCGTTGCCGCAAAGGCTCCGCGGCAGCCGCCGCTCGCCACCTTCGCGCACACCGGGTTGTCGGTGCCGCGAACGAACGCCTTCGTCTTGGTGTTCCAGACAATCGTACCGGTGAAGAACTCGGAGATGTACGCGAGACCGTTCGCATCGATGCTGATGGCACCCGGACCGCCGCCCATTCCACCGACCGTGGACACGACTTTGAGCGTTGACGGATCGACGATCGTGACGCTTCCGGTGGTGGGGGAGTAATCACCGGTGTTGACGACGTAGAGCAGGCCGTCCGGGCCGACGGCGACATCGCTCGAATTTGTGCCGCCCATCGTGATCGTCCCCAGCACCTGCATCGTCTTTGGATCGATCGCCGTGACGATGCCGTTCCCGATCGGCAGGTAGTTCGTGTCGAGGTTTGCCGACACGACGAAGACCTTGCCACCCGCATACGCGATCGCCGTCGGTTGCGGAGCGACGGCCGCCGTCGATGTAACGGCGTCGGCGACCTGGCCGGTGGTGACCCGGCCGACAACGTTGAGATTCGTGTTCGCGACGATCAGCGTTGTGTCGTCGACGAATGCCGAGCCAGTGGTATTGCCGCTCGCAAACGTGTAGTACCGCTTGATCGTCGACGTTTGCAGATCGATCAGCGCCACGCTGGCCGTGTTGCCGAGTGGCACGGCGGCCAGCTTGCCGCGCACCGAGAGACCGGTGGGCGTCACCGTGCTGCTCGTGCCGAGCGGAATCTGCTGCTGCGTTGCAGGACTGCCGAGCTGGAAGAGCGTCAGCGCCTTGCCCGTCGAATTGACGACGATACCAATTTCGTGATTGTCCGGGGTCCCACCGAGGAAGCCGGTGGTTCCAGCCGGTGCGGTGCTGCTATCACCACACGCGGCCATCGCAAACACCAGCGCCGCCGCGCCGACGAACGCCGATGCCTTAGCCAACGATGGGCGCGAGCGTACAAAAAGCATATTGCGCATGCGAAAACTCCAGAGGGTGGGTGGCTGTGTCATTGTGGAGAGACCGCGACGGCACCGCCGCGCCGCATTCGCAGCGAGACGGTCCATGTGCGGCCGGGAAACGGATAGTCGACCAGCATCGACGCTGGTCGGTCGAAGAGGTTGTCCGCGCCGAGCGAGACGTCGAGTGTCCAACCGTGATGCACGAGTGGCGACGTGAGCTTGGCGTCAGTGATCCAGTAGGGATCGAGCGCGTTGAGCGGCGACCCCGGGACGGTGCGCCGTGGCCCGACGTATCGCGTCGTCGTCTCGAATCGAATGGCGCGATGCGTCGCGCCAGCGCTGATGCTCCCAGTCGTGCGCGGTCGATAGGCGACTTGGCCCGTGAGGACGCCGCCAGCGTAGTCGACGTCCGTGTGGTTCCACGTGGCCTGAACGTCGACGCCTGCCACCGGGAGCGCGCTGCGTCCACTCAACTCCCAACCGGTGCGATGCACATCGTAGTTCGACGGACTCCAGATGAACCGAAAGTCGGGCAGCCAGAGAATCATTCCGTCGATGTTGGACCGGTAGGCAGCCGCGTCACCGGATATAACGAGCGGTCCGACGTTCGTCTCGTGGATCGCGACGCGTGCCTCGAGGTCGGCGCGCGTCCGCTCTGGCTGAAGCGACGGATTCGCCCGGACGAGCACGCCTTCTTGAAAGAACTGATCCGCGAGCGTCGGCGGCGCGTAGCCCGATCCGAGAGAGACAGACGCGATGGCGACGCCGTGCGAGAGGTTCACCTCGGCTCGCGGTGATCCCTCGGACGCACCTATTAGAGAACTGTTATCAACCCTGACGCCCGCTTCCGCGCCGACGCGTGTGCCGTCGCCGATCGCGTGCGACGTTCGGCCGTTCGCCCACAGACCCAACAGGCGTTGCCAATGGGGCGCGTTGGCCGCGAGCATCGTCGACACCACGTCGAGACTCCGCACCTCGGCGCCCAGGGACCCCGTCGTGGCGTTGCGACCGACATCGGCGCTGCTCGACGCCGTCAGCGAGGTCGCGTTCACGGTGTCGGCATACGCGTTGCCGAAGGGCGGAGCAGGGTCGTCGAACGCCGCACGTTCGTGCGTCACGTCGCCGATTCCAGTCAGCGCGAGGGGACCAAGGAGCCACCGGCCGTCGGCGCCGCCACTCTGCCGCGTGTGCGCTTCGCGGCCCGTGCTCGACGGTTGGACAATCGAGCCGGCCAATCCGCGTCGTGTCTCCTGCCACGATCCGCGTACCGAGCCGCTGGCGGAGTCGCCATCGAGCGACAACGCGCCGGCGACTTCTTGCGACGTCATGTCGGAGTTGATGCGCCGCGCCGTGCCGCCACCGCGTACAGCGGGCACGTCGTAGGGAAAATCGCCGGTGAGCGCGCGATAATCTGCGGTGATCGATGCACTCGCACGCGTCGCACCGAGCGGCGAACTGGTGCCGAGCGTGCCGGAGGCATCGTGCTCGCCCCACGCGCCGGCGCGAAGCAGCGCTGACGCGTCGTTGGTCGGCCGCCGAGTTTGGATCTCGACGACGCCAGCCATTGCGCGACCACCGTAGCGCGCCGACTGAGCGCCCGTGAGCACGGTGACGTGATCCACGGCTTCGAGCGGAATCTGCGAGAGGTCGGCGTCGCCGGTGATCGCCGAATTCACCGGCACGCCGTCGACGAGCACCAACACTTCATTAGATCCAGAGCCGCGAATCGAAATATGACTCTCGGCGCCCGCGCCTCCGGCTTGTGTGATCACGATGCCCGGCGTCGTCTGAAGAAGCTCGCCCAAGTCGCGCTTGCCCGAAGCTTCGATTGCCGTGCGATCGAACGTCGTGGCGTTGAGCGGCTGACCGTCGCGAGCTGCTCGTACGCGGACAGTTGCCAATGCAGTCGGCGACGGATCCAACGCGATGTCGAGCGTCGTCATTCGGCCGTTCACGAGTTCGACCGTCGCGTCGCGCGGCAGATAGCCGACGGCGCGGACGTGTACGGTATATTCGCGCGGTGCCAAACCACGGATGACGAACACACCGTCGGGACCGGAGCGCGTGGATTCCGTGCGATCGGCAATGTCGACCTGAGCATCACTGATCGGCTGCGCGGTTGCCGAGCTGGTGAGGTGTCCGCGAAGCTCAGCGGGCACTTGCGCTGCGAGCGCCCGCGCGGCGCACAGCGTGAACACAATCGATAGCAGAGTTGGACGCGGGCGCGATCTCATGCCACGGCTCCGTCGCACGGAACTACCTGCGGCGCGCCGTCGATGTGTGCGACGACGGACACGGGCCACTCGTACACAGCTTCGATTCGTTCCGCCGACAATACATGACTCGGAGCGCCGTGCGCCGCGATTCGTCCGCGATGCAACAACACCAGCTCGTCCGCATACCGTGCGGCGAGATTCAAGTTGTGTGTCGCAATGACGATCGTCGTGCCTTCGTCGCGCAGCGCTCGCAGTAGCGCGAACGTCGACATCTCGTGCCGGATGTCGAGAGAACTTGTCGGCTCGTCGAGTACGAGCGCACGCGGCTCCTGCGCCAACGCCCGCGCCAACCGCACGCGCTGTCGTTCGCCACCGGACAACGTCGGCAGCCAGCGATCCGCGAGCTCGGTCACCGAACAGCGGGCCATTGCGCGCTCGATCGCTTCGAGATCGGAAGGCCGCTCGCGCTGCCATGCGCCGGTGTGTGGGTATCGGCCCATCGCGACGATCTCGCGCACGGTGAACAGCGGCTCCGTCTCACCCTGCGGCACCACGCCGATGGCGAGCGCCAAATCTTTCCGCGTCCACGCCGACACCAAACGGTCGTCGAACCACACGCTACCGCTAGTCGGCGTCAGCGTACCGAGGAGGAGCTGAAGCAACGTCGACTTTCCGGCGCCGTTCGGTCCGAGCAACGCGGTCATGCGCCCAGCCGCGATGTCGAACGCGACTCCATCCACCGCGGAACGCACTGCATCCCGATGGCAAAAGTGTAGGTCGCGCACACGCCACGCACTCATGCGAGGCGCGCCTCGGGTGAGCGTTTGAGAATCCAAATGAAGCAGGGAACGCCCACGAGCGCCGTCACGATGCCAATTGGCAATTCGTTCGCGCCGGCAAGGGAACGCGACAACGTGTCCGCGCCAACGAGGAATGCGGCGCCGGCGAGCGTGGAGCAGGGAAGAAGCCCACGATGATCTCCGCCCCACACGAGGCGCACCGCATGCGGCACCACGAGACCGACGAAGCCGATCGTTCCGCTCACCGACACCGACGCAGCGGTGAGCAGCGTCGCCGTGCCGAACGCGACGAGCTTCGTGTGCTCGACCGACGTGCCGAGGTACGCGGCGGTCGGCTCGCCGATGGCCAGCAGGTTCAGGGGGCGCGCCAGTGCGAACAGAATGATGAGCGACGGCACGAGGCAGCTCGCGAGAATCTCGACGCTGCGCCACGACGCGTTGGCGTGACTGCCCATCATCCAAAAGATCGCGGATCGCACCGACTGATCGTCGGCGAAGGTGAGCACCAGCCAGATGATGCCGACGAGAAACGCACTCACGACCACGCCAGCCAGCAGCAGCACGCGCGTATCGAGCGTGCGTCCGACGCCGTAGGCAATGCGAAACACGAGCAGCATCGAGAGCACCGCGCCCGCGAACGCGGCCACTGGAAGCGACCAGACGACGCGAACCGACCATCCAGTGACGACGGTGAGCACCGCGCCCATCGCCGCGCCACTCGACACACCGAGGATGTACGGTTCGGCAAGCGGATTCCGCAGAAGCGCCTGGAACGTCGCGCCACTCACCGCCAACGCCGCGCCCGCGAGTGCAGCTTGCAGCGCGCGCGGCATGCGGAGCTGACGCACGATGATGATCGTCGCCGGATCGCCCCGCCCCGCAATCGCGTCGAACATCCCGGACATCGTCATCGAAATCGCGCCGAGCCGAACGGCCGCGACGAGCGACACCGCGACGAGGACGCTCAACAGCGCGAGTCGCGCCCAGAACGGCGAATGCCGCACGATGCGCGGGCTCACGGTGCGTCCTTGATGTCCGGATGAAACGCGGTGCGCAACACCAACGCCGCGTCGGCGATGCTCGGACTCGGCCGACTCAACAGATCTGCCGGCACCGAGACGACATGGCCTTCGCGCACCGCGCGAAGCGTTTTCCATCCGGCCATCTTTCGAAAACGCTCAACGGAGTTCGACTTGAACTCACCGACGGGTACGATCAACACGTCTGGATCGCGGCGCACGATCTCTTCCATCGCTACTGTCGGCCACAGCGTAGTCGCGTCGGCGAACACGGATCGCCCACCGGCGAGCGAGATCAACTGGCCGATGAACGTGCTCGGTCCGGTCGTCATCGGCGGATCGTCATAGACGACATACAGCACACTCGGCGCCGGCTTCCCGGCGACCGATCGGTGAATCTCATCCAGCCGCGCGCGCAGGCTCGCGCTCACGGCGTGCGCCGCTGAGTCGCGGCCAGTCAGTCGCCCGAGATTCTCGATATTGCGGAATACGTCACTCGTGTCCTCGGTGCGCATGATGAACACCGGCACTCCGAGCGCGATCAGTCTCTGCCGAACGAGCTGCCGCTTGTCATTCTCCCACGACACGACGAGGTCGGGGTGCAGTGCAACGATCGCCTCGACGCTTGGATCTACGCCGCCACCGACGGACGGAACGGACGCGACCTGTGTCGCGACGTCGTAGCGCGTGCGTCCCACGATCCGATCTGCGGCGCCAATGGCGATCAGTGTTTCAGTCGCGCTTGGAATCAGAGAGATCACTCGATGCGCCGGCGCCGCAAGCGTGATGGCGTGTCCGCCATCGTCCGTGAGCGAGATGGAACGGCCTGCACTGTTCGCGCCTGTCGCGGCGTGCGCCACCGCTGGCCGTGCATCGCCTACGCAACCGAGTTGCATCGACAGCGCGGCAACAGCGAGCAGCGTCGCGACTCGTCGTGTGCGAAACACGGCGAATGTGCGATTGACGATGTGCGACGCCTTCACTCCGAAAAACAAAAATCCCGTCCTGGCTTCTGAGAGCGGGACGGGGGGTTGAACGGAGAGCTCGGGCGAATGACGGGACGCGCGCGGTGACTCTGGCGATCGACCCCGCGCCCCTCCCTCGAGGGGGTTGCATGCGGGCGTGAACGAGACCGGTCTCCTGGCTCGAGGCAACCGGGCTCTCCTTCCCAGCACGCGAACGCGCCAGTGGATGTGTTGAGCCGGTCTGGTCCACCAAACAACAGCGGAGCCTCTGACAGTGGCGGGGCCGCGCCGGATTCACACCGGCTTCCTACTGCATGGCCCGTTCACACCTTCAATTGTGCCGGAACACTACACTCGATAGCGGACAATGCGCAAGCGGACCGATCACCGCGCGTTCCACTTGCGTCGATTCCACGCGTCGTCGACACTCCGCGCATGTCAATCGCAACTCTGCCGCTCGGCCGCGTGTTGATGGTGCAGGGCACAACGTCAGACGCAGGCAAGTCGACACTCGTCGCTGCACTGTGTCGGCTGCTCACGAACGCGGGCTATCGCGTCGCGCCGTTCAAAGCGCAGAACATGTCGAATAACGCCGCGGTGACGGCCGACGGCGGCGAGGTTGGCCGCGCACAAGCGATGCAAGCTGCGGCGGCGCGCATCGCGGTCACGGTCGAGATGAATCCCGTGCTCCTCAAGCCGCAGGCCGACAACAGCTCGCAAATCGTCGTGCTCGGGAAGGCGCGCCGCGTCGCGAATGCACGCGAGTTCTACGCGCTCAAGGCGGAGCTCTGGCCGATCGTCACTGCTGCGCTCGATCGGCTGCGCGCCGAGTACGATGTCGTGGTGATCGAGGGGGCTGGGAGTCCGGCTGAAATCAATCTCGCACAGTACGACATCGTGAACATGCGCGTCGCGCGCTACGCCGACGCGCCGGTGCTGCTCGTCGGCGACATCGACCGCGGCGGCGTGTTCGCGTCACTGTACGGAACGCACGCGCTTCTTCCGGAGAGCGACGCCGCGCGCATTCAAGGGTTCATCATCAACAAGTTTCGCGGCGATCCGACGCTGCTCGACTCCGGCTTCGAGATGTTGCAAGCCCGCACAGGCGTTCCAACACTTGGCGTCGTTCCGTATATGGACCTCTCGCGCATTCCTGCCGAAGACGCGCTCGCGTGGGATGCACTTCGCGCACGCAATGCGACAACCAAGCACCTCGACATCGCCATCGCGCGACTCCCCCGCATTGCGAACCTCGACGAATTTCAGCCGCTCATCGCCGAACCCGATGTCTCGGTTCGCTTCGTTGCCAGCGCCGCCGAGTTGGGCGCGCCAGATCTCATCATCGTGCCCGGCACCAAGTCGACGATCGATGATCTCGAATGGCTCGACCGCACCGGGTTGGTCGCTGAGATCCGTGCACGTAACGCGTCCGGCACTCCGGTGCTTGGCATCTGCGGCGGATTTCAGATGCTCGGCACGCGCATCATCGATGAGTCAGGCGCTGAGCGTGCCGGCGATGTTCCCGGTCTCGGGCTGCTTCCCGTCACGACGTACTTCATCGGCGAGAAAGTGACGCGGCGCGTCGAAGCACGTGTGGCGACGTCTACATCGCTGTGGAACACAGAGGACTCGGCGTCACTCGCGGACGCACCTCTCGACGGCTACGAGATCCACATGGGCCGCACCAGGGTCAACGATGGCGCACGAGTTGGCGCACCACCATTCAGCGTGCGCGCCGACGCGGAACACAGCGCCGACGGCTGCACGTCGATCGACGGCCTGATAGTCGGCACATACATCCATGGCTTGCTCGAGAACGATGCGCTGCGCGACGCACTTCTGCATCGGCTCGCGACGCGCAAAGGAATTCGTCGCTCACCCGTCGCCCGTCGAACCACGCTCGACGATGCATTCAACGAATTGGCGCGCGTCGTGGGCGAGCACGTTGACTTGGCGGCAATCGCCAAGATCGCCGACCTCCCATTGTTGGCCGGGGTCTCATGACGCTCACTCTCATCCTCGGCGGCGTGCGCGCCGGCAAGAGCGCGCGGGCGCTCGCGTTGGCCGACGCGAACGCACCGAATGGTCGAGTGCTGTTCGTCGCCGCCGCGCAGGCGTTCGACGACGAGATGAAGCACCGCATCGACGCCCACAAACGCGAGCGGCCGGTAACGTGGACAACGCTCGAATCGCCGATGACTCTGTCGCGCGACATCGCGGATCAGTTTCAGCGCGCGCGCGAATCCTACGAGGTCGTGCTCATCGATTGCCTCACGCTCTGGACGAGCAACATTCTGCTCTCGATCGGCGAGGACGAAGACGCCGAGCAAAGCGTCGCGGGACATGTCGCGGAGTTGTTGCGACTCACTGAATCCAGCGCGCCTGCCTCTGACGCCCACTGGATCATCGTCAGCAACGAAGTCGGTCTGGGCGTCGTTCCGCCCACGCCGCTTGGTCGGCGCTACCGCGACGCGCTCGGCCGAGCAAACCAGCTCGTTGCCGCGGCCGCGTCGGATGTCGTACTGATGGTTGCCGGCCTCGAGCTACCGCTCAAGTCGCGCTGAGTCGTCCTCAGTTCGGCGGCTTCCGAAGATACGACGCCGGCACGCGCAACCCGAACGGAGTCGACCGCGCCAGCCGCGAGAAATACTTGTACGCCACGTCCGACGCTTGTCGAATCGCCGCGCCGCCGTCGGTCCCGTCGGCACCGTAGTTCGTCATCACGGTCAGAATGTACGGCCGATCTGGCAGCTCGACGTACGCCCAGACCACCTGTACGCCTTCGACGCTGCCGGGTTTGAATGCGACGCGCACGTTGGCCGGCAGCGGCTCCTTCACAGGATTGTCTTTCGGAATCTCTAACATCGCGCGCATCCGGTCGCACGACACCTTGGACACCGGCAGATCGCATCGCGCGAGCCGCGCCATCAACGCCGCCGCCTCGGCGGGCGTCGAAACATTCTCGTCCCCGCGCGCCGACGCCTCAGGATGAATCATCAGCCGCTGCAACTTGGTGTGCTGCAGTCCTAGACCGCGCAGCGTCTTGTTCACCGAATCCATGGGGATGCGGCCGATCAGCAAGTTCGTGGCTGTGTTGTCGCTCAGCGTAATCATGAGCACGGCCAGGTCTTCCAGCGACAGCATCGAGCTGCCGTCGGCGAAATGCTGAATCACACCTGTGCCGCCGACTTGATCGGCGTGCCGCACGGGAATCCGTTCGGCCAGCAATCCGGGATTGTGCTCTGATTCCCGGAACAGCTCGAGCAGCAGCCCAACTTTGATCGAGCTTCCGGTGGGGAAGATCTGATTGTCGTTGACGCCGACGGCCGTGCTGTCCGTCAGGTCGATGACGCGCGCGCCAAACACGCCGCCAAAATGCTGCGCGATGTCCTGCAAGTCGGCCTGCAACTTGGTCCGTAGAATCGCGCGCTGCTCGGCGTCTGAATTCTGAGCGCCGCGAGCCGTCTGCGCGCCGCTGCGTGCCGCACCAAATGCGAGCGCGCCCGCGACGACCGCAACGAATCGCGTTTTCATGCCGGTCGCAGCGCCCGACCGGTGCCCTGCGGCGTACGCTGTCCGTCGCGAAGCGCGACGGTGCCGTTGACGACGACAGCGTGTACGCCCACCGGATACTGGAAGGGCTGTTCGTAAGTCGCCTTATCTTCAATCGTCGCGGGATCGAACACCGTGACGTCGCCGGCGAATCCCGTGGCCAGCCGACCGCGATCCGCCAACCGAACGCGCGCCGCCGTGTGCCCCGTCATCTTGTAGATCGCTTGCTCGAGCGTGAGCGTTTTCCGGCCACGTACGTACTGCGCAAAAATACGCGGGAAGGTGCCGAGTCCTCGCGGGTGCGGGCTGCCTTTGCGCGTGGGGCCGTCGATGGCGAACGCGCCGCCGTCGCTGCACACGGAGCACAGCGGGCTTGCCAGGATGCGCGCGACGTCCTCCTCACTCATGCCGAATCCAACCATGCTGATGCTCGCGTTATTCCGCTTGAGCATCTCGACCGTGAGGTCGTACGGGTCTTTCCCAAGCGACTTGGCATAGGTGCCGAGCCGTTTGCCTTCGGCTGCTTTGTCCTCGGGCGCGCGGACGCTGACGATCATCACGCTGTCCCAACTGCCGAGCATCGCAACCTTGTCGAGCGTGTACGCGCGGAGCTGCGGGCCGGTAACGGGATCGCTCAGCCGCTCGAGGAACGCAGCGTTGCCGCCGTCGCGGCTCGTCGCGGGGAATAGGTTCGTCAGGCCGGTGGAGAACGCCACGTATGGATAACAATCGAACGTGACGTCCATGCCGCTCTTCCGCGCGTCGGCCACGCGAGCGAAGACCGCATCGAGCTTGTTCCAGTTGCGTTGTCCCTCGCACTTGAGATGCGAGATCTCTAATGGACAGCCGGCGCCTCGCGCCACGGCGATGGCCTCATCGATCGCCTCGAGGAGCTGATCGTCTTCATTGCGCATGTGCGTGGCGTACGGAAGACGCCGCGCCGACAACGGCTTGCTCACCGCAATGAGCTCGGCGAGCGACGCGAACGCGCCCGGTGTGTACTCGAGTCCCGTCGACGCGCCGCACGCGCCCTGCGCCAACGCGTCTTCGACCATCTGCCTCATGCGCGCGATCTCGTCCGGCGTCGCCGGCCGGTTGTCCTCGCCAACGACGATCCCGCGAAGTCCGCCCAATCCGACCATCGATGCCATGTTGACGGCGGGCGACAGTTTGTCGTACGCCGCGAACATTGCCGTGAAGGTCGCGCCATCCGCCGGCGCCGGCCGGCCCTTTGGCATCGAGGGGGCTCGCGAGCTTCCATCCTGTCCAACGATGATCGTCGTGATCCCTTGGCGAATGAGCGATTCCGCGCGCGGATCAGCGTCGAGCGAGCCGTCGCCGTGCGAATGCATGTCCATGAAGCCTGGCGCCACGGCGAGACCGCGTGCGTCGATCTCCTCGGTGCCTCGATCGGCAATCGTGCGCGCGATCGCCGTGATCTTTCCGCCAGCAATGCCGACATCGCTCAGTACGCCCGCGGCGCCGGTGCCGTCGAATACCATGCCGCCGCGGATGACGAGATCGTACGGTGCGCGGCGCACCTTGATGTACGGCGCGCCGCGCAGTGTGAGGAGCGCCGTCGCGCTGGTCACGACAAACGAACGTCGCGAGGTGAGATCAGAGTCGTCAGAAGTCGTCATGAGTTGTCTCTCGGTGAGCGCAAATCAGCCGTCATGGTAATAACGCGCATTCCCGCGTCCAGAAAGAGGCAGCCCGGCCTAGCACCGCGCTAGCTTTCGCGCATGTCCCTGGTCGTCACCGATGCGATCGTGCTGCACGCCTTCGACTATCTCGAGTCGTCGCGGATCCTGAAGCTCGTGACCCGCGACTTTGGCGTGCGTTCCGTGCTCGCCCGCGGCGCACGGCGCTCGAAAAAACGCTTCGGCTCGGCCCTCGATCTCTACGCGCAAGGCGCGGCGCAATTGCAGATGAAGCCCGGCCGCGAGCTCGATACTCTGGCCGATTTCGATGTGGCCCGCGCGCGTCCGCAGATCGCGCGGGACCTCTCGCGCTTCGCTGGCTCGAGTGCGATCGCCGAGCTCACGCTTCGCTTTGCGGGCGGCGCCGGGGATCCAGGACTGTTCGAGGCCGTCGAGTCCGCGCTCGATGCGATCGGCATCGCGCCGCCGGATGAGACCCGCGCAGTGACGCTCGCGGGAGCGTGGCGAGTCCTTCGCGAACTGGGCATTGCTCCCACCGTGGACACGTGCGCCGAATGCCACGCGCGCGTGGATCCCACGGCGCAGGCAATGTTCAGTCATCCCGCCGGCGGAACGCTGTGCGAGCGGTGCGGACATCTGGCACGGAGCGGCCGGCGCTTGCCGCCCTCGGCGCGCACTGCGCTTCGCCAATGGTTGAACGGCGATGAGCATTCTCTCATGACGCCGGACGAGGGACGCGCCCATCAGCGGCTGCTTCGCGAATTTCTTCGCGAGCACCTCGCCGAAGACCGCCCGTTGCGCGCGTTCGATGCGTGGGAGCGCGACACGTTGACGACCACCAACGTGCCGCACGAGGCACGCCCGTGATCCTCGGCACCGCAGGGCACATCGATCACGGAAAGACAACGCTGGTTCGCGCGCTGACCGGCGTCGACACCGATCGCCTGCCGGAAGAGAAGCGCCGCGGCATCACCATCGAGCTGGGGTTCGCGCCGCTCGTGCTCGACGGCGTCGGAACCATCGGCGTCGTCGACGTGCCCGGTCACGAAGCGTTCGTGCGCACCATGGTCGCTGGTTGCACGGGAATCGACCTGGCGCTCGTGGTGATCGCCGCTGACGAAGGCATCATGCCTCAGACGCGCGAACACTTGGCCATCCTCGAGCTCCTCGGCGTGCGCCGCGGTGTGGTCGCCTTGACGAAGATCGATCTCGTCGACGACGAATGGCTCGATCTCGTCGAGGAGGACGTTCGTCAGATCGTCTCGCAATCGCTGCCCGACGCGCCCGTCGTGCGCGCGTCCGCACAGACCGGGCAGGGCATCGATGAGCTGCGTGCCGCGCTCGCGACGGCGGCGCGGTCCGTTCCCGCGCGCGACGACGACGATCTGTTTCGGCTTCCCGTCGACCGCGCGTTCACGATCAAGGGCACTGGCACAGTCGTGACGGGCACGGTGTGGTCGGGGCGACTTGAGCGCGACGACAGCGTGCGCGTGCTGCCCAATGATCTGACGTCGCGCGTTCGTGCTATTCAGGGTCACGGATCGCAACTCGACGCTGCGCTTCCAGGCACTCGTGCCGCGATCGCGCTGGCCGGCGTCGACGTCGCCGACGTCGCGCGTGGATCGACAATCGTGACGGATCCGGACTGGCGCCCCACGACGCTCGCGCGCGCCGACATCACGTTCGTTCCCGGCTTCGAGTCCGTCGCTCGGCCGCGCACTTGGTATCGACTTCATGTTGGCACGACCGAAGTCGGCGTCCGCGTCGTGACGCCGAAAGTCGACGCACACGATGGCGCGGTAGGCGCACGGTTGATCCTCGACGCGCCGGTGCCGCTTCGCGCCGGGGACCGTTTCGTCATTCGAACGTCGGCGCCACTCAACACGATTGCCGGCGGCGTGGTGACGGATCCGTACGCCGCGAAACGTGCTCGCCCGTGGCCGGCAGGTTTGTCGGTTGAAGGCCGCCTGGTGCGCTTGGTCGACGAAGCGGGTAGCCATGGACTGGAGCGAGAAAGTCTTCCGGTCCGACTCGGCCTCACTCCGCGTGCGTGTGAGCGACTGGTAGCGGATGAGACGACGCGGCCAGACGGGAAACTCGTCGCGTTGCCGCGCTCGTTAGTCGCTCGATCGTTGATGACACAACTCGCCGAGATGGTTCTCGTCTCGGTCGAGGAATTCCATACGGCGGATCCGCTCGAGATCGGGATTCCGATGCAGGCTGTGCGAAGCCGTTTGCATGCGTCGGAGGACATCGTGGATGCGGTCGTGTCAGGGTTGCTCCAAGAGAATCACCTCGTCACTGTGGGCGGCTTGCTCGCGCGGCACGGTTGGGAGCCAAATCCTTCGGCGGCTCAGCAGGTGTTGCTGGAAACAATTGTTTCCAATCTGTCCGCCGCCGGCGCCGAGCCGCCAACGACGGACGAACTCGGCGCTACGGTCGGGGCCGATCCGCTGCCGCTGCTTCGCTTTCTCGAGCGTCGCGGAGGTGTCGTGCAAGTCGAGCCAAATCGGTACTATGACGCGACACAGCTCACGTTGCTTCTTGACAGAATTCGCAGCGCGTTCGGCTCAGGCGGCGAGTTGGGACCGGGCGAGCTTCGCGATGCGCTCGGGCTCTCGAGGAAGTACGTCATCCCGATGTTGGAGTACTGCGACCGTCGCGGGCTGACCGCGCGAGGGGCGAAGGGCCGGGTCTGGCGAAGCTCGTAAATGCTGGTGTGACATAATTATCCACGCTACACTTCGCTTGACAGTTTCTTGTCTCGGGGGTACTTTCGAGTCAGGTGGGCGGTTCCTGTTCAACCCAATCAGGAGTTCCAAGTAACGGTCCTGTTTCGTTAGCGCCGGAGAAAAATCATGTTCCACCGCTGGGCAGCACTGGTGCTCGTGCTCGCCCTTTGTGCGATTTCGCCAAAGAACGCGGCGGGGCAAACGCAGTCGCAGA
>DASYDJ010000052.1:0-345134 GCA_036499625.1 Gemmatimonadaceae bacterium
GCCCGCACGGCGCGCGAACAGAAGGAGGCGGCGGAGAACGACGCGCGCGGCGCCGTCGGCGCGGCGCGCGCGGCGTTCGACGCCGCCGACCGCGAGTTGCGTCGCCTCCGCGATGAGCTCCGCGGCCTCGAGCTCGACACCGACGGCGCGGAACGCGAGCTCGCCGAGCTCGCGGAACGCACCGACGCGTTGAGCGCCGAACGCGAACACGTCGAGTCCGTCCTGGCCGACGCGGCCAGCTCGCTCGCCATCGCCCGCTCGGCCGCCGAGGATGCCGCGGCCGCGATGGCGGCGGCGGCCGAGCGGTTGTCGGCGGCGCAGGTGGCAGCCGAGGACGCGCGCAACGCCGAAGGCGCCGCGCGCGCGGAGCTCGTGCGCCTGGATGACCAACGCACGTCGCTCGAGGGACGCGTGCACGCGCTCGAGGCGCTCGAGCGCGAACGCGTCGGACTGGCGCCGGCCGCGGCGCGGCTGCTGCGCGATCGCGATCGGTTCGGCGAGGGCGCGGTGCTCGGTCCCCTCTCCGACTTCCTGACGGCCGGAGCGGCCGACGCGGCCACGGTGGAGCGGTACCTCGGCGCGAGCGTGCACGCGGTGTTGGTTCGCGACGCCGCGGCCGCGGACGCGATCCGCGCCTGGCACGCCGAGACCAACCCGGGCCCGCTGTTGCTGCTGCCGCTCGATGCCGCGCGCGACGAATCGCAAGCGGACGACGCGTTGGCGCGGCTGGTCGAGGCGTCTGATCCGGCGCGCACGTGGGTGCACGCTCTGTTAGGCCGCGTGCGCGCGATCGCCGGCGGCGCGGCGTTCGTCGACGCCCGCGGCGCGGTGTGGCTGCCGGGATCGGCGGCCGGCCCGGGTCCGCTCCGCCGGCGGGCGGAGCTCACCTCGCTGCGCGACGAGATGGCGTCGGTGGAGCGCGCGCGCGCCCAGGCGGCCCAGGCCGCCGAGGCCGCGCGCGCTCGGTTAGGCGAAGCGTCGGCGGCCGCGACCGCGGCCGCCGACGCGCACGGCCAGGCGCAGCACGCCGAGCGCCAGGCGGCGGGTGTGCGCGAAGAAGCCGAACGCCGCGAGCAGCGCGCCTCGCGCGAGCTGTCGGGCGTGATTGCGCTCGTCGACAAGGTGGCCTCGCGCCGCGGCGAGCTCGGCGTTCGGTTAGGCGAGCTGGCGCGCCGCACCGAGGCGGCGGGCCAGGCTGTCACGGCGCGCGACGCCGAGTGCGCGGCGGCCGCCGCGCGGTTGGCGGAGCGCGAGCGCGCCCAGGACGCGGCGCGCGAGGAACGCGCCCGCTGGCAGGTGACCGAAGCCCAACTGCAGGCCCGCCTGCGCGTGGCCGCCGACCGCGACCGCCAGCTCGAGACCGACGTCAGCACGGCCGGCGCGCGCCTCGAGTCGCTCATGGCCGAGCTGGGCGACATCGCCCTCGCCGACCGCGAGCTCGCCGAGCACATCGCGGCCTGGCGCCTCGACCTGGACTCGCGGCGGGTTGCGTTAGGCGAAGCGGAGGGTCACCTGCGCGACGCCGAAACCCAGGTCCAGCACGCCGACGCCGAGCTCGAGCACCAGGAGCAGACCCTGAACGAGGCCCGCCGCCGCGCCGGCCAGATGAGCGACGACCTCCACGCGGCCGAGCTCCGCTTCACCGAGCTGTCCGGCCGCCGCGCCATGATCCGCGAGCGGCTCGAAACCGAATGGCGCCGTCCGTTAGACGAAATGCTCGCCTCGGTCGCCGCCCTTGCCCCGGTCGATGTCGACGACGACATCCTGCGCGCGCAGCTCGACGGCCTGCGCGCCGAGCTCGAGTCGATCGGCCCCGTCAATCCGTTGGCGATCGAGGAACACGACGAGGAAGTCAAACGCCTCGACTTCCTCTCCGCGCAGCGCTCCGATCTGCAGAGTGCCAAGGGTTCGCTGCAGCAGGCGATCCGCGAGATCGATGTCACCGCGCGCGAGATGTTCCTCACGACGTTCACGCAGATCCGCGAGAACTTCCATCACATCTTCATGACGCTGTTCGGCGGCGGCGAGTGCGAGCTCAGTCTCGAGAATCCCGACACGCCGCTCGACTGCGACATCGAGATCCACGCGTCGCCCCGCGGCAAGCGCACGCAGCGCATCCATCTGCTCTCGAGCGGTGAGCGCGCGCTCGTCGCGCTCTCGCTCTTGTTCGGCATCTTTCTCACGAAGCCGAGCCCATTCTGTCTGCTCGACGAAGTCGATGCCCCACTCGACGATGCAAACGTCGGCCGGTTCGTTCGCATGCTCACGCAATTCAAGACGCGAACGCAGTTCATCGTCATCACGCACAATCCGCGTACGACGACGGAAGCGGCCGACGCGGTGTACGGCGTGACGATGCAGGAACCGGGAGTCTCATCCGTCGTGAGCGTGCGAATCCGCGGTGCGTCGGTGGACTCGGCGCTGGCGGACGCGGTGGCCAGTGAGACGACGGCCGACAACGCGGTGCCGACCACGGTATGACCGATCGGCGCCGCGCGGCGGCGTGCCTGCCCGCGGCCGCTCGGTCGCTCTGGTCGCTGCTGTCGTTGCTGACGCTCGTGTCGCTCGCGCGCAGCGCGGCCGCGCAGAGCATTCGTCTGTCAATTCCCAGCGTCTCGTCCGACAGCATCTCTCCGGCGCCCGCCATGTTGGTCGACGGGTTCGAGACGCAGCCGGAGGCGGGTCCGTACTCGATGTCGCTCGACCTCTCGCTCGAGTCGCAGTTTCGAGCGCCGTTCTATTCGCGAAACGTCACGAGCGAGACCGCCACGTTCTCGATCGATTCGCTCCTGCCGGAACGGAACGTCGTCTACTTTCGCGCGCGTCTGCTGGATCGGTTCGGCAACGTGGTCGCCGAGGCGAGGGATCAGCATCCGGTGCGGAGCTGGCTGCGCCTCATACCGCAGTTGAGCCCCAACACGCTCGTTCCGCGTTTCTACTGGAGCAGTCCGCCGATCACCGTGCCGCCGGGACTGTGGGACTACGACGTCTCCGTGATCAACAACGCCAGCGGCAAGGTCGAGTTCACGCAGACGGACATTCAGGATACGTCATTCGTGTTTCCGACACCGCTGGAGTCGAATACGTCGTATCGGTGGCAGGTGCACGCGCGCGCCGAGAATGGCGTCGCGGCGGACCAGACCACGGTGGCGAGCAACGGCTCGTTCGTGATCACGCCGCTCGATCAGCCCGCGGTCACCCTGTTCTATCAGAATTTCCCCAACCCGTTCGGTCGAGGAACGCCGCACGAGTCGACGTGTTTCTGGTTCGATCTGTCTCACGAAGCGACAGTGACGATCACCATCTACGACATCACGCTGCGCACGGTTCGCCGAATCGTGCCCGGAGCGACGAGTAGCGGCATCAAGCTGCCGGTGGGCGTTTACGGGCGACAGAATCTGAGCGAGCAGCCCGGCGGCTGCGACGATCGGTTTGCATGGGACGGCCGTGATGATACCGGCCGATTCGTGCCGGCTGGCGTCTACCTCGCGATCTTCAAGGGCGACGGCGTTCGCACGTCCGTCAAGATGCTCTACCGAGGGCCCTGAGCATGCGCTTCACCGCGCTCGGCACCGGGACAATTTCGCTCTCACCAAACCGAAGTTGCGCCGGCTATCTGCTGGAAGCGCCGTCGTTGCAGATGCTCGTCGACTGCGGGAGCGGCATCACGCGGCGGTTGGCTGAGCTGGGTTCGCCGTGGCAGACGATCACGCACGTCGCGCTCACGCACTTTCACATCGACCATCACGGCGATCTGCCGACGTTGATCTTTGCGTGGAAATACGGGTTTCTCCCGCCGCGCAACGAGCCGGTCGAGATCATTGGCCCAGTCGGCACCGCCGACTTGCTTGGCCGCCTAGCTGCGGCATACGGCCCGTGGGTCACGGCGCCCGGGTTTCCGCTCACGGTACGCGAGATCGGCCCTGACGACGTCCTGGAGCTTCCCGGCGATGTCACCTTTCGGTGCCATCCGGTTCCCCACACGCCGGAGAGTGTGGCATATTCCATGGAGCGCGGCGGCCGGCGAATCGTCTATACAGGTGATACAGGGCCGTCAGCCGCGCTCGCGGCGTGGGCGCACGGTTGTGACCTCCTCGTTTGCGAGTGTTCACTACCGTCGGGGATGAGCATTCCCGAGCATCTCACGCCTGAACAGTGCGGCGAGCTCGCCGCAGCGGCGGCGCCCAAGCAGTTGGCGCTGACACATTTCTACCCGCCCGTGGAGCAGGTTGATATTCGCGCACTCGTCGGTGCGCGGTACGGCGGACCCGTCTCGCTGGCCGGAGACGGGTGGTACTTCGAGACAGAGGTCGAGTAATGCTGGTCGTCATGCAGAATCACGCGACGGAGGAGCAGATCACCCGCGTCGTGAAAACCATAGAAGAGATGGGCTACTCGGCGCGACCAATGCCCGGCGAAACGCGCACCACCATTGGTCTCGTCGGCAACGACGGTCGCGTGGACGGATCGCGCATCGAGTCGCTGGACGGCGTCGCTGAAGTGATTCACGTGAGCAAGCCGTACAAGCAGGTGTCCCGCGAGTGGAAAGAAGGCAATACGATCGTCACGATCGCGCCGGGCGTCTCGTTCGGCGGCAACGAAATCGTGATCGTCGCGGGTCCCTGCTCTGTGGAATCCGAAGAGCAGATTCTCGCCGCGGCGCGCGCGGTCCGCGACGCCGGCGCTACGGCCCTGCGCGGCGGCGCGTTCAAGCCGCGTAGCTCGCCGTACTCGTTCCAAGGGCTCGGCAAGCGCGGCCTCGAGCTGCTCGCCCTGGCGCGCCGCGAGACTGGTTTGCCCATCGTCACCGAAGCGCTCGACGAAGAAGGCGCGCATCTGGTCGCCGAGAGCGCCGACATGATTCAGATCGGCGCGCGCAACATGCAGAACTACTCGCTGCTTCGCGCCGTGGGCCGCATCGGCAAGCCGGTGATGCTCAAGCGCGGCATGGCCGCGACGATTACCGATTTGCTCATGAGCGCCGAATACATTCTGGCCGAAGGCAACGGGCAGGTGGTGTTGTGCGAACGCGGCATTCGGAGCTTCGACACCACGACGCGCAACCTGTTCGACTTGACGGCAATCCCCATCGTTCAGCGGTTGTCGCACCTGCCCATGATCGGCGATCCAAGCCACGGGACAGGGTTGCGCGACAAGGTGATTCCTATGGCTCGCGCGGCGGTCGCCGCGGGCGCCGACGGCGTCATGGTCGAGGTGCACCCGACGCCGGATCGCGCACTGTCGGACGGCGGCCAGTCGCTCTACCCCGATCAGTTCGCTCGCTTGGTCACGGAGCTTCGCGCCATCACGAGCGCCATTGGCCGGTCGGTGTCGCCTTCGCCCGCTGCTCCCTCGGCCGCAGGAACGCCGGCGCCGGCGCGCGTGTAAGACGCTGCATGACGATGACACTCGCACGACTCGCCGGACTGGCGGCGCTGCCATTGCTCGCGGCGACCGGGTCGCTTCATGCACAAACGGTAGAGTCGATCATCGATCGTGCCGTGGCGGCGTGGGCGAAAGTGAAAACGGTACGCGGTTCGTTCGACCAAACGGTCACGAACCCGCTCGTTGGCGCGACCGGCTCGGCGCACGGTGACTACGTGCAGGAGCGGCCGAATCGGCTGTCGATCCGTTTTCGCGCGCCGCAGTCCGACGCGATCGTGTCAGATGGAACCACGCTATGGATCTACCTCCCGAGCTCTGCGCCGGGCCAGGTGATCAAGCGCCGCGCGACGGACGGCGCCTCGGTGCCGATCGACCTCACCGGCCAGTTTCTCGACGAGCCGCGATCGAAGTACGACATCACCGCTGCCGGTACGAAGACGGTGGACGGCCACGCCACTCACGCGCTCACGCTCGTCCCCAAGGCTGGATCGTCGTCGCCGTTCACGAAGGCGACGGTGTGGGTCGATGATGACGATTCTCTAATTAGAGAATTCGAAGAAACCGAAACGAGCGGCATCGTCCGCCACGTGCATCTCACCACGGTCGCGACGAATGCCGCGATCGATCGGTCGGCGTTTACCTTCGCCGTGCCGGCCGGCGTGAAGATCGTCGACCAGACGAAAGGCTGAGCGCGTCAGCCTTAGTGGTGCGGCGGCGCCATCGATTTGGCGCGCTCGAACAACTCCGTCTCGGTGTGAGCCCCCGCGACCATCGCCGCCGTTTTCATCACCACGGGATCGTCGTGGAGCCGGCGCGCCGCCTCCACCGCCTGGCCAAACGCGTACCCAGCCAAATCGTAGCCCAGCGTGCGGTCCACGACACCGACGGCGCCGTCGTACGTCGGCTGATCGACGGTCATGCCCGCCGCGCGCATTCGCCGCAGCAGCTCGGCGCGCATTGCCGGCGTCACTTGAAAGTTGGGCGACGTCACCGCATGCGACGCCTTGAGCGAAAGCGCATAGTCGGCCACGACGTTCCGGAATGCGGGAATCTGGTGCCCGAGCACGCGCTGCAGCGCGCTGTCGCCCGCCGACAGGGCCGCCGGCGGGAGGATGACGTCCGGCGTGATCCCGCCGCCGCCGAGCACCACGCGACCGCTGTCGGTCTTATAGCGTGGGCGTGCTTTGGCGCTCGTGTCCGTCACTGGACCTGGAGCACCATCATCGCCCTCGTCGTCAGAGGGACGCGCCTTGTTGATGCTGCGACCCGACGGCGTAAACCAGAGCGCGGTCGTGAGCTTGAGCGCGCCGCCGTTCGGCAAGTTGAAGACGTTCTGTGCGCTGCCCTTTCCGTACGTCGGCGTGCCGACGAGCAACGCCCGATCGTGGTCCTGCAGCGCGCCGGACACAATCTCCGCTGCGCTCGCCGTGTTGCTATCGACGAGCACCGCGATCGGAAGCGTTGGCCATGGCTGCGCCATACGATCGTCGAAGGATCGCGATCCCTGCGCGGTACGTCCGCGCATGCTCACGATACGTTGCCCCGGATCGAGGAACAGCTCGGAGACGTCCACGCCCTGATCGAGCAAACCGCCGGGATCTCCGCGGAGATCGAGGATGAGCGTTTTCATACCAGCCGTGCGCAGCGAATCGATTGCCTGGCGCAGTGCCGGAGCGGATTGCTCGCTGAAAATCGTCAACGCGACGTAGCCCACGCCGTTGTCGAGCATCATGCCGCGCTGCACCGAACTGATTCGAATCTCGCGCCGCGTGAGCGCGAATTTGAGCGGCGTCGCCAAGCCCGGCCGCTCGACCGTCACGCGCACCACCGACCCCGGCGCACCGCGCAACGCCTTCTGCGCTTCTTCCGTCGTGGCCGGGTGGAACGCCACCCCGTTGATCTCAGTGAGACGGTCGCCTGCCTGAATGCCGGCTTGGACTGCCGGACCTCCGGGAACTGGCGACGCGACAGTGACGCCCTCGTCGCGCAGATCGATCTGGATGCCGACGCCGACATAGGTGCCCGACGTCCGTTCCGAGAGTTTGGCCAGGAGATCCGGCGACAGATACGCGCTGTGCGGATCGTGCAGCTCACCCACGAGTCCGTCGACGGCATCGGTGTACAGCGTCGAGTCGGGTAGCGTGTCGACATACTCGCGCGCGACGTGCTCGTACACCTCGTCGAAGAGCTTGGCGCCGAGTGCCGGGCTCGTGACGCGCGCCACGTCGCTGCCGATCAATCCGCGCTGCACCAACCAGCCGCCGGAGACCAGCGCACTGCTGAGCACTACCACCGCAATCATCGCCCGTGAACGCATTCGTCCCCTTATCGCCTTGGCCGTACCGGTCGTACCGTCAGCTCGAAAGGAAAGATCCGGGCCATCGTTGTTGCAACGCCGACTGCACGCGTTGAAAGACCTCGGCCTCCGTACCCTGCGCGTCGACGAGCACGATGGGTCCGCACTCCGCATGCTGCGACTGCCAGCCCGCGGCCGAGAAGGTTTCGAACGCGCCGGCAACACGCTCGTGAAACGCCAACTCGGCGCGCTCCATTCGGTCGTGCGCACCACGCTGTGCCGCGCGCGCGAGGCCCGCCTCCGCCGACATGTTCAACAGCAACGTGATGTCGGGCACGAGACCCGTAGTCGCGATGGCATTCGCCGCGCGCAATTCGCTCTCAGGAATACCGCGACCCGCGCCTTGATACGCGTACGTCGACAGAAAAAAACGGTCGACGAGCACCGTGGCGCCCCGCGCCAGAGCGGGCCGGATCTCGCGTTCCACGAGCTGCGCGCGCGACGCCATGAACAACAGCGCTTCGGCGCGTGGGACAATGTCGGTCTCGGGATCGAGCAGCAGCCGGCGAATCTCGTCGCCGATGATCGTGCCGCCCGGCTCCCGCACCGCGACCACCGTCTCTCCACGCGAGCCAATCCACTCGGCGAGCAGCCGCAGCTGCGTGCTCTTCCCTACTCCCTCGGCGCCCTCGAGCACGATGAGCCGGCCGGGCATGTCGGTCAGCTCAGCCGAGCGTGATGATCGAGCTCGTTGCGCCCTTCTCGATGCCTTCGAGGATCCAGTCGTTCACACGCGCCATGATCTTGTCGAAATTCTCCTGGGCAACGAGCAAACGCTGATAGCTCGGACGTCCCTGGATCTGACCGAGCAGCGAGTCGAGCTCGCGCTCCATCTCTTCGGTGGGGCGCTCGCCCTTCTGCATCATGCGCTGCGCGTTCATGCGCAGCTCTTCCATTTTCTGGAGGAGCGCTACGGTGTCCTTGTCTTCGTTGAGCGCGTCGCTCGAGCGCTTCACGGCCTGGTACTCGGGGCTTTGCCCGATGAGACGTCCCAGTTCCTTCGCCTTGTCCTCGGTCATGCCCCATCCCTCTCTTGTCGTCGCGCGAGCACGAAGCGCTCGCG
Organism: Gemmatimonadaceae bacterium; assembly: GCA_036499625.1. Classification (GTDB taxonomy): domain Bacteria; phylum Gemmatimonadota; class Gemmatimonadetes; order Gemmatimonadales; family Gemmatimonadaceae; genus JAQBQB01. The sequence continues at coordinate 8,805 of DASYDJ010000052.1, forward strand.
TCCTGTGAGATCCAGTTCCACGCGGATCGCGTGGAAGCGCTGCTCCCGACTCACCAGCTCCGCGGCCAGCGACGCGCGCCGCACATCCACCTCGAGCGCCAGCAATCCGCCCGGCGCGAGTACGTCGGCCGCTTCGCGCACGAGGCGGGCCGTGGCGGTCATTCCATCTGAACCGCTGTACAGCGCGACCGCCGGCTCCCAATCGCGAACGCTCGACGGTAAGTCGGCCGCCTCGCCCAATGCAATGTACGGCGGATTGGAAACCACCACCCGCGCACGCCTGGCACCCAGCGGTCCGAGGAGCGAGCCGTGCAGCAGCTCGACCGGGCAGCGCAGCAGCGGCGCGCACGCCTCTGCGTTGGCGCGCGCCACGGCAAGCGCGTCGAGCGAAATGTCAGTGCCATACACGCGCGAGAACTGTCCTTCGGCGGCGAGCGCGAGTGCAATCGCTCCTGACCCCGTGCCGACGTCGACCGCGACACCACCCTCCGCGCCGTTCATCTCGTTGATGACCAAGTCGACGAGCAGCTCCGTCTCTGGGCGCGGAATGAGCACACGCTCATCAACATCGAGAGTCAGGTGTCGAAACGCAGCGCGGCCAATGGCGTACGCGAGCGGCGCGCCGATCATACGTCGCGCCACGGCGGCGTACGCCCGATCGCGCGTCGCGTCGTCGACTTCAACTTCGCCGTTCGTGAGCGGCCAATAGCGCGGCACGTCGTAGAGCGCGGCGACAATTTCGCGCGCTTGGTTGAACGGCTCGTCCACGCCGCCGGCATTCAGCCGTCGCGCCAGCTCTTCGAGCAGCCGGCTGACCGTCGCGATACCAGCCATCTCGTCGGTGCTCACGAATCTTCTCCGAGCTGGTCTTCAACGTCGGCGAGCTTGAGCGCTTCGATGAGCGGCCCAATGTTGCCGTCGACGAATCCCTGCAAATCGTGCGTCGTCCAGCCGATGCGATGATCGGTCACGCGGCTCTGTGGGTAGTTGTACGTACGAATCTTGTCGGAGCGATCGCCAGTGCCGACCTGCGACCGTCGCAGCTCGGCGCGCGCGTCATTCTGCTCTTTCATTTTGAGAGCCAGCAGGCGCGCGCGCAGCACCTCCATGGCCTTGAGCTTGTTCTGTAGCTGCGACTTCTGGTCCTGCTGGCTCACGACCAACCCGCTGGGCAAGTGCGTGATGCGCACGGCCGAGTCGGTGGTGTTGACGCTCTGGCCGCCTGGGCCGGATGCGCGAAAGACGTCGATGCGCAGATCCTTGTCCTCGATCTTGACGTCGACTTCCTCAGCTTCGGGCAGCACCGCGACAGTCGCCGCCGACGTATGAATGCGTCCCTGGCTTTCGGTGGCCGGCACGCGCTGTACGCGATGCACGCCGGACTCGTACTTCATCGATCCAAAGGGGCTCGGGCCCACAACCTTGAATACTACTTCTTTAATACCGCCCAGCGTCGCGTCGGAGAGCGACATGGTCTCGATGCGCCATCCCTGTCGCTCGCAGAAGCGCGTGTACATGCGGAACAAGTCGGCGGCGAACAGTGCTGCCTCGTCGCCGCCCGTTCCGGCGCGGAGCTCGACGATGGAATTGCGATCGTCGAGTGGATCGCGCGGCAGAAGCATGGGCAGCAGGCGTGCCTCGAGCTCGGCGATCGCCTGCTCGAGCCGTCCGAGTTCGGCGCGTGCTTCGGCGGCCATCTCGGGGTCGTCAACGGAAACGAGCTCGCGCACCTGCGCGAGCTCGTCTTCGTCTTTCTGCAATTGCGTCGCGGCCGCGACGATCGGCATGAGCCGGCTGTGTTCTCGGCCGAGCTCCGCGAATTGTGCCGCGTCGCGGAGGCCGGTGGGATTTGCGAGCGCCCGCTCGACTTCTTCAGCGCGGGCGAGTGCGGCCGTTAACCGGTCGCGAAGAGCCAGATGGGCCTCAGCGCTCGGTGGTCGAACTCGCGGCGGCACCTGCTGTCGCCGCCGTGGGCTTCGCGAACTTCTGACGGAAGCGCTCGATACGGCCGGCGGTGTCCATCAAACGCTGCTTGCCCGTGAAGAACGGATGGCACTGCGCGCAGACGTCCGTGTGGATCTCGGCCGCCGTGGAGCGCGTCTGGAACGTATTACCGCAGGCGCACTTGACGGTCGCCGTGGCGTATTCGGGATGGATGTCGTTCTTCACAGGAGCCTCACGTGAGATGGGAGCGAGCGTCGAGGGTCTGGTCCGCCTGGACGGTGTCGATCCGGAATGGTGGCCGTGGATGGCCAGCTTTGAAATATAGGCGGGAAATGGCCTAAGAGACAAGGGGACAACAGGTTCCAGATCCGACTACTGCACGTGAAACACGAACGGCATCTGGACCAATTGCCGCACCTTTCTACCGCCGACTTCGGCGGGCGAAAACAGCATGTCTGGCAGGCTCTCGAACAACGAGGCCGAGAAAAGCGCGTTCGTTGTCCTGAGAACCTTGAACGTCGAAACGTCGACATGACCCATGGTGTCGACCACGAACTGAGCAAGCACCTCGCCCTCGATTCGCCGCGCACGAAGCGAATCAGGATACGCCGGCTGTGAGTTGTGCGGATCAGCAACAGCCTGCTTCTCGACCTGGTACTCGAAGTAGGTCTGGCCGGGTCGGCCAGGCGTGACAGGCGTCTTGCGCATCGGTCCGTGACGCAGCGTGATGGCGGTCAACGAGTCCGTGACGTCGGCTGCTCGCGACAGGCTTTGCATCAGTTGTGAAAACCGCGCTTCCGTAAGTCGGAACTGCACTGGCGGTCGATCCTGTCCGTTGAGCGACAGAACGACATTTGCGTCGCCCGATGACGCGCTACTGTGCGACACGACCGATAGGCCTCCACGCACGGTTCGTAGCGGTGCCAGACTGTCTCCGTCTTTGGTCCACCGCCTGAGATTCACCGCCATTGCGTAAACCCCGAAGGGTCCGCGCGCACCATACGCCACAACCGAGGCGAGACCAACCTCGGACGCGCTGACGACGATGCTGTCGACACCAGCGGCGAACCCGGAGTCCGCCGCGATCACACCGACTGAAACGAACGTCTGTGCTCGGCCGGATGGCGCGACGAGGCCAAGCGCGATCACACAGCCCAACAGCGCGCGAGCGAACATCACCAGCTCCCGTCGTATGAGAATTCGAAGATATACATATACCGATAATGCTAACGGCGCGGGTGCACCACATCGCGAGCCGTGTTGAGCGGGGCAAATTTCCGGCGCCTTTGTGACCCACGCCACAATCCCGTAATCCCCACGCCCATAACAGCTTGCCCGTTTGACACACCGCCCCTCGCGAACTAACTTCGCGGCCATTCGACGGGTGCAACCGCCAGCGACTCTTCGCGCGTTGCCGTGCCCTCCGACCACCGCTCACGAGCGCTCGTGTGACAACTTCGACGGCCGATTTCCTGGCGACGGTACCGCTCTTCACCGGTCTCGATCGCATCGAGCTTCAGCGCTTCGCCGAGCTGACCCGGGAGAAATTCTATCCCAAGGGCAGCGTCATTCTCTTCGAGAACGACCCGGGCGACTCGCTTTTCGTCGTGCGCCAAGGTCGCGTCAAAGTCGTCCTCATCGGTGAAGACGGACGCGAAGTCATTCTCGGCGTGCTCGGCGTCAGCGAGCACTTCGGCGAGCTCGCGCTCATCGACGATCGCCCGCGCTCGGCCCACGTGATCGCGATGGAGGATTCGCATCTCCTCGTGCTGCGTCGCGAGGATTTCCGCCGTCGTGTCGAGTCGTCGCCGGCGGTCGCGTGGTCGCTCCTCACGGAGCTGTCGCGCCGCCTGCGCCGAGCCGACGAGAAGATCGGCGGTCTCGTGCTGCTCGATGTCCCGGGACGGATCGCGCGCCTGCTGCTCGATCTGGCCGAGGAGTCGGGCAGCGACATGATCGAGAAGGCGCTGACGCATCAGACGATTGCACAAATGATCGGCGCGAGCCGCGAGACGGTGTCGCGCGCGATGAAGGAATTCCAGGACGCGAATTGGGTCACGGTCGAACGGCGCCGGATCACGCTCGCCGATCGACCAGCCCTCGAGCAGCGCGCCCAGGCGCGACTCTGACCGGCGCGCGAACGCGTTCCGGCTCGTCGTGAAGCCAGTCGCCTCCGCCATGACGTTTCGACTGAAGTTTTGGGGCACGCGTGGTTCAATCCCGAGTCCCGGCGCGCATACGGTGCGCTACGGTGGCAACACGCCGTGCGTCGAAGTGCGAACGGAGACGGACGGCTTGATCATTCTCGACGCTGGAACGGGCATTCGCGGACTCGGACTCGCGCTGGCCGACGAAGCGAGACGCACCGGGCGCGGCATTGCCGGCGATATTTTCCTGACGCACGCGCACTGGGATCACATTCAAGGGATTCCCTTCTTCACGCCGATGTTCGAGCCTGGGAATCAGTTCATGATCTGGGCGCCGAAAATGGATGGGACGGACATCGACGAGGTGTTGCACGAACAGATGGCGCCCGCGGTGTTCCCGGTCGCCTTTGGCGACGTGCCGGCGCTGATAGACTTCTGCACCGTCGCCGCGGCTGAGCGGCGTGCCGGGAATGGGTTCGCCGTGCGATCGTTTGCCGTTCAGCACCCTGGCGGCGCCTTGGGCTATCGATTCGAGGGTCGAAGCGCGGAGGGCCCTTCGTTCGTCTATATCTCGGATAACGAGCTCGGATCGCCAGACCGGTACGGCATGCGTCCGGAATGGCGCCAGGAGCTCGTGGAGTTCGTTCGTGGCGCGGCGCTGCTCGTTCACGACGCGACGTACACGGCGGACGAGTACGAGCGGCACGGCGGCTGGGGACATTCGACGTTCGACGACGCGGTGGCGCTGGCGCTCGACGCCGGTGTACCGAGGCTGGTGCTGTTCCACCACAAGCCCGAGCGGTCGGACGACGAGTTGGATGTCTGCCTGGCGGCGTGCCGGTCGATCGTCGAACGACGTGATGCGACGCTCGAGGTGATCGCGGCCGCGGAAGGTGCGACAGTATCGGTGTGATCGGAAAGACAGCAGAGCGATCGATCTGAATTGACTGTTTTGATATTCTAATTTGATCATGTCCCGTCAGGAGGACTCCATGTTCCGTTCACGTCCGTCCCTTCGTGGTATGCTCGGATCCGCCGTCGCGGCGGCCGGCGCCGCGCTGCTGGCCAGCACGTCGCTCGCCACTCCGGCGTCCGCTCAGGACACGCGGCCCGTCGTCGTGGTCTTCACGTTCACGAACAGCTCCATCGGACCGGCGCGCGCCGACTTCGACGGCATCGCCACCGGCGTTCAGGATCTGCTCATCACCGACATGGCGTCGAATTCCAAGATCCGGCTGGTTGACCGCAGCCGGATCGACGCCGTGCTCCAGGAGCAGAACATGGTGAGGACCAATCAGATCGATCCCGCCACCGCCGTGCGCGTTGGTCGCATCATGGGCGCGCAGTACGCCGTCGTTGGTGGATTCATCGCCGACGGCAAGGGCAATGCGGTGCTCACCGGGCGGACGATCGACATGGAGACGACGCAGATCGCCAATCCCGAGAAGGTGACCGGGAAGTCCGACGACGTGCTGGCGATCATCGGCCAACTATCCGCCAAGCTCGGCTCCAACATGAAGCTCGAAGCCAAGCCGGGACGCGTTGGCGATGCCAGCGGCGCGGCCGACGCGGCGAAGAGCGCAAAGCCGTCAGCCGCCACGAAGCCAGCGGCCGTGCAGAGCGGAACGCCGTCATCGGTCGCCGCGGTCGCGAATGCCGAGACGTACGCCAAGCCGATGTCGCCCAAGGCCGCGAAGACGAAGCTCGATGTCGCGACGATGAAGGTCTATTCCAACGCGCTCGACGAGATGGACAAGAAGAACAACGCCAAGGCCGCTGAGCTGTTCAAGCAGGTCGTGGCGAAATTCCCCGACTTCGAGCCGGCCCAGAATCACCTCGCGCACATCAACGCGGGCTAACTCGCTCGCGTCACCGGCTCGTGAAGCCGCTCCTCATCACCGCGCTCGGCCGCACGATTTCCTCGGCGCCGCTCGGTCGCCGCGAGGATGACGTCGAGGTGCGGCGGGTGCCGGTGCCGCCCGCCGCATCGACAGTCGACGAAAGCCGGCCGACGGTGATCGTCCTGGATCGCGCACTGCTTGGGAATGCCGGCGACGCCGAGCAGTTGCGCGAGCTCGCATCGCGGTGCGCGCTAGTTGGATTGGGTGACGCCGGCGAAGTGGAACCGCCGCGCGACTTCCCTCTCGAGTTACTCACCGCCTACCTCGCGGCCGACGCGCCAACCGGCGCAATCATCGCGTCGCTGCGCGGCGCGTTTCGGCACGCAGCATCGATTGTCGCCGAGCGCCGAGCCGTCGCCGAGCAGGAAGAGCGCCAACGCGAGCTGCGTGAATTGACTGACGTCGGCGTCGCGCTGTCGACCGAACGCGATCTGTTAACGCTGCTGGAGCTGATTCTGACTCAGGCGCGGCGCATCACGACAAGCGATGCCGGCTCGCTCTACCTCACGGATCGCCGGCATGACGGCGGACCAGCAAATACGCTGCGATTTCGGCTTTCGCAGAATCATACGCTTCCCGCGTTGCCGTTTTCCGAATTCACCGTACCGATCGATCACGGGAGTCTCGCCGGCTACGCCGCGGCGACCGGCGAACCGCTGCTGATCGCGGACGTGTATCTGCTGCCCGACGACGTCGCCTATCGACAGAATCGCAGCTTCGACGAGAAGTTCGGCTATCGTACCAAGTCGATGCTCGTCATTCCGATGAAGACGCATCGCGATGAGGTGATCGGCGTTCTGCAACTGATCAACCGGAAGCGAAATCCGGACGTCAAGCTGTCCACGCCGGAGATCGTCGAGCACGAGGTGATTTCGTTCGACCAACGGTCGGTCGAGCTCGGGAATGCGTTGGCGTCGCAGGCGGCCGTCGCGATCGAGAATAGCCGGCTGTACGAGGACATCGAGCGGCTGTTCGAGGGATTCGTCACCGCCGCGGTGACGGCCATCGAATCGCGCGATCCGACGACGTCCGGCCACTCGAGCCGAGTGGCAGGGTTGACGGTCGGCCTCGCCGAAGCGGTCGATCGCGCCGGATCTGGACCGTACCGCGCGCTTCGGTTTTCGCGCGAGCAACTGCGCGAATTGCGGTATGCCGGCCTGCTGCACGACTTCGGGAAGGTCGGCGTGCGTGAGCAAGTGCTCATCAAGCAGAAGAAGCTGTATCCGGCCGATCTGGACATCATCCGGCACAGATTCGGGTATTTGGCACAAGGCATCGAACTGGCCTATGAGCGCGCACGGTCCGAGCTGCTGCTCTCCGGCGGACCGACTGCGCTCCGCGATGAGCACGCACCAATCGATGCAGCGCGCGCCGCGGCGCACGACGAGCTTCGCGCGCAACTTGCCGCGATCGTGGCCGCGAACGAGCCGACCATTCTTCCCGAAGGAACGTTCGACGCGCTGCAGGATCTGAATCGACGCACCTTCGTGGACGTCGACGGTGTCGAGCGCACGCTGCTGTCGGACGAAGAGCTGCAGTTTCTCATGATCCGAAAAGGCAACCTCGACGATCGCGAGCGGCGAGAGATCGAGTCGCACGTGACGCACACGTACCGGTTTCTCGAACAGATCCCTTGGACGCCGGAGCTGCGCGGCATTCCGGAGATCGCGTACGGTCATCATGAAAAGCTGAACGGACGTGGTTATCCGCGCTCCGTGACTGGCGCCGCCATTCCGGTGCAGACACGAATGATGACGATCTCCGACATCTTCGACGCGCTCACCGCGACCGACCGGCCGTACAAACGCGCCGTGCCGAGGGATCGGGCGCTCGACATTCTACGCATGGAAGCCACCGACGGAATGCTCGATGAGCATTTGCTCACAACCTTCATCGAGGCACGGGTGTTCGACTCCGTGCTCGGCGAGGCGTCCTGACGGCTCCTCCCGCAGCTCCGCACATGGAGCTTGCTCCGCTCGGCGACCGCGCCGTGATGATCACGCTCGGGCACGCGATCGACGAAGCCACACACCGACTGGTGCGCGCAATTTCGGCGCGGCTCGACGCGTCGCCGCCGGCGGGCGTCGTGGATCAAGTGCCGGCATTCCTCAGCATCGCCGTGCACTACGATCCCGCGGCAGTCCCGGGCGATTCGCACATCGCACCGTACGAGCGCATGGCCGACGCATTGCGCCATGCGCTCGCGGACGTTCGGCCGGACGAATCAGTCGCCGCGCGCTTGGTCGACATTCCCGTCTGCTACGGCGGAGACCTCGGCCCCGATCTCGAGGATCTGGCGCGACAGCACGAGCTGTCGGCGGATGACGTCATCCGCATTCACACCGGCGCCGAGTACCTCGTGTACATGGTCGGCTTCATGCCGGGCTTCGCCTACATGGGAGGTTTGCCGGAGCAGCTCGTCACACCGCGCCGATCGTCGCCGCGCACCGCAGTCCCTGCGCGGTCGGTGGGCATCGGCGGAGAACAGACCGGCGTGTACCCGATGGAGTCGCCTGGGGGATGGAATCTCATCGGCCGAACGCCGGCCGAGATATTCGATCCGCGCCGCGATCCGGCAACGCTGCTGGCTGCCGGCGATCGCGTGCGTTTTCATTCGATCTCGCTCGCCGAGTATCGCGCATCCAGGCCGAACTCGTGACCATTCGCGTCGTGAGCGGCGGTCTGCAGACGACCGTGCAGGACCTTGGACGCATCGGCCATCAGCGCGACGCCATTCCGGTTGGCGGCGCGATGGATCGAGTCGCGCTGCGGACGGCGAACTTGCTCGTCGGAAACAGCGAAGGCGACGCGGCGCTCGAAGCATCGCTCATTGGGCCGACACTGGCGTTCGAGCAGGCGGCGATCGTCGCGATCACCGGCGCTGATCTCGAAGCGTCTGTCGATGGACGTCCGCTCCCAGTGTGGCATGCCGCGCACGTTCCCGCCGGCGGCACACTGCGATTCGGCAAGCCCGGCATCGGTTGTCGCGCCTACGTCGCCATGGCTGGCGGCATCGACGTGCCGAAGGTGTTCGGCAGCCGCAGCACGTACGTGCGCGCCAATTTCGGCGGCTACGAGGGTCGTCCGCTGCGGTCAGGAGACGTACTTCCGACTGGCGAAGCGTCGGACCGCTCCGCGCGCATCGCGGCCGAGATTCGTCCAGCAGACAACGCATTCGCGGTTTCGCGCTGGAGCATCGCGAGGTCGCTACGTCCGCGATACGGCGAGGAGCCGACGGTGGACGTGATTCCCGGCGCACACACCGAGCTGTTGACCGCGGAAGCACGTGGGCGACTGACCGGCACCGCATTCCGAGTGTCGTCGAGCTCGGACCGCATGGGTTACCGGTTCGAGGGAGCGTCGCTGGCGCTTCGCGAGCGCTTGGAGCTGAAATCCGAAGGCGTTGCATTCGGCACGATTCAGCTCCCGCCGAGCGGATCGCCGATCATTCTCATGGCCGATTGTCAGACCACCGGCGGCTACCCGCGCATCGGCGAAGTCGCTAGCGTCGACTTACCGTTGATCGCACAGCTCAAACCGGGCGATCGCCTGCGCTTTCGTTTCACCTCGCTGGCGGAGGCGCAGCAGCGCTCTCTCGAGCTGGAGCGGGATCTCGTGCAAGCGCGGGTTGGCCTCGATCTGCATCACGTGAGTTAATAATCATGAGCGTTCGCATAGATCTAAATTGTGATATGGCCGAGAGCTTCGGCGCATATCGTATCGGCGCTGACGACGAGGTGTTTCCGTACATCACCTCGGCCAATGTCGCGTGCGGGTTTCACGGCGGCGATCCGTCGGTCATGCGCGCGACGGTCGCTCGCGCTCGCGAGCTCGGCGTGGCGATCGGCGCCCATCCAGGGTTTCCGGATCTGATCGGCTTCGGCCGGCGCAACATGGACGTGACGCCGGACGACGTGTACGACATGGTCGTGTATCAGACGGGCGCGCTGCTCGGCTTTGCGAATGCGGCGCGCGTCGAGATGCAGCACGTCAAGCCACACGGCGCGCTGTACAACATGGCCGTGACGCGCGCGGATCTGTCGGCGGCGATCGCGCGCGCGGTGCGGGACGTGGATCGCGGCCTCGTGTTGTTTGGCTTGCCTGGGAGTCACTTGCTCACTGAGGCCGAGTCCGCGGGACTCGCGACCGCGGCGGAAGCGTTCGCCGATCGCAACTACATGAGCGACGGATCGCTCGTTTCGCGCCGTCGCCCCGATGCGCTGATTCACGACACGACCGAAGCGGTGGCGCGCACTGTACGCATGGTGCGCGAGGGCAAAGTACGCTCAGTCGAGGGCGACGATATTTCGATTTGCGTCGACACCGTGTGCATCCATGGCGACGGTGCGCATGCGGCGGAATTTGCCAAAGCGCTGCGCGACGGTTTCAGCGCGGCGGGAATATCAGTGCAGGCCGTTGGCAGAAAGTAGCGCTGTCATCCCGAGCGAGCGAAGCGAGAGAGGGATCTTCTCGCTCGCCAATCATAATTGGCCTTGAATAAGATTCCTCGCTACGCTCGGAATGACACCAACTCAGTTCGGCGGCGGCGCGACGGTCGTGCCCGGATAATACGTGTGCAGGATCGTCCGAAAGTCTTGTCCCGCGCGCGCACGCCCAATCGCTCCTGCCTGACACATTCCCACGCCGTGACCGTAGCCGTTGCCGCGAATGACCAGTTTGGCAATCGACCCATCCACGTCCTTCGTCTCGGTCACGGAGAACGCGGTGCTATTGAGAATCTCGCCGCCGGGCTGCCGTAGCACATACCGCGTGTCGTTGCCGCGTAGCACGAAGTTGCCGCGATCAGTCGTGACCGTGAGCGTACCAACGCGACCGGACTGTGTACGCGACGCAACCGTGACCGAGCGTGCAACACCCGGCTTCTTTCCCGGCACAGTCGTGTACGTCGCGAGATAGCGCGCCAGTGCTGCATTCAAGTCAGCGCCCTTAATGGTCCGTGTCCAGCTAAAGCGCGGCGCACCGTCACAGTAGTAGCGATCGGTGCCTGGAATCCGGTCGCTGACGGGTTGGAGATACGGCTCGTCATCCGACCGCCAAATTTCCGACGCCGCGGCAGTCGAACCGCCACATGTCGAATGGTACGGCGCATTGACGATACGACCGTTGTACTCGAGCACGAGCGTGCGTGTACTCTCGACAGCCTCCGACGACACAGGCGTCTCCGCCGCGACGCCGCCGTACACCTGGTCCTCAACGCCGCTCGTCACGTCGTATGGCTTGTTCGGCGTTGCGCCGAGGTGCACGTAGGCGTAACTGCGTGCGGTGACCGCTTGCGCTTGCACGGCGGACGAATCCGCTGCGGCGCGCGTGCCAATCTCGAGCGGCACGACGCCGCGCAGATAGTCGTCGATCCTGACGACGTTCACGGCGAGCACGCCTGTTGACGCGCCGTAGAGCGCAGCGCTGCCGCGATACGGCTTGTCGTTGACCGACAGCAGCGCGTCCTCGAGTGGCTGGGCGATCAAACCGTCGGCCCACTCGGTAGGAACACCGTCAGATCGAATCGCGCGCACGAGCCGGCCGTCGTGCTCGACTCGCCATGCGCCCGCGCCAGGGGATCGCGCAATCGTTCGACCATTCGCGGCGGTGAACAGCAACCCGTTCGGCGATGCGACACGAACCACTTGCGTCGTACTCGACAGCAGGACGCGAATCGTTGTGTCGCCCACGTCGCGCACGCCGGCGAGAGGATCGGGACGCACCGACGCTTCGGGCTCTGTCGCCGCGGGCGGCGCTTGACCGGTGGCAGGTCGACGCGCCGGTGGCCGAACCGGACGGCGAACCGTTGTCGGCACCGTCGGCTCTGGAGCCGGTACGCCCGACGTACACGCGAGAAATGCCGCGAGCGCAGCAAATCCAAGCACGCGCATCGTCGGCGATCGACTCACCCGGCGTGCCTCATGGCGTCGTCGAGCCGATTGAGTGTTTCCTCAATGATCGCGTCGTCGTGCGCATCGGACATGAACGCAGCCTCGAACGCCGATGGCGCGAGATACACACCGCGGTCGAGTGCCGCGTGAAAGAACCGCTTGAACCGCTCGACGTCGGCCGCCTTCGCATCGTTGAAATTTCGAACCGGCTCGGCGCGGAACGAAAATCCCCACATCGAACCCGCACAATCCGCCGTCAGCGGAATGCCTTGGCGCGCGGCAATCTCGCGCAAACCCTGGACGAGCGCAGCGGTTCGCCGCGCAATCCGATCGTGCATCTCCGGCGTGAGCTCGGTGAGCGTCGCAAGTCCACCGGCCATGGCGAGTGGATTGCCCGAGAGCGTTCCCGCTTGATAGACGCTGCCAGCCGGCGCGACTTGCTGCATCAGGTCGCGACGACCGCCGTACGCAGCCACGGGCAGCCCGCCGCCGATCACCTTTCCGAGCGTCGTGAGATCTGCCGTCACGCCGAATCGTTCGCGCGCGCCAGCATACGCAATCCGGAACCCAGTCATCACTTCGTCGAAGATCAACAGCGCGCCGTGTGCATTGGCCAACGTGCGCAGTCCAGGCAAGAATGCCGGATCGGGCGGAATGAAGCCGCTGTTCCCCACCACCGGCTCGATGATGATCGCCGCCACGTCGTGCGCTCTCAGCAGAGCTTCGACCGCATCGAGATCGTTGAACGGCGCGACGACTGTGAGTGCAGCCAGTGCGTCCGGAACGCCCGGCGAATTGGGTAACCCGAGCGTCGCCACACCTGAGCCAGCGCGCACGAGAAACGAATCGCCATGACCGTGGTAGCATCCGTCGAACTTGAGCAGGACTTCGCGGCCGGTGACTGCGCGCGCAACACGCACGGCACTCATCGTGGCCTCAGTACCGCTCGAGACGAAGCGCATCATTTCGACGTGCGGCATCCGCTCGACGATCAGCTCACCGAGCTGCACCTCGAGCTCCGTCGGAATGCCGAAGCTCGTACCCTTCCGCATCACACGATCGAGCGCATCGAGCACGACTGACGGCGCGTGACCGAGGATCAGCGGCCCCCACGACAGCACGTAGTCGATGTACTCGTTGCCGTCGGCGTCCCAGATCGTGGCGCCGAGTCCACGGTCGACAATGAACGGCTCGCCGCCCACGCCGCGGAAGGCGCGCACGGGCGAGTTGACGCCGCCGGGAAAGAGCGCGCCGGCGCGCTCCATGATCTCATGTGAGTGGTGCATTGAGCGTTTCGTCATCGTCCAAAGCTTCCGATCGACGCGAGCATGGGCAGTACGCGTCGAACTCGCGGTGCCGCGGCGGGAGCCGAGACTACGCCGACGAACGTGGCGGCAAAATCGACGTCTTCCACCACCTCGTCGAGCAAAACATCGATGAGTGTCCCCGGGGCAATTCCCGCCGCGCTCGTTACGTACGTCACGCCATCGATATCGTCGGCTTGCCACGCCGTGCGCGCTTGCACGACGCCGTCATCAACGCGATCGACGAGCGCGCGCACCGTTCGGCCAAGCCGCGCCTCGTACCGCTCGGCCGTGATCAGCCGCTGCGTTTCGTTGAGTCGCTCCAGGCGATGCCGCTTCACCGATTCTGGTACATCATCCGCCAACTCGGCCGCTCGCGTCCCTTCCTGCGGCGAATACGTGAACGCGCCCACGCGGTCGAACTGCATCTCCTCGAGAAATGCGAGCAGCGTGTCGAAATCCTCATCGGTCTCGCCCGGAAATCCAACGATGCATGTCGTACGAATCGCAACATCCGGCACCGCGGCGCGTACGTTTTGTACGCGTTCGCGAATGGACTTCTGGCGTTCAGGGCGCCGCATCCTCGCCAGCACCGTGTCCGATCCGTGCTGGATCGGCATGTCGAGATACGGGAGAATGCGCGGCTCGGTGGCCATGAGCTCGAGCACGCGCGGCGTGAGGCCCGTGGAGTACAGATAGAGCATGCGAATCCACGGGATTGTCGTCTCGCGCACGAGTGCTTCGAGCACGTCGGGCAGCCCGAGCGATTCGCCGCGCCGATCGCGACCGTAGTGCGCGAGGTCCTGCGCCACGAGGTTGATCTCGCGCGCACCCTGCGCCTCGAGGAGCTGCGCCTCGTGCACGATCTCATCGAGCGCGAACGAGCGATGCTTGCCGCGCATGAGCGGGATCGCGCAAAACGCGCAACCGTGATCGCATCCTTCGCTGATCTTGAGATAGCGAACGTGCTGCAGTCCGCCGGTGAACGCGCGCACCCCGGGATGCTCTACGGGGATCTGATCGGCGTCAATCAATCCGCGCGATTCGAGCTCCGGAATCAACTGATCCATCTCGGAGGAGCCGAGAAAGAGATCAACCTCCGGCAGCGCCTCTGTCAGCTCATCCTTGTGCCGCTGCACCATGCATCCCACGCCGACGACCGCCTTGCACCGCCCTTCCTCTTTGAGTCGCCCGGCTTCGACGAGCGCGTCGATCGATTCCTTTTTCGCCGCGTCGATGAACCCGCACGTGTTGATGACGATGACGTCGGCATCCCGAATGTCGGTCGTGTAGGTCGCGCCTCGGTCGGCTAACTGCGCGACGTAGCGCTCGCTGTCGACGGTGTTCTTGTCGCAGCCGAGCGTGATGACGGAAACTGTGAGCGAGGGCGCGGTGGAGCGGGAATCGGGCATCCCGGAAAACTAAGGGACGCATCGGATGCGGTGGGCCGACGAGCTGACCGAAATCGGCCTCTTGCGCTTTTTACTTTACATTGTAAAGTACTTCACATGACCACGCCATCGACACTGGATGTCCGCGATGCGCGCGCGGTGGCCTTCACTGCCGCATGCCTCGCGATCGTCGCGGATTTGTTGCTGTTCAACGATCCGTTCGGTCTCGGGTTCCCGATCTGGATCGCGCTGATCGCACTGTCGACGGTCGCGCTCATGCAGCGGTGTGGTCGACACGTGCCTCACGAATCACTGGCTTGGCTCACTGTCGCCGTGTTCTTTGCCTGCGGCGTCGCGTGGCGCGCCTCGGACGCGCTTCGCAGCTTCGACGTCCTCGTTGCCGTCGTCGCGCTCGGGATGGTCGCCATCACGCTCAGCGCGCCACGCAACGGCCTTCTCGCCGCACGCCTTCGCGACACGGTATTCGCGGCGGCCGGCGTACTTGGAACGATCGCCGTCGGCGCCATGCCCCTCGCCTTCCGCGAGCTGCTCGCGCGTCACGAACGCGCGTCGCTCGGCGGACGCGTCGCGCGGATCATTCGCCCGACCGCGCTCGCCGCGATCGTGCTGATCGTCTTCGGCACACTGCTTCGCTCCGCCGATCCGATCTTTGCCAGCCTGCTCGCGTTGCCCGACATCAACCTCGGCACGGTGATCGCGCACACGGTGTTCATCGGGTTCGTCGGATGGATCGTCGCGGGATGGGCGCGCGCAGCGCTTCGCCCAACGGACAGCAATCCGCACGCTGCGTTCGACTTTCCGTTCGCGCTCGGCAGCGCCGACATCACGGCCATGCTCGGCGCACTGATCGTGTTGTTCGTCGCGTTCGTCGCCGCACAGCTTGGATGGTTCTTTGGCGGCGAGCAGTTCCTTCGTGCGCGAACGGGGCTCACCGCCGCCAGCTACGCGCGAAGCGGATTCTTTCAAACCGTGTGGGCGGTGCTCCTCGTGATTCCGGTTCTCGTCGGCAGCCGAGCGATCCTCGCGCCCGATCGCACGCTGGCGCGCCGACACACCATGCTTTCGCTGCCCATCGTTGCGCTGCTCGGTGCAACGATCGTCTCCGCGGTGTTGCGACTAAAGCTGTACGTGCATTTCTACGGCTTGACGACCGACCGACTCTATCCGCTCGTCTTCCTCGCGTGGATAGCGATTGTGCTCGCGTGGATGTGCGTCACCGTACTGCGCAATGATCCGCGCGCGTTCGCCGCGGGCGCCGTGATCAGTGGATTGGCGGCGCTCATGGCGCTCAACATCATGAATCCCGACGCCCTGGTCGCGCGCGTCGACGTCGCACGCACCGCGAGCGAGACGCCAGGCGCGGCTCCGATCGATCTCGTCCATCTCGCGTCGCTGAGCGGCGATGCTGCACCTCTCGCGGCGCGAGCGGTGATCGCCGCACCGCCAACGGCCGATGGCCGCTGTGCCGCGGCGCGGACCCTCGTCAGACAATGGGGAGTTGGCGCACGCATGCGCACGCGAGACGACCGGCCAGCCTCGTGGCGCTGGTGGAACGCCGGCGAACAGTACGCCGAAGGGTCGATGCTCGCCTATGACGGTGCGCTCCGACGCGCGATGCACGACGCCTGCGCGCCCGCAGCTCAGCGATAATTGCCGAACTTGAGCTCGACGCCGAAGTCGCCTTTGCGCAGCATGGCCATCGCTTCCTGCAGATCGTCCTTGGACGGCGACGTGACGCGCACCTGATCGCCCTGAATTGACGCCTGCACTTTCTTGAGCTTCGCGTCCTTGATCGCGGCGGCGACTTTTTTCGCCGTGTCGCCGTCGAGGGCCGTCTTGAGCTTGACGTCGCGGCGCACCGTGTCGCCGCCGGCCTGCTTGATCTCGCCCACGTCGAGATTCTTCACCGGCACGCCGCGCTTGATCAACTTCGCTTGCACGACGTCGAACAGCGCGCGCATCTGAAAGTCGCTGTCGGCCACGAGGGCAATCAGCTCCTCGGCGCGTTTGAACTCGATGCTCGACTGCGAGCCTTTGAAGTCGTAGCGCTGCGCAATCTCTTTCTGCGCCTGATTGATCGCGTTGTCGACTTCCTGCAAGTCGACGCCGGTGGTGACGTCGAAGGAGGCGGTTTGCGGCATGGTCGGATTCGGGTGTCGGTCGTCGCCGCCGGCGAAGGAAACGCGCGACGTGCGGCGATTGGCTCACTGCAACTTCCTCCGAAGTGGCGACGTTGACAACGGCTGGCCGCCGCGAGTCTCGTTGACGCCGCAGTTCCAGGGTGCTATCTATATGGAGACTATCTTTGTGGGTACTGAAATATGGTGGTCTGGCGAGTCTCGGAGATCGAAAATCCGTTTCGCATCGGCGGCGCGGTCACGGGGCGCCACTTCACCAACCGCGCCAACGAGCGGCGGCGGATTCATCGCGCGCTGACGACACCGCAGACGCATTTGCTCGTGTTCGGGCCGCGCCGCATGGGCAAGACGTCGACGCTGCGGACCGTGCGCGACGACTTGATCCGCGAGCGCCGCCACGTCATCATGGCCGACCTGTCGACGGCGTCGACGGTCTCCGAGATGACGAACCGCATTCTGCGGGTGGCGACGACGGAGCTGGGCCGGCGATGGAAGGATGTACTTCCGAGTTTGCTCAAAGGGCTGTCGGTGAAGGTCGGACTGACGCCCGATCCGTCGGGCACGCTCATCCCGAGCCTCGACGTCTCCATTCGCGACGCCGGCCTCGATGAAGAGCGTAACTCGCTCGCGAGCGTGCTCGATGCGATCGACCAGCTGGCCGCGGCAAAGCGCGCACGCATTGGAATCATCCTCGACGAGTTTCAGGAAATTCATCGCTTTGGCGGCGAGCAAGCCGAGGCGCATCTTCGCGGGGTGATCCAGCATCACAAGCATGTGAGCTACGTGCTCGCCGGCTCGGATGAGCGGCTCATCCGCGCGATGACGAGCTCACGCCGGCCATTCTACAAGCTGCTCGAGCCGCTGGCGTTCGGACCGATGGATCCGGATCACCTCGCGCGATGGATCGACGACCGAATGACCGCCGCCGGCGTTGTGGCGGACGGTGTCGGCGAGCGCATTCTGGCTCTGGCCGCACCGCGAACGCGCGACGTCGTGCAGCTCGCGCGATCCACCTTTGATGTCGCGCGGCGCTTCGGGCGAGCTACAGTCGCCGAAGTCGATGAGGGTTATCGGGACATCGTCCACGCAGAGGACGCGCCGATTCGCGCCCTCTGGATGTCGTTGTCGCCGCTGCAGCAGGGCGTGTTGCGGGCCGTCGCCGTGCGGAGCACGGGGCTCACCACCAAATCAGCCCGGCGTCAATTCGGGCTGAGCGTAACCGGGCCCACGACCAAGGCGGCGTTGACACTCGTATCGCGCGACGTGTTGGTCAAGTCGGGACGAGAGTATTTGTATGACAATCCGTTCATGCGCGGCTGGGTCGTTTCGAATACTCTGGCCGACGTGGGGCTGTCGCTCCCGCTGACGCACTTGCCTACCCAATCCGGATAGGGCTCAGCCCAGGTACGACTCCAGCGCCCGCGCGCGGCTCACGTGGCGCAGCCGCGAAAGCGCCTTCTCCTTGATCTGCCGCACGCGCTCGCGCGTGATGCCGAGCAGCGCGCCGATCTCTTCGAGCGTCATCGGCTCGCTGCCGTCGAGGCCGAAGTAGAGGCGAAGAATCTTGGACTCGCGTTCCTTCAAGTGCGACAGCGCTTCCTCGATCGACTCGGTGAGCGCCTTCTCGAACGTCTGTTCGTCGGGCGTCGGGTTGATCGTGTCGGGGAGGTAGTCGAGCAGCTTGTTGTCTTCGCCCGGCGTGAGCGGCGCATCGAGGGAGAGATGCGTCTGCGAAATCGCCATCGTCTTGGCGACTTCTTCTTCGGTGATGTCCATGCCGTGCGCGATTTCGGCATGCGTGGCGTCGCGGCCGAGCTCCTGGAGGAGCATGTTGGCGCGCTTGCCGATGCGATGCAGCGTACCGGCGCGGTTCAGCGGAACGCGAACGATGCGCGACTGTTCGGCGAGCGCCTGCAGAATGGCCTGTCGAATCCACCAGACGGCGTAGGAGATGAACTTGATCCCCTTCGTTTCGTCAAATTTGTGAGCAGCGCGAATCAGGCCGAGGTTGCCCTCGTTGATGAGATCCGAGAGCGAGACGCCTTGATTCTGGTACTTCTTCGCGACGGAGACGACGAAGCGAAGGTTCGACCGTACGAGCTTGTCGAGGCACTCCTGATCGCCTTTGCGGATCTCCTGCGCGAGCCGGACCTCTTCTTCGCGGGGAATCAGCGGGTAGATGCTGATGTCACGGAGATATTGGTCCAACGAACCTTCTTCGTACGACGACTTCTTGTTGCCGGTGGCGGCCATACGGCGGGGGGCGGGGAAAAAACGTCGGACGGCGTGACTGCAGACCTGCCGAAAAAACCTACGAATGACTCCGAACTATTTCGAGCTAGCGCACTCGTTCGCCCAGGCGCGTCCACCGAATGTGCGTGAGCCACGCGAAGGTGTCCACCGTGTCCGGGGCGTAGCTGTAGTAAATGAGCATCGGCCGGCCCTTCAGGAGCGAGTCCGGCACGAATCCCCAATAGCGGCTATCGAGTGAATTGTCCCGATTGTCGCCGAGGACGAAGTAGTTCCCCTTTGGGACGACCAACGGCCCCCAGTTGTTTCGCGATGGATGGTATCCGCCGACGGCTGCCACAGACTTGGGCAAATAGTCCAATTGCCACCGAAAATCTTCCGGCGCCGGATCCAAATCCGGCTCCGTGTGCTCTATGTATTTCTCGGAGATCGCCGTGTCGTTTCGGATCAGCGTCCCCTCACGCATCTCCACGGTGTCGCCGGGCGTGCCGACCAATCGCTTGACGAAATTCTTGGTGTGATCCTCCGGCCACTCGAACACGATCACGTCGCCGTCCTTGGGCGAGCGAACCTTCGGGAGGCGCGAGTGCGTGAACGGCACTTCCGCGCCGTACACGAGCTTGTTGACGAGCAGGAAATCTCCGACCTGCAGCGTGTTCTCCATGCTGCCGCTCGGAATCTTGAACGCCTCGACGAGAAAGGTTCGGATCACGCCGAACAACCCGATAGAGACGAGTAATATTTTGGCCCACTCCCAGAGAAACCCGAACGCGGACCGCCCCCGGTTCAGCTCGCGCAGCGCGTCCACGCGCTGTGCGGGCGTGATCGACCGCGACGGTATCAAGCCGTCAACGGTGTGATCGGGAGTGAGCGGTGCGGATTCTTCGGACATAGCGCCTGCGGCGCGGTGGAACGGTGGAAAGGTGAAACGGTGGAAGGAGAAGGACAGGCGGGTTTCGTTCCACCGTTCCACCCTTCCACCTTTTCACCGGCGGCTACGCCGCCTCAGTAGTTATCGATCTGCGGCCGCTGCAAAGCACCGGAGAAATCGAGATATCCAACCTTGGTCTCGGAATAGAAGTCGTACACTTCCCAGCCGCCCTCGCGGTGGCCGTTCCCTGTCTGTTTTACGCCGCCGAACGGCAGATGTGCCTCGGCGCCGATCGTCGGTGCGTTGATGTACGTGATGCCATTGTCCAGCTCAGTCAGCGCGCGCATCGAGACGTTCACATCTTTGGTATAAACCGACGACGACAAACCATACTTCACGTCGTTGTTGATCGCGAATGCCTCGTCGGCCGTCCGGAACCGCACTACTGAAAGAACGGGACCAAAGATCTCTTCCTGCTCGAGGCGCATGCCCGCGCGCACACGCGCAAAGATCGTGGGCTCGAAGAAGTAGCCGTTCTCCACGCCCTTGCCCGTTGGACGCTTTCCGCCGCACATCAGTTCGGCGCCTTCGCCCTGGCCAATCTCCACGTAGCGCTCAGCCTTCTCGAGCGCCGGCTGATTGATCATCGGCCCAACGTCCGTGCCCTTCTTCCGGCCGTCGCCCAACTTCAGCGCCTTCGCCCGGTCGATGAGCTGGCTCAAGACCTCGTCGTGAATGCCGTCCTGCAGCACCAGACGGCTCGTGGCCGTGCAGCGCTGGCCCGTCGTGCCGAACGCGCCCCACAGCACGCCTTCGAGCGCGAGCTCGAGATCGGCGTCGTCGAACACGATCATCGCGTTCTTGCCGCCCATCTCCAACGACAGCCGCTTGTGCATGCGACCGCACGTTTCGCCAACGATGCGGCCGGTCTCCGTCGACCCAGTAAATGAGACCAACGGAATGAGCGGATGGTTGACGATCGCCGCGCCCGCGGTCTCGCCATGTCCGTGGACGAGCTGAATGACTTCGGGCGGCAATCCCGCCTCGAGCATGATCTCGACGAGCGTGTGTCCCGTCTCCGGAACGTCTTCGGCCGGCTTGAAAATGCACGCATTTCCGCAGAGGAGCGCCGGGAACATCTTCCACGTCGGGATCGCCATCGGGAAGTTGAACGGCGTGATGATGCCGGCCACGCCGATCGGACGGCGGAAACTCATCGCCCACTTGTTCCGCATCTCGCTCGGCACCGTGTGACCGAAGAGGCGACGACCTTCAGTGGCCGCGTAGTACGCGGTATCGATGCCTTCCTGGACGTCGCCGCGCGTCTCGGTGAGCGGCTTGCCCATTTCGCGCGTCATGAGATCGGCGATCTCTTCCTTGCGCTTGACCATGATGTCGCCGATGCGACGCAACACGTCGCCGCGCGCGGGAGCCGGCGTCGCGCGCCAGAGCTCGAAGCCACGCTGCGCCGAGGCGACAGCGCGCTCGACGTCAGCGGCACCGGACAGCGGAAAACGACCGATCAAATCGGACAGATCCGCGGGATTCTTGTTCTCGTAATACTCACCACCCACCGGCGGCACCCAATCGCCGCCGATGAAATTCTTGAACGTCTTCATGTTTGTGATATCAGGTCGTGTGGAAAGAGGCTGTGATGCAATGAAGTGTACTACAGATGCGAAACCAACGGCGTGTCGCGCTCCGCGATTCCGGCGATCTTACTTGATCACGCGAGGCACGGGCGGAGCCGGAGGTGCCTGACAGGCCCAGCCCGACGGATGCCGTGGGTCAGGCCGCGCATAGCCGATGCGCGGCAGCACTTCCACGGAGCCGAGTACGAGGCCCCATAGAATGAGCAGCAGCGACAGCGTGTGCGCGTGGGCGGCCCGGTGCCGCCAGGTCCAGACCGAGCTCCAAATGCCGCTCGTCACCACGACGATCACTGCGGCGAGATAGGTGCCCAACCCGACGCCGCAGCGTGCTGGATACGGCCAGACGACCATCGCGATGCCGAGCACGACGGAGAGCGTGAGGCGCGCGTAGACGCCGACGGTTGATGTCGAACGCGGCTCACCTGCCGGCGCGGGTGCACTCGCCGCCTTTCCGCCCTTCGCTGGCGCAGACGACGCCTTCCCGGGCAACTGCACGGGCGTGGGGCCGAGCAACGCGTCGTCGGACAGCGAGGCGAGCTGTTTGTCCACCTTGGCGAGTTCTTTGTCCCAATCTTTGCTCACTGCTCTAGTTCCTCTCGGATTCTGGCAATTGGCGACACTAATACAGAGGGGTGTGGAGGCGGAGGCTTTTGGTCTCGGCTCTCTGGTCTCGGGTCTGAGTGACTGACAACCACCGAGACCTCAGACCAGAGACCCGAGACCTAGAGTGATCGGATGCAGCCGATCGCGATTAGGCCACGCTCTCGCGTGTCAAACCATACCTCTCGATTTTCTTGTACAGATTCGACCTCGGCATATCCAACCCGCGTGCCGTCTCCGACACATTCCAGTCGTACTCGCGGAGCTTCGCAAGCAAAAACGCCCGCTCGGCCGCATGCTTGAACTCCTCGAACGTCTTGCAGTCGAGCAGCGATCCCAGCCCCGCCTGCTCCGGATCGCGCGCACCGACCAACCGCGTCACGTCGTCGGCCACGATGCGCGGGCCGGATGAGAGAATGAGCAAACGCTCAATAGTATTTCGTAATTCGCGCACGTTGCCCGGCCAGTCGAGCTGAGCCAAGCGATCTACGGCCTCGTGGGCAATCGTGCGCGGCGCCACGCCCTCGCGGTTCGTCAGCACGTTCACGAAGTGCGCGACGAGAGACGGAATGTCCTCGCGGCGCTCGCGGAGCGGCGGGACGTGGATTGGCACGACATTCAGGCGATAGAACAAATCCTCGCGAAACCGCCCCTCGGCGATCTCGGCCTCGAGATGCTTGTTCGTCGCCGCAAGAACGCGAACGTCCACCTCGACCGGCTTCTGGCCGCCGATGCGCGTCACCACGTTGTCTTGCAACACGCGCAGCACCTTGGCCTGCGCGGCCAAGCTCATGTCGCCGACTTCGTCGAGGAACAGCGTGCCGCCGTCCGCTTGCTCGAACTTCCCTGCCCGGTCGGCCACCGCGCCGGTGAACGAGCCCTTCATGTGGCCGAACAACTCGCTCTCGATCAGCTCACTGGGAATCGCGGCGCAATTCACTTCGACGAACGGACCGTCCGCGCGCGTCGACTGCGCGTGCAGCGCGCGCGCGACGAGCTCCTTTCCTGTGCCGTTCTCGCCGGTGATCAGCACGCGCGCCGGCGTCTTGCCCACGCGATCGATCTTGTCGATCACGGCGCGAATGCCGTACGACTTTCCGACGATCTCGTACCGGGACTGAATCGTCTCCTTGAGCCGGCTGTTCTCCTCGGCCAGATCCAGATGCTGCAGCGCATTCCGGAGTGTGACGAGAATGCGATCGGTGTCGAGCGGCTTCTCGAGAATGTCGTACGCGCCGAGCTGCGTCGCTTCGACGGCAGTCTGAATCGTGGCGTGACCGCTGATCATCACGACGATCGCGCTCGGGTCGCTCTCCTTGATCTTCTTGAGCGCCTCGACGCCGTCGATGCCCGCCATCTTCACGTCGAGAAAGACGAGATCGGGACGCTGCTTGGCGTACTCCGTTATCCCGTCGACGGCATTCGCGACCGCGCGAACCTCGTAGCCCTCGAACTCGAGCAATTGGCCGAGCGCCGCGCGCACGCCCTGCTCGTCATCGATGATCAGGATCCGACGCGGCATCGCCTATTCCACGTTCTTGTAGAGAGTGATCTTGCCGTTCGCTACACGAATGTCGCCCACATAGTGCGGGATCGGCAACGGCAGGCCGTCGGCCGACAATCCGGCCGGCCGCTCGCCTTTGCTCAGGTGACTCACGAGTTGCGGAATCATTCCGTGCGGAACGGTCAGGCCGCCGACCTTGATGTTTTGGATCTGGAATTCGGCCAGCCCGGGCTTCATCACATCAAATGTACCGCTCAACTCAACGCGCTCGCGGTCGCCGAACATGCTGGCCAGCGAGCCGAGGGCAGCACTGCCGACGTCGGCCATCCGCACGTTGGCGCGCATCGAGACAGTCTCCCCGTTGACCATCGCCTCGATGCTGTCGGTGGACGGCGGCATCTCTTTGGCCAGCTCGGTGAAGACGTACGACGCCGCGTCCGCGCCGCTCACCGTCTGGAAGACCGGGCCGGTGCGCTGACTGAGTTTGTTCAGCGCGGAGCGCGTGCGCGCGGCGCCCGAGTCACTCAATGGCTCCCACGTCGGCGCCTTCGCTACGACCGCGGCCTGCGGCCTGAAGCGCGCCGGCAGCCACTGGTCGCGCGTGAACCAGCCGATGGCACCGGCAACGACCAACACGATGAGACAGCCAAGCCGTGCGATGCAACCCATGCGTCACCCACTCCGAAGCGCGGCCGAGACGAGCGTCGTGTAGCTCGAACCGGCGGTTGATAAATCACTCTGCATCAAGTCGATCGACCGAACGATGAACTCACTGCGGTACGAAATGCGCCGAGCTGCACGCCCAAGCTCGCGGAGCCGATCTTCCGGCAGCGGGTGCTTCACACGAGCCAAGGTGAGATGCGGGCGAAAGGGCCGTCCCTCGACCTCGAATCCCACGCGTTCGCACTCGACCTCCACATCGTGATGCAGCAGTTCCAGTCGCGCGTCCTGTGCCACGCCCATCCATACGACTCGAGCGCGTCGAAAGTTCGGAAATGCACCAACGCCGCTCAACTCCATGAGCAGGTCTCGGTGGCGGGTCGCTACTGTCGCCAATGCGGCCGACACGTCAGGCACCCGCTCGGGCGGCTGCTCGCCGAGAAATTTGAGGGTGAGATGGAGCCGTGATTCATCGACCCACGCGAGCTCTGGCGCGAGCTCGCGAAGCGGCGCGACCGCGGCGCTTATCGCAAGGCGAACGTCAACCGGAAGATTAATCGCGAGAAAGAGGCGCAATACCGGCCAGCTCGTTCATGCCGCCCGAGCGAAAGCCGCGCGGGTCGACGTCGACCTCGGTATACCCCGCGCGAAGCACGGCGTCGCGAATCTGTTGAAGTCGCTCCGTGGCGGACCACTGAGTTAGCTCAGCGTGCGACAGTTCCACGCGAGCGAGCGGGCCGAAGTGGCGCACCCGCAGGTCGCCGGAGATTCCGAGCTCGCGCAACGCCGCTTCAGCGTTCTCCACTCTACGCAGACGCCCGACAGTGACCGGCGTTCCGTACGGAAGGCGCGACGACAAGCAGGGTGACGACGGCTGTTGCCACGTCGGCAATCCGCGCTCGCGAGAGCGCTCACGAATGTCGGCTTTCGTGAGACCCGCGTCCGCGAGCGGGGATGCGACGCCGTGCTCGCGCGCTGCTACTGCTCCAGGACGATGGTCGTGCACGTCGTCGGCATTGCTGCCATCGGCGAGCGTACGAATTCCCTGCTCATCTGCCACCGGGCGAAGCCGCGACCAGAGCTCGGTTTTGCAGAAGTAGCAACGATTCGTCGGATTAGCCGCATAGCGCGGATCGTTCAGCTCGTCCGTATCTACTTCGACGATTCGCAGGCCGATCCGCTCGCCGACGTCGCGCGCGTTCGCCCATTGGCTCGCGGGATATGACGCACTGCGTCCGATGATCGCCAGCACGTTGTCGCGTCCGAGCACGTCGACCGCGACGGCGGCGAGATACGCCGAGTCGACACCGCCGCTGTAGCCGATAGCGAGCGATGCTTGCTCGGTCAGCCACTGCGAAAGCCGTCGCTCTTTTTCTTCGGCGCTCGAGGTCACTGCATCCGTCATGCTGGAAACGTAACTCAGGTTGTC
Organism: Gemmatimonadaceae bacterium; assembly: GCA_036499625.1. GTDB lineage: Bacteria > Gemmatimonadota > Gemmatimonadetes > Gemmatimonadales > Gemmatimonadaceae > JAQBQB01. The sequence continues at coordinate 34,508 of DASYDJ010000052.1, forward strand.
GCGCGCGACGCTGAGGCGCGTTCCAGCAACAAGGCGCGTTCGCGCGCATTCCGCGTCAACGACGCAGCCCGTTCGAATTCGGCGGACGCTTCCTCGCCGCGACCGAGGCGCGAAAGGAGATCGCCACGCACGGCGGGCAGCAAATGATAGTCTTTGAGCGCAGCGGCACTCGCCAGCGGATCGGCAATCGCGAGCCCTGCTTCCGGCCCAAATGCCATGCCGTGCGCGACTGCGCGATTCAACTCGACGACTGGCGACGGTGTGCGCTGCGCCAACACGTCGTACAATCCGGCGATGCGTTTCCAATCGGTGTTTTCCGCCATCGCTGCGCGCGCGTGACACGCCGCGATCGCGGCCTGCAGTGCAAACGGCTCGCCCGCGCCACCCAACGCTTCGGCGCGCGCGAGTGCGGTGAGTCCTCGGCGGATGAGCAAGTGATCCCATCGCGCACGGTCTTGCTCGAGCAAAAGAATCGGCGCGCCGTTCGCGTCGACGCGTGCGGCAGCGCGCGATGCTTGGATTTCCATGAGTGCCAGGAGTCCATGCACCTCCGACTCATCGGGCATGAGCCCCGCAAGAATTCGACCGAGCCTGAGTGCCTCATCGCAGAGCGCCGGTCGCATCCAGTCTTCGCCGGCCGTCGCGGCGTAGCCTTCGTTGAACACGAGGTAGATGACGCCGAGCACCGACGAGAGGCGCGCCGCGAGCTCGGTGCCGCGCGGCACCTCGAAGGGAACGTGCGCATCGGACAGCGTGCGTTTCGCGCGCACGATTCGCTGCGCGATCGTGGGCTCCGAGACGAGAAACGCCCGCGCGATTTCAGTGGTGGTCAGCCCGCCGAGCAGACGCAACGTGAGCGCGACGCGTGCGTCGGTGGCCAACACCGGATGGCACGCGATGAAGACGAGCCGCAACAGGTCGTCGCCGACTTCGTCGTCGAGCGCCGTGTCGAGATCGGTCACGCCCGCTTCCTGGCGCGACTCGAGCTCGTGACCGACCATCTCGTGTTTTCGCTCGATGACTTTGTCGCGCCTCAAGTGATCGAGTGCGCGGTTCTTCGCTGCGGCGGTAAGCCACGCGGCCGGATTGTCGGGCACACCGGTCTGCGGCCATCGCTCCAACGCCGCAACGAACGCATCCTGTGCGAGATCTTCGGCGAGACCGACGTCGTGTACGAGGCGAGTGAGGCCAGCAATGATCTTGGCCGACTCGATTCGCCAGACCGCCTCGAGTGCGCGATGTGTGTTGGGAGCCGTCACGGCTCCCAATCACATCGGCTTAGTCCCTCAGTGCAAGGGCGCGTGTCCCACGTTTCACGCGCGTTGTGCTGCCGACCGCCGCTTCTGGCTCTCTTCCTGTTCGAGCAGCTCCGGCGTTGCGTTCACGAAGTCGGCCGTCTCGAACATCCGCCGCATCTCGATCTGCGCGTAGCCAGGACCCATCGGATTGGGGCACCGCTTGACCCACTCGATCGCCTCCTCCTTCGACTTGACCTGGATCATCCAGAACCCGGCGATGAGCTCCTTGGTTTCGGCGAACGGACCGTCGGTAACGATGCGCCGCGAACCGTCAAATTCAACGCGAGTACCGGCGGAACTCGGTTGCAAACCGCCACCATCGAGCAAGACGCCGGCCTTCACCAGCGCTTCGTTGTACTTGGCCATCTGGGTCAACAACTCCATGCTCGGCGACACGCCGGCTTCGGAATCAGCGTTGGCCTTGATCAGCAGCATGTAGCGCATGGTAGTCTCCCGTTCGCGTGGTGGCGATGACTCTTCGACGGCTCCATCCATGCGACGAACGGGGCTGCCTGAAATCGACAGCCCCGTGAAGTTTTCTCGGATCGGTTCGAGAGCGTCTGCTACGGCCGCGTGCGGGACGGCGCGGCAATCACCGCCTGACGCGGCGAAGGCGCGGCTGCCGCGGGCTGACGCGACGGCGGCGCTTGGGCGGCCGGGGTCATGTGCGCCACGGGCGGCCGGGAAACCGGCGGCACCGCGCCGATGGGCCGCCCCGCTGGCGCATGCATCACCGGTGGCCGGCCGATGGGTCCCGGCGGACTCGGATGTCCGCCGTCGATCGGACGGCCGCGACCGACGCCATGCAAACCGCCGCGCGTTTCGCCGTGCGTTTCGCCGTGCACCACGACGATCGGCGCCGGATACCCAGAGCCGTATCCATAGCCGTCGTATCCATAGGTTGGATATCCATACGCCGGATACGGCGTGTAGGGCACATAGGTGCCGTAGCCGTTGTAGCCGTTGTAACCGGAGTACGGGTTGACCGGAAGAACGGTGGAGGCGCCGTATGAACCGTATGCGTCGTCGGGCGTTGCATAGCCGCGCAAATAATCATCGACGCGTTGCCGCTCACTCTCATCCTCGGCGGCGGTCGACGGCGCGACGCCGGCCATGAGCTGGACAATCGACGCCGGAACATCGGCGCGGCCGAGTGCCGCGATCTGCGTTGCGTCGAGCGAGAATTGTTGGCCGGTGGCGACCAGCCAACTCTGAACGGTGCTCGGGTCGACGGCGCGCGTGGCTTCGATGACATCGTCGGTCGTGAGCGGACGAGCGACCCCGGCGCGCGCAGTCGCGATCGCCAATCGCTGCGCAGCGAGCTGCGTTGCGCTCGCCTTCGCCAGACCGCGCGGCGACGGCGCATCGTGCCAACGCAACACGCGATCGAGCGAGCCGCCGCCGGCGCGTACGTTTTGCACTTCGAGCCAGTCACCGTTTGGCGCGATGGCGAACACGGAACTCGATGTGCCCTGAAGTCCCGCGGCACACGAGTACGTTGCGTGGAGATAGATGCGTCGCGAGGTCGGCGACCAATTCGCTGTTTCGTCGCCGTGGCAGCCGCCCTCCTCCATCGGATTCGGTTTGCCGTTGGCAATGAGCGATCGGCGCGAGACGACTTGGCCATCGACGATCGACAGCTGTTCGACGGACGACGAGCCGGCGACAGGAACCACGCACTGCGTCGGCACGCTGATGCCGGAGGCGCCAGTACCGACGGTATCGGACTGCCAGCAGCCGAGCCATGGCGTCCAACGCAGGTCCGTCGTGACGGGGGCGTGGGCCGTGGTCTGCGCCGAAGCCTGTGCCGAAGCCGTCATTGCCGTCGCCGCGGCGGTCAACGTCATCACCGCGCCGACGGCGAGTCGCGCGACGATCGCATGTCTGGTGACCATGTCGTCCTCCTAGCCGGTTGGGCCAGCATCCAACCTTCGACTGAAACGTGTACGAGGGACCGGGCGAAGTCCATTGGCGGCAGGTTGCAGCGCGGTATAGCGAACTGCAGACTGTCGCACGAACATCGGCGCTACGACATATGAGAACAATCAAGACGACCGCGACGTTCACGACGATCACGACGTTCGCGGCAGGTGCCATTGCAATGCTCGCCGTCATGAGCCGTGGCGCGATTGCGCAAGCGGGCACCGGGCTGATTCCGAGCGTGTACGTCGGCGGCGCAGTGCCGGCGGGGAATAATTCCACTAACGACATAAAACCGGGGTTTACTCTTGGCGCCGCGATGGATGTTGGCCCGTCGAAGACGGTGTTCATGCGCGCTGAGGCGAGTTACACCCGCTTTGGCAACGGCGACGAAGGATCTGAATCGAACGACCTGTCGGGACGCATCAACGCGGTCATCGCCGGGCACAATGCACACTTGGAATTCACGCCGTACGCTGTGGGCGGCATCGGCGTCTATCACGTGCGTCGTCGAATCCCGAACGTGGACTACGTCTACGGCGTAGCCAACGCCGCGACGGCGTCTGCCGATGTCATATACGCGAGCGCATCGTCTGATGGCACTTCCAGCAGTAACAAGTTCGGCTGGAACGCTGGCGCAGGCGTCGAGATCCCGGGTGGCGCTCTCGCCAGCCGCCTCGAGGTTCGGTACCATCGCGTCGCGGCGACCGACGGCGGCTATCAGTACCTCGCGATCACCTGGGCGCTGCAGTTCGGGCATCGGTAGCGGGATCCCGACGACGTCATGATCATCGGCTGTCGGCATCCCGTGTCCGCTCGCGCTTGACGTAAACTCGCCGTTGTCGTATGCTCCCCGGAGTTACTCCGTGGAGGGTACGATGCACGACGGACAGAGAGATCGCAGCGCGCACCCAACCGGCATTCGGCGGCTCTTTCGTATTCGGTTCACGCTCCGTGGCGTGCACGCGGAGGTGCGGGACGAGATTCGGTTTCATCTCGAGAGCCGCGTCGAGGACTTGATCGCGCGCGGCCTGACTCCCGCCGCGGCGCGCGATCAAGCTAAGCGCGAGTACGGCGACGTGACACAGAGCGAACACGAGTTGCTCACCGTCGACCGTCACCGGCACGACCGGCACGAGCGTGCCGAGGTATTCAGCGCCTTCTTTCAAGATCTCAAATACGCGGTGCGCGGCCTCATCCGCCGCCCCGCCCTCGCCGCCATCACCGTCTTTGCGCTGACACTCGGCATCGGTGCCAACGCGGTGATGTTCGGCGTGATCGACCAACTGCTCCTTCGGCCGCCGGTCGGCGTCGCGGCGCCAGCCGGTGTGCGACGGATCTACTTCCGGACGAAGTTCCAAACGGAGATCAACGTTAGTCCAACGAACACCTACCGCGTCGTCCCCGCTCTGCGCGCTGGAGTCCCCGAATTCTCGGACGTCGCCGGGTTCTATCGCACGACGTTCACACTCGGCCGCGGACGCGACGCGAACACGGTCGACGCTCAGGTGGTCTCGGGGAATTATTTTCATCTGCTCGGCGTTCAGCCGCAGCTCGGACGCGCCATCCGACCAGACGAAGACGTCGCGCCCAACGGAGCTCGCGTCGTCGTTCTGAGCGACGGCTTTTGGAAGCGTGAGCTCGGCGGACGGACGGACGTCATCGGGGAACATCTCGAGCTCAACCGAAACATCTTCACGGTCGTCGGCGTGGCGCCGCGCGGGTTCGGCGACCTCGATCGGCACAACATCGATCTGTGGGTGCCGATCGCGTCGATCGCGGGACAGCTCTTCGGCGACGATTGGTATCGGTCGCCGAACACCTACTGGGTGTCCACGATCGCGCGTGTCCGACCCGATGCCACGCCCGGCCTCGCGACCGCACACGCGAGCGTCGCGTATCGCCGCGAGCAGGCCACATGGGGCATGCCGATGATCGACTCCGTCGCCACGGTCGTGCTTGGACCGCTCGTCGGTGCGCAGCCCAACGGTGTGAGCGCCGAGGCGAAGGTGTCGCTGTGGTTGATGGGCGTGTCGGTGTTAGTGTTGATCATCGCTTGCGCCAATGTTGCCAATTTGCTCATTGCTCGCACGCTCGATCGACGCCGAGAGATTGCCGTACGCTTGGCACTCGGCATCAATCGCGGACGACTGCTGCGGCAACTGCTCACCGAGGCCGCGCTGCTCTCTGCCGTCGCGGGAGCAGCCGCACTCGTTGCCGTGCATTGGGCCGCGCAGTTGGTGCAACGCGTCTTGCTGCCGGGCATCGTCTGGAACGGCAGCGTCGTCGATTGGCGCGTGCTTGCCTTCACACTCGCCGCGGCGATGACGTGCATTCTCCTCTGCGGGCTCGCGCCGGCCATCCAGGGCATTCGCGCGAACGTCGCCGACAGTCTCAAGGCGTCGTCGCGGCAGATCGCCGGCGATCGCGGGATCCTGCGCAATGCACTGCTCGTGACGCAGGCAGCGTTGTCAGTACTCCTGCTCGTGGGTGCGGGATTGTTCGTTAGGAGTTTACGAAACGTGTCGACGCACAACGTCGGCATTACGCTGGATCACGTGCTTCTCGTCACGATGAACTTGAAGACCGCGGGCTTTGCATCCACGGAAATCGGCCCGATGTTCAACGATGGCGCTGTCCGAGTTCGCGCCATCCCTGGTGTGCAGCAGGCCGCGGTGATCGCGGCGACCGTTCCATTGCGTGGCGCAAGGGCGATGTCGCTGCACCCGATTGGCATGGCGCAACCTCCGAAGCTGGCTGGCGGTGGCCCATACTACGCCGTCGTGACGAACGATTTCTTCGCGGCGAGCGGCGCCCGGATCGTCAGCGGCCGTGCGTTCACGAGCGTCGAGGAGCGTAGCTTGTCACGCCCCGTCATCATCAACGAGATCGTGGCTAAAGCGTACTGGCCGGATCATTCGCCAATCGGCCAGTGCGTTCGACTCGGCGCGGACAGCACATGCAGCACCGTGGTGGGTGTGGTACAGAATGTCATGCTGTTCAGCATGGTCAACGACGACCGCGCGATGATCTACATCCCACCGACGCACCCAGCGGCGGCGGACGAGATTCCGGCGGCAATGATCGTTCGCACCGCGGGCGACGCTGCCGCGGTAGTGCCACTCGTTCGCGGCGCGCTCGCGCAGCTATCACCGAACATGCCGTACGTCGCGGTGGCACCGTTCAGCGATCTCGTCGCACCACAGCTCCGGCCGTGGCGCTTGGGCGCCACGATGTTCACGATCTTTGGACTCGTCGCACTCGCGATTGCAGCGGTGGGTCTGTACAGCGTGATGGCGTACTGGGTCGCGCAGCGCCGACACGAAATCGGCGTCCGCATGGCGCTCGGCGCGCAGCGCGGCGACGTCGTGCGACTCGTCATGCACCAAGCCTCGCGACCGATCGCGGCAGGATTGATCCTTGGCATCGCCGCGGCGGCCGTCGCGTCACATTGGGTGACGACGCTGCTCTACGAGACGTCGGCGCACGATCCGTTCGTGTATTGTGCGGCCGCAGGAATTCTCGCGATCGCGGCAATCACGGCCGCGATCGTGCCGGCGCGGCGATCGACGGCGGTGGATCCGGCGACGGCGTTGCGGGCGGAATGACCTGGTGCCGAGCTAATGTCAAATTGCCTGGATGGCTCGAGCGCGTCCGATGCACCGGCGCCAGCAGCATGATGTCCTCGGTGGATCAGCCTCGCGTCGGCCGCGGCAGCCATGACCGTGCGACGGGCTGCCCACGCTGCGCCTTTACTCGCCGCCCACGCGTCGAGAACGATTTTGAGCCGTTTCACGTGATGCAGTGTCACCGGCAACATCGGCGGCCTTCGCCAATTCGGGGCCAGCGCGTACAGTCGCTCGACCTCCTTGTCGACAGCCTCGAGCTCGGGACCACGAGCGGTTCGCGCGACCGCTGTCCGTTGCTTCCAGTCCTCGACGAACGTCATCTGCCCTTGGCTTCCGTGGTCGACAGCTGATGGCGCAGTCATCGAACGCCGATGCTGTGCGCGTGGAAGGTGTCACAGGCGGTAGCCGGTGTCCATGCGCGATGGTCGCGCCTCACCGCGGCCGATAGCGCAGCGCCTCGGCGACGTGTGCGCCACTCACGTCCTCGCCACATTCGAGATCTGCAATCGTGCGCGCTACTCGCAACACTCGATGATACCCGCGCGCCGACAGCTTGAGCGACTCCATCGCCTCCTGCAGGAGCTCCTTCCCCTCAGCGCTCACCCCGCCATGTGCCAGCAACCACCGTCCCGAGACGTGCGCATTGCACGCGACGCCGCTTAGCCGCGCGAACCGCTGGCGCTGGCGTCCGCGACTCTCTTCGACCCGGGCCCGAATCGCGCACGACGTTTCGCCCTCGGACGACCGCTGGAGCGACGCGGCCGAAACCGCGCTGAGCGTGACGTGCATGTCGATGCGATCCGCGAGTGGCCCGGAGAGTCGCGACCGATAGCGCACGATCTCCGGCTCCGAGCACACGCACACCCGCGACGGCTCGCCGGCGTTACCGCACGGACACGGATTCATCGCCGCGATGAGCGAGAATCGCGCAGGAAATGCGACGCTGCTCGCGGCACGCGCGATCACGACGCGTCCATCCTCGAGCGGCTGCCGCAGCGCTTCGAGTGCGCCACGAGGAAACTCTAATAGCTCGTCGAGGAACAATACGCCGTGGTGCGCGAGACTCACTTCGCCTGGCCGGGGCACGCTGCCGCCGCCGACCAATCCCGCCGACGAAATCGAGTGATGCGGCGCCCGAAATGGCCGCGACGTGAGATAGGTCCCAGATCCCGAGAGCAGTCCCGCGACAGAATGAATCGCGGTGACCTCGAGAGCCTCTGTCTCCGTCAGAGACGGCAAGATCGACGGCATGCGCCGGGCGAGCATCGTTTTGCCGGCGCCTGGAGGGCCGATGAGCAGACACGCATGACCGCCGGCCGCAGCAATCTCCAGCGCGCGTTTCGCACTCTCCTGACCCACGACGTCGCCAAAGTCGGCGTCGTCATTGGCCGGCGCGGCGCACTGCGTGGTCGTCGCACCCGGCAGTCCTCCGCCGACGAGCGCATCGACGAGCGCGCGCAATGATTCCGGCGCGGCGAGTCGAAGCGATCGCACGAGCGCCGCTTCGTTCACGTTCGCGGGAGGAACCACGAGCGCGCGAACGCCGCCGCGCCGCGCGCAGCGACGCGCCACCGACAGCACGCCGCGTACTCCTCGAACCGCGCCGTCTAACCCGAGCTCGCCGATGAGAGTCAATCCCTGCACGGACTCCGCGGGAATGGCGCCGAGTGCGACGAGGAGGCCGATGGCGATGGGGAGGTCGAAGCCTGTGCCGGACTTACGCAGGTCGCCCGGCGAGAGCGAGACGGTGATTCGCCGCGCCGGGAGCGTGAATCCGGAGTTCGCGAGCGCTGCACAGACACGGTCCGCGCTTTCCTTTACCTCGCCAGCCGGCAGTCCAACGATCGTCCAGCGCGGCAACCCCTGCGCGACGTCGACTTCGACGCGCACGTCGTGGGCGTCGATGCCGAAGACGGCAGCGGAGTCGATCGCGGCAAGCATGCATCGACGGTATCGCCGCGAACGACCGGTGCGACACCGAACGAACGCACGCCGGTTCATCACATTTCGCGCGCGGAATGACGACCGACGCGTTATGTTGACCGGCCTTCGTTTCCACGCCAGCCGAGCGGAGTTCCTATGGGCTATGAGACACGCTGCCGAGTTCGCGTCGACGACGGCGCTGGATCGGTTCGGGACGCTGCCGATGCCGCGGTCCTCATCGAAACGGACGATCTCGTCGTGCGAGGTCCGGCGCGGATCACGATTCCGCGCGCGTCCATCCAGAGTGTCCGATCGCGCGCCGGTGTGGTCACCGTCGCGTCGCCCGCCGGCACCGTGACGCTCTTCCTCGACGACCGCGCGGAGAAGTGGCGGACACGCCTGTCGGAGCAGCCGAAGCGCCTCATCGACAAACTCGACGTCGCGCCCGGCGCCAAAGTCTGGACACTCGGTGTCGATGACGAAACGCTCATTGCCCAACTGGGTGAGCGAACGACGCACGTCACGACCGCTCGCTCCGCGACGAACTGCAACGTCGTGTTCGTCGGTGTCGAAACGGAGCGCGACTTGGCTCGGATCGATCGCGCGATGAACACGATTGTCGATGCTGGCGCGATTTGGGTAGTACATCGGAAGGGAAAGTCCGGCGTCGCCGATACGACGATCTTCGCCTACGCGAGCGCGCTCGGGCTCGCCTATACCAAAGTCGCGCGTGTCTCCGATACGCACACGGCAGAAAAGCTCGTGATACCCGTGGCGCGGCGCGGGCAGGCGCGCCGCAAGCAGGCGCGCCACCGGAGTTCCTCGTAGGGCGTAGCTTTCATTGCATGTCCGATCGCCCGGCGATTCTGCTCTTCGACGGCACGTGCGGTTTCTGCGCGCGCAACGTGCAATTTGTGTTGCGACACGATCGAAAAAACCAGTCGCTGCAGTTCGCTAGCCTGCAGAGCGACATCGGGACTGCACTCATCGCACGCCACGCCGATCTTCGCGCCGTCGACTCGGTGATCTGGCTGGAACCCGCCACCGACAGTGAACCGGAGCGAGTAGCCGTCCGCTCCGCCGCCGTACTACTGGTTTTACAGTACTTGGGCGGACCGTGGGCGTTCCTTGCCACGATCGGCGCACTCGTTCCGCGCGCGCTTCGCGACGCACTCTACGACGTCGTCGCGCGACACCGCCAACGGCTCGCCGGAAGCGGCCCCTCCTGCCTCGTTCCCACGCCCGAGCAGCGCGCGCGATTCCTCGACTCGGCCATCACTCCGCCGCGCATTCCGGAACGCCAGAACTTGTAGTAGCATCTCCGCATGCCAACGACATTCTCTTTCCCCGCCCGCGCGCTCGCCACCTGTACGATCGGTGCCGCGCTCGTTATCTCGCACGCCGCGCCACTCACTGCGCAAACGCTCACGCCGATCGAGCAGCGCATGCGCACGTACATCGAGCAGCACAAGGCCGACGAGGTAGCGTTGCTCGCCAAGTCGGTGAACATCAAGAGTCAGACGCTCGATCTCGCCGGCGTGCGCGCCGTTGGCGCGCTGTTCTCTTCGGAGCTCCAGGCGCTCGGGTTCAAGACCGAGTGGGTGCCGATGCCCACGGCGATGAACCGCGCGGGCCATCTACTCGCGACGCGCACCGGCACGTCAGGCAAGCGGCTCCTGCTCATCGGGCATCTCGACACTGTCGTCGAAGGCGACACGCTCAACTTCGCGATGCTCGACAGCACCAAGGCGAAGGGCGCCGGCGGCAGCGACATGAAAGGCGGCGACGTCGCGATCATCTACGCGCTCAAGGCGATGAAGGACGCCGGTGTGCTCGACAACACGTCGATCACCGTGATCATGAGCGGCGACGAGGAATCGCCGGGCGATCCACTGTCCGTCGCGCGCGCCGCGCTGATCGACGCGGGCAAGCACAACGACATCGCGCTGGCGTTCGAGGGCGGTAATCGGAGCGACGCAACCGTCGCGCGCCGCGGCTCGAGCTCGTGGCTCCTGACCGTGAGCGGCCACGGCGCACACTCGGCCGGCATCTTCGGTGACGCTGCGGGCTTTGGATCGAACTTCGAGGCCGCGCGGATTCTCAACGAATTCCGTGTGCAGCTCGCCGGCACGCCAAGCTTGACGTTCAGTCCCAGTGTGATCGTCGGCGGCACCGACGTCGCGTACGACTCGACCAAGGTCGCCGGATCATCGGCGTCGAAGCTCAACATCGTCGCCGCGCACACCACGGTGGCGGGCGATCTGCGCTTTCTCACCGAGGGACAGAAGGACTCAGCGCGCGCCAGGATGCGCGACATCGCGACGCACAACAATCTGCCCGGCACGTCGGCGACGATTACGTTCGGCGACGACTATCCGGCGATGGCGCCGACGCCCGCCAACTACGCCGTGCTCGCCGTGTATGACTCGGCGAGCCGAGCGCTCGGGTATGGTCCGGTGACGGCACTCGATCCGAGCAAGCGCGGCGCTGGGGACATTTCGTTCGTCGGACCGATCATGACGGGACTCGACGGACTCGGGGTGCTCGGCAGCGGATCACACACGCCGATGGAGCGTGTGGACATTGCAACCATGCCGATGCAGACCGAGCGCGCGGCGGTGTTGATCTATCGGCTCACGCACCCGGCTGGTACGAAAACCGTGCCTTGAAGCGTCGTCCCGAGCGTAGCGAGGGATCTTGCGTCATCACCGCGTAGCCAGCTACCGGCACAGTACGCAAGATCCCTCGCTCGCTGCGCTCACTCGGGATGACAACGTACGGCCCACGCTCACGGAAGATTGGTGTACCGAACCGCCGGCTGCGCGACAGTCTCCGAGAGGACGGTCAGGAATTCGACCGCGCGCTGATCCCAGGCATGCCCGGCGGAACTCCACGCCGACTGCGACGGGAAATTGCTTCGACAGTAGGCGCGCTTGTGCTCGAAGTCGAACGCGGCATGTGCGACGCCGTCGAGCAACAGCGCCGCCTGCAGCTGATTCTCCGACCAGACGATGCGCACGTCGTACGGATGGTACGCCTCGAGATCGGACATGTGCTGCTCGAGCACCGCGGTGAAGTGATAGATGCACACCGCGTCGAGCGTCGCGTGGCCGCCCGACCGTCGGTCGACCGCGTAGAGGTAGGCGAGATCGCCGTCGTCCTCGAACACCACGCCATAGGGCGTCTTGTCGGCATCCGACTCGATCACCGTCGGTGCGCCAAGGTGCAGCGTTTGACCCATGCGAGATCCTCCGCTGCGCTCAACATTATGCGCTCTTGCTGGGAGCGCCAGCCTGGTCTGCCGAGCGACGCCTCGAGACCGGCCCCTTGCCGCGCGCAGGTCCGGGTCCGATCATAGGCCACCGCTAGGTCTCCGCGAGGAATACGACATGCCGGCATCCCGTCGTCCCGCTGTGTCCGCCGCACGTGCGCCAACCGACGTTGCCGACCCCCAGTACTATCACAAGGTGGTCGACTGCCAGTGGGCGTGTCCCGCCCACACAAATGTTCCGGAGTACATCCGGCTCATCGCGCAGGGGCGATACTCCGAGGCGTATCTCCTCAACCGCGAATCGAACGTTTTTCCCGGCATCCTCGGCCGCACCTGCGACCGCCCATGCGAGCCGGCCTGCCGCCGCGGCCGCATCGACGGCAAGCCTGTTGCCATCTGCCGCCTGAAACGTGTCGCCGCCGACCACCGCGGCGACATTAGCGAATTCTTACCTAACGCTCCTGTTGCTAAAAATGGTAAGCGCGTCGCCCTGATTGGCGCCGGGCCGGCGTCGCTCACCGTGGCAAACGACCTCATGCCGCTCGGCTACGAGGTGGTGATCCTCGAGAAACTGACCGAGCCGGGCGGCTTGATGCGCATCAATATTCCGTCGTTCCGTCTCCCTGCGAGCGTACTCGACGAGGAAGTCGGAAACATCCTCGACATGGGTGTCGACATTCGCTACGACTCGCCCGTTGCGAGCATGCGCGCGCTGCTGGCCGAGCATTGGGACGCAGTGTTCATCGGCAGCGGCGCGCCTCACGGCAAGGATCTGCAGGTGCCCGGGCGCGCCGAGGCGGCGGCGAACATCCACATCGGCATCGAGTGGCTGGCGTCGGCCCACTTCGGCCACATCGAACACGTGGGCGAACGCGTGATCATTGTCGGCGTGGGCAATACGGCGATGGACTGCTGCCGCACCTCTCGCCGGCTGGGCGGCAAAGACGTCAAAGTCATTGCCCGCCGCTCGCGCCCCTACTTCAAGGCCTCGCCGTGGGAATTAGAGGACGCTGAAGAAGAGGGCGTGGAGATCGTCGAGAACCACGCGCCGAACCGGTTCATCCTCGAGAACGGAAAGCTCGTGGGTCTCGAGCTCGAGCAGCTCCGCTGGTACGAAGCGAACGGCAAGCAGAAGAGCGAGGTCACCGGCACCGTCGTGATTCCATGCGACGACGTGATCCTCGCCATCGGCCAGGACAACGCGTTCCCGTGGATCGAGCGGGACGACGACGTGGGCATCGCGTTCGACGAGTGGAACATGCCCGTGGTCGACAAGACCACATTCCAGTCGACGCGCGCCGGCGTCTTCTTCGGCGGCGACGCGGCGTGGGGCCCGCAGAACATCATCTGGGCCGTAGAGCACGGACACCAGGCGGCGATCAGCATTCACAACCACTGTCAGCAGGTGTCGCTCGGCGATCGGCCGGCGTTCGGCATGAATCTCGTGAGCGCCAAGTCCGGCATGCATGCCTGGAGCTACAGCAACGATTACAGCGCGCTGCCGCGGACGAAGATGCAGCACGCAGAGCTCACGAAACGCTTCGAGGGACTCGGCGTCGAGGTCGAGCTGGGGTTCACCGCCGAGCAAGTCGCGAAGGAGGTGGAGCGCTGCCTCAATTGCGACATCGAGACCCACTTCACGGCGAGCAAGTGCATCGAGTGCGACGCGTGCATCGATGTCTGCCCGGTGAACTGCCTCACGATCGCGCACGATACCGCCGACGACTTCGACTTGGTCGCGCAGCTCTCTGCGCCGCGAGAACACGCCGACCAGGCGCTCTACACATCCGAGCCGCTGCCGCAGACCGCGCGGATCATGGTGAAGGACGAAGACGTCTGCCTGCATTGCGGGTTGTGCGCCGAACGCTGCCCCACGGCGGCGTGGGACATGAGCAAATTTGATTTACTGATCCCATACGCTGGCAGCGACGGACGGGCAGCGGGCGTCGGCGCCTGGCGGGAAGCATGGAGCGTGGTCGTCATGGCGCAGACTGCACGCACGGAGGCCACGCAGCATGCCTGAGTCACACACGTCCCGCATCAACGACTTCGCGTTCAAGATGGGCACGGTGAACGGCACCGGGTCGGCAAGCGCCAACGGTATCCTGATGCAAGCCATCTTCCGCATGGGGATTCCGGTCACCGGCAAGAACGTGTTTCCGTCGAACATCCAAGGTCTGCCTACCTGGTACGAGATCCGGGTGAGCAAAGACGGCTGGGTTTCGCGGCCCGAGCATGTGGACCTGGTCGTGGCGCTCAACCCGGAGACATACGTCAAAGACGTTGCCGCGGTGCGGCCGGGCGGTTATCTGCTCTACGATTCATCATGGCCGCTGAACGAGGTGCTCCGCCGGCCCGACATCACCATTCTCGGAATTCCGTTCGGCCAGCTCTGCGTCGAAGCGTTTCAGGGCGACCGCGAGCGCACGCTCCTCCGCAACATCGTGTACGTCGGCGCGCTCGTCGCGCTGCTCGCCATCAACATGGACGTGGTCGAGGAGATGCTGCGCGAAAAGTTCGCCAAGAAGAAGGCGTTGCTCGATGCCAACTTCCGCGCCATTCGATTGGGCTACGACTACGCCGTGCAGCATTACGCATGTCCGCTGCCGTTCCATCTCGAGGCGATGGACGCCACGCGCGACTGCGTGCTCATGGACGGCAACTCGGCTGCGGCGCTCGGCGCCGTGTTCGCCGGTGCCACGGTCGGCGCGTGGTACCCGATCACGCCGAGCACGTCGCTCATGGAGGCGTACAAAGAATATTGTGAGCGTTTTCGTATAGACGCCGCGACCGGCAAGCGCAAATACACGTTCATTCAGGCGGAAGACGAGCTCGCGGCGGCCGGCATGGTGATCGGCGCAGGGTGGTGTGGTGCGCGATCGTTCACCGCCACGGCGGGCCCTGGCATTTCGCTGATGAGCGAGTTCATCGGACTCGCCTACTACGTCGAGATTCCGGGCGTCTTCTTCGACATCCAGCGAACCGGCCCCTCCACCGGAATGCCGACGCGCACGCAGCAGGGCGATCTCCTGCCAATCGCCTACCTGTCGCATGGCGACACCAAGCACATCGCGCTCTATCCGGCGAACCCGGAAGAGTGTTTCTATCTCGCCGTCACCGCCTTCGATCTGGCCGAGCGCTTTCAGACACCGGTGTTCGTGGTGTCGGACCTCGATATCGGGATGAATGATTGGATGTGCCGCACGCTTCAGTGGGACGACGCATATCGTCCCGATCGCGGCAAGGTGCTCGACGCCGATGACCTCGAGCGCATCGAGCGGTTCGCGCGCTACACGGACGTGGACGGCGACGGCATCGCGGCGCGCTCGCTCCCCGGCGTGAGCCCCAAGGGCGGCTACTTCACCCGCGGCTCGGGCCACACCAAGAACGCCACCTACACCGAGGACGCCGTCGAATATCAGGAGGTGGTGGACCGGCTCGCGAAGAAGCTCGCGACGGCGGCGCTGCAGGTGCCGGCGCCGGTGCTCGACCTCCAGAACAGCGCGAATACCGGCGACACCATTGGAATAATCTCATTAGGCGGTTGTCATGGCGCTGTCAGCGAGGCAGTTAGCCGGCTGCGCGCCGGCGGTGCCAGCGTCGACTACATGCGCATCAGGGCGTTCCCATTCCCGCCAAGCGTTCGCGCGTTCATCGAAGCGCACGAACGGTGTTACGTGGTCGAGCAGAATCGCGACGGTCAGCTCCGGACGCTGCTGGCGATCGAGACCGGATTCGCGCGCGACCGGATGACCTCCGTGCTCGACTACGGCGGACTGCCGCTCACCGCCGATCGCGTAGTACGCGGTGTCCTCGGGCAGGTCGACGACCACCGCGGCGGCAACGGCGTGGTGCCGAACCTCGCGTCGCCCACAGCCAACCGCCCAGTCGGAGCGCACACATGACGTCGATCACCAAACCGCCGGTTCGGCACCCCGGCCTCAAACACAATGCGCTCGGCCTCACGCGCCGCGACTACGAAGGCGCAATGTCGACGCTGTGCGCCGGCTGCGGCCACGACTCGGTAACCGCGGCGCTTGTGCAGTCGCTGTGGGAGCTCGACGTGCCCACGCATCGCGCGGCGAAGATGAGCGGCATCGGCTGCTCCTCGAAGACGACTGCGTATTTCATGAAGCAGTCGCACGGCTTCAACGGCGTGCACGGCCGCATGCCGTCACTCGCCACCGGCGCGAATGCGGCAAACCGCGATCTCGTCTACCTCGGAATCTCCGGCGATGGCGATTCGCTGTCGATCGGGCTCGGCCAGTTGTGCCACGCCGTGCGCCGCAATGTGAACATGCTCTATCTGCTGGAGAACAACGGCGTGTACGGCCTCACCAAGGGCCAGTTCTCGGCGTCGAGCGACGTCGGATCGAAGTCAAAGCGCGGCGAGGCGAACGTGCAGCCGCCGATCGACCCGGTGCTCCTCGCGCTCACGCTCGGCGCCACGTTCGTGGCGCGCACGTTCTCGGGCGACAAATCGCAGCTCGTGCCAATTCTCAAAGCGGCAATCCGGCATAACGGTTTCGCGCTCATCGACGTGATCTCGCCGTGCGTGAGCTTCAACGATCACGACTCCAGCACGAAGAGCTACAGGTACACGCGCGAGCACATGGAGGACGCGACCCCGGTGGACTTCGTGCCGCTACGTCACGAGATCACCGCGCCGGATCAGCCGAGCAATGGCGTGGTCAGCGTCACGATGCACGACGGGAGCGTCGTGCGGTTCCGGAGTGTGCCCGAGCACTACGACCCGACGGATCGCACCATCGCGTACAACTACGTGCGCGAACATCAGGCGCGCGGCGAAGTGGTGACGGGTCTGCTGCACATCGACGAGAGCTCGTCCGACATGCACGCCGTGAGCGGTACGGTCACGCAACCGCTCGTCGACGTTCCATATGAAGAGCTGTGTCCGGGGAGCGCCGCGCTCGCCGAATTGATGGCGGAGTATCGCTAGGCGCGATCAGCCGGCGCCGAGGCGTTTGCGAATGTCGCGCGCGCCGGCCGCGACGCCCATGGCCACGCCGCCGCCAAATAGCAGCGCCGTTCCCGTCCCTACCAGCGGAAGCAGCCACACGACCGGGCTGGCAACCAGGAACGCCGCGAGGCCCACGCCGATTGGCACCAAGGCTTTGTGCACTGCGTCGATGTACCGCAGCTTGTTTTGCGTGAATTGGCGAGCCTGCCAGTAGCCAACAATGGAGACGATACCGGCGATGGCGAGGCTGGCGACCGATGCAAGCATGTGAAACACGGCGTCCTCCGAGGGAGCGTGAGCGCTGTCGATAATCTATTACGTGCTCGTGGCGCAGGAGTTTCGCGGCAACGCTGGCCCGGCCGCGAGCCCGCGGATACTTTCAGGGACCCGTCCACCCGGAGCACGATGGTCACTTTGCGAGTCGTCCGACACGACCGCCACGAGCAGGTGCTCGCCGAGTGCGCGAGCGATGCGATTCCGGCGCGGGGTGAGGTACTTCAGCTGGACACGCTGAACGCCGCCGGCGAGCCAACGCGGCCCAGCACGCTGTGGCGCGTCGTCTCCGTCACGGTGCACATCCCGTCGCTCGCGTCGTCGGCCCCCGACGACGGATCGCCGCTCGCGGTCAAGCGCGTGGAGGTCAACGTGCTGCCGGACGTGTCGCTCGTGCCGGAATTCGCCGCGGCCGCGGAGCGAATTCTCTCCGAGTCCAAGATGTGATGACTCGTCGTACATGAGCGAGACGAACGCCGAGATTTACACGATCACGCAGGAGTTGCCGGAACACCTGCGTGAATGGCAACTCCCGCCGGGATGGAACTGGGGCCCGGAAGGTCTCCACACGGAGTACCGCCACTATCAGGAGCTGATCGACGCGCTCGGTCGATCGCTCTCGCTCGTCAGCGCTCCAGATCCGACGCATCACAACTGGCTCGAGGGCGAAGCGCGCCACTTGGCGCATCGCAATCATCCGGCGATGCCGACGACGTATCACTACTGGGCGTCGTTCGCCGAGAGTCGGCGCGGACCTGGATATCTGCGCCGCTGGATCGCCGGCGAAACCATTGGCGCGCGATTGCGACGCATGGGCACCGACGACGTGCCCGGCGTGCTTCGCGTGATGCGCGAAATCGGATCATCACTCAGCTATCTGCACGATCTCGGTGTGGCGCACGGCTGCATGTCGCCGGAAATGGTCTGGACCACGCCGACGGGACGACTGTGGGTGATCGGCTGGCAGTGGGCGATGTCGCAGGCGGAGATTCCCGCGGGCATCGCGCCCGATTTCCGATTCATGCCGGTGCCGAGCGAGTGGGCGAACGGTCAATGGACGCCGTCGCCGCTCAGCGATCAGTGGCAGCTCGCTGCCGTGTGCTTCGCGGTGTTGACCGGCGAAGCGCCGCCGGCCGACGAGGCGCCGCCCATTCAACTGTTGCGTCCCGATTGCCCGCAAGCTTTGGCGACGGTGATCGATCGCGCGCTGCAGTCGAATCCAGCGCGGCGCTTTCCGTCGATGGCAGGCATGCTGCGCGCGATCGATCGCGTGGTGGGCAGTCGAACGATGGTCATGCTGGCCGGCGACGAGCCGGGATCAAAGCACGCGAACGACTCGGCCGAGGCGAGGCTGCGTTGGGCGTTGGCCGACGACTATGAAGTGTTGGCCGCGCTGGGTGCGGGATCGTTCGGATCCGTGTGGCGCGTTCGCGACTTATCGCTCGGTCGCGAGGTCGCGCTCAAACTGCTGCACCCACACGTCGCGCGCGACGAGCGAATCGTTGGTCGCTTTCGACGCGAGGCGCGGCTCGCCGCGCAGCTCGCGCATCCGGCGATCGTGCCGATCTTCGATTGGGACAGTCGTGGCGACGTTGGTTGGTACACGATGGAGCTCTCCGAAGGCGGATCGGTGGCCGACCTCGTTGCGCGCTCCGGTCCGCGACCGCTGACGGAAATCGCGCCGCAAGTCGACTTCATCCTGAGCGGTTTGGCGTCGGCGCACGCTGTAGGCATCGTGCATCGCGATCTCAAGCCTGAGAACGTGTTGATCGACCGGTATCGCCGGTGGCGGTTGGCCGACTTCGGCATCGCCAACGTGACAGGCGAAGAGATTGCCGGCGCGTCGGGCACGCCGGCGTTCGCGCCGCCCGAACAATTGCTCGGCGAAATGCAGGACGCGGCCGCAGACTGTTTCTCGATCGCGGCGATCGTCGCGTTCGCCTTGAGCGGCGCGCCGCCATTCGGCGATCGTGACAGCGCCGCGATACTCGCGCGCGAGCTGCGCGGCGACATCGACCTCTCGGCCTACCCGCCAGAAATTGGTGAATGGCTGCGACTCGGTTTGTCAGCCTCGGCCGACGACCGGTTTCAGGATGCCGCGGCAATGCAGTTCACGTGGCGGGAAGCGATTCAGGCCGTGTTCGAGCGGGAACGACAAGTGCCGTGGTGGAAGCGTTGGTTCGCGGCCGACGATTCAGGCGTCGCGTGGACCGGCGACTCGCTCTTTACAGCCTGATTTTTTCTCTTGATTGGTTAGCGGTGTACGATGGCAATTGAAACGATCAACCCGGCCAGTGGCGAGCGCGTGCGCTCGTTCAAGGCGCTCACCGACAAAGAGATCGATGCGAAGTTGGAGGCGGCATCGCTCGCGGCCCGAGCGTGGCGACACACTCCACTCGATGACCGACTTCGCGTAGTGAAACGCGCCGGCGAGCTGCTCGACGAACGGAAAGCCGAGTACGGCGCGCTGATGACGCTGGAGATGGGCAAGACGCTCAAGGCGGCGATCGCCGAAGCAACGAAGTGTGCGGCGACGTGTCGCTACTACGCCGAGCAAGCACCGGCGATGCTCGCCAATTCTCCGGTAGAGGCGAAGGGTGAACGGAGCTACGTCGCGTTTCAACCGCTCGGTGTCGTACTCGCGGTGATGCCCTGGAATTTTCCGTTCTGGCAGGTGATCCGCTTCGCCGCGCCGGCGATTGCGGCCGGAAACGTCGCGTTGCTCAAGCATGCGTCGAATGTGCCACAGTGCGCGCTGGCGCTCGAGAAGTTGTTCGAGGACGCCGGTGCGCCGGCCGGCGTGTTTCAAACTTTACTCATTGGCTCGGAGCCGGTTGGGCGCATTCTCGCCGACGATCGTGTGGCAGCGGCGACGCTGACCGGAAGCGAAGGCGCGGGGAGCAGCGTGGCGTCGATCGCCGGAAAGCACATCAAGAAGACGGTGCTCGAGTTGGGCGGCAGCGATCCGTTCATCGTGTTGGCGAGCGCCGATCTGGATGGCGCGGTGAACACCGCGATATCGGCGCGGACGATCAACAACGGGCAGTCGTGCATCGCGGCGAAGCGGTTCATCGTCGACGAAGCGATCGCCGACGATTTCACGACGCGCTTCGTGGAGCGCATGCGGAAGTTGGTCGTCGGCGACCCGATGGATGAGCGCACGGATATCGGTCCGCTCGCGACATCCACCATCCGTGAGGATCTCAGCGGCCAGGTGGACCGGGCCGCGGAGTCGGGCGGCAAAGTTCTCACCGGCGGAAAGAAGCGCGACGGACAGGGATTCTTCTATGAGCCGACGGTAGTCGGCACCGTCACAGACAAATCACCCGTGTTCCGCGAAGAGACGTTCGGGCCAGTCGCGGCGGTGATTCGCGCACGCGACATCGCCCACGCCATCGAGCTCGCCAATGATTCCAGCTTCGGACTCGGCGCCGCGGCATGGACGCGCGAGGAAAGCGAGATGGATCAGTTGGCACGCGAGATCGACGCGGGCAGTGTGTTCATCAACGGCATGGTCGCTTCGGATCCGCGGTTTCCGTTTGGTGGCATGAAGAAGTCCGGCTACGGCCGAGAGCTTAGCGCATTTGGGCTTCACGAATTCGTGAATGTGAAAACAGTTCGAATATTCGGGTGATGTCATCCCGAGCGAGCGAAAGCGAGAGAGGGATCTTTTCACGCGCCAATTATAAGACGGCCGACGCAAGATCCCTCTCTCGCTTCGCTCGCTCGGGATGACAATCAGGCCGGCCTCAGCGCGATCGTCACAGTCGTCCCGCTCTCCGACGTACTCTCCACCGCCACATCCCCACCCCACGCCTCGACAAGCTGGCGGCTGATCGCCAGACCGAGACCACTGCCACTCGTGCGCGTGGAAAAATGCGGCTCGAAGATTCGTGGCAGCACATCGTCGGGTATGCCATGACCATCGTCGCGCACGGCGATGACTACTCGATCGTCGTCGCGGGCAGTGGGCCGCAACGATACGCGAACCGCCTTCGCCTGCGCGTGGCGTGAATTCTCGAGGAGGTTGAGCAGCACTTCCTTGAGCTCGTCCGCACGAGCGAACGCCAACACCGGTACATCGGTGCCGTGCTCCTGCCATTGGAGTCCCTGCTCGTCGCCCATCCGCTCGAGAGACACGACCTCGCGCACGATCCCGGCGACGTCGACCGCGGTGATCTCGCGCCGATTGGCCGGCGCGGCACCATATCGGCTGAACGCGCGCGCGATTTCATCCAGCCGATCGATCTCGCCCAAGATCTGATTGACGTTCTGCTCGAGTACGCGATCGAAGTCCACGCGCGGGTCGTTGCGCGCGCGCCGCAGGTGCTGCACGCCGAGGCGAATGGGCGTGAGTGGATTCTTGATCTCGTGCGCGACCTGCCGCGCCATCTCGCCCCACGCGAGCACGCGTTGCGCGCGCGCGAGCTCGGTCACGTCGTCGAGCGTCACGACCGCGCCGCCGCGCGCGAGACGCGTGAGCGTGCCGCGCAACTGTTGCTGGTCGAGCGAGACTTCGATCACTTCCTCTTCTGTCGACGTCGACAGGAAGTGCCCCACCGCCTCAGCGATCGTCGGCGGCGCGCACGCTGCGAACTCAGTGCCGGGCGGCAGCGCACAGTCGAACAATGCTTCGGCGCGCGGATTGGCCAGCGTCACGCGACCGTCGAGACCAACCGCGATCACGCCACTGCCGACGTTGCGAAGCACGGCTGCCGTACGGCGCTGCGCTTCCTCGAGCGCCGTTCGACTGGCATGCAGGTCGCCGGCCATTCGTCGGAACGCCGTGAACACCGGGCTGAATTCCACTGTCGGCTCGGTATCGAGCGGTAGCGTGCGCGCGCCGCCCGCGATCGAGAGCGCTGCTTCACGCAGCGTCTTGATGGGCCGCGCCAGCTCGCGTGCCGCGAGCCCGCTGAGCCAAAGCGCAGCGAGAGCACCCACCGCCGTAGCGAACATCACTAGCACGCCAAGGTCTCGACGACGGCGGCCCAGCGCGAGCTCGTCGGCACGCGCGGGAGCCGCGATGACAGTCGACGGAACACCGAGCGCGGCGAACGATCGATAGCCGAACAATTCCGAGCCGTCGTCGACGCGCTCGAGCCTCGTATCAGTTTCCTCATCGCGCACGGCGAGCGCAAGCTCCGTCTCGCGGCCGAGATAGCGGCCGGTAGGCGCGAGATCGTCGTAGAGCGGATCGCTCGCCTCGCTCAGTTCCCCGTGATCATAGAGAAAGAGCGGTGTGTCGAGCCGATCGCTCTCGGCGGGAAGCCACAGCGTGCCCACGCGCGGCGGCGTGATCGCCCGCAGCGTCTCGCTGATCAGCAGCGCGCGCGACTGCGTGGCGTCGGTCGCCAACTGCTCGTACGACCAGATCGCGAATGCGATCGCCGGAATGACGAAGAACGCAAACAGTGCCAGCGAGAGTCGCGCGCGATAGCTGCGGCCCCACGTGCGCTGTCGCGCGCGAATCCAGCGGCCGGCGCCGCCGTCGGCGACCACGCTCGCGAGCCAGAGCAGACCCACGATCGCGAGATCGAGCAGCACGATGAGCGCGCCGCGTTGCACCAACGCGTACACCGGACGCAACTCGACCTCGACGTGAGCAAGCGACGCCGCAGTGCCGGTGCGCACGATCCAGTCGCCATGCAGCACGCTGCCTTCGCGTCGCCAGACAGGTTGACTCATCGTCGAGTCGGCGCGTACTCGGCCGCGAAAGCGAACCGTGTATGGCGGCTCGGCTGCCGGATCGACGTCGAGACCGAGCAACTGCGCGAACGGATCCGTGTCGAAGATGCGGCTCTTGGGCGCGAGCACCACCGCTGTCACACCGCCGCCAATTCCAGGTGCGGCAAGCACCAGCTCGACCGCCGAGTCAGTCGGAACCGTTTCGATGACGGTGTTGGCGCTTTGCCGGGCTTCGCCGACGAGCCGCGCCACGGCCGATATCGGAATTGGAATATCAGAAGTAGAAAACTGCGCGACCGATCCCGAATCTGACGGCCACGCGTACAAGGCGATCGGATTCCCCGCTGCCGCGACGTCGGAGTTGACCAGCCGTTGCAGCAGTTCCTCACGTGACGCCGGCGCGTAGTCGGCTTGGAGACTCGCACCGAAACGCTGCAGCAGCGTGACGGCAACCGGATCGACCTGCGTAAGCCCTTGCAGATCGCGCACGGATGCGTCGACGCGGCCGCGTGCCGTGCGGGCCCACACGAGCGTCGTTGCGCCGAGTGCGGCGACGGTCGCCGCGCTGATGATCACGAAGCGCGTGCGCCGGCTGAGCGCGAGCATCGCAATCGCGACGATCCATAAAATCGTGTACCACCACGGCCATCGTCCCGGCGCATCCCACTCGATGGGCGCGAGCGTTGCGGCGATCGTCGCCACCAACGGCGCGACCCACGGCGGCAAACCGCGACGCACGCCAAGCACGATCGCTCCTGCCGCCGCTCCGGCGAGCAGCACCGACACCGCGGCGAGAAAGAGCGGAATCTCCCAGATGAGCCAGAGCGCCGCGTCAACGCCGTGCAGCGGAACTTGAACGCCGCGCGCGAGCTCGCGGAGGAGAAACGGTCCGAGGCCGGCGATGAGGAGGATCGTGGCGACCGCGCTGTAGCGCGACGCGCGCTGTGCCTGGCGACGAAAGACGGCGAGAATGCCGAGCAGCACGATCGCGCTCGTCGTGGCGAGGGCGCCCGCGTTGCCGGTGAGCGGTCCGCCGCGCGGTGTGAAATACACCGACGCGTCGAACAAGCGCGTGAGATTTGAATATTGATTGAGCGGGATGAGCGCCGTGCAGGCGAGTGCGACACCCAACGCGGCCGCGCGCGGACCGAACTCGCGCGTGCCGCGCCACACACCGATCACGAAGAACACGAGCGCGATCATGAACGCGAGACCGGCGCGCGTTCGCACACGTTCGAGAATCCGCTGCGTCACTTCGCCCTGTACGAGCGGCGCGGCGCGCACGTCGAACAGGGGCAGATTGCCCGACATGTAGTGAAGCAACTCCTGGCCGCCTGCCGAATCGCTCGCCGGCGAGAACTCGAAATCGCCGAGTCCCGCTTGGGCGGCGATGCGTCGCGCGAGCGGCGACGAGAGTCGGTCGCCCGGCGCCTTGGCGTCGAGCAATGTCACTGCGCTCGCGCGCACCACGGACGCGCCATCCTGGCGCGAGCGCGTCACCTGAAGCGCGAGATAGAACGGCGTACCGACGACTGTCGGTCCTTCGTAGCGCGGATCGATCGGAACGCGCACCACGCCTGCCCAGGCGAGCGCGCTGTCGCCGCGATAGAGAACGAGCCCGCGCTCGTCGCCTTTCGGAAGCGCCGACTCGATGACGTCAAAGGCGCGAGCACGATCATCGGGTGCCGACACCGCTTTTTCGGTCGCCCGATTCGACGACGCCACGGCATCGTCGAGCGCATCCTCGAGGGCCGTGAGACCAGCGACAGCGCTTTCGTGACGCCACGCGTCCCAATCATGCCGAACGCGCCACAGACTCCGTTCGGCCGGCGTTGCAAAGATCGCTGCCGCAACCAGCAACGCCGAGCAGGCGCGAGTCCACCAGCGCTGCGCGCCATGCAGTCGAACGGCGGCGAACGTCGCGGCAACGGTGGCGACGAGCAGCGGGACGAGATACTCTACGCTCGGCGCGTGCAGCCACTCGCTGACCGCGATCAGTGCCGCGCTCGCCGAGACCGCCCACAACGCCGGCAACACCGTCGCATTGCGCGGCGGGGTCGCCTCCTGAACAAACTGACCGAGCCGCTCAGCAGAAATGAGTCAGCCTCCAGCCGGCGTGCCCGCGCCGCGTCGCCTGAAAGAGATGCGACCGACCGACGTCGCGGCGCTCGTCGAAACCGATCGTCGACTGATCGTTCCCGTCGGCACGTGCGAGCAGCACGGCCCGCATCTCCCATTGGGCTGTGCGACGTTGATCGTCGAGCGCATGGCGAGCGACCTGTCGACCGAGTTCGGCGTGCTGATGGCGCCGACGGTGGAGTACGGCGTGAACGTCGTCACCGAGCGCGGTTTCGCCGGAAATGCGTCGTTGCGCAAGAAAACGCTGCATCGCATGCTGAACGACCTGATCGACACGTGGGAAGCGACTGGCATTCACGAGTTCATTCTGCTCACTGCCCACGAGCACGACCCGCACCTCGAGGCACTGTCGACTGTCATCACCTCGGGCGCGCGCGTGCGGGCGGTGGACATTTTTGGCGTAGATGTGAGTGATCTGCTGGAAGCGCAATCCGAGCACATGCACGGCGATGAAGTAGACACCTCTCTCATGCTGTACATCGCCCCGCATTTGGTCGATATGACGCAGGCTCAGGATTATATGATGTCTCGGGACGAGGTGCGACGTTACCGGCGTGGTTGGCTGCGCGTCCCACGGGCGAGCCCCGGATCGATCGGGCGCCCTACCCTGGCAACGGCCGAAAAGGGTCGCGCGATATACGAGCGCATCTATACGAAGATCAGGAACCGGATCTTCGTTTCGCCGGTGCCTGATGCGTGAGCTCCGGCTCCACGGTGAACACTACGGCTGGGATCGGGTACATTACCCCACCATGCGCCTCCGTTCCGTCGTTCCAGTCGTGTCCGGCCAGTGGCTTTTTCTTATCGCGGCCGCCTCGAGTTCGCCGTGCCTGGCGCAGGGCCGAACGATCGACGAAGGCGCGTTCATCGTCACCGCCAAAGGTCGCCCGGCGCAGACCGAGAGCTTCAAGATCGCCCGGATCGACAACGGGCTGATCCAGGCGACGGCTCAGCTCATTGCCGGCGACGACCGCATCAGCTCGGCCCTGGTTGCCGATTCGCTCGGGACACCGGTTTCGTACCTGTACCTCGACAAGACGCACGGCGCCACGACCTTGACTGTCCGTGCCTTGGCCGGCGGCCATCGCATTTCATTGACCTCGTCCGACAACAAAAGCACCGAGTCGATGAAGGACTTTCCGCTGCTGCCGGGCGGAACGCTGATTCTCGACGACGGGCTGTTGCACCAACTGTATTTTGTGACGGTGACGAAGCGCGCGGGGGCGATTCACCTGATCCACCCGCGTACCGGCCGCCACGAGGAAGGAACGCTCACCGGCAAGGGCATGGAGCCTGTCGAAATCGCCGGCCGATCCGTGACCGCCACGCACTACTCGCTCGTCATTGGGTCGAGGACTCAGGAATTCTGGGTCGACTCCGAGGGTCGCGTCCTGCGCGTTGAAGTTCCCGCTGAGGGGCTTACCGCAGTGCGGGAAGAGTTGCCCCGGTAGGGTCGCCCGCTCGACCCTGCAGTCTTGAAACTCGTTAGGACCGCCGTCCGTACTGCCCGCCAGACTCCATCCATAAGGACCCCACCATGCGTTCGTTGAGGCTCATCGCCTTGTTGGCGATCCCTGCCCAGCTCGCGTTCGCGCAGCAGTCAGTTCCCGCCGCCAGCAGCGCCAGCACCGCCACCGGGACTCCGCTCAGCCTCGACGAGGCGATCAGCACGGCGCAGCGGAATAATCCGAACTTCCAGCAGTTCAAGAACACCGTGCGATCGGCCGACGCGCAGGTGAAAGCTGCCAATGGCCAGTTGCTGCCTCAGGTGCAGGCGAGTTTCCGCACCGGCTATCAGCAGGGCGGTAATCAGATCATTCAAGGCGTTCAGCTCGGAAGCACGGACGCCTACAACTCGAGCTATTTCCTTGGGCTGAGCTACAACATCCTGCCGTCGGCAGCGTTTGTTCCCCGCGCAGCGCGCGCACAGCGAGACGCAGCGGAAGCGGACGTCACGAGCCAATCAGAGTCGCTGCGGTCCGGCGTCACGTCGGCGTACATCACCGCGGTGCAGCAGGAAGCGCTCGCGGCCGTCTCCGACACACTCGTCGCCTCGGCGCAGGGCCAGCTCGATCTCGTCAATGCGAAGATGGAGCTCGGCGCCGGCACCATCGTCGACGTCCGCGCCGCGGAAGTCACGTTGGGCCAAGCGCAGGTACAGGCGCTCACCTCGCACAATGCGGCGCAGGTTGCCAAGCTGCAGCTCTATCAGTTGATGGGCGTGCCCGCCGATCTGAGCCGTCCGCTGAATACCCAGTTCACGATCACGCCGCCGAACATGTCGGTGGATTCGTTGGTCTCGCTGGCGCGCCGGGTGAATCCCGATCTGGCAGCCAAGAAGTCCCGCGAGACGGCGAGCGAATTGAACGTCAAAGTCGCGAAGTCGTCGTACCTTCCGTCGCTGTCGCTCAGCACCGGCTACGGCGCACAGGCGTTCGGGTACGCGAATTCGGACGCGCTGGTTCAGACGGCGCAAGCAAACAACACGCGATCGTACAAGAGCTGCCTGGCGAGCGACTCGCTGCGCGTCGGGGCCGGTCTCTCATCGCTGCCGTGCGATCCAGGCATCCTCACCGCCGATGAGATGTCGGCGATTCGCTCCGGCAACAAGCCGTTCAACTTCATCAAGAGCCCGTACAGCCTTTCCGCGGGTCTCAACCTGCCGATCTTCAACGGCTTCGCGCGCGAGACCAACATTGAGCAGAGCAAGGTCACGCGCGACAACGCGTTGTATGACGTGAAGGCGCGCGATCTTCAGATCACGACCGACGTCACGCAGGCGTACCTCACGATGCTGGCGGACTACAAGACGATCGATCTGCAAACCACGCTGTCCGCGCAGGCCGCGGCCAACCTGGATGCGCAAACTGAACGCTACAAGGTTGGCGCCGCGACGTTCCTCGACGTGACCACGGCGCGCGCCACCTACGAACAACAGCAGATCGCCCGCGTGAATGCGATCTATGAATACCACCGGGCATTTGCCGCGCTTGAAAACGCGGTCGGCCGCCCCCTCCGCTGAGGCGACAGAATAATCATGGGTAAGAAAGCGAAGTGGACCATCGGCATCATCGCGATTGCCGGCGTTGCGTCCGTGCTCGGCATGAGCGCGGCCAAGCGCGGAAACAAGGCGGCCGACGTCCGCATGGAAACCGTGCAGAAGCGCGACCTGGTCGCGTCCGTCACGGCAAGCGGTCAAGTCGATCCGCAGACCAAGGTTGACGTCGCGTCCGACGTCAGCGGCAAGATCATCAAGCTCGCCGTCAAAGAAGGACAGATGGTGACCGAAGGTCAGTTCCTGCTTCAGATCGACCCGTCACAGCCGCAAGCTGAGGTCGAGCGGTCGAACGCCGTCGTCGAGTCGTCCAAGGCGCAGTTGGCGCAGGCGCAGGCCAATCTCGATCAGGCGCAGAAGAGCTACGACCGCTCGGCAGCGATCGAGAAGGTCAACAAGCAGTTCGTCACCGCCGAGCAGATGGAGCAGCTCCAGACGGCGGTGGACGTGAACAAATCGTTGGTGCAGGGTGCGAAGCACTCCGTGGATCAGGCCACCGCGTCGCTCAACGACGCCAAGAGCGCGCTGGCCAAGACGACGATCTATGCGCCGATGGCCGGCCAGGTCACGCGGTTGGTCGTCGAGCAGGGTGAAACTGCGGTTCCGGGCACGTTCAACAAGGACGCCGCCACGTTGCTGACGATCAGCGACATGTCGGTTCTGCAGACGCGCGTCAAAGTCGACGAAACCGACGTCTCGCGCGTTCGGATCGGCGATTCGGCCGAAGTGCAGATCGACGCGTTTCCCGACACGACCTTCGTCGGCCGGGTGACCAAGATCTCGAACAGCTCGATGAAGTCGACCACCGCGACCACGGCCGACCAGGCGGTGGACTACGAGGTGACGATTCAGCTCCTGAACGCCCCCAAGGACACCCGGCCGGACTTCTCGGCCACGGCCAAGGTGATCACGGACAAGCGGAACGCCGTCTTGTCGGTGCCGATCATCGCGCTCACGGTCCGGGAGAACCAGGCAGTGCAGGCTGGAGACACCGCGGTAGGCCTCGGAAAGGCCAAACCGGCCAAGGAAATCGGGAAAAAAGACGTTGAAGGCGTTTTCGTGGTAGGAAACGACAACAAAGTGACCTTCCGGCCCGTAAAAGTAGGTATCGCCGGCGAGAAAGACTTCGAGATCGTCGACGGGCTCAAAGAAGGCGAAAAAATCGTTGCTGGCACCTACCAGGCAATTCGCGATCTGAAGGACGGCGCGCTCGTGCGCGAGACGAAGCCAGACGCGAAGACGCCCACCCCGGGGACTAAGTCGTGACTCAAACAATCCTAGAAGCGCCGCTCGGCATGACCGCCGAGCGGATGGCCGTGACTCAGAAGGTTGGTCAGGCGCCTGATCCGAAGTGGGTCATCGTGGCTCGCGGCATCAAGCGCGAGTACGACATGGGCGGCGAAGTCGTGCGCGCGCTGCGCGGCGTCGACATCGCCATCGGCCGCAACGAATATGTGGCCATCATGGGTCCGTCCGGTTCGGGTAAGTCGACGCTCATGAACATTCTGGGCTGCCTCGATACGCCGAATGCCGGCGAGTATTGGCTGAACGGCCAGCTCGTCTCCAAGATGTCGGACGACGCCTTGGCCCGCGTTCGGAACAAGGAAATCGGGTTCGTCTTCCAGACCTTCAACCTCCTGCCGCGCGCCACGGCGCTGCACAACGTCGAGCTGCCGCTGGTGTATGCCGGCTTGGGCTCGGACGAGCGGAAAAAGAAGGCGAAGGAAGCGCTGGAAAAGGTGCAGCTCGATCACCGTATGGATCACCGCCCGAACGAGCTTTCCGGCGGTCAGCGCCAGCGCGTCGCGATTGCCCGCGCGCTGGTGAACGACCCCTCCATGCTGCTGGCCGACGAACCGACGGGTAACCTCGATTCGCAGACCTCGGAAGAAATCATGCGCGTGTTCCAAAACCTTGCCGACGCCGGGCAGACGGTCGTCATGGTCACGCACGAGCCCGACATCGCGTCGCACGCTCGCCGCGTGGTGGTGCTGCGCGACGGCCTGATGTCGACCGACGAGACCCAGGAACAGTTCGTGAGCCGCCTCGGGCTCACGCCGCCGAGCCTCCGCGACTCCAAGGTCATCGAGCTGTAAAGCTCGTAGATCGATGTAACTTCGGACCCGGTTCGTTCGTACGACGAGGGCGGGAATGCGACAGCGAGGCCACGGCCTCCTCGCGTTCCCGCCCTCGCCTCTTTCCCTCCCCATGAGCTTTTTCCAAGCCATCCGGCTCGCCTTCGAGACCATTCGCGTGCAGAAGCTGAAAAGCTTCTTCAGCGTGATCGGCGTGACGATCGGCGTGACGTTCCTGATTGCCGTCGTCTCCATCGTGGGCGGCATGAGCCGCTACATGCAGGACGACCTGATCGGCAAGTTGATCGCCGTCAATTCGTTCAATCTTCGGCAGCGGCCCGACATCAATCTCGGGAACGTCACGCAGGACGAAATCCGCGACTGGCGCCGCCGTCCTCGGATCGAAGAGACCGACGTTCAGCCCGTTGCCGACGCGCTTCCGCACGAAGTGCTCTGGTCCACTGAAAGCCAGGCGAATCTGGTGGTGGAGTCGGCGTACGCGTCGTCCCGTACAATGCAGGCGTCGACCGTATCGAACGACTGGTTCACGATCAAGAAGATGGGCGTGAGCAAAGGCCGCCTCATCGCGCAACAGGAGTATCTGCTCGGCTCTCCGGTCCTCGTGATCGGCCAGGATGTAGCCGATCACTTCTTTCCGGGCCTCGAGCCGGTAGGCCGCGAGCTGCGAATTCAAGCAATTCCGTACACCGTGGTCGGCGTCGCCGAGAAGCAAGGCAGCGCCTTCGGCATCTCGATGGACAAGTTCGTGATCGCGCCCGAGAAGTCGCCGCTCAACCGGTGGGTGAATCCGCACGGCGTGATCGACGCGATGATCATTCAGGCGCCGAGCGACGTCGGGATGCGCGAGGCGATGGAAGCCGCGCGCAGCGTGATGCGCGGACGTCATCATCTTCGTCCCTCGCAGCCCGACAACTTCGCGCTCGAGACGTCCGACTCCGCGCTCGAGTTCTGGAACAAGCTCAAGAGCTATCTCGTGGTCGCCGGCATTGCGCTGCCAACGGTGGGTCTCGTCGTGGGCGCGATCGTGATCATGAACATCATGCTGGTCGCCGTGTCCGAACGGACGTTCGAGATCGGCATTCGCAAGTCGCTCGGTGCGCGCCGTCAGGACATTCTCAACCAGTTCCTGATCGAGTCAGCCGCGCTGTCGACCTTCGGCGCCGCGCTCGGTGTCGTGCTCGGCATTGGATTCGCGAAAGCGCTGGCCGCGGTATCGCCGCTTCCGGCGGCAGTTGAAATCTGGTCGATCTTCGTGGGCGTTGGCGTCGGTGCGGGCGTTGGCATCGTCGCCGGTCTCTATCCGGCGAGCCGCGCGGCGCTGCTCGACCCGATCGCCGCGATGCGGCAGGAGGGCTGATGTCGGACTTCTTCGTACGCCTCACGACATTGGTCGAGGGCGTGTCGATCGCCTTTGACTCGCTTCGCTCCAATCTGGTGCGCGCCGCACTCACGATCCTTGGCGTTGCCGTCGGCGTGTTCGTCGTCGTCATCATCTCGGCGGCCATTCACGGCGTGAACGAGAGCGTAGCCAAAGACCTCGAGTCGGCCGGTCCGAACACGTTCTTCTTGAGCCGGTACCCAATCACGTTCGAAGCCTGTGACGGCACGGACGACACGTGTAAGTGGCGGCACAACCCGGCGCTCACCTACACGGACAACAAGGCGCTGAACGAGCTCGACGCCGTGCGCGCGTCGGGCGCCGAGTTGCAGATGAACCTCGAGGTGCGGTACAAGGATCGCGAGTTGTCGAGCACGCAGGTGATCGGCTACACGTCCAACTGGACGCTGATCGACGGCGGCGGCGATCTGTATCCCGGCCGCAGCTTCACGGACGCCGAGGCGTCGAATGGCGAGCATGTCGTCGTGATCAACGACGAGATGGCCACGAAGCTGTTCGGCGATTCTGATCCGCTCGACAAGCAAGTGACGATCGCCGGAATACCGTTTACGGTCATCGGCATCTATCACTATCAGGCGAGTTTCCTCTCCGGCGGAAACCAGCCGCGCGCGATCGTACCGTTCGAGTCAGCGCTTCGGTCGCTGCACGCGTCGTTCAACAACGTCGGCATCTCGGTCGTCCCGCGCGACGGCGTGACGCGCGACGAAGCGGAAGACCAGGTCATTGCGCTGATGCGCGCGCGCCACGCGCTGCGTCCCAGCGCGGACAACGACTTCGCGATCATCACGCAGGACAAGCTGTTCGAGACGTATAACAAGATCTTCGGGATGTTCTTTCTCGTGATGATCGTGCTGTCCGCGATCGGCCTGCTCGTGGGTGGCGTGGGCGTCGTGGCGATCATGATGATTTCGGTGACGGAGCGGACGCGTGAGATCGGCGTGCGCAAGGCGCTCGGCGCCACGCGCATCACGATTCTGTGGCAGTTCCTCGTGGAGGCGGTGACGTTGACGGCCATCGGTGCGGTGATTGGCCTCGTGGGCGGCGGCGCGGTGTCGACGTTGATCGCCCACGTGACGCCGATCAAAGCGTCGATTCCGCCCATGGCGATCGTCGCGGCACTGGGTGCGAGCGCGGTGACTGGAGTGATCTTCGGTATGCTGCCAGCCATGCGCGCCTCGCGGCTGGATCCGGTGGAAGCCCTCAGGCACGAGTAGTCGTGCCACTCTTCGAGGCGCTCCGCCTAGCGCTAATCCAGATCCGCGTGCAGAAGCTCAAGAGCTTCTTCACGCTGCTGGGCGTCATGATCGGCGTGATGTTTCTCATCGCCGTTGTGTCGATCGTTGAGGGAATGAGCCGCTACATGGAGGACGATTTCGCCGGCCGGCTCCTCGGCGCGAATACGTTCACGCTGCGGCGGTATCCGTGGTTTGGGAACAACACGACCCGCGAAGAGTGGCTCGAGTGGCAACGCCGGCCGCGGATTTTCGCCACCGACGTGGCGTTCCTTCGAGCTTCCCTGCCCTCCGGCACCCACTGGGCGATCGAGAGTCAGAACAACGTCAACGCGTCGACGCCGTATGCGCGGTCCAAGCCCGTCGAGGCCCACGCGGTGGATGGAGAGTATTTTTTAATTAAAAAATACGACTTGGCCTCGGGCCGGGCGATTTCGCCGCAGGAGTATCAGCTGGGCTCTCCCGTCGTCGTGATCGGCGACGAGGTGGCGAACTTCTTCTTTCCGAACCTGAATCCCGTCGGCCGCGAGATCCAACTTGGCGGCTTGCCCTATCAGGTGGTGGGGGTCATCGCCCATCAAGGCAACCTGTTCGGTCAGTCGCTCGACAAGCTCGCCGTCGCGCCCTTCAACTCGCCGCTGCACCGATTGACCAACCCGCTCGGTGACATCGGCGGCTTGATCGTGCAGGCGTCCAACGCCGAAATGCTCGATGACGTCATGGAGAGCGTCCGCGAGTCGTTGCGCTCGCAGCGCCATCTCCATCCAGCGGTGCCCGACAACTTCGTCATGGAAACGTCGGAGTCGGCGCTCGCATTCTTCGAGCGCATCAAGGGCATCATGACCATCGTCGGCACGGCGCTGCCGGGCATCAGCCTGATCGTCGGCGGAATGGTCATCATGAACATCATGCTCGTCTCGGTCGCCGAGCGCACGCACGAAATCGGCATCCGCAAATCGCTCGGCGCGCGACGCAAGGACATCTTGCGGCAGTTCCTCGCCGAGTCGGCGACGTTGAGCACGGTCGGCGCGATGATCGGCATTGTCCTCGGCATCACGGCTGCCAAGCTCATTGCGCTCGAAACGCCGTTGCCAGCCGCGGTAGCGCCGTGGTCCATCGTTGCGGCGACGCTGCTCGGTACGGTCGTGGGCATCGTATCGGGCGTCTATCCGGCGCGCCGCGCATCGTTGCTCGATCCGATCGAAGCGTTGCGGCACGAGACATGAGCGTTCTCGCACGAGTCACCTCGGCCGCCGAGGGCGTGTCGATCGCGTTCGATTCGATCCGCGCGAACAAGGCCCGCGCGACGTTGACGATTCTCGGCGTGGCGATCGGCGTGTTCGTCGTCGTGGCGCTGTCGTCGGTGGTGCGCGGCGTGAATGAATCGTTCGCGCGCGACGTCGCCGCGGCGGGCCCGACATCGTTCTTCGTCTACCGGCGCTCGATCGGCGGTTTCCAGAACTGTGATCCCAGCGATCCGTCGTCGTGTCCCGAGCGGCGGAATCCGGCGATCACGGACGGCGAGGCAGTGAGTCTCGCCACACTACCGTCGATTTACGCCGTGACCCAGCACGTGGGCAGCAGCGGCACGTTCAAGTACAAGGATCGGTCGCTGAACGCGAGCATCGAGTACTACACGTCGAACTGGACCGACGTCGACGGAGGAGACATCTATCCCGGACGGAGCTTCACGTACGCCGAGTATACCGGCGCATCGCGTGTCGTCGTGGTGAACGACAAGCTGGCCGTGGCGCTCTTCGGCGACTCCGACCCGATCGACAAGCAGGTCTCGATCAACGGCAATCAGTTCACGGTGATCGGTCTCTATCACTACACAGCGAGCCCCATGGGCACGCCGACGTCGGGTGGCGGCGGCGACTCGCCGAAAGCCATCGCGCCGCTCGAGACGGGCCGACGGCACATGAATCTGTACGTGCGCGGCGAGAATCTCATCGTCAAACCGCGCGACGGCGTGACTGTGGGCGACGCCGTGGACGACGTCACGTCCTTTTTCCGCGGCCATCGCGGACTGCGGCCGGCCGACGCGTCGAACTTCGCTGTCGTGACGCAAGACAAGCTGATGGAGACCTACGATCAGCTCTTCGGGACCTTCTTCGTGGTCGGCATGGCGCTGTCGTCCGTCGGTCTGTTGGTCGGCGGCATCGGCGTGATCGCGATCATGATGATTTCGGTAACGGAGCGCACCAAGGAGATCGGCGTGCGAAAGGCGCTTGGCGCCACGCGCGCGAACATCCTCTGGCAATTCCTGGTGGAAGCGGTGACGCTCACCGGACTTGGCGCCGCGCTGGGACTCATCCTGGGCGTCGGGACGTCGCTGATCGTGCGCACTGCGTGGCCGTCCATTCCCGCTTCGACGCCGATTTCGTCGGTCGTCTCGGCCCTCGGCGCGAGCGCGCTCACGGGCGTGTTGTTCGGAATGCTGCCGGCTGTCCGAGCGGCACGATTAGATCCGGTCGCGGCGTTGCGGCACGAGTAAGCCGGTCCAAACGCTTCGGCGACCAGCCGGACCCGCACCATTAAAGTTCCTTCCCCCGCGGCTTACTATTTGGGATGGAAATCGACCTCTTAGCCATCGCCGCGCATCGTGACGACGTCGAGCTCACGTGCGGCGGCACGCTGGCGAAGGCAGCGCGTGCTGGCCATCGCACGGGAATCCTCGACCTCACGCAAGGCGAGATGGGAACGCGCGGCAACGCCGAGCTTCGAGCCGCGGAAGCCGAGGCGGCTGCGAAAGTGCTCGGCGTGTCGGTGCGTGAGACGTTGGGTTTGCCCGACGCCGGCATCGTCAACGAGCCGTCGACGCGTGAGAAGCTGGCGCGTGTGATTCGCCGGCTGCGGCCGAAGATCGTGATCGCGCCGGCACTCGAGGGGCGGCATCCGGACCATCGCGTCGCCGCGCAGCTCGTGCGCGACGGATGCTTCGTGGCCGGGCTCGCGAAGATCGCGCCGGACTTGCCGAAGCATCGGCCGCTCAAGATTCTGCACTGTCTCGCGTATCGGCAGGACTACGTGAAGCCGACATTCGTGGTCGACGTCTCGGACGTGTTCGAGCAGAAGCTCGAAGCCATCCGCTGCTTTCATTCACAGTTCGACGGCGTCACCCAGGCCGGCGAGGTCTATCCGAACGGTGAGCCGCTTGAGGATGTGGTGCGTCACTACAGCGCTTATTATGGAACGCTCATTCGCCGGCCGCATGGCGAGCCCTTTCTGACGACCGAGATGGTGCTGGTCGACGACGTTCTCGATCTCGAGGTATCCACGTTTTGAGCGAAGACATCAACTACGGCTCCTACCTCCGCCTGCCGGAGCTGCTCGCGCTCCAGCATCCGCAGTCGCAGCCGGAGCATCCCGACGAGCTACTGTTCATCATCGTGCACCAGGCGAGCGAGCTCTGGTTCAAGGCCATTCTGCACGACATCGACGGACTCATTGACGCATTCAAGGCCCACGACGCCGGTCAGGCGCTGTGGCGATTGCAGCGTGTGAATTCGCTCATGCGGATCGTCTCGCACCAGCTCTCGTCGCTCGAGACGCTCCCGCCGCAACACTTCGCGCAGTTTCGAACCTACCTCGGCAGTTCCAGCGGATCGCAGAGCGTTCAGTTTCGCGCGATCGAAGCCGCATCGGGTCTTCGCGACGACCATTTCATGCGCGCACTGGAGGAGCACGGCGACGTTCCCGAGATCGTGAAGCGCGCGTTGTCGCGCCCGACGCTTCAGGATCTGTTTCTCGAGGTGCTCTCGTCGGCGGGTGTGTCGCTGGAGGACCTCTTTTTGGGTCCGGGCCCGACCGTGCTCTTCTTTTTGGCGGAAGCGCTCTTGGAATACGAGCAACAGTTTGCGCAGTGGCGATTCAAGCATGTTCAGCTCGTCGAGCGTGTGATCGGCCCGCAGACAGGTGGTACCGGCGGAACGCTTGGATCGAGATATCTGCTCAAGACCATCGATCAGCGGTTCTTTCCCAAATTGTGGGAAGTACGAGGGAAGTTTTTCGGGAAGGCGTAGAAACCTCTAGGGCTGTCATCCCGACCGAAGCGAGGGATCTAGCCGGACGATACGAGATTCCTCGGTCGCTTCGCTCGCTCGGAGTGACAACGACCCGCCCCGCGACCCTATATTTCACTCATGCCCGACCCCATCTACCTCGACCACGCCGCCACGACGCCGGTTCGTCCCGAGGTGCTCGAGGCGATGCTGCCGTTCTTCGGACCGCGCTTCGGTAACCCGTCCAGCGTGCACCGCTGGGGACGCGAGGCCCGCACAGCGCTCGACGAGGCGCGCGAGCGTGTCGCCAAGTGCCTCAACGCGCACACCGACGAGATCTGCTTCACCTCCGGCGGCACAGAGGCGGACAACATCGCCGTGCTGGGCGCGTGGCGGGCACGCCGCGATGAAGGGCGCAACGCCATTCTGACGACGCCCATCGAGCACAAAGCGGTGCTCGCGTCGGTGCATCAAGCGGCGCGTGAAGGAGCCGACGAGCGAATTGTCGCCGTGACCGCGGACGGCACCGTCGATCGCGTGTCGTTTCAGACATTGCTCGGAAGCGACACGGCGATCGCGACGGTGATGTGGGTCAACAACGAGATCGGCACGGTGCAGCCGATCGCCGAATTGGTGGAGATGGCGAAGAGCGCCGGCGCACTGTTTCATACGGATGCCGTGCAGGCGTTCGGCAAGGTCGCGATCGACACCAAGGCTGTGCCCTACGACGTGCTGTCGATCTCCGGTCACAAGATCGGCGCGCCCAAAGGAATCGGCGCGCTGTTCATTCGCCGCGGCACGTGTATCGAGCCGCTGTTTCACGGCGGCTCGCAGGATCGCGGGCGCCGCCCTGGCACCGAGAACGTTGCGTCGGCAGTTGGCTTGGCGCGCGCCGCTGAGCTGACCGTCGCCGAGCGTGAGGAGGATTGCCGTCGCCTCGTACAGTTGCGCGACCGACTCGAGCAGGCGCTCCTCGCGCAGATTCCTGACGCCGTGATTCATGCACGCGGCGCCGAGCAGCGCGCGCCGCACATCGTGAATGTGTCTGTGCCTGGCACCGACAGCGAGTCGATGCTGATGGCGCTCGACCTGCGCGGTATCGCCTGCTCGGCGGGATCAGCGTGTCAGAGCGGAAGCATCACGCCGTCGCACGTGCTGACGGCGATCGGCGTGTCGCCAGATCTCGCGACGTCGGCCATTCGCATGAGCTTGGGTTCGTTGACGACTGACGCCTGTATTACGCGTGTCTCGGAAGTCTTCCCCGCTCTCGTCGCCAAGGCGCGCGGGCTGTCCGCGAACACAGCCACCTCCGCGCCAATCGCGCGCGCCGGCTGAACGTGTCTGCGACCAAGGAGCGCGTGCTCGTCGCGATGTCCGGCGGCGTCGATTCGTCGGTCGCGGCGGCGATGCTCGTGGAGCAAGGCTACGACGTCGTCGGCGCGACCATGAAGCTCTTCTGCCACGACGACGATCTGCCCGATCGGCCGTGCTGTTCGCTCGACTCCGTCAACGACGCGCGACGCGTCTGCCAGCAGCTCGGCGTGCCGCACTACGTGCTCAACCTCGAGAGCGCCTTCGGCCACGACGTCGTTGAGAATTTTGTGAACGAGTACGCGAACGGACGTACGCCGATTCCCTGCGTGCAGTGCAACACGTTCACGAAGTTCCGCGACTTGCTCGTGAAGGCCGACGCGATCGACGCGAAGTGGATCGCCACCGGGCACTACGCGCGGGTCGTCGACGGAGAGCTGCGCCGCGGCCTCGATCCGAACAAAGACCAATCGTATTTCCTGTGGGGCATCAATCGCTCCGTGCTGCAGCGCATGCTGCTGCCGGTCGGTGCGCAGACCAAGCCCGAGACGCGCGCCGTGGCGCACCGCCTCGGACTCGAGGTGATCGCTGAAAAGCAGGAGAGCCAGGACATCTGCTTCGTGCCGGACGGCGATCACACCAAGATCATTCGCCAGAAGCTGGGCAGCGATGCACCCTCGCTGTCGCCCGGACCATTCGTATTGTCTGATGGGACGCCGGCGGGCATGCACGACGGATTCGCGCGCTACACGATCGGGCAGCGCCGCGGGCTGCCTGGCGGATTCCGCGTGCCGATGTTCGTCGTCGATATCCGGCCGGTGGATCGCGCAGTGGTCATTGGTCCGCGCGACGAGCTGCTCGGGCGCGGCGTCGTCGCGCGGTCGATCAACTGGTTGGTCGATGCCCCGGCAGTCGGCGATCAGGTGAGCGTGCAGATCCGGCACCGCTCGGCCCCGGCGCGAGCCGAGATCGTTCGACTCGATGAACAGGAGATCGAGCTCGCACTCGACGAGCCGGTGTCGGCGATCACGCCGGGTCAGTCGCTCGTGCTCTACGATGGCGACCGCGTGCTCGGCGGCGGATTGATCGAGCGTGG
The DNA here is from genome assembly GCA_036499625.1 of Gemmatimonadaceae bacterium. Lineage (GTDB taxonomy): Bacteria > Gemmatimonadota > Gemmatimonadetes > Gemmatimonadales > Gemmatimonadaceae > JAQBQB01. Next base: position 73,823 of record DASYDJ010000052.1, read on the forward strand.
GCGACGAGTGGGGTTGCCGGTGTTGGCGGCGTAGGCGGCGAAGCCGCGGGTGGAACGGCGGTAAGGTGGAACGGTGGAACGGAAACAGCCTGTCATTCCGAGGGAGCGCAGCGACTGAGGAATCTCGTGTCGCCCGGCTAGATCCCTCGCTTCGCTCGGGATGACAGCCCGAGGTAGGTAGAGTCCCGCCCTTCCACCAGTACTGAGCGGCTCCGCCGCTCAGTACTTCAGCCCACTCGCCTCCGCGAACTCCTTCATCGCCTTTTCCTGCTCCTCGGTCATCTTTTCGGGCATGTCGATCTCGACCTGCACGATCAAGTCGCCCGTCTGCTCGCCTTTCAGGATGCCCTGACTGCGCACGCGAAAGCGTTTTCCGCTCGTCGTGCCGGCCGGAATCTTGATCGCGACTTTCTTTCCGTCGAGCGTCGTCACGCTGATCTTCGAACCCAGCGCCGCCTGCGCGATGTTGATGTGCACGGGCGCGATGAGATCGAGTCCCTCGCGCTTGAAGAAGCGATCGGGATCGACTTGAAACGTGATCAATAGATCACCCGGCGGACCGTTCTTCGCGCCACGGCCACCCTGCGCTTTGAGACGGATCTTCGTGCCGGAGTCCACGCCGGTGGGCACGGTGATCATCATCTTTTTCCGCACGCGAACTTCGCCCGTGCCGTTGCACGTCGGACAGCGCTCGCTCGGAACCGTCCCCTTGCCCATGCACATCGGACATGGACGCTGCACGGCGAACCCGCCCTGACCGAACGAGATCGTGCCGCGCCCGGAACACTCGGGACACGTTTGAATTTTTGCATTCGGCGCCGCGCCGGAGCCGTGACACGTCGCGCACTCCTCTGTCACTTCGAGCTCGATCGGCACCTTTCCGCCGAGCGCCGCCGTTCGAAATGGGATCTGAAGGACGGCTTCGACGTCCGCGCCGCGTTCCGGTCCGCGCTGCCGAGCATTGGCGCCTCGCGCGGCGCCGGCTTGCGCACTGCCGAACATCGAGCTGAAGATGTCGCCGAGTCCGCCCAGGCCGCCGATGTCGAAGTCTTCAAACTTGAAGTTCTGCGCACCCGCGCCGGCACCGCCGGGAGACGGACGTCCGCGCGGCGCGCCGCCGTTGCCGAAGCCGCCGAATGCGCCGAGGTGACGCATCTGGTCGTACTGCTTCCGCTTGTCCGCATCACCCAACACCTGATACGCCTCCGAAATCTCCTTGAACCGCTCGGCCGATTTCGGATCGTTCTGGTTTTTGTCCGGATGATGCTTCGAGGCGAGCTTCCGGTACTGCTTCTTCAGCTCGTCCTGCGTCGCGGACGCGGGTACGCCGAGGACGGAATAGTAGTCCTTCGTCTGGGCCATATCGTCAGTACGTGATCAGCCGTTCCACTGCTTCACGACGACACGGGCTGGGCGCAACAGCTGGCCGTTGAACAGGTAGCCAACCTGGTAGACGCGCGACACGACGTGGTCGTCTTCGGCTGAGAGCGCCGGCTCAGTCGCCACAGCTTCATGGAGCTTGGGATCGAAGGTCTGGTTGACCGGATCGACCGCCTCCAATCCTGCAGCGGTGAGCGTTTTCAGCATCTTCTTCTCGACCATGTCCGCGCCTTGCACGACGGTCGCTGTCTCGACCGTGCCTGGATCGACGTGCGCGAAGCGCGACAGATCGTCGAGACCGTCGAGCAACTGACGGATCAAGTCCGCCTGCGCGCGCGCAGCGGTCTCGGTCCGCTCGCGCGCGGTGCGCTTGCGGAAGTTGTCGTACTCGGCGGCCAGCCGAAGGTATCGATCCTGAGACTCGAGCAGCTTTCGGGCGATGTCGTCACCGCCACTCTGGCTCTCGTATGAGTCCTCGGCCGCGCCTGCGCCACGCGCAAAGGCGTCGTCCGAGGACGGGCTACCCTCTGACGGGTCAAACTCGCTGTCGTCGCGATGCTCCATGATTCTTCAAACGTACGGGAAACGAGGCCGGCAGTTACAGCGGCGTCGTGAATGTTCGCTGGCTAGGGGGTGGGGTGCAACGGGCGTGCCTCTTGGGGCTGCCGATTTGGCTCTAGCTGAAGCCGCAGCAAATCCATCGTCCACTGCGCTGACCGCTGTCTGATCTCGTCTCGGTCGCCCCAGAGCTTGAGCTGGCGCGATTCTACTGTCCCCTCGACGTCGACGGCAATCCAGACGGTGCCGACCGGTTTTTCCTCCGTTCCGCCGCCAGGGCCCGCGACGCCGGTAATCGCGAGGCCGATCGCAGAATTCACCGCAGCGCGCACACCGGCCGCCATCTGACGGACGACGGGCTCGCTCACCGCACCGTGCTCGCGAAGCGTCGCCTCGTCCACACCAAGTCGATCGCGCTTCACATCGTTGTGATAGGCGATGATGCCGCCGCGGACGACATCGCTCGACCCGGCAATCGCCGTGAGACGCGCGCCGAGCAAACCGCCCGTGCAACTCTCAGCGATACCAATAGTGAGTTTGCGCGCGCGGCAGAGCTCGAGCACCACAGCCGCGAGATCGTCAGTGTCCTCGCCGTAAATCCATTCACTGAGTCGCGTGCGGAGACGAGTCGCGGCGGCGTTCAACGCAGCGTCGGCTACGTCGGCAGCAACATCTTTGACCGTCAGACGCAGATCGACGCCGGCAATCGACGGCAGATAGGCGAGCGATACGCCCAATGGCCCGCCCTCCATGCTGTCGATCTTATCGGCCAACAGCGACTCGGCGATGTTCGTCGTGCGAAGCGTACGCGAGCGAACGACCGTGCCGCCGGTCGTGCGCGCCTGGAGGCGCGGAAGCAACGTATCGGCGAGCATGCCACGCATTTCGCGCGGAACGCCGGGCAGCATGGCCACCCAGCGGCCACGGTCGTCCTCCAACCAGATGCCGGGCGCCGATCCATGATGATTCTCTAATTTCATGGCGCCGTCGGGAATCGTCGCCTGCTTTTTGTTCGCTTCGGGCAGCGGCCGGTTGAAGCGTTTCCGCCACCGCTCTTCCATCCACGCGAGGTGCGCTTCGTCGATCCGCATCGCGCGCCCAAAGAGCGCGCCGATCGACGCCATCGTGATGTCGTCCGAGGTCGGCCCCAGGCCGCCAGTGGTGATCACCGCGCCGGTGCGGTCGAGCGCCTCGCCCACGACACGCGCGATCTGCGCCGCCTCGTCGCCCACGGTGGTGCGCTGGACGATGTGCATGCCGATCGACGCCAGCGTGCGTGCCAGGTGCGCTGCGTTCGTGTCGATCGTGAAGCCGAGCAGGAGCTCGTCGCCGATCGTGACCAGTTCGACGCGTGTCCCGGAACGGGTCGTCACTTCGCGGGCGAGGTGGTGAACACGCGGCCGAAACTGCGCAGATAGATCACGAATGAGTAAACTGTCAACGCGACGGCGGCGACCATCATGATCGTGCCGACCGTGCCGTTGAACAGCGCGAAGGCATGCCACGCGGCGTTGGACTCCCACGCATGGGCGGCCGCGAGCGTCGCCGCCCAGAACCAGAAGAACGCCGACCCCTGCCAGATGAGCTGGAATCCCGTCTTCCACTTGGCCGGTCCGATCGCGGCGATTACCACACCGCGCCGCGCCGCCGCCTGCCGGAAGATCGTCATGAACAGCTCGCGTCCCATCACGATCGCAATGACCCACCACGCGAGACCCATGGCTCCAAATGGCGTGATGAACGGAAAGCGCGGCGCGAGCAGGTACATCGGCACGAAGGTGCCGAGCAGCAGCAGCTTGTCGGCGAGCGGGTCGAGCAGGCGGCCGAGGTCGGTCTCCTGCTTGCGCGACCGGGCGAGGTGGCCGTCGATGTAGTCGGTGACCGCGGCCAGCACGAACAGCACGAACGCCACGAGCCGCAGCGTCCACGAGTTGGCGAACGGCAGCACCGCGATGAGCGGCGTCACCGCGATGCGCGAGACCGTAAGGCCGGTCGGAAGGTTCATCCCGCTAGGCCAGCGACTTGAGCACCAGCTTGCTCACCGCCTTCAGCGTGTCGAACACTCCCGGTCCGGTCACGGCGACCGCCTCGAAGTACTGCGCGCGTTCGATCCATTCGCCGGACGGCAACTGCTCGATCAACTGCTCGCCAGGATGCACCGCATCCGGCGTCGCGCGCATACGGGCCGGGTCGGTCACTTCCCAACCCGGGTTGAGTGACGATTGCATATCTCTAATCGGCGCGGCGTTGGGCAGATCCCGTTTGTTGTACTGAATGACGAACGGCATCTTCGTCAAATCGTACCCGTATTCGGCCATGTTGTCGTAGAGATTCTGCATGGCTTCCTGATTCGCTTCCATGCGCTCCACCTGCGAGTCGCCCACGAACACGATGCCGTCGACGCCCTTGAGAATCAACTTCCGGCTGGCGTTGTAGTAGACCTGGCCCGGCACGGTGTAGAGATGGAAGCGCGTCTTGAACCCGCGAATCGTACCGAGGTCCACCGGCAGAAAATCGAAGAACAACGTGCGCTCGGTCTCGGTGGCGAGCGAAATCAGCTTGCCGCGCGTGTCGGGCTGCACCTTGCCGTAGATGTGCTCGAGGTTCGTCGTCTTGCCGCCCAAGCCCGGGCCGTAGTAGACGATTTTACAGTTGATCTCGCGCGACGCGTAGTTGATCATCGACATGGCTGTCTGCTCCGTTATTGAAACAGCTTGTCGATTTCGTCATCGGCGCCGGCGAGAATGCTGGGCGCCGAGGCCGCATTCGCGGCCCGCGAGAAAACCTGATCAAAAATCTGCGTCAGCTCGGCCACCGTTTGCCGCATCTTGAGGCGCACGAGGCCGAGCGTGGTCCGATTGTCGAATAAGACAACGAGAATGACCCGTCGCGCGATATCGGCGAGGTACATCGACTCCTTTTCGCCCTGATGGAAGAGCGACTGGAAATCGTTCTCGCCGATCAGTTTCGCCAGTTGATCGTTGGCGCTGAAGTCGGCAGCCGTAAGTGTTGCAAACGCGGTGGGATCGAAGTTGGGCTTCTCTCCAACCGTGGCCACGAGCTGCCCGGTGCGGTCGACGAGCAGCGCGCACCGCGCATTGCAGTCCGTGAGAAAATGCTCGAGTGCCCGCGTGATGGCGGCAAAGTCATCCTCGGTGAACGACCAACTTGCTGCGCCAACGGGCATCGGTACGTGGGGTCTTAGGCGAGTCGGGATTCCATGCGGCGGAGCACACGCTGCGCGCGCCGCCTGAGGGCCGGATTGCGCTCCCATCCGACGTAGTCGGTGAGAATGCGAACGGTCTCGACGCCTGGCTGACCGCTGAGATATCCCAGCGCGGCAAGACGCTTCACCGGACGCTTGCTGAATAGCTCGCGTCGCGATCGCTGGATCTGCGTGCTCCAGACGACCGCCCCTAATAGTAGACCGGCGAGGAAGCCGGCGGTCACGGCTTTTGTCTGGTCTCGATCGCTCACATGGACCTCCGCGCCGACAAGGCTTGCGCGATCGTCACGCCGTCGGCGTATTCGAGGTCGCCGCCCACCGGCAGTCCGCGCGCGATCCGCGACACTGCAACGCTCAGTGGCGCAAGCTGCCCCTGGACGTACAGCGCGGTCGCCTCGCCCTCGAGGCTTGGATTCGTCGCAATGATGACTTCTCGCACCTGGCTGTGCTCTCCGCTTTCTCCGTGCCCTTCATCCACACCGGCGCGGACACGCTCCACGAGCGCGCCGACCGTCAAATCGTCCGGACCAACGCCGTCCAACGGTGAGAGACGTCCACCAAGCACGTGATACACCCCTCGGAACTCGCCCGCACGCTCGATCGCACCGATGTCCGACGCCTGTTCAACCACACAGACGATGGTCGCGTCACGACGCGAATCGCGGCAGATCGAGCACAGGCTATCCTCAGTCAGATTGAAGCAGCGAGGACACGGTCGCACGCGCTCGCCCAGCGTCACGAGCGCCTCCGCAAGTCGGCGCGTTTGATCCGCGGGTTGTCGCAACAGATGGTACGTGAGCCGCAGCGCGGTCTTGCGCCCAATCCCGGGAAGACGCGACAGCTCGGTCGCGAGATCGTCGATGGCCGACACGGTTGCCTAGCTCGAAAACGGCTTCACAACGGCTTCAAAACGGCAGCTTGAACGGCAGGTTCAATCCGCCCGTGAGTTTGCCCATCTCTTCCTGCGCCATCTGTTGTGCTTTTTGCTGCGCATCGGCGATCGCCACGACGATGAGGTCCTCGAGCATCTCGATGTCCTCAGGCGTCACGATGCTCGCGTCGAGCTTGAGCTTCTTGATCTGGCCCGTGCCGCTGACGTCCACCGTCACCATGCCGCCGCCGGAGGCGCCGCTTACAGTTTGGTGTTGCAGCTCTTCCTGAATCTTCTGGAAGCGGCCCTGCATTTCCTGCGCTTGCTGCAGGATCTTCATGATATCGGGCATCAGCCAATGGCCTTGGACGGGTGGATCAAGTCAGCTCGGCCGCGTTGATCGCGCGCCGGCAGTTCTCAAAGCTACCCGGCGCGACAGACGCCGGGCAAGCGAGTTGGCGCGTCGAACGCGCTGCGTCCGCTCGTTGCGGCGCTAGTCAGTCGGTGAGGTCGAGATCGAGCGCGTCGATCGCGGCGCCAAGTACCGGATCACGCTTCCGCAGCGATGCGACGCGCTCCGAGCGCACCATTTCGTCCGTCAACCGTTTGGGCGGCGCTGACGGCGCAGCGTCCGAGCGGCGGAGCTCGACGCGCTGCACGGCGCTGAACCATTCCCGCAGCACCTCGACGATCTCGGCGCGGGCCGTAGTGATCGCATGGGCGTAAATGTCGTTTGGCTCGTCGAGCTCGATCGTCACGCTGCCGCTCGCTGTCACCGCGACGGGAGACGCGTGCTCGAGTGCCGACGCAAGCATCGGCTTCGATGCGGAGCGCATGCGCTCGACGACGACGTCCCAGCGGCCAGCCACCTTCGTCAACTCGAGCGCATCGGGCGACGCGGCGACTGGCCGCGAAGCTGCAACTGGCGCCAAAACCGGCGGAGCAACCGGCGCTGTAGCAGTCGCGGTGGCAATCGCGGTGACAGACGACGAAGCCCACGGAGCAGTCTGCGCGGCGCTTGCTTGCGGTCCACGGCCAACGGACTCAGCGCGAGGCACCGCGCGCGAGTCCGGTCGCGACTCCATGCGCACGCCGCCTCCGCTCCCGCCGCTCGTACTACTCCCTCCGCCACCGCCGCCGCCACCGCCGCCCGATCCGAGCGATCGCAGCAGATCCTCCAACTCGACCGCGCGATCGAGCAGTGCGAAGCGCACCAGCAACGTCTCGATGAGCAATTGCTGCTGGCCGCTTTTCCGAAAGCGCGGCTCCAGTTCGCCGATTGCCTGCAGCATGCGCAGTAAATCCGCCGCGGTGAATCGATCGCGGCGCGCTTCGAGCGCCGCCCTCGCGTGCTCGGACACATCCATCGCCGATCCGCCGAGCGACACGGTCAGCAGCGCGCGGAGCATGTCGGCGAGACCCGTGAGAAAGCCGCCAAAGTCGACGCCGGCCTCGGCCAGTCGCCCGACCGCGGGGAATACGTCTGCTGCGCGGCGATCGGCGATCAAGTCGATGATCGCGATGATCTCGTCTTCAGGCACGAGGCCCAGCGCTTCACGCACGCGATCGGCCGTCACGCGGCCGTCGCTCATCGACAGCACTTGATCCGTGAGACTGAGCGCGTCGCGCATTGAGCCGTCGGCAGCGCGGGCGATTGCCGCCAACGCCTCCGGCTCCGACGTGATGCCCTCTTCACCGAGCACGTGAACGAGTCGCTCGCGGATGTCGGCTGGGCCGATCCGCTTGAGGTCGAACCGCTGCACGCGACTCAGCACCGGCGCGGCCGACTGCGCGATTTTCTGCGGCTCGGTGGTCGCGAACACGAAGACCACGCGCGGCGGCGGCTCTTCGAGAATCTTGAGCAGCGTGTTCCACGCTTCGCGCGTCAGCATGTGCGCTTCGTCGACGATGTAGACCTTATAAGAAGTCTCATTCGACGGTGCGTACATCGCGCGTTCGCGCAACTCCCGCGCGTCGTCGACGCCGCGATTCGACGCCGCGTCGATCTCCACGACGTCGAGGCTCGTGGCCCCGCTCCAGATGCGACGACAGGACGCGCACTCGCCGCACGGTTCGCCGTCGAGCGCCGGGTCGCCGCGCCGCTCGCAGTTGAGCGCCATGGCCAGGACGCGCGCCAAGGTCGTTTTGCCGGTGCCGCGCGGCCCGCAGAGCAGATAGCCGTGCGCGACACGGTCGCGCGCGATCGCACCCTTCAACGTTGCCGACACGTGCGACTGCACGGCAACCTCGGCGAACTTCTTCGGGCGGTACTTTCGGGCGAGGGCGAGTGGCATGAGCGCGATTCGGGCAGACGGACGGCAGGAAGCGCAAATCTACCGCGCAGAACGAAAAAACGCGGGGACGACGGCGGACCGAGCCGCGCGCGTCTCCCGCGTAATACCCCAGGCCTGACGAAGCGACGGTAGACACCTCATGCCGCTGCTACCTTCGGGGTCCTGACGGGGTTAGAAGGCTAACGCCCTCCGGGACCTGGGGCACCGACAAGTCTAGTCGGAGCAGGGCGGCGGTTCAAGCGAACTGGGCGTCGATCGATATCCGGCAGCGTTGCGCGCGATTCGCAAAGTCGCCAACATTATCATCCCGAACACACCCCGAATCGGAATCGAGCGACTGACATGGCCACCATCAAGCGCGCGAAGAAAACCGCCAAACGCTCGACGACGAAAAAACGCGCAGCACCGAAGCCGCGCGCGAAGAAGTCTGCCAGGAGCCCAGAAGCCCGCGTGCGAGAGCTCTGTCTCGCGCTGCCCGAGGCGCACGAAGTCGAAGCGTGGGGCGCGCCAACGTATCGCGTGCAGAACAAGGTCTTCGCGATGTACATCCGGCCCGCCAATCACCACCACAATGGCCGGCCAGCGGTGTGGATCTGCTCCACGCACGTCGAACAGGATCTCGTCGTCCGCGCGCGGCCGACGCTCTACTTCAAACCGCCGTATGTCGGACCGAGCGGATGGATCGGCGCCTTTCTCGACGGCAAGCCGCCGTGGATGGAAATCGCCGAATTGCTGCGCGAGGGTTACCGCCGGCGTGCACCAAAAAAACTCGCGGCGCTACTCGAGGAGTAGCGCCGCGGTTTTCCTGCTCAGCGTCGCGCGCTCAATTCCACTTGAGTCCGCGCAGCTGATCGAGATTGAGGTTCCCGCCCGACAGCACGACGGCCACCTTCGATCCTTTGGGCAGTTCGATGAGCTCGTGCAGCAACGCGCCAACTGGCGCCGCCGCGGCGCCTTCGACCACGAGCTTACAGCGCTCCATTACCCAGATCATCGCGTCGAAAATCTCGCTGTCCGGGAGCGACACGATCTCGTCGACGAAGCGCTGGACTACCGAGAAATTCAGCTCGCCGCATTTCCGCACGCGAAGACCGTCGATGATTGTTTTGCAATCGATCGTCTGCAGCGAGCCCGCGGCTTTGCTCATTTGCATCGCAGGTCCATCCGACGATTCGACGCCGATCACGCGGATCTTTGGATTGTGGCTCTTCACGGCCATCGACACGCCGGCGATCAAACCGCCGCCGCCGATCGGCACGACCACCGCGTCGACTTCAGGCCAATCCTGAATGATCTCGAGGCCGAGCGTGCCCTGCCCCGCGATGAGTTGCTCGTCGTCGAACGGATGCACGTACGTGAGGCCCTGATCGCGAACGAGCTCCTTGGCCTTCTCATTGGCCTCGTCCCAGATCGTGCCGTGCAGCACGACTTCAGCACCGTAGCCCTTGGTCGCGGCGATCTTGGCTGGTGTCGCGTTCTCCGCCATGCACACCACGGCGCGAATCCCATGAATTCGGGCCGCGAGAGCGACACCCTGCGCGTGGTTGCCGGCTGACGAGCACACCACGCCGCGGCGTTTCTGCTCCTCGGGCATGAGCGCGAACTTGTTCAGCGGTCCGCGAATCTTGTAGGCGCCGACTTTCTGAAAGCACTCGGCTTTGAGCCGAATGTCGTAGCCGGTGATATCGCCCAACTGCTGCGACGTGAGCAGCGGCGTGTGCTTGATGTGCGGCGCGATACGCGCGCGCGCTTCCTCAAAATCTTTGAGCGTCAGCGTGAACATGATCCGCGGGTCGAGGGGAATAATCGGAAACTACGCGCGCGGTCTGGCCTCGGGCCAGGGTGCGCGCCGGTCTTCTCGCCGATTATTCCCCCTCCCCCTGCGTCATCACGGATTCTTCTTGATCACCGGCACCTTCACGACCTTCTTCTCCGTCCCGACCACCGGTTTGTCGACGATGACCGTGTCCTTCTGCGTGCCGACGACCGGCGCGTTGATCGTGTCGAGCTTCGTCGTGACGGTTGGCGGATGCAGCGTGTCAGTTTGCGTCTGCACGTCCACGCCGACCGGTTTCTTCACGACGACGTCACCGTTCTCTGTCTTGCTGCACGCTCCAACGAGCGCGAACGCGCCGGCGATGAGCAGTATTCTTTGATTCCGCATGCGTCTCCTGTCCTCGGGTGGTAGCCGGACAGAAGGCAACCCCCGGGCCACAAGCGGCGTGAACCGCCGAGTGGCCGATCAGCTCGTCAAAGATGTCAGAGACGTCAGAGAGACGTCAGGTAAAAACTTCGCGCTGCTGTTTGCGCACTCGACGCAACTCATACACCTGACCGACCTCGCCGCCGAGAATGAAGATCAGCGCGGCGTAGTACAGCCAAAGGATGACGACGACCAGCGCCGCGAGACTCGTCGTGTAGAGCGACGCCGGATTGAAGGTCTTCGAGTAGTACGCAAAGATCGTCCTCGCCGCCTCGAATGCGATGCTCGTGAACGCAGACGCGACCCATGCCGTTCGTGCTCGCACTCGCCGCACCGGGAGATACTTGTAGAGCGCAAAGAACATCAGTGCGATGAACGCGAAAGCGAGCGTTCTGCCGACCCAATACTCAACGCCACCCATCACGTCCTTTCGAATGCCGACGTCCACGAGTGCGTTGGCGCCGCGATTGGTGGCCAGCATTACGTACGTGCTGAGCGTGACGTAGGCCACGAACAACAACGTCGACACGATCGTGATCTTCACGTCGAAGATCTTGCCGGCGATGATACTGCGCTCGTTCTCGATGTCGAATACGCTCGCCAATACGCTGCGCAACGAGCCGAACAAGCGCGTCGAAAACCAGACGAAGCCGATCGATCCGTACAACGTCAGCGAGCTGCGAGACTTCATCAAATCGCCGATCAGCTTGTCGATCGGCGAATCCGGCCCATGGTTGTGAGCCGGCAGCAACCGGTCGATCAACTCGATGACCGCGTCGCGCGAGCTGGCGGGAACATCGTGCACGAGAAGCGGCAACAACACCGTCAAACCGGCTGCGAGCAGCAGCAGAAACGGCACCGCGGCGAGAATCAGATTGAACGCGATTCCGCCGGCGAGGAACAGGACGTTGTCCTCGCCGCTGTTGTCCCACACGCGTTTCGCGTAATCGCGAAGCGTCCAGACCGCACTGACGTAAAAGGGCCGAGTCGCTATCGCCCTCGAACGTCTGCCGGCTGGCGCCTCCTCAGCCCTCGTCGAGCTCGTCAACTGCAATGCCGTCGGGCGTTCGAACGCGCACGGTGGCCTTTGCGCCGTAGGCTGCCTTGGTCTCGGCGATTCGCTGTTCGAGCTCGCCACGCGCTTCCTGCGCCGCGGCGCGCCCGGCCTCCATGGCGCGGTTGACTTGCCGGCGCTTGAGGTCGATCGCCTCGCGGGCCGTGTCGATCTGCTCCTCCACGCGCCGCCGCGCTTCCTCGAACGTATCCATGACGCCGTCCTTGACGTCCGTCACCACGTGCTCCGCAGCCCGCTGCGCGCGGCGCGCGCGCCGCTTGATGTCGCGGCGCGTCGCCGCTCCGGACCGCGGCGCCATGAGCAACGCCAAGCCGGCACCCACCGCCAACCCGACGAGAAACGGCGCCACGCTCGGACCGTCGTGCCGTTCGATCACGATGTACGGATCATCATCCTCATATTCATACCGCGACATATCGACTCCTGAAACAGAGCGTTAGCGCTTCTTTGCCGGCACTTTCTTCGCGGCAGCTTTGGTATCGGCGGGCGCCTCGACGCCACCCGCACTCGCTCCGTCGCCTGCCGCTGCCTTCTCGCCGTTCACCATCGCGATCATATCGCGCCGCACCTCGTCCACCGATACACCGAGCACCTTTGCCGTGCGCGCCGCGTCACCACCGGTCGACGAAAACGTGCGCAGAACGAGTTGCCGCCGAGCATCCGACACGGTCGCGCCAATCGGAATCGTCACCGACGACGCCGTCTCGGCCGAATTCCGCAGGTGCCGCGGCATGATGTCATTCAAACCAATCTTGTCGCCGCGCGCCATGATCACCGCGCGTTCCACGGCGTTCTTCAGCTCGCGCACGTTCCCCGGCCAGTGGTACGACAACAGCCAATCCCAGGCAGGCGCGTCGAAGTCGGTGATCTGCTTGTTGTTCTGCGACGCGTATCGAGCCAGGAACTCGTTGGCGAGGAGCTGCACGTCCTGCGACCGCTCGCGCAGCGGCGGCAGATCGATCTGCACGACCGCGAGACGATAGTAGAGATCTTCGCGAAGCTCGCCTTCGGAAATCGCCTTCTGCAAATCCTTGTTCGTCGCCGCCACAATGCGGATGTCGACCTGAATCTCCTTCTTGCCGCCAAGGCGCCGCACCATGCGCGTCTCGAGGGCGCGCAGCAGCTTCACCTGAATGTCCGGGGACATCTCCGCGACTTCGTCGAGGAAGATGGTGCCGCCACTCGACATCTCGAACGCGCCCGGCTTTTCGTTCGTCGATCCGGTGAACGCGCCCTTCTCGTGGCCGAACAATTCATTCTCGAGAATTTCCTTCGGCAGCGCGGCGCAGTTGAGGGCGAAGAACGGTCCCTTGGCGCGATCGCTCTTGGAGTGCACCGCGCGCGCGACCAACTCCTTGCCTGTGCCAGACTCGCCGAGGATCAAGACGCTCGCGGTTGACGGCGCGACCGCGTCGATGACCTGATAGACCTCGCGCATCGAATCGGACTGACCCGTGAGCTCGCCGTAATGCGTGAGCCCCTCGAGGCGCGACGTGAGCTCGCGGTTCTTCTGCTGGACGTTGAATTTCTCGATCGCTTTCGGAATCAGCGCTTTGAGCCGATTGAGCTTTTCGGCATTGAGCGGCTTTTCGATGTAGTCATAGGCGCCCTGTTGCATCGCCTGCACCGCGGAGTCGACCGTGGCTTGTCCCGTGATGATGATGCACTCGGTGGGAATCTCCTTCGCCTGCAATTCGCGTAGGAGACTGAGTCCGTCGAGCTTCGGCATCTTGAGATCGGCCAGCACGACGCCGAAGCGATCGGCGGACAACCGCTCGAGCGCCTTCTGGCCGTCCGCCGCGATCTCCACGGTATAGCCTTCGTCCGAGAGAATCGCGCTCAATCCGGCGGTGATCGCCGCCTCGTCGTCGGCGATGAGGACTTTCGCGTTCTGTTGCTTCATGCGCTCTCTGATCTCGCCCGTCAGCGAGGGAAACTGATGAGAATGGCAGACGACTCCGCCATGATCACAATCCCAGCATCCGCGGCCGCAGTAACAATCTCCGCGTCGACCGACACTCCGTTCGCCGCATCGTGCCCACCGTCGATGCGAACCGTCACGACGCCACCGTCGTCGACGAGCCCCGCGACGCACCGAACCGCGTGCGACTGTTCGATCGCTGCCAACAACACACTCGCAACCGTGAGCCTGACCGCCGCGCCATTGGCCGACGTTTCGCCGACGTCGGCCATCGAGGCGTCAAACGAAATCTCGCAGCCATCGACACGCGATGCCGGCGCGAGCAGTGCACCGATCCGCCGGAACAGCAAACCCAATTCGACTGGCTCCCGGATCTCACGCGAAACCGAGAGCAGTGCTTCCGTCATCGTGATCAACCCGTCGAGCTGATCGACCGCCGCGTTTGCGAACGAGCTCACCGCGCTCGCCAGCGTGTCGCTCTTGGCCGACCGCGATCGAACGACCTCGAGATTCACCGACACGCCGTTCAAGGCGCCTTTCACCTCGTGCGACACGCGTCCGACGATCCGCTGCAGCGTGGCCAGCCAGAGCGTATCGACGACCGACGATCCGACGCTTTCCGCCGCACGTGACATCCGGTTTCCTGCCTGCAGGTTTCTGCTCGGATCGATCGTCAGTCGCTCAGATCCGCGTCATCCGGCGCCGCCGTCACCGCCACGGCTTCGCTCGGATCGAGACGATGGATTTCCGGCGCTCGAACAAACTTAGCCACCGTGCTCGCCGTGTCGCCGATCGCGAGCTGCTTGAACAGGAACTGGAACTTGTCGTCGTACGCCTTGGCCAGCTTCGCTTTCGTATCAGCCGGCAAATCCCAGATCTTCTTCTTGAACGGACCGATCGCCTTTTTCCGGGTCTTGTAGAAGAATTGATCGTCCGAATCCGTCGCCTTGCGCTCGTCCTTCGCATTGGTCGACAGCCACGCGTAGATCTCGTTCCGCAACGCATCCGGCATGTAGTCGAACAACATGTTCTGAAAATTCGTCGCCAGGTGAATCTCGGCGGTTTCACGCTTTGGAAAATTGTGAAACGCGCTGTCCGGCAGCGTCGACGCACCATGCTGCACGGCGCCAGCGAGGTGGTATTTGTCGCGCGCCACCTTGGAGAGCCGTTCGAGTGTGTCGAGATCGAGCTTGACGTCGGCGATCGATCCGTCGGCGAGCACCACGCCGCCGTGCGACGTGCCTGACTGCACGCTGATCTTCGACAGACCCTCCATCCCGGCGGGCAGCTTGCGATTGAAGCCGTCCATGTACGCCGTCAGCTCTTCGACGGTGCTGTTCTCCGTTCCCACTTCGCCGATCTCGCCACCCACCGAGATCGTGACGCCGTCAGGTTCGGCTTCGCGCACCACCGACAGAATGTCGACGCCGACTTCGTAGTTCAGCCGCTGCTGCTCATCGAGTGTCGGTTTCGATATATCAACGAGCGTTGATGTGTCGATATCGATGTTGTAGAACCCCGCGGCGATCGCTTCGCGCGCGAGCGCCTTGACCGCGTCGACTTCGGTCTTCGGATCGACCGCGTATTTCTTGACGCTCACCTGGAAGTGATCGCCTTGAATGAACACCGGTCCGCGGAACCCTTCGCGCAACGCGGCCGCCAACATCGCCGCGACGTATTCCGACGGGCGCTGCTCGGTATACGCGATCTCCGACCGCGCAATCTCGAGAATAAATGCGCCAACCTTCATCGCGATCGCCGTACGGAAGATCGACCGCGCCGTGTCGTACGACATACCGCGCACATTGATCGCGGGCACCGTGAAGCCGTGTACTTCGCCGCGACCACGCGCCAGATAGAGATCGTGGATCGACGCCGGACGCACGCCAACCGCCTGGCCGAGCTCCCAAATCAGCCAGCGCGCATGATCCTTCTCGTCATCGCTGCCAAACACCGCCGCGCGAACGAGCGTGTCCATTGCCGGCGAGGCCAGCGCACCGTCGCGCACGACCTTCACCTGGCCGTGTGACACGGTCACGTCGGCGCCAAAAATCGTATTTAACCGCTCGATTTCATCCATGATATGTGGCTATGTGCGCGGAAAAGCGTGAGCGTAGCCGGCGCGATCGAGCGCGATCGAGCGCGATCGGGACGCGGACTGACGGACTGATGCACGGCGTCAAGCAATCAGGGAACCTGACCATCTCTCCGATCACCGGCAACCCTCGCTGGCCACTAGCTACACGCTGTACTTCGCGTCCGGCTTAGGAAGCAGGTTCCATTCCTGTCGCGCTTGCTCGGCGTCCGGCCGGCCGAGCATCGCGTACGTGAACTGCTTGCCGAGCTCCACGCCGGGCTGATTCATCGGGTTCACGCCGTACAACTCGCCGGCGTACACGGTCGCGATCTCCAGGATCATGAAGAGCGCGCCCAAGTGCCAGGCGTCCACCTTGTCGATGTGGATCGTCATGTTGGGCCGCCCACGCCGGGCCAACGCCCCTGCGGTCGCCCGCTGCTCGATCGACAGCAGCTCGCCGAGCCGATGCCCGCCCAAGTACCCGAGCTCCTTCACATCGCTGTGCAACTTGGGAATCGTGACGTCGGTCCCGAGATCCTCGACCGAAATGAACGTCACCGTCTTGTCCGGCGGTCCTTCCATGAAAAGCTGGACCTTGCTGTGTTGATCGGTGGCGCCGAGCGCACCAAACGGCGTCGGGCCCACGCCCGCGTCGCCGGGCTCGCGATGCTTCCCCAAACTCTCGGCCCAAAGCTGCACGAACCAGTCGGCGATGTCGCGCAGCCGATCGGAATAGGGCATCAGCACCTGGATGTGCCGCCCGCGCTTGGTATCGGCGAGAAATTGCAACATCGCGAATACGCCGGCCGGATTCGTCGCGAGATCATCGCCCGTGCACTTGAGCGCAATGTCGCGCGCGCCGGCGAGCAGTTGGGTCGTATCCATGCCGATCAACGCAGCCGGCAGAATCCCGACCGGCGTCAACACGCTGAACCGGCCGCCGACGTCCGGCGGAATGTCGAGCGCGGGAATTCCTTCCTGCTTGGCGATCGTTCGCAGCGCGCCGTTCGCCGGATCGGTCACGAACACGATGTGCCGCTTGATGTCGGCACCGGCGCGCTTGAGGCGATCGAGCACGACGAGATACTGCGCCATGGTCTCCGCCGTGCCGCCGGACTTGGACGTCACGACAAACAGTGATCGCCCCAACGGCAGTCGCGCGAGCAGCGCCGCGATCGTGTGCGGATCGACATTGTCCAACACATGCAGACGCGGCCGTCCATCGCGCTCGTCGAGCGTGAGAGAATTCCACGCCGGCTCCAGCAACGCCGTGCGCAACGCGATTGGGCCGAGCGCCGATCCGCCGATGCCGAGCACCACGACGTCGTCGAAGTGCCCGGGCGTCGTCGCCGCGTACTCTGTCGATTGCTTGTGCAACGCCTCGTCGGTGGGCAGCCGGAGAAATCCAAGCTCGCCCGCGGCGCGACGCTTTTCCATGCCTGCATGGGCCGAGCGGAACATCGCGCCCGCGGCGGTCCAGTCGGCCGCCGACACGCCGCCCTCGACAACGTCGCCCATCATGTTCGTGTAATCGATTCGCAGCGTCATGGTCGGTACTCTCTATCAGTCGATTCGGATGGTGAGCCCATCAAACGCCGGATGAATGCCGTTCGGCAGCTCGGCTTCGAGGTCGGCGTGAAAGTTGTCGTGCGTCAAATGCGTCAGATACGTTCGCTCCGCGCCAATCTCGCGCGCGACGGCGACCGCTTCGGGAATGCTCAAGTGCGTTGGATGTTCGCGGCGAAACAGCGCGTTGATCACGAGAACCTTGGCGCCGGCCAGCACCGCGAGCGCGTCGGCGGGAATCGACTTCGCATCCGTCACGTAGGCCAGCGGTCCGATTCGGTACGCAAAGACCGTGACAGTCCCGTGCGGCACGGCCACCGCGGTGATGTCGAGATCACCCACCGTGAACGAATCACCGGATTCAATGACGCGCCGCTCGCCTTCCGGCTTGGACGTTCCCGGTAGCGGCTTCACCGCAGGATCGAAGATGTAGCGAAACTTCGTCGCCAGATCATCGAGCGTCTCCGCGGGGCCGTACATCGGCAGCGCGCTTGATCTACGATTGGTGATCGCCCGCAGATCGTCGATGCCGTGCGTGTGATCGGCGTGCAGGTGCGTGTACAACACGGCATCGATGCGGTCGATGCCCGCTGCAATGAGCTGGAGCCGGAGCTCCGGCGGCGTGTCGATCAACACGCGTGTGCCGCCCGCGCTCTCCACGACTGCACCTACACGATTCCGTTTGTCCCGCGGATCCGACGAGTGACATACAGCGCAGCCACAGCCGAGCTGCGGCACCCCGAAGCTCGTGCCGGTGCCGAGGAAAGTCAGCTTCAAACCGTTTCGACCTTGAGCAAATTGGTTGTGCCCGGAACGTCGAACGGCACGCCGGCCGTGACGACGACGCGATCGCCGGCACGCGCCAGCTCGCGTCGCTGCACCGCCTCGAGCGCCAAGCGCACCATCTCGTCGTACGTGTTGCAGTGCGGCACGAGCTCTGGAATCACACCCCACACCAACGCCAACTGCCGGAACGTGCGCGGAATGTCCGTCAACACGAGAATCGGCACACTCGGGCGATGCGACGCCACCACGCGCGCGCTGAACCCGCTCTTCGTGAACACGATGATCGCCGGCGCATTGAGCATCGTGACGGCCGCGCGTCCCGCCGCGGCAATCGCAAACTCGGTCGACATCGCAATGTCCGCGTCGCGCCGCGTGTCGCGTCGCCACTGCTGTGGCTTCGATTCGATCTCGTTGATGATGCGCGTCATCGCTTCCACCGCGAGGCGCGGATACTGTCCGGCCGCGGTTTCGGCGGACAGCATCACCGCATCCGTTCCGTCGAGAATCGCATTCGCGACATCGCTCGCCTCGGCGCGCGTCGGACGCGGATGCGTGATCATCGACTCCAGCATTTGCGTCGCCGTGATCACGGGCCGTCCAAGGCGATTGCAGAGGCCAATGATGCGCTTCTGCGCGTACGGCACCTCTTCGAACGGCAGCTCCACGCCGAGGTCGCCGCGCGCCACCATCACCGCGTCAGACGCGCCGATGATGGTTTCGATATTCTCGAGTGCTGAATCCTTCTCGATCTTGGCGACGATCAGCGTCGACCTGCCGACCATCTCCCGCAACTCGGCGATGTCCTGCGCGCGGCGCACGAAGCTCAACGCCACGTATTCGAGATCCTGCTCGATCGCGAATTTCACATCCTCGCGATCCTTGTCCGTGATCGACGGCGCGGAGACCTGAACGCCCGGCAAGTTGATGCCCTTGTGGCTGCTCAGCAGCCCACCGTGCAGCACGCGCGCAGTCACGCGAGTGTCCACGATGTCGAGCACCACGAGCTCGATCAATCCGTCGTTGATCAGAATGCGATCGCCGACGTGGACGTCGACCGAGAGGTTGCGGTACGTGACCGGCACGTCGCCAGCGATGGACTCGTCGCCTTCGGGGACGAGGACGAGGTCGCTGCCGTCGGCCAGCTCGCGCGGCGCCGATAAGTCACCGATGCGGATTCGCGGCCCCTGCAGATCGCCGAGGATGGCGATCGGCCGGCCAGACTCGTTCGCCACTTCGCGCACGAGCGCGATGGTCGACGCGTGCTGCTCGTGCGTGCCGTGGGAGAAATTGATCCGGGCCACATTCATCCCGGCCTCCATCAGATTCCGCAGCGCGTCGCGCGACGAGCTGGACGGACCCAACGTGCAGACGATCTTCGTTCGGCAGTACCGCACTAGGCTCTCATGAGAGAATTGTCATCGGCTCGTGGCGAGCTCCTTTCCCAATTTCTTGGTCTTGGCTTCCAGGCCGGCGAGTAGAGTATCGAACGATTTCTGAAAGCTGGCCAAGCCCTCGGTGAGCAGCTTGGCGGTCACTTCCTTCAACGATATGCCGGCTTTCTCCAGCGCGTCGATCTCACGCTGCGCCTCGTCGACGTCACGGTCTACCGTGCGTTCGACAATACCGTGGTCACGGAACGCGTCGATCGTCGCCGGCGGCATCGTGTTCACCGTGTCCGGCCCAATCAACTGCTCGACGTACATGACGTCGCGATACGCCTTGTTCTTGGTGCTCGTGCTGGCCCACAGCGGCCGCTGCACGTTGCCGCCTTTCGCCGCGAGCGCCTTCCAGCGCGGCGAGGAGAACTCGGTCTGAAATAACTTGTACGCGAGCTTCGCGTTTGCGATCGCGGCCTTGCCATGCAGCGCGTCGAGCGCCGCACGATCGCCGGATCCTTTCGCGGCCATATCGTCGAGCCGCTTATCGATTTCCGTATCCACGCGGCTCACGAAGAAACTCGCCACCGAATGGATTCCGGAAATCTCCTTGCCCGCGGCGACGCGATCCTCGAGGCCCGACATGTACGCATCGATCACCGCGCGGTGCGCATCGATCGAAAACAACAGCGTGATGTTGATGTTGATGCCGTTCGAGATCGACTGCCGCACGGCGCGCGCGCCTTCCGCTGTGCCCGGAATCTTGACCATCACGTTCGGACGATCGACAGTCGCCCACAGGCGCGAGGCCTCGGAGATCGTGCCAGCCGCGTTGTTCGCAGCGCCCGGTGACACTTCGATCGACACATATCCGTCAGCGCCCTTCGTGCGATCGTAGATCGGACGAAAGAGATCGCACGCGTCGCGCACGTCGGTTGTCGCCAGAATCTCGAACAGCTCCAACGCCGTCACGTTGTCCGACGCCGACCGCAACTGATCGTCGTACGCGTTGCCCTCGGCCAACGCCTTCTCGAAGATCGAGGGATTGGACGTCATGCCGGTGAGCGCATCGTCGGCGATACGGCGCTTCAACTCGCCGTTGCGCAGAATCGTGCGATCGATGAAATCGAGCCAGATCGATTGTCCGGCGTCGTGCAGGCGTTGTAGCGGATTGTCGCTCATGATGACGTCTCGTGAAGCTAGTAGGCCTACTTACCCGTGTATACGATCTTGTAGATGCGACCCAGCTGGTCGTCGGACACGTAGAGCGCACCGTCCGGCCCTTGCGCAAAACCGGTGGGCCGATGCGCGCCCGCAGCGCTGCCCGCTTGCGCCACGAATCCGTCGGCGAAAACTTCGTATTTGCCGGACGCCGCGTCGCCGCTCAACGGTTGGAAAACGACATTGAACCCGGCCTGCGGCTCCGGCGCACGGTTCCACGAACCATGGAACGCAATGAAAGCGCCGTTCTTGTAGCGCGCCGGAAAGTTCGAGCCAGTGTAAAAGAACAACGCATTCGGCGCCCAGTGTCCCGGGAACGTCGCAACAGGTTCCTTTTTCTGCGCGCACTGACCCGCTTCCTTGCCGTGACCGCCGTACTCGGGCGCGAGCACCAAATGGTGTTCTTCCACCGCGTAATAGCAGTACGGCCAGCCGAAATCATCGCCCTGATTCACCTGCATCAACTCCTCGGCGGGATTTTCCGCGTTGTACTTGTTCGCCGTCGCATCGGAGAGGTGCAAGCTGTCGCGCCAGTCGCCGAGTTGATCGCGGCCGTGCTGCGTGGTCCAGAGCAGCTCGTTGCCGGGACGCAGCGCAATGCCCACAGCGTTGCGAATGCCGCGTGCGAAATGGACGCCTGTCGCTTCGGCCTGACCGGTCTTTCGCGCGTCGAACTTCCACACGCCCGCGCGTGTGTCGAGCGCCGTGCACGGGTTCTCGCCCGGCACATACGCCGCACGATCTTTCGACTGACACGAATTCGTCGGCGAGCCGACGTTGACGTACATCACGCCCGCGCTGCTGATGATGAAGTTGCGCGTGCTGTGTCCCGGAGCGCCCGGGAGACTGGACACGATCGTGTCCGCGCCGCCCGATGGCTTGAGCGATCCCGCGGCGAGCGGATACCGAATGATCGAGATCAGCGGCCCCGCCGAGCCAGGCGCGCCGCCGCGCGCGCGCGGCGGCAAGTGCTCGGTGTAGAGATGCCCGTCGAACAGCGCGATCGCGCTGCTGGTGAAGCCGGTCGCAAAATCCTCTTTCGTCTCGGCCTTTCCGTCGTGGTTCGCATCGCGCAACGCGACGACCCCGCCGGGATGTCCCTGGCCCGCCTCGACGGCTACGAAGACGTCGCCATTGGGGGCGACTGCCATCTGGCGCGCACCGCGGATCGAATCGGCGAAGATCGTCGCGCAAAAGCCGGTCGGCAGCTTGATGCCAGCCGGTGCGCCTTCGCACGTAGGGCCTGCCTTCGCGTTGTTCGCCGCCGCACGCTGTGCCACAGCGACAGCCGACACCGACATCACCGCCGCAACCGACATCGTCAATACACGTCGCATTTTGCCGTTCCCGGATGTTGTCATCGTTTGTGCGTCGCTCGAGCTGGCCAAGCCTCGGAAGTCGCAGTGAAGTCTAACGTGCCCGTGGGAACCGCGGACCGCCGCCTCATCCCCGTTCCCAGCGGTTCCAACCATCGCATACCGGCTGTTGTCAGATGCAGTGAACCCACCGCTCACTCCGCCGGAGCCACCATGCGCCCGATCTCGCCGGTTGCCAGCCGTACA
Organism: Gemmatimonadaceae bacterium; assembly: GCA_036499625.1. Taxonomy (GTDB): domain Bacteria; phylum Gemmatimonadota; class Gemmatimonadetes; order Gemmatimonadales; family Gemmatimonadaceae; genus JAQBQB01. The sequence continues at coordinate 95,939 of DASYDJ010000052.1, forward strand.
GGCCTTGCAGGCCTTTCCTTCGCATTCATCATCGGTGCCGCGGCAACAACCAGCGCTCAGTCCGATCGCACCGCGCGCTTCCTCGACGATTGTCACAATAATCGAGATCGTGATGCGCACGTTTGCGAGACGCGCGATTACACGCTGCCTGCTGGTCAATCCCTGACCGTCGACGGCGGCGATAACGGTGGCGTGACCGTGCACGCCTGGGATCGGACCGAGACCAAGGTCACCGCGCTCATCGAGGCGCGCGCCGAAACGCAGCAGGATGCCGACGCGCTCGCGAAGCAGATCACCGTTCGCACGAACGCCGCCGACGTTCGCGCCGACGGACCGGAAACTCGCCGCAACCGCGAGTCGTGGTCGGTAAGCTACGAGATCTGGACGCCGCGTCACACGGAATTGCAGTTGTCGGCGAGCAACGGCGGCATCGCCGTGGACGGCATGGACGCGCGCATGGATCTCGAGACGGTGAATGGCGGCCTCAATCTGACCGACGTTGCCGGAGACGTGCGCGGCACGACGGTCAACGGCGGCGTGACTGCAAGCCTGTCTGGAGCACGCTGGACCGGCGCCGGTCTCGATCTGCGCACCTCGAATGGCGGCGTGCGTCTTTCGCTGCCGTCGGACTATTCGGCACAGCTCGAGACGAGCACCGTGAATGGCGGCATGAACATCGGCTTCCCGATCACCGTGCAAGGCTCGATCAGCCGGCGTCTCGAGACGAAGCTTGGGAGTGGCGGGCCAACGATTCGCGTCGTGACGACGAACGGCGGTGTAACGATTCGCCGGCGATAACCGGCTTCGACTAGTAGTGCAGGGCACGTCCCATGCGCTCTCGAGCGGCACACTCAGGACGGGAGACATGACCATGCACAAGCTCATCCAAACGCACAGCTTCACGCTCGGGTTTGCGGCCGCAACAGCGACGCTGCTTGCCGTTGGCGCGTGTTCATCGAAATCGAATCAAACGTACTCGGCTGCCGGCAGCGTCGACACGACGTCGAATCCGACAACTGCGGTCACGACGTCGGCCGGACCGGGAGCGCAGGTCACCGCGACCGACGGGGCCAGCGTGAACAAAGCGACCGAGTACAAGCTCACAGACGACAACTTTCAGCACTTCATGGCGGCCGCCGACAGCGTGGTCGTTCTCGCCGGACGCGACTCGGCGGCTCGTGCGTTTCTCGCGACCGACATCACGGGCTCGTCATCCAAGGACGTCGACGCCGGGTTGAAGTGGCTCGAATCCAACGCGGCGGTGAACAATGCGATCAACAGCGCCGGTATTTCGACGCGCGATTATTTCGTGGCCTCGATCGCGATTGCCGACGCCGAGCAGTTCATCAACGCGCCGAAATCCGCACCCGCGACGCCGACCGGTACCTCCAACGCGGAATTCTTACGCTCGCACACGGCGGATCTCGATCATCTGCGATCGCTGACGACGAAACAGCCGTCGGTGACCGTGACCCCGTGAGTGAATAGTACCTTGCCATTCTAGGCATGTGATGGTAGCGTAGGGGCGCGTACAAAGACATTCTAGGTACGACTGGTTCCGTCGTTCCCCCTCGCGCCCTACGTCCATCCATGACTTCGCCCCGCGGCACGCTCCTCCAGGGCACGCTCGATCTCCTCGTTCTCAAAACGCTCACCTGGGGCCCGCGACATGGCTACGCCATCGCGCGCTGGCTCGAGGACACCACCGGCGACGCACTCCAAATCGAAGAAGGCTCGCTCTACCCTGCCCTCTACCGCATGGAGCGCCGCGGGTGGATCGAAGCCGAGTGGGGCACGTCGGAGATCGGCCAGCGTATTAAAGTTTACTCATTGACCCGCACCGGCCGCGCGCAACTCAAGGCCGAATCCGCCCAATGGCGCCACTTCACGAGCGCCGTTGCCAAAGTCATGGAGTCGCGCGCGTGAGACGCCGGCGCCGGTTCTTCTGGCACGTCCCAGTCGACACCGAAGTCGAAGAGGAAATTGCCGCCCACATCGCGCTGCAAACCCAGCGCTACGTGAGCGCCGGCATCGCTGAATCCGAGGCGCGCGCTCGTGCCCTCGGCCGGTTCGGCGATCTCGAGCAGGTGCGATCCGAGTGCAAGGACATTCGTCAACACATGGAGGCCGACGTGCGCCGCGCCGAATTCGCCGACGAGCTGCGCCAGGACGCGCGCTTCGCGTTCCGAACGCTCAGAAAAAATCCGCTCTTCACCGTCGTCGCCGCGCTCACCATCGCGCTCGGCGTTGGTGCGAACACCGCCATCTTCAGCGTTGTCGACGCCGTGTTGTTGCGATCACTGCCCTATCCGAATGCCGAGCGCACGGTGTTCATCGACAACGCGTATGGACCAACAACCGCTGACTTCGCCGCGGTCTCCGCGCCCGAATACTTCGACTACGCGGATCAACTTCGTTCGCTCGACGGCATCGCCGCATTCCGCCCACGCGCCATGCCAATCACGAGCGACGGCGCCGAGCCGGAACAACTGAACGCATATGTCGTCACTCCGAATCTCTTCCGCGTACTCGGCACTCGCCCCGCCATCGGCCGCGACTTCGCCGCTGACGAGGGTGCTCCCGGTGGCCCGCTCATGGTCGTGCTGTCGCACGCGCTCTGGACGCGGCGCTTCGGCGGCGATTCGTCGATCATCGGGCGTACAGCCAACATCGGCGGGGTGTCGCGCACGGTCATCGGCATCATGCCACCGGGCATTCGCTTTCCCGACGACGCAGTGGGATACGCCAAAGCGCCGGCCGACGTGTGGATTCCCGCCACGCTCGCCGACGTGCGCACGCCGCAGAATCGCGGCAATCAGAATCTCGTCGTCATCGGGCACCTGCGCCCGAATGTGACAACGGAGATGCTTGCAGCAGATGTCCGCGCGCTCGAGCGGCAGCTCAAGTCAGCGTACCCAGACCGTTACGCGTCGACGAACGCCAAAAGCTGGCACGTCGTGGCGCTGCCGCTGCGCGACCAGATGGTGGGCACCGTTCGACCGGCGCTCGTGCTACTGTCGGTCGCCGTCGGACTCGTGCTGCTCATCGTGTGCGCGAACGTCGCGAATTTGCTGCTCGCGCGCGGCGCGTTGCGTCAACGCGAGATGGCCGTGCGCCTCGCGCTGGGCGCGAATCGGCGACGGTTGCTGCGCCAGCTTCTCACCGAGAGCGTCGTGCTCGCGCTGGGCGGCGGCATCCTGGGCGCAGGATTGGCGTGGGCTGGCGTGCGGCTTCTCCTTCGCGCCGCGCCAATCGACATTCCGCGCCTCCACGAAACGCACGTCGACGCGACCGTGTTGCTGTTCTCGCTCGCCGTGTCACTCATCGCCGGCGTCCTTGTCGGACTGTTCCCCGCCTTACAGCAGTCGCGCGCCGATCTGCGCGACACTCTGAGCGATGGCGCACGTGGCAGTGGTGAGGGAAAAGCTCGTCGTCGCACGCGAACGATGCTCGTGGTCGCCGAGGTGGCGATGGCGCTCGTCATTCTCAACGCGGCAGGGCTGCTCATTCGCAGCTTCACCGCGCTGCAGCGCGTCGATCCCGGCTTCGCGCCACACGGCGTCATGTCGATGTATCTGAGTCTGCCGCGCGCGACGTACGACTCCGGCGCCAAGATCGCGCACTTCTACCGCGAGTTGCAGACACACACCGATGCGCTGCCGGGTGTTCGCGAGTCGAGCGGCATTCAACCGCTTCCAATGGACGGCGACGGTTGGAGCGGTTCGTTCGACATCGAGGGTCGTCCCACGAGCGACATTGACGCACCGCACGCCGAGTTCGCGGCGGCGCTGCCGGGCTATTTCGCGACGATGGGTATTCCCATTCTGCAGGGCCGCGACTTCGTCCCACAGGACGATGCGTCCGCCGCGCCGGTGGTAATCGTCGACGAGCTGTTGGCGAAACGCTACTGGCCGAACGAGAGCGCGCTCGGAAAGCGCATCAATGCACTCGAGAACGCCGGCATGTGGGAAACGGTCGTCGGTGTGGCGAAACACGTTCGAAGCCGCGGACCGCAGGAAGCCGGCGAACCGCAATTGTACGCCTCGTATCTCCAACATCCGCAGGGCATGATCAGCATGGTGACGCGATCTGCCCGGCACGACGGCGTGCTCGACGTCGCCACGTCGGCAAACGCGCTTCGCGCCGCCGTCCGCGAATTGGACCACAATCTTCCGGTGTCGAAGCTCAACAGCATGGACGAGGTCGTGTCGTTGGCCATCGCGCGGCAACGTTTCAATATGCTCATGATCGCGCTGTTCGGTGTCGCGGCGCTCGGGCTGGCGAGCGTCGGACTGTACGGCGTGATGGCCTACCTCGTCGCCCAACGCACGCACGAGATTGGCATCCGTGTCGCGCTCGGTGGCCAACCGAGCGATGTGCGCCGCCTGGTGCTCCGCGAAAGCATGATGCTCGCCGCCACGGGTGTCGTGGTTGGAACCGCTATCACGCTGGCTATTTCCGGCACGCTGGGAAAGCTGCTGTACGGTGTCTCCCCAACTGATCCGATCACCTACGCCGCGATCGCGGGCCTATTGCTGGTCGTGGCGGGCGGCGCGGCATACGGACCGGCCAGGCGAGCAACTCGCGTGGATCCCATGGTCGCGTTGCGGGAGTGATTGGCCAGCACGCTGGCCGCGGCCGGGCACGCTGGCGTGCTCGGCCGCGCATGGTGCGAAGCCGCGCAAATCGTATTACAATTTCGGTTGCTCGGAGTACTGCTGGTCGTCTGAACCTTTGAAGACACGACGGGTACGATTGACGGACTGAGCGCCTCCCCGGCGCTCGCAGGAACGACGGCACGACCCCTCCTCGGCAAGTTTTCCTCCCCTCCTCGTAGTATCGATGCCGAATCGGAAGTCTTTCCAATTCGTGACGCGCGCGCTGACTTTCGCCGCTGCCACGGTCGCCGCCTCTGGGCTCGCGAACTGCGCGAGCTTCTCCGGTTCGGCGCATGACGTCACGATGGACGGAACGCTGTCCTCAGCGCCGGCGACGCGCAGCTTTTCCATCGGCCGCCGCGACCGCGCCACGATTGGCGAAATTCTCAGTCTCGGGTCGACGAACACCTACATCTCTCGCGTTCTCGCGGACCGCGACTCGACCATCGAGCGTTGGCCCGATCACATCGAGCAGCCGTTGCGCGTGTGGATCGATTCCACCGCCGAACTCTCTGGCGTGCAAGCGCAGTTTCCAAGCGCCGTGCGCTCGGCATTCAGCGAGTGGTCGGGCACCGGAATCCCGCTGCGCTTTGCGTATGTCTCGAATTCCGACAAGGCGGACATTCGCGTGCGCTGGACCGAGCACCTCGACCACAAGACGGGTTCGACCACGTGGCGCACCGATCGCCATGGCGACCTGTTGAGCGGCGACATCCTGCTCGCTACGCACATCAGCGATGGCCACGCCCTCGATGCGCGCGGCATGCGCGCCATCGCGCTCCACGAAGTCGGTCACTCGCTCGGTTTGAGCCACAGCCTCGACCCGGCGGACATCATGGCGTCGCTCGTCCGAGTGGACAGCCTCAGCCAGATAGACCGTAACACGATTCGCCTGATTTACTTGCTGCCCGCCGGCCGCGCGCCCTGACCCACGGCTGGCTCACAACCACCCATGCACGACACCATGCGCCTCTCACGACTGCTCCTTCCCTGCCTCATCCTGCTCGGCGCATGTGACACCAAAGTCAAAGATCAGCTTCGGACGCTCGCGCACTCCGACTCGGTGCGCACCGATTCACTCGTCTCGATCAAGAACGATTTGCTCAACGAGGTCATGACCTCGACGCAATTCGTGAATGACATCAACACCGAGATGTCGAAGCTGAAGTCGAGGAAGCCGGCAAAGCTGAACGCGCCGCTGACGAGCGAATCTGACGTCGCCGCGATGAAGCAGGAACGCACGGACGTCGTGAACCACATCCGCGAGCTCGTGGCGCGACTCGACTCGAGCGAAGCACGCGTGGCGTCGCTGCGCAGCCGAGCCTCGAAGTTGTCGAAGCAGGACTCCTCGCTCGTGTCGCAAGTCGCCGAGTACGAGAAGACGATCGCCGCTCTGCGCGAGACCGTTGCGCAGCAAAAGGCCGACTACGACGCCATCGTCGCCAAGCAGAACGTTCAGATCGCGGCGCTCAATTCGAAGGTCGACACGATCACGAAAGACAACGTCCGCCTGGCTGGCGAGAAGACCGCGCTCATCGACACCGTCGGCACGCTGACGAGCGAGAAGAACACGGCTTATTACGTGATCGGGACCAAGGATGAGCTGGTGAAACAGGGCATCCTCGTCGAGGAAGGCCACAAGCGGTTCGTCGTGGTCGGTGGTCGCACTGTCGCGCCCGCCCGCGAGCTCGATCCGTCGAAGTTCACGAAGATCGATCGCCTGCGCGATCGGACGATCAACTTCCCCGCGGGCGAGTACACGATTTTCTCGCGCCAGAGTCCGGAGTTCGCGTCGCCGTTCGTGTCAAGAGACGGCAAGCTGTCCGGCGGCCTTCGTATCGATCAGCCCGAACGGTTCTGGGAGCCGTCGAAGTTTCTGATCATCGTAAAATCCTGAAGCAGCGAACTCGCCGCTCGAGCGCAGTCAGCCGGCGCGCTTGATCGCGCGCTTGAGCATCGCGTCCAGCTCGGCTACGTCGGGCGGTACCAACAGCATTTCGATGTCGTGCTCGAGCGCGAGCGCGCGCACCCGCTCCAGTGCCGCACTATTTCCAAAGATCACGACCGAAATGCGGCGCATGGCCGCGCGGCCGAGCACTTCATCGTTGCAGGCGGCGGGATCGATACAGTCGAGCAAGCAGACCTTCGGTCGCACGCGGCGAATGGTCTGTTCGGTTGGCTCTGGTGGTCGCGCGAAGCGAACAGGATATCCGAGTGTCTCGATCAGCGCGCCCAAGAGCGCAGCGGCAACGACGTCGGAAGAAAGAATCAGAATCATGGATTGATGCTGAGTACGATCGGCTGGGCGGAAAAAAGGGGTATTGAAGGGGAATGTCGCAAGTGATGCACCACACACGATCCGTCTTGACTGGTGTCGATGCGGAAGTGAGATTCACGCCAACGACCTGATCCGACCAACCATTCTCATCGCGTCGCCCTCCCGAGATTTGCCGGTATGATGGCATTCGACCGAACGCCGTCCCCTCCCACGCTCGAACCGAAGACAATCGACGCCATCCGGGTCGCGCTCGCCGAGTCCGTCGAACACGGCAATCATTCGGATGAGTTGCATCGTCTTCTGTGCACGGCGGCCGGAGAGGCACGCGACAGAGGCATCCAGGCTGAGCGTCTCCTCGTGATTCTCAAGGACATCTGGTATTCGGTGCCAGATGTCTCGAGGTCGACATCCGCCGCCGCCGAAAATGCGCTGCTGCAGGAACTGATCAGCCGGTGCATTCACGAGTATTACGCGATCTAGCTTCGGCTTACCGATCGACGCGAGCCTGCCGGAGCTGCAAACCGCGCTGGCGTCGCATCACGCGGTAGTCCTCAGCGCGCCGCCCGGCGCCGGGAAGACGACCGTCGTTCCGCTGGCGCTGCTCGATCAGCCGTGGCTCGATGGCCGCTCCATTGTCATGCTCGAGCCTCGGCGACTTGCGACGCGCGCCGCGGCGTATCGTCTCTCCGCGCTGCACGGCGAGCCGATCGGCGAGACGATCGGCTATCGCATGCGCGGCGAAAGCCGGACGAGCGCGCGCACGCGCATCGAGGTCGTCACGGAAGGAATTCTGACGCGGCGACTCCAACGCGATCCCACGCTCGACGGCGTGGGCCTCGTGATCTTCGACGAGTTCCACGAGCGCAGCCTGGACGCCGACTTGGGGCTCGTGCTCACACGTCGGACGCAACAGTTGGTGCGCGACGACCTGCGCATTCTCGTGATGTCCGCAACGCTCGACGGAGCGGCGGTAGCCTCGGCGCTCGCCGGCGCGCCGGTCGTCGCGAGCGAAGGACGCATCTATCCAATCGTCACGCACTACCTGTCGCCACGATCGGATTCCCGAATCGAGGCGGCAGTTGCGTCGGCAGTTGCCGAAGCGCTGCGGGCGTACGAGGGTGACGTGCTCGTCTTTCTTCCGGGCGCTGCCGAGATTCGCCGTACGCAAGCAATCCTCGAAGATCGCGACCTCGGCGGCGCGATCATATCGCCATTGTTCGGCGCGCTTCCGCACGATGCGCAGGATCGTGCGCTACGTCCCGACACAGATGGCCGGCGCAAGATCGTGCTGGCGACGTCGATTGCCGAAACGAGCCTGACCATCGAAGGCGTTCGGATCGTGATCGATTCGGGGTTGTCGCGGTCGCCACGGTTTTCTCCACGCACCGGAATGACGCGCCTCCAAACTACGCGAGTGTCGCGCGCGTCGGCCGACCAGCGGCGTGGACGCGCGGGCCGGCTCGGTCCCGGCGTGTGTTATCGACTGTGGCCCGAACACGAGAATCATCATCTTCTCGCGCACGACCCGCCCGAAATCGCGAGCGCCGATCTCGCCCCGCTCGCGCTCGATCTCGCGGCGGCGGGCGTGACCGACCCGTCGGAGCTCGACTGGATCGACCCACCCGCACCCGCTGCATTCGCGCAGGCGACGGAGCTGCTGCGCGAGCTCGGCGCTGTGAACCGCGCTGTGAACAGCGCTGGCGAGATCACGGAGCATGGTCGCGCGATGAGCCGTCTACCGGTACACCCGCGCCTCGCGCACATGCTGTTACGTGCGCGCGAGCTCGGCTGCGCGCCGCTCGCGTGTTTGGTCGCGGCGCTGCTATCGGAGCGCGACATTCTGCGCGGCACGGCCGGTCCGATCGACGCCGACATCGGCTATCGAATTCAGGCGTTGCGTCGCGAGCGCGATGCGACGCTGCCCATGGGCGCCGAGATCGATCGCGATGCCCTTCGACGCGTACGCACCGATGCAGATCGTCTCGCGAACCAACTCGATGCGAGAGACGCACGCGCCGGAGTCATGGACGCCAACGGCTCGCTCAAAGAGCTCGGCATACTGATGGCTTTAGCATATCCTGATCGCGTCGCGCAGCGCCGCGCCGGGTCGCGCGCACGTTACGTCATGCGCATTGGCCGCGGTGCCGAGCTCACCGGAAGCCAATCGCTCGCTGATTCGGATTACATCGTCGCGGCGGAGCTCGACGACCAGCGTCCCGAAAGCCGCGTGTTTCTCGCCGCTGCGATCGACGTGAGCGACATTCACGAAACGTTCGGCGATCAAATCGAGGTGGAAGACGTGGTCGAGTTCGACGACGCCACGTCGAGCGTCATCGCGCGGCGCAGGACGCGACTCGGCGCCATCGTGCTTCGCGACGTGCCGCTGTCCAATCCTGATCCGGACGCAATTCGCGCCGCCGTTATCAATGTGATTCGCCGCCGCGGCGTGAGCGCTCTGCCATGGACGAACGCATCGCGAAGCCTACGCGAACGGATGGCCTTCGTCGCGCGCCACGATCCGACATGGCCAGACGTGTCCGATGAGGCACTCGCCGCGTCGCTCGACGTCTGGCTTGCGCCGCTCCTCGGCGACGTGCGCCGATTGAGCGATCTGGAACGCGTCGATCTTGCCTCGGCGCTCACCGGTCTGCTCGACTGGACGCAGCGCAGCAAACTCGACGAGCTCGCGCCGACACACATCGAAGTGCCGACCGGATCGCGAATCGGCGTCGACTATTCGAATGCCGCGGGCCCCGTGCTGGCGGTGCGCATTCAGGAAGTGTTTGGGCTCACCGAATCGCCGCGACTCCTGCGCGGTCGCGTGCCGGTGACGATGCACCTGCTCTCTCCCGCGCACCGACCTGTGCAAGTCACGCAGGACTTGGCCGGCTTCTGGGCGACGAGCTATTTCGATGTGCGCAAGGATTTGCGCGGTCGATATCCGAAGCACGAATGGCCGGAAAATCCGCTCGAGGCCACGCCAACGCGGCGCGCGAAGCCGCGCAAATCGTAACAGCTGTCATTCCGAGCGACAGCGAGGAATCTTCTGTCCCGCCAATTATAAGACGGCCGGCGAAAGATCCCTCGTCGCTACGCTCCTCGGGATGACAACGCTAGTGGGTGTGCGAACCCGGATCCTCGCGCGTGAAGACCAAGTCACGCACGCGATTGATCGTCAACGTGAAGCTCGTCACCTGCCCGGTGGAACTGCGCACCACGCGGAGCAGCATTTTGTCACTATTTGTGAATAAATCGGTGCCGAGGGGGACGAACCGGAGCTCGTCGGCGCTCCGGCGCTGCAGCACGAGCAGTCCGTCGCGCGCAATCAGCGTGACAGGCAGCGCCAACTCCTCGCTGTAGTACTCGCCCGCGAGCGGCGCGAACTCGTTGGCGCGACGCTGCGGCTTCACCTGCTCCGTCGGCAACTCGGATGTTCCTGCCGCGAGCAAGCCGACGGTCAGATCGACAGGCGCCATCGACGGCTTTTGCGACGCGAGCCCCAATCGCACCGTGCTCACCTGCTCGGCGAGCGTCGGTGATGCGAGCGAGGTGTTGCACAACGTGATCACCGAGATGTGCTGATCCGGAAAGCGCAGGAACTCGCTCTGGTATCCGCCGTACGCGCCGCCGTGCGACACGGTCTTCAGACCGTGAAACTCTCCGAGCGTGAGTCCCAGGGCGTATGGAATCGTTTCGCCGTCATTCAGGTGGCCCGGCGCCAGCATGAGCGCGATTCCCTCCTGGCCGCCGACGCGTGCATCGCGGAAATTCGCGTCCCATTTCGCTAAATCACCAACCGTCGAATAGACGCCGCCGTCGCCGACGACGTCGAACTCCGGCTCGCTCGTCCGGTACGTCGATCCACTCGGACGATAGCCGAGCGCTCGCTGCGGAATGAGCGCGTTGTGATCGTCGCGAAACTCCGTGTGCGTCATGCCGAGCGGTCGAAAGATTCGCTCGTCGGCGAAGTCGCGCAGCGACTCACCCGACGCGCGCTTGACGACGATCGACAGCAGCGCGTAGCCCGTGTTGCTGTAGAGGAATTCGTCACCGGGCTTGAAGTTGAGACTCTTCTGTCGCGCGACGAGCGCCAGCAGCTCCTGCTCGGTCAGCGGACCGTCGCTGGGCCATCCCGAGACGGCGAGCAGCGTGAAGTAGTCGCGGAGCCCGCTCGTGTGATGGAGCAGATTCCTGAGCGTGATCGTGGCGCCGAAGGTCGGAACCTCGGGAACCCACTTCTGGATTGGGTCGTCGAGCGAGAGCCGGTGCTCCTGCGCGAGGAGCACGATGCTCATCGCCGTGAACTGCTTCGACACGGATGCGATATAGAAGCGCGTGTCGGCCGTGATCGGCGTGTCGTGCTCGAGGTCCGCCATGCCGTAGCCCTTGGCGAACGCCACGGCTCCGTCGCGGGTGACCGCCACGGCGCAGCCCGGTGATTGGCGCGAGTCGAACGGGGCGAAAATCGAGTCCACCCATCGCGACGCCGAGTCGGCAGGCGCGGTTTGCGCGCCGGCAGATGCCGCTAGGACCAGCGAAGCGACCATGGCGAGCATGCCGCGTCGGAACATGGACGACCCTCCCGCCTAAGACTTCACCCGAAATGCGTCCCTGTCCAGTCAGGTCCCTAGACGAGGCGTCTTCGGCCATCGGCGGCCGGTTCGATTTTGACGAGCGCCGCCTGGGTTCGGCGGTGGCGCTCGGTTTGCAGACAGGGTAGACGTACCCGCGGTCACGAACTCAGATCCACGAGGTAGAAATCTCAATGGCGGAAATTCGGGTTGCCCCCAAGCGTCGCAGCCTCGCCTGGCTCTGGGCGTTGCTCATTCTGATCGTCATCGGCGGACTCGTCTACTACGTGCTGTACTACCAGTAACGACGCGTTCGCGCGAAAGTTTCTCTAGCTGCCAAGCAGGGGTGGACATGAAACACGACCGGGAAAGTCGCGACGCCGCTGGCGTCGGCCCGTACGCGCGCGAGCGCGAGCACCTCGTCCCGATGAGCACACTCAGTTCGTGGACCGTGACCGAGGGTGAGCCCGACATTCGCGGCTGGGAAGTGCGCACCGTGAGCGGCCGTCAGTTAGGCAACGTCGCCGACCTGTTGGTCGATCGCGCCGCGGGCGAGGTCGTTCTGCTCGACATCGATTTGCCGGCAACCGATCGACACACGTTCGTGCCGATTCGCGTCGTGCAGATCGATCGCGGCAAGCGGCTCATTCTGATGGACTCGGCTGACCTGCCGGACAGCGAGATGATGCGCGACGAACCGGACCTCACGACTCGTCGCATCGCGGATGCGGGCGCGGGCGCGAGCACGGTGGAGTATCCGCGCACGGATCGCGAAGTCGAGTTACAGCGACCGATTCAGGCCGATGACATGCGCGGCGCAACGGCCGCCGAGATCGAGGCGGCAGAGCGCCGCCGGGGCGACCGCCGGCGCATCGAACGGCTCAGCACGGATCTCTAGAACGGCCCCGTCAGGACGCGTCAGGACGCGTCAGGACGCGTCTGGACGCGTCAGGCGCGAAGTAGATCGGCGAGCGCGGATTGGCCGGTGAGAACCACATCGGCCACCGCGCGTCCGCACAGCGCGCCGATCACGTTGCCGGTCCCGGAATAGGCGCCCATCGCCCACACGCCCGGCCGCACGCATTCTAGAATTGGCATACCACTTTGTGTATAGCCCACCGTGGCGGCCCACCGGTGCGTGATCGGCGCGTCCACGTGCAGGCCGTTGCGCAGGAGCGTGGTCAACGCGCTCTGTACGGGCTCGGACGGCTGCGCATCCGTCGTCCACTCCGCTTCCCCGCCAACGTCGCGGCAGCCGCCTAGCGCCAGTCGTCCGTCGGCAAGCTGCTGCCAGTAGTCGAGTCCCCACCGCGCGTAGATCGGCCGCGAGTAGCGGAGCTCACTGAGCGGCGCCGTGGCGAGCATTTGAAGCCGTGCCGACGTCACGCGGGTCGATAGTTCTGGCAGGAGCACCTCGAGGCGTCCGTCCACCGCAACGACGATGTGTCGCGCCCGCACGCGGCCATGCTCCGTGACGGCGCAGCCGTCGTCGATCGCGAGCACGGGCGACTGTGCGAACAGGCGAGCGCCGCGACGGAGTGCGTCGTCTGCCAACGCATCGCATCGCTTCGCGGGATCAAAGACCGCATCGGCCGGGAACAACAATCCGCATCCCTCTGGTCCGCGATAGCGCTCGACCGGAAGACCGTCGGCGTGCATCGCCTCGAACTGCAGCGCGCAATCTTCGAGCTCCTCTTCGGACGTCGCGATGCGCAGCGATCCCGTCGCGCGCACGGCGCTCGGTGTTTCGCCGGTCATGCGGCGAATTTGATCGAGCGTCGCTTCGTAAATCGCGCGGGCTTCGGTGCGTCCGAGCCGCGTCGCGGCATCGTGATGAAACATTGCCAAGCCGCCGAGCAGGAAACCGCCGTTTCGTCCGGCGGCGCCGGCGGCGACGTCGACAGCATCGACACCTACAACGCGCGCGCCACGGTCGAGCAACGCCCGCACACACGCGAGGCCCGAACCACCAAGACCGACGACGCAAACGTCTGCGTCGATGTCGCGATCCAATCGCGGCAAATCGACACGTCTCGAGGGCGCCCAGATCGGCGTGTTATCCGAGATGTTCGAGCTGTCGGTGATGTTCGCGGTGTTCGTGGTGTTCGTGAGCTTCGAGGTGTCCGTGTCGAGTGACATGTAAGGAAATCTACTGGATGATCCGAATACGCACGCGATACGCACGCGATACCGGCGCACGCAGCACGTCCGTGAAACCGCCGTTCTGTGGTGCACGTACAGGCGAGAACTGCGCTGTCCCCCGCCCGCCCCGAGGATCGACATGCAAACGCTGTTGCGCGACGTCCGCTACGGAATTCGTTCGCTGCTCAAGAGCCCTGGCCTCTCGATCGTCGCCATCCTGGCGCTCACGCTGGGCATCGGACTCACCACCACGATGTTCAGCATCGTGTACGGCGCGCTGATGAAAGGGCTGCCGTATCCGGACGGCGACCGCGTAGTGACGATCCTGCGCGCCAATCCCGCGAAAGGCATCACTCGCCAGTCGCTGCCGATCCAGGACTTCGTCGACTACAAGGCGCAACAGCACAGCTTTACGGCGATGGCCGCGGTGACGTCGGGAACCATCTACGTGAGCGGAACCGAGAAAGCGGAGCGGTTCGACGGCTCGTGGATCAGCGCAAACACGTTCGATCTGCTTGGCGTTCGCCCCGTCCTCGGCCGGAGTTTTCGCGCCGGTGAAGACACGCCGTCGGGCGACAAAGTCGCGATCCTCGCCTACTCGACGTGGAAGGACCGATACAACGGCGACGCCAATGTCATCGGCAAGAACATTCGCGTGAACGGTGTGCCGTACGTCGTCGTCGGCGTGATGCCGAGTGGATTTGCATTTCCGAATAACGACAAGATCTGGATTCCGCTGCAAACCGATCCCATGGGTTCGAAGCGCGGCGAGGGCCAGTTCATCCAAGCGATCGGCAAACTTGCGCCCGGCGTGTCACTCGACCGAGCGAACATCGACATGGCAACGATCGCGAAGCGGCTGGCCGACGAATACAAGGAATCGAACGAAGGCTTCACCGCCTCCGTGCAGAAATTCACCGACAACTACATCGGACCGCAGCCGCGCCAACTGCTCTACACGATGCTCGGCGCCGTGTTCTTCGTGCTGCTCATTGCCTGCGCGAACGTCGCGAACCTGCTGCTCGACCGTGCAGCACATCGCACGAAGGAAGTCGGCATTCGAACGGCGCTCGGTGCGTCTCGCGCGGCGGTGGTACGGCAGTTCCTCACCGAGGCGCTGGTGTTGTCGACCACTGCGACGATCCTTGGTGTGATCGTGGCGCACTACGGTGTGATGATGTTCAATCGCGCACTGCCGGCGACGAACGTGCCGTTCTTCATCGACATTCGGTTGCATCCGCAGGTGCTGGCGTTCACGGTAGTCGTCGCCATTCTCACGACGTTGATCTCCGGCGCAATCCCCGCGATTCAATCCGGGCGCGCCGACATCAACGAGATTCTCAAAGACGAATCGCGCGGCGCGTCGAGCTTCAAGATCGGCCGCATCAGCAAGGCGCTCGTCGTATTCGAGATCGCGCTGTCGTGCGGACTGCTCGTTGCCGCCGGGTTGATGATCAAGAGCGTCACGAAGATTCGAACCATGGATCCCGGCTTCACCGCGGCGAACGTGTTCACGGCGCGCATGGGTTTTCCCTCGGCATATACCGATACTGCGGCCGAGTGGAGGTTCTTCGAGCAAGTCGAGGCGCAGGTCGCGGCGTTGCCCGGAGTGCAGGCTGCTTCGATCAGCAGCGGCTTACCGGGCGCGCAGCAGGGATTTGGCGGCAATCGCTTCTCGCTCGACGGGCAGACGTATCTCAAGGACAAGGATCGCCCCAACGCGCGCACGATGTCGGTGACGCCGAACTTCTTCGCGATGTTGCGCACACCAGTCGTGTCCGGCCGCGCGTTCACCACATCGGACCGCGCGGATGGCGTGCCGGTGGCGATCGTCAACTCGGCGATGGTGGCGAAGTACTTCAACGGCGCGAGTCCAATCGGAAAACGGATTCGCATCGGTGCGGAAAGCCCGACGAACCCGTGGCTCACGATCGTTGGCGTGGTTGGAAACACCTTCACGGGCGATCCCGACGAGCCGAAGGCGCCGGCGATCTTCCAGCCGTTCGCTCAGTCGCATTCGACCTTCGTCTACGTCGCCGCGCGAACCGCGGGCGCGCCGCTCGTGATCACGCAGAGTGTGCGCGACGCGGTGAACGCGTTGAATTCCGACATTCCACTGTATTGGGTCGACTCCCTCGAGAACGCGATCTCACAGCCGCTGTGGTTCATTCGCGTCTTTGGGACGATGTTCATGATCTTCGGGTTCGTCGCCCTGTTTCTCGCGTCGGTCGGGCTCTATGCGGTGATGTCGTTCTCAGTCAGCCGCCGAACTCGCGAAGTCGGCATTCGGATGGCGCTTGGCGCACAGGCGCGCGATGTCGTGCGCATGATCTTTGGGCAAGGCGCGCTGCAGTTGACCGTCGGCATGGCGCTGGGTCTCGCGATGGCGCTCGGGATCTCGACGTTGATGAAAGTCGTGCTCTTTCAGGTCGAGCCGCGCGATCCGTTCGTGTTCGGCGGCGTGAGCGTCGTGCTGCTGCTGGTCGGATTGCTAGCGTGTCTCGTTCCGGCAACTCGGGCAACGCGCGTCGATCCGCTCGTCGCTCTCCGAAGTGATTGACCCGACCGATACTTCAGAATAGGTTGACTCTATGATGACACGCGCCAGCAATTTCAATCGCCGGAATAATCGGAACTCCTCGCGGAGATCTGGCTAGCGCGCGCTCATCGATATGACGCGAGGCCCGCCAGATCTCTGGCGGGCCTTTTTTGTTGCTGTGTATGAGATGGTCCAACACGATGGGGCGTAGGTCAATTGGCAGACCGCTCGACTGTTAATCGAGAAGTTGGAGGTTCGAGTCCTCCCGCCCCAGTTCTCACCGTTATGGCGTCCGGAGCCAGTCCATCGCGAATTCGCGCGACGGGAATTCGTGGATCTCCCGGCCGGTGAGCCGCATGATCTGGTTGAGTGCCACGCGATGGACCACGCTCATACCGATCACGGCACTCTTGCGGACGAATGGCTCGTTTTGCGCGACGAGATCGCGCAACGCAGCAATGACCGGCAGCGTCAATCGCGAACCGGTGATATCCGTCAGTACCAGCAGCGACTTTGGGGTAGCGCTGCCCATGAGCGAGCGGGCCTCTTCAATCGCGTCGAGGGCCGCTTCGTCGGTGACGAGGTGTGAGAAGTCGCAGGTGCAGAGCGCGACTCCGATTTCTTGTTGGATACGGGTGCGAGCCACCTTCATCGGTGTGCTCCCAAGGAGAGGATGGGCGGAAGTATCGGCAGCGCCCGCCGAAATTGGCAGGCAATGGAATAAAGTGATGCAGGTCTAGCGCCACGGCGCTCAAACCATCGCAGTCGCCGCTTCAGCCGGCCGATGTCTCCGCATAGCCAGCATCGCCGCACCGGCAAGGAGCAGCGCCGCGGCGTACTGGCCCGGCGTGAAATTCAGATAGCGCACGTCAGCCACCCGCAGCGTATCGAGCGCAAGCCGCATGGGCGCGTAGACGAGCACGAGCGTCACTATCCAGGCGCCCGGCCGCTGCAACCACGCTGGTTTTCGCCGGTCGAGCCAAAGAAAGAGCGGGACGACGGCGAACGTGAGATACAGGAACTCATACCAGCCGAGGTCGTGAAATCCCATTGTGGCCAAACGATCGATCGGCGGAAGCGGGAGACCCATTCCCTGGTAGACACGGGCGATGTAACCCTGGGCTTGCGGCGTCGCGAGACTGATCGCGAGCGGGAAACGCGTCAACCGCCCCGGATGATCGTGCGCGAGCGAGCAGGCGATTCGGCCAATCGCCCAACCGAACGGCGCGACGAACGCCACCGCATCGCAATACCCCCATCGTTCGGCCGACGAGAGACTTCGTCCGCGCACGCGGAGATAGATCACCGCGCCCAGTGCACCGCCCAACATGCCACCGAACGAGCTGACGTCTTCCCAGACTCTGACCAGCAACCACGGGTCGTGAGCGACCTGGTCCGGAAAGTAGAACAGCACCGAAAACAGATGCGCGCCGATGAAGCCCGCGACCAGGATGTACCACGCCATCGCCATGCCGACGCCTACGTCGAGCTGCGCGGACGCAAGCCGGCGGCGGTACATCCACTCACCGACGAGCACCGCCCCCATCAGGATTGCGCCAAATGCCTGTAGGTGCAGCGGACCGACGGTCAGGCTGGGTTGTTGGATGAACGGGATCACGTACTCGAAACTAGACGCGTCACGCCGTGGCCGCGACGAGACTGCCCATCACCCGACGATAGACGTTGAGATATTTCGCCGCCGACTGCGCCCAACCGAAGTCGCGTGACATGGCGGCACGCATCATCTCGAGCCAACCATCAGGATTCTCGAATTGGTCGATGGCGCGTGCCACCGCGCGCGTAAAATCTTCCGGCGTGTAGTCGTCGAACAGAAAGCCCGTTACGCCGTCCTCGATCGTATCGGCAAGACCGCCGACGCGGCGCGCGATCGGGATCGTGCCATATCGCTGAGCGCGCATTTGCGTGAGACCGCATGGCTCGTACTGCGACGGCATGAGACACATGTCCGCGCCGGCCAACAGCCGGTGCTCGAGATCATCGCTGAATCGCGTCTCCACCACGATGCGCGTCGGCGCACGGTGCGCGATGGCCTGCAGCGCCGCTTCGTAGCGTGGCTCGCCGGCACCGAGAAAAAGGAACTGCGCGTCGAATGCGAAGTAGTTCGGGTTGCCGAGGATGAGATCGAGGCCCTTCTGCGAGACGAGACGTGCGCTCATCGCGACGATCGGCATCTCATCCGTAGGCCGCAAGCCGGTTTCGCGCTGGAGCGCTTCGCGGCATTCGATCTTACCGGCGAGATGCTCCTTCGAGTACGTGTCCGCCAGCAGCGGATCCGTCGCCGGATTCCACACGTGTTGATCGATGCCGTTCGCGATGCCGACGAAGCGATCGCGCAGCGACACGAACACGCCGTCGAGCCCGAATCCGCCCGCGAAGGTGCGCAGCTCGTGCGCGTGTGTCGGACTCACCGTCGTCGCGGCGTCGGCGAACACCAAGCCGCCCTTGAGCATGTTCATCTGCCCGTGCCACTCGAGCTGCCGCCAGTTGTACAGAGCGGCGGGCAGTCCCAGATCGGCCATCGTCTCCCAGGGGAAATGCCCTTGAAAGCCCGCGTTGTGTACCGAGAGTACGACGCGAACGCTCCGGTAGCGTTCATCCGACGCCAGCTTCGTCCGCAGATAGACCGGAACGAGCGCGGTGTGCCAATCGTGGACGTGCAGGAGCACGGGCTCCGACCCCGCGATCATCGGGAGCGCCGCAAGCGACGCAGAGCTGAACAGCGCATACCGCCGCGCGTTGTCGGGATAGTCGCTTCCCGGCGGTCCGTAGATGTACGGCCGCGCAAAATATTCCTCGCTCTCGATGAAGTAGACGCTGGTGTTCGCGAGCGGCGATTCAGGCTCCGGTCGCAACTTCCAGAGTCGAACCTGTTCGCGACGAGGGCCAACCTGCACGTCGAACGCCGCGCCAACGGGTTCGATGTTCGTCGCCACGGTGCGCACGGCGTCGTACAGCGGCATCACGATCGACGTACGGATCCCGGCTTCTGCCTGGAATCGCGCGAGGCTGTTCACCGCCTCGCCGAGTCCACCGCTACGGGCGAACGGTGCGAGCTCCGCCACGATGTGCACGACCGAAACGGCGCGCCCGCCCGCCGTCACGAGCGGGGGTTCCGGGACGACGACCGACGAGGGCGTCGACGAAGTCGATAACGTCATCACGGGCGCTGGCGCCCGAGCCGTGCGTTGTGTCGTCTTGCTCATCTTGCTCATCTTGCTCCTTCGATCCGCATCACACTGCCCCGGCTGCGACGAAGACACACACTAGGCCAAGCCTCGGCCGGCGCCATCCTCGATGTGGTAACGATGTATGGACGCCGACGTTTCAACAAACGAAGATGCTCACCGAATCTTTATTTGCGACTCCGTCGCACACACCTGCATAGTAGAGCCTCGTAGTGCCTCACCGAGGAGGGCGACGTGGCCCGAACGCTCGCAGCGGGAGTCCTTGCTCTCGCCATCATGCAAAGTGCGTGTCATCGACCCGGAGTTGGCGTCCGGGAGTTTCCGCGCGAATGCCCCGCCGGCTGGACCTTCCTGTATACGAACTACCAGGTCGCGGACGAGCCTGCGGTTTGCCGGCCGGAGTCAGGCGACTCCAATCACGTTGCCTTGAGCTCTCCCTCGAGATAGCCAAGCACGGCCAGGAAGATCGGCACGGACACGAGTACCACGGTGGACAGCGCCACGAACCACCGGTGATTCAGCCGGTTGATCGCCGATGGAAACACGGCGCTCAGCAACAACGCCACTCCGATGAGAGTGGCGTCGAAAAAAATGCCGAGAATGATGCCTGACGCCGTGCTCCAGAGCAGGATCGAGGTGCGCACGGGCGATCGAACGAGCTACGGCTTGATCTGAATCGCCGCGCCGTTTGGGACCGCATGCCAAATCTCCTCGATCTCGCGATCGGTCACGGCGATGCAGCCCTCGGTCCAGTCGTACTTGGCCTGCGCCGCACCTATCGAGGCATACTTCGGCGGCAGCCCGTGAATCATGACGTCGCCGCCTGCCGAAACACCCAGCGAGCTCGCCCGCTGCAGGTGCGCCACATCCGGATACGAGATGTGCAGCGACATGTGATACTTGCTCTGCGGGTTCCGCGAGTCGATGTGGAAGATGCCTTCTGGCGTCTTCCCGTCGCCCGCCTTGACCTTGTCTCCCTTGGGCTGCGTGCCCAGCGCCACCTGGTAGGTCTTCACCGGGAAACCGTCCTCGTACAGCGTCATCGTGTGCTTCTGCTTTTCCACGACGATGCTGTCGGCAAGCAACTGTCCCTTGATTCCGGTGACCGGCATGTGACGGATCGTCGGCGTCACGATTTTGGAAATCGACGTCGACGTATCGTGTGGCGCGGCCGAAAGCAGGGCGGCTACGCCGAGCAGCGGAAGCAACATGAAATGAATGCCGAGGTTACGCTGGGTGGCCAGCGTGCCGGTGGGAGACTGCGAGGAGAGAAGCGTAGCTAAGATCCGCTCGTTGCCACGACGCACAATATATGACGAACGTCACGGCTCCATCCAGACCCAACATTGCCATCGGCGAGCCCAACCACGTTCTGCTTCTCGCCACGCTTCTACCCCGCCGAACCCCAGATCGTTCATGAACAACCTTAGCAACCTTCGGGCGAGCAGATCCGATCTAGGCCGATGAGCCGGACCCTACTGCGCAACCAATCGATCGAGGTACTTCTTGCGCACCTTCGCCACCTTCGGAGCGATCACCACCTGGCAGTACCCCTGCTCTGAGTTCTGCGCGTAGTAATCCTGATGGTACGGTTCGCCGGGGAAATACTTGGGCGCAGGTACGACCTCAGTGACGATCGGAGCGTCCCAGATCCCATCGCGCGTCAGCTCCGCGATTACCGACTCGGCGTCCGCCCGCTGCGCGTCCGAGTGGTAGAACACCGCGGACCGGTACTGCGTACCGACGTCCGCGCCCTGACGATTGGGCGTCGTCGGATCGTGAATCGTGAAGAAGACGCCGAGCAAATCGCGATACGAGATCACCGCCGGATCGAAGGTGATCTGCACGACCTCGGCATGGCCGGTAGTTCCGGTGCAAACCTGGCGATACGTCGGATTCTCGACGCTGCCGCCGGCGTAGCCGGATTCTACGCGCTCAACGCCGCGAAGCTGGCGGAACACGGCGTCGAGGCACCAGAAGCAACCACCTGCAAACGTCGCGATCTCTGACATCTCAAACCTCCCCGCTCACTAATATCGAAGATTGTCACAGAAAAGCTCTAGGTCACTGGTCCCTGGTCTGAGCTCTCAGACCAGGGACCAGTGACCTAGAGTGGTCGAATTCATCGTGCTTCGCAATTACGCCGA
This sequence comes from Gemmatimonadaceae bacterium, assembly GCA_036499625.1. GTDB lineage: Bacteria > Gemmatimonadota > Gemmatimonadetes > Gemmatimonadales > Gemmatimonadaceae > JAQBQB01. The sequence continues at coordinate 117,480 of DASYDJ010000052.1, forward strand.
GACACCAGCCGCGAGCGGCCAGCATTTCGAGCCGTCCTCAGGCTGCCATCCCGTCCTTCAACACGTCCGCCGTATCGCTCTCGCGCAACCGCTTGAGCGCGCGATCGCGCAGTTGACGAACACGCTCGCGCGTGACGCCCAGATCGCGCGCGATCTCCTGCAACGTCATCGGGCGATTGCCCTCGAGCCCGAAGTACAGCGTCAACACACGGCGGTCCCGCGGCGCGAGCACCTCGAGTGCACGTGCAATCGCTTCGCGGCGCGAATCACTCTCCACGCCGCCAGGCAACACGTCCTCGTCCTCGCCGCGCTCGAGCACCAGCGTTTCACCGAGCGTGCGTCCGCCGTCGCCGAGCATGGTCGGCTCGTCGAGCGAACGCGTCGGCTGCAGCAGTGCCACGAGACCACGCGTGACGTCGATCGACAGATCGGCGACGGTTGCGATCTCTTCCTCGTACGGCTCGCGCGAGAGCTTCTGGCGCAGCACTTCCTGCGCACGCGACACGCGGCTCAGATCCGCTGCGCGGTTGAGCGGAACCTGAACGGTTCTGCCCTGCCGCTGGACGGCTGAGTGCAACGCCTGGCGAATCCACCACACGGCGTAGCTGATGAAGTTCACACCCACGTCCGGATCGTACTTGTCGGCCGCGCGCACCAATCCAGCGTTCGCCTCGCTGACGAGATCGCCGAGTGGCACACCACGGTTCTGGTATTGTTTGGCGACCGAGAACGCGAACCGGAGGTTGGCCCGGATCAGTTCCGAGCGGGCGGCCTCGCGTGCGTCATCGTTCGTTGTGCGGCGCATTTCGCGCGCGAGCTCTTTCTGCTGCAGGGCAGAAAGCACCGGCTCGCTGCGGAGCTCTTCGATGTAGAGATCAAGCAAATCGCGATCGTCATTCGTCGAATACATCACTCACCTCCGGCGCCAATGCGCCAGACCTGATGTTCATGCTATGCGTGCTTCGCCTGTTTGGCTGCGCTCGGCTTTCGGCGCGCCGTCGTCGTGCGCACCGCCGGTCCCGTTACGCTTGCGTCCGCCAGATCGTCTCCGTGGACGGTGACCTTAGTCCTAACATCCGTTCCATCCCTACCGTCACTGCGCACGGCCATCTTCTGCCGTAGCTCGGCCATGTACGTCTCGAGCACTGCTGGCCGGACGCGGTAATACACGAACTGTCCGTCGCGCCGCGATTCGACTAAACCGGCGCTCGCCAGCTCCTTGAGATGATGCGAGATCGTGGCCTGTCGCACGGGAAAGCAGCCGCACAACCGGCGGCACCCGACTTCGCTTTGCTTGGCGATGTGCTCCAGAATCTCGAACCGTCTAGGGTCGGCGAGCGCTTTGGCGATTCGTTGGAACTGCTCGACGTCCACAGGCGTCCTGCTCCCAAGAAAACAGTGTGATAGATAGATAATCGTCTAATTATACGACGCAAGGCCAGCCAAGTTCCGTGCTGGTTTTTGGCCGTTGAAAAAACTTTCTCCGAATCGATGCAAATCGCGTAAGTGGCCGTCAACACACTGGTTTCGCGGCGCACGAGTCGAGACTTTACGGGTAGAACCTTCGGAGCGCTTTTCGCGCGTTTCGTGTTTTCCCAGCTTTTTTGGGTCCCTCGGCAGGGCCCGATTACTGCCTTTTGACGTTCCTGTAGCCTTGTAGCCGACGATGAATCCTGCGACCATGACGACGACTGCCATTACTCGCGATCCCGAGACGACGCCCGCGCAGCGGCCGGTGCCCACGCACCGGCTCACCGATCTGCCGACCTATGTTTTCGCCTGGCTGGACGAACTCAAGGCCGACGCTCGAGCTCGCGGTGCCGATCTGATCGATCTGGGAATTGGCAATCCGGATCAACCGACGCCCAAGCCCATCGTCGACGCTATCACGGCCGCCTACAACGATCCGCGTACGCACGGCTATCCGCCGTTCCGTGGAACGGAACAGTTTCGCGTGGCCGCGGCGAACTACATGAAGCGTCGCTTCGACGTCGACGTCGACGCCGAGAGCGAAGTGCTGTGCCTGAGCGGCGGCAAGGAAGGAATCGCGCATGCGTCGATGGCCTTCGCCGACGAGACGACGATTTCGCTCGTGCCGGACATCTGCTATCCGGTGCACGCTCGCGCCACTGGGCTGGCCGGCGGTCAGTCGTACGTCATGCCGCTCACCGCGGAGCGGAATTTCCTGCCCGATCTGAGTGCGATTCCGCGCAGTGTGCTGGCCAAGGCGCGTTTGCTCATGCTCAACTATCCGCACAACCCCACGGGTGCGGTGGCCGGCCTCGATTTCTACGAGGAAGCGGTCGCGCTCTGCCGCAAGCATGGCATTGTGCTCATTTCAGATCTCGCATACTGCGAGTTGACGTACGACGGCTTCGTAGCGCCGAGCGTACTCGAGATTCCCGGCGCCAAAGACGTGTCGCTCGAGTTCTATTCGTTCTCCAAGACGTTCAACATGGCCGGCTCGCGCATCGGCTTCGCCGTCGGCAGCCAAGAGCTGATCGACGATCTGCTCGGCGTGCGCACCAACATGGGGTACGGCACGCCGGTTCCGATTCAGGTCGGCGCGGCATATGGACTGGATCACGTCGAGGAGCTCGAACGTCCGGTCGTCGCGAACTACGACGCGCGCCGCACCACGCTGGTCAATGGGTTCCGCTCACTGGGTTGGGACACCGAGCCGCCGCATGCGACGATGTTCGTGTGGCTGCGCGTGCCGAAAGGATTTGGCGCGCAGCAGTGGGCGCAGCATCTCATCGAAAAGGCGGGCGTCGTCGTGACACCGGGCAATGCGTTTGGTCCGGGAGGCGAGCGGTTCTTCCGCGTGTCGCTCGTTGCCGATTCGCCGACGCTGAACAAGGCGATCGAGCGGCTGCGCGCCGCGGGGATTCGCTATACGTAGTACGTGTAGTACGTAATACGTAATCGCTCGAGCTGGCTCGACCCGTGCAACAACTGGCGGGTAACCAGGAGGAGCGCATGGCGGAAAAACCCAACGACCTCGACGGTCTAAACGATTTCGACGAGCTGCCGGCCGACGATAGCGCCGGTTCGGCGGCCGACGCGTCCGGCACGCCGGATCCGAACGACGAAGTGCCCGTGCCGATCGCGATGTGGCCGGCGGAAATCGACGAGCGTGCGCAGGTCGTCGATGCGCTGCGCGGGAAAGGCCCGCCGCCGCGGACGGACACGCAGGTCGATCCGAACACAGACGACCAGGCCGACCGCGCCTGACCGTTTGCAGCGCGTAGCTGCTAGCGCGTGGCAGTGCGTTGACCGAGTACCGAACTGGCAACAGTCAACCGGCCTCAACCGATGTTGCTCTTGCTACTTACGCCGGGTCGCCCAATTATTGGCCCGGCGGCATTCGGGCCGCCGCATTGCCAATTTGGCCGGAGGGTCGAGGATGGTCCCCCAGCAGGCGACTGCACGATCAGACGACTTTCAGATCGTTCCTCCCGACGTTGCGAATGCGGCGTCGCGGTATCAGCGTCTTCGCGAGATCGAGGCGGAGCACTTGGCGCTCATGGCGCGCCACAACCTGCTCGAAGAATGGACGCCCGAAGCGCGAGCGACAGTACTCGCCGCGCGCGATCGAATCGGGGAAGCGCGTGAAGCGCGAGCGGCCTTTCGAGTTCAGGTTCGAGACTTTGTTCTCGCGTTGCGCGATTCGCGCGCTGCCCTTCCCGCGGTCCTGCGGCATACCAGAATGATGCTGCAGCTCCTCGAGAGCACCGGCGCCGTGCGCGGCGACGGCGGCTGGTTCGAGGCCGAAGTCTTGGAGTGGGCTATTGAAGAATTCGAAAGCCCGCTCACCTAGGGCGGCCTGCGCCTAGCGCGTCGTACACCGCGTGCGTCGCGCTCAGACGCGAGCGCGCCACTCGGCGGAGGCTTCGGGCACGAGGCGCGCGCCCCACTGTCCGACTTCCAAGATGTAGTAATCGCGCCGCGTTTGATCGCGCGGATCGACGACTTCATAGTACGTCGGTTGCGGATCGACTTTGACGGTAATGCCGTTGCATTCGCCGCCGACGCATTTGACTTGAATCATGAGCGCATCCTCCGGCGGCCTTCAGCTCGCCTGTTGAACTTTCGACCGCGCGCCGCCGGCCAGAAAGCGCGGCGCGGATGCGCACGCCTTCTCGACGCTCGCCGCGATGCTTTCCGGCAATCGCACGGCGCCGCGATTGTGCGCCTCCCACACCAGTCGCAACGCTCGCCGCTGTCGATCGAACGCGGACAGGAGTTGCGCGCCTCCGTCGGGAGACGCGAGCACACCGTGCACGAGCCGCTCGAGCGACTCCTGTTCCGGCACGTCGGTGGATTCGGCCATGCACGCCTCGAGATTCCAGCGTGAACGATGATCATCACAGAGCCCCGCGCGGCCGGCGCGCGGAGTGTCCTGGGTGCACGCCGCGCAACAAGCAATGTCACGCAACAGTTCCGCACTCGGAACGAAGGACATCGGGTCTTCCTCTAGTACCTGTCTCAAGTCGTGCAGCAATTGCGGATCGCGAGTCGTTGCGGCGACCAGTTGGAGGCGGCGGCGTGCGTTGGGTTCGATGCTCATCGCTGATCCCCTCCGCTGAACTGCCCGCGAGTTCCGGCCGCCGAACGCTGCGGAGCGGTCGGCTTCCGGGCCGGTGCCGCCACCGCGAACGTTCGAACGAACCGGCGTCGAACGTGACGCCCACTTAGTCGCAAGTTGTTACTCATTCTGAACATGCCCGTCAGACCGGTATGCGAACTTGACGCTGCGCGTGCCGTGTTTGCTCTGCCGCGCCGCTCGCCGACCGCCGTGCTGGCCGCTCCAACGTGATGACTACGCCGAACTACGCGCCTCAAAACGCGCTCGACACTCTGGACCGCCACTGGGCGGTCAAGGTCGTGACGCCCGAGGATCGCGCCGTTGCCATCCGATTCGCGATGGGAGTGCTGACGCGACTCTGCAGCGAAGACGCCGCCGCCGACAGCACCGACCTTCCCGAGTTCGTCGTGCCGCTCGCCGGCGCCTACGTGATTGCCGCGAGTGAGTGGCTCGACTTCGAGGGCGCTGCGTCGCCGTCCGCCATCCTCTCGGAGGAGCAAGACGCGCAGCGCGCGACGCACGTCGAGACGGGCGCCGACCGCGCGTTCATTCTCACGGCCGCCCTGCCGGTGGAAGCCGACGAGCGCATCGCATCGCTCTATCGCGCGCTGTTGCTCGCGGGTTTGGCGCAGCTCGGCCACAAACAAACCGAGTTCCGTCACTGGATGCGCGCGCACGATGCGATGCTCTTCCCCGCCGACGATCATTCCGCGTGGGACGTGACGCTCCTGCGCCGCAACGTCAAACTCTGGATGCACGTACTGCGCGGCGCTGGCCCATCCGGCTTGGAGCAAGCGATGGAGATCGTCGCGTCGATTCGCGAGGATCGCCCGATTCGCGAGCCGGAGTTCATGGCGACCGTCGACTCCGCCGACGAAGGAAGAACGCGCTTTTTTCTGTTCACGCTCTTCCATCTCACCGAAGCCGCCACCGAGCTGCTGCTCTTCCGGCTGCACGGCGAGCCCGAACGCATCGACGCGCACCTCTACAGCCACTTCACGCTCGCGCGCGACGCTGCCGGCGGCGATCCGCGTTTGGACGCGAGCTTCGATTGGCTGTACGAAGCGTCGCGACGCATCGTGGCCCAGCGCACCGCACAACTCGAGCTGCTGCCCGACGCTCGTCGCTAGGCGGAGTGCGAGACGCGTCCCGTGACGCGTTGACGCACGCCTCACCGCGCACTCCGGCGCGCGCTGCCGCCAACCAGCATGCGACGCCCATTTGGCGACTTGGCTACGACGACAGCAACTCGGGACTGCTGCGGGCGCGTCTTGGCGCGGAGCGTGAGCACGCGCGACTCTGCGGAAGCCGCGGACGTTGCGGCCGCTTCGTCGTCGACGACCTCGAACCACTGCACGTCGCCATCAGCGGTCGTGAGGCGCGCGTAGTAGGTGTCAGACGACCAGAACCCGTCCCAGCTCTCCCCTGCGATCAGATCCGCCAAGAGCGCCGATCTGGGCGCCGTCTCGAGCGGTTCCTGAGGAATGTCGCAGTGGACGAGATGCATGATTGGATTGGAGCAGTTGCCGCGACGATTGGCGACAGCCAGATGAGCATCGCCGTCGACGGGAGCGGCATACTAGAAAAAGCGAACACAAAGCGCAATAGGAAAGTTTTCCATAAGTCGTTGTCATTGCTGTGGATAGCTAATGTGGAGCGCTGTTGAAAAACTCGTAAGTCGGCCTACGCGTGGCGGTAAGGTGTGGCGCACACCTGTGGATAACGACTGTGGACAGATGTGCACGAATGCTCAGTGAAGTGTTTCTAGCACGCGCGGAACCGACGCGATTTGGGCGCAGTTTTTCTGCGCATTTTTTGTGTCCATTTCGACCGATTTTTCGCACAAAGAAGTAACCGATTCGAGCGCAATTCCAGTGTCGAGCGACTGTCGACAACTGCGTGCTTTCCACATCGAAATGTGGAGATGTTGTTGATAGCATCGGTGTTGCATTCGATGGCGTGCGGTTGAGCACAGCTCGATCGACGCGGCGGTTCGTACCACTTCCGTACCGGCTGCGTACCGTCCTTTCATGCCATATCACGCCATTTCACTGCGACTCGGAGCGTCGGATGCGTCCCGTCTGGACTGGAGCCCTCACCTTCGGGCTCGTGAACATCCCGGTGAAGCTGCACTCCGCGGTGCAGAGCAAAGAGCGCGTCAGCTTCCGTCTCCTCCATAAGAAGGACCTCTCGCCGATCAAGTACGAGCGCGTCTGCCAAAAGGAAGGCGAGGCGGTCGACTGGAAGGACATCGTCAAAGGCTACGAGTACACGAAGGGCAAATTCGTGGTGCTCACGGACGCGGACTTCAAGGCCGCGGCCATCGAGTCGTCCAAGACGATCGAGATCATCGACTTCGTCAAAGCTGAAGAGATCGATCCGCGGTATTTCGAGACGCCGTACTACGTCGTCCCGGCCAAAGGCGGCGAAAAAGCGTACGCCTTGCTGCGCGAGGCGATCCGGAACACGGGCATGGTCGGCATCGGCAAGATCACGATGCGGACCAACGCGCTCCACTTGGCAGGCGTGAAAGTGGTCGGCGATGCGCTCGTGCTCGAGATCATGCGCTTCGAGGATGAGCTCGTCGAAGTCGATGAGTTCAACTTCCCAACGGGCTCCGGCGTGCGTCCCCAGGAGCTCAAGATGGCCGAGCAGCTCGTGGAGAATCTGTATCAGGCGTTCGATTCATCGAAGTACACCGACGACTATCACGACAACTTGATGAAGATCATCAAGGCGAAAATGAAAGGAAAGAAAGTCGAGATTGCCGAACCGGAGGAACGCGAGAGCACGCAGGTCGTAGATCTCATGGCGCGACTGCAAGAGTCGTTGGCGATGGGCAAGAAACGCGGAACGACCTCCACGCGGCGGCACGCGCGCGCGGGGACCAAGCGCGCGTCGCGCCGTAAGACCGCGTAGACCGCGTAGACCGCGTAAGACCGAATGACGAAGCCCAGCCCCATGCTCGCGACCGTCGGCACGGATGTGCCGGCGGGAGCAGACTGGGTGTTCGAGCCGAAGTACGACGGAATTAGAATTTTGGCATTCGCGGCGGGGCGCAGCGCCAGCGGAAAAGTGGCGCTCCTCAGTCGCAATGGACTCGACAAGACGAAACAGTTTCCCGAGATCGTGGATGCGTTGCGCGCCCTGCACGCGAAAGTGAAACGGGCCTTCGTGATCGACGGCGAGATCGTCGCCATGCACAATGGTGCGCCGCTGCGCTTTCAGGAGTTGCAGGGTCGCATGCATACGACCGATGTCGGCGCAATCGAGCGACATCGGAACGATGCACCGACGGCGCTGTTCGTGTTCGACATGTTGATGGATGGCCGGCAGTCGCTCGTCGCTGAGCCGTGGCAAGAGCGGCGGAAGCATCTCACCGCTCTGCTCCACACCCCCGTGCGCTCCAAGACGCTACAGCTCAGCGACGTAAGCGACGACGGCATCAAGATGCTTCGCCAGGCGCATCGACGCGGCTGGGAAGGAATCATCGCCAAACGGCGGGACGCTACGTACGCAGTTGGCAAGCGCTCGCACGCCTGGATCAAGCTCAAGATCGAGCGACGGCAAGAGTTCGTCGTCGGCGGATGGACCGAACCACGCAACTCGCGCGAACACCTCGGCGCGCTCCTCCTCGGCTACTACGATCACGGAAAACTGATCTACGCTGGACACACGGGCACGGGCTTCGACCGCGCCTCGCTGCGCGACATGTCAGCGCGACTTTCGCGCATCGAGCGCAAGACGTCACCGTTCACGACGACGCCGCGCACCAACGCGCCGGCGCATTGGACTCGGCCAGATGTGGTCGTTGAGATTCGCTTCAACGAGTGGACAGCGGATGGAAAGCTGCGCCAGCCCGTCTTCCTCGGTGTGCGCGACGACAAGCCTGCGCGCGAAGTCGTGCACGAGCCGGAATCGATGGTCAAGACGCCGCAGCGCAAGAGCGCTCGAGTGCTAGCGAAGCCTCGCGTGGCGGCGTGGGCATCGCTCAAAACGGAAACGCGAAGCAGGTCGCGTCGAAACATCGCGCGCGTGCTTCCAATGTCACGTGCCGTGGGTGACGATGGCGACCGACTTGTCGATCGACTCTCAGAGATCGAGCGCCACGGCGCCGCCGGCGTGATCGAGGTCGGAGACACAGCGCTCACCGTGTCGAACCTCGACAAGGTGTTCTTTCCGGACTCCGGTCACACCAAGGGCGACGTATTGCGCTATTACGCGCGCGTCGCGCCGTACGTGCTGGCGATCATGGCTGATCGGCCGCTCGTGCTGAAGCGCTTTCCCGGCGGCGTGACTGGCCCGTCGTTCTACCAACAGCGCGCGCCGTTGGACGTTCCGCGCGGCGTGCGAGTCCAAGTCGTCTCGGACGAAGGCATCAAAACGCAGGAACGGCTGATCGGCGGCGATCTCGCGACGCTGCTCTATGTTGCGCAGCTCGGCGCGGTGTCGATCGACCCGTGGCACTCGCGTGTCGGATCTATTGAATACGCAGACTACGCCATCGTCGATCTCGATCCGGGTCCACGCGCACCATTTGCTCGCGTCGTCGAAGTGGCGCACGTGGTTCGCGAAGTGCTGGATGGATTGAAGGTGCACGGCGTTCCAAAAACGTCCGGCGCCAGCGGCATCCATGTCGCGCTGCCGCTTGGTCCAGGCATCCCGAACGATGGCGCGCGGATGATCGCCGAGTTGGTGGCGACGCTCGTAGTGGAACGTGCGCCGCGGATCGCGACCGTCGAGCGGTCGGTGAGCGCGCGCGCGAGCGGCGCGGTGTACGTCGACTATCTGCAGAACATTCGCGGCAAGACCGTGGCCGGCGTATACTCGGTGCGCGCGCAACGCACGCCGACGGTGTCGACGCCACTGCGCTGGGACGAGCTCACGGCGGATCTCGATCCGCGAGCGCACACGATCGACTCGATACCGGAACGCATCCATATGATTGGCGATCTCTGGGCAGACGGGATGCGGACTCCGAACACGCTCACGGGGATCATCGGTCATGGATAGCCCGCGCTCGATTCGGCGGCGGCGCGACAACGATCCGCTCGCGCACTTTCGTCGGTATCTCGGGGAGCTCGAGGACGCGGTGTTGGCGCGCGACTCGCTGCGCATCACGAGTCTGCTGCGCAAGCGTACGGCGACGCACATGCCGCGCGAGGTGCGCGAGGAGTTGTTGGCCATCTCGCGGATGTCGCGCGAGAGTCTGCGCGCGCCAATCCGGTTTCTCCGGTTTCAGCATCGGATGACCCAACTGGCCGCTGGCGGCGAGCAATTACTGACCGCGCAGACGGAACTGCGGCTGGAGTCGCGGCAGGGGTCGGGTGAGATCCGCCGGCGCGACGATGAAGACCAACGCACCGCGGCGGCCAAACCGAAGCCGGCCAAAGGTTCGATGACGCCCGATGACGGTGACGCCGCGCGGTGACGCTGCCGGTCAAGCCGGGCTACGAGCCCATGGAGGCACGCGTCGTTGACGCACTCCCCGAGGAGCGCGGCTGGCAGTATGAGCCCAAGTGGGACGGCTTTCGATGTTTAGCGTTTCGTGATGGCGCTGCCATCACCTTGATGTCCAAGTCGGACAAGCCGTTGACGCGGTATTTTCCCGAAGTCGTCGCGGCGTTGAAAGCACGCAAATCGACACGCTTCGTGCTCGATGGCGAGATCGTCGTGCCGGTCGGCGGCACGTTGTCGTTCGACGCGTTGTTGCAGCGCATCCATCCGGCAGCAAGTCGCGTGGCCAAGCTCGCCGCGGAAACGCCGGCGGTGTTCCGCGTATTCGACTTGCTCGTCGACGCCAAGGGAAATGATCTGACGCATCTCCCGCTATCGGAACGCCGCGAGCGACTGGAGAAGTTCGCCACGACGCACTTGCGTCGTGGAAGCGGTGTCGAGCTCAGTCCGGCGACGCGCCGGCTGGCGCAAGCGCAGAAATGGTTGGCCGGTCGCGACGGCACAGATGGCGTGATGGCCAAGCGCCTCGACGCCGAATACGCGACCGGCGAACGCACGGCGATGGTGAAAATCAAGCGGAAGCGCACTGCCGACTGCGTAGTCGGCGGCTTTCGCTATGCGTCAAAAGGCAAAGTGGTGGGATCGCTCCTACTCGGCCTCTACGACGACGATGGAATTCTCCATCACGTCGGCTTCACCTCGAGCTTCACGGCGGACGAGCGAAAACGAATCACGCCGCTGGTAGAGAAACTCGAGGGCGGCGAGGGATTCACCGGTCGCGCGCCGGGCGGACCGAGCCGATGGTCCACTGCGCGGTCGAGCGAGTGGGAACCGCTACGACCGAAGCTCGTGGTGGAAGTGGTGTACGATCACTTCACCAACGGGCGGTTTCGTCACGGGACGAAATTCTTGCGCTGGCGCCCGGAGAAAGCGCCAGCGCAGTGCCTGCTCTCGCAAGTCGCCGAAGCGCGCGAGGGAATTACTGCCGTTACTGACCCGACGACGCGTCGACGGAAATCTTCAGGTTCTCATTCAGCGCCGCATCGCCGTTGATGATCGAACGCCACGAGACTTCCGGTCCATTGCGGCGACCTTTTTCCGTCACTTTGATGCCGTCGGGCGCGATGGCAATTGTGTAAGCCTTGCCGTCGATCTCCAATTCACGCTTGATGGTCTTGTCGAGCTTCGCGGTCATCGTTCCTCCGGGCACGCGGGGTGGGCGCTACGCAACAGAGCAGAGTTGACTTCCACAACCTATCACGTCTTGGGGCGAAGCTCCATGTAGTTCGATTTCGGCAGGTCCGACGTGAAGCCGAATTTGGCATACAGACCCGGCGCGTCGCGAGTCCACAGGGCAACACGGCGCAGCCCCTGGAGGTCCGGGTGGGTGACGATCGATTCGACCATCCACGAGCCGACGCCGCGACCCCGTGCCTCGTCCGCAACGATGACGTCGGTGAGATACCCGTACGTCGCGAGGTCGGTGACGGCGCGCGCGAACGCGATCTGTCGGTCGGCGTCGTAGACGCCAACACACACCGAATTCGCCACCGCTCGCTCCAACAGCGAGCGCGTCATTCGACCGCCCCAATGCGATGTGAGTAGCATGCTGAGCACGGCGTCCAGATCGAGGCGAGTGCGATCGGTGGACAGCACGAGATCACCGCGTTGGAGCTCTACGACGCGATCGTCCACGGCTCACTCGCTCCGCAACGATTCGACCGGATCGATTCGCGTGGCGCGCAGCGCGGGCACTAAGGCCGCGAGTACAGCGACGAGAAAGAGGACGGCCGCCATAGTCGCGAAGAGCACGACGTCGTATTCGTCGCCGTCCGCGGAAAAGGCGTGCAGCCAGACGACAGTGTCCTTGGTCAGGTAAAGGCCGAGCGCCACACCGGCGAGCGCGACGGCGTTGCCCTCGCGCAGAATCGTACCAATCACATTGCGCGCCGATGCGCCGAGCGCGATTCGCACGCCGAGCTCGCGTTTCCGTTCGGCCACCGAATGCGCGACGATGCCGTAAATGCCGATCGCCGCGAGAGCCAGCGCAAGTGCGGCAAACGCGGCAAATGTCCTTGCAACGAAATCATGGCGCACCCGCTGCGCCGTGATGCCGAGCGCATCTTCCATGGAGCCCGACAGCACGAACGCGCTCGGAAACAGCGGATGGATGGCGTTCTTGAGTGCGATGGGCATACGCGCCGGGTCGCGCTTGGCGCGCGCGACCACCGTGAATGAGAATCGCTGTCCGGCCACGCGGGTGCTGTCCGATGCGGCGGGCAGATAGTAGATCGCGCCGAGGCGAGTTCTGAAGAGCGGCCCGACCTGCGTCCCGTACGTGATCGGTCCCTGAGCGGGACTGAGCTGGCTGCCGACATCGTCGAGCGTGGGAACGACACCCACGACGCGCACCCACGGCGCCCGCGACGCGAACTCGCCGAGCTTGATCAGTGAGCCGACGGCGTTGGAGTTCGGCCAAAGGGCGTGCGCAGTCGATTGATCGACGATCACTTCCGGAACCGCGGGAACTCCGTCGAGAAAATCACGCCCCTGAATGACGGCGCGGCCGAACGTGCGGAGATAGGACGGAGTGACGACAGCGTAGCTCGCCATCGGCGCTGGGATCTCGATCGACGCTCCACTCGGGTCGACGATCGTCACCGCGTCGTTGTCCATGCTCCGATAGCGGTACGTTGTCGCCTCGGCGACGTCGGGCAACGATCGCACGGTGGACAGCACCCGATTGGACCACTCGCCCGTGCGCAGCACCGTATCGCGCAGCGGTTCGGTGATGACGCTCGTGCTCGACAGCGGCGCGATGTCGTAGCCGATGCGCACCTCGTGAATTCGAAGCGCGGTGCGCACGACGATACCGGCGCCGCTCAAGAGTGCGATCGACAGGCCGATCTCGACGATGACCATGATGCCGTACTGACGCCGGCTGTTGCGATTCGCGCCCGTGCCCGCGCCGGCCTTGAGCAGCTCGTTCGGATCCACGCGCGATACCCGAATGGCCGGCAGCAAACCAACGAAGATGACACACACGACGCTTGCGATCATGGCAAAGACGAGCACCCGCCAGCTCGTCTGTGGAGCCGTCACGAAGTCCGAAATATTTTGCGGAATGCGCGAGCGAAGAAAATCAGTTCCCCAATAGGTGAACACGAGTCCAACGAGCAGTCCGGCGCCGGCCAACACCGCGCTCTCGAGCAGCAATTGCGCAATGATGTCACGCCGTGACGCGCCGAGTGCCGCGCGCAATGCGAGCTCGCGGCTGCGGCCGATGCCGCGCGCCAGTTGGAGATTCGCCAGGTTGGCGCAGGCGATGAGCAGCACGGCGATCACGCCGGCGACCAGCGCGTAGTGAAACCGCAGCGCCGCGACGATCGCCGCAATGAACGCGAAGTGAAACTGGTCCGCATGGAACTGCCGGCCCACGACGGCACCGATCTGGTACCGCACGTCCTTGATCGACTCGCCCGACAACGCGGCGAGCCGGCGCGCCAACACGTCGAGCGCTGGCTGGACCGCCTCCGACGCCACTCCGTCGCGAAGTCGCACGATGTTGACGGGAAGCTGGGCCAGCGCTTCGCTCGACGCCGGCATGAGCCAGCAGTCGGCCGCGGTTCCCGGCATCGTCGACGCGCGTTGCAACACGCCAATCACGGGATGCTTCACCCCGTCGATCGTGATGTTCGCGCCGATTGGCGATTCGTGTCGAGGAAAGAGTGTTCCCCAGAGTCGTTCGCTGATCACCACCGGCGAGATACCACCGGTAAAATCCGCGTCGGCAAAGGTGCGCCCGACCAGCGGGTGCACGCCGAGCATGGAAAACAAATTCGGCGAGACGATCGCGAATGATGTTTGGTCGAAGCGCAGCCCATATTCGACGGCTGCCGGGAACGGGGCTCGCTGATACGACGCCGCCGCCTCGTAAAACGGAGCGGACGCAAGCAACGCTCGGCGCGTCGCATTGTCGACGCGGCCGTGATTGTCGCCAAAGATCGTGAGAAAGTAGAGCTGCTCCGGCGCCCGCATGTCGACGATGGGATCGACGAGCGCGTCGATCACGCCGTACATCGTGGTGTTGAGCGCAATCGCCAGCGCGAGCGACAGCACCGCGATGGTCGTGAACGTTTTGTGCCGCGTGAACGACCGAACGGCAAGTCGGAGATCGTTCCGCGACAGTCTCACGCGCGAACCGTCACTCGTTTGAGGACGGAAGAAGCTCTCTCGCGCGCTCGAGCGCACTCTCGGGCACGAGGATTTCCGCGCCGTCGTTGATCGGACCCTGATAGGCGCCGCCGAACATGCCGACGCCGAACCCGCGCACGAGCGCCGGGATGCCTTCCAGCTCGAGCGTCGCGCGGAGGGTGTCGACCTCGAGGCCGCTATACACGGTCGTCAACAGCGCCCATTGCTCGCTCATGTCGCCGCGCGCGGTAGGGTGCGCGCCGCAACGTGTCGCTCCGCGGCGCCTATGAGAGAATTGGTAATCGAGTACACGGCGACGCCCGCCGAGAAATGCGAGAGCAGCACGAACGTCACGATCGCCGGCACCAACATCGGAACGAGTGGCGCGGTGCGCGGGCCGTCCGGTGAGGCCATCGCGGCCCACGTGATCCCCGCGGTCGTGACGCCCGCCGCCAGCGCGATCAGCCGGTCAGGTTTGGCCAAGTCGACGATCCACATGAAACCGCCGGCCGACGAACCAGCGCCGCGAATGGCCGAGTACAGCGCCGCGGCCGGCGGAAATTGAAGCAGCGAGTCGATCACCATCCGTCGATCCGGCGCAACGACCTTGTCGCGCGCTCGGATGAGACGCCGGCGCGTTGCCGCGAGCGTGAGTGGAAGCATCGCCAAGCGCGCTGCGCACGACGCAACGACGATCGCCAAACCAAAGCTGCCGCCACACCAGTGCGCGAGTACGAACAACAGTCCGCGCACGACGTCGATCACGTTCGACCAGAGCATAGCTAGAGGTCCGTTGAGTTTGACCCGCCGTACAACATTCTACGAGCGACGCCCCGGCGAAGTTGCACGTAACACACGTGGTATCCCGTTGGTACTCAGTGCGCGAGGCTCGGCGCGTCACGCCGTCGAAAATGCCGTCAACTGCTCCACAGTCAATCCGAAAATGGGCGGCGTCGCCACCCCACGCACCCCGAGGATGAAGTAGATCTGTCCGCGGTGATGCGCCTCGTGCTCGACCATGGCGCGAAGCCACTTGCTCACGGTGATCGGAGTGCCCGGCGGCGTAAGACACTTTTCCGACAGCCTGGCATCCGTCAGCTCCGCGAACAACGCACGCGCTTCGACGTGCAACCGATCGTAGTAGCGCGACGTCGCCTCGACGCCTTCGGCCAGCGAACTATCGTGCCCCGGATATCGCATCGGACGCCCGTGCACCGTCTCCGCATACATGTACCGCTCGATCCCGGCCAGATGGCGAATCAACTCGCCGGCGGTGAAGCGGCCAGGCGCCGGACGCCATTCCAGATCGTCCTCGCCGACACAATCGATGACACGGCGCGTGCGTTCGTGAATTCGATCCAGGTAGTCGAGAAAGGGACCGACGCGGGTAATTTCCATCGTGTGATGCCACTTGAGGTTGAGCGACGCCGCCTGTTTAGACCGCGCGATTCAGGCGCCTAGCGCCCAGGCCGGCAGGAGACCGCAGGAGACTGCCCCTCGCGCACGCGCGTCCACGCAATATCATTCATCCGTGAAGTTTTTGCCCCCCAGCCGAACCCCGCACCCAACACCATCATGCATGCATCGATTCGCACTGCCCTCCTGGCCACGCTGACTTGCGCGGCCGTCGCGGGCGCACAGACGCAAGCCGGCGCACCAGCCGCCGCGTTCCCGTCCGTTGGCCAGGCCGCTCCGACGTTCAGCGCCACCGCGACCGACTCCACCGGTAAGCAGTATCCGATCTCGTTGGCGGACTTGCACGGCAAGGTCGTCGTTCTCGCCTTCTATCCTGGTGACCGCACGCGCGGCTGCACCGCCGAGCTCACGAAGTTCCGCGACGAATACACGACCATGTTCGGCGACGGCGTGATCGTGCTGCCGACCTCCGTGGATCCGCTGGACTCGCACGCGAGCTGGGCGCACGACGCTCACTTCCCGTTCGAGATGATCGCTGACACGCAGAGCCAGGTGTCGACCCTCTACGGCTCGCAGGGCTTGGGCGGCCGGAAGACCTTCCAGCGCACGGTGTTCGTGATCGGCAAGGACGGCAAGATCCTGTACACCGACACGAAGTTCAACGCGTTGGCCCAGGACGGCTACGACAAGCTCTCCGCGGCGATCAAGAGCGCGAAGGGCATGTAATCGCTGTACGTCGCGGCAGATCGCGACAATGAAACGGGCGCTGCAACACTCGTTGCGGCGCCCGTTTTCTATTCTTGATTCATCAACCTACACGTTTGCTCGATCCCGGCGCGCCAACACGCGCTTGCCGCGAATCGTCGTACTGCGCAGCGCGTCGATGATGCCATCCGCCGATTCGTCCGGAACCTCAACGAGCGAAAAACGATCGGCAATCTCGATCGCTCCAATGTCTTTGGAGTCGACCCCCGCCTCGTTCGCGATCGCTCCCACCAGATCACCGGGACGCACACCTGCTTTGCGCCCGAGTGGGATGTAGAGCTTCGTCACGTCGCCACCACGCTTGTTCGGACGTCCACGCGCCGGTCGCTCCTCTCTGTTCGGACGCTCGTTGCGCTCGAACGAGCGAGACGCTCCCGACCGGCCTTCGCGATCCTTGCTGCGCGGCCGCTCGTCGCGCCGCGGAGGCGCGGCATTCGGAATGTCCTCTTCGTCGTCCGACGCGCCCTCGTTCGCGGAATCCGCGAGCTTCACCGCCGCGGCGGCGATGTCCAAAATGTCGTACTCGTCGGACAGCGATTCGATGATCACGCGAAACGCATCGAGGCCGCCCTCGGCAAGCGCCTCCTCGAGCGACGTGCGCGTCTGCTCCAACCGACGTGCGCGCAAATCGTGCACGGTCGGGACTGACTCGATCGCGATTTTGCGCTTCGTCACCTGCTCGATGTTCCGAAGCAGCCTGTGCTCGCGCGCTTCCGCCAACGTGATCGCCACGCCTTCGCGCCCCGCGCGACCGGTGCGTCCCACGCGATGGACGTACGCATCCGGCGATGACGGCACATCGAAGTTGACGACGTGCGACACGTGTTCGATGTCCAGTCCACGCGCGGCGACGTCGGTCGCAATCAACAATTCCGACGCGCCGTCACGGAACCGGCGCATCACCCGATCGCGCTGCTCTTGCGACAGCCCACCATGCAGCGCCTGAGCGCCATAGCCTCGGCCGCCGAGCGTTTCGGTGAGCTCGTCGACCTCGGTGCGTGTGCGGCAGAAAACGATCGCCGACGTGGGTCCTTCCATGTCGAGCACGCGCGCCAGTGCCGCGACCTTGTGCCGGCGCTGAACGACGAACGCCACCTCGCGTACACGCGGCGCTTCGCCCGGCGCCGTCTGTTCGCGAGCGATGGTAACGAGCGTGGGATTCTTTAGGTGGCGCCCCGCGATGGCGCGAATTGGCGCCGCCATCGTGGCCGAGAAGAGCGCGGTCTGCCGCGTTTCAGGCACCGCATCGAGAATCGCCTCGAGATCTTCGGCGAAGCCCATGTCGAGCATCTCGTCGGCTTCGTCGAGCACTACGAGGTCGACGTTTTCCAGCGCAAGCGTGCGACGCCGAATGTGGTCGAGCGCGCGTCCAGGCGTGGCGACGACGACATCGACGCCGCGCTTCAAGGCGCGAAGCTGCTGCTGCATGGCCTGGCCGCCGTAGATCGGCAGCACGCGCACGCCGAGCTGGCGCCCGTAGCGGTGCACCGCTTCGGCGACCTGCATGGCGAGCTCACGGGTCGGTACGAGCACGAGTCCGCGCACGACGCGCGTGTCGTCGTCCGCTGACGCGGCGCCGATACGGTGCAGCATCGGAAGAGCGAATGCCGCCGTTTTGCCAGTTCCGGTCGCAGCCTGGCCGAGCACGTCGTGCCCGGCAATGAGTGGGGGAATTGCTTCCCGTTGAATGTCGGTGGGTTCCTCGTAACCGAGCGCGGCCACAGCCGCGACGAGGACCGGATCCAAACCAAGCGCGAGAAAGGCCCCGTCGCCGCTGGTTTGGGTGTCTTGCATCAGATCGTCAATCATCAATCAAAGAATTCGAGAAAAAACCCGCACTATACATCTTAGCGGGGTGGCCAAGCTGAACCGCGCTAAATCGCGCCCATCTTTTGCATTTGCAGGCCGAGCCCGGAAGCTCACCGGGCCTCGCGCTCCAGATGTGGCCGGCTGGATCGCCCATCGTGATGGCCGAACGGGGATGAGAGAAATGAAAATTCTACATATGCTGGCGGCAGTCGCATTTGCAGGCGTGCTCGCCGTGCCGCTGCACGCTCAAGACACCACCGCCAAGAAGCCCGGCGGCGTCAACAAGGCCGCCCGCGACGTCAGCGCGACCGTCAAGAAGGCTGGGCGCGATACCAAGGCCGAGGTCCACCGGGACGCGTCCAAGGCGCATGCGGAACTGACCAAAGCGGGCAACGACACCAAGACCGCCACCGCAAACGCGACAGGCATTCACAAGGTGGGTGGCACCGTTGGGCAGGCCGCCAAGGCCGTCAGCTCGACGAGCAAGAAGACAGGGCGCGCGGTGAAATCAGACGTCAAGAAGGTCTCGAGCTCGGCACACGACAGTCTGACGAAAGCCGGCAAGAGCGCCAAGGCCCAGACCAAAACGCCGTAGCGCTCGCTGGTGACGTGAGTTGCGGCGCGCCGTGTCGCTCGTCACACTATCCGTAGCTCGTGCCTGGAGAGGGGATGGTGGTGACCGCGCCGCAACAATCGTCAGAAATCATCTGCACACACGAGCGTCGTCCTGGGACGACTGTGTGTCTG
Source organism: Gemmatimonadaceae bacterium (assembly GCA_036499625.1). Lineage (GTDB taxonomy): Bacteria > Gemmatimonadota > Gemmatimonadetes > Gemmatimonadales > Gemmatimonadaceae > JAQBQB01. Next base: position 136,456 of record DASYDJ010000052.1, read on the forward strand.
CACTGCCGTCACGCCGCGCGGATCGCCGCGCGCGCCAAACGGCAGCGCCTCATGCTTCGCGCTGGCGCGGTGGGAATCGTCATCGTCACGATCGCCACCGCCGGGTTGATCGGCGCCACGGCGATTCGCGGTCGTGTTCGCGACGCGGCGGCCGACAATCGTTCGCTGCAGCCTCCCACGATCGTCGCGCAGGCGAATGTGCCAGAGGTCGTGCCGAATCTGCCTGCTGATTCCACGCCGGCTGCCCCGCCCGTCACGCAAGAAGGAATCACCAAGCCGGTCGCAGCGTCCACGCCGTCCACACCGGTCGCATCGGTCGCGCCACTTTCGCCGGTGATCCCAATCGGACCATCGACGATCAGCGACGGCATTACCGCCGTGCGCGCCGACAGTGGCGTGACGTTGTCATTCGATACGCCAATGTTGCGGACGCGCATTCCCGCGAAGTTCGAACAGTTCGTCCGCACCACGCTTCCGGCGGTGTACGGTCACGGACTGGACAGCCTGCTCGCCAAGATTCCCGACGGTGCCATCGCTGGGCAGGGCGACTTGATCTCGGAACTTCCGGGTCGCGGAGTACGCATCCCGATCGGCGCCGCGTGGATGCTGCGACTCTACCCCGAAACTCGGCCGGGCCAGGACGGGCCGCTCGTGGTGCGCTACCGCGTCGCGGTCGTTCCCACTCACGAGTAGGTGTAAGTAGTCGGAAGTAGTCGTCACGGCCGCGGCTCCGCGGACTGACCGGCACACAACATATTGACGAGCAACCGCAGCGCGCCCGGAACACCGAGCGTGATTTGCCGTTGCAGCGACAGGGACGTGTAGACGAACGTCCCCTTCCCCACGCGCGCCGAAAGAAGCGTGTTTCGATTGGCCGGCTGCTCGGGATCGTGCATCTCGAGATATTCCGTGTAATGCGCCTCGACGGTACTCGGCACAAACGCGGCGCGCTCGCCGGACCATGCCACCCAGTCGGAATCGCGCATCCGATTCGGCCACGTGAGCAGCCGCGCCTTGGCGTCGAGCACCGTAACGGGTGCGTTGGGCGACGTGACGCGCTCACGCGGAACCTGCAGGCCCAACGGATAGGGCGCACCCGCCAGCGGAAACTCCTGTTGAAGCATGACGACCGTTCCACCTTGGCGCGCGAAGTCGAGCACGCGCGCGCGCTGCGCCGCGAGCGCAGGATAGGCGTCGAACGCGCGCGGGCCGATGACGAGTGTTTTGTAATATGAGAGATCTGCTGCCGGTAGTTCCTCGGCCGTCATCGTCGTGACGGTGATACCGATGTCGCGAAGCGCGAGCGCAATGTCGTCGCCCGGTCCGGGCACATAGGCAACGGTGAGCCTCGGCGGGACAGTAACGTTGACTGTCTGCAGCCAGAATCCGGAGCTTCGGAACACGCGAATCGGCGGAATGTGGGGATACTCCACCCCTTGGAACCCTTCGATGTACAGTCCGCCGTACAGGCCTCCCGGACCATGGCCCGCCGCGCCGAACGCCACGCGGCCCGAGTCCAACATTCCGTGCACGCGCAGGAAGACCTCGCGCCGCTCGCGCGGGGCGAGCGTGACACTCTCCGGCGGCACGTCCAGGTGCAGTCCGCCTGGCAACACGATCTGAAGCCTGAAGCGTTTGGCCACATTGGAGAATGATTCGATCGACAGTCGTTCCGTGCGCTCGACCTTGGTGTGTGCCGCAACCCACTCCAGCCCACGCGGAAACGACAGTGTGACCGCCGGTACGCCACTCACCGGGCGTTCCTGTACGCCGATGAGAGGATTGGCATTTCGAAATGTGATTGGGCCAGCGCTGGTGGTCACCGACACGCCGTCGACCGTTACCACGACGGTGGCATCGCTCACGCGCCGCAACTCTTCGGGCATCGCGACACTGGAGACACTATGGAGTGTCGGAAGATCAGCAGTACGTGTCAGGCCATCGATCGACACGTCGGACGCCGCGAACAGCCCGTGCACAACTTGGCCGAACCACCACGGCCGAGCATCGGGAATTTCATGAACGGCGGCGAACGCGCGCCCGACGCTGTCCGGCGCAACGACCACGTGACGCGTGGGAGTAACGAATACGCCGTCCACGAACACGTCTCCCAATGTGACAGGAACGCTTCCGTGATTGTGTAGCTCCACGCTGACCGTAATCGTGTCCTTGAGCGCGAGGAGCTCCTGATCGGCCGTCGCGCGAACGTCAACGCCCGCCGCAAGCAGCAAGGCTTCAGTGACTCGCTCGCGCGCGATGTCGATCGACGCATCGCGATCGAGCTCCGCCGCCGTGCACCGCCGATCCACCTCCGGAGCGAGCAACGTCACGGCCGCCGGCCGCCGGCACCAGACCATGGATTTGCGCGCCTCATACGCAAATCGCGCGGCCAACGCCAAGTAATGAACGGCGCTCGCCGGATGAGCAACGTCGAGTACCTGCCGAGCCGAGTCGGCGTACGCAACGAAGCCGTTCATCGCCATCGTGTCCGCTGGCCCGGCGCCGCGGCCGAGACGCGCAAAACTCGTATCGATGCCATCGAAGATCGACCGGCTGCTGTCGGCGCCCGCGCGCGACACTTCGCGCGAAAGCAGCACGACTGGTCTTCTCGAGGGAGAAGACCCAGCCAGACCAACGAGTCCCTGCGACCGATGCTCGGCTAGACTCTCCAGCGCGATGTCAGCGTAAGTCTCGCCGAGCACGGGATTGTATTCGCTGGCATTGATGCGCAGCGTGCCACCATGCCGGTAAAGCGCTGCCGGCTCCCACGCCGCGCCATACGTTGCCGCTGGAAAACGCACAGTGTCGCCGGCGTAATTGAATGCGTCGCGCACGAGCGCGATCGTCGCATCGTGCTGGCCGTTGCCGTCCGAAACGCTGTCGTTGAACGCGAGGACCAGCACCTGGGGCCGAAAGGAACGGATCACCGTGACGACGTCGCCCAGCAGCGAGTCGCGCGGCCACTGCTTGAACACATCGGCGACGTTGCGCGCGAAGCCGAAGTCGTACGCGCGAGTGAAGAACTGCTGTCCGCCGTCAATGCCGCGAGCGGCAATCGATTCCTCGGTGCGGACCGCACCGAGGAATGAGCCGACGTCCGCGCTCAGATAATTCTGTCCGCTCTCGCCGCGAGTCAGCGAGAGGTATCCCGTCTCGACCATGTGCCCGCGAGCGAGCCACGCAATCAGCTCAGGGTCCGCGTCGTCCGGATGCGCGCCCACGATCAGCACGCGCGGCGTGACCGTGAGTCCGTGAACGAGCTCGGCGAGCCGGCCAGCTCCGCGCGCTTGGGCGCTGGCGGGCGGCGCGCAGAGGGCGAGAATTCCGAGCACGGCGGCGATGGACGTCCGGTAGCGCATAGGGGGTTGTCTCCGGGGCAGCGCGGTCAGACTACTATCTGGATAGTTGACAAACTACATCGGCGGACGTATTTGTACTATGGGCCTAGTAGAGGAGCAACATGGACGACTTCGTTTTCGGTGATCGCGAGCTCGATGTCATGGGCGTCCTGTGGGATCTCGGATCCGGGACCGTATCAGAAGTTCGTGAACGGCTGCCCGCCGATCTCGCCTACACCACGGTGCTGACGATTCTGCGGAATCTCGAGGTGAAGGAGCTGGTCAAGCACACCACCGAGGGAAAGGCGCATCGCTATTTCCCGCGCGTCGCGCGAAAGGCGGCGCGGCGGAGCGCGCTCTCACGCATGGTGGACAAGCTGTTCCACGGCTCGCCGGAGCAGCTCGTCGCGCAGCTGGTCGAAGACGAGAGCTTGTCGCCTGAAGATCTCAAGCGGTTGCGGGCGCTGTTGGCCAATCAGGAGAAGCGCGACACACGCGGCGGAGGCAAAAAATGATCGCATCATGGATGTCGTATGCCTTTCTGGTCGGCGCGCTCCTCGCGATCACAGCGAGCGTGCTCGAGCGAATCAACTCGACGCGGCGCTGGCCGATGCGCGTGGTGTGGGCCGTCGCGTTGTTCCTTTCGATCGGCTGGCCGGTTGGGAGCGCGGTTCGTGAGATCGTCGCGGCGCGCATGCAACCGGTCACGGTGCTGCCGTTCACGATCACCGTGCAGCCGGCGCGCATCGTCAGCGATCAACCGTTGGCGCCGGATTTGGTCGCGCTCGTCGACCGGCTGCTGGTCGGATTGTGGATTTGCATGAGCCTCGTGCTCCTCGTGCGCCTCGTGCGCGGCGTCATGACAGTTCAGCGCTCGCGTCGTGATTGGGCGCTGGGCGAAATCGACGGCACGCCCGTGCGCCTCTCCGACAATGTCGGTCCGGCAGTCGTGGGACTGCACCCAATGGACGTCGTGGTCCCCGAGTGGATTCTGACGATGGACGCGCCGCTGCGCGCGCTGGTCTTGCGCCACGAGGAGGAGCACCGGGCAGCGCGCGATCCGTATCTGCTTTTCCTCGCGGCGATCGGCATCGTGCTGATGCCGTGGAACATTCCGCTCTGGATTCAGGCGCGCCGACTTCGGCTCGCGATCGAGATGGACTGCGATGCGCGCGTGCTCAAGGCGCATCCGACGCCGGAGCGGTACGGGCTGTTGATGTTGACCATCGCGCAACGCCGCGCGACGGCACCCACGTTGTTCGCGCCGATGCTGTCGGAGCCGACGACGCAACTCGAACGGAGGATACTCGCCATGCGAACGACGTCGCGCCGGCTGGGCCGGCTCACGATTTACGGCGGTGCCGTGTTAGCGGTCGCCTTGGTGGCGTTCGCCTGTTCGTTGACGTCGGACAATCCCATCGTTCCAAGTGGTGCCGACGTATCGATGCATGCCACCGCGAATGCCTCTCCGAAGGCAGGAGAAGAGCCGGCGCATCTACTATCCGGCAGCTTGTCGCCACGCTATCCGGCCATGCTGCGCTCGGCGAACGTGGAGGGTAGCGTCGTCGCGCAGTTTGTCGTGGACACCAACGGCGCCATCGACCCCACGACATTCAAGGCTCGCAAGAGCTCGCACGATCTCTTCACCGCGGCCGTACGGTCGGACTTATCGGCGCTCGCGTTTTCGCCGGCGATTGTTTCCGGCAAGCGCGTCAAGCAGCTCGTCGAGATGACGTTCTCATTCAATTTGTCACAAGATGCGGCGTCGGCGTCTCGGGTACATACGCCGGTCGGAAACGGAGCGCGCGTCGGGACCGTGCGCGGACGCGCGTTGCCTGTGGGCGCGCCCAGAGTCGTGACGGACAGCCAGACGTACTACGAGTACCAGGTCGAGCAGCAGGTCACGCCTGATCCGCGCAACGCGCCGCCCCGGTATCCAATGATGCTGCGGTCAGCGAATGTCGAGGGCGACGTGCTCGCGCAATTCGTGGTCGATACCTCGGGCCATGCAGACATGTCCACATTTCAAGTACTCAAGTCATCGCACGCGCTCTTCACGAACGCCGTGACGGCCGCGCTGCCCAACATGAGGTTCTTCCCCGCCAAAGTCGGCGGAAAGCACGTCAAGCAGCTCGTGCAGATGCCGTTTCAATTCAACCTGAGCACTCCGAACAAGCCCGGCCAGGGTACGTCCGGCGGCTGACGGCATCAGCGTCATGGCGCAAGCCCGCGATTCGATCGACCATTTCGGTCCGGGTCGATTGAATCGCGGCGCGCCCGAGGCTAGGCTTTCCCGAGCCCGGCCCGCATTGCCAACCCTGGACGGCGGCTGGGCGTAAAGGAGACATATCTCCTCCCACCTGACTTCCGCCGTACAGGTCATGGCAAAACAGACCGCGCACCAGCAGCAACCGTTCACGGCCCCCCTCCTCCTTCCTCCCACACAACGCTTTCTCCCGCCCCTCCTGCTGCTCTTCGTAGGCAGCGGCTGCGCGGCGTTGATTTACGAGATCGTCTGGTTCCAGCTCATCACGCTCGTGATCGGCTCGTCGGCCGTATCGCTCGGCGTGCTGCTCGGGACGTTCATGGGCGGTATGTGCCTGGGTAGCCTGTTGCTGCCGCGCTTCGTTTCAGCCGAACAGCATCCGCTGCGGGTGTATGCGATGCTCGAGGCGGGCACCGGCATCCTCGGCTTGGTGGTGCTCGTGGCGGTGCCACTCGTTGGCGGCGTCTACACGGCGACGGCGATGCACGGGCTGCTCGGCATTCTGCTCCGCGGCGTGGTGTGCGCCATCTGCCTGTTGCCGCCCACGCTGCTCATGGGTGCGACGTTGCCAGCTATCGCACGATGGGTCGAGACGACGCCCGTTGGCGTCTCGTGGCTCGGCTTCTTCTACGGCAGCAACATCGCGGGCGCCGTGTTCGGCTGCCTGCTCGCCGGCTTCTACCTGTTGCGCGTCACCGACATGCGGGTGACGACGTTCGTCGCCGTCGCGATCAACTTCATCGTGGCCGGTCTCGGTTTCATGCTGTCGAAGCGGGCGCCGCATCGCCCCGCGGCGCAAGTGGAACACGAACATGGCATAGAAGCGGAAGAGGTGCCGCGTTCGAACGCGATCTATCTCGCTATCGGACTGTCCGGCCTCACCGCCCTCGGCGCCGAAGTCGTGTGGACGCGCACGCTGTCGCTCATGCTCGGCGCGTCTGTCTACACGTTCTCGATCATTCTTGCGGTATTCCTCGTCGGTCTCGGATTCGGCAGCAGCGCGGGGTCCCTCCTGGCGCGCGGAACGAAGCCTCGACTGGCGCTCGGTTGGAGCCAGTTGCTGCTCGCCGTCGGCGTTGCGTGGGCGGCGTACATGATGGCCAACTCACTTCCCTATTGGCCGATCAACCCGACACTGTCGCCGAGTCCGTGGATCACGTTCCAGGTCGATCTGTTTCGATCGCTCGTTGCGGTGTTCCCGGCGGCGTTTCTTTGGGGCGCGGCATTCCCGCTCGCGATTGCCGCGGTGGTCGCACCCGGTCAGGATGCCGGCGAAACTGTGGGTCGGGTGTATGCGGCGAATACCGTGGGTGCGATTGTCGGATCGCTGGTCTTCAGCGTGATCGCAATTCCGCAGCTCGGCACACAACAGTCTGAGCGTTTGCTCATCGGGCTGTCGATTCTGTCCGCCGCAGTGGTCTTCGAGACGCTCCTGCTTCCGCAGGACGATGACGATGAGAGCGGCGCGCGCCATCTCTGGCCGGTGAGCCGCGGCGGGAAAATCTCGATCGGCGTCGCCGGCGTAGTGGCGGTGCTGCTGCTGGTGGGCGTTCCGGGCATTCCGGATGGCCTCATCGCGTACGGACGCTTCCTGCCGACGTACACGACGCAGCCGAAGTATCTCTACGTCGGCGAAGGCATGAACTCGTCAATCGCCGTGTCGCAGGAAGCTGACGGTGCGCGGAATTTTCACGTCGCCGGCAAGGTCGAGGCGTCGAGCCTGCCGCAGGACATGCGACTGCAGCGGATGCTCGGACATCTCTCCGCGCTGCTCGATCACGATCCCAAGACCGTGCTGGTGGTGGGCTTCGGCGCGGGCGTTACCGCGGGATCGTTCGTGACGTACCCCGGCGTGAAACGCATCGTGATCTGTGAGATTGAACCACTCATTCCAAAAGTTGTATCGACGTACTTCACCAAAGAGAACTACAACGTCGCGAACGATCCACGCGTCGAGATCGTGTATGACGACGCGCGGCACTACATCCTCACGACGAAGGAGAAATTCGACGTCATCACGTCGGACCCGATCCACCCGTGGGTGAAGGGCGCCGCGACGCTCTATACGAAGGAATACTTCGAGCTGGTGAAGAAGCACCTGAATCCGGGCGGCGTGGTCACGCAGTGGGTGCCGCTGTACGAGAGCCACCCCGACGTGGTGAAGAGCGAGCTCGCAACGTTCTTCGAGGTGTTCCCGCAGGGTGACGTGTGGAGCAACGACATTCAGGGCAGCGGCTACGACGTGGTGTTGTCGGGTCACGCGACGCCGGAGACGATCAACGTCGATTCCATGCAGGCGCGGTTGAATAACAACCCCGTTGCGATGCAGTCGTTGAACGACGTTGGGTTCGGCTCCGCGGTGTCGCTGCTGTCCACGTACGGCGGCCAAGCGCGCGATCTCGCGCCGTGGCTCACGGATGCGCAGATCAATACCGACTCCAATCTGCGGCTGATGTATCTCGCCGGCATGGGGCTCAATTCCTACCAGAACGCCGACATCTACAACGAGATGCTGCGGTACCGTCGATATCCCGACAACCTGTTCATGGGTAGCGATACCGATAAAGAGGAACTGCAGGCCGGCATGACGCGCCAGGCAGCGGGATCAGTTCCGTGACTCGGCTCGTTGCGATCACGCACGTGCCGTCGCCGAACATGCAGGAGTATGAGCGTACCTACGTCGGCGACTCGGCGATCGACATGCCGCTGGTGCTGCGCCAGCACGCGGCGTATCAGGACGCGCTGCGTGCCTGCGGCGCCGAGGTGATTACGCTCGATGTGAACCTCGCGCACGCGGACTGCGTGTTCGTCGAGGATCCCGCGATCGTGCTCGACGAAGTCGCGGTCATGATGTCGATGGGCGCCGAGTCGCGTCGTCCGGAACCGGTGGGCCTCGAGCCGGTGTTGCGCGCGTATCGTCCGATCGAGCGCGTGATGTTGCCGGCAACGATCGACGGCGGCGATGTCGTGCGCGCCGGTCGGCATTTGTATGTCGGTGAATCGCCGCGAACCAACGCGGGAGGCATTTCCGAGTTGCGCCGGGTTTTGTCGCCCTACGGCTATGAGGTTACCGGCGTGCCGGTGACCGGATGCCTGCATCTCAAGACGGCGTGCAGCTCGCTTCCCGATGGCCGGTTCCTCGTGAACGGCGATTGGATCGACACGTCGCCCTTCCCCGCCGGCGCGCTCTTGCCGGTTCCGGGTTCCGAACCGTGGGCCGGCGACGTGCTGGTGATCGGCAATCAGATCATCGCGTCCGACGCGTTCCCGGACACGATTCAGTTGCTGCGCGCCTCCGGCTTCGGCGTCATACCAGTTTCAGTATCTGAGTTTGCGAAAGCCGAAGGCGGAGTTACTTGTTTGAGCTTGGTATTTGAAGCACACAAGCCAAGTCATTAGAACAGCATAACACGGATTGTGCGGATTCCGCGGACAGTCGCGGAGAAGCGTGACAAGTGGAACTGGTGAAACGGCATTCCCAGGTCACGCCTCTCCGTGACTGTCCTTCAAATCCCCACAATCCGTGTCATGCCGTTACCAAAACTCGGTAGTGGCCGCGGTAGCGCTACCGCCGCTTGTCGCCTGAATCGCGGCTGATGCGCTCCGCCAACAATCCCAGCCCGATGCCGAGCGGAATGTTGAGGCACGCGAGGAGGACGGCGAGTGCGACGGCATCCCACGACCAGGGACGCGGAGCTCGCCAGAGATTGATGCCGAGCGCCACCAGTGCGGTGGCGGAGCCGAGCACGAAGCCGAATCGACCAGCGGTATTTTGCCGAGCCTTGATCTCGCTTTCGCGGTCGCGATTGGAACGATGGGACATGCCGATCCGGGTGGAAATCGAAATGAAGAAGCACATCTCAATATCACTGCCCTACGGCTGCTCCGGCACCTAGTTCCGCTGTCTCCACAAGCGCCCGACGTTGTACGTCGCGCCGGCGTAGAATGCGTGCGGCTGCGGACCGGTCAGCGGCACGATCGCGCCCGCGTCGAGCTGCAGCCACGGGCGTACGAGAAACGTGGGTCCGCCGAGCGTGGCGACGATCGGCGCTTGGCCCGCGGGGCCGCCGGTGCCAGGGTAACCGTAACATTCGAGCGTCCATCCAAGCCGGCCCGCGACGGGTCCGCCTCCTGCCACGGTCCAGACAGATGCGCTCGTCGGAGCGACCAATCCGTCGCCGCTGCGGCGCACGTAGCCGAGGTTGAAGTCGACTGAAACCGGCCCGAATGCGTGGCTGGAGATCGCGATCAGCGATGCGTCGGTCGTGCCGGTGCCGGTGCCGGATCGCGCCGAACCGGTTGGAAACTTCACCGATGGCAGCAGTGCGAAGTCGCCAAGGACTGGCGCGTCGTCGAACAATCGCCACTTCAGGAGCGCGCCGGTGTCTCCGAGGCCGTCGATCCCTGGCGTAGGCCGCGACCACGCTCCGAAAAGGCCTAACGCCATTCGGCCGGTGAGTCCGATCTTGAACAGGACTGGCGTCGTGTAGCCGATGGCCGATGACGCGAACCGATCGTGCTCCACGCCAGCTTCGATCTCGAGCCAACCGGGTGCAATCGTCGTCGCATTCGTCGCCACGGTGGGCCGATCAGGATGCACGGCATGGGGATCGTTCGACGTGTCAGCGGCAGGCGTCTGAGTGGCCGCCTGCTGCGCCGCTTGTGCATTCGCCGCCAGCGGTTCGGCGAGCGTTAGTGCCACGACGAAGGGCAGCGACGTCAGAATCGTTCGCGCGCAGCGGACCAGCGTCTTGGGTGCCATCAGTACCATGGGGTATGCTGCTTTACGCGTCTGAACGCTGGCGGTACAATGCACGGAGACCGATTCGACCGAAAGCCCTCACCGGCCAGGAGACTCGTAACAATGAAGACGGAAACTCTCAGAGCCGCAGCGACGCGCGTCGCCGCGACTGTGACCGCATTGGCTTGCGTCGCGCTCACCGCGCACTCGGCGCACGCCCAGGACCGGCTCAAGTCGATGCCCGGCTATGCAGAATATCAGAAGGCCGCAGCCGCGCGTGCGTCACTAGGAATGGGCGGCCGAGGCGGTGGCGGAGCGATCACGTGGTCGGCGGACAGCAAATCGGTAGACTTCGAGAGCAATGGTGACCGCCTCCGGATGACTGTCGCCTCGCGGACGATCGAACCGGCGACGGAAAACGCGACGTCGCAAGCCGGCGGCCGCGGACGCGGTGGGTTTGGCAATCAGCCGGCGCGTGGACGGCAGTTCGACAACGCCGTCGCTCCCGCGGGCAATCACCGCGCGATTTACAAGGATCGGAATGTCTGGATTGCCGATTCCTCCGGCGCGAATCCGGTGCAGATCACGACCGACGGCAGTGACAAGACGCGCATCAAGTACGGAACGGCGAGCTGGGTCTACGGCGAAGAGTTGAGCCAGACGACGGCGATGTGGTGGTCGCCGGACGGCAAGAAGCTCGCGTTCTACCGGTTCGACGAAAGCAAAATCCCGGACTTCTATCTCGCCACCAACCTCACGCACATTCAGGACACGATCGACGTCGAGGCGTACCCCAAGCCCGGCGTGCCGAATCCGGTCGTCGACCTGTACGTCTACGACGTCGATTCCAAGAAGACGACGCGCGTCGACGTGCGCGACGGCAAGCCGCTCGAGAATTCCGTGGTCGGCTACTATGTGTTCCGCATCGCGTGGTCGCCGGACGGAAAAGAGCTGACGTTCCTGCGCGCCAACCGGCGCCAGAACACGATGGAGATGGCGGCGTGCAATCCGGCATCGGGCGCCTGTCGCGTCGTGCTGCACGAAGAGAATCCCACCGGCTGGATCGACGACGACCCGGCGCCGAGCGTGACCTGGCTTGCCGACGGCAACCGGTTCATCTGGGATTCGGATCGCAGCGGGTTCAAAAACTACTATTTATACGACTTTAAAGCCGCAAAGCTGATCGCGCCGCTCACGCAGTTGCCGGCCGAAGTGTCGAGCATCGTGCGGGTCGACGAGCCGGCTGGCATGCTCTATTACATGGCGCGCGACGGTGACAACTACATGAAGTTCCAGTTGCACCGCGTCGGGTTGGACGGCAAACACGATGTGCGCCTCACCGACCCGGCGTTCACGCACACAATCTCGCTGGCACCCGACGAGAAGTATTTCGTGGACGTCGCCGAGACGCACGACCAGCCGCCCGTGACGCGTCTCATGGACGCGACTGGAAAGGTGGTGAAGGAGCTCGCGACGACCGACATGTCGCGGTTCAACGCGCTCGGTCTCAAGAAGGTCGAGCTGTACACCTACAAGACCACCGACGGACGCGCTACGCTCCACGGCGAGATCTCGTTCCCGACCAACTTCGACCCGAGCAAGAAGTATCCGGTGCTCGTGAGCGTGTACGGTGGACCGGCGGTGGGCAACAGCACGAGCGAGCGGTTCGCGGTGCCAAGTGTGACCGCGGAGTACGGGTTCATCGTGCTGCAGGTGGAAGCGCGCACGAATCCGGGCATGGGACGCCGCTATCTCGACGACGTGTATCTCAAGCTCGGACAAGTCGAGCAGGACGACATGGCCGACGGCGTGAAGGCGCTGTTCGACCGGCCGTACATCGATCGGAATCGTGTCGGCGTGTACGGCACTTCGTATGGTGGCTACACGTCGGTGATGGAAATTCTACGGCATCCCGAAGTGTTCGCCGCGGCGTCGGCGAGCTCGCCGCCAACCGATTGGCGGAACTACGACACGATCTATACCGAGCGGTACATGTGGATTCCGCAGGAGAACAAGGAGGGCTACGACAAGGGCTCGGCCATGACGTACGCCGACAGCCTCCGTGGCCGGCTGATGCTCTACTACGGCTCGGCGGACAACAACGTGCATCCGTCGAACATGATGCAGCTCATTCAGGCGCTGCAGCACGCGGGCAAGAGCTTCGAGGTGCAGGTTGGGCCTGATCAGGGCCACTCTGGACTGAACAACCAGCGCATGATGGAGTTCTTCATTGAGAATTTGGTGATGGATCCCGCCAGGCTCAAAGCGTGATTGCGATTGTCATCCCGAGCGAGCGAAGCGACCGAGGGATCTTCTGTACCGTTCGCGTAGCCGGCTACAATCACAGTATCGAAGATTCCTCACTTCGTTCGGAATGACATCAATTTTCAACGGCGAGCAGATCGCCGAAATGCTCGACCAGCTCGGTGTGTCGCACGTCGTCACGGTTCCGGACAGCACGATCGGTCCGTGGCAGGGAGCAATCGAACGTCGCGGTCGCACGCGGCTGGTGCGCGTGTGTCGCGAAGGCGAAGCGTGGGAAGTCGCGGCCGGTCTCTACCTCGGCGGCGCCAGCCCGATGGTGATGATCCAGTGCACCGGATTGTTCGAGTCGGGCGACGCCATTCGCAACGTGTTGCACGACTGGAAGCTGCCGATCTTCAGCATGATCGGATATCGCAGCTATCTCAATCAAGACACGCTGCCGGGCGACACGTGTCTCGTGTTCACCGAACCGGTGCTCGACGCGTGGAAGATCGACTACCGGGTGCTCACCTCGCCGCAGCAGTTCGGCGAGGTGGCGGCGCACTACGCGGCGTGCAAACGCGATGGAACGGCGGGCGCGATCATCGTCGCGGAAGGTGCCGCATGAGCGCCGTATCGCGTATGGCGGAACAGGAAGCACTCGGCGTGTTGCACGCGGCGCGCGATCCGCGCGACATCGTCGTCACGACCATGTCGACGGCGCGCGATTGGATGAAGCTTCCACAGTCGCCGTTTGATCTCGTATTCGTGCCGTCGGCCATGAGTCATGCGACATCGGTGGGGCTTGGCTTGGCGCTCGCACAGCCGGACCGGCGAGTGGTCGTCGCCAACGGCGATGGCTCCATGCTCATGAACCTCGGCTCGCTCGTGTCGATTGCATCGTCGGGTGCGCGGAACATCGTCGTCGTGGTATTCGACAACGGCGTGTACGAGGTGACGGGCTCGCAGCCGACTCCTGGCGCGCAGGCGGTGGACTTTGCCGCGATCGCGAGAGGGGCTGGATTCCGTGCGGTGTTCTGCGTCGACGCGCTCGAGGATTGGCGCTCGGACGTTCAGAAGATACTAAATGCCGACGGGCCGACGTTCGCGTGGCTGCGCGTGGAGCCCGCGACGGATTTGCCGGGACCAAAGTCGCCGGGGCCTGCCCGCGATCGGGCGCGTCGGTTCATTGAGGCGTTGCGCAGTTAGTTGTCATCCCGAGGAGCGGAGCGACGAGGGATCTTTCGTCCCTAACTGGTGCAAGAAGATTCCTCGTCGCTCCGCTCCTCGGAATGACAACACGTCGACGATCACTCTCACTACAACGCGTCGACGACCGCTCTGATCTGACTCTCGTCGGCAAGCGACCGTGCATGGACCTCGCGTACGCCGCTCCGGCGCACGAGCTCTTTCACGTTGTCGCCGCGCACTTTCTTCCCGGCGAGAATCACGATACGCTCGCCGGCCTGCGCGACGAGTGCCGCGAGCGCGTCCGCTCCCTCGATCGCCGTCGGCGCGCCGCCAGACGTCAGCACCCGCGTGACGCCGGCGTCGATCACCTCTTCCAACGCCATGCGCTGATTCGGCGTTCGATCGAACGCCATGTGAAACGTGACCGGCGTTCCAGCCGCGTGTTCGACGAGCGCGCGTGTTCGCTCGACGTCCACGCGATCGTCGTCGCGCAACACGCCGAGCACGACGCCGGCGACGTTCGCTCGCCGCGCAACGTCGATATCGCGGCGCATCTGATCGCACTCGGCGTCCGTATGCACGAACGAGCCACCGCGAGGCCGGATCATCGCCATCACTGGGAGACCGGTGCGCGCTTGGACTTCGTCGATCAACGCGACGCCCGGCGTCGTACCGCCAACGTCGAGGTTCGAGCAGAGCTCCAAACGCCGCGCACCGCCTCGCTTCGCGGCGAGCGCTGACTCGACCGAGTCGACGCACGCCTCCACGAGCACCGTCAATTTACCGACCCTTTCTGCTCGTGGGATTCTGGTTGTAGGCCTTGGACTCGCCCTTTGGAATGCTGATCCACTTCCACTCGTCGGTCGCGACTATCCGCGCGAGCAGGACGATCTGTCCAACGTGCATCGCCGTGTGGGCCAGCGACCGAACCAGCGCCTCGTGAATCGTATGCGTCTCCCCGCGAATCTTCACCGTGCTCGAGAGATCGTCCTCGCCGATGTCGTTGAGCGCGTGCTCCAGCACGGTCCATCCCGCGGTCCACTGCTCGTCGACTTCGGCACGGGTGTACGAACGATCGGCGAACTCCGCATCGCGGTCGCGCCACGGCTTCTCGCCGTCCTCCGTTTGAAAATTTGTAAAGCGGGACTGCAGGTTGCCGCCGAGGTGCCGAACGATCATCGCGATGGAATTGCCGTTTGGAGCGACGACGCGATTCAACGCTTCGTCGGAGACCTGCGCGAGTGCCTTCTCGCCGGTCTTGCGATACCCCGCGTATTCATCGATGAAGTCCTGAACGAACATGAGCGAGCTCCGTCATGCGGAAGTGGAATGTCGGCGTACCCAGCGTACCCAGCGGCCCCAACTGTCCAAGCCGTCGGACGGGCGCCTGTCCGTCCTTCTGGACGACTTGGAGAATCGGCGCGTGAGCTGCGTCACGCAACCCGTGGCAATCGCTCTCGGCATCATGCTCGTAAACGCCTCAGTTCGCGCAGGTTGCGTCGCGCGGGTCGAATTTGCCGCGGATTGCGACGTCACGGCACGCCCGGTGCTTTCGTACTGACTGCAGCACGGTCGCAATGAACGCGGCCGGACCTTCAAGGAGCCACCAATGTCACTGCAACGTTTTCTCAAGCGTACCCTTCCCTTCGCCGCCGTCGCGCTCGTCGGTGCCGCACCGATCGCGTTCGCGCAGGGGCAGGAAGTATTCGAATGGAACGGTCGCGTGGACCGCGAGATTCAAATCACCATGCGCGGGAACCGGTTGTCGACGAATGCGATGACCAACTCCGATCGGAGTCGCGGCGCCAGCCAGCGCGTATTCATGCAGTTGCCGCGACAGGACGGCCAGATGGTCGTACGCGTGCTGAACGGCCGCGGCAGGGCCGACGTCGTCGAGCAGCCGAGCGCACAGAACGGTTACACCGCGGCGGTTCGAGTTCAGGATCAGTCGGGCGGCGCGGACAATTACCGTATCGCCGCCTATTGGCAGCCGTATGCGAACGGTGACGTCGTGCGTCCCGGCCGCGGGATTGGCCGCGACATCAACGCTGGTATCAACCCCGGCGTCGGGCGCATCGGACGCAACGCGGATCAATCGATCCTGCATTGGAGTGGCAACGTCGACGGACAGCTCGAGATTCGTGTGTCGAACGGCCGCGTCACATATCGCAACCTGGGCGGCAACCAACCGACGAGCATACGCGCGGATCAGGGCGCGGCAGCCGGCCGCCGAATCTCATCGCGCGTGTCGGTATTTCAAAACCAGGGTCGTGGCAGCGTGACGGTCGTGCAGCAGCCGTCGGCGTACAACGGATACACGACGGTCATCCGCGTCAACGATCCACAGGGCGGGTATGGCTTCTACGATTTCGACTTGGTGGCGCAGTAGACCAGCGGGCCGATAGGCAGGACTGATTTGGGTGGGGTGGCTGGGGAAGTTTGGGGAGGGGCAACGCGGCACATCGAATCACATTCGATGTGCCGCGTTGCATGTGCGGGGGCGCGGTCCACTACTGTCGCGCGCTCAGCGAGGGCTGCATCCTTGTGTCGTACTGACGTACACCACGCACCCGACCAAACCCATGCCGATGACTCGCCGCCTCGCTGTCGCCCGCACCGCGCTCGTCTGCGCCGCGGCATCGCTCGCCATTGCCGTCGCTCCGGTCGCGCGCGCTTCGGCGCAATCGCTGCCGACCCGACTCGACGACAGCACGTTCTGGCGACTCATTGGCGACATCTCCGAGCCGGGCGGCTACTTCCGCTCGAACAACTTCGTCGGCAACGAAACCACCCTGCAGTGGGTGATCCCCGAGCTGCAACGCACCGTGCAACCGGGCGGAGCCTACCTGGGCGTCGGCCCGGATCAGAATTTCACGTACCTGATTGCGCTCAAACCGAAGATCGCGTTCATCGTGGACATTCGGCGCCAGAACATGTTGACGCTGCTGATGTACAAGGCGTTGATCGAGCAGTCGTCCGACCGCGCCGATTTCGTATCGCGACTCTTCTCGCGGCAACGGCCAGCGGGACTGGACAGCTCGTCGTCACCGGAAGCCATCTTCGCGGCGTTCGCACGCGTGCCGGCAGACAGCGTCGGCTATTACCGGAATATCGCCGCGCTCAAGGATCGACTCACGCGACAGCATGGGTTCAAGCTGACTGACAGCGATCTCGCCGCAATCACGGTGGTGTACAATGCGTTCGTCGACGCCGGTCCCGACATCAACTACAACTACACGCCGAATGGCGGAACGGGATACGGCCGCGGCCGCATGCCGAGCTACGCGGAGATGTCGTCAGGCACCGACAGCGTGGGGCTTCATCGCGGCTACCTCGGCACCGAAGCAAACTTTCGTACGCTGAAGGAAATGGAAGTCGACAATCTGATCGTGCCGGTGGTAGGAGATTTCGCCGGCCCGAAAGCACTTCGCGCCATCGGCTCATATCTCAAAGATCATCATGCCGTGGTCACGACGTTCTATCTGTCGAACGTCGAGCAGTACCTGTTCCAGCAGAATGACGACTGGAGCAAGTTCTACACGAACGCCAGCACGCTGCCCATCGACTCGACGAGCACGTTCATTCGATCGGTCTTTGGCGGAATGGGTTACTACGGTGGCGGCGGTGGTGGGTTCATGCGCGGCCAGCAACTGCTCGCGTCGATGATGACGCAACTAAAGCTGTTTGCGGACGGCCACCTGACGTCGTATGGCGCGGTGATTCAGTCGTCACACTGACGACGCGAAAGCCAGCCGCGTCAGCCGGAGCGCAACGCGTCGGCGGGATCTGTTCGCGCCGCGCGCCGCGCCGGAACGAGACACGCGACAACCGCAACGACAGTCAATACAGCCACGACCGACGTGAGGACAGTGACGTCTGTCGATCGCACCTCGAAGAGCATGCCGGCGAGTAGCCGACCTGCAAGCAGCGACGTCGCCACCCCGACGAGCAAGCCGATGGCAACTGGCCGCAGCACTTCGACGAGAACCAGCCCGTGCACGTCGAGCGACCGAGCGCCCAGCGCAATGCGTATGCTGATCTCGCCGGTGCGATGCGCGAGCGAGTGCGCAATGATACCGTAGATCCCGATCGTCGCCGTCAGCAGTGCCGTCAAGGCAAACAATCCGATGAGCACGAGCTCGAATCTCCGCTGCGCCATGGCACCCGAGATCACGTCATCCATCGTTCGGATGCGTGAGACTGGGACGCTCGCAGCGACAGTGCGCAGCGCCGCACGTGCCGATGACGCCACTGCGATCGGATCGCCGCTCGTGCGCACGACCAGTGTCACGGCCGAGGGCCCGATCTCCCAATACGGCTTATAGGCAATCACGCTCCCGGCATGCTCCAAGCCGCTCGTGCGAACGTCGGGAACGATGCCAACCACCTCGTACGTCGAATCCGATCCGGCGAACACGGCACGCCCAATTGGATTCTCGCCCGGCCAGAGTAGCTGCGCCGCGCCAGTCGACAGCACAACGACGCGACGGCCGCGATCGGACTCGAGAAACGTTCGGCCGCGCAAGAATGGCTGCCCGAGAACACTGAACGCTGTCGGACTGACGAATCGGAAATTGGCGGTCGTGCTCGGACCATGATCACCTACACGCAGCCCGTCGACCCAGGTCTCGCCCTCGATGGGCAGCGCGCTGGTCAACGCCGCCGCACTGACGCCAGGCACCTGTCGTAACGCGTCGAGCGCGCTCACGTAGAGTTGATTGCGATCGTTGAGCGTAGGATACGTTCCGCGCGGAACCACCACGTTGAGAGCCAACACGCGATCGGCGGTGAAACCTTTGTCGACGCCGAGCACGCGTACGAAACTCTTGAGCAGGAGGCCGCCGGCGATCAGGAGCAACGCACTCATCGCTACCTGCGCTGCGATCAGCAACGAGCGCGCACGAGTTCCATGCCGGCCATCCGTCGCGCCGCGCGCGCCTTCCTTGAGCACGTCGCCCGGCGAAACGCGTCCGAATCGCCACGCCGGTACCAGGCCGAACGAAAGACCCGCGAGTACGGACAGCAACGTCGCGCCGACGAGTATGCGCGCGTCGATCGTGACCTCGTTGATCCGCGGTAGATCGGCCGGCGCGCCGGCGACGAGTGCGCGCACGCCCCAGAACGACGATGCGATTCCTAACACCGCGCCGCCAATCGTGAGCAACGCCGTCTCCGTCAGCGCTTGCCGGACGAGGCGCCCGCGATCGGCGCCAAGCGCAAGGCGCACCGCAGACTCACGACGACGCGACGCGCTCCGTGCGAGAAAGAGATTCGCGAGGTTGACGCACATCAACAGCAAGAGCGCGGTCACCGCGGCAAGCAGCAGCATCAGCGGGCGGCCAGCCTGACGCACCACCTGCCCTTGCAGCGGCGTCACCGACGTCCGCGCGGCCGGACCCTCTTCACCCATCGCAGCTTGGGCGTGTGCGTTCGCCGCATCGAGCTCCGCTCGCGCTGTAACTACACTCACGCCCGGCTCGAGCAGTGCCAAAACAGAAAAATCATATTGGCCGTGGCTCGCAATCTCTTGCGGTGCGAGTGCGAGCGGTACGTACGCGTCAGTGCGGTTGGGCAATCGCGTCAGGTCGCCTAGCTCGTGATTGCGCAACATCTGAAACGCCGGCGAGACCACGCCGATCACTCGCCATGGAGCATCGTTGAGCCTGAGCGTCTGACCAACGATGTCCGACCGTGCGCCGAATTGCTGGCGCCACAGCGCGTCGCTGATCACAACCTGACCGGCCGCGCCCGGCTGATCGTCGCCGAGCGTGAACAGACGCCCCACCTCGGCATGAACGCCGAGCATGGAGAAGAAGTTGTCGGACACTCGTACGGCGGCGATTTGCGTTGGATCGCCAACGCCCGTGAGCGTGAAGTTTCGCGCGCCGAGTGCAGCGATCGCTTCGCAGCTCGAGCAGGCCTTCGTCCAAGCCACGAAGTGCGCCGCGTTCACCGGCACCAGGTTCGTGAGCTTCGAAATGTCGCTCACGATCTGGACGTTCACCAGTCGGTCAGCGTTCGCGTAGGGCAATGCCCGAAGCACGACATGGTCCGTGACGGAGAAGACGACTGTTGTCGCGCCGATGCCCACGGCGAGCGTAAGGACGACCGTCGCGGTAAGCGATGGCGTACGCCGAAACACGCGTAGCGCGTGACCGATGTCGCGCATGACTTCTTCCGCGTGCCGGCTTCGC
This sequence comes from Gemmatimonadaceae bacterium, assembly GCA_036499625.1. Taxonomy (GTDB): domain Bacteria; phylum Gemmatimonadota; class Gemmatimonadetes; order Gemmatimonadales; family Gemmatimonadaceae; genus JAQBQB01. The sequence goes on from DASYDJ010000052.1 coordinate 156,430, forward strand.
AGCTCGTCGCGCGCCTCTTCGCGGAATCGGACCCGGCCACCGAACGCGATGGCGGCACGGCGCTGTGCTTCGGCGAGGTCGACTCCGTCGCGCACCAGACGCGCCGTCTCCATCTCGACGTGGAGCTGCATCTCGCGCTCCATGTCTCGCTCGACGCGGCGCCGGTCGAACAGCGCGCGGAGCCGAAAGCCAAGACCGCGAAGCATCGCCGCTACTCGGCGACGAGCACGAGATCGACCGCGCCGACGAAGTTGCGCCAGTCGCGCACTTCAGCGGCGAGCGCGCGTTGCCCCGCGGCGCTCAGGCGATAGTATTTCGCTTCGCGATTGTTCTCGGTCGTGCCCCACTCGCTGAGGACCAGTCCTTTCTTCTCGAGTCGATACAGCGCGGGGTAGAGTGAGCCTTGACCGATCTGCAGCGCATCGCGCGACAATTGCTGGATGCGCTGGCTGATGCCCCACCCGTGCATCGGCGCGAGCGACAGCGCCTTGAGCACGAGCAGATCGAGCGTTCCCTGTAAGACGTCAGACGACGATGCGGCCACCGGTCACTCCTGTCGAATGCACCAGGGAGCTTAAGCGTCTTCTGTCGAGTGGTCAAGGGAGAGATGCCGGTCTCGCAAATATCCGGAACAAGTACCTGAGCGACGGCAGCAGGATTGCCGCGCCAATCACGAGGCCGATCGACAGCAAATCGAGCGTGATGCGAGGCGCCGCAGCTCCGTCGATGGTGAGTGTTGGCGGAACGACGAACGGATACTGCGCGAACGCCCAGCCCCACAAAATCAGACTGACTTGCGCTGCCGCGGCGACACGCGCCGTTCTGAATTGCCGACGCCACAGAGCGACAAGCGCGACAATCGCCGCGACGGCGGTGCAGAGATGCAGCACGATCGCCCACGACGTTCCCATGACGCCGTGCGCGATTTGCGGCGCTTCGGAGCGTGCGCTGAGCAGCGCGATTGCGGCGAGAACGAAGACGACGACCGCAGCGGCCAACGCGCGTCGACGAAAATCGTCGCGCAATGACGCCTCCTGCGCGGCCACCGCGAGATACACCGCGGCGAGAAACGCAAACAGCGCGAGCGCGAAGAGTCCAACGCTCACGGTGAACACGTTCAACCAGGACTCAACGTAGACGGATACGAATGAGCCATTGGCCGTGCGCGCCGACGCGGCAGCAACGCCGCCGCTGGCAAGCGCGCCGATCGTCATGCCGAGCAATACGGGCGACACGATGCTCGCGATTGCGAACGCGAGCCCCCAACGCCGACGCGCGGCCGTTGAGTGTTTACCGTAGCTGCGGATCACGAAGGCGGAGCCCCGCAGCACGATGCCGACGAGCAGCAGCGTCAGCGGAATGTGCAGCACTGTCGCGAGCGTGGCATACACGCTTGGAAACGCCGTGAACGTCATCACGACGACCACGATCAACCAGACGTGATTCGCCTCCCAGATGGGAGCGATCGAGGTAGCGATCAACTCGCGTTGTGCGTCGCGTCGCGGCCCGCTCGCCAGCAAGTCCCACACACCGCCGCCGTAGTCCGCGCCGCCCATGAGTACGTACGCATTCAGCGCAAGCACGATGACGCCGGCGAGCACCTCCGGCAGTCCAATCGTCGCGAAGAACGCGCTCATGCCGTCTCCCGAACCATGGCTGAGATGAGCACGATGACGATAGCGCCCAACGCCAAGTAGAGGAGTGTGAACAGCGTCATTGGAACGATCAGCCCGGGCATGGGCGTCACGGCGTCCGCGGTGCGAAGAATTCCCTGCACCACCCACGGCTGACGTCCCACTTCAGTGACGGTCCATCCCGCCTCGGTGGCGATGAACCCGAACGGCGTCACGATCGCGAGCGCCCGCAGCAGCCATCTCGAATCGCTCGGCGATCGTTTCCTGAGCGCAACCACCGCGGCCCATAGACTCACCAGCGCCATCACCGTCCCGAGCGCCACCATGAGCTGAAAACCGACGTGCACCGGCAGCAGCGGCGGCCAGAGATCGCGATCGAATGCGTCGAGTCCCTTCACCACCGCGTTTGGATCGTGGAAGGCGGCGAGAGAAAGTCCGTAGGGAATCTCGAGCGCAAAGCGCGTGCGATGCGCGGCTACGTCCGGCCAGCCACCGATGCGGAGCGGTGCGCCGCGTTCCGTCTCGAACTGGCCTTCCAGCGCCGCCAGCTTGACCGGCTGCCACTGCGCAACCGTTCGCGCGCTCAAGTCGCCCGACAGCGGTTGGAGAATCGCCGCCGGCGCGCCGAGCGTTAGCGCGATCGCCAGCGCGCGGCGATGAAATTGATATGATGATTTTTTGAGGAGCATGAACGCGTGCAGTCCGGCGACGCACAGGCCCGTTGCCGCGTACGACGCAATCAGCATGTGCACCACTTGCTGCAGCGTCGACGGATTGAGCATCCCGGCGATCGGATCGATCTGCGTCACCACGCCGCCCACCAACGTCACGCCAGTCGGCGTGTTCATCCACGCGTTCACCATGACGACGAACACCGCCGACGCCGCGCCACTCGCGGCGACGATCACGCCCGCCACGAGATGCGCGCGCGCCGAAATCCGGTCCCACCCGTAGAGATAGACGCCGAGGAAGATGGCTTCCGTGAAGAACGCGAAGCCTTCGAGCGAGAACGGGAGACCGATGATCGGCCCAGCGAACTGCATGAACTTGGGCCACAGCAGGCCGAGCTCGAACGAAAGCACCGTGCCCGATACAGCGCCGACGGCAAAGAGAATCGCGCTGCCTTTCGCCCATCGCTTCGCAAGCGTCAGATACTCCGCATCGCCCGTGCGCCGCCAGCGCCACTCGGCCAACACCATGAGCAACGGCATTGCAATGCCGATCTCGGCAAAGATGATGTGGAAGCCGAGTGAGACCGCCATCTGCGTGCGTGCCGCGAGCAGGTCGGACATGCATTAATTCTAGGTGTTACACTTCGAATATGCGCTCTGTGTTTGACGACGATTCCCGCGACGACTCGCCCGACGCCTCCGAGCCCGATCTCGACCGCGACTTTCCGCTGGGCGACGGCACGGCCGACACCACCGGTGTGGTGAATTGCCCGTACTGCGGTGAGGAAAACGAGGTCAGCCTCGATCCCGGCAGCGGCGACGTCCAGGAATACGTCGAAGACTGCCAGGTTTGCTGTCAGCCGTGGCGCGTGACGGTGGAATACGACGCTGACGGGGCCGCGGTCGTGATGGCGACGGCGCTCGACGACTAGCCCGTGTCATCACGACCCGGACGGTAGATCCCTCGCTCTGCTCGGGATGACAGCAAATGCCTTACAGGCTGATGTCTCCACCGGGATCGTTTGGCTGGCGCGTGTGTTTCCCGACCTGCGCAGCCGAATCGGCGAGTGCCTTTTTCGTGGCGGCGTCATCGACCTCGATCGTCAACGCCGATCGAATTCCATGAGCGGGACGGTCGTGATGCACGACCAGGACGTGCCCCTGCCGCGCGCCGTCGGGTAGCAGCCACTGGGGCACCGTGATCATCTTTCCGCCGTCGACTTCGATCGACGCGACAAACTCTTCGATCGAATCGATGATCCAGCGATGTTGCTGAGGCGACGCTGACATGGAGGCTCGATCCCAGTGGATGATGTGCGTACGATACCGCGCTCGCGGCCACAGGCGCCACTCTACATCCGCGAAATCGAGACGCCGCTCGGTGCGATGATCGCCGGGGCGACGCCGACCGATCTCGTGCTGCTCGAGTTCGTCGGCCGGCCGATCATGGATGCGCAGATCGCGCGGCTCGAGAAGCATCTCGGCTGCGCGCACCAGGCTGGCGAGTCGCCGATCTTCGGTCAGCTCGCCACGCAACTCGACGAGTATTTCGCGGGGCAGCGGCGCGACTTCGACATCCCGATGCGCGCACCAGGCACCGAGTTTCAAGAGCTCGTGTGGACGGCGTTGCAGCGTATCCCGTGTGGGGCTACGCGATCATATGGCGCGTTGGCGGTGAGCATCGGCCGGCCGACGGCAGTTCGGGCGCTGGCGCATGCGAATCGAGATAATCGCATTTCGATACTAATTCCCTGCCATCGGGTGATCGGCTCGGACGGCACGCTCACCGGCTACGGCGGCGGGTTGTGGCGCAAGCAGAAGCTGCTCGATCTCGAAGCGGGTGTGGGGCGGCTGTTGTAATAGCTGTCATTCCGAGCCCGCCAATTATAAGACGGGCGACGAAAGGTCCCTCGTCGCTACGCTCCTCGGGATGACAACAGTTTCCGTTCTACGGAATCGGATTGCACTCCGGCTGCGTCGACCGCTTGTCTGACGGACCCGATTCGTCCGTACCAGGACGCTGCACGCTCACAGTGTATGCGCCATGCGCAGTCCCCGGACTCCGGAAGGTGATCGTCCCGTTCTGATCGGTGCGATACCACTGCACGCCGTGCGCGCGATACACAGCCTTCGCCTGCTCGTGCATGTGGTGATAGCTGTTCACCGCGCCGACTGACGCGGTTGCCCACGACGGGCGGATGGCGGCGAGATACGCGTTCGTCACACCGTTGCAACTTCCGTGATGGTCCGCCTTCATGACGTCCGCCCGCATGCCAGGATTGCGATCGTACTGCGCCTCGCCAAGAAACCAGCCGATCTCCTCCTGCTCGGCGTCGCCGGCCAGCCACATCGTGAACGAGGCTGAATCCGGGCCGACGAGCTTCACCGCTGCGGAGCGGTTGTTCGGGTTCGTCGACTCCGGCATGGGCTGGAGAATGTGCAGTTTCGCGTCGCCGTTCATCGTGATGGTGCAGATCGGCTGGCCGTTGGCGCAGGGATCATCCGTGTCTCGATAGACCAACTCGCCGCGCTCCACTCGCGCGTTGATCGAGTCGCGCAGGTGCCGGAGGTTCGCCGCAGTGTAAGGATCCTTGTTCTCGAAGAAATATCGGACGCGGATGTGGCGCTGCGTCTCGAAAAGCGCGCGCAGGCCAACGAGATGATCCGCGTGCTGATGCGTGAGAATCACCACGTCGAACGTACTGTCATTCAGGTGCAGCGAATCGAGGAGCGCGCCAAAACGCGCAACGTCCGGGCCGCCGTCGATCAAGACACGGCTCGTTCCGTTCTCGATGAGCGTCGCGTCGCCCTGACCCACGTCGAGCACGCGCACGACGAGCTCGGTCGGTGTGCGCGACGTAATGCGCGCGCCATTGTCTTGCGAGGCGGCGGTCGCGCAGGCGAGCCCCGCCACCAGCCACAAATTCGTGAAGCGGATCATGCCGCGAGTGTACTCCCCCGCGCGACGCACACCGTCATCGATTTACCGCGCGCGAGGTCCGAATCATGCTCAGCGATCCGACAATCACTGCCACGAGCCGTACATCGGGTTCGGAAGAATGAAGTAGCGCGACCCAAACTCCGCGAGCGCGGCCGGATCGTTGCGCGACGTTTGGCTCAGGTGCGGGAAGTCGAGAATGTTGTCGCCGAGCCATTCGACGATCTTCAGAGCCGGCATACCAGGAACCGCGGTGCCGTTCTGCACGCGATCGAAGCGCGGATTCTTGTCCGACTCACCCTGCGGCTGGCAGACCACAGCGTCGGTCACGATTCCATCCGACGCGAGGTTCGCGCGAGTCGCGTCACACTGAGCCATCGTTCGGTTGGTGACGATCACAACGCGACCACCGAGCTCGCGCACGCGCTTGGCGAATGCGACCGCACCAGGGATCGCTGGCGCTGCTCGCTCGTTGACCCACACATCCCACGTCGGCGCGGTGTACGGGCTGTCGAGGACGGCGCGCCGTCGCTCGTACTCCGAGTTGTCGATCACTGTTTCGTCGGCGTCGAGGATCACGCCCCAGGACTGCGCCGCCAGCCCGCGCGTGAGCGTCGGCAAATGATCGCCGGCAACCGCATACGTCTGCTCGGCCAACGCTCGATACTCGGCGGCCGTGCGAAACCAGCGGACGTCGTTGGGAAGCGGGCGCGCCGCGGCAGTTTGCGTCGCGCGAGGAGGCGTCGGTCGCGCAGACGACGTGGCCACCGAGATGCAGCCACCGAGCATCAGCGCGGCGACGAGTGCGGTGCGTTCGAGAATTGTCATCGAGGTGACGGATTCGCGGTTAATGGAAATTGCCCTGCCGAGCTGCGCGAAGAACTTCTTTCACCGGTTAGGGACGAAAGATCCCTCGTCGCTCCGCTCCTCGGGATGACAACATCAACGAAGGCCAGGAACCCCGCGTCGCGTAGTTTGACGAACCGGCGTGACCGCGGTGAGAAAGCCGCGCGGCGCCGCGAGACGCTTCCAGAGAAATGCCGCGTATGCCGCGCATCGTCGACGAACGGCTTCCGCACTGGCGGTGATTCCAAGCATCGGCAACAGAAACTCGGGTGGAACTTGTTCGACCGCAGCGTTGATGACGTCGCGAGTCACGCGCGCTGCGAACAGCTCGTCCCACTCGCGAAGATCCTCGGGACTCACACTCGACGCGAAGAGATGCGGCTCGTACTCGACCGGCGGTCGCGATGGTGCGTCTTCGGTCACCGCCGACCAGTCGTACTGAAACCCTAATGCCGCGCCGTGGTCGATCAGCCACGTGCGCCCCGCTGCGCGCATGAGATTTGGATTGCGCGCCGTGCGGTCCGGATTGAGCACGAACCGGTCGAGCCAGAGAATGGTCGCGCGATCGTCCGGCGAGATCGCGTCGATCTCACCGGTCTTGATGTCGTGCGCGGGATCGAGATAGTCGAAGCCCAGGTTGATGCCGTTGCTTCCGCGGAGGACATCGTCTAGCTCGTCGTCGCCGTCAGGAGCCGGCAGCGAGGTATCGAGATCGACGAGGCAGCGCGCCGGCACCGCGAGCCCCAGCGATTCGGCAAGCTCACCGACGATCAACTCGGCAACGAGCGTACCTGTGCCCTGCGGCACGCCTCGGAGTTTGACGATACGGCGCCCGGCGTCCGTGTCGACGAGAATCGGGCGCGAGCTTCCGCGTCGTGCGCCGCTGACGATGCGCGTCGCGCGCACCGTCGGACGAAGTCCTATTATCGTCCCCGCTGCCCCGATTTCGCCGATTTCGCCTGTGGCTTGGCGCGCACCTGCGTGGGGGGAGCGGCAGCTTTCGACTTGGCGTCCGGCGATGCGCCGGGAGCGGCCGGAGCGTTGCGCTTCTTTGAGAAATCTGGAATGTCGCGATTGCCTTTGCGTTTCATAGAAGCCTCTGCGTGGCTGAGCGTCGGTCAGTTCGGAATTCCGGCGATGCACTGCACTTCGATCTTCGCGCCGGGGCTCACGAGCGCGGCGACGACGACGGTCGAGCGGGCCGGCGGGTCTTTCGGGAAGACCTTCGTGTACACGGAGTTCATCCCGGCAAAGTCTTTCAGATCGACGAGATATACCGTGCACGTGAGAACGTTCGCCAGAGTCGTCCCGGCTGCCTCGAGCGTCGACTCGAGGCCATCGAGCGCTTCCTGCGTCTGGATCTGAATCGTGCTGTCGGCCGCGCCGCGCGCGTTGCCGATCTGACCGGCGAGAAAGAGCACGTTACCGAAGCGAACGGCCGGCGAGTAGTTGGGGCTCGTCTTGGTGCCAGGCGGAACGATCACCTGACGCTGCTGCGCGGCAGCCAGTGACGGCGCGGCGAGAAGAAGCGCAAGCAGCGCCGCGAGAATCAGCAATGGCCGGAGAATCTTCTGCATCGATACCTCTCTCGGACGGGTCAGCGGGAGGAGCTGCTCGAGCGATGACGGCGAGTGCCGACTACTTCTTTTCGCGGGCCGCGGTGATTTCTACCTTCTCGCGGAACGACAGAATCGCGCCGCACTGCGTGCAGACATAACTACCGGTCCGTTCGCCGAGGTCATACTCCTTGGCGAAGGCGGGGTGATCGCATGCGCGGCCGCCCCACGTGTTCTGCAACTCGATGGCTTTCTTTTTCTGCATCTGGCGGGTGTCGAGAGAGCGCGGCGCAAACCCAAGCCGCCATGAAAGATACTACGCTCTCACTCGCTGTCCCACGCGTCGGCGACGGCGAGGTCCGTGACCTTCAGCGGCGTCCGGGCGACTAGCGCCTCGGCGACCAGGCGCCGGTGGCAGTGCGCAGGATCGGCTTCGAGGCACATCAGCGCTATGTGCCGTCCGGATTGCACGAGATCGACCACGCGATCGAGTCCGGCTTGTGCGTCGGGTTTTGCGAGATGAGCGAGGAAGATTCGTCGCATCTCGTCGTGATGCCCGGCGCGCGCCTCCGCTCGACCGTCCGCAGGCGTGCCGAGCTCGCGCACGTGGAGATACTCGATTCCCGCTTCCGCCAGGTTCGCCGAGAGCGCGGTCTTGGCGAATCCCGGGCGGCGCGAACTGGCGAGCGCGCGCACGTCGATCAGCAGGTCGACGCCGTGCGTCTTCAACGCATCGAGGAATCCAGCAACCGTCGCACCTTCGTAGCCGATCGTAGCGATTTTCTTCATTGACTTACTGCTGAATGTCGACCTCGCCGGCGGCGATTTCCGTCGTTTCGCCGTTGGTCGTGACGACCACGCTCACATAATAGTGCCCGGGCGGCACCCCCGCCGAGAGCACGCCAGCCTCGCGATATTCTCCGGTCAGATCGGTGGACGTACCAGTCTGAATGGTCGTCTGGTTCCAAACGCCGATACAACCTTCTCCGACCTCCGCCTCATCGGTATCGAAGATCGCTGTCCCGGTCCGCGCTGGCGTCTTGTAGAAACGCAAGCCGCCCCAACATGCGCCGTACGAAAGTTGTTCGTCTGAGTCGCTCACGTTGGTCACGTGCAGCACATACTGAATCCACGTATCGGGATCGCGCACGGTGGTCACGCTCGCTGCAATGCCGTAGGCGCCGCTGATCTGCACCGACGACATTGGGTGCTGGATCGTTATGGGCTGTTCAACCGAAGACGAACACGCCGCGGCCACGACGAGACTTCCGATGGCGAGCCAACAATAGTTTTGCATTCGCGCTTCATGGTGAGCGTATACGAGAATCCTGATACGCAGACCGGCATCACACAAGTAGTGAGGCGCATTACGACTCCGCCGCGATCGTCTCCAATTCTTCCCACCGCTCGACCGCACCGTCGAGCTCGCGTTCAATCGCAGTAATGCGGTCTTTGGCATCAACGACTGCTGCACCGTCGCGCAGCACGGCCGGATCGCCGAGCGACTCGTACAATTGCGCTCGTTCGCGCTCGAGCTCGTCGATGCGATCGGGAAGCGCCGATAATTCCGCGTTCTCTTTGAACGTCAGCTTTCGCTTCTTCGCGACGCGCGGCGGAGCGGACGGCGCGGGCTTGGGCGGCGGCCGATTCGGCGTTGGCGCTGACGGTGATATCTGTGCGCGCTGGCGAACCCAATCCGAATAGCCGCCAACAAACTCGCCCACGCGGCCGCTGCCTTCCATCACCAGCGTGCTCGTCACGACGTTGTCGAGGAACGCGCGATCGTGGCTGACCACGAGCAGCGTCCCGCTGAACTCGAGCAGCAGCTCCTCGAGCAGATCGAGCGTCTCGATGTCGAGATCGTTCGTCGGCTCGTCGAGCACCAACAGGTTGAACGTTCGCGTGAAGAGACGCGCCAACAGCAATCGGTTTCGCTCACCGCCCGATAGCGCGCGAACGGGCGTGCGCGCACGGTCGGGTGGAAAGAGAAAATCTTCGAGGTATCCATGGACGTGGCGTCGCGCGCCGCCGACTTCCACGAAATCCGCGCCGTCCGCGACACTGTCGAACACACTGCGCGATGGGTCCAGTTGCTCGCGCAATTGATCGAAGTACGCGAGCTCGATGTTGGTGCCGAGGCGGATCGTGCCGGAGCCAGGCGGCAATTCGCCGAGTAGGAGGCGAAGCAGCGTCGTCTTGCCGGAGCCGTTCGGGCCGATGAGGCCCACTCGATCGCCACGAGTGATCGTGGTCGATAGATCGCGAACGATGACGCGTTCTCCGTACGCGAAACTCACATCTCGCGCCTCGACAACGAGCCGGCCCGACCGTTCGGCTTCCTGCGCTTGGAGCTTCACCGTGCCGGTGCGCTCACGACGATCACCCCGTTCTACGCGAAGCGCCTCGAGCGCGCGCACGCGACCCTCATTGCGCGTGCGTCGCGCCTGGATGCCCGTCCGAATCCAGACTTCTTCCTTTGCGAGTTTTTTGTCGAACTCTTCCCACTCTCTCGCTTCCGCGGCGAGTGCGCCGGATTTGCGCGCGAGGTACGTGTCGTAGTCCGTGCCCCAATCCACCAAGCGGCCGCGATCCAACTCGACGATGCGCGTCGCCAACCGGCGCAGGAATGCGCGATCGTGCGTGACGAACAGCAGCGTCACGCCGCGATCGATGAGGAAACTTTCCATCCACTCGATCGCTTCGACGTCGAGATGGTTGGTGGGCTCGTCGAGCAGCAGCACGTCGGGCTGCCGAACGAGCGCGCGCGCGAGCAGCGTCTGACGCTTTCGCCCGCCGGATGCTTGCGCGAACGACGCCTCGGGATCGATGCCCAAGTGCGACAACACGGTGTCGACGCGCGTCTGCATTTCCCAGCCGCCCGCCGCGTCGAGCGCGCGGTGCAGGCGATCGAGCTCTCGCATTGCCGCATCGTCGTGCAACGTCGCGACCCGGTGACTCGCCTCGTGGTATCGCGCGAGAAGTCGGCCCGGCTCACCGAGTCCAGCGGCGACGACGTCGAACGCCGAGCCGTCGACATCGTCCGGAACTTCTTGCTCCAAACGCGTGACGGTCACGCCAGTCTGCCGGACGACAGCGCCCGAGTCGGGCAGCATCGTGGCGTCGAGCAGCTTCATGATCGTGCTCTTACCGGCGCCGTTGCGTCCGAGCAGACACACACGCTCGCCGCGCTCGATCGCGAGATTGGCACGATCGAGAATTGGCGGTCCGCCAAACGCAATGCTCACATCCTGCATGCCCAACAGGGCCATGATCCGTTCGTCTTTGGAAAGTCGTGGAGAGTCGTCGATGCGGCTGAACGGATTCTATCGCGCGTTCCAATAGATGCCGAGCTGTCCGCGATCGGCAGACGATCGTGCGGTCGCGGCAGGTCGCGCGTCTGCGACGAGACCGTCACGAACGGCGCGCACGAACGCTTCGAGCTCGCGTACCGGACCAAAATGATCGAACACGTAGCCGAAACGTGAATGATACCACGCGAGCATCGATCGGAGCTCGTCGTCCGTGCGACCACTGACGATTGCTGATTCGAGGAGCTGCATCGTCTCGCGCACATTCGACTCCGGCAGCTCGGCGATGCCGGAATCGACTGACGGCACGCTGAACGACCACCACGCGAGGAACACCGCGCGCTTGAGCGCCTCGAGCGCGATGGCTTCGTCCGCGCAGAGTCGAACGAGCTCCAGATACGCGCCAAAGATCGCCGGATATTCGGCGTACATGCCCGAGCGCGTGATCTGCGCATCGCGCTCGTCGGCAGTTCCACTCGCGCCTTTGATACTGGCCAGCACGGCCATTTCCCAGTTGCCGAGCGCTTCGAGACTCAACACGTCGAACGAGGTAAGAGGTTGGCGATAAACGACACTACACGATACACACGCGGTGCCGCTCGGCGCCGCGTCCAGGTAAGATCCGTCATGACGCCGCCCAAAAAACCGACCTCGGCAACCGTGAGCATCGCGCGCGGGCTCTCGAAGCTCGGCGTCTGCTCGCGGTCGCTGGGCGAGCGGCTCGTCGGCGAGGGACGCGTTCGCGTGAACGGCAAGATCATTCGCGACGTGGCGCATCGCGTCGTGCCGGAGCGCGATCTCATCGAAATCGATGGCGAGCCGGTAGCGCGCGCCGAGCGTGTGTATGTGGCGCTCAATAAGCCGCGCGGGTTGGTGACGACGCGCGACGATCCGCAGGGTCGCGCCACGATCTACGAGTGTTTCGAGGGCGCCGCGCTTCCCTTCCTCGGTCCTGTTGGCCGCCTCGACAAAGCGAGCGAAGGTTTGCTGCTCTTGACGAACGACTCGCGGTGGTCGGCGCGCTTGCTCGATCCGGCGTCGCATGTCGACAAGGTGTATCACGTGCAGGTTCGCGGCGTCGAGCACGGCGACACGATCGCGCGGATGTCGAATGGCGTGATCGACGCCGAGACTGGCGAGACGCTGAGCGTGAAGCACGTCTCGCTGCTGCGCGCCGGATCGCGGAGCAGCGCGTGGCTCGAGATCACGCTCGACGAAGGCAAGAACCGGCACATTCGTCGACTGCTCGGCGCGCTCGACGTCGAGGTACTTCGGTTGGTGCGCATCGCGATTGGTCCACTGCAACTCGGTAAGCTCGCCAAGGGCGAGTGGCGGCTGCTCACGAGCGCCGAAGTCGCGATGCTATGATGGAGTACCGCGAGTGGCGGATCGTGCCGACGAAGGTGGCGGGTCGTTCGTATTCAGTGGCGACGAAGCCGGGCGTGTTTGCGTACGGACACGTCGATACCTCGACGTCTATGCTTGCGTCGGAAGCGGTCGTCGAACCGGGCGGCGTCGTGGTACATCTCAACTGCGGCGGTGGGTTGGCCGGCGTTGCAGCAGCGAGTGGGAATGCGCAGCGCGTGTATCTGACTGACCGCAATGTCGTGAATGCCGAGGCGGCGCGTCGTACGATCGAAGCGAATGGCATTGCGAACGCGGAAGTTCTGCTCGGCCACGGTACGATTCCGCTTCCGCCGGATCTCCGCGCCGACACGGTGACGATTCGCATTCCGAAGGAGAAGGTCGCGCTACGGCAACTGTTGCGCGATGCGTTCGACGTCCTTCGCGTAGACGGTCGATGCTACGTTGCCGGGCCAACAAACGAAGGCATAAAGTCCGCGGCGCGGCTGGTGGCCGAGCTGTTCGGCGATGCGAATGCCGTCGCTCACGAAAGCGGGCATCGCGTGCTGTTCGCGAGAAAGCGATCGGAGGTCGCGCTGGTTGACGACACCGCCGGCGCCGAGTTCCTCGGACACGACGACTTCAATCGCATCGAAGCCACTCTGCGTGGCGAACCGACGGTGCTGTTCACGCGGCCTTCGGTGTTCTCGTGGGATCATGTCGACGAGGCGACGTCCATTCTCGCCGATGCGATCGACGTGCGACCTGGAGAGTCTGTGCTCGACTTGGGTTGTGGCGCCGGGCCGCTGGGCATCGTTGCCGCGCGCCTCTCGGGCACCGGTAAGATCACGCTCGTCGACGCCGACATGGAAGCCGTTCGCTCGACGAAGAAATCCGCGGCTGCAGCCGGCATTCACAACTGCCGAGTATTGCCGAGCGACGTTGCCGGTGCGGTGCTCGGCGAGCAATTCGACGTCGTCGTCACCAATCCGCCGTTTCACGTCGGCAAAGCGACAGATCTCGACGTGCCGCTGCAGTTCATTCGCGACGCGTTCGACGTTTTGAGTCCCGGCGGACGGCTGTTTCTCGTCGCCAACAGAACGCTGCCGTACGAGCGGCCGATCTATCAGCGTTTTGGAAACATTGTCACTGTCGTCGATGGACGGCGGTTCAAGGTGTTGTCGGCGACGCGAAGCTAGAGTTTCATTCCGAGGAACGAAGTGGCGAGGAATCTCCTTTCACCGGTTAGGGACGAAAGATCTCTCGTCGCTACGCTCCTCGGGATGACAGCAGTTTTTCGCGATCTGACTCGTTCAACACGCGCCACTCGCCCACTGGCAACCCATCAAGGGTGAGATCGCCAATCGCGAACCGCTGTAGCGCGTCGACACGATTGCCGAGCGCCGCGAACATGCGCCGCACCTGGTGATATCGACCTTCGGTCACGGCAATCCGAGCGTGACGCGAATCGAGTTGCTCGAGCATCGCCGGTTGGAGCGGCGTCGTTTCGCCGTCGAGCAGCAACGTGCCGCTGGCGAATACCGCGGCTTCGTCTCCGCGAAGGTCGTCTGCAAGCTGCACGTCGTACACTTTGCGCAGATGCGTGCGCGGCGACGTCAGGCGATGATTGAGCTGCCCGTCGTCCGTGAGGAGAAGCAGGCCGGACGTGTCACGGTCCAATCGACCAACGGGCGCAATGATTGGCGACCGAAGCGGAAAGCGTGCGGACAATAGCTCGTACACGAGCCGGTCCGCATCCTTCGTCGAGCAGACGTAGCCGACCGGCTTGTGCAGCATGACGACGACGCCGGGTGGCGGATCGAGCGGCTCGCCGTCGATGAGAATTTCATCATTGGCGACGTCGGCCGTCTCCCCCAGCACGTGTCCGTCGCGTCCAGTGATTCGACCAGCCGCCAGCAAGCTCGCCACGTCCCGCCGGCTGCCGTAGCCGAGGTTGGCGATGTACTTGACCAGCTTCACGTGCTTCACTCGCTGAATCGCTATTCGTCGACCGCGAACGCGAGCAATTGTCCGAGCGGCAACTGCCATTCGGCGATCGCCGCGGCGGCGCTCATCGTGCCGCGTTCGCCGATCTTGTCGTAGATGGCGCTCACGTCGTCGATGTCGGCGTCGAGTACCAGCGGCGCCTGCACGTAGACGGCCGAGCCTTCGCGCCACATGGGCAGCACGATGTGGCGTCCAGTGCCGCCGCCGTCATAGGAGGTGACGAGCGCGCTCGATTCCGGGCCGGTGGCGAGACGAAGCACCGCCTCGCGCCACTGTTGCTCGTAGTCCGCGGTGGACCACTGGTCGAGATTCGCCTCGAACCGCTGCGAATGTTCGCCAAGCGTCGCATCACCGACGGCGAACCGGCGACCGTTGGCGTCGACCCGGGCGCCCGATACGAATCCGATGTAGAACATGGTGGTCGTGCGATTTATTCCGTCGCTTCAGCCGGCGTCTCGTCGTCCTCGATGATGTCGGGGAGACCGTCCCGCTTGCGTTGCAGGCGCTCCTCGCGTTTGGCGTCCTTCTTCCGCTTCCGGTCTTGTTCCTTTTTGCGCTTCTCGAAGTCGTAGTTCGGTTTTTTCGCCAATGCACGAGGCCCGGAATGAGTAGCCTGCTCGGCGCGGCCCACGGGTGGGACGGAGGACGCCGAACTGGAAGTCTTAATGTAGTGCGCTACCCGAGCGTCCGTAGCTAAGACCAGACGCCTACTCGGGGGACGGGATGACGGCTGCCTCGCCGCGAGTGGCATCCGCCAGCGCCGCGCGAAAGGCCGGAACGTTTGGGCGCGGCACTCGAAGCCGGTACCGAACGACGGTTTCGTATTCCTGGCTGACTAATTCGATGTCGTATGCGGTCAGCATTTGCTGCACGACCGTCACGGCCGCGTATCCGACAGTGATGGTGAGGTCGACGTACTCGACCCGTTCGGCGAGCGGCAACGTCTCGAGCGCGAGTTGCACCGTGCCGCCATAGGCTTTGACCAGACCGCCAGTGCCGAGCTTGGTACCGCCGTAATACCGCGTCACGATAGCGGCGATGTCGCCGACACCGCTGTGGAGAAGAACGGTGAGCATCGGACGACCCGCGGTCCCGTGCGGCTCGCCGGCGTCGCTCATGCCGACGCGGCTCGTGCTTCCCGGCGGTCCAGCCACATACGCCCAGCAATTGTGCGTGGCGTCGGCGAATTCGGCGTTGAGCTCGCGCAGGAGGCGTTGCGCGTCGTCAGGCGTGGAGACGCGATCGATGGTACAAATGAATCGACTGCGATCGATCATCTGCTCCACGCGATGGCGCGCGGCGGGGATGGAATATCGGTCGGCACTGCTGCTCATGCTGAATCGTAGCGCATGCGCGCGGTCTTGCCGTCGTCAGAGCAGCGCGACATTTTTTGCGTATGCCTCCCTTCAAGAAAGTCCAATACATCTGGAAAAACGGCGAGATGCTGCCCTGGGATTCCGCTCAGGTGCACATCACTGCCCATGGCCTTCAATACGGCACCGGCGTGTTCGAAGGAATGCGCTCGTACGATACGCCCGACGGCGCGGCGATTTTCCGCCTCGAGCCGCACATGAAGCGCTTCGTCGATTCGGCGAAGGCGTACGAGATCGAGCTGCCGTATGATCTCGACGAGCTGAGTGCCGCATCGCTCGACGTGCTGCGGCAGAACAGCCTCGAGAACTCGTATCTTCGTCCGCTCGCGTTCTACGACGCGCACACGTTCTCGGTGTCGCCCAAGGGCAGCCCTGTCACCGTCGCGATCATCGCGGTCCCCGGCGGACAGTACATCCCGGGCGGTCCGGAGCATGGCGCGCGCGTGACGGTGTCGACGGTTCGGCGCATCGATGCGTCGACGCTGCCGCCGTACGTGAAGGCCTGCGGTCACTACACGAATTCGATTCGCGCCGTGCAGGAAGCCGTGAGACGCGGGTACGACGATGCCATTTTGCTCAACAACAAGGGCGATGTGGCGGAAGGCTCTGGCGCGAACTTGTTCATGGTCCGTAACGATACGCTCATCACGAACGACATGAGCGCGTCGATCTTGAACGGCATCACGCGTGACAGCGTCTTGCAGCTCGCCAAGGACTTGGGGATTGCCGTCACGATTCGTCCGATGACGACCGGCGACATCGAAGCGGCGGACGAAATGTTCTTCTGCGGCACGGCGATCGAAGTCACGCCGATCAAGGAGGTCGATGGCCGCGTGATTGGCGGCGGTCGTCCGGGTCCGATCACCAAG
This sequence comes from Gemmatimonadaceae bacterium, assembly GCA_036499625.1. GTDB lineage: Bacteria > Gemmatimonadota > Gemmatimonadetes > Gemmatimonadales > Gemmatimonadaceae > JAQBQB01. The sequence goes on from DASYDJ010000052.1 coordinate 172,976, forward strand.
CGTCTGCAGCAGACCTTTCAGGATGTCGTGCACGGGAAGCTGCCGCAGTACCGGTCCTGGCTCACGCCAGTCGAAACTCCTGCTGGAGTCGCGTCATGAAGCGGAGCACAACGATCGCCACGATCGCCGTTACGTGCGGACTTTCGTTCACCGCGGGCATTGGCGTCATGTGGGCGCAGCAGCAACAGACGTCGCATCGTGAGACGCAGTTCGAGAACGGCCAGATGGAGGCGCACTACTCGCTGGTCATGCCTCACCAACCGTTGACCTTCCATCGCCACGATCACGGGCGCACCATCGTCGCCTTGACCGACGGCGTGCTCAAGGCCGTGGACAAGAGCGGCAAGGTGTTGCACACGTACACGTGGAAGAAGAATCACGCCTACTTCTACGAGAAGGATCCGCCGGGACAGATGCACGCCGACGTCAACGACACCGACAAGCCGATCGAGGTGATGGTGGTCGAGCTGCGGGGGGACGACAAGAAGTAGCGAGCTGTCATCCCGAGCCGGGTGCCCGAGAAGCGGGCGTTGAGGGATCTTCCGTCGGCCGTCTTATTTATAATTGGCGCGATAGAAGATCCCTCGTTCGCTTCGCTCGCTCGGGATGACGGTTACGTGCCGCTGCTGTCGGCCAAGACGACGCGCGCCATCCGCGCGCTCGCCTCGTCGATCATCGCGCCGTCGAGGAGCGCGGCGCCCTTCCCCGCCGCCGCCGCACGCTCGCACGCATCGACGACTCGGCGCGCATGCGCGATCTCGTCGGCCGAGTAGCCGAACACCGCGTGCACCGTCGCAAGTTGCGACGGATGGATGCACTGCTTTCCATCGAAACCCAGCGCGCGCGCGATGCGACAGGACCGCTCGAAGCCTGCCGTATCGCGGAAAGCGGCGTACGGACCGTCCATGCAGCGAAGACCCCGCGCACGTGCGTTCGCGACGATCGCGTGCATTGGCGCGTGCCAGCGATGGCCGGGGTAGAGCGCATCGTTCTCGTCGAACGCGCCGATGCCGGACGACGGCATGTGCATCGACGCCGCGTAGTCGCCCGGGCCAAAAATGATTGCATCGAGGCGCGGTGACGCGTGCGCGATCTCGCGCAGCCAGACGAATCCGGCCGCCGTTTCGATCTGCGCCTCGAGACGAATTCTTCCTGGCTCGAATCCACGCGCGAGCTCGATCTGCGTCACCAATTGATCGACGAAACGCACGTCGTCCGGCGACGAGACCTTGGGGATCATGATCAGATCGATCTTGTCGCCGGCGGCTTCCACGACATCGATGACGTCGCGATAGGCGAAGCCGGTATCGAGGCCGTTGATGCGATAGATCCTGGCGCGTTTGCCGAAGTCGAGCTCGCGAAGCGCGCGAACCACGTTCGGCCGCACCGCCTCTTTGTTGGCGAGCGGAATCGAATCCTCGAGATCGATGCACACCGAATCGGCGGCGCTGGCGGCGGCCTTGGCGATGACGGCCGGATCGGCGGCTGGGACGAAGAGCATGCTGCGCATGATCGGACTATCGCGGCGCTACGGGTTAGCCAACACGGCGCCGAGAACCGGACCGCTTTGCAGGCCGATTCGCGATCTTGACGAGCGCGCGCAATGCGTCGTTGACAGATGCAGCGTCCGGAAACGCCTCCGCCACATCTGCATCAAGAACGACAACGGTCACTGGAGACGAAAACTTCGCAGCGTACGGATTCGGACGCGCCTCGGAAAAATCATATTCGGGGCGAATGTCGTCTTCGGCCACTTTATTCCGGGTCCGCACGGCGCGCTTCTTATTCGCTGGCTTCTTCATACTGAATGCGCTCGCGGCGCGTCGCAGGTCGCGCGCTGATCAGTCGAACTCGATCAGCTCCGCGCTCGGTGAACATCACGGCCAGCAGCCGGTCGACGCTGGACCTACCTAATAGTACCAGTCGAGGTTCGGTGACAGAATGACGATCATCGAATCGAACACGACCCAATGGATCCACAAACGCGGTAACCGCCTCGGCAAAAGGGGCACCATGTTGGTCAAGTTGGCGGCTGCGTTTCGGGCATCCCATTCGAACGTCAGCGCCATTAGGCGAATTTAAGTTGTTGGATCATTCGTAAGCTCGGCCAACACCTCGGCCGTATGCTCGCCGAGCGCCGGAACGTTGCCCATCCGTGGCTGCACGCCGCGCAAATTGTGCGGCGGAATCAACGCCGGAATCTCGCCCCCAGGCGACCCGACGGTGGTCCATCGCTGACGCGCGACAAGCTGCTCGTGCGACGCCACGGCCGGCACGTCATTGACGCTTCCAGTGGGAATGTCGGCCGCCTCGAGCGCTGCCAACACGTCGCGCTCGGCTTGACCGGCAAACTTCTGCCCGATGAGCTGCTCCAATTCGTCGCGATTCTGGAGCCGCAATGCATTCGTGGCAAAGCGCGGATCACTCTCGAGAGCCGCGTCATGCATGACACCGACGCAAAAGCGTTTCCACTCCCCCGCATTCTGCACCGCAAACATCACCGCGCCGTCCGAACACGCGTACGCGCCATACGGAACGATCATGTTGTGCCGCACGCCAGCGCGTGCAGGCACTTTGCCAGTTCCCTTCCACACATACAGCGGCGGCGACACCCACTCGGTAAGACATTCGAGCATTGAAATATCAATTCGCTCGCCCTGCCCGGTGGTCCCGCGCTGAATCAGCGCGGTCAGCACCGACGAATACGCGTAGAGACCGGCTGAGATGTCGGCGATCGAGATGCCGACCTTGGCCGGCGCATCCGGCGAACCCGTGAGCGACACGACGCCCGACTCGGCCTGTACGAGCATGTCGTACGCCTTGGAATCGCGGCGCGGGCCGTCCGGTCCATAGCCGGAAATGCCACACCAGATGAGCCGCGGATTCGCCTCGTGCATTGCGTCGTAGCCGAAGCCGAGTCGCTCGACCGCGCCGGGCGCAAGGTTGTGCACGAATACGTCCGCGCGGCCGATCAGGTCCGCGCAGGCGTCATGATCATTTTTTAATGACAGATCTAGTGCGACGCTCCGCTTCCCGCGATTCAGCCAGGCGAAATACGCCGATTCGCCGCGAATGGCCTTGTCGTATGCACGAGCCGGGTCGCCCGCACCTGGCCGTTCGATCTTCACGACGTCGGCGCCCATGTCGGCGAGCTGGCGCGAACAGAATGGCGCAGCCACGGCCTGCTCCAGCGCCACCACTCGCAACCCGCTCAGCGGCAGCGACTTTTCTGTCAAAACGACCTCGGCATTTCCAGCACGTGCTCGCCGAGGTACGACAGAATCAGGTTCGTCGAGACTGGCGCGACTTGGTAAAGCCGCGTCTCGCGGAACTTCCGCTCCACATCGTACTCGGCCGCGAAGCCCAAACCACCATGCGTCTGCAAGCAGACGTTCGCCGACTCCCACGACGCATCGGCCGCGAGCAGCTTGGCCATGTTCGCTTCGGCGCCGCACGATTCGCCGGCATCGTACAAGCGAGCGGCCTCGTAGCGCATGAGATCCGCGGCTCGCACGTTCGCGTACGAGCGCGCGATGGGAAACTGCACACCCTGATTGCGACCGATGGGCCGATCGAAGACGACACGCTCGGTGGCGTACTTCCGCGCGCGGTCCACGAACCAATACCCGTCGCCGATGCACTCCGCGGCAATCAGAATCCGCTCGGCGTTCATTCCATCCAGGATGTACTTGAAGCCGCGACCCTCTTCGCCAATCAGATTCTCCGCCGGAATCTCGAACTCGTCGAAGAAGACTTCGTTCGTCTCGTGATTCACCATGTTCCGAATCGGCCGCACGGTGAGCCCGCGCCGCTCGGCGTCGCGCAGATCGATCAAGAAGACGGACAGTCCCTCGGATTTGCGCTTCACCTGCTCGATTGGCGTCGTGCGCGCGAGTAACAGCATGAGATCGGAGTGCTGCACGCGCGAGATCCAGAGCTTCTGCCCGTTGACCACATACTTATCGCCGCGACGCTCGGCCGTCGTGGTCAGCTTTGTCGTGTCGGTGCCCGCAGATGGCTCAGTGACAGCGAAGGACTGCAACCGCAGCTCGCCGCGCGCGATTGCCGGCAGATAGCGCTCCTTCTGCTCCGGCGATCCGTGGCGCAGCAGCGTGCCCATGATGTACATCTGCGCGTGACACGCACCGGAGTTTGCGCCCGAGCGATTGATCTCCTCGAGAATCACCGACGCTTCAGTGACGCCGAGTCCGACGCCGCCGTACTGCGTGGGGATGAGCGCGGAAAGCCAGCCTGCATCAGTGAGCGCCTGCACGAATTTCTCTGGATAGCCAGCGCGGGACTCGACCTCCTGCCAGTACTCACTGTCGAATCCAGCGCAAAGATCGCGAATTGCCTGGCGGTATTCCGTGTATTGCGACGACCGCGGATTGATATCGCTCACGACGCGGTCCGGGCGCCGGCGGGCGCCGGCAGCAGATCGCGAAAATGCGTTGCCATGTCAGTGCAAGTGGTCAATGTGTTGACGAGCTCGAGACCGCGCGCTGCGACGTCGGGGCCAAGTCGCGGGGTTACGAGATCGATGAACTTTTCCTCGAGACCAGCGTCGCTCACCGGATTCTCCGGGTTGCCGCGCGGGAACTCGGCGGCGCCGCGCAACGTTTCGCCATCGGCGAGCTCGATTTCGACTCGCGTGGGCCACGCGGCGGGATACTGTGCCGAGAGATCGTCGGCAACGGTCACGCGCATGCGCGTGAGCAGCGACGTGATCGACTCCGGCAGCACGCCGCGCTCGCTGAATCGGTCGGACGAGAATTGTTCTAGACCGAGTCGCCCTTCCGCGAGTGCGGTCGCGACGCAGTACGCAATACTGAACTGCGCGCGATAGGGCGACGACGGATTCGGCTCTTTCACGATCTCATATCCCGGTCCGTACGTCTCGACGCGGATGGCCGCGATCTCGCGTCCGTTGATTCGATTCCGAAGGTCGATCGCAACGTCGGCAGCCGAGTGCGTGTGAGCGCAGCACGAATGCATCTTGTAGCAGTTCTCGCTGATCTTCCACGCGTCACCGAGTGCGTCGGTCACACGGCTCGCGTCGAACGATCGCGTCGAGCTGCGGAAGAATCCGCGTGCGCCCTCTAGAATGCGCGTCGCACCGGTAAAGCCGACCGCCGCGAGATCCGCGGCAAGCACGCCGTTGAAGGCGGCTTTGCCCGGGTGTAAGTGTTTACTCATCGCGCCGTCAGCATTGAACTCCCACAGGCCGGCGGCTTGCGTGCCGGCGGTGCCGAGTGCATCGAGCATCTGCGTGGCGTCGAGCGCGAGCAAGCTTCCGGCGGCGGCCGCAGAGCCGAACGTTGCGGCGGTTCCAGTCGGGTGGAAGAAGCGGTAATGATCCGGATTCACCGCTTCGCCAACGCGCAACGCGGCGTCGTAGCCGACGACGACGGCGAGCGTGAACGCTTTGCCGCTCGCGTGCTCGCGCTCCGCAACGGCGAGCGCCGCGGGAATCACCGGCGCGCCTGCGTGCAGCGTCGAGCCTTTGTGCACATCGTCGAGCTCGAGAATGTGCGACGCGACGCCGTTCGCGAGCGCCGCGACTGCGGCCGAGGCTCTCGCCGCGCCGAAGACAGTCGCTTCATCCGACGATCCCAATCCGGTAGCGACTGTGCGCGCTAGACGCGCCGGTCGCTCGAACGAACCAGCGAGTGCGGAGCCGAGCCAATCGAGAATGGAGCGGCGCGCGTGATTCAGCACGGTGGCGTCGAGATCCTCGTAGCGCGCGGCAGCCAGAACCTCGGCGAGACGGCGGCTTACCGCCTCCGGCGCGGCAAGCGTCGTGCTCACGGACGATGGAGCGGATGCGGCGGCCTTCATGATGTGCGCACGCGGATATACCGAAAGATGCCGGCGATGATGAAAAGGACGCCCGTCGCCACCGACAGCATGTGTCGCGGCTGGAGAAAGTAGCCCATCCAGATGAAGATCACGCCGACGATCATGGTCACGGCAGCGTAGGCGACGGTGCCGGTGCGACTTCTATCCATACATCTCCGAGTCGGGATCGACGGGGCTGGCGAAAGCAACGGCCGACGTCGCAAGAGCAACGTTATTTGACCGAACGCCTCGGCGTCAACTCGCGCGGCGTTCTTAGATTGGGTCATGCTCAGCGCGCCACCCGAATTTTCCTTTCGCTCCGCTCACGGCTGCGGCTCCGCGCGCGTCGGTTGGTTCACGACGCCGCATGGCGTGGTCGAAACGCCGGCGTTCATGCCGGTGGCAACGCACGGCGTCGTTCGCGGACTGTCGATGGACGAAGTGCGCACCGCGGGCGGCCAGATGCTCCTCGCGAACGCGTACCACCTCTATCTGCGCCCTGGCGACGCGATGGTCCGCGCGCTCGGCGGTCTGCACGCGTTCACGCGCTGGGACGGCCCGATGCTCACCGACTCGGGCGGCTTCCAGGTGTTCTCGCTCGCGAAGTTGCGGACCGTCACGGAAGAGGGCGTGACGTTTCGTAGCCATCTCGACGGCTCGATGCACGCGTACACGCCGGAGCACGTGATGCGCATCGAGCGGAACATCGGCGCGGACGTGATCATGCAGCTCGACGAGCTCATTGCCGGCCAGGCAGAACTCGGCGACTCGCGCGTGGCGATGGAGCGGAGTCTGCGATGGCTCGATCGGTGCCGGGCCGAGTTCGAGCGCATCGATCGAGATGGGCGCGCAGGGGTGCCGGAGCTCGACGTCGTGCATGATTCTGCGCCGAGCCAAACGCTGTTTCCGATCGTGCAAGGCGGAATCCACGCGGAGCTGCGTCGCGCGTCGGCGCGCGGCATTCTCGAGCGCGGGGACTGGGCGGGCGTTGCGATCGGTGGACTGTCGGTGGGCGAAGCAAAACCGGACTTGCACGCGATGCTCGAGGTCTGCGACGACGCGCTGCCGCGCACCGTGCCGCGCTATCTCATGGGCGTCGGCTTTCCCGACGATCTGATCGAGGGCGTGCGGCGCGGAATCGATCTGTTCGATTGTGTCGCGCCAACGCGCATGGGGCGCGACGGTACTGTGTTCACGCCCGACGGCAAGGTGCAGGTGCTCAAGAGCAGTAATCGCACGGATCGCCGGCCACTCGTGGAAGGCTGCGAGTGCGTATGCTGCGCGACGTACGACCGCGCGTACCTGCGCCACCTATTCGCGAGCGATGAGATGCTCGGCATGCGTCTCGTGGCATTGCACAACGTGGCGTTTCTGAATGGCATCATGCGCGATGCGCGGCGGGCGATGATCGCCGGGGACTTTGGTTCGTGGAGCGCCGAGTGGTTGGATCGCTATCGGGCGTAGAACGCATTGTCATTCCGAGCAACGCGAGGAATCTTCTCTCGTGCCAATTATCGCGTCCGGAATGGTAGCTCCCTCGTCGCTGCGCTCCTCGGGATGACAGTCGAGACTCGCGCCGGGCGGTCCCGCGATGCATTTTCCGCCACCCACATCGAGCGGCACCAGGTCGCTCTCCCACCAGTCGTTCGACGTTTGGAGGTTGGCCCGTGCGTGCACCAATCATTTTGACCCTTGCCGGCGCAGCGATGGCCGGAACGTTGGGTTTCAGCCGCTATCAGAGCGCGCATCATTTCAATCCGGTCGTCGAGCTCCTTGCGGCGCACAAGACCGTACTCGGACTCTACGCGCCGGCCAATCCGCGTGCCGGAGGCGGACGACGCGGCGGCGCACCACCAGCCGCTGACGCTCCTCCGCCACCGCCGCCGCCGCCAGCCAAGTCGCAGGCCGAGCTGGCGCAGCAAGCGCTCGGCTACAACCTCGCCGACTTCACCTTCAGCGGCTCGATGGAAGGCGACCTCGATCGCGCATTCCCAGAGTTTGTCGAGTACATGAAGGGACTCACGACGGCCGGCGATCCGACGAAAACGCCGTTTCCGCATTTGGCGCTCCCGATGATCGTCAAGACGCACAAGATCTCGGAGAATCGGCCGCTTGCCGCCGAGCGAATTGGACGGCAGCTGAACGAGGGCGTGGTCGGCATCATGTTCCCAGAAACAGAGAGCGCGGAAGACGTGCGAGTCGGTCTCGCGGCCATGCGGTTCAAGTCGAACGGCGGCACGCGTCCCGATAACGTCGGCGACGCGCCGGCGCGCTGGGGCATGAGCGAAAAGGAATACAAGGAAAAGGCCGACCTGTGGCCGCTCAATCCCAAGGGTGAGTTGATCAACTGGACGATCGTCGAGAGCAAGGAAGGCTTGGCGCACATTCGCGAGATCGCTGCAGTCCCGGGCATCGGCGTTCTCTGGCCGGGCGCCGGAACGCTGCGCGGCGTCTTCACGAACACCGTCGACGGCAAGCGCGTGTTCGACCAGGCTGGCTGGGAGGGCGCCATTCAGCAGGTGCTCGCCGCCTGCAAGGAATTCAAAGTGCCGTGCGGCTTCCCGTCGAACGAAGGCGACATCGAGATGCGCGCCAAGCAGGGCTTTAGCGTTTTCGTAATGAACTGGGGCGAGCCCGGACAGCGGACGATCGTGCTCGGGCGCCAGGTGTCGGGACGCAAGGACGGCGATACGGGGTTGACGTACCAGCCGTAGGTCATCGCTATCGCCGTGCCTCACGAGAAATCGGCCGCCGCATCGCTTGGACAGCGATGCGGCGGCTTTTTTTCGTATATCCGTTAGTCGCCGGCGTCATATAACCGCCGTCCACACGCCACATATCTCCAGCACCGGACCTTTCACCGGTTGATCGTGGACGATCTCGAAAATCAACTCTCGCAGCATCACCCGGCAGCGTTCGGGTGGGCCTTGGCATGCTGCAAATGGAATCGAGCGGCGGCGGAGGACGTGTTGCAGACGGCATATCTCAAAGTGCTCGACGGGCGGGCGCGGTTCGCGGGACGGGCGGATTTTCGCGCGTTTCTCTTCGGCGTCATTCGTCGAACGGCGAACGAAGAGCGACGCCACAACGCGATCCGCTCGCTGATTCCGATTGGCGATCACGAATCACCAGGCGCCGGTGCCGCGGGTCTGGATTTGATGGTTCAGGATGAACGGTCGCAGGAGCTCATTGCCGCGCTCAACGCGCTGTCGGCGCGGCAACGCGAGGTGCTTCACCTCGTGTTCTATCAGGACCTGACGATCGCAGCGGCCGCCGACGTACTCGGCATGTCGGTCGGCTCGGCGCGAGTGCACTACGAGCGAGGGAAAGCAAACCTTCGCCGGCTTCTCGATGAGGAACGAGACGATGCAAAACGATGATGACCTTCGTGAGCGCTTTCACGCGCTCGCGGCAGAAGAATCGTCCAAGGCGCCGGAGTTTTCGCTCGCGGACATCGAGTCGGATCGCGCAAGCTTGGATGCGCACCGACACCACGGCGCGTCACCTTGGCGCAGACGTGTTGCGTTCGCGGGTGCATTCGCGGCCAGCGCGCTCATCGCGTTAACCATCGGCCTCGTGTGGGGAACGAACACAGGCTATGCGTCGGCACGCGTGGCGAACGAGCGCCAACGTGACGAGCTCGCGATGGCAACGACCGCCGTCAAGTCGCAACTTTCGGCGCTCCGCATCGATCTTGCCCGCGTGCGCTCCGACCTCGCACGTAAGGCACGAAACGGCAACGACAGCACGCGTGCGTCACTCGTCTCAGCCGAGTTGGAGCTGCGGTCGATGGAAGCGAGCGCCGAGCGAATCGATATCGATCTGGCGCAGCGTCGTGCGGGTGCGACTCCACCAGCATTGCAGCTCACCGGTCTGCCGGTGAAGCGCGCGCTTGCGATTACCTGCAGCGCGTTCGGTCAGCCGACACCTCCACAACAACCGGCGAGTATTCCGGTCGTCGATCTTCCGAAGGCGACCACGCGGACGAGCGAGACGTTCGGCGGCATTCTAGGCCTCCGGCAGACGTCTGATGGCAACGTACTCGTGAACGATGCCGCTCGCCGTCAGATCAAGCTTCTCGATTCCTCATTCGCGACGGCCACCGTGGTGATGGATTCCGTGACTGGCACGTCGACCAGCTACGGCTCAGTTCCGACGACGCTGATTCCCTATCTCGGAGACTCGTCGCTCTTCGCCGACCGCCTGACGCAGACGATGCTGGTGCTGAACGGTCGCGGGCACATTACGCGGTCGTTGGCGTTGCCCAAGCGCACAGATTTTCTCGCCGTCACCGGCGGCCCGAGCGGCGTCGATGCAAACGGCAACGTGATCTATCGCGCGCTGCGGCGCGGCGGCATCAAGTTTCCCGGAACGCATCAAGAGGATTCACTGCTCATTCTGCGGGCCGATCTTGACTTCCGGCGCGTGGACACGATCGGCCGCATCGCGCGCCCGCTGATGCTCGCGACAACCCAACCCACGAGCTATGGCGGCGTAGCGTCGGTTTGGGCGCCTGATCCGCTGCAACCGGTGGACGAGTGGGACGTGCTCTCGAACGGCGCGGTGGCATTCGTGCGAGGCCATGACTATCACGTCGACTGGATCGAGCCGAGCGGCGCGACGTTGTCGACGCCGAAGCTTCCGTTCGATTGGACGCACTTCACCGACGAAGACAAGCAGCGTCTGACGGACTCCGTGCGCGCCGGACAGAACGCATTGCTCGCCGGCGGTTATCCCGACGCGGAGTTGGCGATGATCACTCCGTGTCCTCCCGCTGACGCGACAGCGCCGCCGGCCAGCGGCGTGCGCACGGGAGCTGGAGGCAGCAGCGCGGCTCCGCCGCCGCGAGATCCTGACGACCGTAGCCATTGCTCGAAGCGGTTTAGAACGAACTATCTGTTGCCGGGCGGCATCGCCGCGTCGGCGATCCCGCCGCTGCCTTCGCTCGCCGATTTGGTCAGGGTCGGGCCGGTCGAGGACTACGAGGCGCCGATCGGAATCAACTCGACGCTCGCCGATCGCGATGGGAATCTCTGGATTCTGCCGCGCAAGTCGCCGCTGTCGCGCAGCGGTGAGCTCGTGTACGACGTCGTGAATGCTCAGGGCAAGCTGTTCGAGCGCGTGCGACTTCCGGTGGGCCGCGCCATCGCCGGATTCGGCAAGGGCGGTGTCGTCTACCTGACCGCCGGCGACCACACGACCGGCTACCATCTCGAGCGAACGAAGCTCGCACCCGGATCGTCGGCGCCGCCGACGAAATAGCTCTCCCTCCCTCCTGTTGGTCCTCTCTCACTCATGCCAGGCATGGTGAGTATGCGAAGCTTTGTCTCGAAACTCGCGATATCCGCGCTGATCGCTCTCTCGAGCGCGCGCTCGAACCTGCTCGCGCAGACGACGGACGTGCTGCGCGGCCACGTCACGGGCCCGGACACGACATCGCTCGCCGGTGCGACCGTGCGTGCGACGTCGTACTCGGGCGGTGTCAGCAAAACGGCAACCGCCGATCGGTCCGGGCGGTACACCATTGTATTCCTCAACGGCGAGGGCGACTACTGGCTCGACGTCATCAAGATCGGCTTTGCCCCGAAGCGCTTCGAGGTGAAGCGCATCGGCGATGAGGAAATACTCATCGCCGATGCGAAGATGTCAGAAGTCGTCGAGGCACTCTCGACCACGGAAGTCACGGCGCAATCCAATCGAGCGAAACCGTCTCGCACCGCCGCCAGTGTCGACGTTGGCGGCGGCGAGCGCCCGCTCACCAACACCAACGTCGCGGCGGACGAAGCGGGCAACCTCGCGGCGATGGCCGCAACCGTCGCCGGCTTTCAACTCGTTCCCGGTCTCGACGGCGCTCCCGACATGTACTCCCTGCTCGGCTTGAGTGGCGATCAGAACAACACGACCTTCAACGGACTCGGCTCCGCTATCGACGCGCTGCCGCCGGACATTCTCGCGACAACATCGATCAGTCCGTACACGTTCGATCCATCGAAGGGTGGCTTCAGCGGCGGTCAGATCAGTATCCAGACTGTGCCGGGCTCCAACTTCTCGCAGCGCGCGATCACCAACGTCGACATCACACCGCCGCTCGAGTGGGCCGACGCGACCGCGGCCGCGCAGGATCAGAAGTACACCAATCTTCGCGTCGGCGGGAATGCCTTGGGGCCGCTCGCATTGGACAAGGCGTTTTACAACGTCGCATACAACGTGGGGCGCCGGTTCAGCGACGCTCAAACTTTGCTCAATACTGGCTCGGCGGGCCTGACCGCCGCCGGCGTCTCGCCAGACTCGGTCGCGCGGTTGCTCGCCATTCTTGGAGCGCAGGGCGTGCCGCCGACTGAGGCCAACGTCCCCGGCCTTCAGTCACAGGACGTGTTTCAGGCGTCGTCCAATTTCGATTTCATGCCGAGCGCGTCGGGAGCGGGGCATTCGTTCACGCTCGGCGCGCTGGTCAACTATCAGCGCGCGCAGCCGGTGAGCCGTGGCGGATTGCTGCTGACGACTCCGGCTCACGGCGGCGAGGCGACGCAGTGGGGCGCGAATCTGTCGCTCGTCCACTCGAACTACTTCTGGTTCGGCATCCTCACGAAGACGACCATCGGCTTCGCCGGTTCGGGCACCTCATCAGCGCCGTACGTCGATCTACCAAACGGCACGGTACGCGTGAGCTCCTTGCTGCCCAACGGCAATTCGTCGATCAAGGCGCTGTCGTTCGGCGGTAGCTCGTCCCTCTCGTCGCTCGAGGACCAGACGTTCCAGGTGAACAACCAACTGAGCTGGTACAGCACCGACAACCATCACACACTGAAGCTTACGTCCGGTGTCGCCCACGACGCGTTCAGCTCGGACGCCACCCCCAGCCTACTCGGTTCGTTCGCCTACAATTCACTCGCCGACGTCGCCGACGGCACACCGAGCAGCTTTAGCAGAACGTTAACAAGAAACACTCAAACCGGCAACCAGTTGACCGGGGCCGCATCGTTCGGTGACTACTGGCGCCCGACCCCCAACGTCCAGATTCAGTACGGGCTGCGGCTGGACGCAAGCCGTTTCATGTCGGCGCCGGCGTTCAATGAGGCGCTCTTCGAGGCGTTCGGTACGCGGAACAATGCGATGCCGAATCGGGCTTATTTGAGCCCGCGCGTCGGCATGCAATGGTACTACGGCGACTCGCCCAAGATCGCGTACGCCCCTGGCTCGGCTCGGCCGCCACGCGCGGTGGTTCATGCCGGCATCGGCATGTTTCAGAACATCGCGTCATCGCAGCTCATTGCCCCGGCTGTCAACGCGACTGGGCTGCCGAATTCCGCGCGCACGATCAGTTGCGTTGGCGACGCGGTTCCCCTCCCCGATTGGAGTGATTTTCTCGCCGATCCCGGCACGATCCCGACGCAGTGTGCCGACGGTACGTCGGGCACTGTGTTCTCGACGTCGGCGCCGAACGTCACACTATTCGATTCGCGGTATCGCCAGCCGCAGTCGCTGCGCGCCGCCGCCGACTGGTCGAGCGCCGTACTCGACAACCGGTTCGTGCTTGGCCTGCAGACGATCGCCTCGTTCGGAAGCGCGCAGATCGGACTGGTCGACATCAACCTGAATCCGACGACGCGGTTCTCGCTGGCCAACGAGGGAGAGCGTCCGGTGTTCGTCGATCCGAGGGCAATCGTTTCGGGCACCGGCGTCGTGTCGACCGTAGGCTCGCGCGTGTCGCCGGCATTCCAGGAGGTTCTGTCCGAGCGCTCGGAGCTGCATGTGAACTCGCGACAGCTCACGGTGAACCTCAAGCCAGTGACCGCGAATCGGTTTCTGAAATGGAATCTCACGTACAACCTGCTCGACGCGAACGAGAGCTACTACGGTTTCTCGAGCACGGTGAGCAACCCCTTCGATCGCGATTGGGGACCGTCGCTTCTGGCGGTGCGGAACGCCGTCACGCTCCAGTGGTCGGATGTCCCGATCGCGGACGTGATCTATGTAAGTGCGGTGGTTCGGTTGTCGTCTGGCCAACGCTACACGCCGATGATCGCCGGTGACATCAATGGCGACGGAGTACAGAACGATCGCGCATTCATTTTCGGTCCGAATAGCGTCGCGGATACGAGCGTAGCGTCAGCGATGCGCTCCCTACTCGCGTCGAGCACGCCGTCAGTTCGCGATTGCCTCGAGAAACAGCTTGGTCAACTCGCGACGCGCGGAAGCTGCCAGGCCCCGTGGAACGCGACTACTGGATTGGCGATCAAGTTCAATCCGCAGAAGATCGGACTCCCCAAGCGCGCGACGATCACCTTCACCGTCCAAAACCCGCTGGGTCTCGTCGACCTAGCGGTGTACGGTAGCGACAATGTCCACGGCTGGGGCCAGATCATTCCGCCCGACCAGAATTTGCTATTTGTTCGCGGGTTCGATCCCGCCTCGCGCGAATTCAAGTACGAAGTGAATCAGCGATTCGGATCGACTCGCCCGCAACAGTCGGCGACGCACACGCTGCCATTCATGAGTCTGGGCGTGAAGCTCGACGTCGGCCCGACGCGCGAGCGGCAGGCGCTGACGCAGCGCCTCGACTTTGGCCGCGGCCGGCCTGGCACCAAGCAGGGCGCCGAGGCGCTCAAGTCGCTGGCGATCAGCTCGATTCCGAATCCGATGTCGATGATCCTCGACCAAGCGGACTCGCTGCGCCTGACGCGCGTGCAGGCGGACAGCATCGCGTGGTTGAGTCACACCTTCACGGTGTTCACAGACTCCGTTTGGACGCCGGTCGCCAGCTCCTTCGCGGCGCTTCCGGATAACTACAGTACAGACGCAGCGTACGATCGCTACGTGTCGGCGCGCGAGCGGACGGTGGACTATCTACTCACGCTCGTTCCGCATGTGACAGGACTGCTCACGCCATCACAGCGCCGGAAGTTGCCGCCGCAGGTAGCGAACTTCCTCGATGAGCGCGTACTGAAGTTTCTGCGATCGTCGAGCGCGGGCGACAACAGCGCGGTGCTTCCGAACTAGCTGTCATTCCGAGGAGCGTAGCGACGAGGAGTCTTCTATCACTAGTTAGGGACGAAAGATCCCTCGTCGCTACGCTCCTCGGGATGACAGTCAGCGCGGAATGAACCCCTGAATCTGCCGCACGGCGTAATCGACCTTCATGTCGAACGCCATCTTACCAAGCGCTTTCGTGGACCTGCGCGCGTCGCCGCTGATGCCGTTGCCGACGCGCGGCACCGTCGCCGGCTGCTTGGCGGTGTCGCCGAGTGCCGTTGGGATCAACGCCGAACGCGTGTAGGTCTCGCCGCCGAGATACCACATCTCTGAAGTGTCAGGAATGCCGGCGTGGGAGCTCACCGGATAGCCGTTCGCGGCCAGCCACTTGTCGAAGTCACCCTGCGCCTTGGCGTACACTTCGTCGCAGAAGTACACGTGAACGCCCTGCGCGGCATACTTGGCGTCGAGCTTCTTGGCGACCTCGCCGTAGATGTTCGTGCCGCCGCCGTGATCCTGCATCAACACCACGTTCTTGAATCCCGTCGCAATCGCCTGCTCGGCCAAGCGCTCGAGCACGACGCTGAGGATTTCCGGCGTGAGGCCGATGGTGCCGGGAAGCGTCGCACTGGCGTTGTTCGGTGTGTACGGCAGCACCGGCATCGCGATGGCGTTGCCGAGGCGGAGGGCGATCTCACGCACGGTGGCACGCGCCATGAGCGTGTGTCCACCGTTGACGTTCTGCGGCCCGCGCTGCTCGGTGCCGCCGGTGTAGAACAGTGCCGTCGTCTTGCCCGCGGCCATCGCGGCTTTGACTTCGGGCCAGGTCATCATGTCGAATTCGACATTGGGTTGACCGGAGCGCTCGAAGGCAGGGCGCGGCGGGTTGTTGCTGTCCTGAGCGAGTGCCGGCGCGAGGGCCGCGAGGCCCGGGAGCGCGGCGAGGGTGAGTGTCGCGAAAAGGCGATGCATGGTGCGACTCCTGAAGGGTGGGTCGCGCAAAGATATGCGTGAACGGGTCCGAGTAGTATCTTCACTCGTGCCTACTCAATCGCCTGCGGCCCCCCACGGCGCGCCCAGCGTGCCGCCTGCCCTTCTCCCATTCGAGGACGCCGCGGCGCTCGTCGCGCGACTCGACGGCGAAATTGGTCGCGTCATCATCGGCCAGCGGCAAGTTCGACGCGAGATTCTCACCTGTCTGTTCGCGGGCGGTCACTGTCTGCTGCGCGGCGTGCCCGGTCTCGCGAAGACGCTGCTCATCAAGACGCTCGCCGACGCGGTGAGTCTCGCGTTCAGTCGCATCCAGTTCACGCCCGACCTCATGCCCTCCGACATCCTCGGTACCGAGGTGATCGAGGACGACGTCGCGGCCGGCAAGCGGCACGTGCGGTTCATTCCGGGACCGGTGTTCGCGAACATCATTCTCGCCGACGAGATCAATCGTACGCCGCCACGCACGCAAGCCGCGCTGCTCGAGGCGATGCAGGAGTATCAGGTCACTGTCGGCGGCGTGCGCTATCCGCTCGAGCGACCGCTCTTCGTGCTGGCGACGGAAAATCCGATCGAGCAGGAAGGCACGTACCCGCTACCCGAAGCGCAGCTCGACCGCTTCATGTTCAATGTCGTCATCGACTATCCCGATGCGGACGACGAACGGCGAATTCTTGCCGAGACGACGACGAGCATCGCGGCGGAGGCGACGCACGTGACGAACGGCGCCGAGCTCGAGGCGGCACGAATGCTCGTGCGACAGTTGCCGGCGGCATCGAACATCGTGGACTACGCGCTGCGCCTCGTGCGCGCCACGCGGCCCACCGATGCGAGCTCGCCACAGTCCGTGCGCGAATGGGTGCGATGGGGCGTCGGACCGCGCGCTGGCCAAGCACTCATCCTCGGCGCAAAGGCCGCGGCGTTGCTCGACGGTCGCACGGTGCCGGCGCTCGAAGACGTGACGAGCGTCGCGCTGCCGGTGCTGCGCCATCGGCTGCTCGTCAATTTCCAGGCAGAAGCGGACGGCATCACACCGGACGATGTGATCGGAAAGTTGCTCGCGGCCGTTCGCCCCTGATCGCGACATGCCGACGCCGTCGCCCGCGACATCGAGCTCACTCAGCGCGAGCGTCGTTTCGGCGATCGACGACCTCGAGCTCGCGGCTCGACTCGTAGTCGAGGGGCTGCGAACGGGCGGGCATCGGAGTCCGTTTCACGGTTACAGCACCGAGTTCCGGCAGCATCGTCCATATCGCGCCGGCGACGATCTGAAATATCTCGACTGGAAGCTGTTTGGCCGCAGCGATCGTTTGTATACGCGCCAATTCCGCGAGACGACGAACCTCTCCGTGATGATCGTGCTCGACGCGAGCGCATCGATGGCGTTTCCAGAGATTGGTGTTTCAAAGTTCCGGTATGCGACGATCGCCGCAGCGGCGCTGAGCTATCTCGCATCGGAGCAAGGCCATGCCGTTGGACTCATGACCTCGACGGACGGCAAGCTCGCATACGTTCCAGCGCGCGGTGGACGGCCGCATCTGCGCTCGCTCTTGAGTCGCATCGATCGCCTTTCGCCGCGAGGCGAGTGGGACGCGCCACGCGTCATCGCGCGCGGAGCTGAACTGCTGCAGCGGCGCGGCGTCGTGATCGTCATCTCGGATTTTTACGATGCCGAGGACGACACGCGTCGCGAGCTGCGGCATGTGGCGCAACGCGGCCACGACGTCGCGATGCTGCAGGTGCTGTCGCCGGAGGAGCTCTCGTTGTCGTTCGCCGGCAGCGCGGAGATCGAGGATCTGGAATCGGGTGATCGCCGACTCGTCGATGCGAGCACCATGGCGGCGTACGCGAATGAGATGGATGCGTTTCTCGCGCGCTGCCGGAGTCACGCATTGCGTGACGGAATCGACTACACGCTATTGCGAACGGATGCGGCGCCGGAAGTGGCGCTCCGCGACTATCTGATTCGCCGCAGCAATCGCCCCGCGATCAGTCGCGCGCCGCGCGCCGTGCGAAAATGATCTGGGGAAATCCGTGGGCGTGGCTGGGAATAGCCGGCGTCGCATTGCCGGTCCTCATTCATCTCCTGGCCCGCGGTCACGCCCGCGTGCATCGGTTTCCGACGCTGCGCTTTCTCGCAGCGTCGCAGTTGCTGCCGACGCGGAGGACGCGACTGCACGACATCGCGCTGCTCGTCGTGCGGGTCGCCATCGTTGTGGCGGCGGTGGCGGCGATGGCACAGCCGCTGCTGCTGACGGCGCGCCGATCACGCACGCTTGGCGACCCGCTCGCGCGGGCGATCATCGTCGATACCAGTGCGAGCATGTCGCGCGCGGTGATCGGCGGTCCGACGTCGGGCGAGACTGGCATCGTCGCCGCGCGACGCATCGCCGCGCAACTACACGATTCAGCACAAACGAGCGTCGTACTCGAGACAGCTCGTCCCGCCGATGTCATTGCGGGCGCATCCGCGTGGTTGCTCACTCAGCCATCGCGCGGCGAGCTCGATGTGGTTTCCGATTTTCAGGTCGGCGCGATCGATTCGACCGATTTGAGTATTGTACCGCGGCGGTTCGGTGTTCGATTGTCGCGGGTCAACGTGCAGCGTGACACGGCTATCGAATCATCAATCGCCGTTGATGGATCGAGTGTCGTCGTGACCTCGACGCCGAGCAGTGCAGGCACAGTGGCACGATGGGCGCGACGCGGGTCCGCCACGTCGAGCGCGACGAACGTTGCCACGCCGCTGGTGAGCGACAGCGAGCATGTACAATTCGTCGCCGCACAGCGTGCCGCGGCCGCGATCGGCGTTCCGCTTCCAGTCGACACGACTCGCACGATCGACATTGTCGATCCGGGGGCGCCGAACGCGGCTAGTGCACTGCGAAGTGCGACGATCCCGGCCGCACCGTGGATGATCCGGCTCATTGCTCGGTTGCGCGGCGATTCCCTGCTCATCGACGCTGCGACGCGCACAACCGTCGACGCACGCACATCGGCAGTTGACCAAGCGAACGCCGCTAGCCGGCTCGTTGTCGCCCGCTCGTCTGATGGCCGACCGGTGATCTCGGCTGCGCAAGTTCGATCTTCGCAGGGCGATCGTCTCGAGCTAATTTCGTTTGCCGACGCCGGCAGTCTCACGTCCGCCGCACTCATCGCCGCGCTGAGCCGTGCGCAGTCGATCGCGCCTGCGCCGACGGAGCTCGAGTCGCGGGTGCTCGCCGACGATGTGCTGACGTCGCTCGAGCGAGTCCCTTCACCAGTTGCTTCCTCGCGCGCGTACGGGACTGAAGGTCCGTCCGACGCCCGTTGGTTCTGGCTCGCAGCGCTTCTGTTGATTGTGCTCGAAGAATGGCTGCGTCGCCGCACGCCTCGTCAGGCGCAGACGTCTGCAGCAGCCACGACACACGTCGGGGAACGCTCCCGTGTCGCCTGACGCCAAGGAGCTTCGCGCGTTCCTCGATCGCGTCGGACGCCAACTGCGTCTGATCGCAGGCGCGCATGGTGCGGCGTTCGGACTCGGTCTAGCTGTTATCGCAACGCTCGCCGGCTGGCCCTTCGCCACCGTGGGCCGAGCCGGAGCCGTCGGCATCGCCCTCGGCGCTTTCGGTTGTATTATTAGCATTCTATTAACTCGTCCGGCCGCGCCCGCACTGGCCGCCTACGTCGAACGTCGGGTGCCGCAATGCCGAAACGTCGTCGTGACCGGCACGGAGTTACTCTCGCTGAACACGTCGGCGAACGACTACGTCGCGTCGCTCGTTTGGCGCGATGCAGCGCGCACCGCACGCACTCTCACCGCCTCCCGGATAGCCTCGGCGCGGCGCGCGCTCACAGTTCTCGGGATCGCCGCGGCAATCTTCGCGCTCGCGTTAGCGCGCATGGCGAATCCGGCCTTGGCTGCACTCGCCCCGCTGGCACGACACAGTGCGACGGCAGGTGCGGCGACGATCGACCGCATCGACGTCATCGTCACGCCGCCGCCGTACGCGAGCCTTCCGCCCACGACGCTGCACGATCCGCAACGGATCGACGCACTGGCCGGCAGTACGGTGAATCTCTCCGTACGCGGTCGCGCAGCGGCCGTCACGATCGAAACGTTGAACGGAACACGCATCGCGGCGACTCAACGCAACGGCGCGTACACAGCGTACACAGCGAACGTCGCGGCCGACGGCGACGGCTACATCGCCATCCAAGCGACGGCTCCGAGCACGGGCGCTGGCGCGACGAACGCGCGACGCCTGATCGGACTTTCCGTCACGCCCGACAACGCGCCTCGCGTCCGTATTACCGCGCCGGCGAAAGACATCACGTTGAGCGACGCCCACACCGCGCTCGACATCACCGCTGACGCCGCCGACGATATTGGCCTCGCGACGCTCCGTCTGCGCTACACCAAGGTTTCCGGCGCCGACGAGCGGTACACGTTCGTCGAAGGAGAGGTGCCGCTCGAGATCACGCGACGCGACGCGCGCACATGGACCGCGCGCGTGCATTGGCCGCTCGACTCGCTGGCGCTCGCGCCCGGAGACATGGTCGTCTATCGCGCCGTCGCGACGGATCACCGACCCGGCTCGGTCGCTTCGGAATCGGATGCCTACATCGCCGAGCTGCCAGCGCCAGGAGGGAATGCCGCTGCGGGATTCTCACTCGACCCAACGGAAGATCGGTACGCGGTGAGCCAGCAGATGGTCATCATGAAGACCGAGCGTCTGCTGGCTGGAAAATCTGGCATGAGCGCCGACGCCATCTCGAGCGAGGCACAGGACATCGCCGCCGAGCAGCGAAAGGTGCGCGCCGAGTTCGTGTTCATGATGGGCGGCGAGGTGGCCGATGCGCCCGATCCGTCTTCGGACATGACCAGTTTGAATGAAACCGCGGAGGCTGAAGGCGAGAGCGATCTCGCCGCCGGCCGCATGTTCAATCAGGGTCGCGTCGCGCTGCAGACGGCGATCCGCGCCATGAGTCGAGCCGCCACGTCGCTCGCGACATCGAACGTCGCGACGGCGCTTCCGAGCGAACGCGAAGCGCTCGCACAGCTCGAGCAGGCGTTTTCGAGAACTCGCATCATTCTGCGCGCGCTGACCCAGCAGGAGCAGCTCGATCTCACACGGCGACTGAGCGGCTCGCTCACTGACGTCGTGCGCAACAGCGGTCCAAGCGCGAACCCCGCGGCCGATCCACGGGTGACGGCGCTTCGCAGCACACTCGCGGAGATTGCGTCGCTGTCGGGAGGTCAGAACGCGAACGCGTCGACCGCGGCGGCGGCATCCGCGCTCGCCCAGCGTGTGTTGACCGTAGATCCATCGGACGCCGGGTTGCAGGCCGTGGCTGCGACGCTCGACAGCGCGGGCACGTCGGCGACGCATAGCGACGAGGCGCGCACTCGCGCACAACTCGATCGCGCTGCGACAAGTCTCGCCGCGCTCCTGCGCCGCAACCTGTTGTCTGCGCCATCCGCGCCGAGCGGCGCCACCATCGATCGCTTGAACGGCGCGCTCACCGACGCGCTGCGCCCAGCGGGAGGCGCGCCGTGAGCCGCGACGCACTTCTACGATACGCGTTGCGAGGAACGGCCATCGCGATTGCTGTCGCCGCGGCGATCGATCCTGCTGTGACGTCGCAGCGCAACGCGAAGCCGGAAATCTCCGTCATCGCAGGACAGAGTGTGCGCGATTCGACGCTCGCGGCGAGCGTAGAGCACGCGCTCGCCAAAAATTTTACCGTGCTCCCGGCATCGTTTGCGAGAGCCAGCGCCACTGTACTCGTCGGCACTGCTCCGCGACTCGACGACGCGAGCATCGCCGACCTCGCATTGCCAGCGTTCGCGGTCACGCCCGATACGAACGCGACGCAGATCTCGATCGAGCAAGTGACAGTGCCAAGCGTCGCGCCGCTGGATGCACGCGTGCCGGTTGCCGTACGAGTTCGCGCGAACGGCGCAGCAAACGCAAGCGTCGCGATCACACTCGCTGCGTCAGGCGGCACGGTCGATCAAATCGTCAAACGCGTCGCCAATAACAATCAGGAATTCGACGCATCGCTGTCATATCTCCCAACGGCCGCCGGCGCGGCACCGCTTCACGTCGTCGCCACACTTGGCGTCGGTGGCGACTCCGCTCGCGCCGATCTCGTCGTCGATGTGCGCGATACGCGGTGGCCGGTGCTGTTCTACGATCCGCATCCGTCCTGGATGTCGACCTTCGTGCGACGTGCTGCGGAGCGCGATCGACGATTCGTGATCAGTAGTCGCGTGGTGACGACGAACGGCATTGCAACCGAGACCGGCCAACCGAGCCAGCTCGACGACGCGGCGGGTTTGTCGCGCTTCGACGCAATCGTGATTGGCGCGCCCGACGCACTGACCGACGCGGAAGTCCGTGGCCTCGAGATGTTCTTGCGCGAGCGCGGCGGCCGAGTGGTTCTGCTGTTCGACGCGCCGGCGACGGGACCGATTCGGCGGCTCATTGGTCCCGTCGAATGGATTGCGAAAACTGAAAATCCGAGCGTCCTCATCGTGCCGGCCGACGCCGACAGCACTCGGCTCCGCGCCTCTGCGTTGGCGTGGCCGCGCACGTTGCCACAAGGCGCGCAACCGCTCGCGTGGGCGACGAACGCCGCGAGCGGCCACGCAACGGTCTGGCAATCCGCGGTCGGCGCCGGCAACATCGTCGTGAGCGGCGCATTCGATTCGTGGCGATATCGCGACGCGTCGTCATCGACGTTCACGCAGTACTGGCAGACGTTGATCGCGAACGAGGCGAGTGCCGCGCCGCCTGCTGTCTCAGTGCGCATTGCCAGGCCGGTTGTCCAACCTGGAGAGCGCGGCGATGTCACGGTCATCGTGCGAAAAGCCGCGCTGCGCACCACTACGCTGCTTCAGTCGCCGAGCACGCCGATTCAATCGACTGTATCGGCCAGCATCGACGTCGATGGCAAGCAAACCAGCGTTGCACTCTGGCCGGCGAGCGGCGTCGGCGAATTCCGTGGCGAGTTCCGTGCGCCGCAAACACCGGGCACGTATCGCCTCGTCGTCGCGGCGGACAGCGAGATTGGCGAGGCCCCGCTCATCGTCGCAAACGTCGTTTCCGCCGCGACGCCCAGCGACAAAGATCTGCTGCGCGCATTTGTGGCATCACGCGGCGGCCAGACGATCGTCGTCTCGGAGTTGGCGGGCCTGCCTGCGATATTAACGCGCAGCCTTCGACCCGCCGCACGCGCCGAGCTCTGGCACCCGATGCGATCGACGTGGTGGCTCGTGGTATTCATCGCGGCGTTGAGCGCCGAGTGGTGGATGCGACGCCGGCGTGGGCTACTGTGAACGCCAAGTTTACATGCTAGTTCTTGACACTCTCGACCCCAATTCGTAGGCTCTGCCGCCTCATGTATACCCGCGAAGAAGTCAAAGCAGTCGTCGACAAGGTCATCAACATGGCCAAGGCCGACGGCGTCGAAGTCAATCTCACCGGGGCCGAGCGTTCCGGTACGCGTTGGGCGAACTCCGCCATCACCGTCAACCTCGTCCAGTACGACCGCCAGGTCACTGCGACGTTGCGCATCGGCCAGAAGACGGGGACTGGAACGACTCGGGACTTTTCCGACGCCGGTCTTCAGAAAATGGTCGACGAGGCGACGGCCGACGCGCAGAAGGCGAACGACTCGCCGAATCTGCCGGCGCTCCTCGGCGCACAGGACTACATCCCCGTCGACGCCGCGTTGCCGGAGATGGTGAACTTCGGTCCCGCCGAACGCGCGCGCATGGTTCGCGACAGCATCGACTTGACGCAGAAGGTCGGCGTCGTCGGCGCAGGCTACATCCCGAAAGGCGACACCACGACGTGCAACGCGAACTCGAATGGATTGTTCGCGTACTATCGCGTGGCTGAAGCCGGATTGGCGCTGACGTGCCGCATGCCAGACGGCAGCGGGTCGGGCTGGGCAGGCATTGCCGGCATCAAAGACGTGAAGATGATCGACTCGAAGGCGTTGACCGACGTGGCGGCGCAGAAGGCGCTCAAGAGTCGGAAAGCGAAAGCGATCGAGCCGGGCCGATACACTGTCATTCTCGAGCCGCGGGCGAATGCGCGATTCATGACGCTGCTCACCGGCATCTTCAACGCGAACGGCGCGGCCTTTGGCGGCGCGGGCGATAACGCAGCGGCTGGCGGTGGTGGTGGTGGTGACACGCCGCCGGGAGGCGGTGGTGGTGGTGGTGGTGGTGGTGGCGGCGGGGGAGGCGGCGGTGGTGGTCTCGGCGGCGGGATTGGCGGTCCTGGCCAATACATGGCCGACAAGAAGATCGGCGATAAGCTCTTTGGCGATCTCTTCTCGCTCAAGAGCGACGTCGGCAATCCCCTGCTCCGTCAGACGACCATTCTCAATGACAACAAGCCGGCCGCGCCGGTGAGCTGGGTCGACAAGGGCGTGTTGAAGAACGTCGCCGCTGGGCGTCCGGCGACGGTCAACATGAGCTTGGTGCAGGAGGGCTCGGACCTCTCGATCGACGACATGGTGAAACAGACGCGCCGCGGTCTGCTCGTATCGTCGTTCTGGTACATCCGCGCCGTGCCGTCGCAGGAGCAGCCGTTGCTCAACACCGGCATGACGCGCGACGGATTGTTCCTGATCGAGAACGGCGAGATCGTCGGCCCAGTGCAGAACTTCCGCTGGAACATGTCGCCGATCGTGGGCTACAGCAATTTGTCGCTCGTCGGCAAGCCGGTCCCCATGAACCTCGGCGAAGCATTTGCCGAGGGCAACGCGGCGCTCATTCCGCCGGTGCGTATTGAAGAATTCTATATGACGTCGGTCTCACCGGCCGTCTAAGCCTAGCCATCTATATGAGCCCGAATCGTCGTAACTTCATCAAGGGCGCTGCCGCAACCGGCGCGCTCGCGCTCCTCTCGCACGATCTCGTCGCCGAGCTGATTGCGACCGGCCCGAACGGCCGCGTGCTCGAGTCGAAGTTCAAGGGACTCGCCGACATCGCGTTGTCGGAAGCGAAGCGCGCCGGCTGCAGCTACGCCGACGTGCGCTTCACGCTCACCGCTGCTCCGCCGGGCGCGATGATCAACTATCGCGTGCCTGTTCCGGGAGCCGCAGCCAACGCGGGCGGTCGGGGCGGACGTGGCGCTGGTGGCGGCGGCGGCGGTGGGGGCGGTGGAGGAGGAGGCGGCGGTCGTGGAGGACGTGGTGGTGGCCGCGGCGGCGGAGCGTTGCGTGAAATTCCCACCGAGGCGAACCGCGAGCCGGCTGGCTTCGGCGTACGCGTGGTACATAGCGGCGTGTGGGGTTTCGCGAGCAGTCCGATCGTCACCGAAGATGAGATCAAGCGCATCACCGGCATTGCGACCCAAGTCGCGAAGGCAAGCGCAATCGCAAAGAAGGCCGATCTCAACCTCGCGCCGGTCCAGGCGTACGTCGACAATTTCGTGACGCCGATGACCAAACCGCCGACGACCGTGTCGCAGGCGGACAAGCAGGCGTGGGCGCAGGCGATCGTCGACAAGGCGAGCGCCGTGAAGGGAGTGACCGCGGTCAACGTGTCGGCGACGCACGGCTACGAGTGGCGCTACTTCGCGTCGACCGAAGGCTCGTACATCGAGCAGGAGCTCTACACCACGACGCCGACGTTGAGCGTGACCGCGAAGGTCGGCGATGTGACGCGCACGCGGCAGTATCCCGGCGTGCCGTCGATGGGCGGCTGGGAAGTGGCCGAGCGGTCGGATTTGCTCGAGGCGGCGGAGCGCGTGGGGAATGAGGCGGTGGAGTTCTGCACGGCCAAGCCACTGGGTGCGAGCGGGTTGCGCGACCTGATCCTCTCGCCGTCGCACGCCATGCTGACGATCCACGAGATCGTGGCGCATGCCACGGAGCTCGACCGCATCGTGGGTTACGAGGCGAACTACGCCGGCACGAGCTTCGTTAAGATTTCTGATGTTGGAAAACTGAAATACGGATCGAAGCACATGAACATCACGGCCGACAAGACGGACGACGGCCTGGGTTCGGTGGGCTACGACGACGACGGCGTGAAGGCGCAGAAGTGGCCGATCATTCGCGACGGCATTCTCGTGGGGCTCCAGACCAACCGCGAGACGGCTCACCTGATCAACGAAAACTTCAGCCGCGGCTGCACCTTCGGGAACTCGTGGCGCGACTATCCGTTCCTCCGCATGCCGAACGTGCACATGGAGCCGGGACCGGCCGGATCGCCGACGCGCGAGGAGCTCATCGCCGACGTGAAGGACGGCGTGATGATCGACGGCCGCGGCAGCTACTCGATCGACCAGCAGCGGTACAACGGCCAGTTCGGCGGCCACATGTTCTGGGAGATCAAGAACGGCAAGATCACGCGGCAGGTGACCGACGTGACGTACAACGCCATCACCACCGACTTCTGGGGCAACCTCGACGGACTCACCGGTCCGGATGACTACAAGAAGTACGGCACGGGCGGCGACGCCAAGGGCGAGCCGGTGCAGACGAACTCCATCTCCCACGGCTCGCCGTGGCTGTTGATTCGGAAGATGATGGTGGGCGCGGCGTTCGACTGATCGTTCGCGGAACGTTCTCGAACGTGCGAACCCCAAAGTTTTGATTTTCTCCGTTTGTGTTCGTTCAATCCGTTGAAGTCCGTTTTTCTAAATCGTTGTGGCGTCCTGGGCGGCTTTCTCTGCAACAGCCACTCGGGACGCCATAACGATTATTTATACGGAAAAGAACTGATTGAACTGACTTCAACGGATAAAAGCCTTTGGGAACGACGGCACGATCCGCCGCTCGCGTTCGTCACGCCATCGCGTAGACGACCAGGTTCACCGAGAACCGCGTGTTGTCCTTCGTCCGGAAGCGTTTGTTCTTCCAGTCATAGTCCCACTCGCAGCCGAAATCCTGATTCGCGTACACCACGCCGAGTCGGCCGTTGCGTTCCACGCCGCGCAGGTAGCCGTGGACGACGTTGTCGCCCCAGCCGTTCAATTCGTGGCTCGTTTGCGGCGGTCCGTCGAAACGGAAGAACGCGCGATAGAGCGGATGTGAATTCGGAATCTTGTCGAGCACGTGCGGGCCGGGGAACGTACGGTGCATTTCGGCCTCAAACGACTTGGCGTACAAACCGTTCACATCGTGGTTGCAATCGTCCGAGAACAACAAGCCGCCGTTCTCGACGTAGCGCACCAATCCCTGGCGTTCCTTTTCGCTGAACCGCACGAGCTTGTGGCCGGTCATGAACAGGAACGGATACGCGTCGAGCTCCTGCGAGTCGAGCGTGATGACGACCTCGTTCTGCTGCACCGGGATCTTGGTGTATTGCAGCACGGCGTCGAGGACGTTCGCGCAGACTTTGGGATTGTAGTCCCAGTCGCCGGAGTCGTAGCGCAAGCGCGCGAAGACGAACTCGCCGGTTGACGGCGCCGCCGGTCGCGACGCGAGCATTCGCGCGAGGCCGGCAGGCGATCGCGAGCCGACGGCCAATCCGCCACCAATCAGGCCCAGCCGTTCGACAAAAGCGCGGCGATCCATGAGTGAACTATGCCCGTCGGACCGGGCTGGAGCAACGTCAACCGCCCAACGGACGGCGCTACGCGCGCACTACACGCCCAATCGCCGCCATCTGCCCGGCGTGACGCTGCGTATGCTCGGCCGCATGGAAGAGCAGGCCAAGCACGTTGGATGGATACTTCATGCGTCCAACTTCGCGCGGCTCGAGCAGCGCCGACTCCGCCGTCGAGCGCAACTGCGCGAGCGCACGCTCGATGCCAGAATCGAAGACCACAACGACCGCATCCCCCGACTGCTCGTCCATGTGCGACTCGGCCTCGAGCGCCGTCCGCTGCGTGTCTGACAACTGCTCACCACGCGCGTACGTGAACAGCCGATCGAGCGCACCCATCGCGTGCCGCGCATGAAAGCCGACTGACCCTGCCCCACCGGGACGCGCCCAGAGTTGCTGCTGCGTCAACGATGGCAGCAACGCCCGCGCCTCCTCACGACACTGCAAGAGGCTGTGCGCCACCGGTTGCAGCAGCGCCGGAATGTCCGGCACCGGCCCGCGCATCCACACTTCGGGCTCAGACATCCTTGGGACTCGGCGCACTTGGTTTCGGCGACGTACGCGGCTCGCCGTCGCGCGCCGGGCGGCCCGGATGCAGCGGCTCCCAGCCGGGCGGATCGCTGGCCGGGAAACTTTCCTGCGAGGCCTCGTCCACTTCGTCCGACGGTGGCACTTCGGGAACGGGCGGCGACGTCTTCGGAGCGGGATCGGTCGTTGACATTCGACGTAATAGAAAATAGTAGACTTAGTATTATGATATCCGAATACCGCGCACTACTGATGCTTCAACGCCGGAAGCTCGAGCGTTGCTTCCGTCCCGGGCGAAATTCCCGCCGTCGTCAGCAGCGCCAACCGCAGTTGACCGGCCACGAGTGCCCGTTGGTCCTTGGGCGTGAGCGTGAACCGACCCTGACCGCGATCCTTGCCCGGCCCCGCCAGCCGATGAATTACCCACTCGACGCCCGTCGAATCCACTCGGCGCAAGACGACCGCGTCGATCTGCGTCGCCGGAATGTCGGTGACGTTCACGTCATAGGTCAGCTCGCGCGACGGCCCATCGTACATGAATGTCGCCTTCGCCAATCCGTGCATGCCGCGCGCCGTCGCGCCGAACTTGTCGCGCTGCGCGACGACTCGCGTCACGAGCGACGGCGTGATCGTCGGCGGCCGGCGGCGCGGCCCAGCTTGCTCGAACGCATAGGCCATTGCGACGAGGTGCGCATCGGAGAACGGACGACCGAGCAGCTCCACGCCGACAGGCAGTCCATCGCTCGTGAATCCACCCGGCTCGGTGATCGCGGGAAGACCGCTCTGCGCGGACAGCCCGCACGTCGACCCCGACTGCGCGTCGCCGATGATCGCCGGTCCTTCGCGCATCGTCGGATAGGCGAGTGCGTCGAGATGCAGACTGTCGAGCAGCGCAACGAGCGCGGTATGCAGCGCCGCACGTTTCGCGAGCGCCGCGCGATACGCCTCACTGTCCGCGGAGCGCACTGTGTCCGGCAGCAACAGCCGACCTTCCACCTGCTCGTCAACCAGCCCGCTCGCGAGAATGTCGTGCAGCGAATGCACCGGCGCGTTCGGCACCGTCTTGAAGTACTCGATCAGATCGAACTTGGTCTCCATGTTGATGACGCTCGTTCCGTTGAGCAAACTGTCGAGCGTCGGCATGCGCACGTCGACGATCGTGGCGCCGAGTGCGCGCATGCTGCGCACGGCGGCGCGAACGGTGTCGGCGATTGTTGACTCCCCACCCGTGACGTAATTCGTGAGCAGTCCGATGCGCGCACCGTGTAGCGCATCCTTGGACAGCGAATCGACGAAGTGCGGTAGCGCGCGGCCTTGAAGCACGCGTGTGTCGGGGTCGTCGGGATCGGGGCCGATCGTCGCGTCGAGTGCGATCGCGAGATCTGTCACCGTGCGCGCGAGCGGGCCGGGAATGTCTTGCGTATGCGACAGCGGGACGATGCCAGCGCGGCTCGCCATTCCCTGCGTCATGCGCAAACCAAACAGGCTGCCGAATGCCGCGGGAATGCGAATCGAACCGCAGGTATCGGATCCCCAACCGACCGCCGCGAAGCTCGACGCGACCGCGACGCCCGTTCCGCCGCTCGAGCCGCCGGGACAGCGCGCGGGGTCGTACGCATTCCGTGTCTGTCCGCCGAGTGAGCTGATGGACGTGATGCCGGCCGCCAGCTCGTGCATGTTCGTTTTGCCAATGATGATCGCACCCGCGGCGCGCAGTTGCTTCACGACGAACGCGTCGCGCCCCGGCATCGAGTTGGCCATCGCGAGCGAACCTGCGCTCGTGGGACCTTCGACGGTGCCATAGTTCGCCTTCACGACAATCGGAATTCCGTGCAGCGGACCCCGCACGTGTCCCTGTTTCCGCTCGGCGTCCAGCGCCGCCGCCTCGGCGTGCGCATTCGGGTTGAGCCGAAGCAGGGCGTTCAGCGTCGGGCCGTGCGTGTCGTAGGCTGCGATGCGGGCGAGATAAGCGTCGACCAGCGCGACTGAGGTCGTGCCACCGTCCGCCAGCGCCGCCTGGAGCTGCGAAATGGTCGCTTCCGTCACATCGAACGCCGGCGCCTTGGCGGTCTTTTCCCCGGCTTGTGCGGCGGCGCTGGAGCCCGTGGCGGCGACGACCGCGAGAGCGACGAAGGCCGCGGCGACGCTTCGAGCAAATCGAGAACGTGTCATGACCCATCTTGCAGGGCTTCCGGCACGCGTGCAAGCCGCGGGAGCGACGGGTCCATCACCCGCGCGAGACGTGGACAATGCCCGCCAAAGGAAGCAGATTGGCTCGCGATTCCTCGTCCGTTCTCCCGCTTCTCAGGAGTCCTCCCGTGTTCCGAAAGTCGACTATCCTCGCCGCGCTGTTGAGCGGCGGCGCCGCAGTGTGTGCGATGGCGCAGACCAAGACCGTGAAGCCCGTGTGGCCGGATGAAGGGCCATTCAAGTGGGCACCGCGCCCCACTACGGCCGCAATCACGGCAAACGATCTCCGCACCCGTCTCTATCAGTTCGCCGACGACTCCATGCAGGGTCGCAAAATCGGCGAGCCTGGCAACTACAAGGGCACGGCCTACATCGCGAGCGAATTCAAGCGGTTTGGCCTCAAGCCGGCCGGTGAAAACGGTACGTACTTCCAGGAGATGCCGTACGGCCCGATCGGCTTCGACAGCGTGTCGGCCCGGCTGCTCGCTGCCGGTGCGCCGCTGAACGCGAAGCGCGACTGGCTCCCGATCACGCCGACCGCCGCGAATGGATTTGGCGCAACGGCGAATCTGAACAACGTGCCCACTGTCTTCGCCGGCACGTGGGGCGACACGACAGTGGCGCTCGATCCCGCGCAATTCCGCGGGAAGGTCGCCGTCTTCGTCGCGACGCCCGCTGAAGCAGGACTGAATGGTGGTCGTGGCGGCGGCGCTGGCGGCGCGGGGGTTCTGCGCTGCGACTCGGTGCCCGACAAGTTCGGCGCCGAAGCAGCGGCGAAGGTCGAAGCAGAAGTTGCGGCAGCAAATGCTGGCCGAGGTGGACGCGGCGGCGGTGCGGGCGGCCGCGGCGGTCGTGGTGGTGGCGCCGCGGGCGGTCGTGACACGCGCGCTGAGCGGGCGGGCGCGGTCGGCGTGTTGCTGATCGGGTTGGACGGCGCACCGGCGGCCGCTGTTGCCGGCGGTTTTGGCGGTCGCATGGGAATGGAGCCGGCGATGCCGGCAGCCACGGCGCCGGGCGCCGCGGTCATCACGGACGCCGCCGCGGCACGACTGTTCGGACGGTCGGTGACCGGCCTTGCAGTGGGAACCGCCGGACAGCCGGTGTCGGCGCATTGGACATACGGATTCCACAAGTCGGCGACGCCGGCACGCAACGTCATCGCCATTCTGCCGGGCTCCGATCCGTCACGCGCCGGCGAGTACGTGCTGGTGAGCGCGCACAACGATCACATTGGTATGAGCCCGACGGCGGTCGACCACGACTCGTTGCGCGCGGTGAACATGGTGACGCGTCCCCAAGGCGCGAACGATCCGGTGTGCCGGCCGACGGCTGCGCAGCAGCACAAGATCGACTCGCTCATCACACGGGCGCGCAAGATTCGCGCGCCGCGCCGCGATTCGGTCTTCAACGGCGCCGACGACGATGGTTCTGGCACCGTAATCCTGATGGAAATTGCCGAGCGTTTTGCGACGGAGCATCCGGCGCGCTCGATCATCTTCGTCTCGCACGAAGGTGAAGAAGCCGGGCTCCTCGGCTCCAAGTGGTTCACCGACCACCCGACGATTCACCTCGACTCGGTGGTAGCGGCGCACAACATGGACATGGAAGCAAAGGGCCGCACCGACCAGGTGAAGTTCGGCGGGCCGTCGTCGATCCAGACGCTCGGCTCACGGCGCCTGTCGCGCGAGTTCGGCGACATCATCGATTCGGTGAATGCGATTCGGTTCCCGAACGTGATGGCGATCGACAAGACGTGGGACGTGACGGCGAACCCGATGAACCGGTTCTGCCGCAGCGACCAGGTGAACTACGTGCGCAACAACGTGCCGGTGACCTACTTCTCGACGGGCTATGCCGAGGATTATCACCAACTGACCGACGAGCCGGAGTACGCCGACTACGATCACATGGCGCGCATCGGCGGGTTCATTCACGACATCATGACGGCCGTGGCGAACCGGAAGGACAAGCCGGCGATTGCCGGGGCCGATCCGAATTATCCGAGCTGCGGGCGGTAAGTAAACTGTAATACCAAAACAATAAAGTACGACAAAGGGCCGCCTTCCATTGGAAGACGACCCTTTGTCGTTTCAGGTGTGAACGTCAGTCAACAGCGGTTCACGTCTCTCCGTGCCTGTCCGTGTAGTCCAGTTCAATCCGTGTCCAAAGCTGTTTTTCAGCTTCCCGATCTCGAAGCAGAGAGAGGCGACAACTGCTTCGACACGGAACTGTACGGATCACACGGACAGACACGGAAAAGCGTTAGGAGCCGGTAACATCTGTTGAATGATGAAAAAAGATCACGGACTACACGCAGCGCCGCCGCGTCCGCCACCGCCGCCGCCGCCTGCACCACCACGTCCGCCGCGGCCGGCAGCAGCCGGTACCGGCGCCGCTCCGCGAGGCCACACGTTGTCCTGCGTGTTCTTGTCCGGGAAACGACAGTGCGGATCGAGCACGATGCGCGTGATCTTTCTTGCGCCGAAATCCAAGTCGGCCTTGAAGGTCCGGCTACCTGCAAACCAGACGTCCACCGGCCAGGTCACGATCGCCGTGTCGCCGGTAATCGTCGCATTCTTCATCGGGCGAATCGCCGGACCTGTCGGCGCAAATTCTACCTTGAGCACCACCGGCGACGGCATCTGGCCATCCTGCCGCACCACGACGCTCGTCTTGGCGCCTTGCGTCGTCACGCTCTGAATCGAACCGTCCACACTCTCCGTCGTGAACAGCCAGTAATACCAGAACCAGCTCAGATCCTTTCCGAGCGCGTGGTTCATGAAGAACATGTAATCCCACGGCGACGGATGCTTGAACTCCCACGCCTTGGCCCACTCGCTCTGCGCGTGCCACACCGCCGAGTCGCCGACGACGCCGCCGAGTGCGGAGAGCATGAGCGGAGTCTTGCTGTACGTCACGAACGAATAGCGCGACGGGCCGTCGTAGTTGGCGTTCCACATCATCGGCGGCTCAGCTTCGTCGCCGCTCGTGTTGCCGTACGATTGGCCACGGCCGTCGAGATTCGGCTGCGCATTTGCTACGTCGGCCGCCGAGAGGATGTTGGCGTACTGGTTGAAGCCTTCGTCCATCCAGCCGTACCACGTTTCGTTGTTGCTGACCGTCATCGGCGCCCACTGGTGGAACGTCTCGTGGTCGGCCGCGCCTTGGTTGGCGTTGATGACCATCGGGTATTCCATGCCGTTGCTCGGGCCATCCTGCATGGTGAACTGCGGGAACGAGTACGGGAAATAGAGCTTCGAGTAGAACTCGAGCGCGTGACGCGCCACCGTGCCAGCGCGCGCATAGAGCGCCGAGTCGCCGGGCAGGAAGTACATGTTGATCGGAATGCGTCCCTTGCCGGGGATCGTCGCGCGCGTCGCGGTCCAGTCGAGCTTCTTGGCCGTCACCCAGGCGAAGTCGTTCACCGTGTCGGCGACGAAATGCCACACGAGTCGATCACCCGAAGCGGTCGCCTGTCCCGCACCAACCTCCTGCGGACCCACGATCGTGCGCACGTCGTCCGACTCGAGCACGTGCGTGAGCCGCTCGCGCGCCGCGGCCGTGAGCACTTGCTGCGGATTCTGCAGCACGCCCGTTCCGCCGACGATCCACCCGCCGGGCACGTCGATGCTCACGTCGTAGCGGCCGAAGTCATGATAAAACTCTGATGGGCCGAGGTAGAGCTCGGGGTCCCAGCCGCGGAGGTCGTCGTAGACGGCGACGCGCGGAAACCACTGCGTGGGCTGGTACAGCGTGTCCGCCCAGCGCTGTGTCATGCGGTGATTGGCGCCATTTGGGCCACCGGGAACCTTGTGGCTCCAGTCGACTTCGAGCGTCGCGGTACCTTTGGCGGGAATCGCGTTGACCAATTGAATGGTGCCGCGCGTCGTGTTGAAGCCCGTGGCGACGTTTTCCGTCGGACGCGCCGGCGGACCACCGCGGCCGCCGCGACCGCCACCGCCACGTCCACCGGCTGGCGCGAGATTCACGGGCTGCCCATTCACGGTCACCTTCGTGATGGCGAAACCGTCGGTGAGCTCCGACGGAATCCACGGCGCCGCGCGCGGCACGTTGAACAGGAACATGTTCTGGTCGAGCCGCATCACGATGCTCGTGAGCGAGTCGGCGGTGTTGTTGTGAATCGCGATCGACTCGTGCCCGGTGATGCGGCCTGACGAGGGGTCGAGGCGGGCATTGATCGTATAGTCGGTGCGAAGCTGGGCGTAGTTGCGTCCCGGACGTCCCGAGGAATCACGCGTACCGGCGGCGAAGGCGCGCCGAATCACGTTCGTCATCGGGATGTCGCGTCGGACCGCCCGTTCTGGGAGCTTGGCCGACGGCGTTTGCGCCGGCAGCGAAACGGCCGCGGCCAGCAGAGCGAGAGTGAGGGTCGAGCGCACGGTCATCGATACTCCGGACAGGGTGCGCAAAACCTATCCGTCAACGACGAGAATCGCGACTCCGGCGAGAACCCCGGAGTCGGCGGCGGCTACAGCGCGTCGCTCGCGCCTTTACGCTAAGGCGCCGCCGCCACCGCCGATCGGTATCACCCACACGAGCGCACACACGATGACGGCCGCGACGACCGCGACCAACGGAAGCGCGGTGTGGTTCATGACCGCCAGACAGAGGCGGGCGACTGCAACGATGAGGGCCAGGCTACCGAGGAAACGTGAGACCGTGCGCAGCTTCGACGCTGAGGCCATGGGTGTCTCCCGAAAGGTGGGCTGCGATTCTGCGGCTCGAACCTGGCCCTAATCTGTACCGCTCAGGTCGAATCGCGCGAGAGCGAATTCACGGCGGGTCAATCGGGGGCGGACAGGTCGAGGAGCTGCCCGACGTCGACGCCAACGATTGCCACGTGCGACGCGGCCCATTCAGAGATTGCTTGCCGGTCGGCATCCGTCGCCTGGCTGGCTTCACCACGCACCACGGTCGGCCAGCCGGCGCGCTTCGCTCCGGTGCATATGAGACCGCGTGCATCGAGCGCGTGACAGAACGAATTCCAGAGCGCCACCTGCGCGACGGGATTGACGTGCGCGTCGAGTTGTACGTCGACGACAAAGGCAAACGTCGGGCAGGCGGCGCTCATGCGGTTCCCCCGGCTCCAGCGGCGCCAGGCGCGATCAGGTCCCGCGCTCCGGCAACGCCCGCTCATCACGACCATGCAGCAGGCGCTCCATGAACTCGGCGTTCTCCTCCAGCCGATGGATCGTATCGTCCTGCGCCTGAATCAGCTCTGCCTGCGCATCAATTCGCTGCTCGAGCGTCTCGACGTGCTTCCCGAGCGCGCGGAGCTCGGCATTCTCTGGAGCTTTGGCGGATCGAACTTTGGCGACGTGCACGATCGTTTCGCCGACGATCCACGCAAGCATGAGCCAAAAGATTCCCGTTCCAAACGTCAGGACCATGCTACGTCTCCGACAGGGTGCTGCTGAAAGATGCGGGCATGAACGTCGAAATGAAATACGTCGTCTTGCGGCTTCGAAAACACTCATAGCGGCTCGAGCCTTCGACGCCGAGCATGGGCCGCAACGACGGACGCACGAAGAATGGGAGACGTTTGAGCAAGCGTTCACGGCGCGGCGTATCGGCGACGCACGAATCCACCACGTTCTGCGTGATGTCGCGAAAGCTCGTGCGATGCAGGCCGGCACGATTGAGGTGCTGGTCGAGATACGCCTGCGCTTCGGCCGGAGTCAAATCGCGCGAATCGATCAACACGAACGTTCCGCTCGGTTTTAGGACGCGCGCGACTTCATTCAGGAATGCGGGCTCGAAGTACACATGGGACGCTTCGACGTTGATCACGATGTCGACGGACGCTGTCGCCACCGGCAGCGACATCGCGTCGGCCTTCACGGTCGGCAACGCAAAGCGTTTATGCGCCGACCGAACGCCGCCGCCGGCTCGATCGAGCGCGACCGGCGTGCCAACCCCTAACGTCCGGCTGAGATACGACAACCCGCCGCCGAGACCGCACGAGATCTCGAGCACATTGGCGTTTGCGAATTTTTCTTGGCCCACCGCCTGCGAGGCTTGGCGATACATCTCGATCTGAAACGGCTCGCCGATCGACGTGTCGCTTGCCACTTCGGACGACACCGGCGAGTAGCCGTAGTTGAAGCAGCTTACGCCCCAACCCGACGCGACGCGAAAGACGACGTCGTAGTAGAACGGCGCCGCGTTGTAGGATCCGATCAGCCGGTCGGCGCGCTCTATGAGGCTGCCGAAGCGTCCGCGTCGTGGAGCTGCCGCGGTGCTCATGCGTGCGAGTACCGCGCGCGCACGGCGCCCAGCGCACGTTTTTCGCCGGCGCGAACGCGCACACAGTTTCGCGCCCGCGAGCTCAGGCCATCATTGTTCAACAACGCATCGTCCTCGGTAACTGT
This sequence comes from Gemmatimonadaceae bacterium, assembly GCA_036499625.1. Taxonomy (GTDB): domain Bacteria; phylum Gemmatimonadota; class Gemmatimonadetes; order Gemmatimonadales; family Gemmatimonadaceae; genus JAQBQB01. The sequence continues at coordinate 209,444 of DASYDJ010000052.1, forward strand.
CGTTGGATATGCCGCGAGGGCGCGATCGCATGCCTCGACGATCGCGCTCGCAACACGGGAATCGGTTTGTTCAAGCGGGGCGTGGTCGCCGAGCAGCCTGCGCAGATAGGTGATGGCGGTAGCCTCCTCCGCGTGTGCGGCGGCAGCACTCACGCGGAACGTTCGCTCGCCGTCGACCGTGCGGCCAAAGGTACTCGTGCCACCGGCCAGTGGATGTGATGCGTCGATCACGGGAAATCGAACCGTGGCTTCGTCGCGATCGCCGTCGCCGGGACAGAAACCATACAGCTCGAACAGCAGCGCGTTGCATTTCTTGCCATAACTGTCATGGAGTCGTTCACCAGAGGTAATCGGACGCAGCGCGCGCATCACGAACGAATCCATCGGATGCTCAAAGCCCCACTCCACATCTGGCGCGCGGCGGTGGTTGAACATATCCGCCATCGGCACGAGCGCCTCGCTGCCGAGCAGCGCGAACGCGCGCGAGGGGACTAGCGTGCGCGCCCAAAAGAACTCCTCGAACGTGCAGCCGGCCAATGCTGGAACCGCAGTGATGAGCACGTCGAACTGCTCGCGAAACATGCGCCGCTCGTGCCGAATCCGCCGCAACGCGGGAGAGCCCTCGAGAAGCGCGAGATCGGTTTCGTCGTACCCGGTCGGAACATCGGGGCGTTGGCTCGGAAGCGCGTCGGCGTAGACGGTCCATGGCGTCTCGCTACGCCGAGAGGCGAGGAGGTACGCGGCCAGCAGGAACTGATCGTCGGAAACGGAGTGACTGGCATCTGTCACCGCTCGGCCAACATCACTCTCGCGCACGACGGCAGGCGTGAGCAGGAGCGCGCGAGGAACGGACAGGATGCGCGCACCGTGCTCGATGTCGCGCGCCGCAACCACGCCGCGCCCTTCCCCACGCTCGTCGCTGATCTCCACATGGACGGTCCCACCGTGACGGCGAATCCAGTCGGCAAGTGCGTCCATCGACCCTGTTCAAGAAGTGGTATGGCGGTGTCAGTGGATCAGTTGCCCGACGGGCCCAACGCTGCATCGACGAGCACCTTCGTCACCCCCGCGTCGAGCGGTCCTACGTTGGTGAAATTTCCCGCCGCATTCGTCCCCATGTTCTGCTTGTTCGTGAGCAGCACCACCGATAGGCCAGCCTTGGGAATTCCGGCGACCCACGTGCCCGTGAAGCCGTTGTGCGAGAAGCTTCCCGCTGGCTCATTGGCCAGCGACATCCAACCGAGGTAGTTGTTGAATCGATCGAGCGTGAGGAATCGATCGATCACGGCCGGTCGAATGTACTGGTGTCCTCCGCACGTCCCCTTGGCAACGAGCAGGTCGACGAGGACATGAAGATCCGCGGCGGTCGAGAAGAGTCCCGCGTGTCCGGCCACGCCGCTGTTCGCGTAGAACGAATTGCCGTCGTTTGTCTCGCCATCGAGCACGTACGTGCGCCAGCCGTTCCACGACGTCGGATCGCCTTTGTACAGGTAGCCGAAGTTGGAATCATACACCATGTGCCGCTCGTACCCGTTTCCGGATTCAGTCGCCGCGAAATCCGAGAAACCATGCTGCTTCGGATTGAACGTCGTCGATCGCAGACCGAGCGGCGTGTACAGCTCCTGCGCGAGAAACGCGTCGAGCGGCTTTCCGCTCACGTGCTCGACGATGTAGCCGAGCAACATGAATCCCAGATCGCTGTAGTGGCGCCCTTCGCCGACGCCCCACTGAAGCGGCATGTGGCGAATGACGTCGTACGTCTGCGCTTCGTTCGACGCGTGGTAGTACAGCGGCTGCCACTGCACCAAGCCCGCCGAATGCGTGAGAAGATGTCGAACGGTGATGCTGTCGAGATGCGGTCCGCGGAAGTCAGGCAAGTAGCGATACACCGGCGCATCGACGTCGATTTTGCCGCGATCGACGAGCATCATCACGGCGAACGTCGTGCCCATCACCTTGGTCACGGACGCGAGGTCGAACATCGTGTTGGTGTGCATCGGCCGTGGACTCGCCAGCGGATGCATGTCGTAATCGTTCAACTGCGCGAAGCCAAACGCACGCTCGTGGACGACTTTCCCGTCCTTCGATACGACGAGCACGGCACCGGGAATGAGCTTCTTCGCCATCGCGTCTTCGACGATCGAATCTGCCGACGCGATTCCACGCGAGAGCTGTGCGCCAGCGGTCAACAGTGGCGCGAGCAAGAGAGCTAACAGCCAGACGCGTTTCGTCATGACGTCACCACGTCCAGTTCACGCCGGGAACGCGCGCGAAGTTCACGCCCATCGCCGCGAGTCGCGCGCCGTGCGCCCCAACGCGCTGCCGAAAATCATCCCAATTGTCTTTCGCCGCGGGAGTCCACCCCAACTCGGCGATCGCAATCAGTCGGGGAAATGCTTGGAATTCGTAGTCGTCGAGCGTGAGCAGCGTCTCCGCCCACAGTGGCGCTTCGACGCCGAGAATCGATTCTTCACCGACGCCCGCAATGGCCGTCGCGGGATTCCAATCGTACGCGGTCTTGAGCCCGATCAATCCCGCCCACTTGAGTCCGAGCACGCTCGCGCTGTCGTACTTCATGTCGAGGTACGCGTGCGGCCCCGGCGACAGTATGATTTTTCCGCCGCGGCGCGCGTGGAGCACCGTGGAATCGTTGTTCCAGTGCTGGACGATTGTGTTGGGCTGGATATTGGCCAGCGCGACCTCGCCCCACCCGATCATGCGCGGGCCCGCCGAGTCGACGATTTGCTCGACGCGCTCGACGAAGCCGCGGTACTGCGGCTTACTGAGGTTTCGCACCTCGTCGCCGCCGATGTGGAAGTACGGCGTCGGCGCGGCGGCGGCAATCTCGTGCACCACGTTGCTCACGAACGTGTAGATGCTGTCGCGATCGACGCACAAACTGTTCGGCGGTCCGCCGACCGCCATGAACGGCGGCGGCGCCACACGATTGCACGAAAGGTCGGGGTACGACACCAACGCCGCATTGCTGTGGCCCGGCATGTCGATCTCGGGTACGATCGTGATGTAACGCGCCCGCGCGTACGCCACGAGATCGGCGTACTCTGCTTGCGTGTAGAAGCCGCCCCGTGCGCCGCCGATGGCCGTCTGTCCGCCAATCTCGGTGAGGCGCGGCCACGACTTGATCTCGATTCGCCAGCCCTGATCGTCCGCGAGATGCAGGTGCAGCCGATTCAGCTTGTACAGCGCCATGACGTCGATGAACCGCTTGACGTCCGGCGCGGGCAGAAAGTGTCGAGCGACGTCGAGCATCGCGCCGCGCCACGGGAATCGCGGCGAATCCACGACGTGGCCAGTCGGCGCCGCGAGGCGTCGCGCTATGGCAGCTTGGTGCTCGACCGACGGCGGCAGCAGTTGTCGCAAGGTCTGGACGCCATAGAACAAGCCAGCCGGCTCCGCCGCGACTATGCGCACCGAGGTGCGCGCGATCGTCAGATCATATCCCTCGGCGCCGAGTGTAGTGCGTGACGGATCGAGCTGGAGGCTGATGCTCGAATCGGGAGTGCCCTGCCCGGTCGCGAGTCGCTGTGCTGTGGCGCCGGCATGCGAGGCGATCATGTTGGCCGCGTACGTTCCGACAGCTTCAACCTCGGGATTCGCCGCCGCGTCCACGTAGACGCCGGTATTCGGCATGACGACAAAGCTGTCCGTGCGCGACAGCTCGATGCTCGCCGGATTGGGCACCACCGCATGGACGAGCGGCGCAGATGTCGGGACGGGCGCCGCCACTCGGCCGCGACAGGCGCTCACGGACAGCGCGGCAACCGCAAGCGCCACAAGGCGTCGCGCCGGCGAATTCGATATGAGAATACTCATTGGCGTCGCAGCTCAGAAGTCGCCGGAATCACAGAGCGTCTTCATCTGCGATTCGGCGGCGTTTTGCATGGCGGAATCCATCATGTGCGGCGGCATGTCGGCCATCATCTTGCGCATGTCGACCGAGTTGAAGCTCGCGGGAACGGCAAACAGTGAATCGGCGATCTGCGCCTGTGACAGTTCCGTCAGATCGATTCGTGTCGTCACCGTGCGCGGTTTGCCTGTACCGCCACGCGTCGTCGTGGCAATGAGCGTTCGAAGCGGTATTCCCTTCGGCAGCTTCGACGTCGTCGATGTCAGGTCGGGGGCGAAGGCCTGGAACGGTGAATCGGCAATCGCCGAGTGATTCATCGTGAGTATCGCGGATAGCTCGGGATCCGTCGACAGCCATTCATCGGTGACCGTGTTGATGTGCTGCACGCACATCTGGCTACCCAGCGCGATATCGAGCGTCCCGACTCTGGTCTCGCGATAGTGATGCGTTGGCCGACCGAGGATTTCGTCAGTCGCGCCGAGATCTTCCAGCGAGTCGGTAACGAGATGCTCGGCGCCGCTCTTTACCTGCGGCATATCCATGCTCATGTCCATGCCCATCATGGCGCCCACGGGCATGATCGTGGCCATCTTCATGCCGGGTACTACGCTGGCGATCGAACTGTCCGCGTCGGTGATGATCGTGTACATCCCGTCCATTTGCGTTCCGGCGAACGCTGGCGTCGAAAACTCCATGCGCGTCTTTCCGGGCACTTTTTGCTGGCGCATGGCCATCGCGGTCGGCGGCGTACCGGCACCGGAGTCGATGCTCATCTTCATCGCGAAGGTCCAACCGGGTGTTCCTTGCGCGACGGCCGTCGTGGTGACGCTCGACATCGCGAGCATTGCCGGGACGAGCCAGTGAACGATCGGACTCTGCTTGGTGCGCGACATGGCGGTTGCCTGTGAAAGCGGTCTCATATCATACGCCGCGGCGCGCCCGCTGGCACGCCCCGCAACGATGAATAATTGACTACTTGCCAGGGTCGAACGCCGCAAAACGCCCGCGCAGCGCGGCTTTGTCGGTCTCAGCCAAGAACGCCGCGTCGATGGCGTTCCGGTTGAGCTGCCAAAGCGTGTCCCACGACATGCCTTCCTGCGCAAGAAAGAGATACTCGTTCGTCAAGCTCGTGCTGAACATCGGCGGGTCGTCGGAGTTCACTGTGCAGAACAATCCCTCGGCGACCATCTGGAAAATTGGGTGCTTGGCGCCGCGCGGCACGACGCCCGTGCGGTAGTTGCTGATCGGACAAACCTCGATCGGAATGCGCCGGTCGCGCAGCAGCGCAACCGTCTCGGGATCCTCCAAACACCGAATGCCGTGCCCGATTCGCTCGGCGTGCAGCGACACGACCGCACCGTGAACGCTCGCTGCACCGGCAGCCTCGCCCGCGTGCGCGATGACGTGCAGACCGGCCGCTCGCGCCGCCGCGAAGACCTCGGCGAACATCTCGGGCGGAAAGCCCTGCTCGATACCGCCGAGTCCGAGGCCGAGAAACAAGCCTTCTTGAAAGCCGGCAATCGTGAACTCCAGCACCGCTTGCTGCGACTGCGGAAAATTGCGCGCGATGTCGGGAATGAACCGGACCTCGACACCGTACTTTGCCCGACCGGCCTCACAACCGCGCCGCAGCGCGTCGAACAGATCGCGACGCGGCAGTTTGTCCACGAGCAGCGACGCGCTCAGGAAGGCTTCCGTATATACGATGTTCTGCGACGCCTGATACCGATGGAAGTCTTCCGTCATCTCGGCGAAGTCGTCCGCGGTGACCATGCACCGGCTGCACGCGAGATAGACCTGGATGAAATGGTTGAAGTTCTCGAACTCGTAGAAGCGCTTCCAATCGTCGAGCGACGCGGCCGGAAGTTGCACACCGTTCTTCTGCGCCAGCCGCCAAATGGTTTCCGGAAGCTGCGCGCCTTCGAGGTGCACATGGATCTCGACTTTGGGCATCGCCCGAAGCCGCGTTTCCAGCTCCGTCGACAGCGCGTGCGTGGTACCATCCATGGGATTTCCGGGTAAAAGCAGGGCGAGATGCTACGAGCGTCCGGGAAGTTTGGCAGCGCGAGGCGCATAACAACAGCTCGGCCAGAACGGTCAGCATTTCCCTGATTGTCTCGATGTGGGCGTGATATTTTTTGCATGCGAGGCGTCGGTGACCCACTCGGGGCCGCCAGCATCGAATCAGCAAGGAGAATTGGAATGGATCGCCACGCGATCTCGCGGCGCGAGTTGATTGGAATGGGACTCGGGGCGGCAGCGGGAATGATTGCGCTGCCGTCGCTCTTGTCCGCGCGCGGATTGACGAGCGGTGCGCCATTCTCAATGCGGGCACCTGTCAACGAGCTCTACATTGCGATCAAAGCGGGCCAGTGGATCCGTCGCTCGCGCACCGAGACCGCGAACGGCGTGACGTGGCCGATGGATCCGCTCCAGCCGAAAGCCATTGGGCTCGATCTCTACAACGGCATTCCCGGGATCATCGTCTTCAATCTCGAGCTGTACTACGCGACGAAAGACACGAGCTGGCTCGACGACGCACGACATGGCGCGAACGAGCTGATTGCTCAGCTACCGACGCTGCAAGCAGCGGGTCGGTGCGGCCTCTATGATGGGCTTGCGGGCGCCGTCTTCGTGCTCGAAGAAACGCACAAAGCGACTGGCGACGGCACCTATCGCGACGCCGCCAATCAGGGTCTCGCGATGATCCAGGGACTGGCGCAGAAGGCGGCAAACGGCGCGTACTGGACGGGGGCGAGCGGAACGAACGACATCATTAGCGGCAGCGCCGGTATCGCGTTGCTGTTGACGTGGGCGGCAAACGAGGTCAACTCGCCGGCGATGCGCGATTTGGGGCTGCTCACCGGTCGGCATCTGCTCGACGTCGGCGTGCACGACAAAGGCGGCACGAAGTGGCCCGTCAAAGATGGCGACACGAAGTACTATCTCAACTTCGCGCACGGGACGTCGGGCGTTGCGTTCGCGCTCGCCAAACTCTTTGCGATGACGTTCGATCGCTCGATGTACAGCGGCTCGCTGCAGGCAGTGCGCTATCTCGACGCCGTCGCGTCGACCGACGGTGGCGGCTACAAGCTCCATCATCACGAGCCCGGCGGCGAGCAGCTCTACTACATGGGTTGGGCCGGCGGTCCCGCGGGAACATCGCGGCTGTTCAGCCAACTCGGCGAGATGGCCCGAACCGAGCACTGGAACGGCCTCGCACAACAATGTGCCGAGTCAGTGATCGCGGCGGGCATTCCGGAAAAACAGTCGCCCGGATACTGGGGCGTCGATCAGGCGAACGGCGGCGCGGGGATTGGCGATTTCTTTATTAGACTGCAGCGGATCACGCCCGAGCCGTCGTACCTCGACATGGTGAAGCGGATCTCCGCTGCAATTGCGGCCACGGCGATCACCGATGGCGACGGTCTGAAGTGGATGCGGACCGACGATCCCGAATCGACCGCGAAGTCGTCGGCGCAGACCGGCTTCATGCAGGGCGCCGCGGGAATCGGCTCGTACTTCATTCACGCCGCAGACTTGGCCGCCGGACGCAAGCCGGCCATCAAATGGCCAGACGCACCGACCACCGGTCCGTGCGAAGACAACGGCACCAAGATCCGCGACATGGCGGACATTCAAGGCGGACCGAAGCCGCGCTGCTGAGCACCTAGCAGCGCGGCGTACGGTACCGCGGTTACCGATTCAACCAGTACGAAAGTTTGACGAGGAACGTGTTGGTGGGGTGCAAGCGCAGCAGCTCGCGCACGTCGCCGCGGAAATCGTTCGTGCCTTGCGTACCGTCATCGCCTTGCCGGCCTTCGTTCCACACGAGGAACAATGTCGAGCCGGGACGATATTCCCAGCGGAACACCAGGTTCGATTGGAATTCCTTGAAGTTGAATCCACCCGGATCGTTCGTGACCGACGTGTCGCCGTACGCCACGAACCGCTGATCGAACGCTAGCGCGCGCGGCGTCGATGAGAGCTGTCGCACGTTGCTGTACGTGCCTTTCGACACGAACGGCTGCGTATACGCCTGGAGCGATACCGTCGGCGAGAACGTGTAGTTCAACCGGATCGTCGCCGACGTGGTCGTCTGATCGAGGTGCGCAAAGGTGTAATGCGTCGCGCCGATGCTGTCCGCGTAGTTCCCGTACCACTGATCGTCGCTGATGTTGCGCGACCAGTTGAATGACAGCGACGAGCTGAATCGGCCGAACACCTTGTAATCGAGCTCGGGACTCACGTTCCAATTCGAGTTGCGACCGTTCTCGCCGCTGAAATAGCTGGTGTTGAAGTACGGCACGAGCGGACGCCGGTCGTCGCCGTTCACCGACAGCCACGGCGAGATGTAGGGTCTCTGGCGAATCGCCGGCCCACCGCGCGCGCTTCGATCGTCGTATGTCGTGCCGAGCTGGCCGATCGTGCCGCCGCCGTTGAAGCCCGCGTTGTTCTTGAACGTGATGTGCGTATTCGTGTTGTACGCCGCTTCGAGCGGAAGCCCGTTGGTGCTCCAGTACTGCCACCAGTTGTTGTTCCACTGGAAGCGATTGTACCACGAACGCTGATGACGGTCGAAGAAACCGACCCACGTGCTCCACGACTGTTGGTCGGCGCGACGCAGGTAACCGAGATCATTGATCTCGAATCCGGCCGAGCGGCGCTGATAGGCCGACTCGAACATCAGGTTCTGACCGCTGACTTTATCAAACTTGAACTCCTCCGCATTGCCGCCCAGCACGGTAGCGTTGGAGTCGAGCGGCAGATTGGCGTCGGGGCGCTGGTAGTAGTGCACGGCGTCTGTCTCTATACCGAGGATCGACTTGGCACTTCCCTGCACTCGACTTCCATCGAGCGAGCCTGAAACCTCGTAGACGTTCTTGAGGAACCGGTGCCGGAAGTCGAGCCCGCCGACGTATGCGTTGGAGGTCATGTACGGCGACGTGAACAAATCGTTCGCTCGATTCACCGCCGTGAACATGCCGCCGATGCTGCTGTTGCCCTGTCGCAGATCCTGCTTGAATCGCGCGACAGCAAAGTTCGTCGCCGGCTCATACGTCGTGTCGCTCGGCCCTCGCGCGCGCGCGGTCGTAGCATCGAGCACGCCGAACGTCATACCGCCGGGGAATCGCCCGAGCAGCTTGGCAGCGCCGAGAATCGTCGTCGGCTGCGTGGGTACCGTGTCGCCGTATGTGCCAGCCAGTTCCGGCGTCCGCCCGATGCGCCGGCTGTAGTAAAGACCTTCGCTACTGCAGTTCACATTGCTGCAGTTGACATCGAAGCGGAACAGCCCGCGGCCGGCAACGAAGAACGGCCGCCGCTCATCGAAGAATGATTCGTACGCCGACAGATTGAGCACCGCGGGATCCGCCTCGACCTGCCCAAAGTCGGGATTGACGGTTCCGTCAATCGTGAGATTCGGCGCCAGGCGATACTTGAAGTCGCCGCCGGCCGTGACGTTGGACTGCGTGGTGAATGCGTTGTGCGCAATCGCCGTCGCGTTCTTGGTCACGACGTACGGAACGGCTTCGAGCCGCCGTGGCGCTTCGAGATCATCCATGCCGTCGACGTCGCCGAACTGCGACACGAGTCCCGTTTTGGACTGGCGCAGCACGGGCCAGCTCTGCCGCTCGTTGAATCGATAGATGTCGCGATCGATCATGAAGCCGAATGTGTGATTGCGATCGGCGCCGTAGCGCATCTGGGAAAGCGGAATGCGGAACTCCGCCGTCCAGCCGAGCGAGTCGATGGTCGTCGCCGCATCCCACACCGCGTCCCACGCACCGTCTTCGTTGCCGTCGTCGTAAATCGCCTGATCGATCTTCACGCCGGCGGCGTTCACGCCGAACTCGTAGCCGGTGCGACGATCGTGATACGAGTCGATGAACAGCCAGATCATGTCCGACGGCGTGAAGGTGTCGCGCCGCTCGAGAATCTTGATGATGCTGTCCGGATGTGGATCGAAGGCACGCACGAAGACGTACAGATTGGCCGCGTCGAACGCGATTTTCGCCTCTGTCTTGAAACGCGGCTCCTTGTCCTCAGTGGGCTGCCACTGCCGGAACTGCGTGATCGCGGGCGCAGTGCGCCACACCTCGTCGTCTTCTTTGCCGTCGATCACCGGGGCGACCGTGGCACGCACCGCAACCGCGTGGGTGTCCGTGGGAAGCGGAATGTTGATCTGCGCCGGCGCCGGCACGCGTGCGGTCGCGTCCGTCGAGGCGGTCTGAGCGGGGCGAGGAACCTGCAAATTGAAAGCGACCCCGAGGATCGCTGCGATGCCGAGGAGCAAGTGGTCCGGTCCGGAAGAAGATTCGAGGTAAGTCCAGTCGGGAACTTGGACAACCTACGAACCGGATTGGTTGGACTGTTTCAGTCGGCGGAGAAAATGTCGAAGAATTACTGGTTCCAAACAGATCCGCGCTACAACCCGCGATCGACGCTCACGCCCACGTACCACCGCCGCTCGGTGATTCCCGGCCAATCGCGAGGCGTGGTATCGAAGAGATTCGTCACGCCCGCCTGCCCTTCGACGCCGCGCGCGAACGGGCGCGACACGTGTCCATCCACCCGCGTGAACGCGCCGCGATAGATCGTCGTCGTCGCCAGCCCGACGGTAGCCTGCGAGGCCGGCGCGGCACTCCAATAGAGCACAGTCAACGACGACCGTACGCGCGCCGGGAGTTGCACGTCTCCAGTGAGCCGAGCCGACCGCGGCGTTGCGCCGAGCAGCGGCAAGCCGGCCCCACGATCGTACGCCTCGAGATATCCGTATGACGCGTCGAGCGACAGCATCCGCAGCGCGACACCCGCGTCGACGTCGACACCTCGCGTGACGCCGTGCGCGATGTTCGCGTAGGTGAACTGCTCGATGGCGCCTGAATCCGCCTCCTGCACCGACTCGATGAAGCTCGAGAATCGGTTGGTGTACGCCTGCACGCGGACGTAGGCGTTCGATCCGGTCCACTCCAGGCCGCCGGTCACGTTCGTCGACGTCTCCGGCGTCAGATCGGGATTCCCGTGTACGACGTAGCCGACCGAGCCATTCAAAAATGTTATATACAATTCCTTGAAGTCCGGTGCGCGGTACCCTGTGCCGACCGACGCCCGCAGCGCCACGCCGCCGCCCAGGCGATACAGCGCCGCCACTTTCGGCGTGAAGTGGGTTCCCCACTGGTCACTGTAGCTCAACCGTGCACCCGGTACGAGCGACAACCGCCCCACATCCATCGTGTACTGCGCATACGGCTCGGCGCTCATGGTCGTGCGGCGCTGTCCCAGAATGCGATCGGTCGACAACGCCTCGCGATCGACGTCAATTCCCGCATCGACGATCTGCCCGTCGCGCACCTGGCCGCTGTACGTCGCTTCCACTCGGCCCAGCGACTCCGTCGACACGTCCCCGGAATCGCTCACCGGCTCGGGAAGCGTGGCCTGCCGGCTCGTGTGCGAGAACTGCGAATAATAGAACGTCAAGCCCGCTCGGCCCGAACCGCCATTGAGCAGCGACTGAACGCCAACGCGGCCATCAGCCTGGACGTTATTAGAGAAGTAGTATAGCTGCCCGCTCTGCCAGCGTTGGTCCTCGCGCACGCCGAGCAAGGCGCCGTCCACCGAGAGACCGCTGCCGGCTGGCGCCCACTTCAACTTGCCGTTCGCATCCCAGCGATTGGCGCGCGCGCCACTCTGATCGGACCGCCCAGGCTGAACGTCGTCTTGCCGCCGGCCAACGCCGAACAATCCGCTCACGTCGCCGGCACTGCCACGCACGGCACCATTCGCCTCGAGGCGACCCTGTGTGCCGCCAGTCGCCGCGAGCGTCACCGCCGGACGCGAGAGAACGGCATCGCGCGTGATCACGTTCACCACGCCGCCCATCGCCGAAGAGCCGTACAGCGTGGACAGCGGCCCTTTGATCACCTCGACGTGATCGATCATCCAGGCCGGCACGCGCGACAGATCGAGCTCGCCATCGATGCGGCCAACGAGCGGCTGCCCGTCGACCAACACGAGCACGTGCTCCGACGACAGTCCCTCAATCTGCACACCGCCGCTCCCCGCCACACTCGGCTCGGGTTGCACGCCGACGTACTGCGTGAGCAGCGCGTTCAGATCCTGCGCGCCGCTCTTCTCGATCTCGGCGCGCGAGATCACCTCGGTCGTTACCGGTGCATCCGTCACGCGTTGCAGGCGACGCGACGCGGTGACGACGACGGCGCCCAGCGGTTTTGCCGTGCTCGCAGAATCACTTTGCTGCGCGTCGAGCCGCGCCGACGTAATGAACACCGCCGCAACAAACGCCGGCGCGAGCAACGAGCGACGCATCAACCGGAGATCTTGGTGTACCGCAACGTCAGGTAGCCGAACACGCCGCCGGTGTTGTAGTAGCTCGTGATCTGCACCTTGTAGACGGACGTTCCGTGCTTCACGAGATAGACGTCGTATGTCGGATACACCTGATGCGAGTTTCCATCGTAGCGGTACGGTGCCGCTGACAAGAAAGCGCCGCCTGCGCCGTCGGTCGTAAATGCTGTCGAGGGAATTCCGGTCGCGCCGACGGGAATCGACGTGATCGCCGCGTACGACGTGTAGAACGTCGACGGCACCAGCGCCACGACGCCCACGCTGCCGGATCCGCTCGAGCCGCCGTTCACGCTGATCGTGTAGCCCTGCAGCGCGATGTCCCACGTCGACGTAGCCGACGCCGACGTCGCACCGGTGCTCAGGTTCACGTACACCTTGGAGCCGCTCGACAGATCGACGACCGCCTGCTGATCGGCGCCGAGTGCTCCGGTGGCGGACGATTGCACCGCCCACTGGATGGTGACGGGTCCGGCGTTCGACTGCCCGGGCGTCGGCAGCGCGATCACGTGGAACTTCGCGTAGCCGCCGCTCGACGCGAGACGAATGCCCCACACGTTCGCGCTCGGCGTGACGGCGTGCGTCGTCGTGTTGTAGTCGTACCAATCGGAGATGGCCTGCGATGCGGCGTCTGCGGTGAACAGCGAATCGGCCGGGATGCTGCCCGCTGTGACGGCGTCGAACGCGGTAGTACCGCCGGCGGCCGTGAGCGCCTCGACCTGCGCGGGCGACAAGCTGCTGTTCGCGCACAGACAGTACGCCTTCGTGGTGCCCGGCCCGCTCGCGCCGCCATTCACGGCGACTGTAGGCGTGCCGGTGAAGGCGAGATCCCACGCGGTGGACGTCGTGGGGTCACCAACTGACACGAGGTTGGCCGGCGCGCCGAGGGCGACGTAGGCCGTCGACGTCGACGCATTCACTTGCAGCGTGGCGTCGGCGGAACTGGGACCGGTCGATGTGTCGTCCGACGACGAACACGCCGCCAACGCGGCGAGCGAGAGCACGACCAGCGAGAGGCGAGCGCGGGGGTTTATCATAATATTTGTATTATAAAATTGTAGTTGTCAGCGCGGCGGGGCCTGGAGCACGCGACGCTCCACCCACTGCACGAGATTCGCGTCGGGCAGGAGCGGCGCAGGCGAATAGACGGCCGGCAACCCGGCGAGATCGCCCGGAAGCTTCGTCTCGGCGATCGCGCCGGTGGAGACGAGAATCGGCACGATCACGACATCCTTGTTCGTCGCCGCGTGCTGCAGCGTCACGATCTCGCGGGCCCGCTTCACCGCTTCGCCGCGCACTTCCGCCGGAGCGTCGTCACGCACGAGCTCCACGGCAACGTTGGCAAAGCCGGTCGCGGCACGAACTGAATCGGCAACGACGCGCAGATTCTTCATCCACGCCGCGTAGTCTTCGGCCGAGTTCGGGCCGTGGCCGAAGAGGAAGAGTGCGCGATGGCTGCGGTCGGCGGCGTCAGGAGCAAGCGCCTCGGCGCGAGCAGTGAGCACGCGCGCCAGCTCCGGCGAGTCGTCGAGGCCTGGCGTCACGGTGATCGGTACGCTGTTCGGACGTTCGATTCCCGACATGTGGAGCATCATCATCATGTCGCTGTCGAGCGAATCCGTCTTGCCGGCGAGATAGCGAATCTGGTCGTAGTGGCCGCTGTAGCTCGAGACCAACACCGGAACGACGACCACCCGCCGCGCGCCGCGCTTCACGAGATCGGCCACCGCATCCTGGAAGCGATGCTTCGGCGCTTCGTCACCCATCAAGAACGCCACGCTCACGGGCCCGCGGATGACACCGTGCCGCTGCACGTGCGCGGCGAGCGAATCCACCGGGGCATTCCAGGCTGCGTCGGAACCGTGCGCCACGACGAGCACGCCGACTGCGGGATCGGTGGCCGTCATTGGGCCTTGGGCACGCACCGTCGGTGCGATGCACGTGATGACAACGGCGACTCCCGCGAGACACTCGCGCAGGCGAAGATTCATCTTCTCGTTTGCTGTTCGTGTGGTTCATTCAGGTGTCGGGCGACGCGCGAAGTCAGCGTCCCGACAGGTTGAGCCACCGAAGCTAGCCGTAATTCCGAGTATTTCTATCGGGATTACTACCAACATCACGATATATCGGACGGGCGTCCAAATATGATCGACACGAAGATCCTCATCGCTGGCGGCGGGTTCGACACCGCCTTTGTTCGCTACATGGCCGCCCTGACCGGAAAGCCGAAGCCGCGACTCTGCTATCTGCCTACCGCATCAGCAGATAGCGCCACGGCAACAGTCGGGTGGTTCAAGGCCTGCGCACCGTTGGAAGTGACGCCCTTCGTTCAGAACACCTTCATTGAAAGCCTCACGCAGACACAGGGGTGGGACGAAATGCTCCTCTCCATGGACGGCATCGTCGCGTCGGGCGGCAATACCTTGAACCAACAGGCGATCTGGAAGGCCCAGGGTATCGACGTCGTACTCCGCACAGCGTGGGAGCGCGGCATCGTACTCGGCGGCGCCAGCGCCGGGTCGCTCTGCTGGTTCGAGGAAGGCACGACCGACTCGCGGCCCAAAGCGCTGTCCATCGTGCGCTGTCTCGGATTTCTGCCGGGAAGCCACAGCCCGCACTACGACAAGGAGCCGGGTCGACGGCCGCTCTATCAGCAGTTGATCGCATCGGGCGAGTTGAAGCCGGGCTACGCCTGCGACAACGACGCCGGCCTCTACTTCGAGAATGGCGTGGTCAAACGCGTCGTCTCCGCACGCGTCGGGGCCAAGGCATATTACGTGGACCGAGTCGACGGAACCGCTGTCGAAACGGTGCTGGAACCCGAGTCGATCGCGTAGACACGCTCACCGAGGTTCGATCAATCGCTCATGCCAAGCGACATTCTGAAAGCGGGAACGCCCGCACCTGACTTCACACTCGAATCGACCCCCGATCAGAAGGTGGCGCTCGGCGAGTTGCGCGGCCGACCGCTCGTCATCGCGTTCTATCCGGCCGATTGGAGTCCGGTCTGCGGCGATCAGATGGTGCTCTATAACGAAATGCGCGAGCAGTTCGAGGAATACGGTGCGCGCATCGTCGGGATTTCAGTAGATGGCGCGTGGTGCCATGCCGCATTCGCCGACGCAAAACACATCCACTTTCCGCTCTTGGCGGACTTCGAGCCAAAGGGCGCCGTTTCGCGCGCGTACGGCGCATACGAAGCCGAAGGCGGTACGTCGCAACGCGCGCTGTTCGTCGTCGATGCCAGCGGGATCATTCGCTGGAGCTATCTGTCGCCGATGGGCGTGAATCCGGGCGCCGACGGAATCCTGCGCGCCCTGGACTCGCTCGGTGCATCGCCCGCCAGCACACCGCAGGCGAACAAACAATGAGCGACGCGCAGCTCACGCCTGACGTCCGCGACTCCGATCACGTCGAGGGGCCGGCCAGCGCGCACGTGACACTCGTGGAATATGGCGATTATGAGTGTCCTCATTGCGGCGCGGCGCACCCGATCGTGGCATCGCTTCGCAAGCGGCTCGCCGGGAAGATGCGCTTCGTCTTCCGCAACTTCCCGCTGCGCGAAGCGCATCCGCACGCCGAGCACGCAGCGGAGGCGGCGGAAGCCGTAGCCGCGCTTGGAGGGAATGACGCCTTCTGGAAGATGCACGACACGATTTTCGACAATCAGGACGCGCTCGACGACGAAAATCTCGCCGAGTATGCGGAAGACTGCGGCGTCGATGAGGAGAAGCTGTTCGATGCACTCGACGAGCACACGTACAGCGCGCGCGTTCGCGCTGATTTCAATAGCGGTGTGCGCAGCGGCGTCAACGGAACGCCCACCTTTTTCATCAATGGCGAGCGGTTCGACGGCAACTGGGAAGACGAGCGAGCGTTCGAGGCGGCGTTGAACGCCGCGTCGCGCGGGCGATGAGACGATAGGGCCACGCGCGGCACGTCCGTACCTTTCGCCTCATGTCCGCTCCAGCTCCCACTCCCGTTCCGTACGACCTACTCGGCGGCGACGCCGGCATTCGTCGCCTCGTCGATCGCTTCTACGATCTGATGGACGCCGCGCCCGAAGCGGCGAACATCCGGAAGCTCCACGCCGCGAGTCTCAAGGCGTCGCGTAAGAAATTGTATTTGTATCTCACTGCGTGGACCGGCGGACCGCAGTGGTACATGGAGAAGTTCGGCCACCCACGCTTACGAATGCGTCACGCGCCATTTCCGATCGGCGAACGTGAGCGTGACGAATGGCTGTGGTGCATGGATCAGGCGCTGACCGAACATGGAATGCCGGCCGAGTTGGAGGCGCATCTGCGCAAGCAATTGCATTCGCTCGCCGACCACATGCGCAATCGCGAAGGCTGAGTCGCGCTATCTCCGAAAACCGCTCGGCACGCCGATGGGGCCACTCGCGTCCACGCCCCACTCCGGCATGATGTCGGGTATGATGCCCCCCGCTCGACAGATGTTCGCGAGATTCCGGAAGTCTGTCACATCGCGCAGACACGCGCCGGGCGAGCGCATGGAGCCGCTGCGCCAACTTGCTTGCGGCACGAACGCCAGAATGGGAAAGCTTTCGACGATCGTCTTCTTCAAGTCGGGCGACGGATTGCCCACTTCGTCGCTGTGATGCACGAGATTCCCGCCGGTGAATCCGCCGTTGGCGATGAACGCCGTGTTGAGTAGCACCTTCATCATGTTCAGGCGCGCCGTGATGTTGCCCAGCTTGTAGTGCTGGTGAAAGTGCGGCGTCCTGAGGCGGGGGCTGGCCTCCTTGACCATGTCGACGACGCGCTTGTCCCACTGATTCCGTGCGGCGAACGGATCGAGCTTGTGCAGCGGCGCCCACACGGCGAACAAGTCGTAGTCGCCCGTGACGCAGGCGCGGTAGCCGTAGCTCTCGCTGCCCGGATTGATCAGCCCAAGCACCGCGTCGTAGCCGAGCACCTTCACGCGGGCCACGGTGTCAGGGACCCACTGCTCGAACGGGAAGCTGGCATTCGAGTAATCGACGAAGACACCGAACGACCCTGCAGGCGCCGGTCCGCACGCGTCCGCGAAGCTTCGCACCTGCATGCAGCGCGCGATCGGAATGAGCGCCCACGGAAGCGCGACCCGGTTCGTGACATCCCTGCTCACGCCTTTCACGATTCCCGCGGAATTGCTGGCGCCGGCGAGGCCGCCATTTACGAGTTCTGTATAGCGATCGGCCGAGATCACGATTGGTTTGCAGCCGGCTTGCCAGTCCGGCATCGTCGCGGACGGATCGTGCGCCAGGTCGTCGCTCAAGCCACCGAGTGCATCGTGTCGTACGCGGCCGTAGAGCGCGTCGACCGTATAGGTCTTGTTCTTCCCCGCCTTGTCGGGGTCGCCGCCCACTTTGCTCAGCCTGTGGTCGACGCACACGAACCCGCGCATCGGACCCCAGTCGCACGACTTGGTGTCGATGCGAAAGCCTTTCGCGGCGTAGCCTTCCTCGAGCAGTCGCGTAGCGTGTTTACCCACCGCGCGGAACAGAATGGCGTGTCCCGTCCGGTCCGCCACCTCCTGGACCGCATTCGCGTGCCGTACTGGCATTCCGGTCTCGCGAAACGCCGCCACTCCGTAAAGCATGACTCCTCCTCCGCTCGAAGTGCCGCACCCTGACTGTGTGCGGCGGTAGAACATAGCGTGCGGCGCCCGTCGGCGCCCGTCGGCGCCCGCCGGCACACGTCTCACAGGTCATTCAGCCTGTCACGAATTGACTCCGGCTCCGACTCACCTCGAAGAGAGCCCTGCGTCCAACGTCTACATTCTCGAAGCCAGGAGCGCGCGTGCGCCGTCTCATTCCGAAAGTGGGAGTCGTCCTTGCCATGCTGCCCGCGGCAGTCGGCTGTGCCTCGAGCGGCGAGACGACCGGGCCCGCCCCTACGCCCAAGTCGACGACGACGTACTTCGGTGCATTCGTCACGAAGCGCACGAGCGGCGGATTCTCGATGGCGCTGGCATCCACGGCCGACATCGCGCCGAGTCTTCTCGCGGCGGCGAGTGTTACTCCGACGATGGCCACTGGAACGGCGAGCACGGTTGACGGCGTCAACACTCAGCTCACCGGCACGTTCGACGCATCGAGCGGTTCATTGCACATGACGGGCGGAAACTTCACGTTCACCGGTTCAGTGTCCGCCGGAACGCTGTCGGGAACACTGACCGACCAGACAGCGAGCGGATCGTTCACCGGTGCGGGCGCGTCGGCATCGGGCGTCGCACCAAAAGTGTTCTGCGGTTCCTACGCCGCTACCGCAAGCAATGACTTCGGTTGGCTCACGCTCGTCATCGCGCCGTCAGGGACCGTGAGTGGCACGACCGGCTCGGCCGGGGTGCAATCGAATGGCGGAGCGGCGATCACCGGCTCGGCAGCGGGAACGTCGGTCACGATCGCCACGAACCAGGGTGGGTCGGGGAGCGCGACCATTTCCGCCGATGGAACGTCGCTGTCCGGCTCATACAAGAATAGTGATGGCAGCGGCGGAACGTTCCAGGCGAGCGCCGGCTCGTGCGGCGGCGCAACGGGTAGTGGTGGAACCGGCACAGGAACTGGCACCGGCACCGGCACCGGCGGAACGAGCAACGTGCCGACGGGAGTCGCCGGACTGTGGCAGACAGCGCTCGGTTTGTCGACGGTCGTGAACGTCGCACTCGATCAGACGGGATCGAACGTCACCGGCTCGGGAGCAATCACCGTCAACATTCCGAGCTACACCGGCAACAGCTTCACCGCGACGACCGGTAGTTACTCCAACAACGCCGTGAGCTTCTCCGGAACGCTCGGCCAGAATCCCGTGGGGAATGGCAGTTTCTACTACGGCGCGCTGTCCTTCTCGGGAACTGTGTCGAGCGACGGGCTGACGATGACCGGCACGCTTTTGTACACCCCACCGCGCACGGCGACGCAGACCTTCTCCCAGCAAACCGCGACTGGGGTGACGCTGACGAGGACTATCTCGAGTACGTCGAGTCAGTCGATCACGCCGTAGAAGACAACCTGTCCGTCGAGCAGGCCCGCGATCCACACGCGATGCCCAAGGTTGGCGCGCAATGCTGGCGACGCGCCGTTCACGATGTACCGCGCACCAGCCGGCGTCACCAGCATTAGACCGGCGCCTTGCGCGGTGAGGCGTCCGTCCGCGGCGCGGACGCCGTTCGCCGCGACGACCGCAAAACGGGAGACGGTGAAGTGGTCGCCGTCTCTCTTGCCCACTACGGCCACGCGCAGTCCGGCGACGCGCGACAAGAGCGGCGCGCCGGAAAGACGCAGTGATGGCGCGCTGTCGTCCGTTGCCAACACCACATTCGACGCGCCCTGCACGCCGACAGCGCGCACGACACCTTCGACCGAATCCATGGGCGTTTGCGCGCCGGCGCGCGCGCCGAGTGACGGACGATGACAGCCATTCACTCCACCGAGCGTGAGCAATGCCATCGCCGCGCACGCAACGAGCTCACGACGCATCAGCGCACTCGGAGGATGGCGACGCGCAGTCCACTCGACGTGGACAACGCACTGCCTGTCGAATTCGACAACTGGATCGTCTCGGTGCCTGCCGTGGACGCGCTCAGGAGATAGAACACTGCGGACGTTCCGGGAACGCCGTGCACGGTGTTGGCAAAGGTGCCCGCGGTGAGCGCAATCGGTTGCACCGGAAACACCGGACTGCCCGAAGTCGTGAAGAAGCCGCAAGCTCTTGGAGGGCTACCGCACTGGAGTCCCGTTTGCCCCACCTTGAAGATGTCCGCGAAGTTGAAGCTCGGAATCGTCGCGCGTACGTCGGCAATGGTGTACGTAGGCGACTGAAAGATGGCCGTCGCCAGATTCCAGTAGACGAGCAACAACTGCGACGATTGTAAAGTATGCCGGCTCAGATTGTCCAATCCAGTCAACTGAGGTTCGTTGACGAGCGACTTGATGAAGGCAGCTTCCGTGGTGCCGTACTGATCGGTGGCCCAGCGCGCGAACGTCCAACCGGCACCATAGTCGGCCGGCGTGTCGAGGCCCAGTCCCTCGGAATGCGACGAGCTTTCAGTTTGTAAATACTGAAAGAAGAATGGTAGATGACTCGCGATCAACGCGATCGGCTTGGTGCCCGCCAGATCGCACGGAGCATTCGCGCCCAGCGAGATCTCGCACGCCACTGTTTGATCGAAGGTGGCGTTACCCTTCCACGTCGCCTCGTTGAAGTTCCGCTCCCAGATCTCTGACGATTCCTGCGCGAGCCCTTCTTCGAGCCACACCTCCTCGAAATTCGCGCTGTTGTTCAGAATCCGGTCGGTGTAGGAGACGATGTGTTTGGTCTCGTGCGCCGCCGTCGCGCGGAGCTCCAACTCCCAGGACGCCACGTCGTCGCCGCTCGACGATGGAACCCACGAATAAAACATCTCGGTCTCGTTGCTCAGATCGGCGTCGGGACCGGACAGCGCCGTTGGGAAAAAGTCGCACCCGTTCACGAACGCCACGACCGATCCGCCGCCAGTCGCGCCGCTGAGGTTGTTGAGCACGGGCGTGATCGTCACGGTGATTTTGCCGATGCCAGAGAGTTGGCTGTCGTACGCGAGCGGATCGCCGATGTTGGCGAGAATGTGCGGGTAGGTGAGCTGGTCGAATTCGGTCGCAAAGAACTGGTAGTACGACGAGTCCGGACGAAAAGCGGATGGCCACGTGCGAGAATTCGTATCGGCGAGAACGATGACGTGTTGTCCGATGGCCACCGTCCGGGCGCCGATCGAGTCGACCTCGGTGCACGACCCGTTCAGCGAGTGTGCGACGTAGACCTTGTTCACCGCGCCGATGCTCTGGACCACCGCGGCGCCGATCGGTGCGGTCCGGCCGCTGCGCGCCGCCGCCCAGAGGCGCTTCGGATTTCCGTGGCTGGCAAAGATCTGGCGATTATTCTCGAGCATGGCGAGATGGTTCGCCGTGCGTCCGTCGACGGCGCGAGCCGCATCGAGCGCGCGGACTCGTGCCGCCGACATGGTCAGTGAGCGCGCCGCAGGCTCGGTAGCAATTGATGGCGCCGCACGCGCCGCCGACGGCGTCACGTTGGCCAGAGCTCCCGAGCCGCTCCCCGTGATCGTAACGTCTTCGGTGGAGTTGTACGAGGGATCGGTATTCACGACCTCGATGAGATACTGATCGTTCGCGTTCACGGTGAGCGCGACATTCGGGTTGGGCGCCGTGAGAAACGAGGTCGATTGGCCAGCCGCGCTCAGCGTCACGCTGTTGGCGCCAACCGGGGGCGCCACGATCACGGTCAGCGGGCTCTGTCCCGTCACGCCTTGCGCCGTCGCCACGATATTGGTTGTCCCGGCGGCCAGTCCCGTGACCGCGCCGGCCGAGGTTACCGACGCGATGGTCGGATTGCTCGATGTCCAGGTTACGGTGCCCGTCGAGATTGCCGCGCCGTTCTGATCGACGCCCGTCGCACTGGCCGTGGTCGATTGCCCCACCTGCAGCGTCGACGCCGACAACGTGACGGCGAGCGAGGTGAGCACTGCGGGTTTCGTCGTCGTGTTCGTTGACGTGCTGCCAACATCGGTCGCAGCGCCGCCGCCGCATCCATAGACGGCCGCGAGCACGACCCATCGAAGCCAGCTACGACGGTGGCGGACGGTGTTCCGCATGTGGTCTCTCCAGTCTGTGCCAGGCTGAGGTCGACCAATCGAAGGCCGTCCCGGTCGCTAAATTGGCAACAACAAGGCCAAGCAACCGATCAGGACCAAGCCACATGAGAATGAAGATTTCTACGCAGTGCGCCGCGCTGCTCACCGCCACACTCGGTGTCGTGAGTGCCGGAGCGCCTGCACAGGCGCAACAACACGCAGATCAACACGCTCAAAACGCTCAACACGCCGATTCGATCGTCCTGCGCGCATCCCAAGCGATCGCGCACCTTAAGGACACCGCAGCGCTGCGCGACTCTGGCTTCCGCGTCATCGGCGTCGCGACGGGATCGAAAGATCTGACGCCGTTTCAAGGCCAGCACTGGATTTCAATGGCCCGGTTCGCCGCGAATCTGCCGCCCGATCTGACCAAGCCCACCTTCATGATGTATCTGCCGCTTGGCGACTCACTCGTGCCGATCGGGGTCGCGTACACGGAATTGATTCGCGTGCGGCCGGTCCCCACGACGCTCGCCGGCACGCCGACCGAGTGGCACCTTCACGCGCTCTGCAGCGGCATCCCCGGCGAAGGCACGCAACTGGCCGACGGTCGCGACGATTGCATCGCACGCGGCGGGCAACCCGTCGGCACCGCCAACATCGCGATGGTGCACGCTTGGACGATCCCCAATCCCGACGGTCCCTACGCGCACGACAATCCGGCGCTGCCCTACATCGCGACCGGACTCACGCCGCCGACACACGCCACGCGCGACGACCGTCTGTTCGGCATGGCACTCGGCGAGACCTACGGCGCCAAGCTCGTGGTCTCGCATCGGATCGACGATCTCGCAGCGCGCGCCGGCAAGAACAAGGGTCTCATCGCGAAGCGGGCGACGCTTTCCGCGCTCGTGCCGAAGCTGCGCGCCGCGCAACGTGCGAATGACACGAAGCAGTTCGACGCGCTCCGCAAGCAAATGATCGACGCGTGGAACGCGCTCGCCGACGAATATCGCTCCGTGGCGCCGACGCCCGAGCTAAAAGCGCGCTTCGACGTCGAGCTCAACGAAGCGCTCGACACGATGGCACACATGCACATGTGAGGCACATGGAACGGAAACGGCCTCGAGACGCCTCGGGGCCGATGCCCCATGCAGTCGTCCGTCGCTTTCCGTCAAATTCGTCCAATCCGTATCATCAAATCGTTATGGCGTACTGAGCGGCGAACTACGTGTCGCCGCGCCCCACGGGTCGATTCGGATCCGACGACCACTCGCTCCACGACCCGGGATAGAGCTTTGCCCCGCCCATGCCCGCGTGCTCGAGGGCGAGCAAATTGTGACACGCCGTAACGCCGGATCCGCACGAGTTGACGATGTGATCCGGCGTCACACCGGCAGCAAGGTCGCTGAGTTGTTGCCGTAGTTCGGATGGCGAGCGAAAGACGCCGGCCTCATTCAAGTTCGATTTGAAGAATCGGTTGACCGCGCCGGGAATGTGCCCGCCCACGCGATCGATCGGCTCGACGTCGCCACGAAAACGTTCCGGCGCGCGCGCATCGACGAGCCTCCACGCACCGTCGCTGCGCAACGATTCAACTCGAGCCGCATCGACGGTCATCTCGGCCCGCGGTTCACCCGAGAATTCGCGCCGCGCGTTCACTTCTTCACCGGTGATGGTCGGCCGATCCTCCGCCGTCCACTTCGCGAAGCCGCCGTCGAGGACGGCGACGGCGTCGTGGCCCATCCAGCGGAGCAGCCACCACAAGCGCGCGGCGTACATACCAGAACCCTCATCGTACGCCACGACCTGCGTGTCGCGCGCGACCCCAAAACGCGACAACGTGTGCCGCAGCGCGTCCGCGTCGGGGAGCGGATGTCGGCCGTTCGTCCCAGTCTTGGCGCCAGACAGATCCGCGTCGAGATGCGCATAGACAGCGCGCGGAATGTGCCGCGCCAGATATTCGCGGTGTCCCCAGTCGACGTTCGCCAGATCGAACCGACAGTCGACGACGACCCACGAAGGATTGGCCGTTTCATCGGCCAGCTCGGCGGTGCTGATCAATGTGGTGAAGGGCATTCTCCAATGTAGACTCGCGCGCCAACCCGCGGTAAGTCCGAGCAGGTCCGCTATAATTCGACGTTCGCGGAGCACAGATCGCCGAATCATCACGCCGTTACGGAGACGTATAGATGCGGATCGGTGTCGTAGGCGCCGGCGCCATCGGCGGTCGCCTCGCCATTCCCCTCGGTACACAAGGGCAAGGGCAAGAGCACGAGATCAGCGCGCTCGCTCGCGGCGAAACGCTGGCCGCGCTGCGCAGGAAGCCGTGGCGCCTCACGCGCGATGATCGCGTGTACGAGGTCAACGTCACCGCAAGCGACGACGCGCGCGACCTCGGCGTGCAGGACATGGTCATTGTCGCCGTGAAAGGACCGGCAATGGCGAGCGTCGCGCCGATCATCGGGCCCATGATCGGACCGCATACGATTGTCGTTCCCGCGATGAACGGCGTTCCGTGGTGGTTCCTGTTGCGCGGCGGCGGCGAGCTGCCGCCAATGAGTCTCGCATCGATCGATCCGGGCGGCGCAATCGCCGGCGCAATTCCCGTCGACCGTGTCGTGGGTTGCGTCGTACATCTCTCCGCCGCCGTCACCGCTCCCGGCGAAATCGGACTCGCGCCAGGCAACCGGCTGCTGTTTGGCGAACCGGCGGGCGGCCACTCGACGCGCGTCGCCGAAATCGTCGAACAGTTTCGCGCCGCGGGATTCGACGCGACCGCGAGCGATCACATTCGAAAGGACGTCTGGTTCAAGGTCTGGGGAAACATGACCATGAATCCGATCTCGGCGTTGACGCGCGCGACGTGCGACCGGATTCTCGACGATCCGCTCGTCAACACATTCGTGCTCGGCGTCATGGGCGAGGCGAAGGAGATCGGTCGTCGCATCGGCTGCGAGCTCGCCGAGAATGGAAAGGATCGCATGGCGCACACGCGCAAGCTCGGTGCGATCAAAACCTCGATGCTGCGCGACGTCGAAGCGCACCGGCCAATCGAGCTCGAAGATTTGCTCGGCGCACCGTCAGAGATTGCTCGGAAGCTTGGCTCTGAGACGCCACATATCGATGCGCTGTATGGATTGACGCGGCTGTTTGCGCAGAGTCGTGCATTGTGAGCACTGGTGCTGCGGTTACCGTTTCGTGACGCGGCCGTGAACAACTGACGGACCTGGACTGATGAGGGTTGTGTGACAGCACATCCCACACGCCGTACGGCGTACCATCACCCTGAGTCCAATCGTGAGATCACTTCCTCTTCCCCCCACCGCGCAGCGCGTGTTCGCTCTGGCCCTGGTTGCAGTCCTCTCCGCCTCGTGCGGCGACTCCACGACGTCGACGCCCGCACCCGTGTTGACGACGATCAACGTGACCCTGTCGTCGCCGAACGTCGTTGTCGGTCAGAAGATCACCGCGACCGCGGCCGGAGTTGACCAGAACGGCGCACCGATCACCGCCGGCACCGTGACGTGGTCGTCATCATCCACGTCTGTCGCAACCGTCGGTGACTCAGCGAGCATCACCGCCGTGGCAGCAGGGACGGCGCAGATCATCGCGACGGTAGGCACCCTCACCGGACAAGCAACAGTCACGGTGGCCGCGCCCGCGGGAATCAAGATCAATGAAGTGGAGTCGAACGGCGGCACGCCGGGTGATTGGGTCGAGCTGTACAATCCGACCACGGCAACCGTCGATATGTCCGGCTGGATTCTCAAGGACAACGACGACACGCACACCTATGCGTTCCCTGCCAGCACGACGATCGCCGCCGGCGGATACTTCGTTGCCGAAGAAGCGAACTTCGTCTTCGGCCTCGGCGCGCCAGACGCCGCGCGTCTCTACAACCAGTTTGGCGCTCCCGTCGATTCTTACAGTTGGACGACGCACGCCAGCACGACGTACGCACGCTGCCCGAACGGAACCGGCGACTTCACCACCGCCACGAGCTCGACCAAGGGCGCGGCGAACGATTGCAGCGTAGCCGTCAGAATCAATGAAGTCGAATCCAACGGTGGCACACCCGGCGATTGGATCGAGCTCTATAACCCGAGCGCCAGCGCGATCGATCTGTCGGGCTACATCCTCAAGGACAACGACGACACGCACAACTACGCGCTTCCAGCCGGCACGTCGATCGCCGCCGGCGGCTTCTACGTCGCCGAAGAGGCCCAATTCGTCTTCGGACTGGGCGCGCCGGACGCGGCTCGCTTGTTCTCGCCGAGCGGAACGCTGATCGATTCGTACAGTTGGGATACGCACGCGACGACGACCTACGGCCGCTGCCCGGACGGCACGGGTGCGTTCGGCACGACCGCCGCGTCGACGAAAGGCGCGGCAAATTCCTGCACGTCGTCCACCGGTGTCAGCTCGACGCCGTGGCCGGGTGGGAACAACGTGCAAATCGTCGACGACAGCGCGGTCTTCGGCGGCAACTTGAGCGGATTAGCATATGAAGGTGCTAATGGCACCGTGCCGGCCGTCATTTGGGGCGCACGGAACGGTCCGGGCTCGCTCTTCCGATTGGTCTGGAACGGACGGGTCTGGACACCGGACACCACCAGCGGTTGGAGCGCCGGCAAGGCGCTTCACTACCCCGACGGCTCCGGCGAGCCCGACGCGGAAGGCGTGACATTCACCACGGGTTCGGCGGCGGGCATGTACGTCTCCGCGGAACGGAACAACAGCGACAACGCCAACAGCCGCAACAGCGTGCTTCGCTACGATCCAAGCGGGACCGGCACGGCGCTCACCGCGACGAACGAATGGAATCTCACGAGCGACCTTCCGGTCACCGGCGCCAATCTCGGCGCCGAGGCGATCAGTTGGATTCCGGATGACTTTCTCGTGGCGCGCGGCTTCTACGACGAGGCGGCGGGAAAAGCATATACCCCGTCCGACTACGCGAATCACGGCACCGGCGTGTTCTTCGTCGGACTCGAAGCCAACGGCGTGGTCTACGCGTACACGCTCAACTCGGCGAACAACACCTTCAAGCGCATCGCGACTATCTCGACGCCGTTCACCGGCGTGATGGACCTCGAGTTCGATCGCGAGCTGAACTACCTGTGGGCAACGTGCGATGACGGCTGTGGTGGCCAGTCCGCGATTCTCGAGATCGACACCACCACAGGCTCGTCGACGAAGGGGCGCTTCAAGACGACGCACCTCTTCGCCCGTCCAAGCACCATGCCGAACTACAATAACGAAGGCTTTACCGTCGCACCGCAATCCGAATGCGTGAACGGGCTGAAGCCTGCCTATTGGTCCGACGACAGCGAGGACGGCGGCCACGCATTGCGCAAGGACTCGGTGCCGTGCGCCGCATTTGCCGCCGGCGCGAGCACAAAGCGGCCGTAATCGTTCAGCCGCTACGTACGATTCGCTCGCTTGAGCACGGCGTGCAACAACACGTTCACGCCGGGCTCACACTCTTCCTTCGACGCAAATTCCTTATTGTTGTGCGTGATACCGTCGCGGCACGGTGTAAAGATCATCGCCGCCGGCGCAATGCTGGCCACGTGATACGAGTCGTGGCCGGCCTGGCTCGGTAGGTCGAAGCTCGGGATGTTCAGCTCGCGCGCCGTGTCACGCACGAGCGACACCATCTCCTGATTGAAGATGTCGGCGCCCCAGTGCCACTGATCCATCACGCGCATCTCGCACAACGAGCGCTCCGACGCCTTCGTGATGGCCGCCATGAACTCGTCGCGCATCGCTTCAGCTTTCGCCGGATCGCCGTGGCGAACGTCGCCAGTGAATTGCGCGGAATCCGACAGAATGCCTGGCTTGTTCGGCCACGCGACGAGACGCGCCGCCGTCGCTTTGCCGCCAGTGTCGGCGTAGCGCCAGCCGATGTCGTTGATCGCGACCGACAACAGCGCGCCGCCCACGAGCGCGTTCTTACGCTTCTCCATCGGCCACGGGCCGGTGTGTGCCGTCTCACCGGCGATATCCACGATGAACCCGTGAACGTCGTAGCCATGCGTCACGACGCCGACGGGAATCTTGCGTGCGTCGAGCTCGGGGCCTTGCTCGATGTGGAGCTCGAAGTAGCTGTCGAACTTGCGGCCGCCCACCGGCGCGTCGCCCAGGTAGCCGATGCGCTTCAATTCGTCGCCGAGTACGGCGCCGTCGTCCGCTTTGCGGGAGTGCACCCACTCGACCGGATGCACGCCGGCAAACGCCGCCGAACCGATCATGGGTGGTGAGAAGCGCGCGCCCTCCTCGTTCATCCACGACACGACTTCGATCGGACGCTGCGTCTCGATGTTGCGATCGTTCAGCGTGCGAATGACCTCGAGTCCCGCGAGCACGCCGAGGATGCCGTCGTAGCGTCCGCCGTTGATCTGCGTGTCGAGATGCGAGCCCATGACGACCGGCGGCAGCGAGTTGTCGCGGCCTTTGCGTCGCCCAAAGATGTTGCCGACGGCGTCGACGGTCACCGTGAGGCCGGCTTCGGTCAACCAGGCGCGGAACTCGTCGCGCATCTGGCGATCGGCGTCGGTGAGCGTCAGCCGCGCGAGACCGCCGGGGCGGCCAACGCCGATTTCTGCAGAGCGATCAACGGTGCGCCAGAGGCGATCGACGTCGACCGTAAGATTCTTGGAGGAGTTGGAGTCAGGCATGACGGAAATTGCCTGAGGTGCGGATCGAGCGGCAAGTGGCGATCGTTATGCCGATCGTCGTGCATCAGTACTCATTGAGCAAGGACCCGCAAGTGACCACAACGAATCGTCCGATTTCCCAGGAAACCCTCGACCGGGCGAGGGCGCTGGGCACCTCGACGCTGTACGAAGCGGCGCAACTCCCGTCGATCGACGTCGACTGCGCGATTCGATCCATCTGGGCGGGTGCCGTCGTCGCGGGCGAAGCCTTCCCGGTCCACTGCGCGCCGGCGGACAATCTCGCGCTGCACGTCGCGCTCGAACTCGCGCCCAGCGGCTCCGTACTCGTCGCCGCGACGAGCGACGTCGTCACCGGATTCTGGGGCGAGGTAATGACCACGGCGGCGCAGATTCGGGGCATCGCCGGTCTGGTCATCGACGGCGAGGTGCGAGACATCGCAGCCATTCGTGAGCGGAAGTTCCCGGTGTTCGCTCGCGGGATTTGCATGCGCGGCCCTGCAAAGGGCGCGGTGGTTTCGGTCGGCGAGTCGATCTCGTTGCGTGACACACAGGTTGCGCGCGGCGATCTCGTCGTCGGTGACGACGACGGCGTGGTCGTCATTCCGCGCGCGGCCGTGGAGAAGGTGATGGCGGCAGCCGAAGCCCGCGCCGCAAAGGAGGCGCGGATCATGGAGCAATTAGCTGAAGGTCAAACGACGCTCGAGCTCTTCGGGCTGAGTCAGTGGCGGCGCTAGTCAGCCCGTAACGCCACCACAGGATCAACACGCATCGCCCGCCACGCCGGCACCAGACTGCCGAGCAGTCCGGTGACGAGCAACGCCGCCGCCGCGGTCCCAAGCACGACTGGATTGGTCGGCTGCGTCTCATAGAGCATTGACGCAACGAGACGACCGAGCAGGAGCGTCACCACCAATCCGCCCGCGACGCCGATCACTAACGAGCGCATCCCGTAGCCGAGTACGAGCCGCACGATCTCACCGCGACGCGCGCCGAGCGCGATGCGCACGCCCATCTCGTGCAGTCGTTGGCCAACTTCGTACGCGAGCGTGCAGTACACACCGATCGATGCAACAATCAACGCGAGAACACCGAAAATTGAGAACAACGCCGCCCCGAGACGCCATGGGCGCAGCTCGGGTTCACGTACCTCGGCGGCCGACCTCACGTACGGAGGTTCGGCATTTTGGAATTGCTTTGCGAGCTCACGGCGAAGCGTGGCTCGCGCGGCCGCGACGTGGCCGGCAGCCGCGCGAACGACCAAATAGCCTGGATGCGCCTGGAAATTGCTCAAGATCGGTGCGAACATTTCGGGCGTCGGCGGCTCGACGATGTTTCCGAGATGCGAGTTGCGCACAATCCCGACGATCATCGCACAATCACTTTTGCCCGCTGCACGAATCCGCAGGCAGTCGCCGATCGGATCACCGCCCGGCCAGTACGTGCGGGCGGCTGTCTCGTTGATGACGAGGACGAGCGACGGAGCTCGTTCATCGGACTCAGTAAGCAATCGCCCGCGCAGAAGTTTGACCCCGGCCACCGCGAAGTATGATGGCTGCGCTGCAATGAGCGCCGGCGCGTGATTGTTGATGGGCGGCAGTGGCGAACCGTCGCGACGCGAAATGGCATACGCCGCATATCCATCCATCGGTGGAGATGATGCCAATGCCGTCCCGTCGATCTCTGGGTCACCGCGTAAACGATCGGCAACGTCCGCCAGTCCCTTGGAAAGCTCGGCTGCGCGATTGTTTTGCCAGTACTCGACGTCGCGATTTTGCGGATCACGGAAAAGCACCGTGCCGTACACGAGCCGATCGATGTCGTAGCCCACGTCGATGCTGTGAACCTCGTGCAGACTCGCGAGAAACAATCCCGCGCCGGCAAGAAGCGCGACGGACAGCGCCGCCTGCGTCACCACGAGTCCGCCACGCAGGCGCGAGCGAACGGCACCGCCTTCGCGCGAACCCGACTTGAGCGACGTCGTGAGATCGGTCCGACTAGCGCGCAACGCGGGAACGACGCCCGCGACGAGGCCCGTGACGACCGCCACGACAACAGTCGCCACGACGACTCTCCACGTCATCGCGCCGCTCGCCCAATGCGTAGATGGCAGCAACATCGCTCGAAGCAGCGTTCCGCCCCACCACGCAACGACGAGCGAAACGAGGGACGCGGCGAGCGAGAGCAACACTGCCTCGATCAACAGTTGTCGCACCAGCCGGCCGCGCGAGATTCCAAGGGACAGCCGAATCGCGATCTCGCGCCGTCGGCGCACGCCGCGCAACAGCAGCAGGTTCACGACATTCGCGCAGGCAATCAATAGCACGATCAACGTCACGCCAAGCAGCCGCGATGTGAGCGCGCGCTCGACAGGCGGCGTAACTGATGGCGCGAGCGATTCGAGGACCGGACCCGCGAGCATCGTCGCGGTCGTATCGGGAAAGCCCTGCGAGTAGGCGATCTCCCCACGACGAAATGCATCCGTTGCGATGGCAGCAATTGTCGCGCGATCAACACCGGGCCGCGGACGCGCAATCAAGCGCACGATCGCCGTCGTATTCCAATACTTATACCACGGCGTGCCGCCGATCACCGGGCCGGGACGCATAGCGATCGGCAACCAAATCTCGGTGCGATTGAGGTCGGGCCCATTGAAGTCGCGCGCCGCCACGCCAATGATCGTGTAGCGAGCCATCTCGACCTCGATCTGCTTGCCGAGCACCGTCGAATCACCGTGGAATTCGCGCTGCCACACGACGTAGCTGATGACGGCGACAGGTGTTCCCGCGCCCATCCTGTTCTCATCGTTCGTGAACGTTCTTCCAAATGCCAATCGTGCGCCGAGGACGGAGAAATAGTTCGAGCTGGCGTACACGACTTGCAGGTTGCGGACGGCCGATCCGATGCCCACGAACTCTGAATCAGGCGGCGAATAGGCCGCGAGCGCGGTGCGGTTCCCGAGTGCCTCGGAAATCGTTGGATACGTCGCGTACATGAACAGCGGCGACACGATCGTGACCTTTCCGTTCGAATGCTCCACGCGCGTGTACAGCCGCATCAGTCCATCGGGCTCGGCTACACCGGCCGGCCGGCGCAGAAAGAGTGCGTCCGCAACGGAGAACGCCGCCGCGTTCGCGCCAATTCCGAGCGCGAACAGCACGATAATCATGGCCGAGAGCCCGGGCGTGCGGCGCAGTGCGCGCAGGCTGAATCGCACGTCATCTCGCCACGCGCTCACGCGTTCGGACCGATGCACGCGCTGCCGGCGTCGTTCGTCGACGTCGATCAACTCGCGACGCGACTCGCCGAGATCGCCGAATTCCCGCTCCGCGAGTCTTGTCGCCGCGTCAGGCGAGTGTCCGCGCGCTTTCAGATCGGCGACGCGGCTCTCGAAATGAAACCGCAGCTCGGCGTCGACATCCCGCGCGACGGCGCGACGCGTCGGAATGCGGAGGAGCCGCCGCACACCCTCCCAGCCGCCACTCACGACTCGGCCGGCCGCAACGGCGTTGCTAATAGTTTAATGAGCGTCTCTGAATACACCGTCAGTCGCTCGGTCTCGGCTTTCAACTGGCGCCGGCCGGCGGTCGTCAGCCGGTAGTACTTCGCGCGGCGGTTGTTCTCCGACAGTCCCCACTCGCTCTCGACCCACGCTTTGTCCTCGAGGCGGTGCAGCGCGAGGTAGAGCGCGCGATCCTCCACGGCGATCGCATCCTCGCTCGATTCCTTGATCCACCGCGCAATGGCGTAGCCGTGCCGCGGCCCCCAGATGAGGGTCTTGAGCACCAACGCGTCCAGCGTCCCGGGCAAGAGCGAAACATCGGTCGGCATGCGATCTCCACGGAGTAACTCCGTGGAAGATGCGCCGGACCCGCCGCGACGTCAAGCGATGAGGCCACCCACGGCCAGCGCAAACGCTTTCCATACCATTTGGCCATTGCCGGAAACGGCGCGCTCCGTATTCTCTCAGGAAGTAGCGACGGTGAAGGCCCTTTTATCGGACGGTCTCGCGTGGAACGCTTCCTCCAGGATCTCAAGTACTCGCTGCGCATGCTCCGGCTCACGCCGGCCTTCACCTTCGCCGCGGTCGCAGCACTGGCGCTCGGAATCGGCGCAACCACAGCGGTCTTCTCGGTGGTGAATGCGGTCCTGCTGCGACCATTTCCCTTCCCCGACGCTGACCGCATCGTGCTCTTCATGAACACGTCGCCCGGCGGATCGGGACCGGCCGCATCGCCCGCGAAATTCGCACACTGGCAATCGCAGAGCGACGTGACCCAAGACGCCGCGGCATTCCGCACCGGCATCGTGAATTACACCGGCGGCGATGTGCCTGAGCAAGTCCACTCCGGCCAAGTCAGCGCCAACTACTTCAAACTCTTCGGCGCGCGGACGCTGCTCGGCCGCACCTTCTCGGCAGAAGAAGACTCGCCGAGCGGTCCGCACGTCGCCGTGCTGTCGAACGGCTGGTGGACGCGCCGCTTCGCGTCTGATCCCAAGATCGTCGGCAAGACGATTTCGCTGAGCGGCGATCCATACGTCGTCATCGGCGTCACGGCGCCGGGATTCGATCCGTCGGATTTGGGCGACAGTCCGGACGTCTGGGTTCCATTCCAGCTCGATCCGAACTCCGTCGATCAAGGACACTACTTCAACGCCGGCGCCCGCATCAAACCCGGTGTCACACTCGCGCAAGCCAAGTCGCGTCTCGCCGCGTCGGCCGCGGGGTTTCGAACGAAGTTTCCCAACGCACTCGACAAGGGCGACGGATTCAGCGTCGACCGCTTGCAGGACGTGTACGTTCGCGGCTCCAAGTCGCTGCTTACCGTGCTCTTCGCCGCGGTCGCCGGCGTATTGCTGATCGCCTGCGCCAATGTCGCAAACTTGCTGCTCGTGCGCGCGACTGTTAGAAAACGCGAAATGGCGATCCGCTCCGCGCTCGGCGCCGATCGGAGCCGCATCATTCGGCAGCTCGTCACCGAAAGCATGCTGCTCTCCATCATCGGCGGAGCGCTCGGCTTGGCGCTGGGGCTCGTTGGCATTCGCTGGCTGCTGTCGATCAACACGGCTGGCCTGCCGCGACTGGGTGACGGTGGCTCGCTCGTTACGCTCGACTGGCGCGTGCTGGTGTTCACCGCCGTCGTGTCGATCGGCACAGGCTTGCTCTTCGGCGTCATGCCCGCGTTCCACGCGGCGCGCCAGGATTTGAACGGCGTGCTGCGCGAAGGTTCCGGCTCGGCCGGCGGCGGACGACACAATCACGTGCGGTCGTCGCTCGTCGTGCTGGAGATCGCCCTCGCGCTGACGCTGGTGATTGGATCGGGACTGCTCATTCGCACGTCGCTCGCGCTGCGCGCCGTGTCGCCGGGATTCGACGCGAACAATGTGCTCACGATGCACATGGCGTTCACCGGTCCGCGGTTCGCGGCATCCGCGAGCGTCGATCAAGCGATACGCGACGGCGTCGACCGTCTCAAGACGTTGCCTGGCGTCGTCAACGCGAGCGCCGCGTGCTGTCTCCCACTCGAGGGCGGCTACGGTTTGCCGTTCAAAGTCGTCGGACGTCCACTCGACAACGGACCGTGGAACGGCGGCGGCGCGTGGACGACGGTCTCACCCGGCTATTTCGAGGTCTTCAAGATCGCGGTGCTGCGCGGGCGGGCGTTCACCGATCGCGACGTGCAGGGGCAGACGCCAGTGGTAATCATCAACCAAGCGATGGCCAAGCAGTTCTGGAAAACCGGCGATCCACTCAACGATCGCCTGGTCATCGGTCGCGGCGTGATGAAAGAATTTGCGGACGAACCGGACCGCCAGATCATTGGCGTCGTCGCCGACAGCCGCGACGGCGGGCTGAATCAGGATCCGTCGCCAAAGATGTTCATTCCGCAAGGGCAGGTGCCCGACGCGGTCAACGCGTTGAACATGCGACTTTCGACGACGGCGTGGGTCATTCGCACCAAAGTGCCGCCGATGTCGTTGAGCACCGCTGCGCAGGAACAGTTGCGGCTGGCCACAGGGCTTCCGGTGTCGGACGTTCGCTCGATGAGCCAGGTCGTGTCGCGTTCCACGTCGCGCGAGCAATTTAATTCAATGCTAATGACCGTGTTCGCAATTTCTGCGCTGACGCTTGCGGCCATCGGCATCTACGGCGTCATGGCGTACGCGGTGCAGCAGCGGTCGCGCGAAATCGGTGTGCGTCTTGCACTCGGCGCCGAGCCAGGTCGCGTGCGAATGATGGTCGTGCTGCAGGGCCTGCGGCTCGCGCTCATCGGCGTCGTGCTTGGCGTTCTCGCGGCGCTGGCGCTCTCGCGTTACATGAGTAGTCTCTTATTCGGCGTCGAGCCGCGCGATCCGCTGGTGTTCGTCGGCGTGCCGCTTCTTCTGGCGATCATCGCACTGTTGGCCGTTTGGGTGCCGGCTGGTCGAGCGAGTCGTATCGACCCGCTCGACGCGTTACGGGCGACGTGAGGCCACGACCGTGCCGGCGCTCGTGACGTCGGCATCGTTCAACGTCGCGAGGAACGCGATGACGTCGTCGATTTCGGCGTCGCTCCAAACGGCGCGCTGACCGGCGTGGCGCGTGAGAGGCAGGTCGACGGTATCGGCATTGCCGCGTAGATCGGGCGGCAAGTCGTTGAACTTCACCAGCCTGCCGTTCGCCGCGCGCGGATACCAGCGCTCCGCATCAGCGTCACGCCCGACGTAAAACTGCAGCGCCGCCTTCAACGTGTGGAATCGTCCGTTGTGAAAGAACGCTCCGCGCGTAGCCACGTTGCGGAGCGTCGGCGTCTTGAACATGCCACAGTAGTCTCGCTGCGCGCGCTGATCTTGCCGCGCCGGTCCGCAAAGACCTTCGTCGAAATAGGTACTGTCCCGGTTCGCGCGAATCTCGCTGTTTCGCGGCACACCGAGCGCCTCGAATTGGTAGTCCGTGAACAGCGGGTGCGATCCGTCCGCGCCCTTCTCATCGAGATGACAGGCCGAGCAGTTACCGCGGCGCGGATCGTCGAATAGCGCAAGACCACGGCGCTCCTGTGCAGTCAGCGCAGCCACGCCGTCGAGATATCTGTCGTACTTGCTATCGTATGGATGAAAGCTCGGATCCTCGAGCTCGAATCGCTCGACCGCGTGGAGCGCCTGCGTGAATGCGTGCTCCGGCACGTCGAAGATCCGACCGCCGAACACACGGCGAAACTCGCCGGCATACGACGCGCGCTTCAGCTTCGACACGACGTCGGTCGAGTCATGGTTTGCCATTTCGTTCGGCGCGAGCAACGGGAACGCCGCCTGATCATGCAGTGAATTGAACCGGCCGTCCTCGCCGAATCCTCCAGCCGGCGGCTCATTTCCTTCGCGCGCACGCTCGGCGATACTCGACACGTACTCCTTGTACCATACCGGCGTTCGATTCAACGCGTAGCGGAGCGACGGCACCGCGCGCGCTCCCTGCACATTGAGCGCTGGACCGCCGAACTGCACGGCGAGTCCATTTGCGGGCGCATAGGCGTGTGCCGGATTGTGACAACTGGCGCACGAGATTCGACCGGACGCAGACAGCGTGGAATCGAAGAAGATCTTTCGTCCGAGCGCGACGACCGTTTTGTCTGTCGTCGCGCTGTCGCTACCCGTTGCGTTGGCCGTGGTACACGCCGCGCATGCGATGCTCAGCAATGTCGCGGCGATGATCGGCGATCGCATGACGATTATTTGAAGATCAGCGAGTCGCTCACGATGCTCGTCAGCCCGGCTTGCCCCGCGTAGCCCAAGTACGTGGAGATCCCGAAGATCTGCTCGAGACTCTTGAGCATCGCGTAATGGTTGTACGGCGTCGCCGACATGCTCCCCGCTTTCACCAACGGCGAGATCAGCAGAGCGCCCACGCGGTCGCCGCCGTACCCGTTGATGACGATGTTCTCCGTGAGCGTCGGCGACGCGACGATGGCGAACGATCCCGGCCGGTTGGCTGCGATGTTTGGACCCGGCTGCTCGTTGCAGCACGTCGTGCCCGGGAAGATGATGCTGACCGTCGTCTTGCCCCCGTCGGTTGCGGTACTCGTGGTGTACCCGCTTTCATCGAACGTGATGAGCAGCATCCCATCCTGCTTGTACGCTGGAGACGCGAGAATCTTCGGAACCCAGGTCGAGAGAAACGCGTCTGCCGAAGCAAGGCCGCCCGGTTGACCGTTGGCGCAGCCCTTCCCTGCGGCACCGGTGCCGTCGCCGTCGTGCCCATCGTCGCACAAGTTCGGCGTGATGAAGACGAGATTCGCCGTCGTGCTCACGGAGCTCAGGTCGGACGTCAGATTCGTCAGATTGACGACGTTCGTCTGACAGCTCGGCGAATCGATGATCGAGTGGAAATACATGAACGGATCGTGTCGCGTCGCGTACGCGTCGCCGAGCGGCACCGACGCACTCGGCGCCTCGGCGCTATTCGTGTTGTCGTTGCCGTTGAACGTCGGATGACCGCAGGTGCTCGACTCGCGTGCCGGGTCGTTGCCCATGTCGCCCATGTAGCCTTTCCAGGTGAAACCGGCGGTCGTCATCTGGTCGGCGATCGTC
The DNA here is from genome assembly GCA_036499625.1 of Gemmatimonadaceae bacterium. Classification (GTDB taxonomy): domain Bacteria; phylum Gemmatimonadota; class Gemmatimonadetes; order Gemmatimonadales; family Gemmatimonadaceae; genus JAQBQB01. The sequence goes on from DASYDJ010000052.1 coordinate 246,548, forward strand.
TTCACCGACGCCGGATAGATGCAGCCGCTATTCGCAATGACCTGTCCGTCAGTCGTGGTGCCCGTCATCGCAACGTCGTTGTAGTTGCCGGTCAACCCGGTGAGGCCGGGGACGCAGTCGTTCTCGGTGTCTGGCGTCGGCGCTTGGCCGCTCACGAACGAGATGTAGTTGTCGAGGCTCACGTGGCCGGTGCCGAAGTACTGCGTCAGCAGCGTCCCCATGGGAACGAGCGTCTTTTGCAGATATGGATCCTGCGTGCTCGTGCCGAACGTGTCGCCGTAGTTCTTGTTTTCCAGCATGATGACGAACACGTGACGGACCTTCGAGGCCGGCGTGGTCGCAATCTGGGTTGGCACGGTGTCGTCGCTGCTGCACGCGACGAATGATGTAACAATGGCCAGGGCCGCGGCGGCGGCGATGGCTGTGTACGCGCGCTTCAACATTCGCTCGATCTCCCTCGTTTGTGAGTCACGGCCGGCGGCGGCGCGCGGCCGTGCTCAATCAAGCGATCAGGAGAGGGCGAGAACTAGCGAAGTCGCCGGAGAGTGGCGTGTTGGTTACGTGGTCGTTGCACGACCGGGCTCGGCCGCGACGCGCTTCAGAACGACGCCCGCACGTTCGTCACCATCCGCAACACCGACTGCTGCGCGAATCGCACCTTGTAGGTGTTGATGACGCGCTGCACTCTCGCCTCCACGTCGGGCGTCACGAGGTGCAACAACTCGACGACGAAGCTCTGTTCGCGAACTTGACTGCCGTCAGGCGCGCTCCACTGACCGGCGGCCTCCCACACCGTCGAGCCTTCCGGAAATGCGGGCGTCAGCACCTCGCGCACGAACAACTTCCATGCCGAATCGGTGACGACGGCCGTGTCACCGATGTTGCGCCCGAAGTAGAGGCGCTCGAGATGCGCCGGGCGGAGTCCGTCGTGATTGCCAAACGTCGCACAGCCGGTCAACGCGAGCGCCGCGGTCGCGACGACCAACAATCGTGAGAGAATAGTCATTCTCGTTTGATCATCTCGGGTGGTTCTGAATCGTGCCTCTCTCGGACGCGATGCGCTTCCCAAGCGCGTCGCGTCCCGTCGCCGCGAGCCGCGAGCACGCGGCCGTGTCGATCAGTCTGGGCGAATTGTCCCCCGTCGACTCGAGCCGCGCCAACAACTGCGACGCCTCCGGATGCGGCGTCAGCAAGATGTCGCACGGCAGCTCCTCGAGCGTCGCGAAGCCGTGCTCGAAATCGTGAATCGCCGCTGGGTACGCGTCGCTCTTCGTAAACAAGAATCCATCCGCCGATACGGGCGTCTGGCTGTCCGCATACACGAGATCGAGACAGCGCGTGGCCTCACACGATTGCCACGTCCACGTCGTGCCGCCGGGTGTATGGCCGGCGGTAACATGCGCGGTGAGCGTGAGCGGCCCAACGTGCTCGACGTCGCCATCGGCGATGACGCGAACGTTGCTGGCTGCGGGATACGACAACACAATGCCGTACTGCGGGTCGCCGGGAATCGACGCGCCCTTCATCAGCACTTCCGCGCTCCACTTGGTCGCGGCCACCTCGGCGCCCGAGGCACGCTGAATTGCCGCAATGCCGCCGGCGTGGTCGAAGTGGGCGTGCGAGTTCAGAATCAGCTTGATGTCTTCGACGCGGAACCCGAGCGCGAGGATGTGCGCCATGACCGAGTCCGCGGCTTCGGGAATGGCGCCGTCGATCAACACCAGGCCGCGATCCGACGTGATGAGAATGGCGCTCAAGCCGTGTGTGCCGACGTAATACGTATTCCCAAAAATGCGGCGTGGCGCTTCGGGCATCATCCACGCGGCGCAACTCGAGCATTGCGCCGCCGTGTATGGCACGTAGTCATGCGCTGCCGGCGGCGTTTGCGCGCCGAGTGGCGCAACCGCGGCGCCTAGCAACGCACCGACCATGACTACTGCGTGCCGAGTCCGCATGTCGATTACGGCATCCCGGCGTGCCGAAGTGCGGTCGTTCCGCCAACGATCGGAATCGTGAACGACGAATGCGCGAGGTCCACCGTCAGCTCCGTACCGGGGCGCGGCTCGAGTGTGAACTCACGATCGCTCGACATGATCATCACGGCGAGCTGTTTGCCCGGAGGAATGAACTCGTCATCCGGTTCGAGATCGAATGTGAGGTCATAGAACTTCCCAGGCACGAGCTTCACGCCGGGAAGTTTGGAGTCGTAATTGCCGCCTGCTGTGAGTGATCTGTAATTCTGGATGTCCGCCCAACCGCGCGTCACGAGACCGGCGTGGCTCTGCGAACCGACACGCGCTGAGTCGTACGGAAGCATCACGAGCCACACGCTGAGGTTTGCCGCCGGCTTACTCGACGCGACGCGCAGCGTCACACGTGGCGTGCCCGACACGTGCACGGTGTCGCTGAACGCCGGCGTCGCGTAAAGCAACCGATGCGTGGACTGTGCGTCGGCCGCGTAGACGCTGCCGCTCATCGAGACATCGTCAACGAGTTTGTCCGCTCCGCTCTTCGGCGCGGCGAATGAAAGATTCGCGATCGACGTTCCGCCGGCCGTCGGATGGAATACGACGGGCACTGAGCCCGGCACCGGGAACGATGCAAACGGCGTCGGCGCCTTGGTGACTCGCGGCGCACGTCCACGCCCGCGACCACGACCCGCGGCTGCCGCGGTGTCCGTCGCGCCACGCGCTGCTTCGGCCGTTGCCGCGGCCGCTGCTTCAGCCATCGCGTGTGGCTCCTGAGCCGCCGCATCCTGAACGATCCACACCGGCGGGTCCTTCTCCACGCCGTTGTCAACGCCGTACAGATAATGGCTGAACCAACGGTTCACCATGTCGGCTGGCGGATTGCCGCCATGACCACCTTGATGGAGATAGATCGATACCGGCAGGCCGCGCGCCTTCATCTCATTGTAGATGCGCACGCTGTGCTCGGGCACGACGTTGTAGTCGTTGAAGCCATGCGCGAGCAGCACCGCGGCCTTGATGTTTTTCACATAGGGCAGCAGGTCGCGCTCGGCCCAGAAATCGTTGTAGTCTCCGGAGGCGCGATCCTGCCCCTTGGTGCCCGCGAAAATTCCATTCTTCCAAAGGCGATCGCAGTTCGCGCGGCCGGTGCTGTCGCCGCTCGCGATGAAGTCATATAGCACGTCGACATCTTCGCCCAAATAGCCGCCGGGCGAACGAACGAGGCCGTTCGTTCTGTAGTAGTGGTAGTACGATGTGTTGGGCGACACGGGCACGACGACCTCGAGTCCTTGAACGCCTGTCGTCGCCGCGGCGAGCGGCAGCGTGCCTTCATATGACGTGCCCATCATCGCGACTTTGCCGGTGGACCACGACGTCGCCTTCACCTCCTGCGAGCCCGTCTCCGTCGTGAACCCCTTCGCTCGGCCGTTCAGCCAATCGACGACGAACTTCATCGGCATGCGCTCGGGCGTATCGCCGACGGTGGGACAGCCCTGAGATCTCCCGGTGCCCGGCGCCTCGGAATGGACGACCGCGAACCCGCGCGGGACCCACTCATTCACCAACGCGTTGGAGATGCGCACGCGGTCCGCCTGATAGGCGGGAGACGCCATCGCGCCGCGCGGCTGCGGAGTATCGTTCAATTCCTGTTGAACGTTCCAATTCACCTGACCGCGCGCCGTGCCCGCGTAGTATGGACTCGATCCGTAGACAATCGCGACTTTGAGTCCCTCGGTTTCCGTCTGGCGCGGCCGCGTCACATCGACATGCACGCGATCCGGCTTGCCATCGCGATCGCTGTCGAAGTCCGTTTGGACCCAGAGCTCCTGACGGATCCACGTGGACGTGTCTTGGAAGGCCGGAACAACCTGCGCCATTCCGTTGACGAAGACTGGCGCCGCTTTGGTCGCGGATGTCGCCGGTCCCTGTGCGATCGCACGGATCGAGGCGAAGGACAGTACGAGCAGAAGAGTGCGAGCTGGCATGGGTAACCGGATGAGGGTCGTATTGCTAACATACGACGCGTGCACGTTCGCGGTCCAGCCAGATCGCGCTTACCTTGCCCCCCGTGAGCAACGATGCATCTCAGACCTGAGCTGACCGGCGTTCCGGAATCTCCGATGGTGCTCCTTGCCACCGAGGCGGAGCAGACACCGGGCGCGATCAAGCTGTGCTATGGCGAGTCGGACATGCCGACGCCGGAGTTCATCTGCCGCGCGGCATACGAAGCATCGTTGGCCGGCCACACGTTCTACACACATACGGCGGGCAGCGTCGAGCTTCGCCAGGCCGTCGCCGACAAAATCTTTGCGCTCCACGGCCTGACGTACCGCCCGTCCGAGATCATGTGCACCGTGGGCGGCACGATGGCCATCTACATCGCCATTCGCGCGTTCATCGGCGCCGGCGACAACGCGGTGATCATCTCGCCGGCGTACGCCGCCTACGCGAACAGCATCCTCATGGCAGGCGGTGAATCCCGTCCCGTCTCGCTGGCCCGCGACGGCAATCGCTTCCGGCTGGATCTCGACCGCGTGCGCGCGGCAATCGACGCCAATACCAGAATGCTCATCGTCAACAGTCCGTCCAACCCGACCGGCTGGCTGATGACGACCGACGAACAGCGCGCGCTGTTCGAGCTGGCTGAACGACACGATCTCATGATCATGGCGGACGAGGTGTACGAGCGGCTCGTCTACGGCATTCCGCTCGCACGAACCTTCGCCGCGGTGAGCGACGACACCGAGCGCGTGAAGGATCGGGTCATCGTCATCAACAGCTTCTCCAAGACCTACAACATGACGGGCTGGCGACTCGGCTGGGCGCAGACGAGCGAACGCGCGATCCACATCATGTACGCGGCCGCGGAATTCATTACGTCGAACCCAACCGCGATGGTCCAACAGGCGGCCATTGTGGCGCTTCGGGACGGAGAGCAGTATGTCAAAGACTTGCGCGCGCACTATTCCGCTCGACGCGAGCAAGTTCAAGCGGTGCTCGGTGCGCTCCCGGGCGTATCGTTAGCGACGCCGGAGGGCGGCTTCTACGCGTTCATGCAGGTTGAGGGGTTGACCGATTCGTCGGCGCTGGCGCTCTCGCTGCTGCGAGAAGCTGGCGTCGCACTCGCTCCGGGATCGGCGTTCGGCCCGTCTGGCGAGGGGTATCTCCGCATGTGCTTCGCGGCATCGGAAGCGACGCTGACGCCGGCGCTCGCCCGCATTCGAGCGTACATGGAAGCGCGAGCCGCGAGCCACGCTCCGAATTAGCGAACACTCATGGCCACGAGCCTGTACGACCACAAGAACCAAGAACCGCTTGCCCCCCAGGTTCCGGCGCTGCTCGATCACAAGGTGCCGGGCCTTGCACCGCCCACAGCGGTGCCAGCAGACCTTGCCCCGGCCATCGCCGCGGCGGAGGGAGAACGGAAGCACATCGATGCCGCCACCCTCATTCTGCGTGCGCCGGCCATGAGCGATACCGTGCATCAGGGACTGCTCGCGGGCTATCGGGTCCTGGGTCCGTCGGTCGCGGCGCTCATGGCGCGCGGAAAATCGCGAAACGAAGCGTGGCTCATCGCCGGCGCGCTCCTCGGTTACACCGGCGCGCGGCCGATTCCTGGTCCGATTCGAAAAGCGACGGGCACGCAGACGAAGAAAGACGAGCCAGAAGTATTTGAAAATCCCTCATTAGTGAACAAGGCGCTGCGCGGCACCGTCGGGATCACCGAACCGCTCCGCGCGCTCGTGACGTTGCTCGAAGGCATCGAGCTCCTGCCGGACGTCGACGATCGGCGACTCGATCCGACGCGCATGATGGATTGGTATGCGGCGATCGACACGCACTACGCCGTCGGCAACGTGCTCAAAATGGCTGAAGTCGGAAGCGTGAGTCGAAACAAGCCGGCGTCGGGGTCGGAGTTATACAAGAGCGTATATCGGCTGCATTTCAAGGGCGGCCTCAAAGACGTGACGTTGCTCAACCCGGCGCAAGAGGAAGTGATCTATGCGCCAGGAGCGATGTACTACGTCGTGTCACGGCGCGTTGGAAAAGTCAAAGTCAAAAAGGGCAACCATGCCCACATTCACATTTATCTCAAACACGTGACACTGGCCTCGCCCGAGTACAAGGCTGCGAGTGCGGCCGGGCACGTCATCGACCTTCGAACCGCCGCGTTCCAACACTGAACGCATGGATGAGTCGCTCACTGATTGGCTGATCGCAGCTGGAGGCCACTCGTCGCTCGCCATTGCGACATCGGCAAATGGCGATCGGTACGCGGTGGCATCAGAGTGGATTGGCCCTCGGGATTGTGTGCTGCGCGTTCCCTCCGCGTGCCTACTCACGGCGTCCGCCATTGAGGAAAGCAACATCGCGCGCGCGATCGCGCACTCCGGACTCGTGCTCGACGCGCAAGCCGTTCTCGCCGCACATTTGCTCGCCGCCCGCCGTGAACCCGGCTGGTGGCGCCCCTACCTCGACTCGATTCCAACCGTCGCTCCGCGCACTCCCCTCTTCTTCACCAACGATGAGCTGCGAGCGCTGCACGGGTCATGGCTGCTGCCCAAAGCGTTGGCGAACCGCGCCGCGCTGATCGCGGAGTGGCATCGCATTCAGCCGCGAATCGACTCGCTCTCTCCGTACTCTGAGCTGGACTGGCTGAACGCCCGCGTCATCGTCACCTCTCGCGTGTTCGGCCTGCCCGCGGACGGCGGCTCGCACGATTCGTTGGTGCCAATGGCCGACATCCCGAACCATCGACGGCCCGCGGACGCGGCGTGGTCATACGACAGAAGCACCGGCGCCTTCGAGGTGACCGCGTGTCGCGCCTTCGCGCCCGGCGAACCGGTGCACATCAGTTACGGCGCGAAGAGCAACTCGCGCCTCCTCTTGCACTACGGCTTCTGCCTCGCCGACAACGACGCCAATGACGCGGTGCTGCGCATGCCAGAATCGGACTTCACACTGACCTCGTGTGTCGGCGACGGCGAACGCGCGATGGATGATGCCTATTCTGCGACGGCGATCGCCCGTGCGTGCGAGGATGCGCTCGACACGTTTCCGACTTCGATCGCTGACGATGAGCACCTCCTCGCCGGCGGCAACCTGTCAGCCAACCTTCGCAACTGCGTACTCGCGCGACTCGGCGAGAAGCGGGTTCTGGACGCAGTGCGCCGGCGGCATGCCGGGGAACGGTATGCCGCCGGCGCCATGAGCGTTTCATAAACAGGTCGCGTAGGCGCCCGCCGTGGCGGGAGGCTCAGCTCGCGGAATGCCGACGTACCGGCGAGCCTCAACCTTGCACGACCACCGGTTCAGGTGCGCGCGGGACTGTATTGCTCGAAGGCGGCAGGGGTCATGCCATACGCTATCGCGATGCGAGGAATGTTACCGTCCCGATGAGGCGCTCGCACGGCAGTTTCGCGGCGAGGTAGTATGTTAGTACCGTGACCTCCGCCCCTCCGTTCGACTACGACCTGGTCTGCATCGGCAGCGGACCCGCCGGACAGCGCGGCGCGGTACAAGCCGCCAAGCTTGGCCGCCGCGTGGCAATCATCGAGCGCCGCGGCGCCGTTGGCGGCATCTGCGTCGACACCGGCACGATTCCGAGCAAGACATTCCGCGAAGCCGTGCTGGGCGTGCTCGCTACCGGTCCGTCGGCCACCGCGGCGACGCGTCCCACCGCGCTGCAACTCCTCTCGCGGGTCGGCGACGTCGTGGCGCGGGAAGGCTCGATCATCATGAATCAGTTGACGCGCAACGGCGTCGATGTACTCCATGGCGAAGCGGCGTTCGTCGATTCGCACCGCCTTCGCGTGACGTCGGCAACGGGTTCGCGAGAGATCACCGCGGCCAACGTGTTGATCGCGGCGGGCACCATGGCCGTACCGCCCGCGGGCGCCACGCCCGATGGCGAAACCGTGATCACGAGCGACGAGATCGGGACAATGACCCGGCTGCCGCGGTCCATCGCGGTCGTCGGCGCCGGCGTGATCGGCATCGAGTACGCCTCGATGTTCGCGGCGCTGGGCGTCGAGGTCACCGTCGTCGACCGGCGCGATCGCCCGCTCGAATTCGTCGACGCCGAGATTGTCGACGAGCTCATTCACCAAATGCGAAAGAGGAATATATCATTTCGCTTTGGTGAATCCGTGGAGCGGCTGGTCGTGAACGAGGGGCCGCCGCGCCGAGTCGTGCTCGAGCTGGAATCGGGGAAGCGCATCACGAGCGACATGGCGCTCTTCTCCGTCGGACGCCTGGGCGCCACGGCCACGCTCGATCTCGAGAAGGCCGGCCTCACCGCCGACGCACGCGGGCGCATCGCCGTCGATGAATGCTTCCGCACCGCGGTGCCGCACATCTTCGCGGCCGGCGATGTCATCGGCCATCCGAGCCTCGCCGCCACGTCGAGCGAACAGGGACGTATCGCATCCTGCCACGCACTCGGCGCGCCGACCCATGCGATGTCACCGCATTTCCCCATCGGGATCTACGCGATTCCCGAGATCTCAATGGTTGGGCAGCCCGAGCACGAGCTCACCAAGGCGCGCATTCCCTACGAGGTGGGTGTCGCGCGCTACAGGGAAATCGCACGCGGCCAGATCCTGGGCGACGACAGCGGCTTCTTCAAAATGCTGTTCCACCGCGACGATCGACGGCTGCTCGGTGTGCACATCATCGGCACTGGCGCCACCGAGCTCCTGCACATCGGCCAAGCCGTGCTCGCACTCGGCGGCGGTCTCGATTATTTCCTGCAAACAGTCTTCAACTATCCAACGCTCGCCGAGTGCTACAAGGTTGCCGCGCTGAATGCGGCGAACAAACTGGCGATGTAGCGTTTCAGAGGCCGCCGCACAGATAGTTCACCGGCACCGGCAATCCGGCCTCGTACGTGAGGAACTGGCTGTAGAACGCCGTCGTCGTCATGCCAAACGCGTTGGTGAACGCCACTGGCGGTTGCGTGCCCGCGGCGACTCCGTCGCCATACGCTTTGATGGCCGCGCCCACGCTCACCTTGCTCGACGTGAGGTTATCCATCCCGAGGAGCGCGAGACTGTACGCCGGTCCGACCACTGTCTGCCACTGCATCTGCGTCTCGAGACTCGAGAGCGGCGGCAAGCCCGGCGGCATCTGATGTGAGAAGTCGCTCACCTGTTTCACCTGGCAACCTTTGGCCGTCCCGAAGTCCAACAGACCTTCCGAGTTGATCGCGAGGAAGCCCATCAACTCGGCGCTGCCCTCGACCATCCAGTCTGGGCCCGGAGTTGGGATGCCAATCCAGTGTTGCTCGAATTGAATGAGGTGGAAGGTCTCGTGGATTGTGATCTTCGTCTTCATCACAGATCCGAAATTGGTCCACCCGAGCTGGTTGATGCAGAACGTCACCGTTCCCGCGCCCGTGAACGCCGAGTTGCCGGGCCGCGCGCAGCCCGGATCGGTGACCGATCCGTTGATCGTCGACGGGTTCTGGACGTTCCGGCCGTAGAACGTTTTGTAGAAGGTTTGCGCGTACTGCACCGCATCCTTGACAGTTTGCTGATCGGCCGCGCTCATCGTCGGATCGAAATTGAACGTGAACGGCGTGAGCGAGCTCGTGACCGTGGCCGTCGCGGATTTTCCACCGGCCGTCGCGGTGATCGTGGCCGACGCAATGTGCGTGGCCGTCACGAGGCCGTCGCCGGCCACCGCGATCAGTGTTGGAGCGGAGCTCGACCAGGTGATCGCCGAATCGACTGTCGCACCCGAGGCGTCCTTGGCGACGGCAGTGAGTTGCGTCGTGGCGCCGGCCTGCAGCGTGGTGGTGCCGCTGATCGTCACGGTCGCGACGCTGCTCGTGGGCGTGCTCGGATTCGACGGATTCGACGGGTTCGATGGATTTGACGGCCCGCTCGGACTGTCGGAGGCGCCGCCGCACGCGGATATCGTGGCCATCGCGGAGAGCGCGACCGCGATAACAGCGTGACGAATCGTAGCTCGATGATGCATGCGCAGACGGATATCGGAGAAGGAAGCAAGGGCCGATCTCGTAGCCGAGATCAGGCGTCATAGATTGTCGCGCGTGCATGCTGGACGCTAGAGGCTGCTGCCTCGCCGCTGCGCGCAAAAATGTCCCTGCAAGCGTTCCAGCACGCCGTGATGCCCTGGAAAAATCACGAGGCCGCCGTCGACCCAACGTCCGACAAAGCCCGACGCATCGGCGTGAAACACCTCGAAGCCGACACCGTCATCGGCGGCACTGGCGTAGCCGAGACCCATGTCCAGCGAGAGCTGGTGGCTCACCGAATCGTACGAGACCGAGACGCCCGGCGCATCGGGCGATCGCGAGTCGAGCGGAGTGATGTCAGCGTCGACTTCAGGAAATCGAAACGCCGAGTCGAGGAAACCGTACAACGGGTGGGCGTAGTGCACGTTCCGGCACCCGCCAATGAATCCGGTGCACTCCGCGGAGCGGTGCGCGTTGTCGATGGGTAACAACCAGAGGCGGCCGTACCGCACAGTGTCGCTCGACTCCACTCCCGCGGTGACAACCAGGGTCAGATCGTATTCTCCCTGCAGAGTCGACGGATCAAAACTCGCCGGCAGCGGCGGCGGACTGTTGTAGCCATCGAGCTCGCCGCCAGGAATCGCTTTGATGAAGTGCGGCTCGTTCCAGCGCGGATCGACTGTGACCGGCGGACACGAGGCGGGCGTCGACGGCCGCACCGCGATTCGCCGACTGCCAATGCAGCTCGCGAGAGTCGCCGTCATCAGAATCATCGAAACAGTTCGAGTCAGATGCCACACAGGTCGCCCTCAGCTCACGGCGTGACGACGATCGCGAACTCGTTAGACCGCCGCAGCTCGACCGGAATTGGAGCGCCCCACGTCGGGAACGTGAACGAGTCGACAATCGACTCCCAGACAAACCGGTAAATACCGGGTACGGTGTCGATCGAGAATTGCGGACTGACATTCGAGCCATTCGCTCCGACGAAGAGCTGCACCGATGTCTCGTACTCACCGCCGGGAGGAAGGACGATGGGCTGACTGCTCAGGCACGCCGGATACGCGGCGTTCCAAGCCGCGATCCACGAATCTCCGACCCGTTTCTCAAGCGAGAGCTCGGCGGTTGAATCGCAATGAACGATGAAGGACGTGTCGGGGCCTGGGTTGCGGAGCGTCAAGCGCAACGGCGTCGAGGCCGCATAGACCGACTGACTACATCGCAAACTGACGATCAACTGATCTGTTTGAACGGCGGCCGTTGTATCGCGCACCACGACGGGCGATGCGCCTGGCGCAGGGATCACACACAGATCAGCCTGCCGAACAGGCCCGAGCGCTTGAACATTCTCACTGCACGCGCCCACGATGACGACGGCGAATAGCGTACAGACGACGTACGATACTTTACGCATGAGAGGAAACTAACTCATTGCGCGGCGCCTGGACCGATCATCTTGTAGTGCCGATCCGCGGCAAACCCAAACCCCGCCGCCGCAAGACACACCACTCCGCCGAGCACGATCGGCGCTCGACCACCGAGCGCGTCGGCGAGCAGTCCGCATACAGGACCGCCGATCAACCCGGTGCCACCAACCAATACGGTCTGCAACGCCAGCAGACGTCCGTGCATTTCACGCTTCGCCGTCACCTGCACGATTGCCGTAGTGGACGTCATATAAAGAATGCTCGTCATCCCGACGACGAACATCACCGGCACCGCGGTTCCAACGTTCGGCGCCGCCGAGAGCACGAGCATCGTGATGCCCATCCCCACGGCGCCAATGAGAATGTGCCGCATCTTCACGAGCCCGCGATGCGCCACCACGAGCGCACTGAGCACCGCGCCGAGGCTGAACACGGAGTACAGTACCGTGAACATCGCGTCGTTGCTGTGCAGCCCACCCGTGACGAACAGCGGCAGCGTCACATTGAAGTTGTACGACAGCGTGCCGATCGCCGCGAGCATCGCAAAGCTGATCCACAGCAGTGGGATCGAGAACATGTAGCGGAGACCTTCGCGAACCTCGCCCTTGGCGCGCGGCTTTGGCGGCTGGCGATGCAGCTCGTTTGGCCGCATCACGACGATGCAGAACAGCACCGCGATGTACGTCGCCGCGTCGATCGTGAAGCACCATCCGTAGCCGAGCGTCACGACGAGCAGGCCTGCCAGCGCCGGTCCGAACACGCGCGAGACATTCACGACCGTGCTGTAGAGCACGACCGCGTTTGGAATGTCCTCCTCAACGACCATCTCGGTGACGAACGACCGCCGCAGCGGATTGTCGAACGACAGCACGATGCCGCCCATCACCGCAACGATGTAGAGCCCGGCGAGCGGTGGATGCGGCATGAAGGCCAACACCGCGAGACATATCGACTGCGCCATTTCGATGGTCTGCGTGACCAACAGCATCTTCCGCTTGTCCGAGCGATCGGCGATCGCGCCGCCCCACGCCGACAGAAAAAGAATCGGACCGTACTGGCACGCCGTCACTGCGCCAACCGCGAAGCCGCTCCCCGTCAGCTTGAGCACTAACAGTGTCAGTGCAATGTTCGTGAGCCAGTTGCCGGTGTTCGAGATCGTCTGCCCAATGAAGAACAGCCGAAAGTTGCGATTGCGCAGCGAGAGAAATGTCTTCGCCAGCATCCGGCCGGCGGCCGACTCCGATAGACTCACGTCAGCGCGTTGGCACGTCGGCGTCCGCGAGACGCTCGAGGAGCTCGATGGCCTTCTCGAGCGCCGCGTGCTCGCCGGCGCCGATGGTGGAGTCGATCGCCTGCACGAGCCACGCGTTGCGAGAGGTGAGCGCCTTCTCGAACAGTCGCTGCCCGGCGGCGGAGATGGTGATGCGATTTTTGCGGCTGTCCTCGCGGTCCGGTGTCGATCGCACGAGCCGGGCACGCTTGAGCGCCGCCAAACTCTGCGCAATCGCCTGCTGGCTCACATGCTCGAACTCGGCGAGCTCCGCCGCGGTGGATGGGCCGTCGGAGCGAAGACGCTGGAGAATGGCCAACTGCGGGACAGGCAGCCCGAGCGACTGCGCCGACGCGACTTCCCGCAGACGCGTCCGAAGACGTTTCACCGCCACGGCCAGCCGAACGCCGGTCGGAGCCGAATCTGAACTGGCGGATGTGGGGGCCATGCGTGTAGTATATATTGCACAAGGTACTTGTGCAAGTTACTTGTCTATTAATCTTCTCTCATTATGACGACCCCGAACAACGACACGGCCCTGTTGGTGATGGACGTCCAACAGGGCATCCTCGACCGGCTCCCCAACGGCGACGCGTACGTCGCCACGGTCCGCGCGGCAGTCGACGCCGCGCACGCACGACACATTCCCGTCATTCACGTGGTCGTCGGCTTTCGCGCCGGCATGCCCGAGGTGAGCAAGCGAAACAAGTCGTTCAGCGCGCTGCAGACCGGCGCATATCCGGGATTGATCGACCCCAAGCCGGCCATCACGCCGACTGGGGACGACATCGTCGTCACCAAGCGGCGCGTCAGCGCGTTCGCGGGCAGCGATCTCGAAGTCCTCCTGCGTGGACGCGAAATCGGGCACCTCGTGCTCACCGGAATCGCCACGAGCGGCGTCGTGCTGTCCACGCTGCGCGAGGCGGCCGACAAGGACTTCGAGATCACCGTGCTGTCCGACCTCTGTCTCGACTTCGACGCCGAGGTGCACCAGGTGCTCGTCGAGAAAGTGTTTCCGCGACAGGCGAACGTCATCACCAGCCAGGAATGGATGGCGTGATCTAGCGCGAAAGAGACGCGTCGATCCCGGCGCCGAGCACGGCGCCGGCCCCTATGCCGATAGCGATGCCTGAGAGCCGATCGGCGGTGGAATGATCGGCGCGCATCCGCGAAAAGCCGGGCGTTTCATCGAGCCCCGGCGCGTGGTCGTGCGCGTATTTGTTACCGATCACAGCACCGAGCAGGCCACCGACCACGACTCCGGTGACGATAGCGGCGATTTTGTTCGACGAGCGCCGATGCTCCGGTGTCGCGACGGCAGCGCCAAGCATCGCGCGAAAACTCGGCGCAACCATATCACTCGCCGAGTCCGAGCGTCCGATCCGGCCAGTATCTCTAAACGGATCCAAGATCGCAGCCGCGGTCCGGTGGTCGTTCCGCGCGGCAACCTGCGCACGCGCCTGCGTCGCACCGCTAGCGCATAGCGCAACGCACGCCGCAACGAGCAGCGCAAGCTGATGCCGTGCGCGATGATTCAGATGATTCATGGGACGCAACGCTATCGGGACGCGCACGCGCCGGCCATACCTTCGCCGCACTTGTTGGCGATCGGACCACCGTGCTGCGCTACGCCTCTGGACACCGCGCCCGTCGCGCGACAGATATTGTCACACCCCTCGGCCGGAGACCTGTAATGCGCGACACCCTCACCCAGCTCCTCGACGATTTCAGCAACGGCACGATGTCTCGCCGACAGCTTCTGCAAACGTTGGCCGCGGCCGTTGCGATTCCGGCCGTCGGTCTGGCACAGGGTCGCGCCGCGGGCGCGGCGGCAGACACTGGCCGAGGCGGTCGCGGCGGACGAGGCGGCGGCGCTGGTCGCGGTGGCGCCGCGCGCGACACCACGCCGCTCGTCATGCCGTTCGAGCCCACGGGCTGGAATACAGTGTGGCTCGACCATCTCAACTATCAGTGCGTCGACTACAAGAAGGCCGCGGCGTTTTACTCGACGCTCATGGGCTGGAAAGTTCGCAGCGATGACGGCAAGCAATGCATGCTCGACATCGGCGACAATTCGGGCGGCATCCTTCTCCGCGGCGGGCTCGCCGCGCCACCGCCCGCCGCGATCACCGACGCCGGACTCGGCGTCAATCGGCCGCGCATTCAAGCCGTGTACGACGGCTTCGCGTGGGGCATTTCGCCCTGGGACACGAACAAGGTGCAGGCGGAGCTCGAGAAGCGCGGTTTGAATCCCGTCGCCGATCACTCGGGCTCCGACTATCGCAGCTTCCGCGTGAAAGATCCCGACGGTTTCGATCTCGCGATCACGAACGGCACGAAGGCGCTGCGCAGAAAGACACCAGCCAATGGAAAGCTTCCTGCCCCGGCGCCGTTCGAGCCGACCGGTTGGAACACGCTCTATCTCGACCACATCTCGTTCGAGGTGCCCGACTATCGCCGGAGCGGCGCGTTCTATCAGGCGTTGCTCGGATGGGAGGTGCGTCCGGGCGGCGGCGGACAAGCGAACGTGCAGATCGGCACGGTCGCCGGCGCGATCATTCGCGGCAATGCTGCGGCGCGTGCTCGGGGCCGGGGCGATTCGGCCGGCGCAACGCCACCACCGCTGCCGCCGCGCAAACCGGGCGAGGTGACCGCTGCCATCGGGCACATCAGCTTCGGTATCGAGAACTGGGACACCGAGCGAGTGCGCGCCGAGTTGAAGAAGCGCGACGTCGTGTACGTCACGGCGGATGGTCAGCACGAGCCGCGGCCCGACATGACGGGCACGCTCGAGAGCTTCCACGTGCCCGATGCGATGGGTTGGGACCTGCAGATCGGCAACAAGATCGCGCCGGGGCGCTAGCGAATCGCTACGCGCCGAATTGCCGCAGGTGATGGTCGAGGTGTTTGTACATCAGGATCGCCCACTCGCTGGGCGTCATGGGGCCGAAGAACGCGTGCGGGTGCGTCGTACATCCCGCCGGCCCCGCCGTCGCGAAGCGGTCGATCAATCCGAGTAAGCGCCGTCGTTCCGTTTCGAAATCTCTATTGTCGCCGACGACCATGCTCTTGGCCGTCGGCGAATTTTTTTTCATCGGCTTGTCGTCGTTGAGCGCCAACGGTTTGATGATGCCGCCGAGGATGCGACCGATGAAGACGCGCGGCGGGCGTTCATCGCCGACGGCGACCGCTACGCCGATCGCGCAATGCGCCACGGCCTGCGACGGCGTCATCTTGCCCCACTGTCGCGGGCTATCGGCGCGGAGTTGGCTGACGCGCTGCTTCACTTCCTGGACCGCGCTGGGATCGAAGAGGTTCTTCATGCAGAGCGTCCCGGGTGAGAGCGGTTTGATCGAAGTGGTGCGTTCAGGGACTGACGGTCAGCGACATTGCGCCTGAAATTGCCGGAATCAGGCTACTCGTCGCAATGATGGTCGCGGTTCCCGTGCTACGCGCGTGCACCATCCCGCTGACAGAGTCGACGGTGGCGACGCTCGAATCGCTCGCCTTCCAGAAGAATGCACCGGTATTCACCTGTGCCGCCGCGGAACATGGATCCGCGATGGCGACGACCTGTATCGAATCCCCAGGGTGAAGCGTTGCGCTCGCCGGCGAGACCGTGACGGTATGTAAGACTTCGCTGTCGCAGCCATCGGTTGCCAACGACACCACGTCGCTCGACGAGCACGCTGACGCCGCAACGGCAATTGCAACTACGAGCACGAGCGAGACTCGAGCGACTCCGCGAGAACGACCGTCAGTAAGTATGTGCATGGTTCAATGTTTCGTAATGGCGCGTCGCCCGCAAGCGTCCGTGCGTTCGCCAACGCCACGCCGCCGCAGAGGCGGCCCCAACGGACGAACTGAATCATCCGGCACCGTATTCGTTGGGCCAGATCCCAACTGGCCCAACAAACTCTCGTGCGCTCATCTCTCCGATCTTTCGCTGCCACCGCGACCGTGCTGCTTGTGACGCTCCTTACAACACCAGCACGCGTCGCTCACGCGCAGTCCTTGCTCGACCGTCCCGACAACATCTCCACGGACTGGATCGGCAACTCCGGCACGTTCTACTTCAATTTCGTCCACCGGTTCAGCGTCAGTCCGCCGCCCGAACGGAAGGTGACGAATTTTCCAACTTTCCTCATCGCGACGGGCATCGACTCGAAGGCGCTCGTCGGCGTCAACTACGCGACGAACTCTGCGCTCGAAGCGCGCTATCCAAATGAGTGGGAGTTCTTCGGCCGGTACGCGCCCGTTCAGCAAGAAGCCGGCGCACCATTCGACCTCGGCGGACAGGTCGACTACAACCTCGCGGTCAAAGGTTGGGATGGCGAGGTGTCGATCGCGCGACGCGAGGGACCGGTGCGTCTCGTTGGTCTCACGCGCCTCATCGCCGATACGCTCGGCGGAAGTGCGTCACGCTTTGCATTCGGCGGCGGCGGCACCGTTCGCCTCGGTCGGTTCCTCGCGCTTGCCGGCGACGCCGTGTCACTCACGAAACGCGACAACGGCGAAACCGTAGCGTGGAGCGCCGGCATCCATGTGGCGCTGCCCAACACGCCGCACACGTTGTCGATCCACATCTCCAACGCCGGCACGTCCACGCTGCAAGGATTCACGCGCGGCGGCCACACGAGGCGCTACGGCTTCGAATTCACGATTCCACTGCCGCTCGCGCGCTTCTTCGGTAGTCCTGACGAGACGGGCGGCGCGCCCATAGCCGGCATGACGCCGACGGATTCGTCGGTCGCAGTCGCGAGCGCGACGAACGAAGCAACCGCAGCGACTGCGGCGACGGCGACGATTGCAGATAGCGCAGCGCCTCCGGCTGCCGCCACACCGCCCGCTGCACCACCCGCGGCACCTCCTTCGGCGCCGGCACGCGTCGACTCAGTAACCGCGAAACCGGCCGCACAGCCAGCAACGCCGACTCCTTCAAAATCAGCACCGGCCGCGCCGGCTGCGAAACCAGCCCCACGTCGACCGGCACCGGCTCCGCGCACCGCGGCGGCGGCACACGTCTCCATCGCCCGAATCAAAGCGCAGTCGTTCATTCCCGGACGCCTCGAAATCCCCGTCGGCACCACGGTGCGATGGAATAATCTCGACGCGCTCATGCACACCGTGACGGCGACCGACAAGAGCTTCAGCTCGGGCATCATCAGCGCGGACGGCAGCTACAGTCACACGTTCACGAAGCCGGGCACCTATTCGATCTTCTGCATGATCCATCCCTTCATGAAAGCCACGATCGTCGTCAAATGAATCAGAGACTTTCTTCGCGCTGGAACGCGCTTGCTCTCACGACGGTGGCGGTCGCGGTGACGCTGCTCGGCATCGCCGCGTGTTTCTCAGGGCGCGCCTCGACAGACGCGACAACCGCCGTCGGCGATTGCGTAGCGCCTTCGTCTGCCGCTGGCGCCACCGTGGTCTTCATTCAATCGGTGGCGTTCGCTCCGTCGACCATCCACGTCAAAGCCGGCAGCAGCGTTGTGTGGGTCAATTGCGAGCCGACGGCCATCTCACACACATCGACGTCGGATGCCGCGGGGTGGAATTCAGGAATTCTCACGAAGGGCCAGGCGTTCGTGCACACCTTCGGCACGGCCGGCACCTTCCCCTATCACTGCGACGTACACCCGTTCATGAAGGCGACGGTCATCGTCGACTGACGGCGCGCTGCCGAAGCACCTCGTATACGGCAAGCGCGACGCTCGTCGACAGATTCAACGAGCGCACGAGCGGCGATAGAATCGGCATCACGACGAATCGGTCGCGATATCGCTCGTGCAGCTCCGGCGGCAACCCGCCAGTCTCGCGACCGAAGACGAGGACGACGTTCTCCGCCTCGCCCATCGGCGCATCCCAGTACAACTGCGTGGCCTTGGTCGAGAAGAAATACACCTCGCCAAGCGACGGCAGCTCCTTCTCGAGCGCGCTCCAGCTCGGCCACACGCGCACGTCGACGTGCTCCCAGTAGTCGAGGCCAGCGCGCTTCACTTCACGCTCGTCGAGCGAGAATCCTAATGGCTCGACAAGGTGAAGCGTCGCGCCGGTCGCAAGACAAGTGCGACCGGCGTTCCCGGTGTTCCAGTGGATCTCCGGATAGACGAGTACGACGTGAATGGCCACGGCGCGAGCGGAACGCGATCAATGACTCCAGTGACTCCAGTGATTCCCTATCACGCCGTTCCGTCGAACGTCACCACCTGCCTGACGTCCAATCCCTGCCGCTCGCCGCCGCCGGTCATCGGTGCGACCGCCGTTCCCACCGCGAAGAACTCGATCGCGTTGGCGCCCCAGCCCCAGTTGGATTCCTCCACGCGCGCTCCGATCACGCCGATGCCGCCTCGCTCCACGGCTTCAGCCTGCATGCGCTCGAGCGCCGCCTCGCGCGCCGCGTAGGTGGCTTCGGTGTAGATCGTCATTTCCTGATTGCGGCCGACCTGTTTGAGCGCCTGCATGAAACTCAAATGAGCAATGTGATATACGCAGGCGCCCATCGCGAGACTGACCGGCCGATATCCCGCGCGCACCAGCTTCCACAGATCCTGGCCGCTCAGATCCGAGGTGAACGGCCGATTGTCCTTCGTTCGGAAGCTCCCCACCTTTTCGCGATGGCGGATCGCGGTGCCGATCGCTTGGAACTCCAGCACGCCTTCGTCCATCGCGTACTGCTTGAACACGAGGCGCACGCCCACCACGCCGTCGGCGCCGAGGAGATCGGCCTCTTCCTCCATGCGCGTCATCGCTAGCTCGCGCGCCTCGTACATCGCTCGCGTCAGCACAGGCAGCTCTTGGCTCACACTCCATCGCTGCCACTGGAATCCCACGTGATAGATCGACGAGCCGAGCACCAAGCCGAGTGCCTCGAACCCCGCTTGTTCGACGAGCAGGAACTCGTCGACCGACAAATCGCTCGTGAAAAACGCTGGACGATCGCCCGTTCCGCGCATC
The DNA here is from genome assembly GCA_036499625.1 of Gemmatimonadaceae bacterium. GTDB lineage: Bacteria > Gemmatimonadota > Gemmatimonadetes > Gemmatimonadales > Gemmatimonadaceae > JAQBQB01. Next base: position 266,156 of record DASYDJ010000052.1, read on the forward strand.
GCGCGCAGGCGTTCCGCGGCGCCGGCAGGCAAGCTCGCAGTTGATCCCGGCACATATTCCGGCATGGACAGTTCCTCTCAGTGAAGTGAACGGAGCGCGACTCGGCGCGGTGCCGTCAGGAGTTCGTGGAATTCAGCCACGCGGCGAGTGCGGCACGTCCGCGTTCGGTGCGTCGCAGCTCGGCGTCGAGCGCCGGCCCGAGCTCGGCCAGGAATTCATCGATCGCCATCGGGTCACTTCGAATGGCAACGCCGCGCACGGTGTGCATTCGAAGCGCGTGGAACGAACCATCGGGTGCGCGCGCGAGCGCGTAGACGAATTCCCCGAGTGGAATGTTGATCGATTGCACGTGCCGTCGCAGAAGCGCGCGTTTGACCTGCACGCCGGGCACGACCTCGGCGAGCAGAGCGACCAGGTCGTCGACGAGCTCCCGGTGGTCGTCGCGGCTGCGCTGCGCCAATACGGCCGCAACACTTGCGGACTCAAATGACGAGGAAGGATCGCTCACGTCGACTTCGCGGCTCCGGGTCGCATCGCCAACAGGATCGTCATCACGGCAAGATAGACTTTCACGGGAGCCCTCCGCGTGCGAGTGAGTACGGGGCAGCGACGCTGGCTTGGCGGCACGGCTCAAGTATGGTAGCCGCGCCTTCCCGCTCACAAGTTCACGTCGCCTTAACCCTGTCGCTCGGCATCCGACATTGCGATCCACTCGCGCTCCTCGTCTTGCAGCGCCTGCCAGTCGGCGCCCACTCGCGCGTAAAACGCTGCGGGACCCATACCGTCCGGCAGCGTGCCGAGGAATTCAAACACTTGCTCGTCGACGCCGAACTCGACGAATCTCGCGTCTCGCTCCGAGAGACCAAGTCGCGCAAACTCTGCCACCAAGCGCGTCGCAAATTCCTGCTGTTCCATCAACACTCCGTGACCGTTGAATGACGACGCCTCCGACCGCCGCTCAGAAGCTGTAGCGCGCGCCGAATGGAAAGATCCACGTCACGATGTTGCCGGACAACCACTGCGCGCCGCCCGTGACGTGCCAATTCGAGCGGCGTCCGGGGGCCAGCACGATCGTGGTGTGCACGCCGAGTAGTGTCGCGTTCCGTGGCGACGCGTCGGTTGGAAACTCGCGCGGCCGGGTGAGTGTTCGGAATGCGTCGGGACCGATCTCGATCCCGAGCGGCAGACCCTCCGAAGCGATGCCACTGGCCAGGTCGATCGACGGTCCGATCGCGGCGAACGACCCGTTCGGATATGCCAGTTGCACGTGTGACCCAGGATCAATCCCCGAATCCGTGATCGGCGGCGTCACTGGATCGTGCGAAATATCCGGGAGCCCGAGCCAACGTATCGAAAGCCGAATCCCGGCGCCGCGTTCCGTGAGGCGGGCAATACCGACCGCCGCGGTCGCGCCCGTTTGGCCGAGATTGACGCCAGGCACGTACGAACCGACCGCGCCCCCCATGTGACGGAGCGCCGCCGCCTCGATGGTCATGGCCCATCGCGGCGAGTGGGCCGAAGTCGCGATCTGCGCGCCGGCCGGCGCCGCGACTTGGATGAGCACGAGCGCCACCGCGACCGCCGCTACACACTGGGAGCCCGTCGAGAACCGCATTGTTCACCTCTGAAGTGGCGAGAGCCCTGGATTCACGTGTCTCTGCTCAACCGAGTCGCAGGGCCGCCGGTCATTCGCCGTACGCAGTTCGGTCGCAACGATGACCTCTGCCCGCTGGTTCCGGGAAATCGGCGACGGCGTTTATTTACCATGTCGCCGCGGCGCCGTTCCCTGAGTCCGCGCCGGCTCCCAGCCGCCTTACCTGCCCAGCCAATTCATACCGGAGTTTCCTCTGTCTATCGTACTCGACGGTGCGTCGCTCACCATAGAAAAGCTCGTCGCCATCGCCCGCCACGGCGAACAGGTCGTCCTCGCCCCCGAGGCACTCGAGCGCATCAAAGTCTGCCGCGCGATGCTCGAAGAGAAGCTCGCCAATCGCGAGACGATGTACGGCATCAATACAGGCATCGGCGAATTCTCGGAGACGCCGCTCACCGACGACCAGGTCAAGGACTTCCAGAAGTACCTGATCTACAATCACTCGGCCGGCATCGGCGATCCGGCTCCGATCGAACACGTTCGCGCCGCGCTCGCGGGACGCATCAACGTGCACGCGCACGGCAACTCGGGCTGTCGTCCCGAGATCACGCAGACGATGGTCGCGATGCTCAACGCCGGCGTCACACCGGTGGCTTGCCAGAAGGGCTCTGTCGGCGCATGCGGCGATCTCGCACCAATGGCGCAGATGGCGTTGCTGCTCATGGGCGAAGGCGAAGCGTTCTACAAGGGTGAGCGACTCGCCGGCGCCGAGGCGATGCGCCGCGCGGGCATTCCGATCCCCGGTCTGCAAGCGCGCGACGGACTCGCCGCCATCAACGGATCGAACGTGCTCACCGGCATGTCGGCGATTCACATCTACGACATGGAGCGGTGGATCAAGCAAGCCGAGATCGCGGCGGCTATGTCGATCGAAGCGCTGTTGGGCAATCTCAAGCCGTACGGCCCCACGCTCCACCAGCTCCGCGGCTTCGCCGGCGCAATCGCGTCGGCAGCGAACATCGTCAAGGTTTTCGACGGCTCCGATCTCGCCACGGGCAAGATGAAGACGAAGGTCCAGGACGCGTATTCGATGCGCTCCACGCCGCAGGTGATCGGCGCGGCGCGCGACGCGCTCGTTTACGCGCGTAGGCAGGTGGAGATCGAGCTCAATGGCGTGTGCGACAATCCGATCTTCATTCCCGAGACCAAGACGGCGCTCTCCGGCGCAAACTTCCAGGGCTCGCCGGTTTCGCTGCCGATGGACCTCGCCGGCACCGCGATCACGATGGTATCGGTGCTGTCGGAACGCCGTCTCAATCGTCTGACGAATCCCGCGCTGTCGCAAGGACTGCCCGACTTCCTCGCGCACTCGCCGGGCTTCTACTCCGGCCTCATGCTCAGCCAGTACACGGCCGACCATCTGATCGTCGAGCAGCGCATTCTCTCGGCGCCCGCTTCGATTCAGTCGATTCCGGCTGCGGCCGACCAGGAAGACTTCGTCTCGATGGGCATGAACACCGCACTCAAGAACGGACAGATATTAGACAATGCTTATGGCGTGCTCGGCATCGAGCTGATGGCGGCCGCACAAGCGTTGGATTTCCGCGAATTCACGCCGGGCAAAGGCACGCGCGCTGCGCATGGCGTGATCCGGAAGTACGTCGAGCATCTCGAAGTGGATCGTCCGCTCTATCCGGATCACAATCGGATGAAGGCGTTGGTCAAGGATGGTGAGATTCTGACGGAAGTCGAGAAGGTCGTCGGCGCGCTGAACTGACGTCGATGTAGGCTGTCAGCGGGCCGATGCAACGGCTCACAGGATTCTGACAATCCTCCCGCTGACAGCCGCACGCAACGCGGTTAGCATCGAATATGATTCGTCAGGCGGTACGGCGCCTTCTCCGCGCGCCGACGTTCGCGCTCGCAGCGTTGATGACCCTCACCCTCGGCATCGGAGCCGCCGCGGGGGTGTTCACGCTGATCGACAGCGTGCTCCTCCGCCCGATGCCGTACGATCAGCCCGACCAGCTGGTCGCTCTGTCGCATACGATCGTCGTCTCCGGCGCCGCGGTCATCGACCAGTCGGACGCGACTTACCTGCTCTACCGCCGCGACAACCGCGTCTTCTCGGGCGTCGGTGCGTTTCGATCAACGGCCGTCAACCTCGGCGCGACGGCCCCAGAGCACGTCACCGCCGCACTCACCACCGCGAGCGTGTTCGCCGTGCTTCGCGTCCCGGCGGCATTCGGCCGAGCGTTGACTGACGCGGACGATCAGCCCGGTGCGCCGCCGGTTGTGGTGATCGGTCAGCAGCTCTGGAAGCGAACGTTCGGCGGCGACAAAAGCGTCATCGGTTCACGCGTGACGATCGACGGTGTCTCGCGGCAGGTCGTCGGCGTCATGCCGGCGAGCTTCCAGTTGCCCGCCGCGCAGGCCGACCTCTGGATACCGCTGCAGCTCGATCCCGCGAAGACCAAGTCCGCGGCCTTCGACTACAAAGGCATCGCTCGTCTGCGTGACGGCGTGCCCCTGACCGCGGCCGTGGCCGATCTCGCACGAGTGCTCCCGCACGTTCCGGAAGTGTTTCCCGGACGACTCACGCTCGCCGGAATCGAGCAGATCAAGATGCGGCCAGTCGTGACCCCGTTGCGCGTCGCAGTCGTCGGCGACATCGGCCGCATTCTCTGGATCGTGCTCGGCGCAGTCGGACTGCTGTTGCTCATCGCCTGCGCCAACGTCGCGAATCTGTGCCTGGCGCGCGCCGAAGGACGACAGCGTGAGCTGGCGGTGCGTAGCGCGCTTGGTGCCGGACGCGCGGCGCTGCTCGCGGAACTGCTCTCCGACGCGCTCGTCCTCGCAACGATCGGCGGGTTGTTGGGCCTCGCCGCAGCGGCGGTCGGCGTGCACGTCCTCAAGTCGATCGGCGCGGCGTCGAGCATTCCGCGACTGGCTGAGGTGAGTGTGAATGGCGTTGTGTTCACGGTGACCGGAGGGATCGCCGCGCTCGTCGCCATCATCGTGAGCGTTCTACCGTTGGTGCGCCTGCACACCGCGTCGCTCTCGTCGACGCTCCTCGCAAACGGACGCGCGGCGACGAGCGGTCGCGTAAGGAATCGCGCGCGTCGCGTGCTCGTCGTAGCGCAAGTCGCTCTCGCGCTCATGCTCGTGTCGGGCGCGGGCTTGTTCGCGCGGAGCTTTGCCGATCTGCGCGCGGTCGATCCAGGTTTCAAGCCCGATCACGCGCTCGCGTTTCGACTCGCACTGCCAAACGCTGCCTATCCAACCACGCAGGACGCGGCAGGCGTCGTACTTCGCACGCTCGACGCGCTCAACGCGGTGCCTGGCGTACAGTCGACCGGTGTGATCACGAAGCTTCCGCTCGACGAGGAGAGTCGCCAAGACAGCGCCGTCTTCCTCGAGGACGATGCGGCGTCGATGACGCCGAAGATGCCGGATCTGCACGAGATCGACTTCGTCACGCCCAGCTACTTCGGCGCGATGGGCATTCCGCTTCTGGCCGGACGTGTGTTCGGTCAACCAGAAGCGAGCATCGAGGCCGCGCAGCGAGCGCCGGAAGTAATCGTCAGCGCCGCGTTTGCTGCGCGCTATTGGAACAACGCACAAGGTGCGTTGGGCAAACGCGTTCGAATGAATTCGACGGATCCGTGGCACACTGTCGTCGGCGTTGTCGGCAGCGTGCGCGATGCCGATCTCGAGCATCCGCCCGCCGACGAAGTGTACGCGCCATTGGTGACGCTGAATGCTGCTGGCGCGCTCTGGATTCCGCGCAATCTCGCGGTCGTCGTGCGTACGTCGGGCGATCCGGTGAATGCAGTCGCCGCCGTGCGACGCGCCGTCGCCACGGTGGACCTGACACTTCCACTGTATCGCGTGATGCCCGTCAGTGACTTGGTGACGGCCGCGACGGCCCGCACCACCTTCACATTGCTCTTACTCGCGATCGCCGCGGTGATGGCGACGACGATCGGCGCGTTGGGGATTTACGGAGTCATCGCGTATCTCGTGAGCCTTCGTACTCGAGAGATCGGCATTCGCCTGGCACTCGGTGCCGACGCTCGTCATGTGCGTCGCCTCGTGACGAGTCAGGCGGTGACCGATGCGGTGATCGGTATTGTCATCGGTCTGGTAGGCGCGGTGATGTTGACACGCGTGCTCGGCGCCGTGTTGTTCAACGTCAGCCCAACGGATCCCGCGACGCTCGGCGGGGCGGCGGTCCTACTCTTTCTTGCCGCGATCGTAGCGAGTTGGATGCCTGCACGACACGCTGCGTCGCTCGATCCGGCTAGCGCGCTGCGGAGTGAATAGAGGTTGGAACAACCCGCATTCCTAATGCCTGTACGTTCGCTCGGACTCGATCGTCGAGCGACAACACGTCGAGCTCACCGACCGCGCGCTGAAGCAGCATCGCACTAGCGACGTGGATCGCGTCGAGCGTGCGCGTCGGTTCATGCGGAAACGTGCCGCGAGCCTTGTCGATGACATCGTCGCTGAGGTCGACCACGTGCCAGCCGGCGAGCGCGTCATCGAGGAATCGCATCACAGTGGTTTCGTGCGCCGCGCTGATTCGGCGATCGAGTCGCGCACGCTGTAGTCCTCGACCGCACTCGACCGCGGTGAGTGCGGACGTCACGACTTCGTCGGCCGCCGTGAGAATCTCTCGTACGGCGTCTTGCACGGGCTCGCCGAGCAGCCACGCCAACACGCCGCTCGACTCGGCGTAGACGATCGTCATTCGCCTCTGTCGGCGTCGAGCAAGTCCTTCGCGAGTCCTTTGCGCGACTTCAGCGGCGACGGCGCGTAGGGGCGCGGCGGCCGTTCGGCGAGACGCAATGCGCCCAAACCCGCAAGACGAGCCAGCGCGCGTTGCTCCGGACTTCCGGTCGCGTCACTCATGCCCGGCTGCCGAAGCTCGGCGACCACGTGGCCGCGATCGGTCACGAGGAAGACGTCGCCCGCGGCAACATCGCGCAGCACTCGGCTCAGGCTCGCCTTGAGCTCACGGATGCCGATTGTTTTCATAAGAAGCAATGTAGTCCCGTGTGACTACATTGTCAATTGGGACAGACCCGCAACGCCCTCCCGCGCGAACGATCCAATCGCTACTTTCGGCCATCGAAGCGACGGAGTGCGCGATGTTCAGACAAGTGTCCTTTCCCCGCTCGTTTGTACTTGCCGTGGCGCTGATCCTCGCGGGTCTGGCGACTTTTCAGCCCGAGCGTGCAAACGCGCAGGCCAAACCTTCCGCCCGCTCGGCCGCTGTCGTTCTCGCCGGCGGCTGCTATTGGGGCGTCGAATCCGTGTTCCGGCACGTCCGTGGCGTGCGGTTCGTCACCTCAGGGTTTGCGACGCCAGCGGCTGACAAAGGCCAAGCCACGACTGCGCCTGCCGAAGCCGTGCGCCTCGAGTTCGATCCGAGCCAGATCTCGTATCGCCAGATCTTGGACATCTTCTTTTCAGTCGTCCACGATCCGACGCAATTGAATCGGCAGGGCCCGGACGTGGGCGCCGAGTATCGGTCGTTAGTATTTGTGAATGACGCGGCGCCGCGCGCGATGGTGCGCTCGTATATCGATTCGCTCACGTCGGCCCGCGTCTATCCGCATCCCATCGTGACGCAGATCGTGGCGCTGCAATCATTCCATGCCGTCGATGAGCCGCAGCAGAACTATGCGGAAAAGCATCCGACGGACCGCTACATCGTGATCAACGATGCGCCAAAGCTTCGAGCACTCGAACAGCGGTTTCCGCGACTCTACCGGAAGTAGCCGCAACAACGCTGCTTAGATCAACGCATCCAACTCGGGGAGCAACACGATCCCCGCCTGATCATCCGCCGCCGTGTGCGCCACGAGCGCTCGGCACGGCGCCCCCGATCGATTGATCACGAGATGCGGCATGTCGGGCGGGATGTAGACGTATTCTCCCGCGCGCGCGAGCATCAGTTCCTCGAGGCGCGGGCCGAAGTACATCTCGGTCTCGCCCTCGAGGATGTACACTGCGGTTTCGATCTCGTGATGCAGGTGCGTCCGCGCACGCGCGCCGTGTGGCAGGAGCACCACGGTCATAGAAATGCCGCGCGATCCGGCGGTGCCGCCGGTCAGGCCGGCGAGATACGTGAAGCCCTGCTGACCGAGGTATGGATCGCCGGTACGAACGACTCTGCAAGTTGGTGCCGTCATTGCTTCAGTGTAGTCGAGGTCAATGGTTCGGTGTAGCTCGACGTCCAGGCGATTCATCGAACGTCGCGAGAATGAATGCTGGCACCATCCCCGCTCGCACGTAACGGCGCTGCAGCGGCAGCGGTAGCGATCCGAAATTGCGCACGACGTTCCGGCAGGTACTCCGCCCGCACCTGCAGCGGAGCGTCCAGATGTCGTCATCGCCGGTGATGGTCGAATAGTCGAATGTGATCTCGGCCCCGGCGCGGATCGACTTCGCCGCGAACAGATACAACGCGCGTCCGACTTTGCGCACGCCAGCGTTGGGCACGCACGAGTGATTCACGTAGCGGCTGACGTCATCGCCGGGATCGAGATACGTCTCCGGCCCGAACCGATAGCAGTTGTCCTTTCCAGGACCCTTCCGCCGCAAAATCACGCGCCAGTGCAGCACGCGTCCGCGTATGCGCAGGATCGTCGCACCGGCTGGAATGGCGTCCGTGGCATATAGTCCCGTGCCGATCCGGCCACGCCGCGCTTCGACGCGAGCCTCTCTCTCCCTCAACGCCATTCGACGAGCTTCCCCGCGCGACGTTCGATCACGTCGGCCCGTCGCAGTCCGGCGATCTGCGACCGACTGATCAGGGGCACGTGCGGCGACCGGTCGAGGGCGTCCTGAATGTCCCACAACTCGTCCTCGCGCGTGAGCCAGTCGAGACCGTGCTGCCGCAGATCATACGGCTTCGAGAACGACCGCAGCGTTTTGCGTCCATCGTTTAAGAAATACTCATGAAAATACGACATGGCGAGCTCGCGCGGATCGCGGTAGATCGGCTCGCGATAGCGGAGCACGGCGTGATTGGTCTTCGTGATCGCGCCCCAATGACGTCCACGCCGAAACAGCGCGACCACGTGGTCGACATCGTCGCGCGACGTCTTGAGATCCATCACGAGCGGCGGTTGTCCCTGAAACCAGAGCGCGAGCGCGGCGACGAGTGCGCCCTCCATGCAATGAGCCGAGTTGCGGCGGAGTGTCGTCAGCGCCGACGAGCACGTCTCGCGGCGCCGCTCGAAGTTGATCGGAATCCGGTCGACGAAATCCTGCACTCGGCGCGGCGTCGTGAGCGTGGCGAGGGGTTGGACCTCGGGCAAGCGCGCGATGCTCGACGGTGGGCGGTGGTTTGGCATCGGCGGAAAACTATATCGCCCGGCCACGTGGACTAGGCAATCAATCCCGACTCTTTCGCGATCTGGACGGCCTGCGTGCGGCGCCGCGCATTGAGCTTGTCGAGCAGCCGGCTCGAGTGCGTTTTCACCGTGTTCTCGCTCACGAAGAGCTTCTCGGCGATCTCGCGAGTGCTCAGGCCGGCCGCGATCAGCGTCAGAATCTCGTACTCGCGAGGCGTGATGCCGAGTGCGGCGAGTCGCGCGTCGTCGACGACGAACGGCTCGGCGCCGCGCACCACGACGACTTCCCGTACCACTTCTTTGACCCGCGTGAGCTTGAGTCCCAACCAGATTCCGAGGCCCGCGAAAACCGCAGCCACGAGTCCGCCGTAGATCTCGAGCGAATGCTCGACGACCAAGAACCGATACTCGATCAGCTTGAGCACCGCGATCAGCGCGCCACCGAGCAAACCGTAGACGAGAATCGTCTTACGCACGACTCGGCCTCAGCCTCGCCGCCCGAGTGCGGCGACAATGCCCCGCTCGACCAGCGGCGCCATCACGCGATAGCCTGCTTCGTTCGGATGGACCCCGTCTTTCGTGAGCTCGGCGCGCATGCCTTGGCGCTCGTCGGCCATCGCGCTGTGCAGGTCGACGTATGTCGCTCCAACGCGCGCAGCATACGTCTTGATCCAGGCATTCAGCGCGATGATCGTCGGCGCCGGTTCGAGACCGCGCTTCCACGGGTAGTCGTAAACTGGGAGGACTGATAGCAGCACGACGCGGATGTGGCTCGCCTGCGCGAGCTCCGTCATCGACGCGATGTTGTCCTCGATCATCTCGAGCGTCGACGGACCCGTGTTGCCCGCGATGTCGTTGGTGCCGGCGAGCAGTACGACGACGGCGGGTTTCAGCGCAATCACATCCTGTCGAAAGCGAACGAGCAGCTGCGGCGTCGTCTGTCCACTGATCCCGCGTCCGATGTACGGCTTGCCGGCAAACTCCTGCGCGAAGAACGGCGCCCACGCTTCGGTGATCGAGTTGCCCATGAACACGACGCGCTGCTCGCCTTTCGCGGCCGCCGGCAGTGCGGCGTTCGCCGAACGATAGCGCTCGAGATTGCCCCAGTCGGTTGGCGACGGTTGCTGCGCAGCAGCGTTGGCCGGCAACACGCCGATCAACACGCACGCAATCAGCGCCATCAGCGTCACCAGCGCGACGACCCTACTCGCGAAGCAGCGCATTGGCGAGCGCGCCAAACGCAACACCTGCGGCAACCAGGCAGACTCCCGCCGCTTCCCATTCGGCCGACACGAACGCGAAGAGCGCCGCGATGAGCGCGAGCACGCCGGCGATGACCGAACCCAGCGTGGAGAATCCAATGAGCCAACTGGTTCGGCGCGTGGATCGCTTTTCGTCGACAGCCGGTGGAATCGTCATGCTCCCTCTGCTGAAGTGTGGGTCGCATGATCGTAGCAGGGTTTTCCGCCGAGCGACAGCTCGTCTGTTACAAGACCCGTCGGGCCGCGACGAAATACGCCACGAACCACTGGCTGCCAGTCGCGAGATCAGTGTAGCCAACTCCGCCATTGGAGCTCGACGAATGCAGGATACGGCCATTGCCTGCATAGATCGCGACGTGAGAGATCGCCTGGCCGGGTTCGGCGAACATCATCAGATCGCCCGGGCGCAGATAGCGAAAATCCGGCGGGACGGCCACGCCGACGCGTGCCTGCTCGCGCGACGTCCGCGGCAATGTCACTCCATATTTCGCAAATACGTATTTCGTAAAGCCTGAACAGTCGAAGCCCTCGCTCGGTGTGTTGCCGCCCCACACGTATTTCACGCCGATGTAGGACTGTCCGATGTTCAGCACGCGCGACGCTGCGGCGCTCGGCGGAGGTGACGCTGGAATCGGCGCTCGACTCGGCGTCGTCCGCGACGTCGACGACGTCGTCGTGGTGGTCGTGCTGCCCCGCGAGACGGTGGTGGTCGCCGGGATGTTCGCGATGATCGTGGAGAGAACGGCGCCGGGTGTGATGGCAATCGTCCCCGCCGCACAACCAGTCAGCGATACAGAGGACAGGACGGCTATCGCGCCTAGCCGGAGGAGCGAGCGCAGAATCATGCCGGGCGCTAAAGCAGCATCGACGCCAAACGTTTCCGAGACTGGAAGAGATTGTCGCAAAACGATTTAGCGAATACGCAAACCGTCAATTCGGCAATTTCTGTCCGCTGTCGGCGACAGATCGCCGTTCGCGAAGAGGACAGACCTCGGAGCGGTCAGGTCGTCGCGACCAGCAGCTCCTCGGCGTTGCGCGGCGGGCGCAAATGGTCCGCTCGGTTCGCGAAGTACCGCTCGGTCAGCGTGTCGGCCGACACGTGCCGCGCGTCTCGAAAGCCGGCTTCGAGGGCGAGGGTCACGATCTCACCGGGCGTGAAGTAGCTGATGAATGGCGTTCCGCTCCGGCGCGCACCCTGCTCCGCGAACTGCAGCATGCCTTGCACGTCGGGATCCGCCATCTCCAACGGGAGCAGAAACGTCATCGCGAGTGTCGAGCCGGGAGCAAGCGACGCGACCTGACGCAGCGTCGCCATGATCGCGTCCTTCGTGAGATACATGCTGACGCCGGTCGACGCGACCACTGCGGGTTTGCTCGCGTCGAACCCTGCGGCGATCAGGTGATCCCACCACGCGTCGCCAGCCTCGAAGTCGACAGGCACCAAGTGCAGCCATTCAGGAACGCCAAAGCCGCACTCGACGAGACGCTTTTGTTTCCATGCCTGCGGACCAGGCCGATCGACTTCGAAGATCTGAAGACGCGACGCAATGTCCGGCCGCCGCTGCGCGAACGTGTCGAGACCGGCGCCGAGTATGACGTACTGGCCAACGCCGTGATCGGCACGTTCGGTTACCAAGTCCTCGATGAATCGCGCGCGAGCGACGATCGATGCGCGAAAGACTCGCGTGGCGTGCGGATCCATATCGGGCCGCACGCTCCAGCCGTCCCAGTCCAGGAGTTGCAAACCGATCACGTCCTCGAGGACGTGCGGCGGCGCGTCTTCCTGCACGTGTATTGCGCGCCACAGGGCAACACGAGCGGCGGTGCCGTCTGGACCTGCTGCGTTTGCTGCGTCGTCGTCGCTGGTCGTCATCACGCTTTTGGCTTTCCAGTTTTATCATGCGCCGCGATCAGGGCCTTTGGCGCCACGCGACGCCACGCGTCCTCGAGGAGCTCGCGAAGTTGCGCGCGCGTCGTAGCTGCAACGCGGACCAGCACCCACGGATAGTTCCGATAGTGATCGGTGATGAAAAATACGTCGGGCGCGGTCGCGAGCAGGTGTTCGCGATCGAACGAATCGGATCGAAGCACGATGGTTTCCCCGTCTTCCTTGAGTCGCACGAACAGCGCTCCGCGAACCTTGAGCGCCGGCGTGCCGTAGGACGTGCTTTCCGCGACGCCCGGCAACAGGAGCGCCAACTCGCGCACGGTGTCGTACGTCGGTCGTTGCGTGCGTGGTTTGTGGGTCGGTCGACGTGCTGCCATGGTGAGGTTGCGATCGGTGTGGCTGAAACATGCCGACTGGATGGTAGCGACACGACTGGCCGCGACCGAGGTGGCTAAACCGATTGCCAAACCCTCACGAGCAGAGTACTTTGCTGTGCAAAGTTCATATCTCCTGACTCCCACGATACTCCGCTCTTGCTGCGAGGAGATCAATGAAGAAGTGGTTGGGGCGCATCCGCGGCGCCCTCGGCATGGGGCTCGCCTGGGCGCTGGGCTGGGCCATCACCGGCGTGTTGATCGGCTTGGCGAGCATCGCCTTTCCCGGGGCTATTTGGGACCATTTCTTCAAGATCTTTGATGCTCCGCTGCCGGCGCTCGCCGTTCCCGGATTCTTTGGCGGCGTGCTGTTTTCCATCGTGCTCGGCATCGCGGGACGTCGACACCGACTGGATGAGTTGTCGCTTCCCCGATTCGCGGCGTGGGGCGCCGTGGGCGGACTACTGGTCGGCCTCATTCCGGCCACGATGGTCAGCGTCGGATTGGCGACGTTCAACGACGCCAGTTCAATGAGCCTGTGGCAAATGACCGCGGTCATCAGCGGTCCACTGATCGGTCTCAGTGCTGCGTCCGCGTCCGGCTCGCTGATACTCGCACGAAGGACAAAGGCCCGTGAGCTGCTCCGGGCGGATGGCGCGGAACACTGAGACTATTTGATTGTCGGCGCCTTCAGGTAGCTGACATGCTCCAGGACGTTCCCACGGTCCGTTCGGTTCTCAGGCGCCCGGAAGGTCGAGCGCCCTGGCAAAGATCGACGCGTCGACATTGCCCCCGCTCGCAACCACCACGACGTTCTTGCCGCGAAATTCATTCGCGCGAGACAATACGACGCCGAGCGATGCGGCACCAGCCGGCTCGAGGACGAGTTTCAACATCTTGAACGCAGCAGCCACGCCGGCCATGGCATCGTCGTCGGTGACGCTCATCCCGCTCGCGCGATGGCGCTGAAGAACCTCGAGAGGCCGTGCGCCTGTCGTCGGACCGGCGATGCCGTCGAGCAACGTGTCGGGAACCGATGGATTGCTCTGCGGAACGCCGGTGGCGAGCGAACGCGCGACTTTTTCGTAGCCGCGGATTTCGACGATGATGATTTCGGTCTCTGGAAACGAGTGTCTAATTGCCTCAGACACGCCAGACGCCAATCCGCCGCCGCTGCAGTTGAGGAGAATTGCATCTGGGACGGTGTGACGCTCGGTCAACTGCTCCACGATCTCGAGCCCACACGTCCCCTGCCCTGCCATGATGTCGTAATCGTCGAACGGCGGGACGACCGTCATGCCACGCGGCTCGGCGAGACGTTGCGAAACCTCGACCCTGTTCTCCGTGTGCGGATCGTAGATCACGACTTCCGCGCCCCACCAGCGACAGTTGTCGACCTTGATGCGCGGAGCCGTATTGGGCATCACGATGATGGCATCGCAGCCGACCGCTCGTGCGGCGGCGGCAATCGCTTGGCCGTGGTTGCCGGCTGAAAACGCGACCACGCCAGCTCGGCGCGAGGCTTCATCCATGGAGAGCAGCTTGTTCATCGCGCCGCGAATCTTGAATGAGCCGGTGAGCTGGAGCGATTCCGCTTTGACGAAGAGATTGCATCCGGCGCGATCGTCGAGCATGGGAGACCGCAGCAGCGGCGTGCGGACAATCTTTTCGTTCAGGCGAGCCGCGGCTTCCCAGATGGTCGCAATTCCAAATTCACTCATTCAATTTCGGTGCGCTCGCCGTCGGACTCTTGTGCCGCTTGCTCGAATCGCGCGAGTTCCTCCGGCGACAACAATCGCGTCGCGATCCAGTGGCTGAACGAATCTGGCGTCGGCTCGTTGACGGGGACCTCGCCACGAAGTACGCGCTCGGCGAAGTCTCTCACCAACGCGGCCTTGGCGATGTGCCACAACGAAATCGCGACCGACCGTGCGCCGAGCGGCTCGCGCGCTGGCCGGCCTGTGTCACGCGCGACGCTCCGGAGATAACCCGCGATATGGATTTCCGTCGCATCGGCCGCGACCATGCCGAGGATGATCTCTGCATGCTCGTTGAGCCACGGCTGATCGTCCGGCGTGTGCGACTCGAAGAAGTGCGCGAGCACGCGACGGAGCGTCCCGTGAGGCTGCTCACCGCGATCGACCCAGTTGCTCGCCTTCTTCGAGATGATGGTTGGAACCATGTGACTCCGCCTGTCGCCAGTTTGCCGCCAGTTTACCAATCGCCGCGCTGCACGCCTCGGCGATACGCGCTCGCGATGGCCCATAGCACGCCCGCCCAGTTCACGAGCATGCCGCCATAGAGGAAAATCATCCCGGTGTCGCGGTCGGTGACGTGAAAGGCGAACGCGGCGATGATCAGACCGAGGACCGTCCAACCGAACATCTCCGCACAGACCCGAACGAGCTCCCAACGGTAGAGACGATCGGACTCGCGACTCGCCTGGGCGCGTTCTCGCCCGATGCGTTCGTACTCGGCCTCGACCCATTCAGGGCGCTTGGTGCGGCTCATTCGAGAGATTGTTCGTGCTATGGGAAAAGACGCGAGATCACGGTAATGACCATCAGGAGAACGAACGCGCCGCCGACCACTGCAAGCATGCCCTTGACGCGGAGTGGACCCCGCCAGGCACTCGTGACGCCGCCCGTCGCGGTCGCGGCTGTGCCTTCCGCGGCTGCCGCCCGATACTCAGCAAGCGCCTGGTCGACAGCGGACTCCGGAATCAACAATTCGGCAGCGATTTCACGAACCTGCATCACCGTGAGCGCACCAACGCTTTGCGTTTGCAGCTCGAGCGCGCGCGCGATCACCTTCTGCGCATCTTCGTCCGTCAGTCGCGGGTCATGATCGACCATGCATCCTCCTGTGCCGTCGCCTGGCCGAGCCGTTCGCTCAGTCGCGCCGTGTGTAGGTGAGCTCGAGATCCGGTTCCCAGGATGCACCGGCGCGCGACATTTCGCCACGACTGATCATTGTACGGCCATCGGCCGCGATCGTTCCGGTCATCCGCTGTGAAAATTCCGGAGCGTTGCGCCACCATGTCCAGATACATGATCAGAGGCGCGAGCGCTGGGTTGGGCTTCGCGGCTTCATTTTCGATCGATCCGGACACCTCACGAACTCCTCGGAACGACTTCGCAGACCCAGGCGGCCTACGGGATCGTCAAGTCGAGCGTTTCCCGCACCGGACGCAGCGAATCGGGACTGAAGGCCAACTCCAGCGAATCGACGGGTGGCGACGCGAAATCGATCACCACGGAGCACGTCACGTGGACGGTGTCGGCGAGCAGAGGCAGCCCGGGCGACAACCACGCTCGCACGGCATAGTGCCCTGCCCCGTCAGTCACGGCATTTTCAACACTGGCAAGCGCTGGCTTGCAACCACTGAAGAGAATCGTGTGCGCAATCGCGGGCGCTCCGCTCTGGTGCCGGATCGTGCCGGTGATCTCTGCGAAACCGCGGGGCGGGCCCCAGTCTTCCGAGATGATGTTGGAGCTATCACAACCCAGTACCATCATCGCGAGCGACGCCATGACGGCCAGCGTGAAAAGTCTTCCCGATCGAGGAA
This sequence comes from Gemmatimonadaceae bacterium, assembly GCA_036499625.1. Taxonomy (GTDB): domain Bacteria; phylum Gemmatimonadota; class Gemmatimonadetes; order Gemmatimonadales; family Gemmatimonadaceae; genus JAQBQB01. The sequence continues at coordinate 282,209 of DASYDJ010000052.1, forward strand.
TCATCTGCTGCGACCGCGTCATACGTGAATGATTACGGCAGATTGAGCTGCCACGAGACACCGAACCGATCGCTGCACCACCCGAAGCGGCGGCTGAAACCATACGCACCGAGCGGCATGTAGACTTGCCCTTGCTCGGCGAGTTGGCCGAATGCGATATCGAGCTCGGATGCCGATTCGCAATCGACAAAAATCGAGGTCGAAGGCGTAAACGTGAAAGCATGTTTGACGGGACTGTCGATCACGATGATCGATTGCCCACAGAAGGTTGCGTCGGCGCGCTTGACCGTTCCCTCAGGTCCCATTTCTCCTTGGGCATACTTCTCGACGTGGTCGACGCGGAATGCCGGGAAAATGCTGGCGTACAGCGCGAGTGCCGCCGACGCCTCGCCGGTGAACATGAGATGAGTCGCGACCCGTTGCGCCATGGTGATGATCTCGAAGCGATGGGTTCAGTCCAGCGCCCGCGCGCGTTTCGCGCTCACGGCGCGTACGACTCCAAGTAGCCGCATCGCGTGCAGCGGAACGTCGCGATCGGCACCTGGTCCTTTCCCTTCGTCTTGAGTCCCGTCCATCGACTGAGTTGCGGTGCACCTTCGACCCATTCGCTCTGCACCCGGCCGCCATAGGTGTGGTCGAGAACGAAGCCTTCCTCCATCGCGCTGCCGCATTTCACGCAAACCGGATCAGCGTCGATCATGCGAGCCTCCTGATGTCGGGCGTGATTGTCTGCGCGGCCCAATGCCCGAGTTAGGCAGCGAAGAAATCAATAGAATGTGGCAGCGGGCCGACGATCGCGACACCTCAGCGTGCGGTAGGTCGCTCGTCGCTTGAGCCGGGGGTACCGACCACACTCCATTCGACGAAATCTACGGCTGCGTCGCATCTGACGACCGCGATCTGCTGGTCCGTGAGCGTGGTCAAGAACCCGGACGATCCCGTCGGAATCCACTCGACGGTAAATCCAAGCTCATCGGTGAGTCGGCCGATGGCTGCCGGCCCGTCGACGCCCGTTTTGAAACCCACGTAGATCGACGGGAGGTTCGGATCAGGTGAATTGCGAATCGGCGCCGGGGACTTGCAGGTGCCCGCCGGCGGTTCGACGGTGCTCGCGCTGCAGGAGAGCGTAGCCAGCGTCACGCAGGCGAGGCAGACATATCGAAATGCTAAATGAGAAGCCATACGTGAACGGAATCTAATGCTCGCGGCACTCCGCTGCGCTGGAGTCACCTCAGCGCACGCAACTGAAAGACATTGCCTTCCGGGTCGAATCCATCGCAGACCGTGGAATTCTCGAAAGGCCATTCCGCGGCCGCAGATTCGACGCCGCCTCCAAGTTCTGCTGCTATGGTGCGCGCGACGGCAAGGTCCGGTACATAGAACACAGGCTTGATGGCGACATCGGCCCGGCGCGGGGGCGGATGCGCGGCATCGCCACCGGCGGCGCGGGACTGCCGCGTCGTCAGAATGACTAACTCGAAATTCGCGAAGCGGAGTTGGACATACTCGTCGACTGCGTGATGTGGCTCGAGTCCGGCGACGCGCGCATAGAACGCGGATAGCCGTGTAGCGTCGGCCGCATAGAGGACCGCGCCGGCGGTGGGCTGCATCACCGACACTTTGCCTCGGCGTCTGCGAGAAGATCGAGTAATTGTTTCTTGGACGAGATCGTCACCGCTGCGAGGCTACTGCGAATCTCTCTTACCATCGCCGGGGGCACGGGGGAATCCGTCGGATATCCCGGATGCTCCTTGCGGTCATAGCATGCCAACGTGTCTGCATAGGCCGCGGCTTTGATGCCGTCCGCGATCGCCGCGGCGATAGCGTTGCCATGCGGAAGCCGACGCCAATACTGCATGGGGCCGTCGATGAGGTGGAACTTCAATACGCAGTCCGAATAGCACTCGTCTGTCGGAATCGGGAGTTGCGCTGCATGCCACGCGAGTTCGTCGGCCCACGCGGCGGTCGGATACCGATCGAAGAGGTCCCAGTATGGTTTCGATAGCGGGTAGTAGCCGGACGCGAACGGATCTTGGGCCAGAAACGTTGCATGTGAGACCAGCCACGCCACCTCGAGAGGCTTGTCAGAACCATTGTCGCGCGCTTCGCTCGCCTTTTCGACGACGAGCAAGCGACGGTACTGAAGCAAACCAGATTGCTGAACCCAGGGCGCGTACGTCGTGATGAGGAGATTCTCAACGGCCACGAGCTCTTCGAACGATGGATGACGATTGGCCTGGAGTGCGTGGCCAGTCAATGCAAGCACCGCGGAGTCGACGTGTTCTCGTTCGAGCGTGACAGTCAAGGGTTGCTCGATCCAGCACGGCGGATGCGATCCGCTTTCCAACGTGGTCTCGGTTGAAGACCACTTCGAAGTGCCACGCAGGGTATCGCGCTCTATGTAGATGATCTGCCCGAGCTTGTACGACCGCACCACACGTGCCGCCCAATCCGGCTCCACTCGGCAAGGCACTCCTTGTTCGAGAACCAGACGCTGTCCGCCATCCTGCGCGGCCAAGATCAGTGGAACGCCGAGGATGGCCAGCGCGGTAGCCAGTATCATGCCGATCTTCATCGAGGCGCCCGACGTACGGAGCCACCTTGCCAATATCCGAATTCTGGAACTGAACACGCGCCGTCGAGATCGGCGACTCGGTCGCGAAGATACGTCTGCGCATCAGCGATCGCCGCGTTGTAGACGCTGGGCGCAATTTCTGCGAGGATGAAATCGAGCACCATTCCCGCCTTCAGCTCGCCGATGTCCTGCTCCAACTCCTCAGTGAAATAGCGCTTGATGGACGCAACAGAATGCTTCCGTGCGTCGACAGACAGATTGATTGTCATGTTCTGAATTAGCGGGTAGCCAATGCGTCCGCCGGCAGCGGCGCGCCGCCAGGGGGTTCGGGCGGACCAATTTCTTTGAAGAGTCTACCAACCTCCTCTCGGGAGAAGGAGGTTGCCATGCGCCGCTCCCAATCGCGCATTGCCGGGTTTGGTGCCAACGACAACCGCACGTCAGACGCGACCATCGCCACCATGACACTGCGGAACGCCATGGGATAGGCGGCGAGATCTGCGAGGGTGCGCGGGAGTGCCTCCGGATGTCGACCGACCCACGCACGAATCTCTTCGCGGGACATTGGAAACCAGTCGCAGTTGCCCATCCTGTCCTCCGAGTCAATCCGATGTGTCGCGCGTCTCCTTCCGCCGATACCGGTCGCGAACGTGCTGGCTGATATATGTGCTCAGCCCGCGGCCGGCCACCGCCAACGCCTTCATTCGTGCGACGTCGGTGGCGCCAGGAATCACATGGTCGTAGACGTAGACGACATCGTCGGTGGCGCCGAACTGAATCTTGATGAAGTCCGGCCCGTCGTCAAAGAACGTCACGCCTGATTGGCCACTGTGATTGGCGTACCGCTTCACACGGAGTTCACAGAGCCGGGATCGAATGATGTTCGTGCGCAATCGTCCACTGGCCGTCCACCTTGCGGAGGCCAACCGTCAACCGAAAGTCGAGCGCGATATGCTCGCCGCTTTTCTCGGTCCCAGCGCAGTGCATCAGCGCGGTGACGAACGCCACGTCCGCGCCAGCCGTGACGTTCATCTCGTCGATGTCAAAGACTGCTGGATCATCGGACCAGGCAAAAAACGTAGCCCAGGTCTCGCGGTAGGCAGCAATGCCCCTGGACACCGACGGCGGCGGAACGTCGAACATGAGGATGTCCGCCGCGTGATGGGCAAGGATTGCGTCGAGATCTTTGGCGCGCACGGCTCGCGCCCAATTCTCGATCAACTCACGGATCACACGTTCGTCCGTCGTCATTTCGGATCCAGCTTTCGCCCCGCATTGAGGTTGTCAAAATTCATCAACGTGTTCCAGACCATCGCGTACGTTCCAAGCGTCTCGCCGCGATAGATGGGATTGATGGAGAACATCACGACATGCCCCTTGTCCAGCGGCGAATCGACGACGGCGGCGCGTTGCGCGATGTCTCCGCCGCCGTTGAGCAACCCGGACACCAGCAGCTCGTTCTGATTGCCATACCGCAGCGCCACGCGCGGACGCTGTGCCGGCGGAATGATGTACAGCGGATTCTGCAACTGCGCGTCCGTCGGAAGCGCGTACGCCCAGCGCGACACCGGCGCAACCGGCGGCGCCTCGAACTCGGGCGTAAGCGCCGGACGTCCCTGCACTTCATCTTGATCGTCAGCCTGACCGCGTCCGGTCGGACGCGTCTCTGCCCCGCCACCGCCGCCGCCGCGACCACCCTTCGTCGCGCTGACGTTGAAGCTCTCGCCGCCATCGGTGTACGCTGCGATGCCGTCGGCTACGCCGTACACGATCGGGCTCGCGTCGTCCACGATGTGCATTCTCAAGAACGTCCCGGTGACGGTGCCCGACCTCGCCGTATTCATGCTCACGCCGTTCGTCAGACCGTATTGAATGGCAAAGTCACTCGAGCCGACAGCCGTGACGAACACGCCGCCATTCGACACAAAGTGTTGCAAGTTCTCTAAACCCATCCATCCAAGGCCCGGCCGCATGTCGTCGGTCGAGTCGAGCTTGCCGAGGTTGGGCGTCAGCGCGGTGGTCTTCCATGGAATGGGATTGCCCCACATGGGCATACCCTGAATGACCGACGTCCCACTCCCACCGCCTGGGCCAAAGATGATGACGTCGTACTTGCTGTTGAGGTTCGAATCTTTGGCGACGTCCTGCGTGTTGATGTACGTGAACGGCACGCCGTAGTGGTCGAACGCATACCGCCACCAGCCTTCGGTCTGCGTGCTTTGCCACGTGTGCATGATCGCCACGCGCGCCGCGCGCGCCGGATGCGTCTTCACACTCGGGCCAGCGCCAACCGCAACGACTTTCACGCCGAACTCCTTCGCGGCGGCGGCGATGTCGTTCTGCGACACGTTCTTGATGATGAACGACCCACGATTGTACTTCGCGCCGGCGGCGTCGAACGGATCTTCGCTCGTCTGCCAGTCGGCGTCCTTCAACTTGTAGCGCAGCGTGATCAGCGCGTTGTCGGCGTTGTTGTTGATCAGATACACGCTGCCGCTGCCGGTCACGCCACCCGGCGACGTGACGTCGCCTTTCACGACCTGCATGGGGACGTTGAGCACGGCAGGATCGGTGATGCGCACCGCTTCGACGTGGAAGCCTTCGGGGAACGTCCAACCGGTGTCGTCGTACGGAGTCTTCTGCGGGTCGTCCGGGCTCCAGAACTGATAGTCGAGAAGCGCGTCGGCAATGCGCGAGTAGGGCTGGTCCATGCGCACGATGTAGCTGCCAGCCGGGAACTGACGCACCTCACTCTGGGGCGCTGCAGATGCCGCGGCGCGCTTCACCGGCACGTTGGCCGAGAATGGCGCTGTGGCGCGCGAGACTTCCACCCGCTGCTTCTGCAGAATGCGCAGCAGCTCAGCCTGAGTACCGGGACGCGGCTCGTTGGCCGTGAGCACGTACGCCGCCGGCCCTTCGGTTTTCGCCTTCAGAATCGACCGCTTGCTTTTCTCATAGAAATTCTCTAATAGCTGCCGGCGATTGTTGGCGACGTAATTGAGCGACACGAGCAAACCGGTCTGCTCGTAGTTGTTGTTGTTCCGCAGCGACCACATCACGCGCGGCAATGCAGGATCCTGGCGATACCACGTACGGTCGGTGTCGTCGTGGCCGAGGATGCGCTCTTGAGTGTCGGCCGAGCCACCGTTGCCGAAGGTTTCGTAGAGACGGCTGATGCCGTTGTGCGTCGCCGCGATGAACATCAAATAGCCCGGTGACCACGTGTCGAACTCGCCGTGCGCAAACACACCGGGCATACCGTAGCGGGTCATCTCCTGCACGTTGTTCCAACCGATCATCTGCCACTCGTTCGTCACGAGCGGATCGATCCACGAGTTATAGGGGCCGTCGCCGATCGTATTGTCGTACAGATACGCGACCGACTCGTGCAGGTCATGCAACACCGTCGCATTCCAGTCGACATACGTGTTCAGGACATTCTGCGTCAGCTTGAGCGTCATGCCCATGGCGTCGCGATTGTTGTCGTGCGCCACATAGTGGCCCCAGTACACCGCACTCGGCGGAGTCTGTCCCGGGTGCGCAAGCTTCCACTTATAGATGTCGACGATGCGATCGCGGCCGTCGACTTCGACGACCGGCGTGATCAGCGTGATCACGTGGTCGCGAATGTTCTTGACGTATGGCGCGTCGTCGACGGCCAGGCGATAGGCGAGCTCCATCAACGCCGTCGGCGCGCCGGCTTCTGTCGAGTGGATGGTGCCAGTGATGTAGTACACCGGCGCCGACTGCTCGACGAGGCCGGCCGCCGTACCGTCGTTCATGCCGATGGTGCGTGGATCACCGAGTTTCGCCAGACGCGCCTTATTCTCGTTGAGGTGCGACATGAGCGCTTCGCTGCCGATGGCGACCGCGATCTGCTCGCGTCCCTCTTCGGTGGTGCCGATCGAGTAGACTTTCACGCGCCCGGGCAGCGCCTTCTCCAGCATGCGCATGTACGCATACACTTCCTCGGCGTACGGCAGTTTCCCTGGCGCGCCGGCGATGTCGCCAAGCTCCGCGGTGGGCGTCGGTACGCCGGCTTTCGCCGGCATGTAGTCGACGAGCGGCGAGAGGAAGAAAGGTTCGGTCGTGTATTGCTTGATCTTTGCGGTGTAGGCCGCGTCGATCGGCTGATTGGGATTGCGGCCTGGCTTGGCCGCGGCTGCGTCGCTGCCCTGGGCGCGCGCGATCTGCGCGCTGGCGCCGAAGGTGGCAAGGAAAACGAGTGTAGCGGAGATACGGCGCATGACGAGCCTCATCTGATTGGAGCGAGCCGGACAATTCGCTAGCGATTCAATAGTGTCCGATCCGCCGAGACGGCGCCAGCTTCCATGCACTTTGTTTGCGTTTCACCTGTTCGAGCTTCCCGAACCACGAGGCAGAGACGATGTGGAAAGACTTCAAGGCGTTCATCATGCGCGGCAACGTCCTCGATCTGGCGATCGCCGTGGTCATCGGCGCCGCGTTCGGCACGATCGTCAAGTCGTTGGTCGACGACGTCATCATGCCGCCCATTGGTCTGCTGCTCGGTAACGTCGACTTCTCGAACTTGTTCATCCTGCTCAAGGCAGGAACGAAAGCCGCGCCGCCGTATGCGACGCCGGCCGAAGCAAAAGCAGCCGGCGCGGTAACGCTCAATTACGGAACGTTCATCAACAACGTCGTCTCGTTCCTCATCGTCGCGGCAGCGGTATTCATCGTGGTGCGAATGGTCTCGAGGCTGTACGCGAAGCCGGCGCCGGCCACGGCGAGCACGAAACCCTGCTCGTTCTGCACGCTCGAGATTCCGCTTGCCGCGACGCGGTGTCCGAATTGTACGGCGCCGCTGTAATCATCATTGCGCGCACGTAAGACCGATGGTCACACGGACCAGAGCGTGACCCGGAAGAGCAGCGCTCGATAGAGTTGCATCGCGATGACTAGGCCGCCCACCAGTCCAATTGCGGTAACGATCGATCGAAACCAACCCATCACGTACGCGCGACGAACCGACAGCGCAATGTACGCGCCGATCCAGGCTGCCATTGCCAACGAGATCTCGGCGTCGAAGCCAAGCTCGCCATTGCCCGACACGTGCATCCTGGTAAGGATCCACACGAGCGGGTACTCGATCAGATAATTGGCGATCGGAATCATGCAGAATATGAACGCGAACGTATGCAGCGAGAACGTCAGGTGCTGCACGGCGAACCGGCGCCGGCCGAGCGTGAAGAACCACACGAAGAGCGTGAAGATCGGCACCATCGCGAGCACGAGCGACTTGGACTGCGTGGTGCTCATTGCATCGAAGGCGCGCGCAAAGTCGTCGCTCGACTGGCCGGTGCGGGCGAGCCGTGCATGCACCGCGGCCGAAGCCGTGCGCGCATAACCGGTGAAGTGCGTGTGCACGTACAGCGGCGTGTCGAAGGTGTGATCGTGCGCGAACGTCGCCCACGCGAAGTACACGAGATTGAACAGGAGGAAGCACTGCAATGGCGCGAGATACGGGAGACGCGAGCCACGGACGTACTCGACGGTGAGCTCGCCTGGTTTTCGGAGGAGCATCACGAACGTTCGAATGGCCCGACCGTCGAAGCTGAGAACGGCCTCGAAGAAGTCGGCAACGAATTCTCGGAGCGAGAACGACCGGTCGCTGGCACGGCGTTCGCCGCACGCCGGACAGAACGGAGTGGTGAGGGCGGCATTGCACGTGACGCAGCGTTCTTCCTCGACCATGGCATTCTCCATTCGAGCGAGCGCTCAGTCGCTACGAAGCGACTCCGTCGGATCGACGCGAGTCGCGCGCAACGCCGGGATCAGCGCGGCAGCGAACGCCGCAACCAGGAGCACCAGCGCGACAGAGCCGAACAGCGTTGCGCTGTAGATGTCGTCGTCGCGCGAGATCGACAGCAGATAGTGCCGTGCATACTTCGTGATGAATAAGCCAAACGCGATGCCGCCCAATGCGACAACGAGGCTCTCGCGCAGCACGGCGTGCAGGATGTCGCGCGCGGTTGCACCGAGGGCGATCCGAACACCGAGCTCTCGCCGCCGCTCCGCCACCGAATGTGCGACGACGCCGTAGACGCCGAACGCGGCGAGCGCCAAGCCGAGCGCGGCGAAAAGCGCGAAGAGCTCGGAGATGAACGTGGCGCTTTGACGCGCGCGCGTGATACCGAGTGCGTCGCTCATCGACGCGATGCTCCGCGCGTAGACGTCCCCGCGCAGGGCGAACGAACGACGCAACGCTGTCGGAAGTTTTTCGGGGTTCTTCGCAGTACGCGCGATGAACGACATCGGAAAGGAATAGCCGACCGCAATCGTGTCCGCCGGACCTGGTAGATAGAGAATGCGCCCCAGAGTTCGCGCCCGGCTCGCAAAGAGCCCCTCGGTCTCCTCACTCTCAAAACCCGGCTGCTCGCCGAGAATCCCAACGACCCGCACATACGGAAGCGCGCTGTGGAGGTCTCCGAACTTGATCTGTGCGCCGATCGGATTGGCGTTTGGCCAGAGCACCTGCGCCGTGTGCTCGTCGATGATCACGGCGCCGTCGTCGCGTTCACCGTCGTAAAAATCTCGGCCGCGAATCACCGGGAACCCGAGTGTCCGCAAGTACGACGGCGATACGATCGTGAGCGAATACATCGGCGTCGGAAATTCTCGAACGCCGCCGGCATCCTCGATTGAAATGCCGTTGTTGAACACCGGACGCGTCGTGCTGGCCGCCGCCGCAGTGACGCCGTCAACCGTCGCGACGCGATTCGCGAGCGCCTGCAACTCGTCGGCGTAGTGTACAACCGTTCCCTTTTGCGCGATGGCCGTGCCGGCGTAGCCAGTCGCCAACATTGTCGGATCGAATCCAACGCCGCCCTGATACACGAACAGCGCCGATCGAACCGACAGCGCCGCGGCGCTCGAGAGTGCGAGGGCCAGTGCCATCTCGACACACACGAGAATTCCGTAACGGCGACGATTGCGTTTGGTCGCTCCGGTCCCCGCGCCTGACTTGAGCAGCTCATTGGGATCCGCTTTCGAGACGAAGACCGCGGGTGCAAGGCCAATGAGCACGAGGCAGAGAATCGTGGCCGCGAGTGCAAACAACAGCACGCGCCAACTCATGTGCGGCGTCACGACGTACTCCCCCATGCTCGGCGGAATCGAGGCCGTGAGCAAGTGGCCACCGAAGTACGTGAAGAGCAACCCGACGCCGAGGCCGGCGGCGGCGAGGAGTGCGCTTTCGGTCAACAGATGACGGAGGATTCGCGCGCGAGTGGCACCGAGTGCGGCGCGCAACGCAAGATCGCGACGTCGTCCGATGCCGCGCGCAAGCTGGAGGTTCGCCAGATTCGCGCACGCCACGAGCAACACGGCGCACACGGCAAGTTCGAGCGCGTATTGGAACGGTCGCGCCTGATATTCTGGATCAGCCGCTTGAGACATTCTAAATGCCACATCGCGCAAATTCTCTCCCGACACCGCAACGATGCGCGCGGCGATCACGCTCAACTCCTGCTCCGCCTGCTGTCGCGTGGCACCGTCGCGAAGACGAATCAGGCGGCCGTACATTCCCTTGGTGACCGGGTAGGCCGTAATCTCCCACCCCCGCGTCATTAAATGCGGAAAGTCCGATTCCGCTGAGACGACGCCGATGACGACATGTGGCACTTGCTCGATGTCGACCGTGCCCCCGATTGGCGATTCGCCGTTCGGAAACAGTTGCGCGGCTGTCTCCTCGCCGAGGACTACCGGCGAGTTGGTGAGCTGTGCGTCGGATGGCACGAAGGTCCGGCCGGCGATGATGCGCGGACCAATGACGTCGAAATAATTCTCCCCGACACCCTGGACCGCACCCTCAGAAACGTTCAGCCCATGCTCCAGGAGGGCATCGGCGGTTCCGCCGCTCTCACGGGCAATGGCGCTGTAGCTGTGCATGCCACTCGCAAGCGCCGCATCCCGCTGCCGGTCGTCGACGCGACCCTTGTAGTCCCCAAAGAATGCGATCCGGTACAGCTGCTCCGGCTTCCGCAGATCGAGCCGCGGATGCGTCATCGCGTCCAACACGCTGTACATCGTGGTGTTGAGCGCGATCGCCAGCGCCAGCGAGAGGATGACGACGGTGGTGAACACCGGCTGCTTGCGCAGCGTGCGGGCACTGAGTCGAACGGCGTCGAGTGCGGCCATGGGGGCGTCGCGTCGATAGTGGTCGAGCAGCGAGATTCGCAGGATACTGAAGATACTATATCAGTTTCGTCACCCCGAGCGCCAGCGATTACGGAATACGTCCCCGACGAGCGAGCGAATCGCGGCGCAGCGAATCGGCGAGAATCGAATCTCGCTTCATTTTCACCCGTTCCTGCAAACGGGCAAGCCGGGCGTTGTACTCGGAATCGAGCGCCTCGTTCTTCTTCCGTTGCGCGGCTGACGGTCCCAAGCTGAAAAGCGGCACGCCAATGTGACCGACGCCGCCCTGGCCGCCGACCGCACCAACGCCGTCCTTGCCTTCGCCGTGCGTGACGTGGACGTCGCGAGAATTTCCGGCGGTGGTCGTTCGGCGTTGGATCCTGTCAGCCCGCTGCTGGCCTTCGGCGATTTCCTGGCGCTCGGCAGGAGTCGGCGGCGAATACAACGATCGTGACGCACCGACAGGTCCGATGGTGACTCCAGGAAGCTGCGCCTCACGCGCGGCATGCTCGGCTGGTGAGATCCCGTAGAGATTTACGCCTGCGGGCGCGACTGGCGCACCGCCGCGAACGGTCGGCGCCGTCGACCCCGACGTGCTTCCAGTCGCGTTGCTCGGCGTTGCCGCACTGTCGCGCCGAGTCGGCGTCGACGCGGCCGGAGCGGTTACCGTCGGCGGAACGACATCGATAGCCGGGTTTGGCGCGACACTCGTCGGTGCAGCGGGCGTGGCCGGAACGACCCGCGGTGGCGCGGGACGCGTGACCGGCTTCGGCCTGACCGCTGGCGGAGTCACCGAAATCGGCAACGGAATGACGACCGTCGGCGTGACCTCCGCTCGATCTCGGCTACGCCAATCGACGCGCGACTCCATCGCCGAGAACGCCACCGCGAACATCGCCGCGGTGACGGCGACGGAGATCGCCGCGCTCGGCCAGGGATTCGCCGTCGCCGCAGAATGAAAGAACACTGGCCGTCGTGCAGTATGCATCCGCTACGACTTTCCTCGGGGTGGGGGTCGTCGTGGCCTGCGATCATCGCGTCGAAACGAATACACAGACGGGGCGGCATTTGTTGCAAACCGCCAGCCATTCAGTCGTTCCGGAGCGACTCCGTCGGATCGACCCGCGTCGCGCGCATCGCCGGAACCATTGCCGCAGCAATCGCGGCGAGCAGCAGCGCGAGCGCGACGAGCCCAAACAACGTAGCGCTGTAGATGTCATCCTCGCGCGCGACGGTCAGCAGGTAGTGTCGCGAATACTTGGTGAGCAACAGACCGCCCGCGATACCCGCAAGCGCAACGACGAAGCTCTCGCGGAGCACAGCGTGCAGAATGTCGCGCGCCGTCGCGCCGAGTGCGATGCGCACGCCAAGTTCGCGCCGCCGTTCGGCCACCGAATGCGCAACGACACCGTAGACGCCAAACGCCGCGAGCCCGACACCGAGTGCCGCGAACAGAGAGAACAACGCCGAGATGAAGTTGGCGCTCTGGCGGGCACGCGTGATTCCAATCGCGTCGTCCATCGACACGACCACTCGCGCGAATACGTCGCCTTCGAGTTGAAACGACTGCCGCAGCACTGTTGCCAGCGTTTCGCCAGTCTGTTGGCCGCGAGCGACGAACGAGACGAAGAACGTGCGATTCACAACGAGGGTGTCATTCTTCCCAGGCAGATAAAACACCCGTCCCAGGCTATGCACGTTGCGCATGAAGTTTTCCGTCGACGACGGCTTTGCGAACTGTGGCTGTTCACCGAACACGCCGACAACGCGCACGTACGGCTCCTCGCTCGCGAGATCCCCGAACTTGATTTGCGCACCGATCGGATTTGCATTGGGCCAGAGCACCTGTGCGGTGTGCTCGTCGACGATGACCTCGCCCTGATTGCTCTCGCCGTCGAGAAAGTCCCGTCCGCGCACGATGCGATATCCATACGTTCGCAAATACGACGGCGATACCATCGTCACGGCATTGCCAGCCGCCTTGAACTCACGCACGCCACCCGGGTCTTCGACCGTCACCGTCTGGTTCACAATTTCGTGATTGGTCGACGCGGCGGCGTCCACGACACCCTTCACGCCTTTGACGCGATTTGCCAGCGACCCAAGCGCGTCGGAATAGCGAATCGATGTACCCTTCCGCGCGGTACCACCCACCAAACCCGTCGCGAGATGACTTGGATCGTACCCCTCGCGCTCCTGCGTCGCGGCAAGTGCCGTGCGCACGGTGAGAACGGCAGCACTGGTCAATGCGAGCGCGAACGCCATCTCCATTGCGACGAGCACGCCATACCGCCGCCGATTGCGTTTCGTCGCACCCGTACCCGCCCCCGACTTGAGCAACTCGTTCGGATCAGCCTTGGAGACGTAGATCGCCGGAGCGACGCCAACGAGCACGAGGCACAACACGGTTGCGGCGATCGCAAATGCCAACACGCGCCAGCTCATCTGCGGCTGCATCACGAAGCTGCCCATGCTCGGCGGAATCGACGCGGTCAACAAGCGGCCGCCGAGGTACGTGAGCAGCAACCCGAGCGTGAGGCCGCATGTCGCGAGCAGAACACTCTCGGTGAGCAGATGGCGAACGATGCGCGCGCGCGTCGCACCGAGTGCGGCGCGCAGCGCCAGATCGCGCCGTCGACCGATGCCGCGCGCAAGCTGCAGGTTCGCGAGGTTGGCGCACGCAACGAGGAGCACCGCGAAGACCGCGAACATCACCGCGTAGTGAAGCGGCCGCGCTTGGAAATCAGGATCGGCAGCGGCGTGGAATCGGAACGCGACGTCGCGCGGGCCTTCTCCTGAGAGAATTCGAATGCGCGCAGCAATCACGTCCAGCTCGCGCTCGGCGTCCGCGGGGCTTGCGCCGTCTCGCAGACGAATCAGGCGGAAGTACATGCCATGATTCGAGTACGGCGCGATTCCCCACGCCACGTTCCGCGAGTGTGGAAAGTCCGACTCGGCGGAGACCACGCCGATGACAACGTGCGGCACGCGATCGATCGAGATCGTCGCACCGACCGCCGCCGACACATCATTCGGAAAGAGATGCGTGGCCGCATCTTCGCCGAGCACGATCGGAGAGCTAGTGGCGGTCGAGTCGGACGGAATGAACGTGCGACCCGCGATGATGTGCGGACCGAGCACGTCGAAGTAGTTCGCGCCCACGCCATCAACTGCGCCTTCGGTCACGTTCTGGCCGTGCTCGAGCAGCGTGAGAGATCCCGAGCCGAAGCCGCCATCTTCGCGCGTGATGGCGCTATAGCTGTGCATCCCCGACGTCACAGCAGCGTCGCGATGCCGGTTGTCGACGACGAACTTGTAGTCGCCGTAGAACCGGACCCAGTAGAGCTGTTCTGGTTTTCGAATGTCGAGACGCGGATGGATCATCGCGTCCAACACGCCGTACATCATGGTGTTGAGCGCAATCGCGAGCGCCAGCGACAGAATGACGACGGTGGCGAACACCGGCTGCTTGCGCAGCGTGCGCGCGCTCAGGCGAATGGATTCAGTCGAGATCGGCATCCTCATCCGACGCGCGAGCGCGCGATTTGGTCAACCCGCGGGTTTGGCCTTCTCCGGCTCCTTCAACTTCTCCGCAAACCCACCAAACGTCAGCACCCACCGAAACGCCTTCCGCATCCCGTTCACCGCGCCACCCAGCGCCGTCGTACCAGATTTCTGAAGCAGCCAATCCAGGCCGCGTAAGAGAACTAGTATCAATCCCAACACCCCCAACGCCACCGCCCAAATCGGAAAGACGATAACGAAGAAGATGAGAATGAATGGCAGCAACAGGATCGGAACGATCGGCAACAACCCCATTCCGAGCGCCACAAACCCTCCAGTGCAGTTATATGGGAGCTAATTTAGGGGGTTTTCAAGCCGTCCGGCACCATGCCAACGCCAGAAATCGCCTTCTTTGTGTCGAGCGTTGCCACGACCTTGTGCGCGCTCAGATCGATCATGCACACCTGAGGCGGCTGGCCGTCCAGGCTCTGAAACACCACGAACGCGTAGCGTGAATCCGGACTCATCGCGAGCGCGCGCGGCGTGTGCGACGGAACCTTCACGTCGATGTGACTACCGCTGTCAGCCGTAATGAGCGGGGTCACGCGGACCGCCACCGCGGCGAACGACACGCCGTAGCCCCCGTTCGCGGACCGTCCACGATCGACGAGGCCGGGCGGCTTACCAAAGGACGGGTCGAGCGACGTATCGACGTCGCGCTCGACCCACGCGCCGCATCGCGCCTTGTCGCCAACGACGCACGGGCGAAAATCGGCTACGGTAATCGTCGAGCTTCCCGGACTCGACAACACCACTCGGTACGCCTCGACGGGCGTCTGCGCGCGCGCTACCACGGCACTCGCCGCCATGAGCATTACAGCTCCGACCCAACGCATCGCTCGCCCCGCTCCCGGCGCCCGCATACATCCCACCCCACGGCTACATGTATTTCCAGTTTCGTGATTTCCCTTCCGCCATCCACTCCACCGCTTGCGCCATTCGCCGCGCGCGCGTGTCGTCGCTCTTCGCGTCGGTGATCCACTCGACGTAATCGCGCTTGTTGCTCGGGCTGAACCCGTCGTACGTGGCGAGCGCTTTCTTGTTCTTGCGGATCGCCGCCATGAACTCGTCGGGCATCGCGAGCGGCTTCTTCGGTTTCACCACGCGCTTTGGTGCTTTGTCGCCGAGTTCGCTCGCCGCCACCGCTTTCTTGATGAAGCCGGCGAGTACCGTTTTCGAGGGCAAATCCGAGACCGCCGTCAAACGATGGAGACGCCCCCACACACTAGGATCTGCATCTTTTCCGACGAGCCCGCCGTTCCAGAAATGCAGCCGAATGTGCTCCTTGAAGATGCCGAAGCCGCACAGAATCTTGCCGCCGTGCATGAACGTCGGCTGGCCCCACTTTAGAGTTTCCTCACAATCGGGGCATGCGCCATGGATCACTTCCCGAATCCGTGTGGCGATCGGCTTCGCAAAGTCCGGGGCTTTGGCGATCTGTGCGTCGATGCGCTTGTCGACTTTAGCCATGGCTCACCAAATGTGCGGAACGAGCGCGGCGGCGCGCACCATTGGATCGCCTGGCTTGCAACCGAACGCCGCGGCGAACTCGGGGTTGTTCGACAGCGGACCGTTCGTACGCCAGCGCTCCGGCGCGTGCTCATCGACGGTCACGCGATTGCGCATCGACTCCGGTCGCGTATTGCTGCGCCAGCTCTGCGCGTATCCCAAGAAGAATCGCTGCTCCGGCGTAAAACCATCGATCAGTCCCGGCCGGCCGTCGCGCTTCAACGCGCGCTGCAGCGCATCGTACGCCGTGAGTGTCCCGCCGAAATCCGCGATGTTCTCGCCGAGTGTCAGCTTGCCGTTCACGTGGAAGGTGTCGATCTGCACGTAGTGATTGAACTGATCCACCACCTTCTGCGCTTCCTTGGAGAAGTGGACCGAGTCGGCCGCGGTCCACCAGTCGCGCAAGTTGCCCTTCGCGTCGAAGTGCCGGCCTTCGTCATCAAAGCCGTGCGTGAGCTCGTGCCCCGCCCAGCTTCCGCCGAGTGAGCCGTAGTTGGCCGCGTCGTCGGCGTTCGCATCGAAGGTTTGCGGCGCGAGCGCACCGGCCGGAAACACCATCTCGTTCTTCGTGGGATCGTAATACGCATTCACCGTCGGCACGGTCATGTCCCACTCGGTGGAATCCACCGGCGTGCCCGGACGATTGATCGTGCGCTTCCACTCAAATGCCTCGGCGCGATCCAAATTGTCGATGAACGGCCCGTCGACCGTCTCGAGCTTGGAGTAGTCGCGCCACTTTTCGGGATATCCGACCTTCTCGCCCATCACAGCCAGTTTATGTAGCGCTTGCTGCTTGGTCGCCGGCGACATCCAGTCGAGCGCTTGCACGCGTTGACCGAACGCCGCGCGAATGTCGTCGATCACCGCCTTCGCGCGAGCGCGAGCCGACGGCGGGAACGTCTTCGCGACGTATGCCTGACCGAGCGCTTCGCCGATTGTGCCATCGGTGACTTGCAGGCAGCGCTTCCAACGCGGCAGGAGTGCCTTGGCTCCGCTGAACTTGGACGTGAACGCGAAATTTTCCTGCACGAACGGCGCGCTGAGCCAGGGTGCTGCATCGGCCAGTGCATGATATCTGAGATACGCGCGCCAATCGGAGATCGGCGTCCGGAGCATCAGATCATTCAACCGCTTGAAGAACGCCGGCTCGGCCACGTTGACCTTGTTCACCGGCACGGAGAGGCCAACGTCGTGGAAGTAGCTCGTCCAATCGATGTTCGGCGTGCTCGTATGAAGCTGCGCGAGCGTCATTTGGTGGTCCGTCGCCGCGGGATCGCGACGCGCGACGCGCTCGAGCGAAGCCTTGGCCAGCTCGGTCTCGAGCGCCAACACCTTGAGCGCATCGGCATGCGCGGTCGACGCCGACGCGCCAGCGAGCGTGAACAGCTTGGCGATGTGCACGACGTACGCTTTGCGCAGCGAATCGGTCGACGGATCGGTCTTCGTGTAATAGTCGCGATCAGGCAATCCGAGACCGCCGGCATCGAAGCCCGCGAGATAGTGCGCCGCGTCATGAATGTTGACGCCGGCACCGTAGCTGAACGCCACGTCGCTTCCGGACACCTGCAGCTTCGCGATCTCGTTGAGCAGCGCGGCCGGCGAGCTCACCGCGCCGATCTCGGCGAGCGCCGGTTTCAGTGGCTCGACGCCAGCCCGATCGGCGGCGGTCGAGTCCATACACGTGCCATAGAAGGTGCCGAGCTTACGAGTCGTCGCGGGCGTCGTCATCGACTTGCGATGCGCCATCGCGTCGTCGAGCACCGAACGCACGACGAGTTGGTTCCGGTCGTTCATGTCGCGCGCCACGCCGGACGACGAGTACACCGCCGGAATCGTGTCGCGCGCGAGCCATGCGCCATTCGCAAACTGGAAGAAGTCGACACAGGCGTTGGCCTTGTGGTCGATGTAGCTCGCATCGATGACCTTGAGCGGCGGCAGCGACGCCGGCTCGATGGCGTGCTGCGCCAGAGCTGATGTCGAGACCGTCGCGGTGAGCAACGCGACGCGAGCGAGAGCGTGAAGTCGATTGGGCATGAGTCGGCAGGAAATCGGAGACGACGAACGTATTCGCGAGTGACCGAAGGGTCAACGATGTGTAAATTACCAAATGGACGCCACGACCTTACATGTTCTTGTGGTACTGCTCTTCGCGACGCTCATCCGGTCCACGTTCGGCTTCGGGGAAGCGCTCGTCGCTGTTCCGCTACTCGCGCTGCGCATCCCCATCGGCGTTGCAGCACCGCTCGCCGTGCTCGTGTCCATCACGATCGCCGCCGTTGTCGTCGCGCAGGACTGGCGCCACATCCACGTCCAGAGCACCGCGTGGCTGCTCGCGCCCACGTTCTGCGGAATTCCAGTCGGCGTGTGGTTGCTCACGAGCAGCCATCAACAAGCGGTGAAAATTGCGCTGGCGATCGTTATCGTCGCATTCGCCGGCTACTTCCTTATCGGCAAGGCGCCGCCCGCTCTTCACAGCGATCATCGAGCCTGGCTCTTGGGCTGCGGATTGATCGCCGGCGTGCTTGGCGGCGCCTACGGCATGAACGGTCCACCGTTGGTCGTGTACGGTGCCATGCGTCGCTGGTCGCCACAACACTTTCGTGCCACGCTGCAGGGATACTTCCTTCCCGCGAGCATCGTGGCCATGGCCGGATACTGGCTCGCCGGCCTCTGGGTGCCGGCAATCACGCGGTACTATCTGATCTCGCTCGTGGTCGTGATTCCGGCCATCTTCATCGGCCGAGTCGCCAACCGGCGCTTGCACGGCGACGCGTTTCTCAAATATGTATACGGATTGCTCGTCTGCGTCGGCGTCCTGCTCTTCGTCCAGTCGGTGCATTGACGCTCGTCGACATCCGTCGCATGACGCGACGGCCGCTCGGGCGATAGCTTATCTAATCGGCAGTCCGACTCGTTTTCTCTCGAGAGGCACATGCGTCGTCTCATCGCCTTCGCCGCTCTCGTGTTTGCCGCGCCAGCAACGGCATTCGCCCAGCGCCCCGCTAAAGTCTTCACGCACGCCGACACGGTCCGCGGCAGCAACGGCCCGGCCCGCGCATGGTGGGACGCGTCGTTCTACGATCTTCATGTGAGCGTACAGCCCACGGATAGCAGCATTCGCGGCTGGAACGTGATCACGTACAAGATCCTGAAACCGGCCAAGGAGATGCAGATCGATCTCCAGGAGCCGATGGTCGTCGACAGCATGGTGCAGGATCACAAGACACTCACCTATCGTCGCGACGGCAACGCGTTCTTCGTCGCGCTCACAGCACCGCAACCCGCGGCCGCCAAGAAGACGATCGCCGTCTACTATCACGGCAAGCCCGTGGCCGCCAAGCGTCCGCCATGGGACGGTGGCTTCATCTGGCAGCACGACAGCCTCGGCAACCGCTGGATCGCGACCGCCGACGAAGGACTCGGCGCCAGTGTCTGGTGGCCGAACAAGGATCTGCTGAGCGACGAGCCCGATAGCCAGCGCATCGCGATCACGGTGCCGAATCCCATGATCGACGTATCGAACGGCCGCCTCCGCAACACGACGAAAAATTCCGACGGCACCACGACGTATGAATGGTTTGTCGCGAACCCGATCAACAACTATAGCGTCGAGGTCAACGCCGGCCAGTACGCGCACATCGCCGAGACGTACGACGGCGAGGCTGGCAAGCTGACGATGGACTTCTGGCCGCTCGCCTATCACCTCGACACGGCGAAAGTGCAGTTCGAGCAAGCGAAGCCGATGATGAAGTGCTTCGAGCACTGGTTCGGTCCATACCCATGGTACGCGGACGGCTACAAGCTCATCGAAGCGCCGCATTTGGGCATGGAACATCAGAGCGGTGTGGCGTACGGCAACAAGTACAAGAACGGCTACTCCGGTCGCGATCTCTCCGGCACAGGCTGGGGCATGAAGTGGGATTTCATCATCGTGCACGAGAGCGCCCACGAATGGTGGGGCAACAGTATCACGATGAAGGACCAGGCCGACATGTGGATTCACGAGTCCTTCGCGAACTACGCCGAGGGGCTGTACGCGGAATGTCAGGACGGGAAGCAAGCCGGCGCGGAATATATGATCGGAAGCCGGCGCAACATTCGAAACGACGAGCCCATCATCCCGGCGTACGGCGTGAACGCCGACGGCTCGGAGGACATGTACTACAAGGGCGGCAGCATGCTGCACATGATGCGGCAGCTCGTGAACAACGACGAGAAGTGGCGCGGCGTGCTGCGCGGCCTTCAGTCGACCTTCCGCCACCAGACGGTCACGAGCGCGCAGATCGAGAATTACATCACCCGCACCACCGGCATCGATTTCAGCAAGGTCTTTCAGCAATATCTGACGACGACCAAAGTACCAACTTTAGAATATAAAAATGATAATGGCCACCTCGACTACCGGTGGGCCAACGTCGTTCCAGGATTCGCGATGGCGGTGAAAGCCGGCGTCGGTGATACGGCCAGCTTCCCGCTGCTGCATCCCACGGAGGCGTGGAAGCCGTTTCCGACTGCCGTCTCGGCGACCGATTCGCTGACGGTGAACCCCAACTTCTACGTGTTCGCCAAACGCGCGACTGGCGGGCGCTGATCGACGTGCGCCAGCCGGTCGCGTGGTTGGCTCTCGCCGGCAGCGCCGCGTTGGCGCTCGCTTCACCGCGGCCGGCTTTCGCACAATCGTCTGACCACGTCGAGGCGCTTTGGTATTCGACGGCCAGCGAGAAGAGCGTCCAAAGCTTCCTCGACCACGCGAGTCAGATCTCGATCGTCTCGCCGCAGGTGTTCGCGTTCGACAAGCGCGGATCGATTCA
The DNA here is from genome assembly GCA_036499625.1 of Gemmatimonadaceae bacterium. GTDB lineage: Bacteria > Gemmatimonadota > Gemmatimonadetes > Gemmatimonadales > Gemmatimonadaceae > JAQBQB01. The sequence continues at coordinate 302,828 of DASYDJ010000052.1, forward strand.
CGGCAAGCTGGATCCGCGCGTCGTCGAAGCGGCGCACGCGCATGGCGTGAAGCTCGTGCCGCTCGTGATGAATCCCGGTTTCGACCAGCCGACGATTCACCGCGTACTCACCGTAGCGAGCGTGCATCGGCACGCAGTTTCTGCACTCGTTGCGCTCTGCCGCGATCAGCACCTCGATGGAATCCAGTTCGACATCGAAAATGTGTCCGCCAAGGACCGCGACGCGCTCACGCGCTTCATGTGGGACGCGGCCTCGGCGCTCCGTGCCATTCACTGCCCACTCTCAGCCGCGGTGGTACCACGCGCCAACGATTCGCTCGGCGAGTCGAACTACGATAAGTGGATCATCGCCAACTGGCGCGGTGCGTACGACTACAAGGCGCTCGCCGACTCGCTCGACTTTCTGTCGTACATGACGTACGCCGAGCATACGGGCGGCACCACGCCGGGTCCGGTGGCAGGCTACACCTGGATGGAACAGGACCTCCGTTTCGTCCTCTCGCTCGGGGTTCCGCCATCGAAGCTGTCGATCGGCATTCCGAGCTACTCCGACTGGTGGTATCCGAACTACGACAAGAAGAAAGGTGCGGGCGCGCGCGGCAGCGACGTATCGTACGCCAAGGCTGAAAGTCTTCTGACGACGGCCGGCGTTCAACCGACCTGGGACGACAAAGAGAAAGCCGCCTACGCCTTCTGGCCGGTGAACGGCGTGAACCAGTTCGTGTGGATCGAGAATGCACGCGCGTTCACGGCAAAGCTCGACCTGGTCCGCAAATACAAACTCCGCGGCTACTCCGTCTGGGTACTCGGCACCGAGGATCCGGCCGTCTGGTCGGCGGTGGGGCCGTAGCTGTCATCCCGAGGAGCGAAGCGACGAGGGATCTCCTTTCACTAGTTAATGACAGAAGATTCCTCGTCGCTTCGCTCCTCGGAATGACGGCAATCATTCTCATAATACTCATGCTGAAACGCTGTATTCTATTCTGCTCGCTCTTCCCTGCCCTCCTCGGCGCTCAGACATCGAACGCCGCCATGTTGCGCGATCTCGACACGCGCATCGCTGCCATAACGCCCCAAGTCGTGACGTGGCGTCGCGACATCCATCAGCATCCGGAGCTTTCGTTTCAGGAAACGCGCACCGCCGCGCTGGTCGCCGCGCATCTGAAATCGCTCGGCTTGGAAGTCACGACCGGCGTTGGCGGCAACGGCGTTGTGGGGATTCTCCATGGCGCGCATCCGGGTCCGGTCGTCGCGCTACGCGCCGAGCTGGACGCGTTGCCCGTTACCGAACCCGGCGATCTGCCATACAAGAGCACCGCGCGCGCCATGTACAACGGCCAGGAGGTTGGCGTCATGCACGCGTGCGGCCACGACACGCATGTCGCAATGCTCATGGGCGCCGCCGATGTGTTGACGGGCATGAAGGCAAAGCTCAACGGTACGGTGAAGTTCATCTTCCAACCGGCCGAGGAAAGCGCGCCGGTGGGCGGCGCTGGGCCGATGATCGCGGCCGGCGTGTTAGAGAATCCGCATGTCGACGCGATCTTCGCGCTCCACGTCGGACCCGGCCAGCTCGGCACCGTGACGTACCACGCCGGCGGCACGCTCGCGTCGTCCGATGCGTTTCACATCGTCGTGCACGGCAAACAGACGCATGGCGCAATGCCGTGGGCCGGCGTAGATCCCATCGTCGTCAGCGCGCAGATCGTGCTCGCATTGCAAACCATTGTGAGCCGACAGTTGGACCTCACGCACTCGCCGTCGGTGATCAGCGTTTCCGCGATCAACGGCGGCAATCGCGACAACATCATTCCCGACAGCGTCGTGATGGTCGGCACCATTCGCACGTTCGATGAGACCGTTCGCCGGCAGGTGTTCGATCGCGTGACGAAGACTGCCGAGCAGATCGCGAGCGCGTCGGGCGCGAGCGCCACGGTGAAGATCGATGAAGGCTATCCGGCGACGATCAACGATCCCGCGCTCACCGAGCGCATGCTCCCCACGGTGCAGCGCGTCGTCGGTGCGAGCAAAGTCAGCGAGCGACCACCGTTCACGACGTCGGACGATTTCTCGCGCTTCGCGCAGAAAGTGCCGGGCTTTTACATCGGACTCGGCGTCACGCCGCCGTCGATGGATTGGCGCACCGCGGCGCCGAATCACTCACCGCTGTTCGTTGCCGACGACGGCGCGCTGCCAATCGGCGTGCGCATCATGGCGGGGTTGGCGCTCGACTATCTGAACGGCCGCGCGAGCCCTTAGTCGAGCGGCTAGTCGAGCGACTGCAGCTCCGCATCACTCAGCGTGAGCTCGGCCGCGCGAATGTTTTGTTCGACGTGCGCGGCCTTCGACGTACCAGGAATTACAAGCATCGATGGCGTTTGCGCGAGCAGCCACGCGAGCGCAACCTGCATCGCCGATGCGTCGTGCGCCTTCGCGACGTCGTCGATGCGTTTTGCCAAGGCTTCGTGCTTCGGCTTCTTCTCGATCGTCCCGGCGCCGAGCGGCGACCACGGAATGAACGCGATGTGCTCTTTAGTGCAGTAGTCGACGACGTCTTGCCAATCGCGATCGGCCACGTTGTACCGATTCTGCACGGAGACGATCGGCACAACTTTCCGCGCGCGCTCGATCTGTTCGACGCTCACCTCGGACAAGCCGACGTGACGCACTTTTCCCTGCTGAATGAATTCAGCGAGCACGTCGAACTGCTCCGCGTCGGGCACCTTGTCGTCGATTCGGTGCAACTGCCAGAGATCGATCCGCTCGAGCCTCAGTCGCTTCAGACTTCCCTCGAGCGCGCTGCGAAGATGCTCGGGCCGTCCGTTCGTGACCCACTTGTTCGGACCTGTGCGTTCGAAGCCGCCCTTCGTCGCGATGATGAGACCCGCCGGATACGGATGCAGCGCCTCGGCGATGAGCTCTTCCGACACGAACGGTCCGTACGAATCGGCGGTATCAATGAAGTCGACGCCCAACTCCACGGCGCGCCGCAACGTGCGTAACGCCTCGTCGCGATCGGCCGGCGGTCCCCAGATACCGTCGCCGGTGATGCGCATGGAACCAAACCCCATGCGATTCACACGCAAATCGTCGCCGAGTTGCATGGTGCCAGCCGCCGCCGCGGGGAGCGAGCCGCTGCGTTCGCCGGCTCGCTCCGTCTGTCCCGATTTCACTTGCTGTGCTGGCATCGTGCTATGAGAGATTGATTATAAACCGCCCGTCGTGACACTGGTGTCGGGCGGCGCCGTGTGCATCGTGTCGACTGGAGGAATCGGCGGCAGCTTGTGCACCGTGTCCGGCATGCCGATCGACGAGTCTGAGTGTACGCGGAGCTTGTGATCCAGCGCATTCCACAAGCTGTCCTGCGTCGCACGCAAACTATCCAGCCGACGCCCTGTGCTGTCGGGCAGCGGCAGACGCTCTGGCGCCGGAGTCGCCAGCGGCTCGTGCCGGCGCGTGGTCGGCGGCTCGAGCGGCGTCACCGGTGAGACTGGTGATACCGGTGTCACAGAAGAAGTCGGGTAGGTCGACGACCCTGGAATCACTGTCGACGCCGGTGGTGACGCGGTCGCAGGCGACGTAATCGGCGCAGGCATCGGCGTCGGAACTGGCGATGCCGGCATCGGCGCAGGCGTCGGATACATGCTTGGCGCAGGCGACGGCGCGGGCGCCGAGAATTGCGACGCCGGATATCCAGCCGTCGGCGATGCGACCACTGCAGTGTCGGGCTGTGTCATGTTCGACGACACGCTGCCCGCCGCTTCGCCCGCCGACTGATCGCCGCCTGCCGCCGTCCGACTCAAGATCGGCTGCGCGCTCGGATGCATGAACAGGAACGCGACGATCGCGATCGTCGCCACGACCGCAACGCCGACGGCAAACCGCGTCCCGAATCCCCATCCCTGTTTTCGTGCGACGACAGCGTCGCTCGACGCAGCAACGGGTGCTGTGACCGCAGGCGCCTTGGGTTCGACTGCCACCGCCACCGGAACTGCGGTCTCGACAACGACCGGCGTCGTGCCACTCAGCGCCGTGAGGTACTCGTCCACGTTCGGTGCGCCGCCCGGCGTGCACTGCATGAGCGCTTCCGTGTCCGCCACGATTTGCGGCGACAGATCGGGACGCAGCGCGGCAAGCGATTTCGCGTGCGATGCGTCGAAGGGCTCACCGGCGAGCATCTCCCAACCCAGCCGTCCGATCTGACGCGAATCCTCGCAATCGTCCTGCTCGACGCCCGCCGCGCGGGGCTCGAATGCCAACAGCACGCGGCCGCTGCCCTGCTGGAAGATCATCGTCGCCGGATCGATCGACCGGCTGGCAATTGCGTTGTCGCGCGCCCAGTCGACGGCCGACTTCACTTGCTGGAGCGCGGCCGCGACACGCGCGGTTTGCATGGCGCCGGTCGCCGTCACCAACTGATCGAGCGTCGCTCCACGCGCCCGCGCGCGCACGACAGCGAACGAACCGTCAGCCAACCATCGGCCTTCGATGACCGGAATGACGTTGGGATGTCGCGACGTTTTGAGCCGCTCGACGTCGCCGGCATAACGCGACAACGACGGCGCCGCCGTTCCAGTGGTGCCGTCCCCTTCGCGCGAATCGCGACGCACCACCGTGATGGTGACGTCGCGATTCATCTCGAGATGGCGAGCAAGGTAGGTTCGCGAATCCTGCGAACGGTGGAGCTCGGTGAGGATTTGATAATCCTGCTCGAGCTTGCTCAGGTCGGGTGTAAAGTCATCGGTAGGCATGTATGCCTATTGTGCGCAAAGCGTGCCGGAACCGGTGGAACGGTGGAACGGTGGAACGGTGGAACGGTGGAACGGTGGAACGGAACTGCCTCGAGCTGTCATCCCGAGCGAAGCGAGGGATCTAGCCGGCCCACACGAGATTCCTCAGTCGCGACTCTCCTTCGGAATGACAGGCCGTTTTCGTTCCACCGTTATTTCGAAGCCGCCCGCTCCGCACGCACATACGTCAACCACCCGTACGTGTCTTCGCCCTGGCCCTGAATGAGATCCATGAAGCGCTTCTGCACCTGCGTCGTGATCGGACCGCGGCCGCCGTTGCCGATCGAGATGCGATCGACGCTGCGCACCGGCGTGAGCTCCGACGCCGTGCCCGTGAGGAAAATCTCATCGGCGAGATAGAGCATCTCGCGCGGAATGTTCCGCTCGACGACCGGGAAGCCCAGGTCGCGCGCGAGCGTGATCACGGCGTGGCGCGTGATGCCGTGCAGAATGGTGCCGTTCAACGTCGGCGTGTAGATCGTGCCGTTCTGAATCACGAACACGTTCTGACCCGAGCCTTCGCTGACCATGCCTTCCGTGCTCAGCGCGATGCCTTCGGCGAATCCGTTCTGCAGCGCTTCGCCCTTGATGAGCTGACCGCTGAGATAGTTGCCCGCCATCTTCGCCATCGCCGGCAGCGTGTTCGGCGCAACGCGATTCCACGACGACACGCACGCATCGACACCCTTCTCGAGTGCGTCGGCGCCGAGGTAGGTGCCCCACGGCCAACATGGGATGTAGACCTCGACCGGCGCTTCCGTCGGCATCATGCCCGCCGAGCCGTAGCCGCGAACGACCATGGGCCGGATGTAGCACGAGTCGATGTTGTTCCGCTCGACCACTTCGCACGTCGCGGCGACGAGCTCGTCGAGCGAGAACTTGATGTCCATCCGGTAGATCCTGCAGGTGTCGAGCAACCGCTGGAGGTGATCCTCGAGGCGGAAGATGGCGGCACCCCGCGGCGTGCTATACGCGCGTACGCCTTCAAAGGCCGACGATCCGAACTGGATGGAGTGAGCGAGCACGTGGACAGTGGCATCGGCCCAGCGAATGAATTCGCCGTCGCGCCAGATCCACTCGGTTGCTTCCATTTTGGCCATAAAAATCCCGGTTGACGATCGATTGGCCGGCCGCGCGCCGCGCCACTTTATACAATATGCCATGGCGAGGGTTTAGGGTCGAGGGTCTACCGGCGAGCCGTAACGCTGTCATCCCGAGCGAAGCGAGGGTCGAAGGACACCGTGTAACGCTGTCATCCCGAGCGAAGCGAGGGATCTAGCCGGACGACACGAGATTCCTCGGTCGCTGTGCTCCCTCGGAATGACCACGACAACCCTTTTCCACCGCTCAGTGTCTAAGGGTAGACACTTGGTGGAGATCGCCCATGGCTCTGCTCAAAGGCACGCTCGACGTGCTGGTCCTCAAATCCCTGTCGTGGACCCCGCTCCACGCCTTCGAGATCGCCTCTTGGCTCGAGAACCGGTCGAGCGGCCGGCTCGTCGTCGAAGATGCGGCGCTCCTCCAAGCCCTCCACCGAATGGAGGAACGCAACCTCATCACCGCCGAGTGGGGCGTGACCAAGAACGGGCGGCGGGCGAGGTACTATCACCTCACCGCAGCCGGTCGCGCACATTTGCGCACCGAATCCGAGCGGCTCGTCGACGACTTCAACGCGATGACCACCGTGCTCGCGCTCCGGAAAGCCTGACATGCCCCCGCGCGAGAACCGCTTCGACCTGCGCCCAGGCATTCGTCGCTTCTTCCGGCTGCCGCTCCGCACCACGCAATCCATCCACGCCGACGCTGACGAAGAGCTCGAGTCACTCATCGCCGCGCGCATCGACGAATTCCAGGCGCTCGGCATGTCACCCGATGCCGCCCGCGCCGAAGCACTCCGCCGACTCGGCGTCAGTCTCGACGCCGCCCGCCGCCAAGTCCACCACTCTGCCGACCTCCGGGAGCGACGCATGCGAATCCGCGACTACATCGACGATCTGCTGCAGGACCTCCGCTACGCCGCGCGCGGACTCGCGCAGCGGCCGCTCTTCTCGGCGCTCGTCATCGTCACGCTTGCCATCGGCATTGGCGCGACGACGGCAATCTTCAGCGCGGTGAATGTGCTGTTGCTTCGGCCGCTGCCATTTTCGCATCCCGACGAGCTGATGAAGATCAGCCTCGTCTCGCCTCCCGTCGCCGATCGCAAAGGCAACGACCAAATGGTGTGGTCGTACCCCAAGTACACAGCCTTTCGCGACGCGCAGACGTCGTTCGCGAACATGGCGCTGTATGAGAGCAAGCAATTCACATTGAAGTCGGACGGTGTCGACCTCGTGCTCGGCGAGACCGTCGGCGCCACGTATCTGCGGACGCTCGGCATTCACACGGTGCTCGGTCACGATTTCGATTCGGCCATCGACGCGCACGGTGGGGCGCCACCGCAGGTGTTGCTGTCGTATGCGTTCTGGCAAACGAGATACGGCGGCGATCCGTCGATCATCGGCAAAACGATCGCACTCGACGACAGATACCTTGATGTGCCCTTCACGGTCATCGGTGTTGTCGAGCCAGGATTCGCTGGCCTATCGGGTCGGGCCAACATATTCGAACCGGTGACGGATCGACCAGCAGGCGGTCTCACCGAGCCGCAGGGACACGAGTTCAGTCTCGTCGGTCGCCGAAAACCGTCGGTCACGGCGGCACAGGCGAATGCTGCAACCGTGGTGCTCGGCGCACGAATCGACGCGTTGTATCCGCATGACGTGCCGAAGAAATCGTGGAGCGCCAACGCACGATCGCTCGACGACCTGCGCACTGCGCCGCTCGTTCGCGAATCGCTGCTGATTCTGTTTGGCGCGGTGACCTTCGTACTTCTCATCGCGTGCGTCAACATTGCTAACCTGCTGCTCGGTCGAGCGACTGGAAGGCGCCGCGAGATTGCCGTACGTCTCGCCATCGGCGCGGGACGTGGACGACTCGTGCGCCTGTTGCTCGCCGAGAGCGTGCTGCTCTCGCTCGTCGGCGGAGTCGCGAGCCTGGCGATCGCTTGGCTCGGTGCACACGCACTGAGCAAGGTCAATCCAGCAACGACGTTTCGCGGACGGGGCGCAGGCGGGTTGGGCGCCGTGTCCTTCACGTCGGTCGATCTCGATTGGCGCGCGCTTGGATTTGCGCTCGCGCTGTCGCTCATCGTCGGACTCGTGTTCGGCTTAGTGCCCGCTCTCTCGGCAACCCGAGCGTCGTTGGCCGAGACGCTCAAGGGCGCAGCGCCTCGGGGCGATCGCGGCGCACGCATCACGGTGCGGCGAACGCTGGTCGTCGCGGAGGTCGCGTTGGCGATGGTGCTGCTCGCGGGTTCTGGGCTCATGATTCGCAGCCTCGCCAACTTGCTCTCGACCGATTTCGGTTTCGACGGCCGCAACGTCCTGACCCTGACTGTCATCGCGATTCCCTCCGGGCCGCAACAGAACTCGCCCGCCAACTTTCCTGGTTTCTACGAGAATCTCACAGCGCGATTGGCAGCAATCCCCGGCGTGACGCACGTTGGACTCGGCGACTGTCCGCCGCTCAACGGCGGTTGCAGCGAAACGATCGCGACGATCAAGGATGGCGTTGCTGTCGACCCGTCGGACACGCCGCTCGTGGGAATTCATCTGGCGAACGACGAGTGGTTCGCGGCGCTCGGCATTCCGCTGAAGAGAGGCCGGCTGTTCGCGACGAGCGACATCGCGAAGGGACCGAAAGTGCTTCTGCTCAACGAAGCGGCAGCGCGCGCCTACTTTCCTGGCGTAAACCCGATCGGCCACACTCTGGGTGTCGGGCAGTCCGGAATGGAGGACGGCGCCGAGGTGATCGGCGTCGTGGGCGGCGTGCGACAGTCGGCCGACTCCGCGCCAGGTCCAGAGGTCTACGCATCGATTACGCAAGCGCCGCGGCAGAGACTCACGGTTTTCCTGCGCACGCAGAATGATCCGTCGACGATCGTTCCCGACGTGCGGCGTGCGATACGCGAGGTCGCGCCGGCGTCGCCGTTCGATCAGTTCCTAACGATGAGCTCTCGCACGGACACGGCGACCGCGCAACCGAGATTTGCCGCGCTGCTGCTCGGCCTCTTCGCCGCGACCGCGCTGTCGCTGGCGATCGTGGGGATTTACGGCGTGATGTCGTTCGCCGTCACCGCCCGCACGCGCGAGATCGGGATCCGCATGGCACTCGGCGCCGAGCAAGCGCGGGTGCAGCGGTTGGTGATTGGCGAGGGCGTTGCGCTGGTGAGCGTCGGCGCGCTGATCGGCCTCGCGGGCGCACTCGCATCGACGCGTGTGCTGCGGAACTTCTTGTTCGACATGAAGCCGAGCGATCCGGCCACGTATGTCGCGATTCTACTAATTCTCGGCGCGGCAGCCATCGCGGCAAGCTGGCTTCCGGCTCGGCGCGCCGCGCGCGTCGACCCGGTGAATGCGCTGAGGGCTGATTAATAATGTATCATTTGCCTTTACTAATGTCTTTTTCCGCGTTAATCCGCGTGCTTCCGCGTATTCCGCGGCAAGAACGAAGAGGGGCCAAAAGCCTTGCCGCGGATTACGCGGAAACACACGGATCGACACGGAAACGCGTTTGACGTCTCTCGTCCTCAGGTCGCGATCGCCGAGATGAGCGCCCAACCGACTTCATCATGACCGAGGTCGGAATGGGCGGTGATGACGGCGTTGGAATCGAGATTGTAGATGCCGCGTGGAGTGAAAGCGTATGGCGTACCCGCAGCAGCCAACGTGACCACATTCGCGCCGGGCGTCTTCTGCGCCCCGTTACGGCCTAGTCCACCGTACGGATCGTTCGCGTCGCCGATCGCCGACGCGATCTGTCGCGCGATGCGCGATGCAATCGGATAGGCGAGGCCGACGGCCTTGTCCTTCGACGTGAACGTGATGATGACGGGCCCGCGCACTCGCGCCGGATCGGTGACGACGGCGCGGAAGAAGCCATCGTGCACGCCGTCATACGACTGCGCGAAGCCGAAGTGAGAGAACGCCGCCTGCAGAAGCGAGAGCGAGTCGATCGGCAGCGGTGGCGCACCAGTCGGTCCTAGTGTGGCCGCTGTGACGAGGCGACAGCCGAAGCTGTGCCCCACGAGATGCAGGCGCAGCGCGTTGTCTCCGTCCGCCGGGCGCGCATCGCGGATGCGACGCAGCATGTCGTACGCGCCGGCCTGACCAACTACGCCGGCGCGATTCTTCATCTGATAGTACGTGACGAGATTGACCAGGTTCTTGGCGCCGTCCACCGCTTTGCCGATCCAATCGGTGAAGCCGGCAGCGCCGCCTTGCGTGTTGTTGCCCGCGGCCGGATCGGGACTCGGGCGGCTCAATCGCTGAAGCAGTTGATCGCCCGGCGTCGTGAACAAATCCTCAGAGATCGCTGGCTCTTCGTCGTTGGCCGAGTGCGGCATGAACGCGCGGACGATGCGGACGAATTCGTCGCGCGCGTCGAGCGACGTCGCGAGCGTTGGTGCGAGCGTCTTGGCGCGCGCGAGCGAAACTGTCGCGTCGGGCGACGCGAGGAAAGCCGACAGCGTGTCGAGTGCGCCACCAAGTTGGTCGCTCGCGCCCGACGCCGGCATTGCGGCCGCACCGCCGGGAATCAGATCCGACTCGGCGAACTTCTTCGACGGCCAGAGAATGCCGACGACGCCGACTCGCCGCGCGTTCACCATATCGCACGCCGGATTTTTCTTCGTCAACACAGCACCGACGTGGCTCAGAATCGTTTCGTACAACGACTCGGCTTCGGCCATGTCGTCGTTCCAGCCATGAGAGATTACAAATAGATCTGTGTATCCGGTCGGCGACGTTCCCGGCGAAACGGCTGCCAGCACCGCCTCGAGCTGCGCGACGCTCACGATCTTCCCGCCGGTGTCGAACTCCACCGGCCAGTACGGGAAGGGTCCCACCGTCGTGCGCGAAGGTTGCGTGGTTGTCGTCGTTGTCGTCGTCGTTGGCATCGTCATACAGATTGAATGGCGCGCATGACGTCGACCAGACCAGCGCCCTGGAAGTAGCGTTCGCGACGAAGGTCCGTCGCCGAGTCGAGGAAGATGCGCTTCACTTCATCGGCTTGGCCGATGTACTCGCGGCGAATCGAGAGAAACGCCGCGACGGCACCGGAGACGTGCGGCGCGGCCATGCTGGTGCCGCTGTCCTCGACGTAGAGCGCGTCGCTCTGCGTTGCTTCGCGCGCGGCGGCGAGCGTGGCCCCCGCGCCACAAGATAAAATTTTCTCTCCTGGCGCCACGAGATCCGGCTTTGGCCGTCCATCGCCCGTCGGTCCTTTCGACGAGAAGTACGACACGCCATAGACGTGCGGCATGTCGCGATGTGTCGAGCCAACCGTGATCGCGCGATCGGCGTTGCCAGGATCGTTGATGCTGAGCGTCAGTCCCGCCGCCACCGAGCCGCGAGCTGCTGTCTCGGTGTAGCCGTAACCCGTGTTGCCCGCCGCAACGACGACGACCACGCCCGATCGCACGAGGCGATCCACCACCGTGCACAGCGGACTCTGTCCACACGCGAACCACTCCGGATCGAAGTCGTAGCCGACGCTCAAATTCACGCCGTGGATTCGAATGTCTTTGCCGTAGCCGTTGATGCGGCCGATCTCCTCGAGCGCGGTGATGAGATTACTCACCTGCCCTTTCCCTTCGCGATCCAACACCTTCACACTGACGATCGTGCATTCGGGCGCGATGCCGCGAATCTTGGCGATCGGCACGAGCTCGTGCACGACATCGCCGGATTCGTCGCGATGGCGCGCGATTGCCGTGATCGGCGACGACTCATCCGGCGTGGCGCCAGGCGGAGTCAGATCATCTGGCGTGAGTTCGCCGGCGATGATCCCCGCAACGTGCGTCCCGTGCCCGAACTCGTCGACCAGCGGCGTCTCCGGAGCGCCCGGCGCCGCCGTGAAGTCGCGATGTCTCAGCGGCGCCGCGAGCTCCAATGTTTTGTGTTTTCGAAAGTGCGGATGATCGCCCTGCACACCCGAGTCGAGCACAGCCCACACGATGTTCTTCCCGCCGGCGGAGAATGACGTGACTGCGGCGTCCGACTTCACCGTACTCACCGAGTGCGTGAGCAGCGCGCGCACCTCGAAGTCGGGCCAGATGCGATAGATCACGCGGCTCGCGGCGGACGGAACGCCGCCGACGGACTGTGCGTCGAGTCGCACGATGGCGCGAATCGCGGCGGCGCTGAGTCGCGCGAACACGTACTGATCGCTCAACTCAGTTTTCCGGACGTCGACACCGGAGGCCGACTCGGCAGCAGCGCCCGTTGCAGCGATCGCCGCCGCGGCGAGATCGCGCACGCGCTCACGCGCACGCTCGCGCCCGCCGGGAAAATTCAGATTGAGGTCGATCACGACGTCGTGCATCGTGTCGTCGCTGGCGGCCTTCATCGCCTGCTGCAGCGGAAGGGCGATGACGGTGCGGTCGAGCACGCGCGGGTCGAACGACGGCGAAACGGGCATCGGCGAATGGGGGTGCTGGTCGACTACACCTCCCCGAGCAGCGCCGCCGCAGGGTTCGCTAAGATGCCGCTAAGAAGCTGTTGACGCTACTCGCCGTCAGGCCGCGTCGCGCGCCGACCCGCCAGCCACTCCACCGCCGCGATGAGCCGCGGAATCGGAATGGGCTTCTGCATCACGAGCCAGCGGCCCGGCGCGTTGGACAGATTCCAGAATTCGTCCGTCCACCCGCTCACATAGAGCGTTGGCCGCGCGCCGATTTTCGCCACGATCTCGTGCGCCAGCTCCGCGCCGTCGGCATCGGGCAACGCGATGTCGAGCACGAGCACGTCGACCGCGCCGTTGAGTCGCTCGATCTCCGCGAGCGCCGCCGCTCTGCTTCCAGCCGTCACGACGTCATAGCCTTCGCCGCGTAAAATCTCGACGTAGGCGGAGCAGATCGAGGGATCGTCATCGACCACCAGGATTTGCGACGCGGACACGGTGTTGGAGTTGAAGTCTGCAGTTAGAGCAGGAGCGGTCACGCAAGCATGGGAGCGAGTTCAACCTGCCTGCGGGACACAGGCAGTTTAGTGAGTATCGGCAGCACTATGCCAGAGCTTTACGACTCTGTCGCCGAACGTTCGCCCCGAATGGCGCGTATTAATCAATGTCCAGTCACCGAACCATTGGAGCGCACGTGTCTCTGCAATTTTCTTCGTCCCTATCGCGCGTGAGTCGTGCCGCGTTTGCCACGGCGGCGGTCGCTGCCCTTGGAGCAACCGTCGTTGCCGCGACACCTGCGCCGCATGCGGCGTACGGGGCGACAGTTCCCGGATTCACATTCAAGATCTCGTCGGCCGTTCGCATCTACGGCGGTGACACGCCGAGCGGCCAAGACAACGAAGTGATGCGCGGTCGCGGCATCGCCGCGAACAATAAGTCGCGCATCGAGTTTCTCGTATACACCCCCCTTCCGGGTGATTTGACCACGGACGACTACCTGCTTGCCACGGACTCCGGCAAGGTGTTCGTCGACCATACGGCGAGCAAGAACGTCGTGCCCGATGACGACATGTTCGACGGGCCGGCCGTTGTGGCGCTGAACCGCGTCATGGGCGGCGGCGGCCGTGGCGGTCGCGGCGGCGGTGGTGGACCGCCGGCTGGAGCCGCCGGCGGCGCGGCTCGCGGCGGACGCGGTGGTGGCGGCGGCGCGGGCCGCGGCGGCGCAGCCCGTGGCGGTGCTGGCGGAGCAGGTCGTGGCGGTGCAGGCGGCGCGCGCGGTGGTCGCGGCGGACGCGGCGGCGTCGGCTCCGGATTCCTCAGTCAAGTCCAGCTCCTCGGCGTCACCTTCCAGATCGAAAAGCTCGGCGCCGGCGACGTGATGGATGGCAAACCGACTCAGCACTATCGCATCACGGCGGACTATCGCGTGTTGTGGGGCGATCAGGGCTTCCCGGCACACGCGGTGACCGAAGTCTGGTCCACCGCGCTTCCGACCACGATTCCAAATCCGTTCGAGCCGCTCATCGTGGCGGATCAGTCGACGGATGGACCGCTCATCGAGTACGCGCTCAAGCTGCGCTCGATTCGCGCGCAGATCGAAGGCACGCCGATCAAGGTGGTCACGACGACGAGCTTCTCGAACATCCACGACATCGTCGGTTTTCAATCGTATGTCGGGAATGACCCAACGATGGACAAGTTGACGGTGGTGCAACAGACCGAGATCAGCAGCATTACGGCCTCGGATATCGACCCGGCGTTGTTGGCGGTCCCTGACACGGATCCGGACGCGGCCGGCGGTGGGCGCTAGCGCGACGAGCGCCTTCCGGCAAAATTGTATAAATGCATAGACTCCTTATCGCCGCCGCTGCGGCGAGCACGATCGCGGTCGCACTTCCCGCATTGAAAGAAGGCAACAATGGTCCGGTTCGCGTCGCTCCCACGCACAATGTGTGGGAGGGCGTGTACGCTGATTCCCAGGCCGCCGCCGGCGCCCTGCAGTTCACGTCGAATGGCTGCATCAAGTGCCATGGCATGGACCTCAAGGGCACGGACGACGGCGCCGCGCTCGTCGGCGACGAATTCTTTGGCGACTTCGAAGGCAGCACCCTCGGCGCGCTGTACGATCAAATTCACGATCAGATGCCGCCCACGCGGCCAAAGTCGCTTGCGCCGGGCAACGTGGTCGAGCTCATCGCGTTCATCTTGTCGAAGAATCACTTCCCGTCGGGGAACACGGCGCTCAGCACCGACACGACGCGGCTCAACGACATCAAGATGCTCCAGCACAACCCGAATGCGCTGCCGAGCAACATGACGCGGACCGTCGACACGGTGCGGATCGGCGACACGCTGCGCGTGATCGAGACCATCTACATCCGCGGCAAGACGCCTACGGACACGATGCGCCTCGAAGACCTCAAGATCTTCCACAAGCACTAGCAGCTCGAAGAGCACTACGCGTTCGAACGGCGACTGATCGCACTCGCGCGGTCAGTCGCCCCGAGAGGCATGTCGCATTTCCGATGGGGCGCGGTATAATTGCCGCCGGGCCCCCATCGAGGATTGAATCGCATGCCCCGTCTCTCGTTGCTCGCAGCAACACCTGCGCTGTTCCCCGCGTCGTTGTTCGCGCTAATGCTCGCCGGCGGGTCGCCTGCCGCGGCGCAGTCCTCGCCTACGATGGCGCCGGTGAACTCGCTGCCCAATCCCTATCGCACGATCGAGGGATGGGACAAGATGCCGCCGGGACGCACGTGGGGCTCCACGAGCGCGGTGGACATCGACCGCGACGGCAGAAGCATTTGGGTTGCCGAGCGGTGCGGCACGAATAGTTGCGTGGGGTCGATGCTCGACCCGGTGCTGAAATTCGATCCGCAAGGCAATCTCGTGACGTCCTTCGGATCGGGGATGATTCTATCGCCGCACGGCATCGCGGTCGACGGCGACGGCAACATCTGGGTGGTGGACTGCAGTTGCACCTCGACCGGCCGTCGCGGCGCAACGGCGCCGGCGGCGGCCGCCGGTCCGCCCAAGGGGCATCAGATCTTCAAGTTCAGCCCCACCGGCAAGCTCCTGATGACGCTCGGCAAGCCGGGCGGCGGTCGCGGCGACGAGTACTTCACCGAACCGAACGCGATTCTGCTGGCGCCTGACGGATTCATCTATGTGTCCGAAGGCCATTCGTCGCGCGCTCCGACGGCGACGAATCCCGGCAGCACGGCGCGCATATTCAAGTTCTCTAAAGACGGAACGCTAATCAAGCAGTGGGGCCAGTGGGGCAAGGGCCCTGACGACTTCGATCAGCCGCACGCCCTGGCCATGGACTCGCAGGGGCGCCTCTTCGTCGGCGACCGCGGCAACAACCGCATCAAGATCTACGACCGGAACCTGAAGCAGATCGACACCTGGTATCAGTTCAGCCGGCCGAGCGGCATCGTGATCGACGCGCAGGACAACATCTATGTCGGCGACTCGGAGTCGGGCTCGGTGAATCCGGCCCACGGCGCATGGACGCGCGGCATTCGGATTGGCAGCGCCAAGGACGGTTCGGTGAAGTACTTCATTCCCGACACGAACACGACGGCCACCAACACGTCCTCGGCCGAAGGAATCGCCGTGGACAAAGACGGCGTGATCTACGGCGCGGAAGTCGGACAGAAGGATCTGAAGCGCTACGTCAAACCGTAGCGCTTCAGATCGTTCACTTACGGCCGCGGCAGCGCGAGCGCGGTGAGTCCAGTGTGGCTTCCCTGGCCCGTCGCGAACACGATGTACTGCTTGCCCTGATACAGGAACGTCATTGGCACGGCGGTGTTGCGCGCCGGAATCGAAACTGCGCCGAGCTCTTTTCCGGTCGCCTTGTCGAGCGCGAACAACTTCGGTGAGAGGTCTGGTCCAGCAGCGCCGCCGCGTCCCCCGCCTCGACCACCGCGTCCGGCCGTCGCTGCACCGCCGCCACCGCCGCCGCGACCAGTCCCGTAAATGACCAACGTCTTGGTGTTGATCACTTCCGGCTGACCATTCATGGCCGGCTGCAACGGGAGATCCACGCCCGCGAACAACTGACCCGCAGGCTGCGGCTTGACCATCACGTCGCCGTTGGCCATCCACCACTTCTTGTCGCCGGTGTTGAGGTCGTACGCGACGATGCCGCCGAGTGGCTTGGGTTTGAGAATGGAAACACCGTCGATGGTCGTCGGCACGCGGGCACCGAAACCGCCGCGGCCCGCGTTGGCGCTGTCCGCGTTGTAGCCCGGCGGCGGCGCAACACCACCCGGAACGAGACAGCTGTTATGAGGTTGCGTATAACGGAACTCTGAACACGGATCGTGCGCGACTTCGATCGTGTTGAGGCCCGACTGACCGCCCACGTAAATCATTCCCGTCTCGGGATCGGCCGCCGTGCCGCCGTCGATGTTTACGCCGCCGCTCGCGCCCGGCGCGTACCACGAGCAATCGAAGTGGCTCGGGCCGGAGCCGTCGGTGGGCGATGCCGGAATGAAATACGGACCCATGCGGCAGCGCTTCGCCAACTTGAGCGCCGAGTCCTTGATGGCCGGCGTGTAGTCGATCAAGTCGGACTCGACCAAGCCCTGTTGTGAGTACGGCACGGGCCGCGAGGGGATCGGCTGCGTTGGCGAAGTCTTTTCACCCGGCACTTCGCTCTGCAACACTGGTGTCTCGTTGATCGGCCAGATCGGCTGGCCGGTGACGCGGTCGAAGACGTAGACAAAGCCTTGCTTCGTCGTCACCGCGATGATTTTCCGCGGCTGACCGTCGATCGTGACATTGAGGAGGTTCGGCGCCATTGGCACGTCGTAGTCCCAGATGTCGTGGTGCACCATCTGGTAGTGCCATTTGCGCTTGCCGGTATGCACGTCGATCGCGACGACGCTGTTCGCAAAAAGATTGTTTCCCGGCCGATGACCGCCGTACTCGTCGCTCAATCCTTCGCCCACCGGGATGTAGACGAGCCCGAGATCGGGATCTGCGCTGTACGTCGCCCACGCGTCGTTCTTGCCGACACCCGGCGTGCCGGGAGCCGATCCGTTCTGCCAGCTCTCCGCGCCGAACTCACCCTTCTGCGGAAGCAAATTGAACTTCCATAACAACTTTCCGGTGCGCGCATCGAAGCCACGGATGAATCCCGGAATGTTGTGCAGGTGCACCGGGTAGTAGCCGTGAATCGACGAGTTGCCCACGACAATGACGTCGCCCACGAGGATCGCCGGCGAGCTGCTGGCGATCTGACCGTTGACCGGATCGATGCCCATCGTGCCATCGGCACCGGTTTTCGTCGTGGCGTTCCACGTCTCACCGGGCCGTGCGCGACGCGCCGGGGCGCCTTCGCTGATGATGTTCGGGCCGGAATCGTCGACCGCGAGCGGCACGAGCGGATAGCCGAGTCCCGCCATGAGATCCACGACGCCGTTCGTGCCGAACTTGGGATCCGGCTTGCCGGTCTTGGCGTCGAGCGACGCGAGGTGGTAGCCCGGCGTGACGACGATCACGCGCTCCTGATTGCCGTCGGTCCAATACGCGAGGCCGCGGCCGGCGTATTGTCGCGGCGCCTTCTGCCACCGAATCCCCTCATCCAGCGTCCACTTCCACAACTCGGCGCCCGTGGCAGGATTCAACCCGAACGCGATCCGTCGATTCGTCGCGACGGTGAACAGGCGTCCGTTCGCGAACAGCGGCGTCGTACGATAATACTCATCTTCGCCATACGGGCTCGCGTCCCACCGCCATACGACCTTGAGCGAATCGAAGTTCTTGGCGTTGACCTGATCGAGCGCCGAGTAGCGCGTGCTCCATGCGTCGGCGCCCCAATAGCGCCACTCGCCGGGCTTGTTCCCGCGCACGAGCTCCGCCGCCTGTCGCGCGCTCGACTGCGTGGCGTGAACGAGAAATCCTCCGGCAGCCAACCCGGCGGCCAGCGTTGCCATCCCGATTCTGCGCCGCGTCATCCACCGTCGCGTCATGGCTTGGTCCTCAGTGCAGTGTAGACCTTGTAGACCTTCAGAAGTTCGGTTTTCCGACCACGATGTGTGCGAGCGAATCCGCGTCAGGCGGCAGCTCGGTTGGTCCAACGGGCATTTTGTTAATGAACAGCAGGTACGAGACGACGTCCGCGACGTCGTTTGGCGCCAGGCTGCCCGGATTGTCCTGCGGCATTTTCGTGCTCACGTACGTGTAGAGCGCGGAGAGCGGCCTGTTGCGCCAGAGTTGGTTGAACGACGATCCGATCTGGTCCGCCGGCGTGTGGCAGGACTTGCACGTGCCGGCGTACACGTCCTTGCCGCGCGACGCCTGCGCTAGCGTGAACAGACCCGTTGGAGACGTGGGGATGCCGGGTTCCTCCAGCGCCGCAGCTGCCGCAGCCGGCGCGGCGGCGACGGGCGCCGCCGCCGGTACGGGCGCCGGTGGCGGGCTGGCCTTCGAGGCGCCGCCGCACCCGACCGACGCGACGAGGATCCCCG
Source organism: Gemmatimonadaceae bacterium (assembly GCA_036499625.1). Classification (GTDB taxonomy): domain Bacteria; phylum Gemmatimonadota; class Gemmatimonadetes; order Gemmatimonadales; family Gemmatimonadaceae; genus JAQBQB01. The sequence continues at coordinate 321,600 of DASYDJ010000052.1, forward strand.
ACGCGACGACGCGCGTCCACGATGATACAGGCTGGCGAAGAGTAGAAAGCAAAAACGGCATTTGTTACAGAATCCTCATGATGTTATGGAGTCGTGCCAGCGCCGTATCGCGCCCAGTGAGGCTGGCCGGCCCGTGATTATAGCCCACGGCGTTGAGTGTGCGGAAGATTGCGCACCATCACGGCGTCGCGCTGGAGCTCGTGGCGGACCGCCGTCCAAGGCGCCCATACAATTCAAACAATCCCCACGCCGCCGCCCCGACGATGAGCGCCAGCATCAGCGCGTGCATCGCACTGGCAGCGAACGCCGCGTCGAATACCGGCATCTGGAAGCGATACTGCATCAGCACGGTGCCGCGGTCGATCATCCAATGCCACGCCGTGTGTGCGACGATCGCGGACAGGATGATCGTCCCCATCCGCTCTTCTACCACGTGCGTGAACGCCCAGTTGAGCACAGGAACCGCGATCGCGATCAACAGGAGCTGGCCCAGCTCCACACCGACGTTGAACGACACGAGTGACGTCGCCAGGTGCGCCCCGGCAAACTGCATCGACTCGCGCAACGCGAACGAGAAACCGAACCCGTGCACGAGCCCGAACCCGAACGCGATGATCCATCGTCGCTCGAGCTTGGCGCCCACGATGTTCTCGAGCGCCATGTAGACGATCGATAGAGCGATCAACGCCTCAATGAGCGGCGGGAACCAGAGCGCGTTCGGCGCGAAGCCCAGCGCTGACGCAATGAGCGTTATCGAATGGGCGACGGTGAATGATGAAATGATCGCGACCAGCGGCCGGATCTTCCGAAACGGAATGACCAGGCAAAAGATGAACAGCAGATGGTCGATGCCGCTCAGGATGTGGTCGAAGCCCAGATGCACGAATCGTAGCGCCGACTGATACCAGTGCGGTTGAAGGTGAATCAGCCCTGGATCGCCGAGGTATTCGAATACGCGCTCGGCGCCGCGGGCGGGAAGGAAGCGCAGCACGGTGGTCGTGTGCACGCCCAGCCGCGCGAACTCGGGATCAATCGAGAAGCGTGACGAATCCGATTGAATGGGATACTCGAGCACCACGTCGAGCATCGCTTGATTCCACACGATTTGCGTCGACGCCGGCAGCGGAGCGCCGGTGGTGTGCGACACCGCGGACGCATAGTCGCTGAACGATCGGTCGGACGGCAGCGAGACGTGCGTGGCGATGATGGAAGGCGACGGCAGTTGCCGGCCATCCTCGTACATGGTCACCTCGTCCGCGAGCCAGACCTTTGCAGCGCCGCTCATGAGCGGCGCTGCGGCCGTCAGATCGAGATAGCCCGGTCCCGTGAACGGAAAATTCACGTCGCGCATGGCCTCGAGCGGCACGCGCATCACCAGACGGAGCGTTCGCCCCTGCGGCCGGACGAACGCGAGCACCATCACACTGCTGGGGATGTCATGCGCGTCGCCGAGCGCCGGAAGCGCCACGAGCAGCGCCGCCGCAAAGATGGCCGGAAGGACTAGACGAAGGACACCTGGACGAATCAGACTCAGGCGACGTAGAATCACGGCACTCACTCGACGGAATTTGGCGACGAGCGAGTATACATCGCGCGCACGCCCGGCGCAGGGGTCCAACGAACCATCCAAGCGTCCAGCGGAGATCTCCATGCAGCGGCGCAGTCTCGTTCTTGGCGGAATGCTCCTCTCGTTTTTCGGCGCGGCCGCAGCGGCGCAGAAGACCGCCCGGCCGAAAACCACGGCGGCCAAGGCCGCGACCACGACATCGGTGCAGGCGCCCGTGTTCGAGGTCGACCTCCTGTGGCCCAAGCCGATGCCGAACCGCTGGATCCTCGGTTCGGCCACTGGGTTGGCCGTCGATGCGCACGACAACATCTTCGTGCTCAACTTGACCGACAGCTTCAATGCACGCACGGAGAGTGGGTCGGGGACGAACCCGCCCACGGGTGAGTGCTGCACGCCGGCGCCCAACATTCTCGAATATGACGCGAGCGGCGCTCTTGTCGGCAACTGGGGCGGTCCCGCGGACGGCTACGTCTGGCCGACATCCAACGCCGGACTCGGCATCGACGGTGCCGGGAACGTGTGGGTAGGCGGCGCCGGCGCGATCGATACCAGAATACTCAAGTTCGCGCCGAACGGCCGTTTCTTCGCGGAGTTCGGAAACGCGAGCCAGCAGGCGCGCGGTGCTGGTGGCACCGCTGGGGAATCTGACACGTCATATGGCGGCGTATCGCCGGCGCGCCCGGCCGCTGGCGCTGCTGGTCGCGGCGGCCGCGGAGGTCGTGCTGCGACGCCGCCTCTCCCAGCGAATAGCACGAGCCTCAGCATGTTCGGCGGCGCCGACGGCTTCTCCTTCGATCCGCAGCACAATGAGGTCTACGTCGCCGACGGGTCGCGCAATCATCGCGTGGTCGTGCTCGACGGCGGCGCCGGCGCGGTCAAACGCATGTGGGGAGCGTATGGCAACAAGCCAGTGGATGCCGAAGTCACGCCATACGTGCCGGGCGGGACGCCGTCGAAACAGTTCGGCAGCCCGGTGCTCTGCGCCAAGTATTCACTCGACAGCCTGGTCTACGTTTGCGACACGCAGAACGATCGCATTCAGGTATTCAAGCGCGACGGCTCGTTCGTGAAAGAGAAGATCATCGCACCGCAAACACTCGGCACCGGCTCGGTGTGGGACGTCGCGTTCTCCGCCGACCCGGCGCAGAAGTATCTCTACGTCGCCGACGGCATGAACATGAAAGTCCACGTGCTCGACCGGCAGTCGCTCGACGAGCTCACGAGCTTCGGCGACGGCGGGCGTCAGCCGGGACAGTTCTACGCGATTCACAACATCGCCACCGACTCCAAGGGCAACATCTACACGGCCGAGACCTACGAGGGCAAACGCGTGCAGAAATTCACCTTCAAAGGCGTGCGCAGCGTGACGAAGACCAATCAGGGTGTCGTGTGGCCAGCCACACCGGGGAAGAAGCCATGACGCGCTCGCGAAAGCTCGGGATTGCCGCCGGCCTCGCGCTGGCGATCGTCGCACTGGCGGCCGGGCAGCACTCGCTGAATGCATCGGCCAAAGGCCAGATGGTTCGCGCGCCACGCTTCGAGGTCGACCCAATGTGGCCGAAGCCGCTGCCCAACCATTGGGTGCTCGGCAACGTGATCGGCGTGGGCGTCGACTCGCGCGACCACGTGTTCATCGTGCACCGTGCCGACACGTTCGACGCGCAAAAAGAAATCGGCGCCGCACAGAATCCGCCGCTGAGCGAATGTTGCGTCCCGGCGCCGCCGGTGATCGAGTTCGACCCCCAAGGCAACGTCGTGAACGCGTGGGGCGGCAAGACGACCGGCTACGATTGGCCGGAATCGAACCACGGCATCTCGGTCGACAACAAGAACAACGTGTGGATCGGCGGTAACGGAACGTGTCCGGCCGCGGGACGCGACGATTGTCCCAAAGGCGCCGTGGATTCGTTCATCCTCAAGTTCACGCACGACGGCAAGTTCCTGATGGAAATCGGAATGCCGCACCAGATGGTGAACAGCAACAGCAAGACGAGCTTCGGTCGCGTGGCCAAGATCTCGTTCGACTACAAAGCGAATGAAGCATTCCTCGCCGACGGCTATGGCAATAAGCGCGTGGCCGTGATCGACATGGACAACGGCAAGATCAAGCGCTTCTGGGGCGCGTACGGCCATGTGCCGTCGGACTCCAACCTGGGCCCCTACAACCCCGACGCGCCGATTGCCCAGCAGTTCCGCAATCCGGTACACTGCGCGGAGCCGACGCCGGACGGGCTCGTCTATGTGTGCGATCGCGTGAACGACCGCATCCAGGTATTCAAGAAGGATGGAGAGTTCGTGAAAGAGAAAATCATCAAGCCGTTGACCAAGGGTGACGGCTCGGTGTGGGACATCGCGTTCTCACGCGACCCGGCGCAGAAGTACATCTTCCTCGCCGACGGCAAGAACGAGCGGGTGTACGTGATGGATCGCCAGTCGCTGGACATCCTCACGGCCTTTGGCGACGGCGGACGGCAGCCGGGCGAGTTCTTCGCGGTGCACAGCATCGCGACGGATTCCAAAGGCAACATCTACACGGCGGAGACGTACGAGGGAAAGCGGATTCAGAAGTTCGTGTACAAGGGGCTGGCGGACGTGCCGGAGCAGCAAGGAGTGGTGTGGCCGACGAAGCCGTAGGGTTGAGGGTTGTTGGGTTGAGGGTTTCGGGTCGACGGTTCCAATCGACGGCTCGCAACGTCACGCACATCTTCGATGCCCCATCCCATCGATGGCGAGAGGTTTCCCCATGGCCCTGACAATTGGACTGATCATCCTGCTGGCGGTTATCGGCGTCCTCGTCGCGGCGGCGAGAAAGCCTGACGAGTTTCGCATGCAGCGCTCCGGTCACGTCAACGCCGCTGCCGATCGAATCTTTCCGCACGTGAACGACTTCCACCGTTGGGCAGCCTGGTCACCGTTCGAGAAGATCGATCCGGCCATGAACAAGGCGTTCAGCGGCGCGCCGAGTGGACCGGGGGCGATCTACGAGTGGGAGGGAAACAAGAAGGCCGGCAAGGGACGCATGGAGATCACGCGCGCCACCGATCCGTCGGAAGTCGTGATCAAGCTCGATTTCATCAAACCGTTCGAAGGACACAACGTCACGACCTTCACGATGACGCCCGCCGCCGGCGGGACGGACGTGACGTGGGCGATGGCCGGACCGATGACGTTCACCGGGAAGATCTTCCACGTCTTCGTGAACATGGACAAGATGGTCGGCAAAGACTTTGAAGCGGGATTGGCCAGCCTCAAATCGGTATCGGAGAGTAAAGTTTAATTCAAATACTGATATTCCGACGGTTCGCTGCGCGGAGCGCGCACAGCAGCTACGCCGCGCGCGCGCGATGCATGCGGGCTGCCGCGATATCCGCGCGGCGCAACGTCACGAGCGTAACCTCGGGGCTCGCACCAAGGCGAAACGGAATGCCCCAGTAGCCCGTTCCCGGGCTGATGTAGAGCGCTGAATCGTCTTCGACGTGCGCGCCCATCGCGTGCGTCAGAAACGGCGACGCGAGGCTCCAGCCGAGCTTCGGCAACGCGAGCTGGCCCCAGTGCGTGTGGCCGCTGAGCGTCAGCGCAACACCGCGCGCCGCAAGCGCCGGCCACAGCGCCGGATTGTGCGCGAACGCAATGACGGTCGTACCGGCCGGCACTCGCGCCAGCGCGCGCTCGACGTCGGGCGCGGCGCGCGAGCTGCCGCGTCGACCGCCAGCCGGATCACCCGTGCCGACCACAGCAACCGTGTCGGCGCCGCGACGCAGGAACGTCGCTTCGTTCACCAGCAACGTGCCGATCCCCGCGGAACGCAGCGCTGGTTCGACGTCGTCCCACCCGGCATACACATCGTGATTCCCGGGGATCATGTAGACGCCGAGCGGCGCGCGCAGTGCGCCCAACACGTCGGCGTACACGTGGACGTCCTCGGCGCGGTCGTCGATCAGGTCGCCGGTCACGGCGATGAGATCCGGCGACAGCGAATGCGTCGCGTCGATCACACGCTGGAGAAAACGGCGAGGCGTGTGCGGTCCGACGTGCAGATCAGAGAGCTGCGCGATGCGCAGTCCATCGAAGGTCGCCGGCAAATCGGGGACGTCGACGTCGACGCGGCGAACCACCAAACGTCGCGAGCCGAGATACCCAAGGACGAGAATGGCGACGACGACTGCCAGGACAGTCGCGCCGGTGATCCGGCCGACCAGTAATGCATGACTGAACGGCAGGCCGATAATCATGCCGAGCAGGCCGCCGGCGGCGACGAGTGGCAGCGCCAGCTGCACGTACCAGAACGGGCGAACGACCAGCAGACGAAACGCGGCGTTCGGATAGAAAGGCCAGCCACGCCAGCGAAGAAACGCGACGAGCGGCAGAGTGATGTAGACGGCTGCGGCCAGCGTGAGCGGCAACGCGCCGGGAAAGAGGCCCGTCGCCAGAACGGCGACGGTGCCCCATGCCACGACGAGGTAGGCAATCAGTCGAGATACGATCGTGAACGTGCGCGAGATCGGCCGTCCACGCTGAGACTTGGGCATCCCGAAAGCTACCCCCCTCGAGGAGGACTTACGGCTTCGTGACCGCCAAGCCGGTGACGAGACCTTCGGTGTTGTGCGCGAACCGGATGCCGTACACGCCATCGGTCGACTTGAGCTTGCCCGCGCCAACGACGGCGGACTTGTCATAGCTGGCGACCTGCGTTCCGTTCACCGAGCACGTGACCTTGTCGCCCTTGACCGACATCGCAATCGTCTGCGAGACCGGCTCGCCCTTGGCAGTCGCCTTGTGGACCGCAGCGTTGGTTTCGCCTTCGCCGCCGTTCATCGCGAACGCGGCGGGACCGAAGCCGCGCACGATGAAGCGTCCGTCACCATAAGCGGCGCAATAGAGGTACGACTGGCCGTCCGTGCCGAGGTCGTTGCCGCCGATGAAGAGGCCGTACGGATGGTCGTGCGACGCATTGAGATTCTGGAAGTGCGGCTCCGTGAACGTCGCCTTCACCGTGTAGTCGCCGCTTGCCTTGTTCGCCGGGTTCCAGTATCCCACGGCCGGTCCGGTCACGACGTGCAGCGCATCGCCTTGCTTCTCGAGCTTGTCATCATTGATCGTCATGTTGCGCGTCTTGTCGATCTTCCCTTCCCACCCCGGAACCGTGATACCGCCACCGGCGACAGAATGGGACATATCGCCCTGAGCGTACAGCACGCTCACGGCTGGGCCGAACGTGACAGCGGCGAGCGCGAAAGCATAAACGCGACGCATAGATTTTTTCCTCTTGGTGAAGTGGTGACGGCGTGAACGATACGTCACAGACCCGATGCCGCGCCACATTCCGCGCACGGCCTCGATAAAACATTACACCGCACTCGGCTGTAGGTCACCCCGCAACGGGGGTGATTTCGCTCCATGAACCGGAGTGCACCATCGACTCGAAAATGCCCGACTCCACCGCCAAAGCGATCGTCACACGCCGGTCGGTCAATCAGCGCCTCGCCGGGCCGCGCGATCGCTCGGCGGTCGAGACAGTCGCGCGCATGGGCGCGATCCAGGCGCAAGACTATGCCGCGGCGAAATGGGCTGTCGCGCTTCGCGGCCAAACTGCGTCGGCGGCGGAGATCGAGCGGTTGCTCGACGAGGGACAAATCTTGCGCACGCACGTGTTGCGTCCGACGTGGCACTTCGTAGCGCCGGCCGACATCCGCTGGCTGCTCGCGCTGACCGCGTCACGCGTTCGCGTCCAGATGGCATCGACCGACCGCACGTTAGGCATCGACGACGCGGTGGTCCGACGCAGCAACAAGGCGATTGCCAAGGCGCTCCGCGACGGCCCGATCACGCGCACCAAACTCGGCGAAATACTCCACCGTTCGCGGATCGATACGACCGTCCCCCAACGACTCGGCAACCTGATGATGCACGCCGAGCTCGATGGCGTCGTGTGCAGTGGCCCGCGGCACGGGAAGCAGTTCACGTACGCGTTGCTCGACGCACGCGCGCCCGCCACCTCTGAGATGTCGCGCGACGAGTCGCTCGCCAAGCTCGCGGCGCGCTATTTCAGTTCGCACGGACCGGCCACCGCGCACGACTTTGCGTGGTGGTCTGGCCTCACGCTGGCCGACAGCCGGCGCGGCGCCGCCGCAGCCGCCGAATGTCTACGGTGTGAGACTATCGACGGGCACACCATGTGGTCATCGGTACACGAACCGGCCGCGCCACGCCGCGGTCCACAGGTTCTTCTCCTGCCGAACTTCGACGAGTATTACATCGCATACAAGAATCGAAGCCACATGCTGGATACCGCATCGAACGCAAACTCGCGACGCTGGGCACCAAGTCTCACCGACAATCTCGTGTCACTCGACGGCCGCTTGGTGGGATCGTGGAAGCAATCCATGAGCTCGAAGGGCGTGACGATCGCTGCGATGCTCGCTCATCCATTGAGCGCATCGAGCCGCGCTCGTCTCGCCCAGCAAGCAAAACGCTACGCAGCGTTCCTCGACGTGCCGCTCGCCGGCTGCACGATCGAGCTGCGCGACCACAAACCGACGCCATGACTCAACTGACCATTCCCGAGCTCGAGACGCCGCGTCTAGTGATGCGCGCCTTTCGGCAATCCGACTTCGAAGCCTACGCCGCGATGATGTCCGACCCCGACGTCACCCGATACCTCGGCCCCGGAGATCCGTTGAATCGCATCGACGCATGGCGTCAGCTCGCGATGTTCGCCGGCCATTGGCAGCTCAAAGGTTTTGGACTGTGGGCCGTCGAAGAGCGATCGACAGGACAGTTCATCGGGCGAATCGGCTGCTTCGAGCCCGAGGGTTGGCCGGCGTTCGAGATCGGCTACACGCTCGCGCGCCACGCGTGGAGAAAGGGCTACGCGAGCGAAGGCGCGGCCGCGGCACTCGACTACGCCCGCAACGTTCTACAGCGCGAGGAGATTACGAGCGTCATCATGACGGGCAACGTCGGTTCCGTCGCTGTCGCCACGAAGCTCGGCGCGACACTCGGTGAAACGGTGCAGTTCTACCACTCGACGGCGCTGATTTACCGCTATCCGCGCGTCACGGGCGCCGGCAGCGAATGAGCCGCGCGACTTCAGTGGGCGAACGCCACCTTTCTACGACGCTCGTTCCAGCGTCGCCACGCTTCCCACACGTTGCCGATCAGCAGTCCGGCGAGAAGAAAATACGCCGAGTGCACGATTGAGAAGAACGCGTACGCAGTCACGGCAACGATGACGCCGAATATCGTCTGATCGCGACGCTTGGGCGGCGACGTCGGCGGATCCGTCACCATGAAAAAAGCAAAGAAGAGCGCGGCGTGCAGCTCCGGCGCGCGATACAAGCCCGCGACTCGGCCCGGATCACCAATGAACGCCGACGCCGTGACGAGCACATAGTACGCGCCGAGGAACGCCAGTACCGAGGGGAGCTTGTTGACGCGCTGCGTGATGTAGAGACCCGTGACAAACAGCGCCAGGACCGCGAGCGGCGGCAGCTCGGGCAGCGCGCCCCACCAACTCTGGCCGGTATTAAAGATGTAGAATGTCCCGACCAGCGCGATCGCGGCCGGGTTGAACACGTTTGCCGTGCGCACGCGAAACACATACTTGGTCACGATGCCGAGCACCGCCGTGACCGCCGCCACCTGCCAACGCTGATACGGACTCAGGATCATCGCGATGAACAATCCGGTGAGCAGCGCGCCGTCGGGAAAGACCCAGTGAGTCTTCTTGAGGCGCAAGATCACCGCATCGATCAGCACAGCCGGCACCACCGCACCCACGACGACGGCAGCGACGAGGCCGATGCCTTTCCCGATCGCCGCCATTGCGAGCAGAATGATCAACACGATGATCATCTGCCCTTTGGGCGTACGAACGAATCGGCTAGGCCGCATGTGTTTCATATCGCTCCAGAGCGGGCGTCAGCAAAAGGCCACGCACGCCGTGGCGCTGCAGAAGTGCGATGCCGTCGGTTGGGCCGAGCACGAATGCGGCGGTCGCCAGCGCGTCGGCGACCATGGCCGACGGCGCGATCACCGTGACGCTCGCCAACTCCGTTGCCGATGCGCCGGTTCGCGGATCCATGATGTGATGTTCGCGATCGTCGCGATCGCTGCGGCGCTCATAGTCGCCCGACGTGCACACAGCTTCGTTCGACACCTGCACGGTCTCGACGAGTTGCGTGGCGTCGCGCGGATGCCGAATGCCAACCGACCACGGCGCGTCCGCGGGATTGTGTCCACCGAGGTAGAGATCGCCGCCAGCGTCGATGCTGAAATTCTCGAACGGGGCGAGCTCGCGCGCGGCGAGATCGATCGCTAGTCCCTTGGCCACCGCGCCGAGGTCGAGGGTGAGCGGGCGCCGAATGGTGATGGTCTTGGCGCTCGGATCGAGCTCGACGTCGCGATAGCCTGCGCCAATCTCGGATGACGGCGCGCTCTCGATCGCGGCGCCGGTGCGATGATTCCGATTGAATCCGCGCGCTTCCATGCGCCGGCCCACGGTGGGATCGAACGCGCCGTTGGTGTCGTGCGCCAGCGCGATCGCGAAGTTCACGGCGGCATAGAGCATCTCGCTCGCTGCCACCGGAGTCCCGATCGATTCGCCAAGTCGACGCAGCTCGCTGGTCTCGTCGAATCGGCTGCAGCAGGCTTCGACGGAGCGAAACCATTCGACCGCACGACCGACGATTTCGACGCGCTCTCGATGTGCGGCGTCGTCGTCACCATGCCCCACGACCTGAAACGTCACCACGGTGCTCATGAGCGCCGTGGTGTGGACGTACACGTCGCTCACTTCGCCTTGGAGAGTGCTTGGCGAATCGCCGCGTAGAACGCGTTGCTGCTCGCCGTCGCACCCGAGACGATGTCTACCTCGGCGCTCTGGCGCTGCGAAACCTGCGGCGGGAGCGCCACGATCCACGAGCAGGAGTACTCCGTTAGGCACTTGGTGATGTACGAGTCGACGATCTTCCCATCGACGACGTCGACGGTCGCTTCGATGTCGCCGTGATTCGACCGGCCGTAGCCCGTATAGGTGCCGTCTTTGAAGCCGACGCGTGCAGGAGCTGCGTCGGCCGGGGCCGCAGCCGCCGCGGCATTCGTGGGTGCCTGCGTCGTTGCAGCCGCATTGGCGGTGGGTGCAGGCGCAGGCGCTGGTGCGGACGGCGTTGGCGTGACTGGCGCGGCCTTGATCGGAGCCACGGTCGTGGCCGCGATGGCCGGCGGCGCCGCGTTTTCCGCGACTGCCGCTGCCGGCACCGCTGCTGCAGTGACCGCCGGCAGCGGTGCAGATGTCGGAGCCTTCGTGACTGCAGGAGCCGCCGTTGAAGCCGGAGTCGCCGCGATCGTCGGCGCAGCGGCCGGTGTCGCGGCGCTCGACGCCGCAGCCATCGAAACAGCCTTTGACTGCAACTGAGCCGGCGCCGCTGCCGGCTTTGACGCTGTCGCTGTCGCTGTCGCTGCTGTCGGTGCTGTCGCGGGAGCGGCCGGTGTTACAGTTGGCGCTGTTTGGGACGTTGTTGCTGTTGTCGCCTCCGACGGCGGCGCCAGCGTGGCGGTGTGCACACGCCGCACCGGTTCGTCCGAGAGACTCGCCGCGGCGGCCTTCGTGCGGACGAACCCCGCCGCGTAGACAGCGAACACCGTTGCCGACCCGAGTGCCGACAGATTGCTCTTGAGCCACTGGCCCGACCCGCCATTCTGCTCCGGCGGCGTTTCGTTTCGCGTCAAAGGAACTCTCTCCGCACGTGTCGAGGTTGCTGCGAAATATACCGATTATACGCAGCAGCCGGGCTCACTCGTTGGGCTCTTGCGGGGTTCCTTCAACTTTGATTTGCGGAAGCGCAGCGGCCAGGCCGCCGGCATCCAATACGCTCGGTCCTTGGGCCGGCGGCAGCCCCGCGCCGGCAGGCGTCGGCGACGCCACTGAATTGTCCGCGCGCTGCATGAATGCGGTGATGAGATCCATTGGCAGCGGAAAAATCGTCGTCGAGTTGTTCTCCGCCGCGATCTCCGTGACCGTCTGCAGGTAGCGAAGTTGGAGCGAGGCAGGCTGACTGGCCAACATCCGGGCGGCTTGCGCCAGCGTCTCCGACGCCTGCAGCTCGCCCTGCGCACTGATCACCTTCGCTCTCCGCTCACGCTCGGCTTCCGCCTGTCGTGCGATCGCGCGACGCATCCCATCGGGCAGGAGCACGTCCTTGATCTCGACCGCGGACACCTCAATTCCCCAGAAGTCCGTTCGCTCGTCGATGATCCGCTTGAGGATGTCGTTCACCTTTCGGCGATCGGCCAGCAACTCGTCGAGCTCGACCTGGCCCAAGACGGACAACAGCGTCGTCTGCGCGAGCTGTGCCGTGGCATAGAGGTAATCCTGCACCTCGAGCACGGCGAGCGACGCATCCGTCACGCGAAAATAGAGGACGGCATTCACCTTCACCGAGATGTTGTCGCGCGTGATGACGTCTTGTGCCGGAATGTCCATCACGACGACGCGCATCGACACGCGCTTCATTCGCGCGAGCAGTGCCGGCACGAAGATCGGCCCCGGCCCTCGCGTCCCGGTGTGTCGCCCGAGAAAGAACACCACCGCGCGCTCGTACTGATTGAGAATGCGAACGCTGGTGAGGACGTACGCGGCGACGACAGCGCCGGCCACCATGAGAAATTGCATCGCTTGGCCTTCTGCTGATACTGCTGATGCTGCTGATCCTGCTGGTGCTCCTGAGGCGAGCCCCGCTACGCCGGCCCGCACTGCTAACTATACGCCGCGGGACGGGCGGGCCGAAATACGCCGGCAACTATTGAGTTCTGGCGCTCGGCCGCGTCACTTTCCCAGCGTCTCTTTCCCCCTTCCCATGAAGACGCTCGTTGCTCCCATCGTCGTCACCGCGGCCCTCGTCGCCGTCGCCAGCGTAGCGACTGTCGCCGCTGCGCAGAAGCCGACTCCCGCGCAGCTCGCATCGTGGAATCGAGAAGCGCAGGCGGTCACCATCACCCGCGACGATTGGGGCATTGCCCACGTCAAAGGAAAGACGGACGCCGACGCCGTGTTCGGAATGGTCTACACCCAGTCCGAAGACGACTTCAATCGGGTCGAGACGAATTTCATCAACGCCATGGGACGCCTGGCCGAGACCGAAGGCGAAGGTCAGGTCTACCAGGATCTGCGCATGAAGCTGTTCATCGACCCGGATACGCTCAAGGCGCTCTACGCCAAATCACCCGTATGGCTCAAGTCGCTGATGAATGCATGGGCCGACGGGCTCAATTTCTATCTGTACAAGCATCCTGAAGTGAAGCCGCGGGTCATCACGCACTTCGAGCCGTGGATGGCGCTCAGCTTCAGCGAAGGCAGCATTGGCGGCGACATCGAGAAAGTGAACCTCGGACAGTTGAAGGCGTTTTACGGTGGCGGACCCAAGCCGCAGGCCACGCCGGGCGACGACGAGATCTATCATGAGCCCACGGGCTCGAACGGCATCGCGATCGCGCCGTCGAACACGGCGAATCACCACGCGCTGCTGCTCATCAATCCGCACACGTCGTTCTACTTCCGCTCCGAATTGCAGATGACGAGCGACGAAGGACTCGACGCGTACGGCGCGGTGACGTGGGGACAGTTTTTTATCTATCAGGGCTTCAACCCGAACGTCGGCTGGATGCACACCACCAGCAACGTCGACGATCTCGATGAGTATCTCGAGACAGTCACCAAGAAGGGCGATCACTACGTCTACAAGTACGGCAACCAGGAGCTCCCGGTCACCGAGCAACTGATCCGAGTGCCGTGGAAGTCCCCGACCGGACAGGGAGTGCAGGTATTCAAGGTCTATCGCACGAAACACGGTCCGATCGTGCGCTCGACCGACGGCAAGTGGGTCGCCTTCCGCTCGATGAACGATCCGCTCCACGCCATTCAGCAGTCGTACCTGCGCACCAAGGCGAGCGACTACAAGTCGTACAAGGCGACGATGGAGCTCCATACAAATTCGTCGAACAACACGATCTTCGCCGACAGGCAGGGCGACATCGCGTACTTCCACGGCAACTTCATTCCGAAGCGCGATCCGAAGTTCGATTGGACGAAGCCAGTCGACGGCAGCGACACGACCACCGAGTGGCACGGCCTGCTGTCGATTGACGAGAGCCCCAACCTCCTGAATCCCGCGAGCGGTTGGCTGTTCAACGTCAACAACTGGCCGTGGTCCGCCGCCGGCGCGAGCAGCCCGAAGCGAGAGAATTATCCGGCGTACGTCGAACAGTCTTCGCTCGAATCGCCGCGCGGCCTGCACGCCACGCGTCTCCTGTCGGACAAGAAGGACTTCACGCTCAACTCCCTGCTCTCATCGGCTTTCGACAGCTATCTACCGTCGTTCGCGATCATGATGCCGGCGCTGATCAAGGCGTACGACGCGACGCCCGATGGCAGCCCGCTCAAGACGAAGGTGGCCGAGCAGATCGCGGTGCTGCGGCCGTGGGACTACCGCTGGGGCGCCAACTCGATCGCGACCTCACTCGCCGTGTTCTGGGGCGACGACATTGGACGCACGGCCGGCGCAGGCGCTCGCCGCTCCGGCATTTCGTCCGACGACTACATCGCGACGAAAGCGACGCCCGAGCAGATGCTCACGTCGTTGGCCAACGCGTCCGACAAGCTCACCGCGGACTTCGGCACGTGGAAGACGCCGTGGGGCAACATCAACCGCTTCCAGCGGATCAACGACAACATCGATCCATCGTTCGACGATTCGCAGCCGAGCATTCCGGTGCCGTTCGTGTCGTCGCGCTGGGGCTCCCTGGCGTCGTTCGGCGCGCGCGCCTACGCGAATACCAAGAAGTGGTATGGCACGAGTGGAAACAGTTTCGTGGCGGTCGTGGAATTCGGCGACAGCGTGCGCGCGCGTGCCGTCACGGCCGGCGGTGAGAGCGGCGATCCCAAGTCGAAGCACTTCAACGACGAAGCCGAGCGATATGCGTCGGGGGACTTCCGGACGGTGTATTTCTATCCGTCGCAGTTAAAGGGACACACGGAGCGGGTGTATCATCCTGGGGCGTGAGTACGTTGCCTTTGGGACCGCTCGGGCCAGCAATAACGAATGACAAAACGAATTGAACGGATGAAACGGATTGAACGGAGATCGCGTGGACGTTCGGGTGGTCTCGCGAATCTCACGAGGGCGTTAGCGGATTTTTGATGATTCGTTCAATCTGTTCAATTCGTTCGATCCGTATCAGCAAATCGTTACGGCCGGCTCGAATGGTTCGCGACCTGCGCGTCACATGAGAATCGTCGCAGGCAAGTTTGCGGGGCGAGATCTGACGTCCCCAAACGATTTTCGCGTTCGCCCCACTGCGGAGCGTGTGCGCGCGGCCATGCTGGATCTGCTGACGCCGCATCTCGCTGACGCGCGCGTGCTCGATCTCTTCGCCGGCACTGGCGCACTCGGCCTCGAAGCGCTGTCGCGCGGGGCAAAGAGCGCCGACTTCGTCGAGACGCGCCCGTCGAGCCTTCACGCGCTGCGCGCCAACGTGGCGGCACTCAGACTGCGTGAGAGAACGCGCATCTTCAAGCGCGACGCACTTCCCTTTGCCGACGCGTTGACGACCGCCGCGTACGACGTGGCGTTCGTCGATCCGCCCTACGACTCGCGGATGCTCGATCGCGTGATCGAGACGTGGCAGCGAACGAGCTTTTCGCGGCTCTTGATCGCGGAGCACAGCAAGGATCACGTGCTGCCGCCGGGTCAGCGGCGCCAGTCGTTCGACGACACAGCGATCACGATTTATGAAGTGTGAATCGCCGTAGCACGCCTGCTTACGGGAGTTTGATGAGCACCGGCGTGACGCCCGATAGCGCCCTCAATACGAGAACATGGGTATGATCGCGCTCGGAGCGACTCGCCTCGATCTTGGCCTCGCTCAGCATGCGTACTGTCCCGCCGCAATACAGCAATAGTCCGTCCGGTTGCGTCGTTCCTCTCGCGGTCTCCAACCAGCCCGCTGCGCTGTTCCTGGAAACGTGCCACGTCGCCCCGGACACTGGTTTCCCCAGGCTGTCCACGATGCGCCCAACCAGGAAAAGCTGGTCGGGGTTGGGTTCCCCTCCGGTCGACGACGCACACTCGGAAGCCAGGTACTCTGCGGGCGACGGCACCTTGAGTTTGATCGTCGCCGTTTCGGCGGAGGCAATCGAAAACTTCGCCGACGAGTGCAGCGAGATCCCGAGCGGTGCAAGCGTCGAATCGCGAATGACGGCCTCGTACGGCCCCGGAAGGAGGCGCGAAATCGCGACGACTCCGTTCTGGTCGGAGACCGCTTTGTAGTTCGTTCCGACGAGCGAAACCTCGCGCCGCCCGATCGCCACACCGCTGTCAGCCTCGGCCTGAAGCTGAACCGTGCCAAGCGGTGCGTTCCAGATAAATCCGTCGGGCCAGCGTGCGGTCGCAACTGCTCCGCCGGTCATCTGAACGCCGATCGTCGTGTGAATGGATCGCCCATAGAACGTATCGGTCGTCTTGGTAGTGACGCTGGGAAGCCGAAACGACCAACTATCGATCAGCACGACACCGTTGGCGAGCGCACGAAAGTGGATCGACCCGCCTGGATGAACTTGAAGAAACTGCGGCGGAAGATTCGTATAGTCGAATCGAATCTCCTTCAGCTCGCGCGCAACAGTATCGATCCAGAGCGTGCCGTCGACGTCGATTCGGCCCTTTTGCGTCTTGGCCGCAACGAAGCCGAGGCCAACCTGATTTGGGCGCGCCGCATCGTGATCGCGGAGTTGAAAGCAATAGCCATCGCGGAACTGATCGTCGAGCAGTGTTTCAGCGTCGGGCCCGTGAAAGGTTGAAATTCCCTTCTCGTCGGACACGAAACCCAGCTTCACGAAGTCGGCCGCCGATCGTGCTGCTTCAAATCCCGATCGCTGGTCCGCGCTCGAATCGGTGTGGACGCGCATGCTGTCGACGCTGCCCGTGGTCGAGTCAATGAATGACGTGAATCGCAGGCGCATCATGTCCGCAACCGGCTTCGCGTCGAGCGCTACGACACTCCCCAATAGCGCCGAACGTGCCTGCTCGAGCAGCGACAGCGCCGCCAGCCGGTCGTCGCGCCGCGAGCAACTCGCGCCGCTACTGACATGAACGGGTTCGAGTAGCGTCGGGATCGGAGACATCGCGACGTCGATGGTCACGTCGCCCGAAATGTCTGACGGCAGCGTCAGATCACGAGGACGAAAGCCGATGCGCACCACGCGAATCCGTTGCATCTCCGGCAAGGCGGGCACGCGATACGAGCCGCGTTCGTCGGACAGCGCGCGCGCGACCGCTTCGCTTCTTGCGTCCATGAACAGCAACACCGCGCCCGGGATAGGCTCTCGAGTTGCGCTGTCGCGGACGGTGCCGTGAATTGTTTGTGCATTCAGGCATGGGATGGCAGCGAGCGCCATGGAGACGATTCCCAGGCCGCGAAGCAGTCTGACAATCCGATGTATCATGCAGTCCATCCCGTTGTTCATGCCCCGATCAGGAACGCCGCGATTTCGAGAGCGTCGGCCGCACCGTCGTGCGCATCACAGTTATTGAGTGCTAAAGTATGAATACTCAGTCTCATCGGACAGCCCGCGATGACGCGCAGGCATTCTTCGAGCTGTTCGGCGTGCAACATCGCGAAGGAGCTACGCGCACAAACGCCGTGCACCCTCCGGCCGTAGAAGATGGTAAGGACACGCGATGCCGGCGGAGCGTTGGCCGGCGGCGTTTCGCCGACATCGCGGCCGCGTTTTATTCAGCTTGAATGAGCACGTTGGCATGTCCCAAACGTACTCTTGCGCGGAATTCGCATACGATTTAGTATGCAAATAACCACCACGGAGCGGACCTATGTCCCGTTTCAGCCGCAGCGCGTTGCTGGTCGCCGTCCTTGCCGCGACCCCAGCCATGGTGCACGCGCAGGATGACGGCAAGGGTTTCATGTTCGGTGCACCGATCGGCAGCTTCACCCTGAATGCCGGGTGGGCGGTCCCGTCAGCCGGCAGCGACCTGTTCTCGTTCACGACGAACCAGCTGACGCTCCGACGAAGTGATTTCAGTTCGCCGGTCTTTGGAGGCAGCCTGGAGTTTCACGTGCTGTCTCGCACCGACGTGCTGGTCTCCGCAAACTCCGAAGGGATGCACAAGGAGTCGGAGTTCCGAAACTTCGTCGACAACGATCAGCAGCCGATCCAGCAGTCGACCAGCTTTCAGCGAATCCCATTGCTCGTGGGAGTGAAGCAGTACCTGAATCAAACCGGGCGCTCGATTGGACGGCTCGCGTGGATTCCGAGTCGGTTTGCGCCGTACGTCGGCGCGGCCGGCGGCGCGACGTGGTATCAGTTTCGGCAGGGCGGCGATTTCATCGACTTCAACACGAATGACGTGTTCAGCGATGCGTATCGCTCCGAGGGCTGGGCGCCGGCGGCGCAGGTGATGGCCGGCGTCGACTACGCGGTTGGTCCGCGATACGCCATCACGACCGAGGCAAAGTACCTCTGGTCCCGCGCGCCGCTGTCCGGCGATTTCTCGGGCTTCCACAACGTGGACCTGTCGGGGCTCGCCACGACGGTCGGATTCACAGTTCGCTTCTAGCCGGCAATCCCATGGAGACGATCATGACTACTCGTACGAGACAGGCGCTGCGCATGCTGAGCGCCGCCACACTCTGCGCGGTGTGCTCGATGGGCGTTGCCGCAGTCGCGCACGCCCAAGCCAGCCCCGACGCGCGCTGGGACGCGTTCCTCGGCTGCTGGAGCCTGACCGTGCCAGGAATGCCGGGCATCGACAAATCGGCACCGGTGGTGTGCGTGACGCCGACGCCGACGTCGAGCGCCGTGCAAGTCGCGACGATCCGCAACGACTCGATCGTGGCGCGCGATACGATCGATGCGAACGGCGTTCACAGAACGCTCAACAAGCAAGGCTGCGCCGGATGGGAGGACGCGGAATGGTCGGCCGACTCGCGTCGCGTCTATCTGCATTCCGATGTGACATGCGCCGGCGGATTGAAGCGCATGGGCAACGGCGTCTTTGCCATTGGCGCCACTGGCCAGTGGGTCGACGTGCAGTCGATGCTCGCCGGCGGCAATGAAGGCGTTCGCGTGAACCACTATCGCGAGCTGCCGGCGGCGAACATGCCGAAAGCAATCGCGAATCCCGTCGCGGGCCGCGAGCTCACCGTTTCGGCGCAACGCACGGCAGCGGCCGCGTCGCTGAACGTTGCGGACATCGCCGAGACGGTGCAGCACACCGACACGGCGGTGACGCAAGCGTGGCTGGTGGAGCGCGGCGCACAATACAGTCTCGACGCGAAGAAGCTCGTGCTGCTCGCGGACGCGGGTGTTCCAGGATCAGTCACGGACGTGATGGTCGGCGTCTCATACCCGGAACATTTCGCATTGCAGGCGGGACAGGGGCAACTGATGGCCGGCGGACAATTGTCGGCGCGCGATTCGGCGCGCATCGCATCAGCATACGCGAATGACCGTTGTTTCGACGGCCTCGATCCACTGTGGGACGTACCGGGATCGTTCGATCCGTGCTACGGCACGCATTGGGGACTGCGGAACTACGGATACGGGTACGGCTTCGGATATGGCTCGGGCTATTACCCGTATGGGTTGTACGACTCCGGCTACTACAGTCCCTACGGCTATTACGGCTTTGGCGGCGGGTACTACCCCGTACCGGTGGTCGTAGTGAAGGGCGATCAGGGTGCGCAAACGCCGCACGGGCGTGTCGTGAACGGGCGTGGCTATACACAGGGTTCGAATGGGTCGGCCACTCCAACGACGAGCTATGTACCCACGAATAGTGGATCGAGTAACTCGGGATCGAGTAGTTCGGGATCGAGCAGCTCTGGGTCGAGCAGCTCGGGATCGAGTGGGTCGTCGTCGGGCGGCGGACGGACGGCGGTGCCGCGGCCGCCTCGCTGAACACGCGAATCGGTTCTTGGGGCGCGACGGTTAGCGAATCGTTAATCGCTGACCGTCGACGCGCCGAGCGTCGGGACGGTGGGAACGCATTGAACGCGAAGAACTGCAAATGAACGCGAATTGGGCCGTACGACGGGAAGGTGGCGTCGCACCGGTCGCAGCGATTTGGTAGTGCTACTGCAGCGTGAGGAGTCCATGATGGTTCCATGGATTCGTCACTCCCTGAGTACGATCGGGTTGGTTCGATCGCCGGCGCCTTCTTCGATGTGTACAACTATTTCGGCTACGGCTTCGCGGAGTCGGTGTACGCAGGCGCGTTGCGGCAGGAGCTGATAGCGCGCGGTCACCAGATCGCCCGTGAGGTGGCGGTGCCCGTCAGGTACAAAGACAAAATCGTCGCCTGGCAACGACTCGATCTCATCGTCGATGGAGCTGTCATCGTGGAGATTAAGGCGTCGGAAACGCTGCCCGCTTACGCGCGCAGGCAGATCCTGAACTATCTGCGTGCCACGCCTTACGAGGTTGGGCTGCTCATGCATTTCGGCCCCAAGCCGCACTTCGATCGCTTCATCGATACGAAGCCTCGGACGCACCTTTCACACAGTCCGTCAAGGCCCAACGCGCTCACCACCCCTTGAGCCGCGCCGCGATGCAATTCGCGTTCATTTGCAGTTCTTCGCGTTCAATTGTTCCAACTCTCCGTGCATCAGGGCGAGACAGTGCGGGCAGCAGCGTGCCCTCCAACCTGCGGCGCTTTCGGCCAGATGGTGAAATCCCGCATCACCTTCCGCACGACCTCTCCATTCATCGCCGTCAACGCCGCATCGAGCTCCAACAAGTGCTCGCGGTGTAACTGCAGCACATGCTCATTCGGCTGATCCACCGTCCCGACGACGTAATCCTCGAACGGCACGTCCTTGTTCTCGATGTGACAGCCGAGGATACAGGTAATCCGCTTGTCATGCGTGAACTCGACGAGCCGGCGCACGCTGCGCACGAACTCCGCCGGGTCGCGCACGTACAAACGACCTGGCAAGAGGATGTCGCCAACCAACAGCACGCCGGTCCGCCGATCGTACACCGCGATGCTCGCTGGCTCGTGGCCCGGGATCGGTAGGATATCGAGCACGCGACCGCCGAGGTCGTAGGTGCCCGGCCTGTTCGGCCAGTCCTCGAGCCCGTAGAACGCGGCGACATCTGTGGGGCTCAGCCCAACGAGTGTCGTATTCGCGCGATTCGCGAATTGGTCGTCGCCGGCAACGTGATCACCATCCGAATGCGTGTGTCCGGCGATGAGTGGAATCGATGCGCGTCCGCGGCGCTCGAGCCAGCCGTCGATCACGCCCCCGACGGCGCCCGCCACGTCGGCACTCCCAGCGCCGGTGTCGAGCAGCAGCACCTTGTCGTCGCCGAACAGCAGGAAAAGAAAGGGCTTCTCGTAGTTCGTGAACGCCGCCTGGCGGAGGATATAAAAATCCTCATTGTAGGCGTGCGCCAGAAAATCGGACTGCCCATCACGCTCGGGGCCGCCGGCGTACCAAGTCGCGGGAAAGGTTCCCGCCTCGAGCGTTGTTTCCTTCGCGGAGTTAGACTGTGTCATTTAGTAACAATTTGATAATAATTCGATGGCGGTCCGATCAATACCAACCAATCGGTCGCTCGTTCAGGTTGATGTGCACCTGCTTCACGTGCAAGTACTCCTCGACGCCCCACTTGCCGAGCTCGCGGCCGATGCCGCTCTGCTTGTAGCCGCCCCACGGCGCTTCGACGAACGTCGGCTGCATGTGATTCACCCACACGATCCCGGCGCGAAGCTGCTTCACCGTCCGCATCGCCCGAAAGATGTCGCGCGTCCACACCGCGGCCGCGAGTCCATAGTCCGTGTCGTTGGCAATGCGAATCGCGTCGGCCTCCGTATCGAACGGGATCACCGCCGCGACCGGTCCGAAAATCTCCTCGCGGGCGATGCGCGCCGAATTGTCGACGTCGTAGAAGATCGTCGGCTCGGCGAACAATCCGCGATCGAGATCGCCGCCCGTCGCACGGCCGCCGCCGAGTGCCAGCTTGGCTTCGCCGCGGCCGATTTGCTGATAGGCGAGCACGCGATCGAGCTGCTCGCGGCTGACGAGCGGTCCCATCCTATTCGCGCGATCGAGACCGTTGCCGAGTCGAATGCCGCGCGCCTTCTCGACCATCGCTTCAACGACTCGCGAGTAAATCGAGCGCTCGACGAGAATGCGGCTGCCAGCCGAGCAGACTTCGCCTTGGTTGATGAAGAGGCCGAAGATCGCGCCGTCGACGCTCGCCTCGAAGTCCGCGTCGGCAAAGAGAATGTTTGGCGACTTTCCACCCAGCTCGAGCGAGACTTTCTTTAGTGTATCGGCAGCCGAGCGCATGATGCGCTTGCCCACTTCCCCGCTGCCGGTGAACGCGATCTTGTCGACGTCACGATGCGCGGTGAGCGCTGCGCCAGTATCGCCAGCGCCGGTGACGATGTTGACCACGCCCGGCAGCAAACCCGCCGCCTCGAAATACCGCGCCAGCTCCAACACCGTCAGCGGCGTCTGCTCGGCCGGCTTGAGCACCACGGTACAGCCGGCGCAAATCGCCGGCGCGATTTTCCACGCCGCCATGAGCAGCGGGTAATTCCACGGAATGATCTGGGCGCAGACGCCAATCGGTTCGCGCAGCGCGAGGCTGAGCGCGTTGTCCGGCACTGGCACGACGTCGCCATGGATCTTGGTGGCGAGACCGCCATAGTACTCGAAGCACGTCGCGACGTCGGCGATGTCGAACTCCGACTCCGCGATCGGCTTGCCATTGTTGATCGTCTCGAGCTCGGCCAGTTCCGACGAATGGTCGCGCACGATCTGCGCGAGGCGAAAGAGAATCCGCCCTCGCTCCTGCGCCGTGACGTCGCGCCACGGCGATGCATCGAACGCGCGACGCGCCGCCTGCACCGCACGATCGACGTCGGTCGCGTCGCCGTCGGGAACGCGCGCGATGATGTCCTGCGTGGCGGGATTGATGACGTCGAGCCGCGCGCGAGCGTGCGCGTCGACGAAAGCGCCGTCGATGTAGATCTGGTAGCTCGATTGCATCGACGAATTATGGCCGCGTCGGTGCGGGAATGGGTGGCGGCAGCTCATCCGCGAAACGCCACGGTGCTGCGCCGGCGCGGGTGAGCGGAATCTTCTCGAGACGCGCGCGCACCATGGCGATCGGCATCGGACCGCCCTCGAGCACGGCATCGTGGAACTGGCGCTCGGTCATCTTCTTCGAGTCGACGAGCTCGTGATGCAGCGCGCGCAACTGGAGTCCGCCGATCATGTAGGCCATCTGATACAGCGGCGGATAGCTGCCGTTGAACGAGCGACGCACCTCGCCCTCGGCATTCGCGCGCTCGAAGTCCACCGAGTCGACGAGGAATTGCACCGCCTGCTCGGGTGTCATTTTTCCAAGGTGGAAGTTCAACGAGAAGATGATTCGCGCGCTGCGGTGCATGCGCCAGAAGAGTGCACCAAGGCGATCTTCGGGGGTGACGTCGAAGCCGTGGTCCCAGACGAACATCTCCCAATAGAGCGACTGTCCCTCGCTCCAGAACGGCGTGGAGAACAACCGGCGCTGAGAGTTGTATCGGGCATCCATGAAGCCTTGCAGGTGATGTCCCGGATTCAGCTCGTGGAAGACCGTGGCGTTGGAGAAGTGCGGATTGTTGCCGCGCATGCTCATCAGCTTGTCGTCGTGATTCATTTCGTCGGTGGGATAAGAGATCTGGAGCACTTCGCCACCGAGGAAGAACGGACTTATCAACTGTTGTTGCGGAGGGATCATTCTCATTCTCCACGTCTCTTCGGCGATGGGCGGAATGGTAATGAGGTCGTGCTTTTTCAGGAACTCGACCGACTCGTTGTACAACTTCAGCATGGCTTCGGGCTGATGTCCTTCGGGTACGAACGACATCTTCACTTTCTCCTGCGCTTTCTTCCAGTCGTCGCCG